>NZ_BAAHYA010000002.1:0-1935000 GCF_054657795.1 Desulfomicrobium salsuginis | reverse complement strand
GGCCGTAACTATAACGGTCCTAAGGTAGCGAAATTCCTTGTCGGGTAAGTTCCGACCTGCACGAATGGCGTAACGATCTCCGCACTGTCTCGACCAGAGACTCAGTGAAATTGAATTGGCGGTGAAGATGCCGTCTCCCCGCAGAAAGACGGAAAGACCCTGTGCACCTTTACTATAGCTTGACATTGGATCTTGAACTATCATGTGTAGGATAGGTGGGAGACTGTGAAGCGGGTTCGCTAGAATCCGTGGAGTCAACCTTGAAATACCACCCTTGTTAGTTTAGGACTCTAATCCCTCGCCGTCATCCGGCAGGGAGACAGTGTCTGGTGGGTAGTTTGACTGGGGCGGTCGCCTCCCAAAGAGTAACGGAGGCGCGCAAAGGTTCCCTCAGGCTGATTGGAAACCAGCCGTCGAGTGCAAACGCATAAGGGAGCTTGACTGCGAGACAGACATGTCGAGCAGGTACGAAAGTAGGTGTTAGTGATCCGGTGGTCCCGCATGGAAGGGCCATCGCTCATCGGATAAAAGGTACGCCGGGGATAACAGGCTGATCGCATCCAAGAGTTCACATCGACGATGCGGTTTGGCACCTCGATGTCGGCTCATCACATCCTGGGGCTGGAGCAGGTCCCAAGGGTACGGCTGTTCGCCGTTTAAAGTGGTACGCGAGCTGGGTTTAAAACGTCGTGAGACAGTTTGGTCCCTATCTTCTGTGGGCGTAGGAGAATTGAGTGGGTCTGTTCCTAGTACGAGAGGACCGGAATGGACGATTCCCTAGTGGACCTGTTGTCGCGCCAGCGGCATAGCAGGGTAGCTATAATCGGAATGGATAACCGCTGAAAGCATCTAAGCGGGAAACCAGCCACAAGATAAGTTCTCCCTTGTCGCAAGACACTTAAGATCCCAGGAAGACCACCTGGTAGATAGGCCGGAAGTGTACGCGCAGTAATGTGTTCAGCTGACCGGTACTAATAGATCGTGAGTCTTAACTCTCTCTCTTCACCTGTTTTTCTTACATATTTCGTCCTGGTGACCACGGCGGAGGGGCCACACCCGATTCCATTCCGAACTCGGAAGTTAAGACCTCCAGCGCCAATGATACTGCCAGTCCACTGGTGGGAAAGTAGGTCGTCGCCAGGACTTTTTTTATTTCTGCTCTCCACCCCGTATGTCCACATTCATCGCCGCTTTTGTCTTTCTCCTTCTCATCACAGCCTTTTCTACACACGTCTTCGGCCTGCCGGCGAACTGGCTGGTGATCCTTATTCTCTGGATTTGGGACCTGCTAAATCCGGAAGTGAGCATCCCACTACAGACCTACCTGCTTTTCCTCGGTTTTTCATTTCTCGGAGAATGCATCGAATTCGGACTGCAGACTGTCGGCGCCAAAAAATATGGCGCCTCCCGGTCCGGAAACTGGGGCGCCATCGCCGGCGCCATTTTCGGCGCCATTTTCGGCGCCCCGTTCCTGCTGGGTCTGGGCGCGTTGGTCGGGGCCGTCGTCGGGGCCTATTTCGGCTGCCTCGGCATTGAATTGCTGAACAAGCGCCCGGTGCACGAAGCCAAACAGGCCGCCTGGGGCGCCATGCTCGGCAAGGTGCTCGGGCTTTCGGTCAAGATAGGGATCGGAGCGGTATTGCTGGTTCACTCTTTCGACGTCTTGTTCTGAACATCGCCCGCGTCGGTCACGATTCCGACCGATACCCTTCGTCCGTAACCCTTCCCGTTGCCATGGCCGCGTTTTTGGCCAGTTCGTCACATCGTTCGTTTTCGGGATGCCCGTTGTGGGCTTTGATCCAGTGGAAGTGGACCTTGTGCTTTTTCAGTAGAGGGATCAGCCGTTCCCACAAATCGCGGTTTTTCACAGGCTTTTTCGCCGATGTGAGCCAGCCGTTTCTGACCCAGCCTGCAATCCACCGTTTGGCAACGGCGTCGCATACATAGCGCGAGTCGGTATGGACATGGACGGTGCACGGCCGCGTCAGTTCCGAAAGGGCATGGATGACCCCGCGGATTTCCATGCGGTTGTTGGTCGTCTCGTGATACCCCTTGCTGATCTCCTTCTTCACGTCTCCCCAAGCCAGAATTGCGGCCCAACCTCCGGGGCCCGGATTGCCAAGACTGGAACCATCTGTATAAACTGTCACTTCGCAGCCCGGTTCGGGCGCTTTTTTATCGCTGTCATCAGGACGTTGGGCGGGTGCGGTCAATTGCGTATCCTCTCATTTCCTTGACCTCTCATGAGGAGTCTTTTACCAAGGATAATTATGAATTGGGATTGGGAAAAACTACAAGAACGGCGGCAGAGGCAGTCTGGGCCCATACCAGGCCCGGATCTCGGTGATTTGAACGAGAAAGTCAAACAGTTGAAACAGATGAATCTTCCCGGTTGGAAGGTCATCGTGCTCATCGCCGTTGTCCTCTGGCTCGGCAGCGGCATCTACCTCGTCCAGCCGGATGAGGTCGGCGTGGTCAAGCGATTCGGCGCCTACGACAGGACCACGGAACCCGGCCCGCACTATCGTCTGCCCTTCCCCATAGAATCCGTGCTCACGCCGCAGGTCACCAAGATCCAGCGGATCGAAGTCGGATTCCGCGGAAGCTCCGCGTTCACGGTCCCGACAGGTGCGCAGGTCCGGCTGGTGCCCGAGGAATCCCTCATGCTCACGGGCGACGAGAACATCGTCGACGTGCAGTTCATCGTGCAGTTCCTCATCGAGAACGCCCAGGACTACCTCTTCAACGTCGCCAATCAGGAGAAGACCGTGAAGGACGCGGCCGAGGCGGCCATGCGCGAGGTCATCGGGTACAACAAGATCGACGCCGCCCTCACGGACGACAAGATGACCATACAGAACGACACGCGCGACCTTCTGCAGAAGACCCTCGACAGCTACAAGAGCGGCATCAGGGTTGTGGCCGTGCAGCTGCAGGACGTGCATCCGCCCAAGCAGGTCATCGACGCCTTCAAGGATGTGGCCAGCGCCAAGGAAGACAAGAGCCGCTTCATCAACGAGGCCGAAGCCTACGAGAACGACCTGATCCCCCGCACCAGGGGCGAGGCGGCCGCCATCACCAACCAGGCCCAGGCCTACAAGGAGTCGAAGATACTCCAGGCAAGGGGCGACAGCGACCGTTTCCTGTTTGTGCTCGAAGAGTACCGCAAGGCCAAGGACATCACCAAGAAGAGGCTCTACCTCGAAACCATGGAGGAAATCCTTTCCAGACCCGAGGTAGAGAAGATCATTATTTCCAACGAGTCCATGCAGAGGGTATTTCCGTACCTTCCCTTGCAGCGGTCGGGCAAGGCGGGCGTGTCCACGCAGGGAGGGGCGCAGCAATGAGAACGATCCAGATCACCCTTGCCGCCATTGTCGTAGGTGTTTTTCTCCTGCTGCAGTGCGTGTTCGTGGTCGACCAGACCGAGCGGGCCATTCTCCTGCAACTGGGCAAGCCCATTGGCGCGGACTTCGGCCCTGGGCTGCATTTCAAGCTGCCCTTCGTGCAGAACGTCATCCTCTTTGACGGGCGAGTGCTGGAGTATGACGCCCCCGCGGCCGAGATCATCACCCAGGACAAGAAGAACATGGTCGTGGACAACTATTCGCGCTGGAAGATCGAAAATCCGCTCCTTTTCTACAGGACCGTGCGCAATATCCAGGGCGGCCTGTCCCGCATCGATGACATCGTCTACTCGCAGATGCGCGAGGCCCTCGGACGCTATACCCTGACCGAGATCGTGGCCGTCGAGCGCTCCACAATCATGGAGGAGGTCACGACCAAGTCCAACTCGCTGCTCGGCGAATACGGGATCCGCGTCATCGATGTGCGCATCAAGCGCACCGACCTGCCCAAGGAGAACCAGATGGCTATCTACGGCCGCATGCAGGCCGAACGAGAGCGGCAGGCCAAGCAGTATCGCTCCGAAGGCCGGGAGGAGGCAGCGAAGATCACGACCATGGCCGACCGGCAGAGAACCGTCATCCTGGCCGATGCGCAGCGTGCTGCCGAGTCCGCCCGAGGCGAGGGCGAAGCAGCCGCCACGGCCATCTACGCCCAGGCCCTGACCCAGGATCCTGAATTCTACGAGTTCGTGCGGACCATGGATGCGTACAAGAAGACCATGAAGGACCAGACGCAGTTCGTTTTGACTCCTGAGAGCGAGTTCTTCAAGTTTCTTAAGTAAGTTGTCTGAACACAAGGCAAAAGAAAAGGCGGGGTGACCCGCCTTTTCTTTTGCAATGCTTGCCAAACGCTACAGCGTCTTCGCGTCTTCCTCGACCTGTTCGATCATCTTGCGTCGCTCGGCCTGAATCCGTTCGGCCAGGGCCGCATCGTGCAATGCCAGGATCTGGGCCGCGAGCCACGCCGAGTTGCGGGCGCCGACCTTGTCCAGGGCCAGGGTGCCGACGGGGAAGCCCGGAGGCATCTGAACCGTGGCCAGCAGTGCGTCCCAGCCGCCCAGGGACGAGGCCGAGATGGGGATGCCAAGCACCGGCCGGATGGTCTTGGCCGCCACGGCGCCGGCTAGGTGCGCCGCCAGACCCGCGGCGCAGATGAAGACCTGCACGCCGGCGTCCTCCAACTCGCGGATCAGCCGGGCCGTCCGCTCGGGCGTGCGGTGAGCGGAGGTGATGGTGAAGGTGTACGTGATGCCGAGTTTGTCCAGCACGTCCGCGCACGGGCGCACCGTGGCCTCGTCGGATTTGCTGCCCATGAAGATCGCAACTTGGGTCATTGTGTTCTCCTTAGTCCTTTGACGGCGATATCCGTGCGGTAATAGCTGTTGTCGAACGATATCCTCTGCACTGCCTCGTAGGCGCGGGCGCGCGCCTGTCCGAGATCCGAGCCCAAGGCGGTCACGCCCAGAACCCTGCCGCCGCTGCTGACGGTTTGCCCGTCCTGAAGCTGCGTTCCGGCCTGGAACACGTTGACGCCTTCGATTTTTTCCGCCTCGTCGATCCCCTCGATGACCATCCCTTTGGGGTAGCTTTGGGGGTAGCCTTTGGCGGCCATGACCACGCAGCAACTTGTTTCCGTATGGTAGACAACCTTGGCCGGGTCAAGGGTGCCGTGCACGCAGGCGAGCATGATCTCGACCAGGTCGGACTTGAGGCGAGCCATGAGCGGCTGGCATTCCGGGTCTCCGAAACGGACATTGTACTCCAGGATCATGGGGCCCTTTTCCGTCATCATCAGGCCGGCATAGAGCACGCCCTTGAAAGGCTGGCCGATGGCCGCTAGGTGCGTGGTGATGGGGCGGATGGCAAGGTCGGCCATGGCGGCGTACCGGTTCTCGGGCAGGACAGGGGCCGGGCTGTACGCGCCCATGCCTCCGGTGTTGAGGCCCGTGTCGTTGTCACCGATGCGCTTGTGGTCCTGCAGGGAAGGCATGGGCACCACGGTCGAGCCGTCGCAGAAGGCCAGGAAGGAGGCCTCCTCGCCCACCAGGGCCTCCTCGACGACGACCGTCAGGCCTGCGTCGCCGAAGACGCGGTCCAGCATCATGTCCTTGAGTGCGCCTTCGGCCTCGGCCATGGTCTGGGCAATGACCACGCCCTTGCCCGCCGCCAGCCCGTCGGCCTTGATGACCATGGGCAGGGGATGAGCGCGGACGTATTCCAGGGCGCTGTCATAGGAGTCAAACACCCGAAAGTCGGCCGTCGGAACCCCGGTCTCCCGCATCATGTTCTTGGCGAAGGCCTTGGAGCCCTCCAGTTGGGCGGCGAAGGCGCACGGGCCGAAACAGGGGATGCCCACTGCGTCGAGCGCCTCCTTGAGGCCCAGGACAAGGGGCAGTTCCGGGCCGGCGACGACAAGATCGATCCGGTTGTCCCGGGCAAATGCCGTCAGACCGTCGATGTCGTCGTCCCGGATGGCGACGTTGGACCCGAGCAGGGCCGTGCCGCCGTTGCCGGGGGCGATGAAGAGCTTCGTGAGAAGCGGGCTGCGGCTGATCTTCCAGGCCAGGGCGTGTTCGCGGCCCCCGGCCCCAACGATGAGAATATTCAAAGGTTCCTCCTCGAATCTGATGCGTGGTGCGAGGCGCTTCCTTCAGGAGCGCCTCTTGAACTGTTTCTCCAGGTCGCCGACGCTCCAGCGCAGGGTGACGGGGCGACCGTGGGGGCAGAAATTTCTGTCTGGCAGGGACTGCCAGGATTCGATCAGGGCCAGGGCCTCGTCAGGGGTCAGTACGTCGCCGGCCTTGATGGCCGCCTTGCAGGCCATGACCGCCCAGAGATCTTCCATGGAGCTGGCCTTGTCCGCCAGGGCGTCCTCCAGGAATTCCCGGGCTTTTGACGGTGTCAGCAGGGCCGGCACGGCGTGGAGCAGGAGCTTCGGTTCGGTCGCCAGTTCAAGGGAAAAGCCGAGTTCGTCGAGCTGGGTCCAGATTTCCTGCACCAGCAGCGCCTGCGACGGGTGCATGGGGATTTCCAGCGGCATGAGCAGCGGTCGGCGGTCGCCGCGGGACCCGCTGGTGCGCAGCATGTGGAAGAGCACGCGTTCGTGCGCCGCATGCTGGTCGATGAGCGTGATCTCGGTCGAACCCGCCAGGATGAGATACGTGTCGGCGAACTGTCCCAGGTAGCGGGTGAGCGCGGCCTCGGGCTGCGGGGCGGGGTCAGGGCTGCGCTGCGGTGTTGGCTCCGGGGTCAAGGCGGGCGCCGCCGGTGTTTCGAAAAGTTGCTGTACGGCCGCAGAGGAGGAGAATTTCCGGGGCCAGGGCTGCTCGTAAAGCGGGCTGTCTGGTCGGGCAGGGACGGGGGCATCTGTAAACGCCCGCTCCTGTGGGGGGGAGACAGGCAGGACGGGAAGGCTCCGGGACACGGAAAAGTGCGCCGCATTTTCAGTCAGGGGCGGCACGTCGGTGCATGCTTCCAGCGCCTTGGCCACGGCGCGTCGCACCAGACGGAAAACGGCGCCCTCATCCTGGAAGCGGACCTCGGTCTTGGCCGGATGCACGTTGACGTCGACTTCATCGGGGGGGAGTTGCAAAAACAGCACGGCCTGAGGGTATTCCTTGCCCAGGATTCTGCCGCGATAGGCCTCCCGGACGGCGCTGATCATGGTTCTGTCCTGGACGGGGCGGCCGTTGACGTACACGAGAATGCGGTCGCCGCGAGCCTGCGCCGTCGCCGGGTCGCCAATCAGGCCGCGGACGGAGAACGGGCCGTCGGCCATGTCCACGTGGTGCGCGCAGTCCACCAGTTCACGCGGCCAGATGGCGCTCAGGCGCCTGGGCAGGTCTTCGCCTGCCAGAAAACGATGCACGGTTCTTTCGCCGTTCAGCAGTTCGAAGTCCACGTCCAGGTTGGCCAAGGCGATGCGTACGAACAGATCGCCGCATTTGCGGGTTTCCGTGGCGGGCTGTTTCAGAAACTTGAGTCTGGCCGGGACGTTGGCGAAGAGATCCTGAACTTCGACTTCGGTCCCTCTGGGCATGGCCGCAGGACCGATGGCCACCACGCGGCCGTGGAGGACTTCCAGGGCCGAACCTTCTCCATCATGCGTGGCGGACGCCAGTCGGAATCGGGACACGGAGGCGATGCTCGGCAGCGCTTCGCCCCGGAACCCGAAGCTGCGGATGGCGCTCAGATCCTGGATGGTCGAGAGCTTGCTCGTAGCATGCCGCGTCACGGCCAGCTCGAGCTCGTTTTCGGGGATGCCGCACCCGTTGTCGCTGACTCGGATGCAGGACTGCCCGCCGTCGCGGATCAGGACGCGCAGGCGGGTCGCGCCGGCATCCAATGCGTTTTCGATGAGTTCCTTGAGAACACTGGCGGGACGTTCCACCACCTCGCCCGCGGCAATCTGGTTCTGCAGTTCGGGCGGAAGGAGGCGTATCTGTCTGGCGCTGGCCATGGTCTAACGGCCTACGGAGCCCAACTGCGCCAGGATGACACGGAATTCGAAACGGGTGTCGTCATCGGTCTGAGTCCAGGCCGTCTCGGTGGAGAAGCACTGGTGGTCGTAGCGCAGGGCGATGCGTTTCTCCAAATCGGTGCCGGACTCCCAGTCCACCCGGTACAGAAAGGCGGCGCTCCATTCCTTGGTGATGCCAAAGCCGCCGCCGAAGCCCGCGATGCGTTCCCGTTCCTGTTCCTGCCTGAGATATTCGTCGATCTCTTCCAGGAAATCCAGGCTGAAGGACGCGTACACCCTGTCTTCGTAGTACGCCCAGAGCGCGTGTTCGTGTTCGGTCACGTGGTTTTCGTACGGCGAGTACCACGTCTTGTTCGTCAGGTAGAGCCAGGGGGAGAGGCGTGTCGTCAGGTCCGCAAGCACGTCGGAGAAGGGACGATTGGGGTACTCGTCCGTGTCTTCGGTCCTGGTATCCTCGCGGATGTCGAACGACTGTTCGAGGCGCAGGCGGGCCAGGTCGAGGTAATCGACCTTCAGGCCCGTCTTGCCCTGCGTGTCGGGGCTTGGCTGCATCCTTCCGGTCTTGGTGGTGAAGATGTTGGTCAGGGAGTAGGTCAGTTCGTTGGTGGGCCTGATGCGGTCGTCTTCATCGAAATAGGGGTATTTGCCCTGCGACGCGTAGGGAATGTAAGTGTATTCGAGCCTCGGCTGCACGGCGTGCCGGAGTTTGAGCCAGGTGAAGGAGCCTGAATCGGGAGATACGTCGCTCTCGTCCGTCAGGGTGAAGACGCGCGAAAACTCGGTGTAGGCCGAGGTGGTGAAGTCCGGCAGGAACCGCGACGGGTTGGTGTCGTCGGTGTTCACGTCGTCGTCTTCGCCTTCGTATTTTTCGACGAACCAGGTCGTGCCTCTGAGGCCGCCCTTGGGGATGACGGAGCCGTACTCGAAATGCAGGGGCAGCCCCAGGACGGGATGAACATCCAGGCGCGAGCCCGTGGTCCCGTATTCGCGCCAGAAGGACGCCAGTTGCGAACTTCCTTCGATCGTCAGCGGCGTGCTCAGAAGCTGGGTCTGGTACAGGTGAAGATTGAGTTCGGGCAGACGCTGCAATGTAGGGTCGTCTTCCGTGCCCTTGTTCGACAGCTTGCTGTTGCTGCCGTATTCCAGGTTCTGGGTGTATTCGACCAGGCCCTGCACGCCGACATTGGCCCAGTTGTGGCTCAGCAGGAGGCGGTTGACGCGCAATTCGCTGTCGTTGTCCTCAATGTCGCGGCCGAAATACTGCAGGAAGTCCTTGCGGCTTTTGTTGAAGCCCGAATATCCGCGTGAGAATTCGCGCAGATAGTCCTGGTCCGAAACCAGGTCCAGGTCGAGCTTGAGGTTCCAGTCAGGCTCGCCGAGATAGCCGTCAAACTTGCCGCGGGCCCACCACCTGTTGCGGTCCTTCCTGCTCATTTCCGGGTTGTCACTGTAGAGCGAAGTGTCCTCGGTCTCCTGGTCGAAGAGATAGTCGAGCTTGAAGATGCCCTTGGTGTGGATGTCCGGCACGAGTCGGTATTCACCGCCGAGCATGAGCCCTTTGGCCGTCATCAGGTGGGAGTAGAGGGTCACGTCCTGCTCTTCGTCGATGACCTGATAGTACGGTTGGTCATACGTGATGCCGAGCTTTTCGCTTGTGCCGATTTCCGGGAGCAGGAAGCCGCTTTGACGTTCCGTCTTGACCGGAATCACCGCGTAGGGCGCCATGAGCACGGGCTGGTCCAGAATCTGGAAGCGCGGGGCCCAGAGGTGCGCGTAGCCGTCGACGGTGATGTCTCCTCGTGACGTCTTGATGGACCAGGCGGGCCGGTCCCCGTCGCAGACCGTGACGGTGGCCTCTCGGAATTCATAGGTTTCGGGGCCCGTTTTCTTCAGCACGGCGCCTTCGAAGTACATGTGCGGGTCTTCCATGAAGACCTGGCCGTTCTTGAGCCATCCCGTGTTCGATGCGAGGTCGAATTCGGCTTCCTCGGCCTTCAGGAAATCCCCCTGAAACCTGGCCTCGACGTTGCCGCGGAGGAAGACCCATTTCGTGGATTGGTAATAGCGTGCGTAATCGGCGCGGATGTAGTCCGCACCGCGATCGAGCACCACGTTGCCGAAGGCTTCGATATATTTGTTGTCATGGCTGGCTGCGGTCCTGTCCGCCAGCAGACGCCAGGATTGGGGTTCCGTCTCGGGGGCGTCGGCGGCGAGTGCCAGCCCAGCTGAAAAGAAAAACAGGCAAATCAGGCCGGGAAGCAGAGTGCGTAACTTCATGTAGGTGCCGTTGCGGTGTCGAAAGTTCGTGTGGACGTGGCGGCACTGGTAGCACAAGCGGCGCTGGATGCCTAGCCCGAAGACGCAGGGTGTCCGGAACGGGCGCTGGACGAAGGATGGCCGGTGACATGAATTAACATGGCGGATTCACGACCATGTTGCGCTCATCGTCCTTGTTTCATTTTTCACAAACGCTTGACCTTGAGGGGGAGGTGATTTAAGAACCCCGCAAATCTGTCCTGCTCGCCACATGCGTTGCTCCGGCAACGTTCGCTTTTTTTAACAATCTGGAATTCAAGGTAATTATGGAACTGAACAAATTTTTGACCGACAATCAGAAGGGCATTTGTGCGCAATGGACAGACGCCATCATCAAAACCTATCCCGACGAAGGCGCCAAATTTTTTTCCGGATCTTCCAACCAGTTCGCCAATCCGGTCGGGCACACCTTTCGAAACAACATTGAGAAAATATTCCTGATCCTTGCGCGTGGCGGAGACGTCGCGGAGTGTTCCACGGATCTGGACGGGATTCTGCGCATCAGGGCGGTGCAGGGTTTCGCGCCGTCCGTGGCGCTCAGCTTTCTGCCGGCGCTGAAGGAGATCGTGCATCGGGAGTTGGCCAAGACCGGCCGGCCGGAGGAGATGGCTGAGGCGCTGCACGACTGGAACGTGCGTGTCGATCGTCTGACCATGGTCGGATTTGATCTGTATATGGCGTGCCGCGAGGTTCTGTGGAAGCAAAAGGCCAATCAATTGTACAACAGAACACACAAGCTGCTTGAGAGAGCAAATTTGCTGAAAGACGAGGAGGTAGCGGGGTAGTGTCCGTTAAGTATATTTTCAGTGTTAACCCTTTAGCGAGGTAAAAGGTACATGAAAGCTCTTTACTCCCTATTCCTGGTCTTTGCCCTCGCGGCAATAGCCCTTGTGGGCGCCGGGGCCTTGGGTATGGAAAAAGCCTTTGGGCTGTACATACCCTTCCTGGCAGTCGCGGTTTTCGTGGTGGGATTCTGTGTGAGGGTTGTGGACTGGGGCAAATCGGCCGTGCCGTTCTGCATCCCCACAACGTGCGGCCAGCAGGAGTCGCTTCCCTGGATCAAGCAGAGCACCATCGAGAACCCCTCCACCACGGGCGGCGTCGTGATGCGCATGCTTTTCGAAGTGCTGCTGTTCAGGTCCCTGTTCCGCAACACGAAGGTGGACCTGCATGAAGGCACGAAGGTGACCTACGGTTCGAGCAAGTGGCTGTGGCTTGGCGCGCTGGCCTTCCACTACTCCTTCCTGACCATCGTGCTGCGTCACATGCGGTTCTTCACCGAGCCGGTTCCGGGACTCATCGCCGGCATCGAGTCCCTGGACGCCTTGTTGCAGATCGGCGCACCGACCCTGTACCTGACAGACCTCGTCTTCGTGGTCGCGGTGACCTACCTTTTCCTGCGCCGTGTCGTCGTGCCCCAGGTCCGCTACATCTCCCTGGTGCAGGACTACTTCCCGCTGTTCCTGATCCTCGCGATCGCGTTCACGGGCATCTTCATGCGCTACTTCGCCAAGGTCGACATCATCTCCGTCAAGCAGTTGGCCATGGGCCTGGTGACTTTTTCCTGGAACGTGCCGGAAGGAATCGGCGTGCTCTTTTACATCCACATGTTCCTGGTCTCCGTGCTGCTGGCCTACTTCCCCTTGAGCAAGCTCATGCACATGGGCGGCGTGTTCCTTTCGCCCACGCGCAACATGAACTGCGCTTCCAGAAAGTTCAGGCATGTCAACCCCTGGAAGTTCGAGAACGTTCATTACCACACTTATGAAGAATACGAGGACGAATTCCGTGAGAAGATGGTCGATAAGGACCTTCCCGTGGACAAGCCTCTAGCAGAAGGAGCCGAGTAATGTCTGATCTGCCACGCCCTGAAAAGCTTTTTGCGAGTATCGACTACACGCCCCCCAAGGCGGACTGGATGGACGTGCCGACGGTGATCAAGCCCGGCCGCTACTGCTACGCCGCCAACCCCGACAGCGTGAACTACGTCGGCCTGCCCAACGCCCATAAGTGGAACCCTCTCGACGAGGATTGGGGCCTCCCCGAGAACTGGCAGGAGATCATTTTCAACGGCCTGCGCGAACGGCTGCACAAGTTCCGCTCCTTCAAGATCTTCATGGACATCTGCGTGCGCTGCGGCGCCTGCGCGGACAAGTGCCATTTCTTCATCGGTTCCGGCGATCCCAAGAACATGCCGGTGTTGCGCGCCGAACTGCTGCGTTCCGTGTACCGCGGCGAGTTCACGACCTTCGGCAAGATCCTCGGCCGATTCGCCGGCGGCCGCAAGCTGACGGCTTCCGTGCTCAAGGAGTGGTGGTACTACTTCTTCCAGTGCTCCGAGTGCCGCCGCTGTTCCGTGTTCTGCCCCTACGGCATCGACACGGCCGAAGTGACCATCATCGGTCGCGAACTGCTGAACCTTGTGGGCCTGAACATCGACTGGATCGCAACGCCGGTGGCCAACTGCTACCGCACCGGCAACCACTTGGGCATCCAGCCGCACGCTTTCTTCGACATGATCGACTTCTTCTGCGACGACATCGAAGACATCACCGGCATCCGGCCCGAGCCGAACTTCAACCAGAAGGGTGCCGACATCCTCTTCGTCACCCCTTCGGGCGACGTCTTCGCCGATCCCGGCACCTACACCTGCATGGGCTACCTCATGCTCTTCGAGTACCTCAAACGCGAGTACGGCCTGAGCGTGACCTGGTCGACCTACGCGTCCGAGGGCGGCAACTTCGGTTTCTTTACCTCGCACGAAACCATGAAGCGCCTGAACTCCAAGATGTACATGGAAGCCGACCGCCTGGGCGTGAAGTGGATTCTCGGTGGCGAATGCGGTCACATGTGGCGCGTCATCCATCAGTACATGGACACCCTGAACGGCCCCGACTTCCAGTCCTCGCGCATGGAAACCCCGGTCAACCCCATCACGGGCACGGTGTTCAAGAACGCGGCCAGCACCAAGATGGTCCACATCGCCGAGTTCACCGCCGATCTCATCAAGCACGGCAAGCTCAATCTGAACAAGAAGCGCAACGCCAACGTCCATCTGACTTGGCATGACTCCTGTAACCCCGCCCGCGGCATGGGTCTCCTCGACGAGCCCCGTTACGTGGCCAAGAGCGTGGTCGAGAAGTTCACCGAGATGCCCGAGGGAACCATCCGTGAGCAGACCTTCTGCTGTGGCGGCGGCGCCGGCCTCAACGCCGGCGAGAACGACGAGCTGCGCATGATGGGCGGCCTGCCCCGCGCCAACGCCGTGAAGTATGTGCACGAGAAACACGGCGTGAACATGCTGGGCTGCGTCTGCGCCATCGACCGCGCTGTGCTGCCCAACTCCATGGCGTACTGGGTGCCTGAAGTCAGCGTCTGCGGCCTGCACGAACTTGTCGCCAACGCGCTGGTTTTCCCTGGCGAAAAGGAACGTGAAACCGATCTGCGTGGTGAAGACCTGCCCGGGGAGGATGAATAATGTACGACAAGAATAAGATTCTGACCGGTCTTGCCGTGTTCGTGGTCTTCATGACCTATCCTTTCTGGAACAACATCGGTAGCGCCGCTTACGTGAGACCCGAAATCGAGAAGCCGAAGAACTCCAAGGAATGCGTGGAGAGCGTCGAGTTCATGCGCGCCGAGCACATGGCCATGCTCAACCAGTGGCGCGACGAGGTCGTGCGCGACGGCGTCCACGAGTACCACTCCAAGGCGAATCACCAGGCCTTCCAGAAGAGCCTGACCAAAACCTGCATGAAGTGTCACGAGAACAAGGATCAGTTCTGCGACAAATGCCACGCTACGGTTTCCGTGAACCCCTACTGCTGGGATTGTCATGTTGATCCGAAGGGGGTGAAGAAATGAAGACCATGCGTAGAAACTTCCTGAAAATCGCTGCCGTGGCCGTGCTCGGCTGGAGTGTGCGTCCCGCCTCCCAGCTCCTGGCCTCCGGCGGCGCCGAGCCGAGCGAAGGCCTCCTCTTCGCCTCCCGTCACAAGGTCCATGCCGGCCCAGGCGCCCTCAAGGCGCAGCGCTGGGCCATGGTCATCGACACGGCCAAGCTGAACGAAAAAGTCATGGAAGACATCGTGCATGTCTGCCACTCCATCCACAACGTGCCGAACATCCCGGGCAACCAGAACATCAAGTGGATCTGGGAGACGCACATGGAGCACCTCTTCCTGGACGATCTCCACGAGTTCCAGCCCGAGGCCGGCGCCAAGGCCGCCCTGGCCCTGTGCAACCATTGCGACAATCCTCCCTGCGTGCGCGTCTGCCCGACCAAGGCCACGTTCCAGCGCGAGGACGGCATTGTCATGATGGACTTCCATCGGTGCATCGGCTGCCGCTACTGCATGGCCGGCTGTCCCTACGGCTCCAGAAGCTTCAACTTCATGGACCCGCGTCCGTACATCGAAAAGACGACCCCCGATTTCCCGACCCGCACCAAGGGTGTCGTCGAGAAGTGCGAGTTCTGCGCCGAGCGTCTGGCCGAGGGCAAGCTGCCGGCCTGCGTCGAGGTGTCTGAAGGGGCGCTTACGTTCGGCGATCTGGCCGACCCCGAGTCCGATGTGCGTAAGCTGCTGGCGGAGCGTTTCTCCATCAGGCGTAGTCCGACCCTTGGAACCAAACCTTGTGTCTACTATCTCGTGTAAAGGGGTGAACCATGCTTGAAAAAGCCATAAAAGGATCAAAAGTTTACTGGGGCTGGATCGCCTTCCTGCTCCTCCTGATGAGCGTCGGGGCGGCCTGCTACTGGCAGCAGCTCTCCCACGGTCTGACCATCACCGGCATGAGCCGCGACGTGACCTGGGGCTTCTACATCGCGCAGTTCACCTTCCTGGTCGGCGTGGCCGCCTCGGCCGTCATGCTGGTCATCCCCAAGTACCTGCACGACTACCACAAGTTCGCCAAGATCCTGATCCTCGGCGAATTCAACGCCGTGGCCATGGTCATCCTGTGCCTGCTCTTCATCGTCGCCGACCTGGGTTCCCCGCAGCGTCTGATGAACGTCCTGATCCACCCGACGCCCAACTCCATCCTGTTTTGGGACATGGTGGTCCTGAACGGCTACCTGCTCATCAACATCCTGGTCGGCTGGGTGACCCTCGAAGCCGAGCGCAAGCAGGTCGCGCCGCCCAAGTGGATCAAGTTCTTCATCTACCTGTCCATTCCCTGGGCGGTGTCCATCCACACGGTCACGGCCTTCCTGTACTGCGGCCTTCCCGGCCGCGGCTACTGGCTGACCGCCGTGCTGGCCGCCCGCTTCCTGGCCTCGGCTTTCGCCGCCGGTCCCGCGTTCCTCATCCTGGTGACGTACATCGCCAAGGTCTTCACCGGCTTCGATCCCGGCAAGGGCGTCCTGCCCACCCTGGGCAAGACCGTGGTCTACGCCATGTGCGTAAACCTGTTCCTGCTCCTGTGCGAAGTGTTCACGGTCTTCTACAGCCAGATCCCTTCGCATATGGCGCACCTGCAGTACCTCTTCGCCGGGTACCACGGACACGGCGTGCTCGTGCCCTGGATGTGGTCCGCCATGATCATGGCCGTAGCGGGCATCCTCATCCTGCTTGTTCCCAAAAACAGACAGCAGGACAACATGCTTATCATCGGTTGCCTCCTGATCTTCATCGGGGCCTGGATCGACAAGGGCCTTGGCATGATCGGCGGCGGCTTCGTGCCGAACCCTCTGCACGAGATCACCGAATACGTTCCTTCCCAACTCGAACTGGGGGTCTCCCTGGGCATTTACGCCACCGGCTTCCTGGTTTTGACCATCCTGTACAAGGTCGCCATCGGCGTGAAGCAGGAAGTCGAGTAGATCGCCTTGTCCGCGGGCGCCCCACCGGGCGCCCGCTTTTTTTTCTGCCTGAAATCACAGCATAAATTTACTTTGTCTCAAAGTCTCGATTTGGGTTTACAGCTTTTTTGATCGTGTGTAAGGGTCCCTTATCCAACTCGCAAAAGCGGGAATTTCAAAGAATTTTGGAGGTAGATCATGGGTTATACTGTTACCGTCGATGTCGACAAATGCGTTGGTGATGGCGAGTGCGTGGACGTGTGCCCCGTTGAAGTTTACGAACTTCAGGGTGGCAAGGCCGTGGCCGTGAACGAAGAGGAGTGCCTCGGCTGTGAGTCCTGCGTCGAAGTCTGCGAGCAGGGCGCCATCACCATCGAAGAAAACTAGGTCTTTTTCTCAGGCAGGCCCCCCGCGGGCCTGCCTTTGTCCCAACCGCCAACGGCTCAAGGCGCGCGCTCCCTGCTCCGCCGATAATCCACTTCTCAGTCCCAGATTCGGCTGTCGCGCCCATTTCCACGGGATGCCCTGCGCTCCCGGTGAAGGTAGTATTTCATGAATTCAGACTTCTCAGTTTTCTTCAGCGAGTATGAGTCTCTAGTTGCTCAGATCGACGCCGTTTTTCAGAAGGTCGCCGGAAACTTCGCCGCCGAGGTGAAGTGCCACCAGGGATGCAGCGACTGCTGTCATGCCCTTTTCGACCTGACGCTTATCGAAGCCATGTACCTGAACTCGAAATTCGCCGAACTGGAAGAGTCCCGCCGCAACGAGATTCTGATTGAAGCCGACAAGGCCGACCGCAAGGCCTATGTGTTCAAGAAGAAAGCCTCCCGGGAAGCGGAGGTTGTGGACCATTCCGAAATTCTGCTGCGCACGGCCCAGGAGCGTCTACGCTGTCCGCTGCTCGGACCGGACGACAAATGTGTCCTGTACCGGTATCGGCCCATCACCTGCCGCATTTACGGAATTCCGCTCGAAATAGGCGGCAAGTCGCACACCTGCGGCTTGTCCGGATTCGAGCCCGGAAAGTCCTACCCGGCGGTGAAGCTCGAGCGTATTCAGGACATGCTGCTGGCGCTCAGCAACAAGGTGCTCGATTCCGTCGGTTCGCAGTACTCCGATTTCCGGTTCATGCACGTCCCGGTTTCCTCGGCCCTGATGACCGTCTATTCCGATGAATTTTTCGGTCTGCAGAAAGACGATGCTGCTACGGGCGGCTTCGCCGGAGGATCCGATGCATAAGCCTTTCGCCATGACCGAAGAACACGAAGCCCAGAAAAAGGCCATCTATGAGACGATGTCCCCGCGACGGCGCAAGTTCGTGGACCGCATCGGCTACGAGCGCTGGAATCCCTTCGCCGAGCCCAAGGAGCCCATCGAGTGGCGCACTGACGGGACCAAGAGAACCACGCAGCAGCTCGTCAGGGAATACCTGCAGAAGCATGCCCCCGAGAAGTACAGCAATGCTTACGGGCAGGGCGTTCTCGAGATGTGTCTGGGCATGGTCAACGGCGACGAGCGCTATATCGGAATGTTCGAGTTTTCCCTGTGGTATGCGGAAGAACTCAAAAAGCACAGTGTCGACATCAACGATTACAAGCCCTAGGTGCCTTATGAAAAAACATGCTGATTACGGCCCCAAGTCGGTGGCAGCCCTCAAGGCCGCCCTGCAGGACAACCCCGATTCCGCAACGCTTCTGTACAATCTGGGCGTGTCCCTTGTCGCGGAAAGAAACCTCGATGAGGCCCAGAAAGCCTTCGAGGAGGCTCTCGCCCTCGAACCAGGGATTGCCGAGGCCTACGTCCAGCTCGGCGGTCTGGCCATGCACCGCGGCGACCTCGATGAATGCCTGAAGATGAATCGCAAGGCCACCGAGGTACGTCCTCGCTTCGCCGTTCCGTGGGGAAACATCGGGTTCGTGCACATGCAGCAGCAGAACCCCGACAAGGCCGTGAAGGCCCTGAAAAAGGCCATCAGCCTGGACCCGCAGTTCATTCAGGCCCATACGACTCTCGGGAGCGCCTATCTCGCCCTCGGCGATCCGGACGGGTGCATCATGCAGTGCAGCAAGGCCATCGAGATCGAGCCGATGTTCGGCCCTGCCTACAACAACATCGGCCTGGCCTACCTGGACAAGGGTGAGCCGAAGAAGGCCCTCATCTACTTCGACAAGGCAGTCGAGACCGGTTTCGATGTCGAGTCCCAGGTGCTGGCGGAAATCGCGCAATATAGATAAACTCTTTGTTCCGGGCCGACGGCGGGTGAAATACAGGTTGACAATTGACCGGTATTGTACGAAGATTCACGAGCATGAATTTTTCAGAACTTGCTGAAATTGTTAAGAGGTAGAGGGTCGCGCAGTAGTTAGAAACTGTCGCGATGACTGTGCACGGTCTAATCTTTTTAAGGAGGATGTGTAATGGCTAAACATGCGACCCCGTTGCTGGATCAGCTTCAGAGCGGTCCGTGGCCGAGTTTTGTGGCGGACATCAAGGAGGAAGCCGAGAGACGTCTTAAGAACGTGAACAACGTTGAATACCAGATTCCCGTTGACGTTTGCGATGACCTCCTCGGCATCCTGGAACTGTCCTACAAGGACGGCACCACTCACTGGAAGCACGGCGGCATCGTCGGTGTTTTCGGTTACGGCGGCGGCGTTATTGGCCGTTACTGTGACCAGCCCCAGATGTTCCCCGGCGTTGCTCATTTTCATACCATCCGTGTCGCTCAGCCCGCGGGCATGTACTACACCACGGAGTTCCTGAAGCAGCTCTGCGATCTGTGGGAAATGCGCGGTTCCGGCCTGACCAACATGCACGGCGCCACCGGCGACATCGTGTTGTTGGGCACCACTACTCCCCAGCTGGAAGAGTTCTACTTCGAGCTGACCCACAAGATGAACAACGACTTGGGCGGTTCCGGTTCCAACCTGCGTACCCCTGCTTCCTGTCTGGGCGACTCCCGCTGTGAATGGGCCTGTTACGACACCCAGGAACTGTGCTACCAGATGACCCAGGAATACCAGGACGAACTGCACCGTCCGGCCTTCCCCTACAAGTTCAAGTTCAAGTTTGATGGTTGTCCGAATGGTTGCGTGGCCTCCATCGCCCGTTCCGACATGTCCTTCATCGGCACCTGGCGCGACGACATCCGCATCGACCAGGAAGCTGTCGCCGCCTATATCGGTGGTGAAATCCAGCCCAACGGCGGCGCTCACGCCGGCAAGGACTGGGGCGCTTTCGACATTCAGAAGGAAGTCATCGACCTGTGCCCGACCGAATGCATGTGGCTGGAAGACGGCAAGCTGAAGATCAACAACCGTGAATGCACCCGTTGCATGCACTGCCTGAACGTCATGCCCCGCGCTCTGCGCATCGGTAATGACCGCGGTCTGTCCATCCTCGTCGGCGCCAAGGCCCCGATCCTGGATGGCGCGCAGATGGGCTCCCTGCTCGTGCCCTTCATGAAGGTCGAAGAGCCTTATGACGAGATCAAGGAGATCATTGAAGGCATTTGGGAATGGTGGATGGAAGAAGGCAAGAACCGTGAACGTCTTGGTGAGCTCATCAAGCGTCAGGGCTTGGCCAAGGCCATCGCTGCCGTCGGTCTGACCCCGGTGCCCCAGCATGTTATGGAACCCCGCCACAATCCGTACATCTTCTGGAAGGAAGAGGACGTTGAAGGCGGCTGGGATCGCGACATCGCGGATTACCGTAAACACCATCAGAGATAAGAAGGGGGGTTGAAAATGGCTTTTGTTTCTTCCGGATACAATCCCGAAAAACCAATGGAAAACAGGATTTCGGACATCGGCCCCCGCCATGCTTCCGACTTCTTTCCCCCGGTCATTGCCAAGAACAAGGGGCAGTGGCTGTGGCACGAAATCTGTGAACCCGGCATCCTGATGCACAAGGCCGAGAGCGGCGACGAAGTCTACACTGTTCGTTGCGGCGGCGCCCGCCTCATGTCCATCGGTCACGTTCGCGAAATCTGCGAAATCGCCGACAAGTTCTGTGGTGGCCACCTGCGTTTCACCACGCGTAACAATATTGAGTTCATGGTCGGCACCCTTGCCGAAGCCAAGAAGCTCAAAGAATTCTTGAACGCCCAGAAGTTCGACGGCGGCAGCCACAAGTTCCCCGTTGGCGGAACCGGCGCCGGCATCACCAACATCGTCCACACCCAGGGTTGGGTCCACTGCCACACCCCGGCCACGGACGCTTCCGGTACGGTCAAGGTCGTTCTTGACGAACTGTTCGAAGAGTTCGGCCAGATGCGCATGCCCGCTCAGGTCCGCATCTCCATGGCGTGCTGCCTGAACATGTGCGGTGCCGTTCACTGCTCCGACATCGCCATCCTGGGCTACCACCGCAAGCCTCCGGTCATCGACCACGAGTGGCTGGACAACCTGTGCGAAATCCCGTTGGCCGTCGCCGCCTGCCCCGTAGGCGCCATCCGTCCGACCAAGAAGGAAATCGTGACCGAAGCCGGTGAAACCAAGACGGTCAACACCGTTGCCATCAAGAACGAGCGCTGCATGTTCTGTGGTAACTGTTACACCATGTGTCCGTCCCTGCCCCTGTCCGACCAGACTGGTGACGGCCTCGTCATCATGGCCGGTGGCAAGGTTTCCAACCGCATCAGCAATCCCAAGTTCTCCAAGGTCGTCGTGGCCTTCATCCCGAACGAGCCGCCCCGCTGGCCCACGCTGGCCAAGGTCATCCGCCAGATCGTGGAAGCCTACGCCGCCGACGCCCGTAAGTACGAGCGCGTTGGTGACTGGGCCGAGCGCATCGGTTGGGAACGTTTCTTCGAAAAATGTGCCCTCGATTTCTCCGAGCACATGATCGATGATTTCCGTGATCCGGCCTACTACACTTGGCGTCAGACCACGAACTTCAAGTTCTAAGCTGACCCGCCGATTTGAAAACCTATAGGGCCGGCGCAAGCCGGCCCTAAACCATAAGAGAGGCTAGCATGTCAGATCCTAAACAGATCGTTTTGGAGTACATCGAGTCCAAGTCCAAGCAGAAATCCAAGTTTTATTTCAACGACCTGGCCGCTCTTTTTCCCGATATGAAAATGCGCGAAGCCAAGAAGGTGATCAACCAGCTCGTTTCCGACGGCGTGCTTGAATACTGGTCCAGCGGCAGCACCACCATGTACGGTGTTCCCGGGGCTGGTAAGCAGGCTCATACCGAAGGCGAAGATTAAGATTTTCTGATGCCTGCCTCTGTTTTGACGTGTCCCCGGATACTTGTTGCCGGTCTTGGTGGCGGTTCCGGCAAGACCATCGTCAGCCTGGGGCTCGCACGCGCCTTCACGGAGCACGGCCTGAGCGTTCAGGCCTTCAAAAAGGGTCCAGATTATATCGATGCCAAATGGCTGAGCTTGGCCAGCCGGAGCGACACGACGAATCTGGATCCTTTCTTGTTGTCGTCCGATGTCCTGCGGAACCTTTTCTGGTCCCGGGCTCGCGGAGCCGATCTGGCCTTGCTTGAAGGCAATCGAGGGTTGTACGACGGCAAGGACGTCGAAGGTTCCTGCTCATCGGCCGAACTGGCCAAACTCCTGAACTGTCCCGTCATCGTCGTTGCCGACTGCACCAAAGTCACCCGCACCATGGCCGCCATCATTCTCGGCCTGACCGCCTTCGACCCGCTGGTCGACATCCGGGGCGTCGTTCTGAACCGCACGGCCGGGTGCCGTCATCAGAACATCCTGCGGGACTCCATCGAGAAATACACCGACGTCAAGGTTCTCGGCATCCTGCCGAAACTCTCGGAAAACCCCATTCCCGAACGGCACATGGGCCTTATTTCCGACGCCGAGCACGAACGCGACCCGTTCGCGGCCATCGCCGGTTGCCTGCGCGACAACGCCGATCTCGACGCGTGTCTGGCGATCGCCCGCTCGGCGCCTGCTTTCCATGGGGAACTGGCGCCGCTGTACCCGACCGCTCCCGCGGGGAAGTCCGTACGCATCGGCGTGGCTCGTGACGCGGCCTTGTGGTTCTACTACCAGGAAAATTTCGAGGCCTTGCGGCATGCCGGGGCCGAGATTGTCGAGTTCAGCCTGCTTGAGGACAGTGCAGTACCTGGCGTCGATGCCGTGTACATGGGCGGCGGGTTTCCCGAGACCCTGGCTCAAGGCTTGGCGGCTAATGCCGCCATGCGCGAGTCGGTCCGCGGCCTCGTTCACGCAGGGATGCCCTTTTACGCCGAATGCGGCGGCCTCATGTACCTGAGCCGTGAGCTTCTGTATGGCGGCGTTTCCTATCCCATGTCCGGGGTGTTCCCGTTGACGACGAAGGTTTTCGAAAAGCCGCAGGGGCATGGCTACATGAGTTCCGTCGTGTCTGCGCCCAACCCCTTTTATGTCGCCTCCACGCGGCTCACCGGTCACGAATTCCATTATTCCCGCTGCATCGACGTCGAGAATGTTTCATCCTTCGTTTTCAAGGTCGAGCGTGGCCAGGGCATGGCCAAAGGGTGTGATGGCGTTCTCTTCCGCAATTGCCTGGCCGGCTACACGCACATGCATGCGCTCGGAAACCCCTCCTGGGCCGGAAATTTTGTCGCCGCGGCCAGGGTGTACCGCGATGCCCGTCTTGCCGGTCATCCCTGCCCCGATATCAGACTTTGAAAGTCCACTTGACCTACTCAGGAATAGTTATTAATAGTTGATCTCAAGAAACGGAGGTGAACTATGGGACAGTTACGAGCTTTCAAGGATCTCATCATTGATTGGGAAATGACCCCGGAAGATGCCGTGGCCATCTATCTCGAATGGGGCAACAACGGATATCGCGGCGGCTATCAGAACGCAGTGCGCGGCAAAGAAGACTTTTCCCATTACTTCGTCATAAATACGTGGAATGAAAAACCGACGGTCACGCTCTTGTATCGCAACTCAGACGGTGCCGACGAACTCGCGGTCCTTCCGCTCCCTGACAAACTGGCGGACAAGTTCCTCAAGGGCGTGTACAATCACAAGGGCGTTTACCCAGTCAACGACGATGTGAGACAGTGGCTCGAAAAAGAGCTGTATAACTGATCTTATCTACCATATTCTCTCGAAAAGCCGGCTAGTCCGGCTTTTCTCATTTTTGCGCATTGACTGTTCGTGCCACATCGCTACCGTATTTTCGGGCGTACCCGAAGTGCGCCGGCGGTTTCACCGTTGCCATGATGACCGACTTGCTCCCAAGGAGGGCCGATGTCTTTGAATACATGCCGCAGGTGCGGTACCTGCTGTCGAAAGGGGGGGCCGGCCCTGCATCTGTCGGACGCCGGGTTGCTTGAACACATCCCCATGGGCAGCCTGGTCTGCCTGAGGCGCGGGGAGCAGGCCTTCGATCCACGCGCGAACGGCCTTCGTCCTTTGGAGGTCGAGTTGCTGAAGATCCGCGGCCGGGACGGGGGATGGGCGTGCATGTATTTCGAGGAGGAGAACGCTGCGTGCGGCGTCTACACGCACCGGCCCCTTGAATGTCGTTCCCTGTCCTGCGCGGATACGGGAGACATATTCTGCGCCATGGACACTCCGACTCTGGCCCGGGAGAATGTCGTTGCCGCCGGGTCGGCCCTGCGGGCATGCATCGAGGAGCACGAACGGCTTTTTCCCGCTGGGGAGGCGGTCAGGCTTGCCGCCGCTCGGCGCGCTGGCGACGGCATTCCGCAGGAACTCGACAGCCTCATCCGCCGCGAGGCGCATTTCAGGCAAAGCTTCGCGGAGAAGGTCGGGACGACGGACGAAGAACTGTGGGCGTACTTCGGCCGTCCGCTGTGGCTGGTCCTGGCTCCGCTGAACCGCGACTATATGCAGTATGGATTACGGTAAAATCGGCGTCAAATTGTTGACTTGCGTTCGGCGCGCATTATCTGTGACGCGAAAGATTCGAGCATAAGGAGTGGTACTACTTTGGAATACAAGGACTATTACACGCTGCTCGGTGTGGCCAAGGGGGCGAGTCAGGAGGAAGTCGGCAAGGCCTTCAAGAAGCTGGCCCGAAAATACCACCCCGACCTGAACCCCGACAATCCTGAGGCCGAGGCCAAGTTCAAGGAGATCAACGAGGCCTACGAGGTCCTGAAGGATCCGGAGAAGCGCAAGCTCTACGACTCCCTCGGGCCCAACTGGAAGGATGGACAGAACTTCCAGCCGCCGCCGGGATTCGAGAATTTTCAGTTCCGTTCCGGCGGGTTCGGCGGCGAGGGTTTCAGCGACTTCTTCGAGACAATCTTCGGCGGCTCAGGCGGTTTCGGAGGGGGCGGGAGCTACGGAGGCGGCCGCTTCGGCGGCGACCCGTTCGGACGGACCATGCGCAGCCGCGGCCACGACGCCGAGGTTCGCCTCAACCTGACCATGGAGGAGGCCTACCGCGGCGGACGCAAGACCCTGACCCTGCAGGAGCAGGTGCGAGGCGCCGACGGCAGGCCTCAGATGCAGTCCAAGACCCTGGAGGTCAACATCCCTTCAGGGGTCAAGGACGGGGCCAAGATACGTCTGGCGGGGCAGGGTTCGCCCGGCATGGGCGGAGGGCCGGCAGGGGACCTGCTGCTGCAGGTGACCATTGCCGAGCACCCGCTCTTCCGCCTCGAAGGCGTGAACGTGGTCTATGACCTCCGCCTGGCCCCGTGGGAGGCGGTCCTGGGGTGCACCGTACGCATCCCGACCCTGGACGGGCCCGTGGACATGAACATCCCGGCCGGCGTGAGCAGCGGACAGAAGCTGCGCCTGGCCGGCAAGGGTCTGGGCAAGGGCGAAAGCCAGGGAGACCAGTTCGTGCGCATGGCCATTCGTTCCCCGAAGAATCTCACGGACCGGGAACGGGAGTTGTGGCAGGAGCTCGCGGCAATCTCTTCATTTCAGGCCAGGTAGGAGTGGGGAATGACCATCGTGCAGATACATGAACACGCCGTGCCGGCGACCTCGGACCGCATCAGCCTCAGGGAGTTCCTGGAGCTGACGGGCGTGACCGAGGACGCGCTCATGGAGCTGGTCCGACTGGACTGGATCGTCCCGGCCCGGACTGCCCGGGAGGAATTTCTTTTTGTCGATATGGATGTGTTTCGCGTGCGCAAGTACAGACGCCTGTGTTCGGATTTCGAACTCAGCCCCGTGGCCGGCATCATCATCGTCGACCTTCTGGAACGCATCGCACACTTGGAAGAACGGCTGAGCGCCTCGGCTGACCGACTCTGACGGTCCCGCTCGCGCGACGCTAACGGAGGATTCACATGGATCTGAACAAATTCACGCAGAAATCACAGGAAGCGGTGGCCGAAGCCCAGCAGGTGGCCATCCGTTTCGGGCACCAGCAGGTGGATGTCGACCATCTGTTCCGCGCCCTGGTGGGGCAGGAGCAGGGGCTCGTACCGCGTCTGCTGGAGCGGGCCGGCTACGACGTGAAGGCCATCGCCCAGGCTCTCGACACGGAGCTGGGCAGGCTGCCGCGCGTCAGCGGACCCGGCGCCCAGCCGGGCCAGATCTACGTCACCCAGCGCATGAACGAGGTCATGCTGGCCGCCTTGGACCTGTCCAAGCAGATGCAGGACGAGTACGTCAGCGTGGAGCACGTGTTGCTTGCGATCCTCGACAAGCCGGGCACGGGTCCGGCGGCCGCGGTGCTGCGCCAGTTCGCCCTGACCAAGGACAAGGTCCTCTCCGTGCTGGCCGAAGTGCGCGGCAACCAGCGCGTGACCTCGGCCAATCCCGAGGAGACCTACGACGCCCTGAAGAAGTACGGCCGCGACCTGGTCGAGGACGCCCGCAAGGGCAAGCTCGACCCCGTCATCGGCCGCGACTCGGAAATCCGCCGCTGCATCCGCATCCTCTCGCGGCGCACCAAGAACAACCCGGTCATGATCGGCGAGGCGGGCGTCGGCAAGACGGCCATCGTCGAGGGCCTGGCCCAGCGCATCCTGAACAAGGACGTGCCCGAGGGCCTCAAGGACAAGACCGTCTTCGCCCTCGACATGGGCGCTCTCATCGCCGGGGCCAAGTACCGCGGCGAGTTCGAGGAGCGCCTCAAGGCCGTGCTGAAGGAAGTGCAGCAGTCCGATGGCCGCGTCATCCTCTTCATCGACGAGCTGCACACCATTGTCGGAGCGGGCAAGACCGAGGGCGCCATGGACGCCGGCAACCTGTTGAAGCCCATGCTGGCGCGCGGCGAGCTGCATTGCATCGGCGCCACGACCCTGGACGAGTACCGCAAGTACATCGAGAAGGACCCGGCCCTGGAGCGCCGCTTCCAGCCCGTGGTGGTGGACGAGCCCAGCGTCGAGGACGCCATCTCCATCCTGCGCGGCCTGCGCGAGCGCTTTGAGGTCCACCACGGCGTGCGCATCTCCGATTCGGCCCTGGTTACGGCCGTGACCCTGTCCAGTCGCTACATCTCGGACCGCCAGCTGCCCGACAAGGCCATCGACCTCATCGACGAGGCCGCGGCCATGATCCGCACGGAGATTGATTCCCTGCCGACGGAGCTGGACGAGATCAACCGCAAGACCATGCAGCTGGAGATCGAGCGCGAGGCCCTGCGCCGCGAGAGCGACGCCGCTTCGCGCGAGCGCCTGGAGAAGCTCGAAAAGGAGCTGGCCGAACTCAAGGAGACGCAGATGGGCCTCCGCGCCCAGTGGGAGCGGGAGAAGAGCGGCATCGACGAGATCAGTCAGGTCAAGAAGGAGCTGGAGGCCACCAAGGAGGCCATCGCCAAGGCCGAGCGCGAGTATGACCTGAACCGGGCCGCAGAACTCAAGTACGGCCGACTGACGGAGCTGGACAAGAAGCTCGCCGCGCTTTCGGGCGGCAACGACGGCGAGCCGCGCCTGCTGCGCGAGGAGGTCGGCCCCGACGACATCGCGGCCATCATCTCCAAATGGACGGGCATCCCGGTGTCCAAGCTGGTGGAAGGGGAGCGCGAGAAACTCCTGAAGCTGGCCGACATCCTGCACGAGCGCGTCATCGGCCAGGACGAGGCCGTGCAGGCCGTGGCCGACGCGGTCCTGCGCGCCCGGGCGGGCCTCAAAAACCCGCAGCGGCCCATCGGCTCCTTCATGTTCCTGGGGCCCACGGGCGTGGGCAAGACCGAGCTGTGCAAGACCCTGGCGAAGTGCCTCTTCGACACCGAGGAGAACATGGTCCGCCTCGACATGAGCGAGTACATGGAGAAGCACACCGTGGCCCGGCTCATCGGCGCGCCTCCCGGCTACATCGGCTACGACGAGGGCGGCCAGCTGACCGAGGCCGTGCGGCGCAAGCCTTACAGCGTGGTCCTCTTCGACGAGATCGAGAAGGCCCACCCCGACGTCTTCAACGTGCTCCTGCAGATCCTCGACGACGGCCGCCTGACGGACAGCCACGGCCGCACCGTTGACTTCAAGAACACGATCATCATCATGACCTCCAACATCGGCTCGCCCATGCTCCTGGACGGCATCACCGAGGGGGGCGAGCTGCGCGAGGGCGTGCGCGAGTCGGTCATGGGCGTGCTGCGCGGGCACTTCCGGCCCGAGTTCCTGAACCGGGTGGACGAGATCGTGCTCTTCAAGCCCCTCTTGATCGAGCAGATCACGCGCATCATCGACCTGCTCCTGGGCAACCTGCAGGCGCGCCTCGACGAACGCAAGATCACCCTGACACTGACCGACCGGGCCAAGGAGTTCATCGCCCGCGAGGCCTACGACCCGGTCTACGGGGCGCGGCCGCTCCTGCGCTACCTGCAGCAGCGCCTGGAAACCCCCCTGGCCCGCGAGATCATCGGCGGCCGCCTGCACGACGGGCAGAAGCTGGTGGTGGACGAAGAGGGTGGCAGCCTGGTCTTCAGGGCCTGATTCCAGCCTTTGACCAGACACGGCCCGGCCCCGGTGAAATCTCACCGAGGCCGGGCCTCATTGCGTTCGCGGGGTTTACGTCCCGGAATTCTGGACCTCCATGCCGAAAGCGGCTACCCGGGACCTTCGGGCGTCGGTGGCCCGAAATCCTCTCATCGCAAGGAGCGCGAGCGTGCAATCCACGACCTGTCTCATTCTCGATATCGGCAGCGGCACCCAGGACGTGCTGCTTTACCAGGAAGGCCTGGAACTGGAGAACTGCCCCAAGTTCATCCTGCCGTCCCCGGCCAGGAACGTGGCCGCCCGCATCAGGGAACTGACAAAGGCCGGGCGAGACATCTACCTGCATGGCCAGAACATGGGCGGTGGCTTCTGGCGGGCGGTCAAGGCCCATCAGGACGCGGGTCTCAAGGTCTACGCCCACCCCGAGGCCGCCCTGGCTCTGGGCGACGACCTGGACCAGGTGCGCGGCCACGGCATCGAGATCACGTCCATCCCGCCCCTGTCGGCTTCGCAGGTGCTGCTGACGGACTTCGACCCCGGCTTCTGGCGCGGCCTGCTGCAGCACGCGGGCCTGCCCCAGCCCGATCTCGTCCTGGCCTGCGTGCAGGACCACGGCTTCCACCCCGGCAAGAGCAACCGCATCTCGCGCTTCGCCTATTGGGAGCGGTTCATGAACGAGGACGGCGGGGACGTCTCGCGTCTCTTGTACGCCGACCCGCCCGAGGAGATGACCCGCCTGGCCTGTCTGCGCCGCTCCATCGGCGTGGGGCTCGTGGCCGACACGGGCTCGGCCGCCCTGCTGGGCGCGCTTTTCGACCCGTCCGTAGAGCGCACGGCGGCCACGGACGGCGTGCTCGTGGTCAACGTCGGCAACAGTCACACCATCGCCTTCCTCGTCCTCGGCACCCGCGTGCTCGGGGTCTACGAACACCATACCGGCCACCTGGACGAGACCAGACTGCTCGATCATCTGCGGCGCTTTCGGCACGGGGAATTGGGCAACCAGGAGGTCTTCGACGACGGCGGCCACGGCTGCGTGACCGTCCCGGACCTGCCGGAAGGCTTCGAGCGCATTGTGGTCCTGGGCCCGCGTCGGGCACTGCTGGCCGACGCCAAGGTGGAATTCCTGGCGCCGGGCGGTGACATGATGCTGGCCGGGTGCTTCGGCCTGCTCAAGGGATGGCGGCAGCAGGGCGGAGCGTATTAGGCGCCGCGTCTTCTTGGGGCGGGCCTAGCCGGCCCGCCGTTCTCCCGCCGGTTTTCCCCCTTGTCTTCGCAGGCGCGAACGCACCGGCAAAGTCTTCTTCCTGTCCGCCAGGGCGTGCTCATTGATCTGCCTGGTTTTTTTCGGTCGCTTTGCGGTCCGGAAGGAACCACGGCTAATGGAGCATTCGCAGGGCTGCCGCCATAGAGGGCGAAAGGGCCACGACCGCGAGGACCAGGGGCCAGATGTCGCCGTCCTCGAAGCGGTAGGCCCGCAGGAGTTCCGGCCAGGGTTTCCGGGCCACGAACCGGCCGAAGAGGAATTCGAAGGTCACGGTCAGCGTCAGCCAGGCAAGGCCGACGCTCGCGTAGTGCTGCGCTCCGGGGAGCTGAATCCAGGGGATGGTCAGGACTGTCCAGGCCAGGATGGCCGCGCTCAGGCTCAGGCCGCTGGCGGTGCGCGCCCGTTTTTGTCCGAAGACCCTGACCAGCACGGTGTCGCGGAAAATTCCGTTGGCGATGGCCATGGGGATGATGGCCGCCCAGAGCAGCAGTATTTTGAACGTCATGAGCCGGTCTCCTGGAGAGTGATTGCGCCGTCCCGCATGTAGGACCGCTGAATCCGTCAGGTCGGAAGACGTGTCCGTTTATGCACATTGTCTGCCGCATGTACGGTATTGATCTCCCGGCCCGCAAGAACCAGGTCGGCCCTTCGATTACAACTTCAAGGAGTTTCCATGCCGGAATCGGATATTTTCAAACGAGTCGGTCAGGCTGTGGCCATCCCCGAGGTCCAGGTCAGGAGCGTGGCCGAACTGCTGGACGAGGGCGGTACGGTCCCGTTCATCGCCCGCTACCGCAAGGAACGCACTGGGGGACTCGATGAAGTGGCCATCCAGAACGTCCGCGACGCCCTGGACGCGGCACGCGAGCTGGACAAGCGCCGGGAGGCGATCCTGGGCAGCCTGCGCGAGCGCGATCTGCTGAGCGCGGACCTGGAACGGGCCGTGCTGCGGTCCTCGACCCTGGCCGAGCTGGAGGACGTCTACCTGCCGTACCGGCCCAAGAAGCGGACCCGCGCGACCATGGCCAGGGAGCGGGGCCTGGAGCCTCTGGCGCGGACGATCCTGTCCGGCGGGGTGAACCCGCAGGCCGCGGCCGCTGGGTACCTCGACCCCGGCAAGGACGTGCCCGATGCGGCGGCCGCCCTGGCCGGGGCGCGGGACATCATCGCCGAGACGGTCAGCGAGGACAGGCGCTGCCGCGAGGGGCTGCGCGCCATGTTCGCGGCCAAGGGCGTCATCGCGTCGGCGGTGCGCAAGGGACAGGACGCCGAGGGCCAGAAGTACCTCGATTATTTCGACTGGCGCGAACCCGCGCGCACGGCTCCTGGGCACCGCATCCTGGCCATGCTGCGCGGGGAGCGGGAGAAGGTGCTGTCCCTGGCCCTGCGCCCGGACCAGGACGAGGCCCTGTCACTGCTGACGCGGACGTTTCCCGTCCCCAAGGGGCCGTGCGGCGAAGTGGTCAGGGAGGCCGCGGCCGACGGCTACTGCCGCCTCTTGGCCCCGTCCCTGGAGACGGAGCTGTGGGGCGAGTTGAAAACGAGGGCCGACGCGGAGGCCATCGGCGTGTTCGCCGCCAACCTGCGCGAGCTGCTGCTGGCCCCGCCCCTGGGGCCGCGCCGCATTCTGGCCTTGGACCCGGGCCTGCGCACGGGCGCCAAGCTCGTCTGCCTGGACGAGCAGGGGAGCCTGCTGCACTGGCAGACGATATTTCCCGTGGGCGGCAAGGGCCAGGCCGAAGAGGCCGGGCGTGTCATCGTCTCCATGGTCAGGACCCACGGCGTGCAGGCCGTTGCCGTGGGCAACGGCACGGGGGGCCGCGAGACCGAGGAGTTTGTCAGGGGGCTTGGCCTGCCGGCGGAGGTGGATGTCATTCTGGTCAACGAGGCCGGGGCTTCGGTCTATTCGGCATCCGAAATCGCGCGGCGCGAGTTCCCGGACCTGGATTTGACCTACCGCGGCGCCGTGTCCATCGGCCGACGCCTCATGGACCCCCTGGCCGAGCTGGTCAAGATCGACCCCAAGTCCATCGGCGTGGGCCAGTACCAGCATGATGTGGACCAGGCGGCCCTGAAGAGGAGTCTCGACGACGTGGTCGTGTCCTGCGTCAACCAGGTCGGCGTGGACGTGAACACGGCGAGCCCCGAGCTCCTGGCCCACGTCTCGGGCCTGGGCCCGGTCCTGGCCGCCAACATCGCCCTCTACCGCAAGGAGAACGGTCCCTTCACGGACCGTCGAGGCCTGCTCAAGGTCAAGCGCCTGGGGCCCAAGGCCTTCGAGCAGTGCGCCGGCTTTCTGCGCATCAGGGATGGAAAGAACCCCCTGGACGGCAGCGCCATCCATCCCGAGCGCTACGAACTGGTCGGGCGCATGGCCAAGGATGTCGGCTGCGGGGTGGCCGAACTTCTGCGGGACGAAAGCCTGCGCAGGCGCATCGATCTTTCGCGCTACGTGGGGGACGAGGTGGGGCTGCCCACCCTGAAGGACATCCTGGCCGAACTGGAGAAGCCAGGGCGCGACCCGCGTCCGGCCTTCCAGGTCTTCCGCTTCGCCGATGTGCACGACATTGCGGACTTGCACCCGGGCATGAGCCTGCCGGGCATCGTGACCAACGTGACCCGCTTCGGGGCCTTCGTGGACGTGGGTGTGCACCAGGACGGCCTGGTGCACATCAGCAACCTGGCCGACCGCTACGTCCGTGACCCTTCGGAGGTGGTCCGCACGGGCCAGCAGGTGCAGGTCACGGTGCTGGAAGTGGACGTGAAGCGCCGCCGCATCGGCCTGTCCATGCGCACAATCTGAACGCACCGAATCCCCTCAACAAGCCCATCCCCCAAGCGCGGGTGCAGGGGGCGCGCCCCCTGCCCGCCGGAGGCATCCTCTTCTTTCCCCTACGACGCGCCCGGCCGGTTGGCCAGGTACACGCCGGAGATGACCATGGCGCCGCCGGTGAGCAGGGCGGAGGTCACGGGTTCGTCGAGGATGACGTAGCCCATGGCGATGGCGAAGACGGGCACGAGGTTGATGAAGATGCCTGCGCGGGCGGCGCCGATGGCGCGGATGCCTGCGTAGTACCAGGTGAAGGCCACGCCCGTGGCCACGACGCCGAGGAAGAGGATGTTGCCCCAGTCCACGAGGCTGGCGCGGCCGATATCGTCCAGCAGGCCGTGGGTCAGGGCCGGGGTGATCAGCATGAGGGTGCCGAGGATGCAGGACCAGGTCACGGCCATGAGCGGGTTTACCCGCTTCATGACCCGGCTGCCGGCCACGGAGTAGGCGGTCCAGGCGGCCACGCAGCCCAGGATCATGAGGTCGCCGTGGGACAGGCCGCCCTGGAAGAGTTTCAGGGGGTTGCCTCCGGAGAGGACGATGGAGGCGCCCGTCAGGGACAGGAGGGTGCCTGCGATCTTGCCAGGCGTGAGGTGTTCGCCGAGCATGAGGGCTGAGATGATGCTGATGATGACGGGCACCGAGGCGATGATGAGGGCCGCGCGGCCGGCGGGGACGGTTTGCAGTCCGGTGAAGAAGAAGGCGTTGTAGAGGAAGATGCCGGTCAGGCCGAGGAAGGCCACGGGCAGGATGTCCTTTTTCGGCAGGGCCGGGAAGGCGCCGTTCACGCGCCAGGACCAGAACAGCAGGAAGGCCGAAGCCGTGACGAAGCGAAGCAGGGCGGCGGAGAAGGGGCCCATGTCCTGGGCCAGGACGCGGCCGGAAATCCAGGTTGCGCCCCAGAAGAAGACGGAGCCGACGAGTTTGGCGTAGACGAGCATGGCGTTCCTTGCGGCGAAAAAACTGTTGCGGGAAGATGCGCTGTCTACTCTCGAAGCCTTTCGGCATCAAGGGGCTGCCGGTGTGGAAATCGGTTTTGAAATGGCTTGCCGCACCAGCCCGGTCTTTGGTAGACTTTGAACATTGTCTGCAGAATCAATCAACCTCATCATATTTCAGGAGGAAATCATGTCTCTTTCCAAAGAAGAACGCCGTGCCCGCGTCATCGACGTCTTGAACCAGGCCCGGGCCATGGAACTCTTCGCCATCACCCAGTACATGAACCAGCACTACAATCTGGACAGCATGGACTACGGCGAACTGGCCGCCAAGATGAAGCTCATCGCCATCGACGAGATGCGCCACGCCGAGATGTTCGCCGAACGCGTCAAGGAACTCGGCGGCGAGCCGATCACGTCTTACGAGGGCGACCTGAAGAAGGGTCAGAACGTGCACAGCATCTACCCTTACGACACACAGCTCGAAGACGACACCATCGACGTCTACAGCCAGTTCCTGCTGACCTGCCGCGACAACGGCGACGCCATCAGCGCCAAGCTCTTCGAGACCATCATCGAGGAGGAGCAGGCCCACATGAACTACTTCGACAACGTCGGCAACCACATCGAGACCCTGGGCGACACCTACCTGTCGAAGATCGCCGGCACCTCCGCCTCCACGGGCCCCTCCACCAAGGGCTTTTTGATCAGCGGCGGCAACTGAGCCTTTTGTTCCCTGTCTTTTTCTGTGATGCGCGGGCCTGTCCCGCGCATCTTATTTTGTCACGGCTTGCCTTGATTCTCCAACCGCGTTAAGTTTATCCAACGTATTGAATCCGTTCATCGTGGCAACCTATCCCGCTGAGGAGACACGTGCGCATGCCCCAGCCCTCATCTCCAGAGATGCCCACAGATCCGTCCCGACGGACCGTGATCGACACCCTGCACGGCGACGTAGCGGCGTGGGTCGTGCTTGCCGTTTCCCTAGTCATCACCCTGCTCAGCTGGCAGATTGCGTCCAGGTCGGTGGAGAACCATCTGCGTGACAGTTTCGGCTTCGAGGTGGAGAAGGCCGGGCTGGCCATCACCAAGCGGATGCAGGAATATGAGCAGGTGCTGCGCAGCGGCGTCGGGCTCTTTCTGGCCTCGGACGCCGTGACCCGCGAGGATTGGCGCCTTTTCGTCGAAAATCTGCAGATCGATACCTACTGGTCGGGCATCCAGGGCATCGGGTTCAGCCTCATGATCTCCCCGGAAGAATTGGCCGGACATGAACGGCAGGTGCGGGCCGAGGGGTTTCCCGACTATGCAGTCCGTCCCCGCGGGGCTCGGGAGCAGTACAGCTCGATCGTCTATCTTGAACCGTTTTCCGGCCGGAACATGCGGGCCTTCGGCTACGACATGTTTTCAGAGGACGTGCGGCGGGCGGCCATGGTCCAGGCCCGGGACAGCGGTCGGCCCGCGGTGTCGGGCAAGGTCACGCTGGTGCAGGAGACAGACGAGGACGTGCAGCCCGGGTTTCTCATGTACCTGCCCCTCTACCGTCCGGACCTGCCCGTCGACACCATAGAGCAGCGCCGGACGGCCTTGCTGGGCTTTGTCTATAGCCCGTTCCGCATCCGGGACCTGATGCGCGGAATCCTGGGCCATGGACTGCCGAACCTGCACTTCCGCATCCACGACGGGGACGGGGCGCAGGAGGGGTCGCTGCTCTATGACTCACAACGGGGCCGCGTATTCGGGCAGGACTGCGCCCTTGTCGCCCAGCGGACCATTGAGCTTCCTGGCCGGGCGTGGACGGTCCGTTTCGCCGCACTGCCGGAGTTCGAGGCCGGGATGCACACGGACGAGCCGCTGATGATCGCGGTCGGAGGCGTGGCCGTGGACCTGTTGCTTTTTGCGGTGATCTGGTCCCTGTCGCTGCAGCGCAGGCGTTCCGTGCGGCACGCAGCGGCCATGGCCGCGGTCATGGAGGATCTTCAGGCGGCCCGGGACCAGGCCGAGGCGGCCAATCTGGCCAAGTCGGCGTTCCTGGCGAACATGAGCCACGAACTGCGCACGCCGTTGAATGGCATCATGGGCATGCTGCAGCTCCTGCAGATGACGGAACTCGACGGGGAGCAGGAAGATTACGCGTCGACGGCGGTGTTTTCCTGCACCAGGCTGACGCGCCTGCTGGGGGACATCCTCGACCTGTCGCGCGTGGAGGCCGGCAAGATCCAGATTCAGCGCGGCCCATTCAATCTGCGGGGGCTGCTGCATTCCCTTGGCGAGCTGTTCCAGCCGGCCGCGCGCCAGTCCGGCGTCGAACTCGCGGTCCACATCCCGGACGACCTGCCGGCCATGGTCGAGGGCGACGAGCACCGGGTGCTGCAGGTCCTCTCGAACCTTCTCGGCAACTCCGTGAAATTCACCGGCAGCGGTTCGGTGCGGCTTGATGTCTGCATCTTGCCGTTTCATCCCGCCGGGGACAGGATTTTTCTCTTCCTGGTTGCGGACACGGGGCCGGGCATCGACGACAGGAGTCTCGGGTCCATTTTCGAGCCGTTCAGGCAGGGGGAGAACACCGGCGAGAAAAGCAGGCAGGGCGCCGGCCTGGGCCTGAGCATTGTACGCGGGCTGGTGGGCCTCATGGGCGGAACCGTGTCCGTGGAGACCGAGCCCGGCGTCGGGACGACCTTTGCCGTCGCCCTGCCCTTTGGCGTGGCGGAGCGGGAAGCCGCGGCCGAATGCTGCGAGCTCGGTTTCCAACCCGGCCGGCTGACGGCTTCCCTGCGCGTGCTGCTGGTGGAGGACGAGCCCGTCAACCGTCTTGGCATCTCGGCCATGCTGGGCAAGCGCGGTGTCGAGGTCCTGCTGGCAGGGAACGGGCAGGAAGCCCTCGACATATTGGGCAGGCAGCGGGTGGATCTCGTGTTCATGGACGTGCAGATGCCAGTTCTGGATGGGCTGGAGACGACGCGGATCATCAGGACCGACCCCCGCTACGCCGAGTGCGCGCAGGTGCCCATCGTGGCCCTGACTGCCTACGCCATGGTCGGTGACCGGGAGCGGTTACTGGCCGCGGGCATGGACGCCTATCTGGCCAAGCCGGTTGAAATGAAGAGTCTTTTTGAAACGCTCGAGCGGCTGGTCTCCGGCCGGGAGAACGAAGCGCCGGCCGAGGCGGGGCGTGGCGCATGAACGCGGGCTTTACCGCAACCGGCCGAAGGCGTAGAAGCCGGCCTCTACGCAAACGTCAACCACAGGCAACGTCATGACCGCCCCCTCGCGTCCCGGCGCGCGGCACCTGCCGCCGAACCTGCGCATCATCCACGAAGACCGCGACATCATCGTCGTGGACAAGCCCGCCGGCATGCTGACCATGGCCACGGACACGGAAAAGGAGCGCACGGCCTATTTCGCCCTGACGGACTACGTGCGCAAGGGCAACTCCAAGTCCCGCAACAGGATATTCATCGTCCACCGCCTTGACCGCGAAACGTCGGGCCTGGTCATTTTCGCCAAGTCCGAACAGGCCAAGCGGACCCTGCAGGAGCGCTGGGCCGAAACGACCAAGGTCTATGCGGCGGTGGTTCACGGGCGCATGGACAAGCCTTCGGGCCTGGTCATCTCGCACCTCGTGGAGAGCGGCGTGCACAAGGTCTATTCCACCCGCGACACGGCCCAGGGCAAGCTTGCGCGTACGGCTTGGAAGGTGGTGCAGGAGCGGGGGGAGCACACGCTTCTGGAGATAGAGCTGCTGACGGGCCGCAAGCATCAGATCCGCGTACAGATGGCGGACCTGGGCCACCCCGTGGTCGGGGACAGGAAGTACGGGGCGGGCGGCGACTCCTTCCCGCGCCTGGCCCTGCACGCCAAGTCCGTCACGTTCGCCCATCCCTTCACGGGAAAAAGCATGACGCTGACGGCGTCCGTGCCGGCGGCCTTTGCGCAGCTGGTGGGGAAGCTGGCCGAACCGACCCCGGAGCCTGGTTTGTAGTTCCGTCGGCTGCCGTGCGAAAACTGTCCATGACGCGCTTGTGTTATTCGCGATTCGCGAATAGGAAATAAGGACTATGCTGAAGCCGCAAGATATGGTGATCCTGCTCAAGCTGGCCCTGGAACCCGTCAGGTCGTGGTCCTACAATCAACTGGCGTACGAGCTGCGCATGAGCGCGTCGGAAGTGCACAAAGGGGTCGGCAGACTCGATCATGCCCGCCTGTTCAACAAACAGACCAAACGGCCGCACCGAAGGGCGTGCGAGGAATTTCTCGTGCATGGCGTGAAGTACGCCTTTGCGCCGGATATCGGGCCTGTGACCAGAGGGGTTCCGACCGGTTTTGCGGCGCCGGTCCTCAACCATCCTTTGTATCCGGAATCCGCGGAGATGGAGTTGTATGTCTGGCCGCATCCCGAAGGACTGGTGCGCGGCGCCGCCTTGACTCCCCTGTTTCCCGCGGCCGTGGAGGCCGCCAGGCATGACGAAGCCCTGTATGCGGCCCTGGCCCTGCTCGACGCCATGCGCATAGGCCGGGCGCGGGAGCGCTCCCTGGCCGAGAAGATGCTGCTGGAGACGTTGCGGCGTGCGGCGGAATAGGGAGGCCGGCGTCGAGCGCGTCATCGAGACCGCGCGCCTGCTGGGCGAGCTTGCCGAAGAGGTGGTTTTCCTTGGGGGCGCGGTGGCCGGCTTGCTGGTCACGGATCCGGCGGCCCCGTCCATGCGTCCCACCCTCGATATCGATGTCATTGTCGAAGTAATGACCCGTGGGGAGTATTACGCATTCCAGGATAGGCTCCGGGCGCGGGGCTTTCGCGAAGCCATGGACGAAACCGTGATCTGCCGTTTCCGGAACGGCCCGATCGTGCTTGACGTCATGCCCACGGAGCCGACGGTTTTGGGTTTTTCAAACCGATGGTACGCAGATGCGGCCAGGAATGCAGAGATCGTGGTTGCGGATTCAGTGAAGATCCGGTGCGTCAGTCCCGTATATTTTCTGGCTACGAAACTGGAGGCTTATCATGGGCGGGGCGGGGGCGATTTCATGCTCAGCCATGACATGGAAGACATTGTCTCGGTCGTGGACGGACGCGCGGAGATCGTTGATGAGATCGAGAACGCCGAACCGGAAGTCCGCCGATACCTTGGCAGTCAGTTCGCGGACCTACTGAAACAGGTTGATTTCCTCGATGCCCTGCCCGGATATCTTCCAGGGGATGCCGGGAGCCAGCGACGCCTGCCGATTCTTGTGCGGCGCCTGGAGCGTCTTGCAGCGCTCAGTCCCTTCTGAAACGGCCGCTCTTTCCTTTCAGCAGGACTCGGCGCCCGGACTTCACCCGGAACCTACCGGCCCGTGCCGACGATCTTGCCCAGGAAGTCCCGCAAGCGGGGGTTCTTGGGGTTGCCGAAGAAATCTTTCGGCGCGCCTTCCTCCTGGATCACACCCTGGTCGATGAAGATGACGCGGTCGGCCACCTCGCGGGCGAAGCCCATTTCGTGGGTGACGACGATCATGGTCATGCCTTCGGCCGCCAGCTTTTTCATGACTTCAAGCACTTCTCCGACGAGTTCCGGGTCCAGGGCCGAGGTGGGCTCGTCGAAGAGGATGACCTTGGGCTGCAGGGCCAGGGCGCGGGCGATGGCCACGCGCTGCTTCTGGCCGCCCGAGAGCTGCTCGGGGAAGGCGTCGGCCTTGGAGGCCAGACCGACCTTGGCCAGCAGGTCGTAGCCGAGGTGCTCGGCGTCGGCCTTGGGCATCTTGCGGACCTTGACCGGCCCCAGCGTGACGTTGTCGAGGACGGTCATGTGCGGGAACAGGTTGAACTGCTGAAAGACCATGCCCGCCTCGGTACGGACGTAATTGATGTCCGTGCGCGGGTCCATGATGTCGTGCCCGTCGACGACGACGGTGCCCGAGGTCGGCGTCTCCAGGCGGTTGATGCACCTGAGCACCGTGGATTTGCCCGAGCCCGAGGGCCCGATGATGCAGACCACTTCGCCGGCGCTCACGGTCAGGTCGACGCCCTTGAGGACTTCCAGGTCCCCGAAACTCTTGTGCAGATTCCTGATCTCGATCATGCCCGCTTCGTCCTGTTGATCAATCTGTTTTCCAGCATTTTCAGAGCCTTGGCGATGCTCATGGTCATGACGAGGTAGACCATGGCCACGGCCATGTAGACCTCGAAGGCCCGGAAGTTGACGGCCACGATCTCCTGTCCCGTGCGCAGCAGCTCGCCCACGCCGATGACCATGAGCAGCGACGTGTCCTTGAGGCTGATGATGAACTGGTTGCCCAGCGGCGGGATCATGCGTTTGAAGGCCTGGGGCCAGATGATGTAGCGCATGGTCTGGGCCCGGGTCAGGCCGATGGAGCGTCCGGCCTCGGTCTGGCCGACGTTGATGGACTGGATGGCGCCGCGCACGATCTCGGCGATGTAGGCGCCGGAGTTGACGGCGATGACGATGATGCCGGCCATGAGCGGCGGGATGCGGATGCCCACGGCCATGGGCACGCCGTAGTAGAGGAACATGGCCTGGACCAGCATGGGCGTGCCGCGGATGAGTTCGACGTAGGTCCCGGCGACCTTGCGCGCCAGCCAGGGCCGGGCGATCTTCATCAGGCCGACGGTCACGCCGAGGAGAAATCCGAAAAAGAGTCCGCCCACGGTCAGGTAGATGGTGTACCAGACGCCGCGCATGAGCATGGGCAGGGTGTCGACGACTACGCTAGGTTCGAACTGGAAGGCCATGGATGTCTCGGAACGGAGGCAGGCCTGTGCCTGCCTCCGGGGATGATGTGCGGGGCTTACTTGGGCTCGGTGCCGAACCACTTGATGTACAGTTCGCGGTAGGCGCCGCTGTCCTTGAGCTTCTTCAGGGCGGCGTTGGTCTTGGCGGCCAGGTCGCTGCCCTTGGGGAAGGCGATGCCGTAGGACTGGCCCATGTACAGGGGACCGACGACCTTGACCTGGCCCTTGCCGGCGGTGCGCATGAACTCGGACACGACAGGGGAGTCGAAGATGACGGCGTCGGCGCCGCCGGCCAGGAGTTCCATGAACATGGCGTCATTGTTGGGGAAGAGCTTGACTTCCTTGGCGCCGGCTTCCTTCTTGGCGAAGTCTTCGCTGGTGGTGCCGAGCTTGGTGGACACGACCTTGCCGGCCAGTCCCTTGACGTCGGTGATGTCGTTGTTGTCGGCCTTGACCAGGATCAGCAGGCCCGCGTTGTAGTAGGGGTCGGAGAAGTCCACGACCTCGGCGCGTTCGGGCTTGATGGTCATGCCGGCGATGCCCACGTCGAGCTGGCCGGACTGCAGGCCGGGGATGATGCCGTTGAAGTCCATGGGCTGGAGGTCGTATTCCGCCCCGATTTCCTTGGCGATGGCGTCCCAGAGCTCCACGTCGAAGCCGGTGTGCTTGCCGGATTCAGGGTCCTTGAACTCGAAGGGCGGGAAATTGGTGTCCGTGGCCACGATCAGTTTCTTGGCCGACGCGGTGGTCGCGCACAGGGCCAGGACCAGGGCGGCGAAAAGCAGAATGCGTTTCATGGAGCCTCCTTGCGGATGATGGATGAAAAACGGTTGGGTCAGCCGGTATGGCGGAAAATCCTTGTTTGCATCGGCCAAAAACCGGGAAAATGCAAGATGAATGGCTGAAAAGCGGACGTTTGTTGTTCTGGAAGGAATGAGTAGTTCGATGAGAGGAACAGTTGTGGGGCCTTTGTTCGGTGGAGGTGGTGTTGTTGCGTCATGTGCGGGGGGCGCGTGTCGGCGCGGTCCGGGCCGGGGCTGCCGGAACTTCTTCGCGGGCCTCGTAATGCTTCCCGGCCTTGCGATTTGGCGGGGTTGCGGTGTTTGGTTCGGTAGCGGCCGGGAAGCAAACGATGCCTGGCTCAGTCGGACGGGCGACAGCCCCGGCCCGGACCATGCCGACACGCTTGTGGCGGTGCGTGAGGTTGGGAAGAACGTGGACGGGGTGCAGGGGACGCGTCCCCTAGCCGCAGGAGGCAGTGTTTTGCGTTGAGTTGTGTGCGTCAAGTTCTGTTCAAGGCATGACGGGTAACCTCAAGCAGTTGGCGACCGACAATAGGCCCGCCAAAACTCATCGGAGGTCGCGAACGCACAAAGCATGAAGATCGGACAGTAGCCGCTCCAACTCCCCTCCTGCCAAGGAGGGGTGCCCGAAGGGCGGGGTGGTTGCCTCTTGCTCTGACCTGACGTGCCGGTTCAGGGGAATACCCCCTCCCCCTTCGGGTACTCCCCCTTGGCAGGGGGAGAATCAAGACAGTTCTTGCCGCGCACTCCCTTTTGGCATTCATTTCAATGTTTGTGCGTCAAGTTCAGCAAATTTTCCAGTTGTGTGCGTCAAGTTCTGCAAATTCTTCACGGCATGATGGGTAAGCTCAAGCCGTTTGCGACCGAGAATAGGCCCGCCAAAACTCATCGGAGGTCGCGAACGCACAAAGCATGAAGATCGGACAGTAGCCGCTCCAACTCCCCTCCTGCCAAGGAGGGGTGCCCGAAGGGCGGGGTGGTTGCCTCTTGCTCTGACCTGACGTGCCGGTTCAGGGGAATACCCCCTCCCCCTTCGGGTACTCCCCCTTGGCAGGGGGAGAATCAAGACAGTTCTTGCCGCGCAATCTCTTTCGGCATTCATTTCAATGTTTGTGCGTCACGTTCAGCAAATTTTCCACGGCATGATGGATCAGCTCAAGCCGTTTGCGACCGAGAATAGGCCCGCCAAAACTCATCGGAGGTCGCGAACGCACAAAGCATGAAGATCGGACAGTAGCCGCTCCAACTCCCCTCCTGCCAAGGAGGGGTGCCCGAAGGGCGGGGTGGTTGCCTCTTGCTCTGACCTGACGTGCCGGTTCAGGGGAATACCCCCTCCCCCTTCGGGTACTCCCCCTTGGCAGGAGGAGAATCAAGACAGTTCTTGCCGCGCAATCTCTTTCGGCATTCATTTCAATGTTTGTGCGTCACGTTCAGCAAATTTTCCACGGCATGATGGATCAGCTCAAGCCGTTTGCGACCGAGAATAGGCCCGCCAAAACTCATCGGAGGTCGCGAACGCACAAAGCATGAAGATCGGACAGTAGCCGCTCCAACTCCCCTCCTGCCAAGGAGGGGTGCCCGAAGGGCGGGGTGGTTGCTTCTTGCTCTGACCTGACGTGTCGGTTCAGGGGAATACCCCCTCCCCCTTCGGGTACTCCCCCTTGGCAGGGGGAGAATCAAGACAGTTCTTGCCGCGAAATCCCTTTCGGCATTCATTTCAATGTTTGTGCGTCAAGTTCAGCAAATTTTCCAGTTGTGTACGTCAAGTTCAGTAAATTTTCCAGAGTAGATGAACGACTTCAGGCGGTTGGCGGCCGAGAAGAGGCCCGCCGGAGGGATCTCCTACGCCATCTCCTGCTCGGTCCGCCGGATGATCTCCTCCTGGTGGTCGAGGTCGAGGTCGACGAAGTAGTCGCTGTAGCCGGCCACGCGGACGAGGAGGCTGCGGTATTCGTCGGGGCTGGCCTGGGCGTGGCGCAGGGTTTCGGTGTCCACGACGTTGAACTGGATGTGGTGGCCGTTCAGGCGGAAGTAGGTGCGGATGAGGCGGCAGAGCTTGTCGAGGTCCTGGTCGGTTTTGAGGACGTCGGGGAGGAAGCGCTGGTTGAGGAGGGTGCCGCCGGACTTGATCTGGTCCATTTTGGACAGGGACTTGACCACGGCGGTGGGGCCGTTGCGGTCCGCGCCGTGGGAGGGCGAGGTGCCGTCGGACTCGGGCAGGTGCGCGAGGCGTCCGTTGGCCGAGGCGCCGAGCATCTTGCCGAAGTAGACGTGGCAGGTGGTGGAGAGCATGTTCAGGTGGTAGGCCGTGCCCTTGGTGTTGGGGCGGCCGTCGATGGCGGTGAAGAGGGAGTCGTAGACGCGGCGCATGATGTCGTCGGCGCGGTCGTCGTCGTTGCCGAAGAAGGGGGTCTTGTTCCAGAGCTTGAGGCGCAGGGCCTCGGCGCCGTCGAAGTTGGCGCGCAGGGATGTGAGGAGCCGGTCCATGGGTACGGCGGTGGTGTCGAAGACGTGGGTCTTGATGGCCGAGAGGCTGTCGGTGACGGTGCCGATGCCGCAGCATTGGATGTAGTTGGTGTTGTAGCGCGGCCCGCCGTTGTAGTAGTCCAGGCCCTTTTCGATGCAGTCGTGGATGACCGTGGACAGGAAGGGCGCGGGCGAGTGGGCGGCGTACATGCGTTCGATGTAGTTGTTGACGCGGACCTTGAGGTCCACGACCCACTGGAGCTGGCGGGTGAAGGCGGCGTAGAGGTCCTCGAAGGATGCGAAGGCGAGCGGGTCGCCGGTGTGCGGACCGATCTGGCGGCCGGTGAGCTGGTCGCGGCCGTCGTTCAGGGCCAGTTCCAGGACCTTGGGCACGTTCAGGTAGCCGGTCAGGATGTAGGCTTCCTTGCCGAAGGCGCCGGTCTCGATGCAGCCCGAGCAGCCGCCCTCGCGGGCGTCCTCGACGGTCTTGCCGACGCGGATCTGCTCCATGACCACGGCGTCGGTGTTGAAGACGGACGGGTAGCCGTAGCCGTTCTTGATGACGCGGGCGGCGGCCTTGAGGAAGGCGTCTGGGGTCTTCTGGCTGACGTGGACGCTGGTCTGGGGCTGCAGGAGGCGCAGTTCGTCCACGACCTCGAGGATGAGGTAGGAGACCTCGCTCACGCCGTCGGAGCCGTCACGCCTGAGGCCGCCGAGGTTGATGTTGGTGAAGTCGTTGTAGGTGCCGCTCTCCTTGGCCGTGACGCCGACCTTGGGCGGGGCGGGGTGGTTGTTGACCTTGATCCACAGGCAGCAGAGCAGCTCCTTGGCCGACTCGCGGGTCAGGGTGCCGTCGGCCAGACCCTGCTCGTAGAAGGGGGCGAGGTGCTGGTCCAGATGGCCGGGGGTCATGGCGTCCCAGCCGTTCAGTTCCGTGATGGTGCCCAGGTGCACGAACCAGTACATCTGCAGGGCTTCCCAGAAGTTTCGCGGGGCGTGGGCAGGGACGCGGCGGCAGACCTCGGCGATGCGCAGCAGTTCGGCCTTGCGGGCCGGGTCGGCTTCGGTCTTGGCCTTTTCCCAGGCCAGGTCGGCGTGGCGTTCGGCGAAGACGATGGCCGCGTCGCAGGCGATGTCCATGGCCCGGAGCTGTTCGGCGCGGTCCGAGGCCAGGGGGTCGTGCAGGTAGTCCAGGCGGGCCAGGCGGTCGGCGATGCGCGTTTTGAAGTCGAGCATGCCCGTGGAGTAGATGGTACCGTCCAGGGCCGTGTGGCCCGGGGCGCGCTGCTCCATGAATTCGGTGAAGAGGCCGGCCTCGTAGGCTGCGCGCCACTCGGCGGGCACCTGGGAGAAGACGCGGTCGCGCATGGACCGCCCCGTCCAGTAGGGGATGACCTCGCGCTCGTAGGCGGCGATGTCCTCCTCGGACACGTGGTAGCGGGTCATGGGCCGGGAGTTCAGCACGCGCAGGTCCTCGGCCGAGTGGCAGGTCAGCTCGGGGAAGGTCGGCACGCATTTGGGCCGCGGGCCGCGTTCGCCGACGATGAGCTCGCCGTCGCCGAGCCAGAGGGTCTTCTTTTCGCAGAGGTCCTTGAAGACCATGGCGCGCAGCACGGGCAGGGAACATGTGCCGTAGTTCTCGCGGTAGAAGGCCGTTTCGAGGAGGGCGCGCTCGATGGAGATGGAGGGCTCGGTCTCGAAGCTTTCCCGGCGCAGGCGGGCGATCCTGTCGTTCATCTATCCTCCGATGCGGACCCGAAGCCCGCAGTTGCGCAAGATTTCCGCGGCCCGCTCCGTTTGTCGCGGGTCGGCGGCGGGGATGTCGGCCCCGGGGTAGGGGAGGCCGAGCTTGGCGTACTTGCCTTTGGCCGTGGCGTGGTAGGGCAGCACGTCGATGCCGTCCACGCCCGGCAGGGAGACGGCCAGGCGGCCTGTCTGCCGCAGGTTTTCATCGCCGTCGTTGAAGCCAGGTATGAGGGGCAGGCGCAGTTGGACGCGCGCTCCGGCCTCGGCCAGGAGATGGAGGTTGGCGAGGATGGGGGCGTTGTCCACGCCCGTGGCGTGGCGGTGTGCGGCCGGGTCCATGTGCTTGAGGTCGAAGAGGAAGAGGTCCGTGTGGCGGGCGATGCGCAGCGCGGTTTTGGGTGCCGCGAAGCCGCTGGTGTCCACGGCGCGGTGCACGCCGAGGCGGCCGCAGGCCAGCAGGAGTTCTTCGAGGAAATCGGGCTGGGCCAGGGGCTCGCCGCCGGAGAAGGTCACGCCGCCCTGGCTGTCCGCGAAAAAGGGGAGTTCCTTCTCGATCTCGGCCATGACTTCGGCCACGGTCCAGCGCCTGCCCAAGGCCTCGTGGGCCAGTGCCGGGCAGACCTCGGCGCAGGTCCCGCAGGCCGTGCAGGCTTTGGCATCTCGCTCCACGGCGCCTTGTCCGGCCGAGAGGGCGCCGCTGGGGCAGGCCGTCAGGCATTCGCCGCAGCCCACGCAGCGGCCGGGTAGGCTCAGCATCTGCACGGCCGGGCGCATGCCTTCGGGGTTGTGGCACCAGGCGCAGGACAGGGGGCAGCCCTTGAGGAAGACGGTGACGCGCAGGTCGGGGCCGTCGTGCAGGGCGTAGCGCTTGATGGCGAAAAGTGTGCCTGAGAGGGTGTCCATGGTCATGGAATTCAATAATGAATATCGTTATCTTTTACAAGCAAAACGAGTTTGCCGGGGACATGGAGATACAGGCAACGGGCAGCGTTGAAAAGAGAGCGGCAATTGTTCCCCTTTTTCAAAGAAACTCTTGCCTCTTTAGTGTAAAGCACGTATTTTCCACAGCCATGTATCAGCCATCCGGCTGGTGCGTGGTACGAGGTGACGGGAAGGGGTTTGGCCCAAAGGCGCGACGATCCGATGGGAGACTCAACCTGGATTGTTCAGTTTTTTTTACAGGAGACTAGTGCATCATGTCGAAGAACATTTATGTCGGAAACCTGCCCTGGAGTGCCACCGAGCAGGACGTGGAAAACCTGTTTGCCACCTACGGCCAGGTTGCCAATGTGAAACTCATTTCCGACCGTGAGACAGGCAGAGCCCGCGGGTTTGGTTTCGTGGAGATGGAGAGCGGCGCCGAAGAGGCCATCGCCGCCCTGGACGGCGCCGATTACGGCGGACGTTCCCTGAAGGTCAACGAAGCCCGTCCGCGTCCCGAGCGTGAACGTCGGCCCAGATGGTAGTCGCGTCGATCTGAGCCATGAAACCCTGCTCCGGCAGGGTTTTTTTTTGCCTTCCGCCGTGAGGGGACACTGCTTCGTGATGATGTGGCAGATTGCAGGCGGGGCCGCACAGTCGTTGAGGGGTCGCCCTCTCACGCAGGGTCAGAGGCGATTGCGGAAACCGAAGTTTTTGCGAGCGGCTTTCAGGGCATGGATTTCCGCCTTCGCGGGGATGACACCGTGACGTTGCGTCATGGCGGTCCCGGAATAGAACCCGGGATTGCCGCACTGCAGGAGCGTCATCCCCGCGGAGGCGGGGATCCATGCTTCCTGTCCTATTCAACGCTTGTCAGAAGTCGAAACCTCTTCTTCCTTTTCCCCTTCCTCCGGAAGAGGCTGCCGCGCCCCTCAGGGCCTGTGGCTCATGCGGCGGTCTCCGCTGACCACCCCGTCCATCCAGAACCAGGCCAGCGCGGCTCCGGCTGCGGCCAGAAGGACGATCACCCCTATTTCCATTTCCGCCTCCTATGCGCGCAGGCGTCGCCCGAAGCGCTTGATGTCTTCCAGGACCATGTACAGCGAAGGCACGATCCCGAGAGTGATGAACGTCGCGAAGACGATGCCGAACCCCAGGGACAGGGCCATGGGGATGAGGAAGCGCGCCTGCCGCGATGTTTCCCAGATCATGGGCGCGAGCCCGCCGAAGGTCGTGACCGTGGTCAGCAGGATGGGGCGGAAGCGCTCCACTGCCGCTCCGTGTATGGAACTGAGGGCCGCCTCGCCGAGACGGCGCTTGCCGTTGGCGCAGTCGATGAGCACCAGGGAGTCATTGACCACCACGCCCGTGAGGGCGACGATGCCGAAGAGGGAGACGAGGCTCATGCTGTAGCCCATGATCAGATGCCCGAACACGGCCCCGACGATGCCGAAGGGGATGCTCGACATGATGATCAGCGGCTGGACATAGCTCTTCAGCGGCACGGCCAGCAGGGCGAAGATGCAGAGGTTGGCCATGCCCAGGCCGAAGAGCAGGGCCTTGACGCCTTCCTGGATGTCGGCCTGCTGCCCTTCGAAGCTGAACTCCAGGCCCTGGTAGCGGTCCCGCAGCTGCGGCAGGTACGTGTCCTTGAGGACGTCTTGGATGCCGGCCGCCTCGGAGGGCGGGTTCACGTCGGCCGTGACGGAGATGACGCGGCGGCCGTCCCTCCTGTCGATGCTGGTGTAGGAGCGGCCCGTGGCCACGTCGGCCACCTCCCGCAGGGGCACGTCCGTGCCCGCCGGCGTGCGGACCAGGAAGTCCTCGATGTTCTGCAGGGAGATGCGCTGGTCCTTGGGCAGGCGGACCATGACCTTGATCTCGTTGCGGCCGCGTTGCTGGCGCAGGGCCTCGGCCCCGAAGAACGCGGCCCGGATCTGTCTGGCCACGTCCTGGGACGTCAGGCCGAGGCTGCGCCCCTCGGGCCGGATGCGCACGTCGAGCTGCACCTTGCCGGCCGAAAAGCCGTCGTCGATGTCCGAAACCTGGGCGTACTTGGTCAGGGCCTGGGCCAGCTCCTGCCCGGCACGTTCGAGAATGTCCGTGGAGCGGTGGGAAAGCTCCACGGTCAGCGCCGCCCCTGAGCCCGGTCCGCCGCGGTCGGATTCGAACTTGACGTACTCGGCCCCGGCAATGGGCCCCACGCGCTCCCGCCAGCGGCGGGTGAATTCCGCGGTGCCCATCGGCCGCCGTTCCGGGGGAGTCAAAAAGACCCGCACCGAGCCCTCGTGCCCGCCGTTGCTGGTTCCGACCTGGGAGTAGACTCCCTCCACGAGGGCTTCGCCGCCGTTTTCCGCGGCCAGTTCCGTCGCCATGCGGACCATGCGGTCGATGGCCGCCTCGGTTCTGGCCACGGGGGCGCCGAAGGGCATGGCCACCTCGACGTAGGCGAAGTCGGACTCAACCCGCGGGAACATGACCATGCCCATGCGTCCGCTGGCCACGTACCCGACCGTCCCCGCCAGCACGGCCACGGCCATGGCCAGGGTCAGGTAGCGCAGTCGGATGGTCCACAGGAGCAATGGGGCGATGAAGGACCTGACCGCGTTCAGGAATCCGGCGCTGAACCGGGCCTGCGCCTTGTGCACGACGCTGAACCATGATTTCCCGCCGGCCTTCTGGTGCCCGAGGTGGGCCGGGAGGACGAAGAGGCTCTCCACCAGGGAGATGAGAAAGACGCTGACCACCACGGCCGGCACGGCCCAGAAGATCTTGCCCATGGTGCCCGGCACGAAGAACATGGGCATGAAGGCCACAACGTTGGTCAGGACCGAGAAGGTCACCGGCACCACGACGTTGCGCGCGCCTTTGGTCGCGGCCTTGAGGGCGGTCAGGCCGCGCTCCTGCTGCTGGTAGACGTTTTCGCCGACCACGATGGCGTCGTCGACCACGATGCCCAGCGTGATGATGAAGGCGAACATGGAGACCATGTTGAAGCTCACACCGAAGGCGGGCAGCACCAGGAAGGACCCCATGATGGAGATGGGGATGCCCATGCTGACCCAGAAGGCCAGGCGGATCTCCAGGAATACTGCCAGGAGCAGAAAGACCAGGCCCAGGCCCATGATCCCGTTGCGGGTCAGCAGGTCCATGCGCTGGCGGAAGACGTCGGAGCTGTCGTTGCGCTTGGCCAGATGCACGCCCGGCGGCAGCATCCTCTCCAGCCGTTCCATGTGCCGCTGCACCGCGTCGGACACGGAGATGGGCGTCTGGTCGCCCACGCGGTAGATGTTGAGCAGTACGGCGGGCTGGTTGTTGTAGCGGGCGAAGAGGTCCGTGTCCTCGAAGCCGTCGGTCACGGTGGCCAGGTCCTCCAGACGGACGATGGAACCTTCGGGCGTGGTGACGATGGGCAGGGAGGCGAATTCGGTGCCCAGGTCGCGCCGGTCCTTGACCCGGACCAGGATTTCGCCCTGGTCGGTCTTGACGCTGCCGCCGGGGAGTTCCAGGGCCGAACGGCCGATGATGTCGGCCACCTGCCGCAGGGTCAGGCCGTGGGCGCGCAGCTTTGCCTCGGGGATTTCCACGGCGATTTCCAGGTCGCGCACGCCGCTGAAGTCCACCTGGGTGATTTCGGGATCCTGGAGGAGTTCGTCGCGCACGGTCTCGGCCACTTCGCGCAGCACCCGTTCGTCCATGGCCCCGTACACGGCCACGGACATGGTCTGGCGCCGGTTGGAGGCGATGACCACGGCCGGGGTCTCGGCGTCCTCGGGGAAGGAGGTGATGCGGTCCACCTCGCTCTTGACGTCCTGGGCCAGGCGCTCGACGTCGGCTCCGGCCAGGGCCTCCACCGTGACCGTGCCCGCGCCCTCCACGGATGAGGACGTGACCTTCTTGACGCCGTCCAGGCCCGTGACCCGTTCCTCGATGGCCAGGACGATGCCCTTCTCGACTTCCTCGGGGCTGGCGCCGGGGTAGGGCACCGTCACGGTCACGATGTCGGACTCGAACTCCGGAAAAACCTCCTGCTTGATCTGCGTGCTCATGATGAAGCCGCCGACCAGGCAGATGAGCATGATCAGATTGGCGGCCACCGGGTTGGAGGCCATCCAGGCGATGGCGCCGTGCTGTATCCTGTCGCGCATGGCTCAGTTTCCCGCGCCCTGGGCCAGGGTCAGGGGCATGTCCTGGATGGGGGTGGCCAGTTCGCTGGTCACGATGACGTCGCCCGCCGCGAGCCCGCTTTCCACCAGCACGGTTTCGGTGTCGCGCCAGGCCACGTCCACGGGCCGGATGTCCAGGGTGCCGTTCTGTACGGCCCAGACCGTGTCGTTCTCGCGCAGGGCCGAGCGCGGCAGACGCACGACCTGATCGAGGCGTTTGCCCTCGATGTCCAGCCGGACATACTCGCCCAGCAGGATAGGCGCGGGCGATGTCTCCAGGGGGCGCGGCAGGCTGACCAGCACGCGGGCCAGGCGGCCCTGGTCCTCCAGGTCGCCGCGCAGGCGCAGGATGCGCCCTTCGCGCTGGGCGCCGCTGGCCTGGGAGCGGACCAGCACGGAGGAACCGGGCTTGCCCTTTTCCGGCAGGAAAACCCAGGGCAGACGGTCCATGGGCAGCGTCGTCTCGACCCAGTACTCGCTTGCGTCGACCAGGGTGGCCAGGGTGTCGGTCGGTCCGATCCGGAACCCGATCTCCACCTGCTTGTCGAGCACCAGAGCCGTGAACGGCGCGGCCACGGTCGTGCGCTTCAGGTCGAGCCGGGCCTGGTCCAGCGCCGTTTCGGCCTGCAGGACCTTGGCCCTGGCCTGGGCCAGCTGCGGTTTGCGCAGGGCCAGGTTCGGGTCCTCCAGGGCTTTGCCGGATTTCTGCAGCAATTCGAGTTCGTGCCGTGCGACCTGCTGGTACCCGAGTTCGAGGTCCAGGGCCGCCCGGGCGCTGTCCAGGTCGGCCTGCCGGGCGCTCACGGCCAGGCGGAAGTCCTCGGTTTCCAGACGCAGGAGCGGCGCTCCGGCCTTCACGGTGGCGCCGGGCAGGAAATCCGGGGACACCTCCCGCACCACGCCGGACACTTCGGGCCGGATGAGCGTCCGGCGCGACGGGACCACGGTCCCCATGGCGCGGACCACGACCGTTTCCGGCCCGGCCTTGGCGGTCATGACCTCGACCAGAGGCGCGATGACCGCCGGCGGACGCTGGGGCGGCTTGGGCCGGGTCTGGATGAAGCGGACGGCGGTGAAGACTCCGGCGCCGATGACGAGAACGGCCAGGAGAACGATGACGATCCTGACCTTGGAAGGCAGGGGCCTTGAGCTGTCGCACTCGGGGATGATCATGACGCGTCCGGTTCCGTGGTTGCGGTCTGGTCGGGGAAGGCCTGCCGCCAGCCTCTGCCCAGGGCCCGGCACAGGCCGGTCTGGAAGTTCAGCAGGGAGGCCTTGGCCTGGATTCTGGTGCGTTCGAGGCTTTGGACCTTGAGCAGCAGGGAAAGCACGGTGTCGTATTCGAGAACACCGTTGCCGTAGCGGACCCTGGCGCTCTGCAGGGCCGAGCGCGCGGCCTCGAGCTGGAGGTCCAGGGCGTCGATGAGGTCGGACTGCTTGAGCACGTCGCTTACGCCAGTGTCCACCTCGGACAAGGCCGTGAAGACGGCCTTCTCGTATGCGGCCAACCGTTCGTCCCGTACGGCCCGCTGGCGCTCGACCTCGGCCGCGCGTGCGCCTCCGTCGAAGATGGGCGCCGTCAGGGACGCGGCCAGGTTGGCGAGCCAGTTGTCGAAAATGCGCCCCACGTCGTCCCCATTCTGCTCGAAGCGGCCGGACAGGCGCAGGGCCGGCATGCGGTCGGCCCTGGCCGCCGCCACGTTCCAGCCCGCTTCCATGAGCCGCCGCCAGGAGGCGCGGATGTCGGGCCTGTCGCGCAGCAGATCGGCCGGCAGGCCCGTGTCGGGGAAGGGCTGAGCCTGCGGCAGGCGGGCGGCGGCGGAAAGGTCGAGGCTCCCCGGGGCCTTGCCCAGGAGCAGGTGCAGCCTGTTCTCCAGGCGCGCCGCCTCGGCTTGCACGGCGATGATGCGCGTGGTGTTCTCGGCCACGGCCTCGCGCTGCTGCAGCACGTCCAGGGCCGAAGCCAGGGAATTGGCGAAACGCAGGCTCAGGGCGGACTCGATGTCCGCGTTGGTGCGCTGCTGGGCTTCGAGGATGGCCAGTTGCTCGCGGGCCGAGCACAGGCCCACCCAGGCCTCGGCGATCTCGCCGCTCAGGGACAGTACCGCGGTGCGGAGGTCCTCAAGACTGGCTTCGGCCGCAAGACTGTCGGCGCTGCGCAGAGAGCGCACCCGCCCCCAGAGGTCCAGCTCGTAGCTCGCGGCCAGGCCCAATCCGTAGGCGTCGGCTTCGACCACGTTCCGTTGCCTGATCCTGGACCAGTTGCGGGCCGCATCGCCGTCGGCGGTCACGGACGGCCACAGCGCGGCCCCCGTTCTGGCCGCGGCGGCGCGGGCCTGGTCCAGCCTGGCCAGGGCCGTGCGCAGGTCCGGGGCCGAGTGGAAGGCCTCGTCCATGAGGGCGTCGAGTTCCGGGCTGCCGAGTTCCCTCCACCACGCTTCGGGCACGGCACGGTCTCCGGCCTCCACGCGGTAGGCCTGCGGCAGGACGGCCTGCGGAGCCGGTTCGGGGGTGAAGGCGCGGCAGCCGGCCAGAAGAAGGAGAAGAAACAGCAGTCTCATGGGGCATGCTCCGGATGGGAGGGGCAGTCCTTGGGGAAGCCGCATCCGGGGCTGGGGCCGGAGCGGGCTGGAGGCGGATGGTCCATCGGGACGAAAGGGTCGCTACGCCTGCAACTGCGTCGAAAACCGTTTGTCGACGACGAGGATGTGGTTGGTCAGCCAGCCGCGCAGGAAATGGAGCATGTCCCAGGCCAGCCCCTCGGACGCCAGGATGACGTCGAGGTCGAAGAGCAGGATCTGGTCCACGAACATGGCGTGCTCGTCGCGGTGCTCGGCCAGTCCGGCATAGTTCGACTCCGCCATGATCTTCTCTTCGGTCCGGAAATGGTACTGCGCGTACTCCTTGAGCTGCTCGACGATGCCCTTGAGGGTGTTCTTGTCGGCGTGGCCGATGGCGTCGACAAGGGAATTGATGATCTCGACCAGTCTCAGGTGCTGGGCGTCCACCGCGCTGATGCCGGTTTCGAAGGATGAGTCCCACGTGATCTTCGCAGTCATGTCGTGCTCCTGGATGGGCGGGGAGTATTCGAGAAGAATTCCTAACGCAGAACGGTGTTGGGGGAAAGGGGGAAATATCGAAAAGGGCGCAAAAGGAACGCTGCCTGTTGCCGTGCCCGGCGCGCCCGACCCGGCTCAGGCCGGATAGGTCCGGATCGTCCCGGGATCGTCCAGGGCGCGCAGGGCGGCCCGAGTCAGGGCGCCCATCTCGTCCTCGCCGGCATGGACCATGATCTTGGCCAGAAAGGAGACCCTGCGGGAGACGATGTCGACCAGGTCCCCGTCATGTGCCAGGCCGCCCGTGAGGATGATCGCGTCGACGCGGCCTTCGAGCACGGCCGCCATGGCCCCGATCTCCTTGGCCACCTGGTAGGCCATGGCTTCACGCACTTCGCGGGCCCTCTCGTCGCCGGCCGCCACGCGCCGGTCGACCTCCAGGCCGTCGGCCGTACCCAGGTAGGCCAGGAAACCGCCCCGGCCGGTGATCCGGCGCCGTATTTCGGCCTCGTCCGCGCCTGGCGCGAAGCACCAGTCCACCAGGGACCCGGCGGGCAGGCCGCCGCTGCGCTCGGGCGAGAAAGGACCGTCGCCGTCCAGGGCGTTGTTGACGTCGACCACGCGCCCGCGGTCGTGGGCGCCCACGGACACGCCGCCGCCCATGTGGGCCACGATCAGGCGCAGGTCCTCGTAGGGGCGCCCCAGTTCGGCTGCCGTCATCCTGGCCACGGCCTTGTGGTTCAGGGCGTGAAAGATGCTGCGCCGGGAAATGTCCGGATGCCCGGAATAGCGGGCCAGGGGGCTCAACTCGTCCACGACCACCGGGTCGGCGATGAGGGCGGGAATGCCGGCCTCATCCGCCAGGTCGCGGGCCAGGATGGCGCCGAGGTTGGAGGCGTGGGTGCCGTAGCGGCACGAGCGCAGGTCGTCCAGCATGGCCACGTTCACGGCGAAGGTGCCGCCGGAGATGGGCCGCATGAGCCCGCCGCGCCCGATGACGGCCGCCAGGTCGGCGACGGCGAGGCCGTGCCGGTGCAGTGCGGCCAGGATGAGGTCCCGCCTGTACCCTTCCTGGTCCATGACGCTGCCGAAGGATGCCAGTTCCATGGCGTCGTGGCGGATGGTCTCGACGAAGACGGGGGTGCCGCCCGTGAAGACCGCGATCTTGGTGGAGGTGGAGCCGGGGTTGATGGCCAGGATGCGTTGAGTCACGCGACGCCCTCCGCCTTGGCCGCGGCCATGAGCACGCCCAGAGCCACGGCGTTGATCTTGGTTTCGTGGGAGTCGGCCCGGGAGTTGAGGAGCACCGGGGCCTTGGTGCCCATGACCACCCCGGCCGAGCGGGCGTGGGCGAAGTACATGAGGCTCTTGTAGAAGATGTTCCCTGCGGCCAGGTCCGGAGCCAGGAGGATGTCGGCCTGGCCGGCCAGGGGGTCGTCCATGCCCTTGTGGCGGGCGGCGCGCTCGCTGATGGCGTTGTCCAGGGCGTAGGGGCCGCCCACGCGGCAGCCGGGCAGGCGGCCGTCGCGGTTCATCTCGACCAGGGCCGCCGCGTCCACGGTGGCGGGCATCTTCGGGTTGACCTTCTCGGACTCGCACAGCACGCCGACCACGGGGTCCGGGTTGCCCAGGGCGCGTGCCACCTTCACGGCGTTGAGCACGATCTGGCGCTTGGTTTCGAGGTCGGGCTTGATGATCATGGCCGCGTCGGTCAGGAGGTAGAGCTTGTCGAAGCCGGGCATGTCCATGACAACGGTATGGCTGACGGTGCTCCCGTTGCGCAGTCCCGTGTCGCGGTCGAGCACGGCCCTGAAGAGGACGGAGGAGTCCACGAACCCCTTGAGCAGGATCCGGGCCTGGCCGGATGCCACAACCTGCACCGTGGCCGCCGCCCCGGCGGCCTCGCCGCGGGCGTCCACGAGTTCGAAGCTGGAAAGGTCGAGCCCCATGCCGTCGGCCAGGAGGCGGATTCTGTCGGTCTCCCCGACCAGGATGAAGCGGGCCAGACCCAGGGCGTGGGCCTCGGCCACGGCCTTCAGGGCCTCGGTGTCGTGGGCGCAGGCCACGGCCACGGTCTGGACGGGCAGGGTCAGGGCCTTGTCGCGGATCTGTTGCATCGATGTGAGCATCTCGCCTCCTTGCGAGCTTTGCCGATAGATCATCGATTAGATGAAAACAAGGGGCTGACGCAACCGATTTTGCGTCGGCTGCGCATTCGGTTGCCGGGCTTGCCCCGCGGGCGGGGGAAGGCTAACCAGACCCGACATTCGGAGGAAACATGCAGAGCAGAACCGCCGCCCTGGTCGCCGGGTCCATGGCCAGCTTTCTCGTCCCGTTCATGATGTCCGCGGTGGGCATCACCCTGCCCGTGGTGCAGACCGAGCTTCAGGCCACGGCCGTGGAACTGAGCTGGGTGGCCGGCAGCTACATCCTGGCCCTGGCCGCCATCCTGCTCCCCGTGGGCCGACTGGCCGACATCTGGGGGCGCAGGCGGACCTTCGTCTGGGGCACGGCGGCCTTCGTCGTGTTTTCCGTATGCGCCTCCCTGGCCTGGTCCGTGGCCAGCCTCGTCGTGCTGCGCATCGTGCAGGGCGTGGGCGCGGCCATGATCCTGTCCACGGGCGTGGCCATCGTGACGGACATCTACCCGAAGAACGAGCGCGGCAAGGTCATGGGCGTGCTGGTGGCCTGCGTCTATCTCGGCCTGTCCGTGGGGCCGCTGGTGGGGGGGCTGATGACCGACCTCGCGGGATGGCGCAGCGTCTTTTTCCTGAGCCTGCCCCCGGGCCTGGCCTGCTGGCTGCTGGCCATGCGCATCGAGGGCGAGTGGCGGCCGGCGGAAGGGGAGCGTTTCGACGCTCTCGGGAGTCTCTACTACGCGCTCTTCGTGGTCTGTTTCGTCAACGGCCTGACGGGTCTGGCCAGGCCCGCCCAGGGGCTCCCCCTGCTCGCGGGCGCGGCGTCCCTGGGCCTGTTGTTCGTGCTGCGTTCGAAGCGCGCCGTTCATCCCCTGCTGGAACTGTCCCTGTTCACGTCCAACCGCGTGTTTCTGCTGACGAGCCTGGCGACCCTCATCAACTACGCCGGCACCTTCGCCGTGGGCTTCTTGCTGAGCCTCTACCTGCAGGTGGTCAAGGGCTTTTCGCCTATGAACGCCGGGCTTCTGCTCGTGGTCCAGCCCGTGGTGCAAAGCCTGCTGTCCCCTCTGGCGGGAACTCTTTCGGACAGGTTCAACGCGGCCGGCATGGCCAGCCTGGGCATGGCGCTGTGCGCCCTGGGACTTCTGTGCATGGTTGGCGTGGGCGCGGACACCTCCCTGTGGGCCATCGGGGGGATTCTGGCGCTTCTCGGGCTTGGTTTCGCGCTCTTCGCCTCGCCCAACATGAGCGTGGTCATGGGCAGCGTCGAGCCCCGGCACTACAGCATCGCCTCCAGCCTGGTGGCGACCATGCGCACTTTCGGCATGTCCCTGTCCATGGGCATCGCCACGGTGGTCTTCGGCTTCCTGCTGCACGGGCGGCAGGTCAGCCCCGAGACCGTCCCGCAGTTTCTGGCCAGCATGCACATCATCTTCGCCGTTTGCGCGGCGCTGTGCGTCATCGGCGTGTTCTTTTCCCTGGGCCGGGTCCGCAAGGCCTGACGCCTTCGAAGCGCCTGGCGTTTGCCTTCGGCGACCGTCCCGGTGTACAAGGGGGCAGAGTCGTAAATCACAACCGGAGGAATCGAGATGCGCAGAAGATACCTGTCGTTGGCGACCGCCATCGCCGTGTGCCTGGTGTCCGTGTGGGCCTTTGCCGTCGACGGCGATGCCCTGGTTCAGCAAACCTGTACGAAATGCCATGACCTGACCCGCGTGCGTGCGGCCTTCGGGGTCAAGGACCAGGCCGCGTGGTCGACCACTGTGGTCAGGATGCTCGCCAAGCCGAACGCCCCGGCCGTGGGCGCCGAGGAGCAGGCGGCCATCATCGGCTGGCTTTCGGCACAGAAAAAATGAGCCGGAAAGGGCAACGAGCCGGGAAACCGGGTGTGAATGCAGCATCGGACAAGTACCGGCGCTGCATTTTTTACGTCTGCGCGCATGGTGTTGCGAACCCGACCTGTTTGGACGGAATTTGCTGTCATCGTTGACATATTCGCTTTTCGAGGCATAATTCCAGGGCCATTTCATAACCCTGGAGGTAATTCATGAACAGCGTGACATGTGTCTGGTCGATCAAAGCCCTGATGGCGGCCCTCTTCGTTTTCATTCTGGCCGGTCCGGTCTGCGCCGAACCCTCGGGCAAGCTGATCATCTTTCATGCCGGCAGCCTGGCCGTGCCTTTCGGGGACATGGAAAAGGCCTTCGAGGCCAAGTACCCCAAGGTCGACATCCAGCGCGAATCCGGCGGGAGCACCAAGCTGGCCCGCATGATCACGGAGCTCGGCAAGCCTGCGGACATCATGGCTTCGGCCGACTACCTGGTCATCGACGAAATGCTCGTGCCCGAGTTCGCCGGCTGGAACGCCCGTTTCGCCACCAACCAGATCGTCCTGTGCTACACGCCCCAGAGCAAATACGCCGCCGAGATCAACGACAAGAACTGGACGGAGATCCTGCAGCGTCCCGACGTGGTTTGGGGGCATTCTGACCCCAACCTGGACCCGTGCGGATACCGCAGCCTCATGACCGTCCAGCTGGCCGAGAAGTTCTCGGGCCAGGCCGGCCTCTATGACAAGATTCTGGCCAACAGGCCGGAAAAGAATGTGCGGCCCAAATCCGTCGAGCTCATCTCCATGCTCGAATCCGGAAACATGGACTACGCCTTCGAGTACATGTCCGTAGCGGTCCAGCACGGGCTCAAGTTCGTGGCCTTCGACGACCACATCAACCTGGGCAACTACGCCATGGACCCGTTCTACGCCACGGCCGTGGTCAAGGTCACGGGCAAGGAGCCCGGCACGTTCATGGAAATGAAGGGCAGCTCCATCACCTATGGCGTGACCATGCTCAAGAACGCGCCCAATCCCGAGGCGGCCGAGGCCTTTCTGGCCTATCTGCTGGATGAGAACGGGGGCCTGAAGATTCTCAAGGATCAGGGCCAGCCTCCCATCATGCCGGCCAGCGTCGCTACCCAGGGCATGCATGCAGCGCTTCCGCAGGGCCTCAAGACTTTGGTCAAGGTCTCGAAATAAATGACTCTTTCCTCTGCTGGCGTGCGCCGGGAAGGCCTCCCAGAAGGCCTTCCCGGACGTGTTTTTCAGGCCTGGCTGGCGCTGTCCTGCGTGCTGGTCCTGCTTTTCATCGTCGTGCCCCTGGCCCGGACCGTGGTTTCGCCGGATGCGGAGCGCATGTGGGCCACCCTGCGCGATCCGGATGTGCTGCGTTCCGTGGGCCTGTCCATGGGCGCATCGGCCATGGCCGCCGTCCTGTCGCTGTTCTTCGGCACCCCCCTGGCCTATGTCCTGGCCAGACGGGAGTTTCCCGGCAAGAAGGTCGTGGAGAGTCTCATCGACCTGCCCATCATGATCCCGCATCCGGTCATCGGCATCGCTTTCCTGACCCTGGCCGGCCGCAACAACTGGTTCGGGCGGATGCTCGGTGGGATGGGCGTGGAGATCATGGGTACGGTCACTGGCATCACCATGGTTCTCTTCTTCGTGGGGCTGCCGTTCTACATCAACACGGTCAAGGCCGGATTCGAGAGCGTGCCCGTGCGCCTGGAGCGCGTCTCCCGCTCCCTTGGCGCGGGACCCGGCGAAACGTTCTTCCGCGTCACGCTGCCCCTGTGCCGCCGGTCCGTGCTGGTGGGCATGATCATGTGCATGGCCCGGGCGCTGAGCGAGTTCGGGGCCGTGGTCATCGTGGCCTACCATCCCATGATCGCGCCGGTGCTCATGTTCGAGCGCTTCACCGCCTACGGCCTGAAGTACTCGCAGCCCGTGGCGGTCATCCTCATTCTGGTCAGCCTCGTTTTCTTCGTGCTGCTGCGTTTGCTCTCGCGCGGCCCCGCGGGGCGGGCATGATCCGCATTTCAGGCCTGTGCCTGCGCCTGGCTGGTTTCAGCCTCAAGGACGTGACCTTCGGGGTCGGCGCGGGGGAATTTTTCGCCCTCATGGGCCCCACGGGATCGGGCAAGACCTTGGTGCTGGAATCCGTGGCAGGGCTTGCGGAGTATCAGTCCGGCAGCATCCATGTGGCGGGGCAGGACGTCAGTTTCCTTCCCCCCGAGCGGCGCAGGGTCAGTCTGGTGTACCAGGACCATTCGCTTTTCCCGCACATGACGGTGTTCGAGAACGTGACTTATGGGCAGCGCTATCACGGCATCCCCGCCGCGGAAGGCCGTGTCGAGGCTATGGACCTTCTGGAGCGTCTGGGCCTGTCCAGGCTGGCCTCGCGTTCCCCGGCGCACCTGAGCGGCGGGGAGAGGCAGCGCGTGGCCCTGGCCCGGGCCCTGGCCTGCCGGCCCGATGTGGTGCTGTTGGACGAGCCCCTGTCTTCCCTGGACCCGCAGTTCCGCGACGGCCTGCGGGCCGAGCTCAAGGCGCTGCACCGCCGGTCGGGACTGACCTTCCTGATGGTCACGCACGACTTTGTGGACGCCCTGACCTTGGCCGACCGGGCCGCGGTCATCCGCGACGGGCGTCTGGAACAGGTCGGGACCGTCGGCGAAGTCTTCCGCAAGCCGGCCACATCCTTCGTGGCCTCCTTCGTGGGCATGCGCAACATATTCCCCCTGGATGTCGACGGCGTCTGCCGCCTTGGCGGGGAAACGTCTTTCGCGGTATGCGGCGCAGGCTTCACGGGCAGCGTGGCCTTGCGGCCCGAGGATGTCTTCGTGTCCCCGGGCGGGACGTTCCCAGCGGACTGGGTCAGCCTGCAGGGCAGCCTCGCGGCCGTTCGCCACGAGGGATTTTCCTGGTTCGCCGAGGTGTCCTGCGGTCAGGCCCGTTTCACCGCCGCTCTGGACCGGCAGTTCCTGGCCGACGGCCCTCCGGAACTCGGGGCCCCGGTCAGCCTGGGCTTCGCCCCGGACCGTCTGCACGTGATCCCGGAAGAGTCCTGAGACGCGCTTGCCGACTGCCTCCCTGAGCGCCTATATGACCGGGACCGCCACTTCCCCCATTCTTTCCCCAAGGAGGCCTTCCATGTCCGGCACCCCTATCCAGCACCAGTACCCCGACGATCTCAGCCACTGTTACGGCTGCGGCAAAAACAACGAACACGGCCTGCATATCGAGTCCCGCTGGGACGGTGAGCAGGGGATCGCGCGCTTCACGCCCCGGCCCGAGCACATCGCCCTGCCTGGCTACGTCTACGGCGGGCTCCTGGCCTCGCTGGTGGACTGTCACGGAGTGGCCACGGCGGCCGCGGCCGCGGCCGGAGACGGCGAGGGGCCGCAGCGCTACGTCACGGCCTCGCTTCATGTGGATTTTCTGCGGCCCACGCCCCTGGGCCCGGAACTGACGCTGCGGGCCCGGCTCGTCGAGCGGCGGGGCAGGAAGGTCGTCGTGGAGGTGGAGATTCAAGCCCTGGACGAGCTGCGCGCCAGGGGGCAGGTGGTCGCCGCGCCCATGCCCAGCACCATGGCCCCGGAGTGACGTCCCCTCTGCGGGCTTCAGCCGCGAAGACCCATGCACGGGGTTTTCAGGTTCGGTGGACGTTTCCCAGAACGCGCGCCATGACCTGGCGTATTCCTTCCATCCGGACGGGTTTGGCCAGATAGTCGTTCATGCCTGCCGCGAGAAAGACCTCCCTGTCGCCGGTCATGGCGTAGGCCGTCATGGCGATGATGGGGATCGAGGCCTTGTTCCCGAGGCTTTCGTCCTGCCGGATGGCTCTGGTCGTCTCGACCCCGTCCATGACGGGCATCTGTATGTCCATGAAGATCAGATCGAAATCCTGCCGGGCCAGATGGTCCAGCACTTCCCGGCCATTGGCGGCCGGCGTCACGCTGTGTCCCATTTTTTCGAGAATCTTCAGGCCCGCCCACAGGTTGACCTCATCGTCCTCGGCCAGAATGATCCGGCAGGCCGGCAGCGGGCATCCCGCCTCCTGTCCGTCCTGCGCCACGGGCATCCTGCCCTGCGGCACGCGCAGCGGAAGGGAGATGCATATGGTCGTGCCTTCGCCGAGGGTCGAATCCAGGGCCAGATCCCCGCGCATCATCCGCACCAGGCGCCGCACGATGGACAGACCGAGGCCCGCGCCCTGGTGTTCACGCACGTAGGACCCGTCGACCTGGACGAACGGCTCGAAGATGTCCTTGACCCGGTTCTCCGGGATGCCCGGCCCGGTGTCGTTCACGCACAGCAGGATGCGGCATTCGGAGGCGGAGCGGGGCAGGAGCGGGGATATCTCCACGCTGACCGCGCCCCGTTGCGTGAACTTCATGGCGTTGCCCACGAGGTTGAAGAGGATCTGGCGCAGGCGCGTTTCGTCACCGACGAGACGCCGGGGTACTCCGGGGGCCAGTCGGAAGAGGAGGTCCAGGTTCTTCTTCCGCGCGATGGGCGCGAAGAGTTCGAGCACCGAGCCCTTGAGAGCCTGGACCTCGAAATCCGTCTCCGAGAGCACGAGCTTGCCCGATTCGATGCGCGAAATGTCGAGGATGTCCGAAAGCAGTCGCGTCAGTCGGGTCGAGGAGGTTATGGCCGTGCGCACATAATCTCGCTGTTCGGGGTCCAAGTCGGTCGTCTCGATGAGCTGCAGCATGCCCAGGACCCCGTTGAGCGGGGTGCGGATCTCGTGGCTCATGTTGGCCAGGAACTCGCTCTTGGCCTTGCTCGCCGCCTCGCTCTGAGCTGCGAGATCCCGGGCCCTGTCCGTGCTTTCGGCCAGGTCGAGGTTGGCCTGGACCAGTTCTGCCTGAATCCGTTTGCGTTCGGTGATGTCCAGTGCCGTGAAGGTGACCCCGACGGAGAGGTCATTTCTGTCCAGCGGGGTGGACGCCATGAGCACGTCGATGACGTCCCCGTCTTTGCGTTGCCAACGGGTCTCCAGCTCTCCTGTGCCTTTCTCCCGTATCTGCCGGTATTTCTCCCGTCCCACGAAGTCGAAGTCCTCCTGGGTGGGGTAGAGCACGCGCGCGCTCTGGCCCAGTAGCTCCTCCTCACGGTAGCCGGTCATTTCACAGACCCGTTCGTTGACCCGCGTCAGGACCCTGTTCCTGACCACGCCGATGCCCGTGGGGGCGACGCGGAAGATCGCCTCAAGGTATTCCTCGCTCTGGCGCAGGGCCTCCTCGCTCTTCGCACGGGAGAGGATGTCCCAGGCCATGCCGCCCAGGGTCGAAACCAGTTCGATGTCCCGGTCGTCGTAGTCCTCGTCCTTGTTGCCGACTCCGAAGACGGCCACGATGCGGCTTCCCTGGAAGATGGGAACGACGAGTTCGCGGATCACGGGCGCATGTCCGGGGGGCAGGCTCGCATAGTCGTTGTGGATGACTGCCTTGCGCTGCCGGATGGCGTCGACCCACACGCCCGCCTGCTCGACGGGGTAGTGCAGCCCGTCGCCCTCGGCCGTGCAGAAATGGTGGAGGGTGCTCGCGGACCAGGTCTGCAGGGCCAGGGTCGACTGATCATTTTCCACAAAGTGGACGAAACCGATCCTGCTGCCGGTCAGGGCCTCGGCCTCGTCGACGAAGGCCCCGAGCAGGGCCTTGGTGTCCAGCGTGGCGGACAGTTCGCTCAGCCGGACGCGGGCTTCGAGCAGGGACTGGGATTTCTTGCGGGCCGTTATGTCCATGATGTTGCCCACGACCTTGGACACGCGCCCGTCTTTCCAGACGGGCCGGGCCGTCGTTCGGGTCCAGAGCCGGCGCCCGGCGAAGGTCGTGAGGGGGAATTCGAGATCGTAGGGCCGGCCCGTTTCGACGCATGCCTCGAAGGCTGCCGCGATGGCTCCCCTGTCTTCGGGGCGGTAGCACTCGATGCTTCTGCGGATGAGGTCGGGCGTGCCCTGTTCGCGTTCTTCCGGCGGCACGTCGTGGATGTTGAACGTCTCCTCGGTCCAGTACATCCGGTTTCCTGCCGCGTCCCACTCCCACCCTCCGACATGCGCCAGAGCCTGGCTCTCCCGGAGGATGGCCTCGTTTTTGAGACGCTCCTCCTCAATGCGCCTGCTGCCCGAGACGTCCCTGGCGTAGACCGCCACGAAGGCTGTCCTGCCGGTTGCGTCCGGGACCGGGTGGAGATGGTGTTCGAGGCTTTGGCCGAGGCGTTCGTCGCGGAAGACGACAGGTTTTCCCGTGGTCAGGACTTTGTCGACGTGGGTTTTGCGCTGAGTCGCGGCGTGGGTATCGACGAAATCATAGACGTTTCTGCCGATCAGTTCCCCGGCAGGGGTGTGCACCCGCCTGCCCATGGCTGCGTTGGCCGCCAGAATGCGCCCGTCGGGGGACATGAGGAAGATCGCTTCAGGGGATGCGTCGATGAGGGGCTGCAGGGCCGTCGCGAGGGGCATTTCCCACGTGCTGTCCATGGTGCATCCTGTCCTGGGTTGAGAATGCGGGGCGAATTCGGGGTATGCGAGAGCAATTGCATCTTTTGCCCGTGATGACAACCAGGGACACGCACTTTGACCGCTTCCGCAAGGGCGGTCATCACCGCTCCACACCCCGTTCCTTGAGCAATGCGTAGAGCCGAGGCCGGGACAGGCCGGATAGCCGGCAGGCGACGGCGATCTGGCCCTTGCTGATGAGCATGAGGTTCTTGAGATACCACGTCTCCAGCTCGGCCAGGTGCTTTTCGCGGTAGGTGCGCAGGTCGGGGAAGTCGTCCGGGCTGGTCATGGGCGGGGTTCTCTCCTCCAGGGGCGGGAGGTCGGCGACCTGCAGCCGGGCCACGCTGGCGCGGATGTTCCGCGACAGGTGCTGGGGGTAGAGGATGGGTTCGCTGCCTGCTCGCAGCACGGCCTGGTCGATGGCGTTGGACAATTCGCGAATGTTGCCCGGCCATGTGTACTGCATGAGGGTGTCCAGGAAATCCGGGGACGAACCCTTGTTGTCGATGCCCTGGCGCTGGCAGGCGCGGCGGATGAAGTGGCAGACGAGGTCGTTCATGTCGTCCAGCAGGTCGCGCAGTGGGGAGAGCTCCAGGCGGATGCCGCGCAGGCGGTAGTAGAGGTCGCGGCGGAACGTCTCGGAGCGGACCATGGCTTCCAAATCGCGGTTGGTGGCTGCGACCAGCCTGAAATTGCTGGTCACCTCCTGCGCTCCGCCTACGGGCCGGAAGCTGCGGCCTTCGAGCACGCGCAGGAAGACCTTCTGCACCGAAAGGGGCAGTTCGCCAACCTCGTCGAGGAACAGGGTGCCGCCGTCCGCCTGCCTGATCAGGCCCACGGATCGGCTTTCGGCGCTGGTGAAGGCGCCGCGCTCGTGGCCGAAGAGCATGCTCTCCACCAGCGTGTCGGGCAGCGCGGCGCAGTCGACGACGACGAAGGGCTTCCCTGCCCGGCCGCTGTTGGCGTGGATGGCCCGGGCGAAGAGCTCCTTGCCCGTGCCCGTCTCGCCGGTGATGAGCACGCTGACGTCCGAGGCCGCGGCTTCGGCCACGATGTCCAGACAGGAGTTGAGGAGCCGGCTGTTGCCGATGATGCCTTCGCGGCGCAGGGACACGGGGGCGCTCTTGGCCGGCCGTTCGCGGTGGTACTCCAGGGCCCGCTCCACGAGGACCATGAGGCGCGGCATGTTGACGGGCTTGGGCATGAAGTTCCACGCGCCGCCGCGGATGGCGGCTTCGGCGGCGTCCGGGTCGCGGCTGCTGGAAAGGACGATGATCTCCGGGCGCGACGGGATCTCGCGCAGCGTGGACAGGTATTCCAGGGTGTTCCTGTCCCCGGCCTCCTCGCCCAACAGGACCAGCCGGAAATCCCCCACATGGAGCATGGCCAGGCCCCTGGAGAGGTTCGCGCTGTAGGAGGCGTGCAGGCTCCGCTTGGAGAGATCGGTCATCAGATCCTGGCCCAGATCCCTGTCCGCGTCGATGATGAGGATGTTGCTCATGGGCTGTTCCTGTCGGTTTGTCTTGCGAGGCGAGACGGTTGTCTCGTCCCGGCTCGCCCTTTCAAGGTGAGGGTGACGGATTGCCTGTTGGCGTGGATAGACTCGTAGGACGATATGACTCTCTCATACATGTGTCGTGTGTCTCGTCAAGCAAGACATTTATTTTTCTTCGAGATGAATGACACGCGTCACTCTCCATGTCTTCTCCTGTTTTGAATCATATATTTCTATCTATCATGGCTTGCTGGAATACTAAAATGGATTTGGCATGCTTTATGACATAGGGACGATGTGAGAGAGCAGCAGTGTGGTGGGAAAGAGTTCTTTAACAGATATATATGCTTGATATGACATAGAATTAACGTGGTTCAGGAAAGGTGAATGCGTTTTCCTTTCCGGGTGAGCGGTCCGTGACCCCGGGGTCGGCTGGGCCCCTGACGGGAGGAAATGAGGATGAAACGCAAGTGGGACGCAAGGACCAAGGCGCGGATCGTGCTTCAAGGACTCATGGGCGGCTGCGTGAACGAGATCTGCCGCTGCCATGAGTTGCGGCCGGGGCTGTATTACAAGTGGCGCAACCATTTTCTGGAGAACTGCCACATCGTGTTCGAGGAGCAGCCGCGTCCGCCGAGCCAGTCGGATCTTGCCGTGGAGAACGAGAAACTCAAGCGGCTGGTGGGCGAGTTGACCCTGGAACTGAACAACGGCGGAAGCCACAGGTGATCGCGGGACAAGGGGGATGACATGGCCAGAAAGATCGGAGTGTACGTCTGTCATTGCGGGTCGAACATCGCGGGCAGGGTCGACTGCCCGGAGGTGGCCCGGTTCGCCGGGGGCCTGAAGAACGTGGCCGTCGCGCGCGACTATCAGTTCATGTGTTCCGACCCCGGGCAGGACATGATCATCCGGGATATCCGCGAGCACGGGCTGGACCGGGTGGTGGTCGCCTCCTGTTCGCCCCGCCTGCACGAAAAGACATTTCAGAAGGCCTGCGCCCGGGCCGGTCTCAACCCCTACCTCATGCAGCACTGCTGCATCCGCGAGCACTGCTCCTGGGTGACCCCCGACAAGGGCGAGGCCACCCTCAAGGCCAAGCACATCGTCGAGGCCGCGGTGCTGCGCGTCGGGCGGCACCAGGAGCTGCACTCCCGCGAGGTCGAGGTCCTGCCCGACGTCATGGTCGTGGGCGCGGGCATCGCCGGCATTCAGGCTGCCCTCGACATCGCCAAGTCCGGGCACCGCGTCATTCTGGTCGAGAAATCGCCCTCCATCGGCGGCCACATGGCCCAGTTCGACAAGACCTTCCCGACTCTGGACTGCGCGGCCTGCATCTCCACGCCGAAGATGGTCGCCGTGGCCCAGGAGCCCAACATTGAGCTCCTGACCTGGACCGAGGTCGAGGAGGTCTCGGGCTTCGTCGGCAACTACACCGTCACCGTCCGCCGCAAGGCCCGCTACGTGCGTGAGGACATCTGCACGGGCTGCGGCGCGTGCCTCGAAAAGTGCCCGACCAAGGTCGTCAGCGAGTTCGAGGAAGGTTTGGGCCACCGCCGGGCCATCTACCGCAACTCGCCCCAGGCCGTGCCGAGCACGCCCGTCATCGACCGCGACCACTGCAAGATGCTCACCAAGGGCAAGTGCGGCGCGTGCCAGAAGACCTGCCCCACGGGCGCCATCGACTTCACCATGCAGGACCGCCGGGAGGTCTACCACGTCGGCAGCGTGGTTCTGGCCACGGGCTACGACACCATGGACCCGACCCCCATGCGCGAGTACGGCTTCGGGCGCTTCCCCGAGGTCTACACGGCCCTGCAGTTCGAGCGCCTGAACAACGCCGTGGGCCCCACCGGCGGCAAGATCCTGATGAAGAACGGCGAGTTGCCCAAAAGTGTGGCCATCATCCACTGCGTCGGCAGCCGCGACAGGAACTACCACGAGTACTGCTCACGGACCTGCTGCATGTACGCTCTCAAGTACGACCACCTCATCAAGGATAAGGTCGGGCATGGGTGCGAAGTCTACAATTTTTACATCGACATGCGCTGTTTCGGCAAAGGGTATGAAGAATTCTATCGTCGCGTGCAGGAGGAGGGCGTGACCTTCGTGCGCGGCAGACCGTCGGAAGTGGTCCAGGAGAACGGCCGCCTCGTGGTCGTGGGCGAGGACACCCTGCTCGGCAGCCACGTGCGCGTGCCCGTGGACATGGTGGTGCTGTGCACGGCCATGGAGGCCCGCCCCGACAGTACGGACGTGGCCCGCATCTTCGGCGTGGCCCAGGGGCGCGACGGGTTCTTCCTGGAAGAGCACCCCAAGCTCGGGCCCGTGTCCACGGCCTCGGACGGCATCTATCTGGCCGGGACCTGCCAGGGGCCCAAGGACATCCCCGACGCCGTGGCCCACGCGGCAGGCGGCGCGGCCCAGGCCCTGGCCCTGGCCGCGCGCGGGGTGGTGTCCATCTCCCCGACCACTTCGTGGATCAATCCCGACGTCTGTGTCGGCTGCAAGGTCTGCATCGGACTGTGCCCGTACTCGGCCATCGAGTTCGATGAGCGGCGGCACATTGCCGTCATCAACGAGGCCATGTGCAAGGGCTGCGGCAGCTGCGCCGGGTACTGCCCGAGCGGGGCGGCCCAGGTGAAGCACTTCCGCCAGACCCAGGTTTTCAACGAAATCGACGGAATGCTCGACCCGCTGCCGGACCTGTTGATGCCGGCCGCGGACGTCTCCGCAACCACGACCCATGCCCCGGCGTGAGGAGGATCGCATGAACCAGGATTTTGAGCCCGCCATTCTGGCCTTTGTCTGCAACTGGTGCACCTACACGGCCGCCGATCTGGCCGGGACCTCGCGCATGAGCCAGCAGCCCAACGTGCGGCTGGTGCGCATGATGTGCACGGGCATGGTCGACCCCAAGTACGTCATCAAGTCGCTGCTTTCGGGGGCCGACGGGGTGCTCATCAGCGGATGCCACCCCGGCGACTGCCACTACCAGAACGGCAACTACAAGGCCCGCCGCCGGGTCAGGCTCTTGAACGAGATCCTGTCCCAGTTCGGCATAGACCGCCGCCGCGTGCGCCTGACCTGGGTCGGGGCCAGCGAAGGGCAGGAGTTCGCCGCCACCGTGAACAATTTCATCAACGACCTTCGGGAACTCGGGCCGCTCGACACGCGCGGACTGGCCGCCCTGTAGCGGGATGAGGAGGACACATCATGGCCACCACGGCAAAGATACAGATTGACGGTCAGGGGCCGGTCGTCGCCCTGCAGGGATTTTTCAAACGCTTGCTGGAGGACGAATCCCTCTCGGGCGTCATGCTGCCGGTCCATCTCTTCAAGCACGGCATGCCCATGCCGACCCTGGTCACCAGGCCCGAGCAGCTCGACCGGGCCGACCCGCTGGCGCCGGCCTTTCCCATGAACAGCGCCAAGCTCGTCTCGCGCCTGACCAGGGGGACGACGGGCGAGCGCATCGCCGTGGTCATGAGGCCATGCGAGATCAGGGCCTTCATCGAGCTGGTCAAGCTCAACCAGGGCTCCCTGGAGGAGGTCATCCTGATCGGCATGGACTGCCCAGGCGCCTTCGACAACGCCCATTACAAGAGCTTCCTGGGCGAGGCCGACGGACCGGCCGCCACGGTCGAGTTCCACACGTCCCTCGGCAACGGCGGCCTGCGCGACGGGCTGGAGCTGGCTCCGGCCTGCAAGGTCTGCGAATACCCTTCGCCCCACGGCGCGGACATGGTCATCGGCCTGCATGGCGCCGATCTGGGCCAGGCCATCCCGGTCATGGCCACCAGCGCCCGCGGCGAGGCCCTGCTCGGGGCCATGGGGCTGCCCGCGTCCGAGCCCGACGATCGGCGCGAGAAGGTCCTGGCCGCCCTGACCGCGGCCCGCCTCCAGGCCCGCGACGCCATGATGGCGCAGGTCGGTGCTCGCACGGCCACCCTCGAACAGCTGGCCGAGTACCTTTCGGGCTGCGTCAACTGCTACAACTGCCGCGTGGCCTGCCCGGTCTGCTACTGCAAGGAGTGCGTCTTCAACACCGACGTCTTCGAGCACAAGCCCTGGCAGTACCTCGGCTGGGCCAAGCGCAAGGGGAGCCTGAAGCTCCCTACGGACACGGTCTTCTACCACCTGACGCGCATGGCGCACATGAGTACGGCCTGCATCGGCTGCGGCCAGTGCTCCAACGCCTGCCCCAACGGGGTGGAGGTGGTGGAGCTCTTCCGCACGGTGGCCGCGCGCACCCAGGCCGGCTTCGACTACCTGCCGGGCCTGAGCCTGGACCAGGCTCCGCCGCTCACGGTGTTCAAGGAAGACGAATTTCAGGACACGGTCTCGCACCTGGCTTGAGCCCGAGGAGGACGCAATGAGGAAGCAATATGGCGCGCTGGTCGTCGGCGCCGGAATAGGCGGAATCCGCGCCGCCCTCGATCTGGCCGTGATGGGGCACAAGGTGGCCCTGATCGACAAGCGGCCCAGCCACGGCGGCATCCTGACCCAGCTGGACTACCAGTTTCCTTCGGATCACTGCGGCATGTGCCGCATGCTGCCGCTCATGAACCGGGACTCGGCCAGCCAGTTCTGCCTGCGCAAGGGGCTCTTCCACGAGAACATCGACCTGATGCTGAATACGGAGCTGGCTTCCCTGGAAGGCGAGCCGGGCAAGTTCTTCGTCACCCTGAACCGGCGCTCGCCCCTCATCAACCCGAACAAGTGCGTGAGCTGCGGCAAGTGCTCCGAGGTCTGCCCGGTCAAGGTCCCGAGCGAGTTCAACGCCGGGCTTACAAAGCGGTCCGCCGTGTATCTGCCCGTGCCCCACGCCATCCCCAACCACTACGTGCTCGACCTGGACAACTGCATCCGCTGCTGGAAGTGCCACGAGGCCTGCCCCACCGGGGCCATCGACCTCAAGCTCGACGAACGCGCGCGCTTCAACATCCTCGTCGCGGACGCGGACGAACAGACGCGGACCCTGATCCGGGAGAGCCTCGACCACCTGCATTTCCCGGTGCTGGAAGCCGCGGGTGGGCAGGAGGCCCTGGACCTGCTCGAAGGCGGGGCCGGCGTGGGTTATCTGCTCGTGGGCCTGAACCTCGAAGGCGTGGACGCCCAGCGCGTCATGGCCCGCGCCCGGGAACTGCGGCCCGGCCTGCCCGTGGCCGTGCTGGCCGAGGCGGGGCAGGAGGAGCAGGTCGCCGATCTGATCCGGCGCGGCGCCCGCGACACCCTCGTCAAGCCCCTCAAGGTCAAGACCTTTGTGCCCTGGCTGGACAAGCACTACATGCGCATCGTCTCCGACACGACCGAGGACCTGCAGGTCAGCGCCGTGGTGCTGGCCGGCGGGTTCGAGTGCTACCACCCGAACATGGACCCCAGTGGCGGGCGCGACGTGTGGGGCTACGGCCACCCGGCGGTGCTCACGGCCGTGGAGTTCGAGCGCCTCATGAGCGGCACGGGCCCCACGGGCGGCAAGCTCCTGCGCCCCGGCGACGGCAAGCCCGTGCGTTCCATCGCCTGGATCCAGTGCGTCGGGTCGCGCGACGTGAAGAAGAACGCCGACTTCTGCTCCTCCGTGTGCTGCATGTTCTCCATGAAGGAGGCCATGCTGGCCAAGAAGGCCACGGGCGGCGAGGTGGAGGCCACCATCTTCTACATGGACATGCGCACCTTCGGCAAAGGCTGGGACGAATACCGGCAGCGCGCCGCGGACAGTGGCGTGCGCTTCGTGCGCAGCAGGCCCCATTCGGTTCTTCCTGCCGCAGACGGCGGGGTAGTTTTGGAATGTTTCCATGAGGACGGCACGCGCAGCAGCGAGCCCTTCGACATGGCGGTGCTGGCCGTGGGCGCCAGGCCCCCGGCGGGCATGGACGCCTTCGCCGCCGCCGCCGGCATCGAGCTCAACGACTGGGGCTTCTGCCAGACCCAGCCCTATGCGCCGGAGCGTACCAGCCGCGTCGGCGTGTTCTCGGCCGGGGCCTTCGGCGAGCCCAAGGACATCTCCGAGGCCGTCATGCAGGCCGGCGCCGCGTCCGAGGCGGCGGCGCGCATCATCAAGATCTACGACGTGCTCGGCCCGGCCCCCCCGGCCCCAGAACCCGACTACCCGGACGTGTCCCGCGAGCCCGTGCGGACCATGGTCGCCGTGTGCACGTCCTGTCCGACACTGGGTAAGAGCGTGGATCTGCAGGCGCTGACGGATACCGTGGCCCGCGTGCACTCGGTGCGCGACGTGGTGCACGTCAAGCAGGCCTGCACCGAGGAGGGCTGGAAGCAGATCCGCGAGGCGGCCGCCTCGGGCCGGCCCAACCGCATCCTGCTCGGGGCGTGCATGCCTTACGCCTACATCCCGCGCCTGCGGGAGCTGGGCCGCACCGTCGGCCTCAACCCGTCCCTGATGGATGTGGTCGACGTGCACACGCCGACCTTCAACGGCCGCGACGCCGTGGACGTGGCGCGCGAGGTCTTCTCGACCCTGTCCATGGCCGTGGCCAAGCTGCAGGGCGCCGACCCGACGCCACCTGCGGTCATGGTCGACGTGAACCGCTCGGCATTGGTGGTCGGCGGCGGCCTGGCCGGCATGACGGCGGCCATGGCCATCGCCGACCAGGGCTACGGGGTCTGTCTGGTGGAGAGCGAGGAGGAACTCGGCGGCATGGCCATGCGCCTGCACACCCAGCTCGACGGCACGGACCCGCGCAAATACATGGAGGACCTGGTGGCCCAGGTCGAGAAGCACCCGCAGATCAAGGTCTTCAAGGACTCCCGCGTGGTCCTCTCGCGGGGCAGCGCCGGGCGCTTCCGTTCGGCCATCAGCGGCGACGGCGGGATCTTCCCCCTGGAGCACGGCGTGACCATCCTGGCCACGGGCGGGCACGAGGCCAAGATCTACGAGAGCGGCTTCTGCGTGCACAAGTCGGTCATGACCCACTTCGGCCTGGAGGAGAAGCTGGCCACCGGCGCCCTTGACGTCGGGGGGCTCAAGGCCGTGGCCATGATCCAGTGCTGGCGCTCCCGCGACGGGGGCGAGCGCAACTACTGCAGCCGCATCTGCTGTCCGGAGATGCTCAAGAACGTCCTGACCATGAAGGAGCGCAACCCGGACCTGCCCATCTACGTCTTCTACCGCGACATCATGGCCCAGGGCTTCCTGGAGAGCTACTACACCAAGGCGCGCAAGGCGGGGGCGATCTTCGTGCGCTACGACCTGGACAACCCGCCCAAGGTCGCCTTCGCCGACGGCAAGCCCGTCATCACGGCCCTGGACCCGGTCCTCGGGGCGCAGATCCGCGTCGAGGCGGACATCCTGTCCCTGTCGAGCGGGGTGGAGCCCAACGACGTGGAGGATCTGGTGGAGATCTTCGGCGTGGAGCTGGACCGCAACGGCTTCTTCCAGGAGGCCGACAGCAAGTGGCGGCCCGTGGAATCCATGAAGCAGGGCGTCTACCTCTGCGGCCTGGCCCACTCGCCCCGCCGCATGGCCGAGACCGTGGCCTCGGCCAAGGCCGCGGCCCAGCGGGCCATGCGCATCCTGTCCGCCGGCAAGGTGGCCAGGGAGAACGTGGTGGCCACTGTCCGCCCGTCCCTGTGCTCCCTCTGCCAGGCCTGCATCGCGGCCTGCCCCTTCGGGGCGCGCAGCGTGGACCTGGAGAACGAGGTCATCAAGGTCGACGAGATGCTCTGCCAGGGCTGCGGCGCCTGTGCGGCCGTCTGCCCCAACAGCGCCACGATTCTGACCAGTTTCCATGACGGACCCATGATGGCGGTCATCGACGCCGCCCTGGAACAACTGGCGTAAGCCAAGGGAAGGTGGACCATGAACCAGACGAAACCCCAGGCCTGGAGCCCGGACCCGGCGAGCCGGGAGATCCTCGACGAGCTGCGCGGCGAACTCGGGGCCTGCATGCAGTGCGGAACGTGCACGGCGTCATGCCCCAACGGCTTCGCCATGGACGTCACGCCCCGGCAGATGTGGCGCATGGTGCAGTTCGGGATGCTCGACCGGATCCTGGAGAGCAGGACCTTCTGGATGTGCTCGTCCTGCTACATGTGCACCCTGCGCTGCCCGCGCGGCCTCAAGCTGACCAAGGCCATGGGCGCCCTGAAGCGCCTGGCCAGGCAGCGTGGGACCTGGAAGGTGCGTAGGAACAGCGCCTTCTACGACGCCTTCATGGACAACGTGGAAAAATACGGCCGCGTGCAGGAGACGAGTCTCATGCCCGGCTATTTCCTGAAAAAGCGCGACCCGCTGCTCCCCCTGCACTACCTGCCGCTGGGGGTGCGCATGATGCGGGTCGGCAAGCTGCACGTCCCCGACGGCAGCCAGAAGGGACGCCTCAAGGCCCTGTTCGCCAAGGTGCGGGAGATGGAGGAAGAGTCATGAAGTACGCCTACTACCCCGGCTGCTCCCTGCAGGAGAGCGCCCACGAGTTCGACGTCTCCGTGCGGGCCGTGATGGACAGTCTCGGGGTCGAACTCGTCGAAATCCCGGACTGGACCTGCTGCGGGGCCAGCGCCGCCGAGCCGGTCAGCGAACTCATGAACTACGCCCTGCCGGCCCGCAATCTGGCCCTGGCCGAAAGGGAACTGGCGGGCCTGGACGTGCTGGCCCCCTGCAGCGCCTGCTATCTCAACCTGCTCAAGGTCAACCGCGAGGTCGTCGGCAACAAGGCCCTGCACGGCCGGGTCAACGAGGCCCTGGAGGCCTGCGGCCTGGCATACGGGGGCGGGGTCCGCGTGCGGCACATCCTCGACATCCTGGTCAACGACATCGGCCTGGAGGCCATCGGCGGCAAGGTCGGGCGCGACCTGCACGGCATGCGCGTGGCCCCGTACTATGGGTGCCAAATCCTGCGGCCGTACGAGGTCTTTGACGACCCGCGCAAACCCGTGACCATGGACATCGTGCTGACGGCCATGGGGGCCGAAGTTCATCCCTGGGACATGGGGGCGCGCTGCTGCGGGGCGTCGCTCATGGTCACGCATCCCGAGGTGGCCATGCATTCGGTGGAGTCCATCCTGGGCGCGGCCGAAGGGGCGGACGCCATCGCCACGGTCTGCCCCCTGTGCCAGATGAATCTCGAAGCCTATCAGCACGATGCGGCGGCGGGAGGGCACCACGTGCCTGTCCTCTACCTGACCCAGCTCATGGCCCTGGCCTTCGGCCTGGAGGAGCCGGCCGTGCTGCTGGACACGAACATGAGCCTGAACGGGAGCACGCGCGCCGGCATCAGGTCCCGGGCCTGGCGGCACGAGCCGTCGGGCGAGCCGGAGGAAACGCGAACTGAAGGAATCTGACACACAAAACAGAGGGGGTAGTTATGTTCAAGGACATCATCGTAGGCGTGACGCCCACCGGTGTGGATGCATGCGCGGTCGAGGCCGCCGTGAATTTCGCCAAGAAGTTCGAATCCAACCTGTATCTGGTGCATGTGGCCGGCATGGAGCAGGGCTGGGGCTCCATCGAGACCCTGGATGCCTCGGGCGAGACGGCCCGGCTGGAGGCGCGCATCCGCGAGATGTACGCGCCGCTGCTGGCCGCGGTGCCGAGCGCGTCGGTGCAGGTCGTGGCCGGCATCCCGCACAACGAGCTCCTGCGCCTGGCCCGCAAGAAGGACACGGACCTCGTGGTCATGGGCCCGCACACCAAGGAGTACGAGGAGAAGCGCGCCCAGATGTGGGGCATGGCCGGAAGCACCCTGGAGCGCGTCAGCCAGAAGGCCCGCTGCCCGGTCATGATCGTGCACCAGGCCGTGGAGTGCAAGGACCCGGCCTTCTGCAGCATCCTCGTGGCCACGGACTTCTCGGAGCAGTCCGAGTGCGCCGTCAGCTACGGCGGCCAGATGGCCCGGCAGTACAAGGCCGGTCTGACGGTCATGAACGTCAGCGAGACGGCCACGGATTCGCCCGATGGACGAGCCCAGATCGAGGAGCGGCTGCGCAAGGAATATGGCGACCGTCTGCAGGGCATCGAAAAGTGCGGCTTCATGGGCCGCTTCGGACGCCCGGCCATGGAGATTCTGAACATGGCCAAGCAGTTGGGGTCCGATCTGATCATCATGGCCCACCACTCCAAGGCCGATGACCCCGAGGAGGCCTTCCTCGGCTCGACGGTGGTGCAGGTCTCGGTCAACGCACCGTGTCCGACCATGAGCGTCAACCGTCACTTCGACCTGAGGTGCGGGCTCATGTACGACCAGACGGGTCAGGCGGTGCAGGTCTCGGCCACGGTTTAGGGCGCTGCGGGCGATAACGGGCAGGGCCGCGCGGGCGGCCCCGCCCCTGTCTGTCGGCGTCGCAATCATTCATCGCGGGGGATACCGGGATGCTGAACGGAAAGATTTTAGACCTTGGGCGCGGGAAAAGCGCCTTCATGCAGAAGGTGCAGGACATGCTGCCCGAAGGCGGCAACCTGAACATGTGCCTGACCTGCGGGGCGTGTTCGGCCGGATGTCCGGCCACGGGGCTGGAGGGCATGGACCCCCGCAAGTTCCTGCGCATGGCGGCCATGGGCCTCGACGAGGAGGTCACCTCCACGCCGTGGGTCTGGATGTGCACCATGTGCCAGCGCTGTATCTACGTCTGCCCCATGAAGATCGACATCCCGAGGCTCGTCTATGAGGCCAGGGCTTCCTGGCCCCGCGAGACCCGCCCCAAGGGGATCATGGGGTCCTGCGACATGGCGCTCAAAAACGAGAGCGGCAGCGCCATGGGCACCGCGCCCCAGGACTTCGCCTACGTGATCGAGGACGTTCTGTCCGAGTGCCGTGAGTCGCAGCCGGAGTTCGAGGACATGGAGGCGCCCATCGACAAGGAGGGTGCCGAATTCTTCCTCAACCAGAATTCGCGCGAGCCGGTGACCGAGCCCGACGAGCTGCTGCCCCTGTGGAAGATCCTGCATCTGGTCGGGGCCGACTGGACCTACGGTTCCAAGGGCTGGGCCGGTGAGAACTACTGCATGTTCCTGGCCGACGACCAGAGCTGGGAGCGCCTGACGCGGCAGTCGGCGCAGAAGGCGGGCGAACTGGGGTGCCGGGTCTTTCTCAATACCGAGTGAGGCCACGTCACGTACTCAGTCCGGGCCGGACTGAACAAATTCGGCATAGAGCACCGTTTCGAAGTCAAGAACATCTATGAATACTACGCCAAATGGATCAGGGAGGGGAAGCTCAAGGTCAACTCCGACTGGAACAGGGAGCTGGGCATAAAATTCACGGTTCAGGACCCCTGCCAGATCGTTCGCAAGAGCTACGGGGACGCCATCGCCGAGGACCTGCGCTTTGTCGTCAAATCCGTGGTCGGCGAGGAGAACTTCGTCGACATGGTTCCCAATCGCTCCAACAACTACTGCTGCGGCGGGGGCGGCGGGTTCCTGCAATCGGGCTTCAAGGACCAGCGTCTGGCCTACGGGCGGGTCAAGGACGAGCAGATCAAGGCCACGAAGGCGGACTACTGCATCGCAGCCTGCCATAACTGCCACGCCCAGATCCATGAGCTGAGCGAGCACTACGAAGGGCACTACGGCGTGGTGCACCTGTGGACGCTCATCTGCCTCTCGCTAGGCATCCTGGGGCCCAACGAACGCACGTATTTGGGAGACGACCTGAAGGAGGTCAATGTCTTTCACCCAGAGATTGCGGTTTAGGGGAGAACATCCGTTCAAAACGAAAGCGGCCGTTTCCCGCAGGGGAGGTGGCCGCTTTGCTGTGGAGCGGGCGCTGCTTGCTTCAGGGCCTGGCCTGGGACCAGATCATGCCGCAGAGCATGAGGGCGCAGCCGATGACGGCCTGCGTGGTCAGGATTTCGCCCAGCATCAGCCAGCCCGTCAGGGCCGCGAACACCGCTTCGAGGCTCAGGATGATGGCCGCCGGGGCCGGGCGGGCGTCGCGCTGGGCCACGACCTGCAGGGTGTAGGCCACGCCCACGCTCATGAGGCCGCCGTAGAGAATGGGGATGGCTCCGGCCCGCAGACCGGCCAGGGTGATGTCCTCGGTGGCGGCCGCCCCGGCGAAGCTGATGAGGCTGCAGGTGGCGAACTGGATGGCGGCCAGCCGGACGGCGTCCACGGTCTTGAGCCCTCTGGTCAGCCTGCCGACCAGGAGCACGTGGATGCCCCAGAAGAAGGCGGACATGAGGACCAGGGTGTCGCCTTTGTCCATGGAAAAGGACTCGGTCACGCTCAGCAGGTACATGCCGGCGATGGCCAGCCCCGCCCCGGCCCAGGTGCCCGTGCCGTAGCGCTGGCCGAGGAAGATGCCGATCAGCGGCACGAAGACGACGTAGAGCCCGGTGATGAACCCGGCCTTGCCGGCCGTTGTGTAGCACAGCCCGAACTGCTGCAGCCAGGCGCCCAGGAACAGGGCCAAGCCCATGAGGACGCCGCCTTTGAGCAGGGTGGAAAAGGGCGGCGGCGCCACGGTGCGTTTCGTGTTCAGGAAGGCGATGAGCGGCAGCAGGGCCGCCGCGCCCAGGGCGAAGCGCACGGCGTTGAAGGTCAGGGGGCCCATGTGGTCCATGCCCACGCGCTGCGCCACGAAGGCCGCGCCCCAGATCATGGCGGTCAGCAGAAGGAGGATGTTGGCGCGAGTGGTGCGGGAGTTCATGACTGGTCCTGGTTGAGGCGGCCGCAGGCGGGAATGGCCGCGGTCCAGCGGCACGCTGTACCGGCGGGGGGACCAGGGCGTCAAGGCTGGGGGGGCAGGGGATGGGGATGGACGGTATGGACTGGAATGGACGAACACGGACTGACACGGACGGCACGAACAGATAAGCCCACCGCAACTTCAAGGGCCCGTGTTTGTCCGTGTTCGTCCACACCGTCCATATCGTCCATTCTAGTCCTTTCTAGTTCACTCTCCCCCTCACTTCCTTTTCCAGGCCCCGCCCGCGTCCTGGACCCAGAAGCCGGCGGGCTCCTTCTCGGCAATCTGGGCCGCCCGGGCCTGGCCTACGAAGTCGGGGGTGGTTTTCTGGCGTTGGGCGATGGCCTTGTACACTGCCGCGCGGTCGGCGTTTTCGGCCTGCACGACGTCGGCATTGGGCTTCTGTCCGCCCCGGAACTCAAGGAATCCCTTGTTGTTCTCGCCGAGAAGGCCCTGGGCCTTGAGTTCGGTGATGACGGGCAGGCGGGCCTTCATGCGGTCCTTGATGTCGTCGGCCAGCCCGGCCTGGGCCAGCAGGAGGACGGTCAGCGCCGCCAGGATCGTCGCGATGAGGAATTTCGGTGTGCGCATGGTCTCTCCGTCAGTTGTTCGTGTTGAGTTTTTCCTCGGCCTTGTCGATGTCGCCGAAGAAATCTTCCAGGTCCTTCTGGACCCGCACGTTCACGTCGATGGTGATGTGGATGGGTTTGACCTCCACGGGTGCCATCTGCACCTCGTGGCGGGTGCTGCAGGCGCCCTGCAGGAGGAGCATGGCGGCCAGGGCCAAAAGTGGGGTTCGCACGTCAACCTCCGTTGTTGATCAGTTCCAGGATCTGTCTGTACTGCAAGAGCTGGTCCAGGGGGAGCCGGAAATTCACGTCCAGCCGGATGCCCTGGAACACCGAGCCGGGGGAGCTGGCCGAGACCCGGGCAAAGCCCCCGAATTCGCGGTCATAGACGAAGGGCAGGGGTTTTTCCGGCTTGCCGTCGAGCTGCAGCGAGACGACGAGCTCGCCGTCCACGGTGTTCATGTTCACCTTGGCCCATTCGTACCCGAAATCCTTCAGGGCCTCGGACGCCAGGTCCAACTGGCCGTACTGCGGCGTGCCCGGCGGCACCCCGGCGGTCAGGATTTCCGTGCCCTCGATGCGCAGTACCCCCTTTTCGCCGGGAGTGGAATAGAGGAAGCCGTTGTCGAAGGTCAGCCTCCCCCCGGCCCAGCGCACGGGGATGCGCCCGTTGGCCGTGCCACCGCCGCTGGCCCGGGTCATGCCGAGTTGCCCCAAAGCCTTGGGCAGTTCCACCCGGTCGCAGTACATCTCCACGGTGTAGTCCTCAACGCCGGGGTTGAGGCGGAAGGCCTGGGTGCCGATGCGGCCGCCCGCCCAGCGGAAGCTGCACCCTTCCACCAGGATGCTGTGCGGGGCCTCGACCTGGTAGCGGACGTCGCCCTTTTCCAGAATGATCTCGCCGAGCTGAAGGCGTTCGAAGGTCAGGCGCTGGTCAGGGTCCGAGCGCATGGTCAGCGCGTCGGAGAAGGCGACGGCCAGGGCCCCGCCGCTCAACGCCGCCTTGGCCTTGCCGTGGGTCAGCGCGATGCCCGTGAGCTTCAGGGCAGCCGGGATGGCCGCGGTTCCGCGCTCCAGATCGAGCCTGGCCGAGGCCTGCAGCCGGGCGCTGCCCCCCAGGGTCGTCAGGGCCGGGACGAAGCGGGGCAGGTCGCCCGGCAGGGTCACGGTCTGGTCGGCCTTGGCCTCCAGCCACGACGCACGGGGGTTGGCCAGGTCCGCACGGCCCTTGAGGGAGGCCCGCACGGCCAGCGGCGGCACGGACAGGGTCCCTTCGAGGGCCAGTCCGTGAAGGTTTTGCGCGATGCGGGATGAAATTTTTGCCACGGACCTCTTCTTCAGACCGAGGTCCACGGACAGGCTGCCGGCCTCCGTCGCCGGGTCCGGCCAGGCCAGGGGCAGGCGCAGGGCCATGGTGGCGGTCGCGTCGCCGCTTCCGGCCGCGAGGCCCACGGAGATGCTGCCGGCCAGCGTCGGCTCCGGGCCGAAAGCAAAGGTGCAGGCGCCCTCCAGGCGTGTCGTGTTCAGGGTCAGGCTCGGGCGCCGGGCCTCAAGGCGTCCTCCGGACAAGGACAGGTTGCCGGTCAGCCCCTCGGCGTCGGCCGTTGCGTTGCAGACCAGTCCGAGCCCCGACAGGCTGCCCTTGATGTCGCCGCGCGCCGCTTGCAACTTTCCAAGATCGAGGCTGGCGTCGATGCGCGTTGCGCCTGCGGATGACGACACGGCCAGGTCCACGGTGCACGCTTCAACGGTCGCCTTGAGGTCCGGGGCGTTCTCCGGCGCGGCCTGGACGGGGTCCAGCCGCCCCCTGGAACGCAGGTCCCAGCCGTGTGGCGTGCGCCGGGCCGAGGTGGTTCCGGCCAGCCGCAGGGGCGACGCGAGGCGCAGTCCGGGCACGGCGGCCAGGGTCGCCTCCCAGCCGCAGTCCAGGGCGCCGGCCTCCGGATTCATGTTGATGTCGCTGATTGTGAGGACCAGCGGCAGCGGCGCGCGCAGGCGAACGGGGTCGAGCGTGATGCCTACTGCTTCGCGCCAGTCGAGGCGCAAGGACGTTCCGCCGTCCTGGGTGATGGGGGATTGGCCCGGCACGGCCTGAACCGAACGCAGGTCGAGGCGGGCCTGCGCCTGCGGGGGGCCTTCGGGAGGCAGGGCCGCCTCGGCCAGGGCTTCGAGGGTCCCGCTCACGGGGAGATCGCGCAGCCCGGGAACCAGGCTGGCCAGCGCCGCCAGGGACGCCGGGGGGAGGGAGCAGGTCAGGCGGACATCCCCACGGGCGAGATCGGCCCGGACGGTGAGACGCAGCGTCTGCCCGGCCAGTTCGGTGCGCGCCTCCAGGACCGCGAGTCCGTCCTGGCCCAGGCTGCCTTCCAGGTTGACGGGAAGGCGAAGGTCCGTGGCCTGACCGTCGAGTTCCACGACCCCGTCCACGGAAAGCGCGTCGATCTGCGGCAGGAAGGACGGGCCGGACCCGGCCGCTGCGGCGGCGCGGGGAAGGCCGCGCACAACCCACACGCCGTCCTTTTCCGTAATCGTGACGCGCAGCCCCATGACCCGTACCGTGTCGGCGCGGCCCCTTGCGAGGCCGGACAGGCTCCAGTCCGCCTGCACGGCCGAGGCTTCGAGGCCTGCGTCCGGTCCCAGGGAGATGGTCCCCAGGTCGAGCCCCGACAGGCCGACGCGGCGGATGTCGACGGCGAGGCCGGGAACTCCCAGCCTTTCGGCGGCCACGGGCAGGAGCAGCCCCTCGGCCAGCCGTGGGAGCGCGGCCCAGAGGACGACAAGCAGCACGGCCGCGACCCCCGCGAGAAGGCACAGCGCCGCCGCTATCCGGCGCAGAGGGCGGGTCGGTCGGGGCCGGGTCTCGTTTCGGGCTGGATCCGTCGTCATGGCGCCCGTCTACCAGAGCGCAGCGCAAAGGCAAAGCCCGGCGGCCAACGGGAGGGGCGTGCCGGGAAAATATGTGCCAAGCGAGTCTCTCCTCTGGACAGAGATCTCGTGAAGATATATATGGGAATCAAAGACGAGTGGATCAACCTCAACGGAGGGAAGACCATTGGGCCATACAGAAGAGTCTGAGGCGTGAAGGGAGCGAAAGGGCAGGCCTAGAGGCGGGAGAAGAAGTCCGACAGCCCAGGCGATCCAGACGGTGAGACCGTCACCAACGCTCCGCAGGTTAGGAAGGTTCACCTACCGAATTTACCGGAAACAGACAGAACTTACAGAGTACGACAAACACATACGTTCACGCACAACGCCCCGCTTCGAGCCGAAGCGGGGCGTATTTTTTTGTGCGCCCGGCAGGGCGCAGCACCACCGTCCGCATTGGAGCTAGAGAACGGACAGCTCCATCTTTCCCCACACCCCTATCCTGCCCTCGCACTGCGCGAAGGCCCCGTCCAGGCCGATGCCCTCCCAGGCCCGGGCCATGTCCAGGACCCTGTCCATGGCTTCGGCCCCCTTCAGGGCGTTGGCCAGGGCCGTGGCCGCGGCGTCGGCCAGGGCCGCGTCGCGGGAGCGCGTGACCACGAGGTCCGCCTTCCCGAAGCTCAGGGAGTGGCCGATGGTGGCCGATGAGGCGCAGAAGGAGCAGGGGAATTCCTCGGCCGGGACCTGCACGCACACGCGCATGTCCTCCTCGGGCATGGTCAGGATGCCGATGTGCCGGTCGCGTGTGGAAAACAGGTAGGTGTCGCCGCCGTTCTCGATGAGCAGGTCCGGCGATTCCCGGCAGAACTTTTCGGCGACCATCTGGGCCACGGTCCCGGCCACGGCGGCCATGGGGCCGACGCCCGTCAGTTCGCCGGCCCGGCACATGCGGCGGACGATCTCCGGGGCGCCGGGCGCCGCATGCAGGGGCGTCAGGGACGGCAGGAACTCGGGGTGGATGGCCGCGTAGGTCCGGATCTGCCCGCGCAGAAGGCGCACGTGGTCGGCCATGGGGACAGAGAGGTCTTCGCGGGCTGCAACCCAGAGGTCCGTTTCCTCGATGACGATCTGAAAGCTCGCGAGGTCCGGCCGCTGGTCCGCGCGGTAGGCGCGAAACGGCGAGCGGTGGACGCGGGGCCCGGTCATGCCGCCGGACCGGCGCCGCACCCGGAGAGCAGGGCTTCGGCCTGTTCCCGCGGCATGGGCTTGCCGAGCAGATAGCCCTGGGCCAAGTCGCAGCCCAGGGCCTGCAGGGTGGTCAACTGCTCCGGAGTCTCCACGCCTTCGGCCACGATGCGCAGCTCCAGGATCTTGCCCAGGCCGATGATGGCCTTGATGATCTCCAGGTTGTTGGGGTTTTCGAGCATGGTCTGCACGAAGGAGCGGTCGATCTTGAGGATGTCGATGGGCAGGCGTTGCAGGTAGGACAGGGAGGAGTAGCCCGTGCCGAAGTCGTCCATGGCCACCTGAAATCCCATCTTCTGCAGCCTCTCCAACCTGGCCGTGGCGATCTCGGGGTTTTCCATGACCGCCGTCTCGGTGATCTCGAGTTTGATGTGTCTGGCGTCGAGGCCCGTCTCGAGCAACAGTTCCGCCAGCATGGGGATGAGCGACGGCTGGAGGAGGTCGCGGGGGGAAAGGTTCAGGGAGAGGCTCACCTCCAACCCGTCGAAGCGCTCATGCCACTGCGCCAGCGTTCTGCAGCCGTGGTTGAGGACCCAGGTGCCCACGTCGGTGATCAGACCGGCCTCCTCGGCCACGTGGATGAAGGCCCCGGGGGCCAGGGTCCCGCGCTCGGGGTGGTTCCAGCGCAGCAAGCCCTCGAAGCCGCTCAGGCGGTTCTCGGCCATGTCGAAGATGGGCTGGAAATAGAGTTCGAACTCGTCCTCGGCCAGGGCCTGGCGGAGGTCGTTCTCCAGTTGGACCGTACGCACCACATGCTCGTACATGCTCTTGCTGAAGACCTTGAACTGGTTTTTTCCCAGCTCCTTGGAGCGGTACATGCTGATGTCCGCGTCGCGCAACAGGTCGTTGGGCGAGGTGTAGCGCCCCGTCTGCAGCACGACGCCGACCGAGGCGCTGACCTGGATCTCGTGGTCCTGGATGTTCATGGGCTGGCGGATGGCCTGCAACAGGCGGCGGGTGATGCCGATGGCCTCCTGGTTGCTCTGGAAGTCTTCGAGCAGCACCGCGAACTCGTCGCCGCCCATGCGGGCCACGGTGTCCATGCTGCGCAGGCAGGCCGTCAGGCGCTTGGCCACCTCCTGCAGGAGATGGTCGCCGGCCTGGTGGCCGAGGGTGTCGTTGACGCGCTTGAAGCTGTCCAGGTCGATCATCAGCACGGCGAAGCGGTATTCCGAGTTGCGGCGCTGGCGCGTCATGGCCCGGTTCAGGCGCTCCAGGAAGAGGATGCGGTTGGGCAGTTCCGTCAGGTTGTCGCGCAGGGCCTGCTGGGTCAGCTGCGCCTCGTAGCGCTTGCGCTCGGAGATGTCGCCGAAGATGAAGAAGGCGCCGGAGATGGCCCCGTCCAGGACGTAGGGGTAGCCGAGCATGGACACGGGAATGGCGCGGCCGTCCTTGGTCCTGCGTGTGGTCTCGGTGCTGACGGGCGTTCCGTTCAGGACCGCCGAGAGGAAGGTGAAGCTCTCCTCCAGGCTGTCGGGGGGCAGCAGGACCTCGAAAAGGGAATGCAGGTCGTCCCGGGTGAACCCGAAAAGGCTGGTGAAGCTCGGGTTCAGGTCCATGGGCGCGCCGTCCTTGCCCAGGAGCAGGATGCCCTGGGGGGAGTTGTCGAAGAGCTGCCTGAAGAGGCTCTTCTGGATGTCCAGCCTGCGCTCCGCCTCCTTGCGCATGGAAATGTCGTGCACCGAACCCTCCAGATGCATGATGGACCCGTCGCGGCGCCTGACCGTCCTGATGTTCAGGGAAATCCAGATCCGGCTTCCGTCGACCTTCTCGGTGCCTGTCTCGAAATTCTGCACCGTGTCCTGCTCCAGGACCTGGCTGAGCAATCTGACGCGGTCGTCCGAGTTCAGGGCCTGCTGCAGGAACCCTTCGGCGCGGGCCATGAGTTCGTCGACGCTGTCGTGTCCGAAAATCCGCGCCATGGCCGGGTTGGCGCTGAGCAGATCGTGGTCCAGGGAGATCTGGAAGATGCCCTCGGTGGCGTTCTCGAAGATGGAACGGTGCTTCTTTTCGCTTTCGCGCAGGGCCTTTTCCGTGGCGTTGCGGGAGATGGCCATGGCCAGATGGTCCGCCGCCGAGGTGAGCACCGGCGCATCCTGGGCCGAAAAGCGGAGGCTGTCCTCGACGATCTGGACGACCACGGAACCCAGGACCTGTTCTCCGTAGCGCAGCGGGGCCGCGAACCAGCTGATGAGCTCCGTCGCGTCCAGGGTCTCTTCGTCGGGGATGGTGGTCAGGCGGCCCGCAGACGATAGCCTGGCTTCCGTCGCGAGGCCCGAGAGGATCTTGAGCGTGCCGGGCCTGGCCTGGCTCTGGTGCTGGAAAAAGGGATAGGTCTGGACGGCCCCGTTTTCCACCAGCAACGACACGTACATGATCCTGGCCCCGAGATGGTCGGAGAGGATGCCGAAAACGCGGGCGAAGAGTTCCTCGTCGGCCATGGGCGTGCTGGCGGCGGTGGAGATCAGGTACAGAACCTGCGTGGTCAGTTCCGTCCTCTTGCGTTCGGTGATGTCGCGGATGGTCTGGATGGCGCCGACGATGTTTCCCTCGCGGTCGAGGAGCGGCGTGGCCTTGGCCCAGACAAAGGCTCCCCTGCCGCCATACAGCTCCGGGACATGGATTTCCGTGGCCAGGCCTTCGGACGTGCTCCCTTCGTGCCGGTACATGGGATAGTCCCGGCTGGGGTCCTTGCCGATGAAGTCCAGGAGGATGGGGCGGGGCCGTCCGTAGAAGGGGACTGCGTATGCGTACTCGGATTTGCCGAGAATCTGCTCCTTGGGCAGGCCCGTCATGGTCTCGATGGCCCTGTTCCAGGCGATGACGCGGTGCTCCACATCGACCACCAGGGTGGGGTCGGGCAGGAACTCGATGATGTGGTCCAGGCGCTGCTGCGCGCCGCGCAGGGCCTCTTCGGCCAGGACGCGGTCGGAGATTTCGCGGATGAGGATGAGAATGATGTCGCGTTCGAGATTGGCGAAGCGGGCTTCGTAATACCGGGTCCGGCCGCCGGACTGCAGGGCGTACTCGGTCTGGTGGAGCGATGTGTGCTCCATCGTGCGCAGAGCCTTGGAGAATGCGTCCGCGTCGGCCACTTCGGGGATCTCGGTCACCTTTTTTTTGAACAGGGCGACCCGTTCCAGACCGAAAAGGGGCCATACTCCGCCCCGGCATTCCTTGATCACACCGTCGCGCGTGACCCACAGGAAGACGTCGGGCAGGGCCATGAACACGGCGCGCATGAGGGCGTTGCGTTGCACGAGTTCCGCGGAGCTGATCTCCAGGGACCTGTCCAGAATCTCCCGCTCGTCGTCGAAATGGCCATAGGCCTCGTCCACGAGGCGCACGAAGGCCCCGATGTCCGCAGGCATGTCGGCCGCGTTGAGGCGGGCCCGCTTGAGCTGTCGTTGGAGGAGACGGTGCATGTCTAGCAGATCTCCTGGAGGACGGTGACCATCATGGACTGGTTGTGCAGGCAGCAGGGCTCCCCCTCGATCCCTCGGGCGATTTCCCCGTAGGAATAAAAGCCGGTCAGGGTCGTTTCGGGGCCCAGGGCCTCGGCCACCGCCTCGATTTCCTCCTCCGTGAACTGCTTGAGGAGCATCTTGCGCCCGACGCAGCTGACCAGAATCGCCAAGGCCTTGCCTTCGCCCGGTCGGGCTGCCTTGCCGGCCTCCTCCGCGCCGTCGAGCAGATTGTCGATACTGCCGCGCATGAGGCGCACCGTGCTGCCCAGCGGGACGTCGCCGCCGAAGAAGAGAGCCTTGCGCTCCCGGTCGAGGCCCAGAATGGTGCGCACCACCCACACGGAGCTGCCGACCTCGCGCAGGTTCAGGGGAAAGAGGTGGCCGCTGGCCGGGAGGTTCTTGGCATGCTTGCCGAGGTAGCGTTCATAGAGGTCCAGGGCCGACTCGCCGTCGATTTCCAGCAGCGCGTTGCCGTGCGAGGCCGTGACGAGCCTTTCGGGCCCGAAAGGCACCCACCCTCCGCGCGTCCCCTGGCTCACGCGCAGCCTGTCCCCGTAGAAGCCGATGCAGATGACTCCGCCCGAAAAGATGTCGCAGCCGTGCAGCAGGGTCGTGCGTTCGAAGCGCTCGCCGTCGCCGGCCAGCCCGCCGGTCACGCCGACATGGGACGGCAGCGCCTCGGCCAGCCCGGCCGCGAGGGCGCATCCGTTGATGGTCAGGGCGTCGGACAGGACAAAGACATGGACCAGCCCCTCGTTGTTCAGGGCGGCGCCGAGGTGGCGGCCGAGCGCGCGGTTGTCGGGATGATCGGCCGCCATGGCCGAAACGGTTTCGAAGCGGGTGTGCTCGAACGTGACGAGCGTGGCGTTGAGGGCGTTCTCGAAGAGCTGGCCGCCCTGGATGACCCCGCCGGTGGAGCATCCCACGATGACCGGTTCGCCGCATGATTCACGCAGCATTCGCGCCGCGTTACGCACTCCCTGCTCGTCCAGGTCGGACCAGAAGACAAGGGCGAGGGGCCGCTCGCGTGGCGTTTCGGCCGAGGGGCACGTGATCCGGCCCCCGGCGCTGTTCATGTGGAGTTGGTTGATCTTCATGACGTTCGTCCGGGTTGCGCAGGGCCTAGTCGTTCCATCTGGTGCGGATGGTCCGGATGCGCGCGGTGTTCCTGAAAAAGGCTTCGACCACCTGTGGGTCGAAATGGGTGCCTGAACTTTCCCTGATGATCTCCAGGCATTTCTCCTCGGGGAAGGCTTTCTTGTAGGGTCGCTCGCTGGCCAGGGCGTCGTAGGTGTCGACCACGGCCACGATGCGCGCCTCCAGGGGGATGGCTTCGCCGGCCAGACCGAAGGGGTAGCCGGTGCCGTCCCAGCGCTCGTGGTGCAGCAGGGCCAGCATGCGGGCCAGATCGAGGAGTTCGTTGCCTTCCGGGTCTTTGGCCGCCCAGTTTTCGCAGCTGGCGTGAGCCTCCGCCGTGCTCGTCAGGGGGCCCAGGATTTCGCAGCCGAACATGCAGTGCTGTTGCATGACCTTCCATTCCGCAGGGTCGAGCTTGCCCGGCTTGAGCAGCACTTCGTCGGGCACCCCGATCTTGCCGATGTCGTGCAGGGGCGCGCAGTCGCGCAGGTTGGCGCACTGCTCGTCGCCAAGGCCCAGGGCCTCGGCCAGGACGGCCGCGATCTCCCCGACGCGGATGACGTGGTGCCCGGTCTCGTTGTCCTTGTACTCGGCCGCCCGGCTCAGGCGGTGCATGATCTGCCGGCGCGTGCGCTCCAGTTCGGCCGTGCGCTGCCGCACGAGTTCCTCGAGGTTGGTCTGGTACTCCCTGTTTTCCCTGAGGAGCCTGGCCTTTTCCATGACCTTGCCGAGGGTGTGTTCCAAGATGCTGAAATTGTGCAGGGGCTTGGTCAGAAAGTCCCAGGCCCCGAGACGCACGGCCTGCAGGGCGTCGTCGACCACGCCCACGCCCGAGAGCACGACGATGGGCAGCTCCGGGGCCTCTACCCTGGCCTGGCGCAGGAAACCGTAGCCGTCGAGAACCGGCATGTTCAGGTCCACGATGACCGCGGCCAGATCCTGCAGGTTCGCGCGCATGACCGCGAGCCCGTCGAGTCCGTTGCCCGCGTCCAGGGCATCGTATCCCAGGTCTTCAAGATAGGCGCACAGGGAGCGGCGCAGGCCTTCTTCGTCGTCGATGACCAGGATGTTCATACGCATTCCCACCCATATGGCATACAGAAAGTGTCAGACATATTCGTGCCCCGATACGTTGAATGGAGTCCCTTCGTCTAGGACCCTGCCGCGGCTTCTGCGGAGCGGGCCCGGCAGGGCAGTTCCACGGTGAAAACAGTGCCCCCCTCGGGCGGACAGGAGACGCTCATCCGCCCTCCGTGTCCCTTGGTGACGATGAAGTACGACACGGACAGGCCAAGACCGGTGCCCGCGCCCGAGGCCTTGGTCGTGAAAAAGGGTTCGAAGATGCGCTTGCGGTGTTCGGGAGGGATGCCCGGCCCGTTGTCGGCGATGTCGAGCCGGAGGCCGTCCCCCTCGATCCTGGCCCGGATGACGATGCGCGGCGCCTGCGTGGGGGGCTCGGTCTCTGCCATGGCCTGGGCCGCGTTGCGCAGGAGGTTCAAAAGCACCTGCTCGATCTCCGTTTCCGTGCATTCGCAGCCAGGCAGCCCCGACGGGATGTCCTTGATGATTTCGATGGACTTGAAATCGTAGTTCTTCTTCAGGTCGTAGTCGCTGGACGCAAGGCGCAGGGCATTTTCGATGATGGCCGCGATGTCGCAGACCGAGCGTCTGGACTCGCTGCGCCGGCTGAAGTCGAGCATGTGGCGGATGATCTCGGCGGCGCGTACGGCCGCGCCCTGGATGTCGCGGATGAAGATGTCGATCTTGCGATCCGTCAGGTACCGTTCGACCTGTTCGATATCCACGCCGATTCTGGCCGCCGCTTCGATGTTTTTCGGGAAGTCCGGACGGGTGCGCAGGGCGATGGTCTGCACCGCCTGCAGGACGATGCCCAGGGGGTTGTTGATCTCGTGGGCGATGCCGGCCGCGATGCCGCCCAGGGAAAGCATCTTCTCGGACTGGACCATGGTCTCCTGCATGGCGCGAAGGTGGGTTATGTCGCGGGAGATGGCCAGAATGCAGTGCGTGTCGGCCACGGGCACGACCCTGGCCGACACGGAGACGCGCAGGGTGTGCCCTTCGCGGTGACGCATGTCGAACTCGAAGTTGTCGACCTGCCCGTCGCGGGCGAGGATTTCGACGAACTCCGCGCGCCGTCCGGGAACGGCGAAGAGGCCGATGTCCACGGTGCTGTGCCCCAGGGCCTCCTCGCGGCTGAACCCGGTGATGGCGGTGAAGGCCTCGTTGACCTCAAGCAGTCGCCCGTCGCTGAACCGGGCCAGGGTGATGATGTCGGGCGAGAGATGGAAGAGGCGCGAGAACATCTCCTCCGAACGCCGCAGGGCCTCCTGGGCCTCCTTGAGTTCGGTGATGTCCACGGTCATGGACAGGATGCATTCCTCGCCGCCAAGGGTGATGAAGCCGCCGGAATAGAGGAGGTGGACGACCCTGCCGTCGGGGCGCACGGTCGTCGTCTCCATGTTGTGCAGGGTCTGCCTGGCGCCGACGGCAAGCATGATCTCTTTTCTGTGCTGCTCGGGAAGGCCGCCCACGTCCCCGGGAGTGAGCTTGAGCAGATCTTCGCGTCTGATGCCCAGCCGTTCCAGGAAAATGGAGTTGGCGTCCATGTATCGACCGTCGGAGAGACGGTTGATGACGATGGAATAGGGCGAACTCTCGAAGATGGTCCTGAAGCGCCGTTCGCTTTCCTCGACGGCTTGCTGCTTGCGTTTGAGTTCGGTGATGTCCCTGGCTTCGATGATGATGTTGACGACCCTGCCGTTTTCGTCCCGGAAGGGCGATGCCGTGAAGTCGAAAAAGGCTTCCCGCCCTGCCGCATCGACATGCGTGATCTCGTGGCGGATCGTCTCGCCGTTGCGCACGCTTTCGATGACCTGGCGGAGCATGGTTTCGGCCTCTGCGCTGTCCGGCCACCACGGGCCCTCCCAGAACGGCTTGCCGATCACCTTCCCGGCGTCGGCTCCGACCCATTCGAGGGCGCTCCTGTTGGCCGAGAGGAGACGGCCCTGCAGGTTCAACAGGCCAATGAACTGCGTGGTCTGCTCCAGCAGGGCCTTGTTCAGGGCCTGGATGCGCTGCGCCTCTTCCTGGGCCTGCCTGGTCTTGTGGACGTCGATGTTCAGGCCGATGATGCGCACCGGGCGGCCGCGGTCATCCCAGGACACGGTCCGGCCCTTGGCCAGGATCCAGCGCCAGGACCCGTCGTGGTCGCGCATGCGGTATTCGGCCTCGTACAGCCCGTATCCGCCCTCGCGGATATAGCCCGCGAAGGCGTCGGCGGCGTAGGTCCTGTCGGCGGGGTGGATCAGGTTGCTCCAGCTGTTCAGGCCGTCCGACGTCTGCCGGGCCGGGTAGCCGAGCATGGCGTGCCATTCGGGGCTGTGCTCCTCGCGCTCCTCGATAGGGAAAAATTCCCAGTAACCTGCCTGGGTGGCTTCCATGGCCAGGCGGAAACGGCCGACCTGGTCCATGAGGGCGGCCTCGGTGCCTTCAAGCTCGGACACCTTGCGGCGCAGTTTGCGGCTCAGGATCCAGGTCAGTCCCGCCAGCAGCACGACCGTGGTCAGGGCGGACAGGCCGGCAAAGATCAAAATCCTGCGGGTGGCCGGATCCAGGAAGGCCGGCAGCTTGACCCAGCGGTTCTTGATTTCGGCCGTTTCCTTTTCATCCAGGGAGTCCAGGGCCTTGGAGACCGCACTGGCCAGCAGGGGATATTTGCGGCTGACGCCGATGGACAGTTCCTGGTTCAGCCCGAGATCCCCCGCCACCCTCAGGTTGGAGAGCCCCTGCTGCTGGATGTACCAGGCTGCCACGGCCAGGTTTTCGACAAAGGCGTCCACGGCGCCGAAGGCCACGTCGCGCAGGCCTTCGGGTATGCTTTGGACCTCGACGACGGTGAAACGTCCCAGATTCGAGGCGCGCACGATGTCGCCCGAGGCGTAGCCCTTGACCAGGGCCACGCGCATGCCGCCGAGGTCGTTCAGGGTCAGGGTTTGCGAAATGCGCCGCGACGTGACGATGACCAGCGGGATGCGTGCGTACGGCGCGGAGAGCAGGGTGTATTGCGCGCGTTCCGGCGTGTACATCAGGGCCGGAGCCAGGGCCGTCGTGCCGTCGCGCAGGCCCCGCAGTACGTCCTCCCAAGGCAGGGCCTGCTTGCGGAAGGTGATGCCCAGGCGCTCCTCGATGCGCTCCACGAGATCGGCGCTCATGCCCGTGAACGTGCCGTCGGGCTTCTCGAATTCGATGGGGGGAAAGGAGCGGTCGAAGGACAGGACCAGATTGTCCCTGTTTTTGGCCAGCCAGGCCCGCTCCTCGACGGTCAGGTTCAGTGACGGGGCCGCGGGGGCCGTGCCGGCCAGGGCCAGCAGGAGCAGAATGGTGCAGAAAAGCCGCATGAACCTGTCCGAGTTCGCAGAGTGTTTAAGGTCAGCCGGTCTCGGCAGTATGTAGCACCTACCCCCTGCCGGACGCAAGAATGGGTTCATTTTTCAAACCCTTGGGCGGCCTGCGCCTCCGGGCTGCGCGTTCAGGCGCGGCTGCCGCCGTGGGGATAGCTCTGCGGGGGCCAGAGCTGCGGTCCGTCCCACTGGCGGTAGGGACCTTCGGAGTGCAGCCTCGCGGCCTCGGCCCCGAGTCCCAGTTCCTCCATGCGTTCCCGGGTGGGGATGCCCGTCGCCGGATCCTGTCCCAGCAGGGCGTAGTAGCGATCGAGCATGGTGTTGTGCCTGGCCTTTTCCCGTTCCACGTCTTCGGGGCTGAACAGGTCGGGGTTCAGGGGGATGGCGTCGTGGACCCTCGTGATGCCCCGGCGCGCGTTGAAGGCCTTTTCCAGGGTGTAGATGCGGTCTGCGGCGTGGATGAGCGCGTCCTCGTCGAACGGTTCGCCCGTGGCGGCGGTCAGCAGGCGGGCCAGGCCGCCGAAGAGGGGCTCCTTCCAGGCCAGGGGCAGGGCGTTGGCCCAGGAGTTGACCGCGCCCTTGCAGCGCCCCACGCTGTCGGCCAGGGTGCAGACCCGTTCGGACAGGATGATGGCCTGCACCGGGTCGTCCATGTCGGCGTGCATGGCGCCCGAGGCCTGCAGCTTGGGGTAGAGGGCGGGGTCGTTCTCGCCGTAGGCCCAGCTGCGTCCGCGCAGGTGGTCGGCCCCGCGTGTGGACGTCGCGTGGGCCAGGGCGAAGAGGCCGGCCGGGTAGGGGCCGCGGCTGAGGCCCTTGACATGGTAGCAGTAGGGCAGGGCCGCGGGCCCGATGATTTTGGCCATGGACAGCATGCCCTCGGCCAGAAGGTTGCCGAAGCCCTCGCGCATGGCCGTGAGGTGCACGAGTTCCACCTGGTCGGCGACGTTGTCCCAGGACAGGTCCAGGCCGCCGGTCAGTTCGCGGGTCAGGATGCCGCGGGCGAAGAGGTCCTTGGCCAGGGCCATGGCGTTGCCCAGCGGAATGACGTCGAGCCCGTAGATGTCGCCGAGATTGCTCATCTCCATGATGGCCACGGGGTCCGTCACGCCGCAGTTGGTGCCCATGCAGAAGATGGACTCGTACTCCAGGGCCTCGCCGTGCTCGCCTTTGCGGGCGCCCGACGGGATCTCGTAGACGTTCTTGCAGCGCACAGGGCAGTTGCCGCAGCCCGTGCGGCCGGTCTCGAACTCTTTCCAGGCTTCGGGGCGCAGTTGCTGCGGGATCTCTTCCGGTTCCAGATACTTTTTGTAGTTTTGGAAGCCAGGCCGCCAGTTGACCACGCCGTGATGCGAACCGTAGCGGCTGGCCACGTTGCGCTGGAAATCGTCCCGGGCGAAGTATTCCCGGTCGAGCCTGGCCAGTTCCTTGAAGGTCTCGGGGTCGGCCAGGGGCACGCGGTGGTCACCCAGGACCACTACGGCCTTGAGGTTCTTGGAGCCCAGGACCGCCCCGCTGCCGCGCGCGGCCGAGGCGTACTTGTCGACGATGGTCGAGGCGAAACGGACCAGGTTCTCCCCGGCCTGGCCGATGCAGGCCACCGAGGCCTTCGCGCCGTGCCGGGCCATGAGCAGGTCCGTGGTCTGCCAGGTGTCCTTGCCCCAGAGGTCGCGGGCGTCGAGAAGCTCGGCCGAGTCCGGCGTGACCAGCAGGTAGCGGGGGGAAGCGGCGCGGCCCGTGATGATGATCTGGTCCGCCCGGGCGTGTTTCATGACTGAGGCGAAACGCTCACCGGCGTTGCCGTCGCCCAGGATGCCCGAATAGGGCGAGAGGGTGGAGACCTCCATGCGGCTGGTCATGCCCAGTATCGTGCCGGACAGGGGACCGGGGGCGATGCAGTACACGTTTTCCGGGGCGAGGGGATCGATCCCGGGGGGGACGCGGTCGAAGAGAATCTTGGAGTTGAGGCCCCGTCCCCCGAGAAAGGAGAGGGCCAATTCCCGGTCGAGGGTGGGAGTGCGCACCATCATGGCGGTCAGGTCGATGTCGATGGTCCTTCCGGTCCAGCCGTTCATGCGGGCCTCCTGGGAAAAAAGTTGGCGGCGATGAAACCATACCAGAGCGCAGGCGCCCTGCCTAGATGGACGGGTGGTTGGAAGGTCCCGCTTCGCGGGTTGTGGGGATGAGCCGGAGCGTATAGACCAGTCTGCACACCAAAAAGGAGATGCGATGAGAGACACGTTCAGGGAAATTCGCTCCAGAATGGACGAACTGGAGCAGCAGCTGCGTCAGGAACTGGCCGCCAAGCAGGAGGAGTTCCGCTACACCGTCGAGAAGAAGAAGGTCCGTTTCAGCCGCGAGGTGCAGGAGGCGCACCGCGCCCTGGTCACGCGCTGGACGGCCTACGCCTATGAATCCGGCGTGTTCAAGGTTCTGACCATACCGATCATCTGGTTCGCGCTCATCCCGGCGATGTTCCTGGATGTGTTCGTCATGCTGTATCAGGTGATCTGCTTCCCGGTTTACGGCATCCCGCTGGTAAGGCGCAGCGACTACATCGTGCTGGACCGGCACAGGCTCAAGTATTTGAACTGGGTGGAGAAGTGCAACTGCATGTACTGCGGCTACTTCAACGGCCTCATGGCCTACCTGCGCGAAATCGCCGGCCGCACCGAACAGTACTGGTGCCCCATCCGGCACGCGCGTCTGCCGAAGAGCACCCACTCGCGCTACGACCGCTTCGTGGACTACGGCGACGCCGAGGGCTACCGGCGCGAATTGGGGGACATCAGGAAGGACTTCGACGACTGCAAAAAGGGGTAGGTGGGGATGTCAAAGCGCCTGCCACAAAATTTTCACCCCTATGCCCAGGAGCACCAGTCCGCCGAGCACTTCCGCGCGCTGTCCGAGGCGGGTTCGGCAGCCCAGCAGCATGCCCAGGTGCAGGCCCGCGGCGGTGAAGGCGAAGGCCACCACGCCGATGACGGCCGCGGGGACCCAGATGGGGACGGCGAGCATGGCCAGGGTGAAGCCCACGGCCAGGGCGTCGATGCTTGTGGCCACGGACAGCATGATCAGGCGCGAGCCCACGGTCGGGTCCTGGCAGGTGTCGTCCTCGTCGTGGTGCAGACCTTCCCAGAGCATGTGTCCTCCGATATAGAGGAGCAGGGCAAAGGCGATCCAGTGCCCGAAGCGCAGGAAGTAGTCGCGCACCAGCAGGCCGCCGAACCAGCCGATGACGGGCATGGCGGCCTGGAACAGGCCGAAGTGCCAGGCCAGGCGGAAGGTCTGGCGGCGGGTGACGACCTTGAGGGCCACGCCGGCGGCGATGGCCACGGCGAAGGCGTCCATGGCCAGGGCCACTGCCACGGCCATCAGTTCTAGAAAAGACATGCGGGACTCCCGGGGATGAAGTAGGCACAAGGCAGATAGCCCAGGCCCGCGCCCAAGGCCAGGACCTTTTTGCGTGTTTGCGGCGGAAATTGCGGGCCCGCACAAGTTTTATTGACGACGGGACCCCTCGCGTTTAGAGGGGTGCGCTGGCCAGGTTCTCGCCGTGGCCTGCATATTCTATGGTATGAAGGCGGAGGACATCGATGCGATCTCGGACTCTCGAAAAATGGACGGTTGAACGCTCTTCGGAGCTCTACGGCGTGGACAACTGGGGCGGCGGCTATTTCAGGATCACGCCCGACGGAAAGATGGGCATCACGCCGTTCCCGGGAAAGGACGTCTGCGTGCCGATCCCGTCCATCATCAGCGGCCTGCAGGAACGCGGCCTGGGGCTGCCGGTGCTGCTGCGCATCGAGAACCTGCTCGACGCCCAGATTTCCCTGCTGCACGACTCCTTCGCCAAGGCCATCAAGGAGCTGCAGTACGGCGCCGAGTTCCGCGGCGTCTATCCCGTGAAGGTCAACCAGCAGCAGCAGGTCTTCGAGGAGATTTCCAAGGTCGGCGACCGCTACAACCACGGCTACGAGGTCGGCAGCAAGGCCGAGCTCATCGCGGCCCTGTCCTTCCTGAAGAACCCCAAGGCCTGCCTGGTCTGCAACGGCTACAAGGACCAGGACTACATCGACCTGGCCCTCTACGCCGGCAAGATGGGCTTCCTCTGCTTCCTGGTCCTGGAGATGCCGAGCGAACTGCCCCTTATCCTTGACCGCGCCAGGATTCTCGGCATCAAGCCGCGTATCGGCGTGCGCATCAAGGTCTCGACCCAGGCCGGCGGCCACTGGGCTGAGTCGGCCGGCGACCTGTCCATCTTCGGCCTGTCCACGGCCGAGGTCGTGGATGTGCTCGACCTCATGCGCTCCCGCGACATGCTCGACTGCGTGCAGTTGCTGCATTTCCACCTGGGCTCCCAGATCCCCAACATCCGCGACATCCGCACCGCGGTGCACGAGGCCGCGCGCATGTACGCCGAGCTGGCCAAGGAAGGCTGCGCCATGGGCTTTCTGGACCTCGGCGGCGGCCTGGCCGTGGACTACGACGGCTCCCACACCAACTACGCCAGCAGCCGCAACTACACCCTGGAGGAGTACTGCACGGACATCGTCGAGTCCGTCATGGCCACAGTGGACGAGCACGACCTGCCCCACCCGAACATCATCACCGAGTCCGGCCGCGCCACCGTGGCCTATTACTCGGTGCTGCTCTTCAACGTGCTGGACGTGAGCCTCCTGGAGAACCGCCCCGTGCCCCAGACCCTGGACGAGGACGACCCCGAGGCCGTGCACAACCTCCTTGAGGTCTACAACTCCCTGTCGCTCAAAAACCTGCAGGAGTGCTACAACGACGCCATCTACTACCGCGACCAGATCCGGCAGCTCTTCCGTCTGGGCCAGTGCAGCCTGCGCCAGCGCGCCCTGTCCGACACCATTTTCTGGGCCGTGATCCGCGCCATCGCCGAGAAGCTGCCCGAGATGAAGAACCCGCCCTCGGCCCTGAAGGACGTGGACCTGGCCCTGGCCAGCATCTACTACTGCAACATGAGCGTGTTCCAGTCCCTGCCCGACGCCTGGGCCATCGGCCACCTCTTCCCCATCATGCCCGTGCACCGGCTCGACGAACTGCCCACGGAGCAGGCCATCCTGGCCGACATCACCTGCGACAGCGACGGCAAGCTCGACAGCTTCATCGACATCCACGGCGTCAAGCGCGTGCTGGAGCTGCACTCGGTCAAGCCCTGCGAGCCCTACCATCTGGGCGCGTTCCTGGTCGGCGCCTACCAGGAGACCCTGGGCGACCTGCACAACCTCTTCGGCGACACCAACGTCGTCAGCGTGCGCATCAACGAGGACGGCACCTACGATTTCATCCGCGAGCTCGAGGGCGACAGCGTGGCCGACGTGCTGTCCTACGTCGAGTTCGAACCCAAACAGGTCCTGGAGAACTTCCGCAAGGTGGCCGAGCAGGGCGTCCGCGAGGGCAAGATCAGCCCCCAGGAGCGCTTCATGATCATGCGCGCCTACGAGCGCGGCCTGCGCGGCTACACCTATCTGAACGAGGGCCGGGATTGCGACAATCCCGATGTGTGCGCGAGCGGCCCCACGGCCGGCGTGTAATTCGAACCATGCCTTATTGAAGGAGGATCGCCATGTCCAAAGTGCTCATCATCGGCGCCGGCGGCGTCGGCCATGTGGTGGCCCACAAGTGCGCCCAGGCGCCCGAAGTCTTCAGCGAGATCATGCTGGCCAGCCGGACCAAGTCCAAGTGCGACGCCATCGCCGCGTCGGTGAAGGAGAGGACCGGACGCACCATCCAGACCGCGGCCCTCGACGCCGACAACGTGACCGAGACCGTGGCCCTCATCAAAAAGTTTCAGCCCAAGCTGGTCCTGAACGTGGCCCTGCCCTATCAGGATCTGGCCCTCATGGACGCCTGCCTCGAAACCGGCGTGGACTACCTCGACACGGCCAACTACGAGCCCCTCGACGAGGCCAAGTTCGAATACAAGTGGCAGTGGGCCTACCAGGAGCGCTTCAAGGAGAAGGGGCTCATGGCCCTGCTGGGCTCGGGCTTCGACCCCGGCGTGACCAACGTCTACTGCGCCTACGCCCAGAAGCACCTCTTCGACGAGATCCACGAGCTCGACATCATCGACTGCAACGCCGGCGACCACGGCCAGCCCTTCGCCACCAATTTCAACCCCGAGATCAACATCCGCGAGATCACCCAGCGCGGCCGCTACTGGGAGCGGGGCGAGTGGGTCGAGACCGATCCCCTGTCCTGGCGCATGAGCTACGACTTTCCCGAGGGCATCGGCCCCAAGGACTGCTACCTCATGTATCACGAGGAGCTCGAATCCCTGGTGCAGAACATCCGGGGCCTCAAGCGCGCCCGCTTCTGGATGACCTTCTCCCAAAACTATCTCAACCACCTGAAGGTGCTTGAAGGCATCGGCATGACCTCCATCGAGCCCGTGGACTACAAGGGCCAGAAGATCGTGCCCCTGCAGTTCCTGAAGGCCGTGCTGCCCGAGCCGGGCTCCCTGGGGCCCCTGACCAAGGGGCGGACCTGCATCGGCTGCGTCATGAAGGGCGTGAAGGACGGCAAGGAGCGCAAGGCCTACATCTACAACATCTGTAGCCACGAGGAGGCCTACCGCGAGGTCGGCTCCCAGGCCATCTCCTACACCACGGGCGTGCCGGCCATGATCGGGGCCATGATGATGCTGACCGGCAAATGGCGCGGCACAGGCGTCTTCAACATGGAGCAGCTCGACCCGGATCCGTTCATGGAGAAGCTCAACATCCACGGCCTGCCCTGGGTGGTGGTCGACCTGTGATGGACGGGCGTACCGCGTACCGCTTCGACACGCACCAAGTCGCCACGCCGTCCTTCGTGGTCGATCTGGGCCTCATCCGCCGCAACCTGGATGTGCTGGCCGGAGTCAAGGAGCGCACGGGCTGCAAGATCCTGCTGGCCCTCAAGGGCTTCGCCATGTGGAGCGTCTTCCCGGTCCTGCGGCAGGTGCTCGACGGCGTCTGCGCAAGTTCACCGCACGAGGCCAGGCTCGGGCGGGAAGAGTTCAGGCGCGAGGTGCACGCCTTCGCGGCGGGCTTTTCCCAGGCCGACATCTTCGACCTGTGCACGACAGCCGACCACATCGTCTTCAATTCCTTCGGACAGCTGGAAAAATTCCGGGGGCTGATCGCCACCGAGGCGGCGCGTCTGGGACGCGAGATCGAGCTTGGCGTGCGCATCAATCCCGAGCATTCGGAAGGTGCGGTGCCCATCTACGATCCGTGCTCGCCGGGCTCGCGCCTTGGAGTGCGGCGCAAGGACTTCCGCCCCGACCTGCTGGACGGGGTGACGGGCCTGCACTGGCACAACCTGTGCGAGCAGAACTCCGACTGCCTGGAGCGGACCATTGCCGCCGCCGAGAAGGGTTTTGGCGAGTTCTTTTCGCGCATGCGGTACGTCAACTTCGGTGGCGGCCATCACATCACCCGCCCCGACTACGACTTGGACCTGTTGTGCCGACTCATCAGTGAGTTCAAGGCGCGCCACGGCGTGCAGGTCTATCTGGAGCCGGGCGAGGCCGTGGCCCTGAACACGGGTTATCTGGTTTCGACCGTCCTCGACGTGACCGACGCCGACATGCCCATCGTCATCCTCGACACCTCGGTCCCGGCGCACATGCCCGACGTGCTCGAAATGCCGTACCGCCCGCATATCGTCGGTTCCGGCCTGCCCGGCGAAAAACCCTGGACCTGCCGCCTGGGCGGCCAATCCTGCCTGGCCGGCGACGTGGCCGGCGAGTACTCCTTCGACCGGCCGCTGGTCCCCGGCGACCGCCTGGTCTTCACGGACATGGCCCACTACTCCATGGTCAAGACCAACACCTTCAACGGCATCCAACTGCCAAGCATCGCGGTCTTCGAACCCGAGAACGACTCCATGCGGGTCGTGCGGAGCTTCGGCTACGAGGATTTCAAGGGCCGGTTGTCCTGAAGGTTTTTGGGAAAGATGCAAAAAAGCGGGAGTCCGGATCATCCGGGCTCCCGCTTTTATTATGAACGATTCAGAGCGTAACCGCTTATGAGATAAGAAAATATATCCATAGCAGTAACTTTACTCAATGGCTGAGTATTTTTGCCCGTTCCATTGAGTAAAAATATCGTAGCGCTATTATTGTTTTTATATCGGGTAATTATCTCGAAATATCTTCGGGTGCTCCGTCAATTTGTTTCTGCGATGGCGATGACCGCGTAGTTTCCCACAAGCAGCAGATCGGCACGGCATAAAGCTGATTCCCGAAAGGAACGACGGCCTCGCCGTCGTACATTATGATCCCGGCCGCGAAGCGGTTTTCAACGGCCTGCTGGAGTTTGCGCAGTCCTTTGAAATCGTTGGCGGTCACGGTCGATGACGCCTTGACCTCGACCCCTGCGATCCGTCCGCCGCATTCCAGCACAATATCCACTTCCGTCTTGTCCTTGTCCCGGAAATGGCTGAACGAGATTGCGTCATCCAGCCAGCCGGCCTGGCGCCTCAGTTCCTGATAGATGAAGGTTTCCAGGACCTGGCCAAACACGGCGCGGTCGTTCCAGAGGGCGTCGGCGTCCAGGCCGAGCAGGGCGCAGGCCAGGCCCGTGTCTCCGAGGTGCAGTTTCGGAGTTTTGATGAGCCGGCTGAGCCGATTGCTGTGCCAGGGGGGCAGTTCCTCCAGCAGGAAAATCCGTGACAACAGGGTCACATATTCGCGGATGGTGGGGCGGGTGACCTGGAAGGGCGCAGACAGGTCGGACACGTTAAGCAGGCGGGCCGTCTGTCCGGCCGCCAGTGTCAGCAGGCGGGGCAGGGCGTCCATCTGGCTGATGCGGGCCAGATCGCGGATGTCCCGCTGGACCAGGGTTTCGGCGTAATCGCGGTACCAGACGGCTCTGCGTTTGGCCGCAGTTCGCTTCAAGGCGGGCGGATAGCCCCCTGCGGCCACGCGTTCGGCCAGATCCCGGCCCAGACGCCGGCCTGTGATGCCTGCCTTGAATCGTCCTTGCAGCAACGCGGTCAGGAATTCCGGGTTCTTCCCGGAGAGTTCCGCCTGGGCCAGCGGGTGGAGTCTGAGTATCTCCATCCTTCCGGCCAGCGAATCCGCCAGGCGGGGAATCAGGAGAACGTTGGCCGAGCCGGTCAGGATGAAACGGCCGGGCTCCCGGCGGGCGTCCACGGCCGCTTTGAGCGCCGTGAACAGTTCCGGCACCCGCTGAATTTCATCCAGGATAACCCGTGCCGAAAGGTCTGCGACATATCCCACAGGATCACTCTGTGCGGCGGCGCGCTGCACGTCGTCATCAAAGCTGATATAGTCGAAGCCCACGGTCTCGCCCGCCTGACGGGCTAATGTCGTCTTGCCGCACTGGCGGGGGCCATGGATGAGGACGACCGGAGCATCGGCGAGCGCTTCCAACAGGCGTGGACGGATGAAACGTGGGTAGAGGTCTGTCGGTTCCATGGCGTCCATATGTAGATCGTTGTTCGTCCAATTGCAAGTTTATGTTCGTCTAATTGAAAATTTATGCTCGTCCAGGTGCAAGTTGATGTTCGTCCATGTGTCAGTTTTAATGTATGGATATCGATATAAATTTAATAATTTAGACAATTAGATTTTTGAAATTTCAAAGTTTAACGAGACGGTGTGGGGTCAAACTTGTCTCCTTTTATGCGCTGAAATCTTGGGTTCTGGATTCCGATGGTCTGGCCCGCTCATTCCTCCCGCCTTCCCTTGAAATACTCCATGGCCTTGAGCACGAAGCGCGCGTAGGCCCCGGCCTGGCCGCCGCCCATTTCGATGGCCACGTCGATGGTTTCGTAGATCTCCTGGTCCGTGGCGCCGTGCTGCATGGCCTGGTCCAGGTGCCATTCCATGCACGGCTCGCACTTGGTGACGAGGGAGATGGACAGGGCCATGAGTTCCTTGGTCTTCCGGTCCAGGGCGCCGTCGGCGAAGGCCTTTTCCTCCAGTTCCAGGAAGGGGGAGTAGGTCTTGACGTTCTTGAGGAAGGTCAGGTGCAGGCGCTTGCGGTCCTTGATGCTCTGCTCGATCTTCATGAAGCTCAGGTCGGACATGGTTTCCTCCGTGGGGTCATTGCCTCCCGCTTCCGTGTGGGGTAGGCGGTACGAATGTCAGGATTTCCGTTTTCGGGGGTCCGAAACCTCCCTACAGCGAGGAAGCACATGAAGTACATGGGTGAAATGCTCCTGACCCGGGCGCCGTTTTCGGAGATCGTCATGGGCAACACGGCCCTGGTGCGGGCCATGGTCGAGTCCGGGACGCGCGTGGTCACGTCCTACCCCGGTTCGCCGACACCGGAGATCGCCACGGCGATCCAGTCCATCGCGCCGGAGAGGCGGCCTTTTTATTTCGAGTTCTCGACCAACGAGAAGGTGGCCACGGAGGTTGCGCTCGGCGCATCCCTGAACGGCTACCTGTCGACGGTCTTTTTCAAGAGTGTGGGGCTCAATGTGGCCGCCGACGCCTTCGTGCAGCTGTCGCTTTTGAACCTCATCGGCGGCATGGTCGTCGTGCTCGGCGACGACCCCGGCGCCAACTCCTCCCAGAACGAACAGGACAATCGCCACTACGCGGCCATGAGCTACACGCCGCTCCTGGAGCCGGCCAACCCGGCCGAGGTCTACGCCTACTACAAGGAGGCCGCGGCCTTGGCCCGCAGCCTGTGCCGCCCGGTCATCCTGCGCCTGACAACCCACGTCTGCCACGCCAAGGAGAAGGTCGCCTTCGCCGGTTGGGAGCCGCAAGCCTTCGAGAACAACCCGCGCTTCGACGCGGCCAACGGCCCGTACATCCCCCTCACGGCCGCCGTCTTCCCCAAGAAGCGCACTGCCCTGGAAAACCTCAGGAAGGCCGAGCGCTGGGTGAACGAGCGCGGCCTGCACACGGTCACGGGCGATGGGAGCCCGCGCGGCATCATCCTTTCGGGCATGGTCGCCCTGTCCGTGGCCGACGTCCTGGAGGGCCTCCCGAGCCGGCCCGACGTGCTCAAGCTGGCCATGCCGTATCCCATGCCGTCGCGCGCCGTCGCCGACTTTCTGCAGAGCCACGCCGAGGTCAAGGTGCTGGAGGAGTTGGACGACACCCTGGAGAAGGACATCAAGGCCCTGGCCTACGACCGTGGCCTCGCCGCCCGGGTCATGGGCAAGGCCGACGACGAGGACTGGGTGGGCGAGTACACGGCGGACAAGGTCCGGGACATCCTGCACCGCACCTGGCCCGACATGATCCCAGCCCGCAGGGCGGCGGCCGAGCCCCTGGCCCCCGTTCCCGCCCGTCCGGCCCAGATGTGTCCGGGCTGCGGCCACCGCAGCGCCTTCCACGCCATAAAGAAGGCCCTGCCCGAAGGCGCCATCACCGTGGCCGACATCGGCTGCCATACCCTAGGCTTCATGGAGCCCTACCGCATGGGCGAGATTCTGCTGTGCATGGGCGCGTCCACGAGCATGGGGGCGGGGCTGACTCTGTTCAACGACACGCGCAAGGTGGTGGCCTTCCTGGGCGACTCGACTTTCTTCCACGCCGGACTGCCGGGCATTGTCAACGCGCTCTTCAACCGGCACAACCTGACCCTGGTGCTCATGGAGAACGGCACCACGGCCATGACCGGGCACCAGGACCACGCCGGGTCCGGGCGCAACTTCAACGAGCCGACCGACGCCATCCCGGTGCGGCAGGTCCTCGAAGGACTCGGGGTCACGCACATATTCGAGACAGACACCTACAAGCAGACCGAACTGACGGATCTCATGCGCCAGGCACTGGACGTGGACGCCTTCAGCGTGGTCATCGCCCGTCACCCCTGCATGCTGCTCTTCACCCGCAACCAGCGCCGCAAGAGCGGATACGTGGATCGCCACGTGACCATCGACCAGGAACTCTGCACCCGCTCCCACGTCTGCGTGCAGGACTTCGCCTGCCCGAGCTTCACCCGTGCTGCAGACGGGGCCGTGACCGTGAACCCGGAGCTGTGCATCGGCGACGGCTCGTGCATGCAGACATGTCCCAGCAAGGCCATCACCCGCTAAGGAGCGTCACATGACCATATTCAATATCCATCTTTGCGGCGTCGGCGGGCAGGGCATCGGCCTTTTGAGCGAGATCATCCTGCGTGCCGCGGACCACGCCGGCCACGTGGCCAAGGCCGTCGACACCCACGGTCTGGCCCAGCGCGGCGGCATCGTCGTTTCGCAGATCCGACTCGGCAAGGCTGCCCACAGTCCCATCATCCCCGCAGGGGAGGCGGACCTCGTCGTGGGCCTGGAGCGGCACGAGGCACTGCGCGCCATGCAGACGGTCCTGCGCGACGGCGGAACCCTGGTCTACTACGACACGGTGCTGCAGCCCCTGCCCGTGCGCCTCGGAACGGCCGCAGAGGTGAACGAGGATGACGTCGCCCGTGCGGCGGCCGCACGCTCCATCACGGTCCATGCCGTGACGCGCCTGGACATCAAGGATCCGCGCATGCAGAACGTCGCCGTGCTCTCGGCCGTGAACAAGCTGGGCCTGATCCCCGGCGTGGCGGCGGAACACTACGAGAGGGCCATGGACGACCTGCTGAAGGGGGCTGCCCTGGAAGCGAACCTGGGGCTGTTCAGGGCCGCGGGGTAACGTCGCGGCGTGGGTGAGCGGATGCGGCTTGACGCGGGGGCCCGACGGACGGTCGGGTTCCCGCGTTATTGTTTTTTGGGAGGCAGTTTGAGGCCGGGCCGGCCTCAGAGCAGCAGACCCAGCAGCAGCGGCATGGAGACGATGGCCAGCATGGTCTGCACGGTGATGATGGCGGCCATGCGGTCGTGGTCGCCGCCCAGGACCCGGGCCAGGATGTAGGACGAGACCGAGACCGGCACGGCGGTGAAGATCAGGCAGACGCCCATGGGCGTGCCCGAAAGGCCCAGCGCCCTGCCTGCGGCGAAGGCCAGCAGGGGCAGGGCCAGCAGTTTGCAGAACGAACTGGAGATGATGTCCTTCCAGCCGTCCAGGGCGGCGGAGAAGGACAGCCCCGCGCCCACGGCCAGCAGGCCCAGGGGCAGGGAGGCGTTGCCGAGGATGTGCAGCCCTTCCTGCAGCATGGACGGCAGCGTGACGCCCGTCCCGTGCAGGGCGAAGCCTGCGGCGCAGGCCAGAATGAGCGGGTTGCGGCCGAGCTGCACCAAGGTGTCGCGCAGGCCGCGCGCCTGGGTGTTTCGCCCGTGGCGGGTCAGGACCAGCACGCAGAGCACGTTGACGGTGGGGATGACGGTCATCAGGGCCACGGCGGAGAGGGACAGCCCTTCGTCCCCGAAAAGGCCGCCCACGGCCGAAAGGCCGACGTAGGTGTTGGGCCTGATGGCCCCCTGGAAAATGGAGGTGAAGGCCGGGCCGTCGTTCTGCAGCCGGGGCCGGGCGGCCATGAGCGCCGCGGCGATGACGCATATGGCGGCGACGAGGCTCGCGGCCATGGCCAGCAGGGGATGCTGCCCGGTTTGCATGGAGGTCAGCTTGTCGATAAGCAGGGCCGGGAAGAGTACGTAGTAGGTCAGGCGTTCGGCCTGGGGCCAGAACTCCAGGCTCGGGAAGGAGGCCCTGCGCAGCATGAAGCCGGTCAAAATGAGCAGGAAAATCGGCAGGATGGTTTGAAGAACGTTCACCGCGCACCTCCGTAGCGGCGAACACTAGACCCATGGTTGGCGGCTGTCCAGCGGGCCTGCCGCCCGTTTTCGCGCCTCAGGACCGTGCGCGAAGCTCCGGCCAGATTTCGTGCAGTGCGGCGGCGATGTGCTCGTCCCCATGGGCATCGTTGCGGACCGTGTGCGCGTGCAGAAAGTCCGCGGCGATGCGTTCCAGGGCGTCCGTTACGCGCTCCCCGTGACGGGGCCGCCTGGCCATGTAGAGGTCGAAGTGGTCGACCTTGTCCCGCCGGATGCGGTCGTCGATGCGCCGGATGCGGATGTCGCGCTCCGTGGTCACGAACAGGGTCTGCAACCCCTGGCCGCGCAGGGATGCCAGGGCTCCGCGGAGGAGGGTGGGCATGCGGAAGGACTCGTCGTGCCCCATGTGGAAGGCCAGCAGGCGCAGGGCCGTGTGGCTGACGACCATGACCGGCTTGCGGCGCAGGAGCCGGTAGGCCAGGACGTCCGCCAGGATGCACAGGGACAGCGTCGTCGGCAGCGCCCAGGCGATGAGGGGATAGATGCGCAGGAAAAGCCTCTCGGCGAACAGGCGCACGGGCCCCTTGTGCTCCGAGGACTCGGCCGCGCAGGCCGGGGCCGAGAGCCAGCCGCGTCGCTTCTCCACGAATACGCCGGCCTCCTGCAGATGCGCCATCACCAGCTGGGCCACGTGATCCTTGCCCGAGGCGTCGGTGCCGAGGATCAGGACCAGGTTGGGGCGCTGCGCTGTCCTTTCCTTCGCGCGGTCCGGGATTTCGCCCCGTGCGGCGTGACTCATGCCTTTCCTTTCACGGCCCGGATTTCGGCGGCGCGCTCGGCGAACAGCTTCCGGTGCAACTCCATGTGCACGAAATAGTCGCGGATCAGCGCCTCCAGGGTGATGTCACCGTCCTCGCGTCTCCAGACATGATGCAGGGCGGCCGGGTTCACGCTTTCGATGAGGTGCAGCAGGAACAGGTTGTAGCTTTTCCACAGGGCCAGCACGTCGGCGTAGCCGAAGGGGCCGATGCCGGTCACATTCCGCCACTCTTCGGCGTCGTACTTGGGGAAGACGAGGACGGGCTCGAGCTGCAGGCGCACGAAGCGCTGGTGGTTGTTGGCGGCGGAGTCCACGAGATGGGTGACCATCTCCTTGAGGGTCCATGTGTCTTCGGTCAGGCGGATGTCGGCCAGGTGAGCGCTGGCGTCCATGAGGTTTTGGAAGGCGTCGATGTGCGTTCTGTATGCGGCGGTGTCCATGTTCGCTCCTTGTTTCGTGCGTGGACGAATAGCGCGGGAGGCGGCGACGGTTCAAGGGGAAATGGGCTGGCCGGCCGAGAGGGCGTTCTTGACAGGGCGCCGCTCGTGCGAGACGTAACCGCCTCCCGGAAGCATTTCGGTTTTCCGTACCGGTCCAGACCGCGCAGGTGGTCCGAAATCCGGACCGGCGGGGCCGACGCCACAAAAATTCCCAAGGATGCATCCATGAAGATCGCCGTCATCGGTTCCGGCGCCATCGGCACCTACTACGGGGCCCGGCTGCTGAGTGCCGGGCATGAGGTCCATTTCCTGTTCCACTCGGACTACGGACACGTCCGTGACAACGGCCTGCGCGTGGATTCCGTGCGCGGCGACATGTTCTTCCCGCAGGTCAACGCCTACGGGCGCGTCGAGGACATGCCGCGCTGCGACGTCGTCCTCGTGGCCACCAAGACGACCACCAACCATCTGCTGGAAAAGCTCCTGCCCCCGGTCTGCGGCCCGGGGAGTGTCGTGGTGCTGATGCAGAACGGCCTGAACGGCGAGCGGGCCATCGACCGTTTGGGCCTGGGTGTGACGGTCATCGGCTGCCTGTGCTTCGTATGCTGCAACAAGGTCGGGCCAGGCCACGTCGCGCATCTCGATTACGGCAAGGTGACCCTGGGCCACTATCTTTGCGGCGACCGCCCGGCCGGGGTCACGCCCGAACTGGAACGGGCCGCCACGCTTTTCGAGGGTGCGGGGATCCCGGTGGAGAAATGCGACGACCTGATCCTGACGCGATGGCGCAAGCTGTTCTGGAACATCGCCTTCAACGGCCCGTGCGCCCTGCTCGGCGCCACCACGGACCTCATCGTCAGCTGTCCGGCCACGCGCCGGCTGGCTCGCGACCTGATGGTCGAAGTCCGGGCCGGCGCCCTGTCCATGGGCCGCGACATTCCCGAATCCTTCATCGGCGACATCCTCGATTCCACGGACAGAATGGCCCCCTACAAGCCGAGCATGATGCTCGACGCCGAGAACCGCCGTCCCCTGGAGGCCGAGGCCATCTACGGCGAGCCCCTGCGCACCGCCGCCGAGCGTGGCGTGGACCTGCCCGCGGTGCGGACCATCTACCTTCAGCTGCTCTTTCTCGACGAGCGCCTGCGCTCAGCCTGAATTCGCCCTTCATACGGACTGTCCCCCCGGAGGCCCCGCGCCTCCGGGTTTTCCCGCTCCGAGCGGGCCTGCCTGCCCTCGCGTCGCGACTGGCCTGCACATGTGCAAAAGGATTGATGCCGCTACGCGCACATGTGCCAGGTTCTGCATTTCGTGCTGTCCATCCACTGGAATGATTCGATTTTTCGTTGGTACGCTTCGTGCTTTCAAATTCAGATCATATTAATACGAATTTTTCGGGGGATGATCATGAAAACCGTTCGCGCCGTGTTTCTCGCTGTCCTGATGTCTCTGGCCGCTACCCAGGCCTTCGCCTTTCTCGACATGTTTTCCGGGCCCAAGGACGTGCAGGCCGAGAACGGCGTCGTCAGGATCCCGGCATCCGAGGTCTCCGACGGCAAGGTCCACCATTTCCGCTTCGCGGGAGACGGGCCGGAGCTGAAGTTCTTTCTGATCGAGAGCGGAGACAGGCTGCGGGCCGCCTTCGACGCCTGCGACGTTTGCTACCACGCCAAGAAGGGCTACACCCAGGACAAGGAGTTCGTGATCTGCAACAATTGCGGCATGCGCTTCCACGCCTCCCGCATCGGCGACGTCAAGGGCGGCTGCAACCCCGCGCCGCTTGCGCACCGGGTCGAGGGCGGCGATATCGTCATTTCCGTGGCCGACTTGGCAGCCGGCGCGGAGTTCTTCAAGTGAACATCCTGACCATCCCCCTGCGGACCATGCGAAAGAAGTGGCTCAAGACGTCGCTTCTGTTCACGGTGTTCGCCCTGAGCGTGGTGGCCATCGTCTCCCTCAACTACGTCTCGCGGGAAGTGGGCCATTCCCTCGAAAAGAAGCTGACGGCCTTCGGCGCCAACATCCTGGTCTCGCCCAGGAGCGAGAAGCTGACCGTGAGCTACGGCGGGTTTTCCATGGGCGACATGCTCATGGGCATGACGGATCTGCGCGAGACCGACGCGGAGGAGCGCATCCTGTCCATCGGCTACCGCGACCGCATCAGCGTCGTGGCGCCCAAGCTCGTGTCCATGGCCAGGGTCGGCGATGTGGCCGTGGGCGTGGTCGGGGTTCGCTTCGAGCGTGAGAAGGTCCTCAAGGGCTACTGGTCCATGCAGGGCGATTTTCCGGCCGCGGAGAACGGCGTCCTGGCCGGCTCCAAGGCCGCGGCCCGGCTCGGCCTGAAGGTCGGGGACGGGTTCGATTTGGCCGGGCGGCCGGCGGTGGTCTCCGGCATCCTCGACCCCACGGGCAGCGACGACGACTCCGTCATGTTCGCGGACCTGGGTTTCGCCCAGGCGGCCTTCGGGCAGGAGGGCAAGGTCAGCTTTGTCGAGGTGGCCGCCCTGTGCGCGGGCTGCCCCATCGAGGACATCGTGCGCCAGCTGGAGGAAAAGCTCCCCGACACGGACATCCAGGCCATGCAGTCCATCGTCAAGCAGCGCATGTACTCGGTCCACTTCGTCGAGCACCTGATCCTGACCGTCAGCCTGGTCATCCTCCTCATTGCCTGCTGCATGGTCGGCGCGACCATGCTCTCCTCGGTCAACGAGCGGGTCCGCGAAATAGGCCTGCTGCGCTCCCTGGGCTTTTCCCGCGCCGGGATCTTCGGCGTGTTCTGTTTCGAGGCGGTGCTCATCGGCCTGGCGGCCGGGGTCGTCGGGTATTTCGGTGGATTTTTCCTGAGCGTCGAGGTTCTGGATCTCCTGGGCATGGCCCAGGAGGCCGAGGCTGCCATGCACCCCGGGCATCTCGTGCTGACGTGCGCGCTCATCGTCGGCGTCTCCGTCCTGGCCGCCTTCTTCCCGTCGTGGAAGGCCGCTTCCATCGAGCCGTCCACGGCGCTCATCTCCCTGTGAGGCACGCAATGCTTGAAGCCAAAGACATCACCAAGATCTTCACCTCCGAAGGGGTCGCCACCCCGGCCCTGCGGGGCGTCAGCCTGACCGTCGGGGCAGGGGAGTTCGTCAGCATCGTCGGGCGCTCGGGCTCCGGCAAGACGACGTTTCTGAACGTCCTCTCGACCCTGCTGACTCCCGACGGCGGAGAGATTCTCTACGGCGGCGAGAACGTGACCGCCTTCTCCCCCGAGCGTCTGAACAGGCTGCGCAACCGCGACTTCGCCGTGGTTTTCCAGTTCCACTACCTGCTGCCGTACCTGACGGCCCGCGAGAACGTGCTGCTGCCCTTCATGACGGGTCTGGGCCGCGTGGGCGGCCATGAACGGGCCAGGGCGGACGAGTGCCTGGCCCGCGTGGGCCTGGCGGACAAGGGATGCAAGCTGCCCGGACACCTGTCCGGCGGCGAGCAGCAGCGCGTGGCCATCGCCCGCGCCCTGGTCAAGGACTCGAAGATCCTCTTCGCCGACGAGCCCACCGGCAATCTGGACAAGACCACGGGGGAGTCAGTCATGTCGCTGCTGGCGGACCTGAAGCGGGACGGCCTGTCCATCGTCATGGTCACCCACGACGAATCCTACGCCCGCCGCGCCGACAGGGTGGTGCGCATGGCCGACGGGGTCGTGCTCGCAGAGGCGTGAACGGGAGGTCGGCTCAGCCCTGCATGACTTCGGCGATGGTCCTCATGAGATCCGCGACGACCACGGGCTTGGCGATATAGCCGTCCATGCCCGCGGTCAGGAACTTCTCCCGGTCGCCGGTCATGGCGTAGGCCGTCATGGCGATGATGGGGACGCGCCGTTTTCCCCGGAGGCTCTCGGACTGCCGGATGGCCATCGTGGCCTGGACGCCGTCCATGACGGGCATCTGGATGTCCATGAGCACGCAGTCGAAGCGCTGCCCCTCAAGGGCCTCGACGGCCTTCCCGCCGTCTTCGGCCAGGACGATCTCGTGTCCGGCCCTGGTCAGAATGATCTGGATGGGCATCTGGTTGGATGGGTCGTCTTCCACCAGAAGGATGCGCAGCCGCCCCTGGCCGTCCGCAGCTTCAGCCGTTTCGTGCGTCGCTGGGGCGGACGCCGGTTCCAGGGGCAGCACGACGCGCATCGTGGTGCCGTGCCCCGGGCTGCTCTCGACGTAGATCTCGCCATCCATCAGGTTGACCAGTCGTTGGACGATGGCCAGGCCGAGGCCTGCCCCCTGATAGGTGCGGGTGTAGGAATTTTCCACTTGGCGGAACGGTTCGAATATTTCCTTAAACCTGTCTTCGGCAATGCCGATGCCCGTGTCGGTGATGGTGAAGCCGACCTTCAGCCCGCCCTGCCCGGGCGACGACAAGGCCTCCACTGTCAGGTCGACCCGTCCCTGATCCGTGAATTTGAGGGCGTTGCCCACCAGATTGAAGAGGACCTGCCTCACTCTCGTCTCGTCCCCGACGAAGCGGAGGGGCAGGGCCGGATCGATGCGGCATCCCAGACTGACGCCCTTGGCGTTGGCCGTCGGCGCGAAAAGCGTCGACACGGACTCCGCGATCTCGCCGAGGCCGAACTCCGCCTTGCGGATCTCCATCCTGCCTGCCTCGATTCTCGACAGGTCGAGGATATCCGCGAGCAACCTGTTCAGCCGGCCGATGGATCCTTTGGCCAGGTCCACGTATTCCGACTGCTCGGCGTCGAGGGACGTCGTCTCCATGAGCTGCAGCATGCCCATGACGCCGTTGATGGGCGTGCGGATTTCGTGGCTCATGTTGGCCAGGAATTCCGACTTGGCCTGGTTGGCCGCCTCGGCCGCCTCCTTGGCCTTCAACAGGGCGTCTTCGGCCAGCTTTCTGCTCGTCAGGTCCACGTCGAGGCAGAAGAGTTCGGGGGGGCTGTCCGGCTTTTTGACGATGACGTGGCTCGAGAAGACGAGCACCCTCGAACCGTCCCTACGCATGAGCGACAGCTCCCCGGCGGGGATGGGGATGCCCGTCTCGGCCATGGACCGCATGTCCTGCTGCACGAATTCCCGTATCTCCGGCGGGATGATCAGATCCACCAGGTTTTTTCCGACCGCTTCCTGCGCCGTATACCCGTAAAGGGTTTCCGAGGCTGCGTTCCAGTATATCGTTGTGCCGGCCAGGTCATAGCCCTGGACCGCCACGGAGGGGACCTGCTCGAAAAGGTTGCGGAAGCGCGCCTCGCTTTCGCGCAACGCCTCCTCGGTCCGCTTGCGCTCGCCGATGTCCTCAAGGGTGGCGATGACGCCCGTGCATTTCCCCCCGTCGGTGATTGGGTTGAAGACCACCCGCAGGTGTTTGCTCAGACCTCCGGTGATGGAGGTATACTGGTCTTCGAAGACCGCGACCTCGCCGGCCAGTGCCCTGACGATGGTTTCCCGCATTTTCGGGGTGCTTTGGCGGGCGGTGTTGAAGCCAATCAGTTTTTCCCGCGGGGAGCCCATGAGCTTTTCAAAGGGCGGGTTGCAGTCGATGATGGTGCCTTCGCGGTCGAAAAAGACCACGCCCAGCGCCGAGTTCCGGAAGATGATCCTGTGGTGCTGCTCGCTTTCGCGCAGGGCCGCCTCGGCATTTTGGCGCCTGACGGTGTCCGCGGCCAGCGACTCTGCCATGCCGTTGAACGCTTCGGCCAGGATATCGAGTTCTTCGATGTCTGGAGCCGGCTGCACCCTGGCCGAGAGGTCCCCCCTGCCAATGCGCTTGGCGGCCGCGGCCATCTCCTCGAACCTGAGGCCAACGGTTCGGCCTCCGAGGTACCATCCGATGATCAGGGTCAGGCCAATGGCCAGGAAGAGCAGGCCGAAATCCCGGATCATCTGGGCCTGGCTGGCGGCAAAGAAGGCTGCTTTCGGAGCGCCGGTGAAAACGTACATGTAGGGCGGTTGGTCGGGGGCGACGCGCACCTGGTGAAAGGCATGGATGCGTTCCACGCCGTCGGAGTCTTTTCCCACGACCAGGCCTTCGGTCCCGCCGTTTTTGGCCGCATCGAAGATTTCCTTTTTGATGGGGCCACCCACGGGTGTGGCGGGGCTTTCCGGGTAACGGTACAGCCGGTTGCCGTTTCGGTCGCAGATGCCGATGAAGGAATCGGGCGGAAAGGCTCCGCTGCTGAACACGTCGCGGTAAAGGTCCAGTCGGATGCTGGTCAGCAGGATGCCCGTGACTTCGCCCCGCTCGCCGAAAACGGGGCAGCCGAAGGCGAAGACCGGCACGTGCAAGGTGACGCCGATGAGATATTCACCCGTGGAGAAGCGTTTGGTCTCCAAGGCGTCCCTGAAATGTTTGGTCCGGGCGAAGTTCGCGGGCTTGTGGGCGGTGCCTGAAGCGATGAGGTTGCCCTGGGTGTCGACCAGATGCAGGGCACCGTACAGCGGGTTGATGCGCAGCACGTCGGCGAAAAGCCTTTCGCAGCCAGCCACATCCTTGCTGCGCACTTCCTCCGACGCCGACAGGCTCTCCAGCAGCGTCTTGATGTTCTCGGTGGTTTTGGTCTGGGTTTCGGCGATATGCCAGGAGAAATGAAGCAGATCCTTTTCGGCCTCTGTGATGGCTTTGTGACGGTTGTTCAGGCCGGTCAAGAGGACGATGACGATGGCCGGAAGGGCCGAGAAGATGAAGAGCAGGGCGAGTTTCTTGCGTATCGAACCGTGAAGGGTGCGTGTCAGCATGTTTTTTTCCGGGCGGAAGGTGTGGCTCTCTTTATCCAGCCGGGAGCGCCGGCGAACGGACCGATTTACGTGCATCATGCCGGATGAATCCGGCATGATGCACGTATCTGTTTTTGCAGCTGCTGCCTAGAGTTCGGGACGCGGACCCTGAAAAGTCTGAAAGCGGGAGGCACCGGTTGGACTGGCGCATGCGCCGTATCGTGGTGTTTCCGGCCGGGATCATGCCCCCCCGCGCATGAATTTGTCGAGGGTCGACGTCAGTTCCGCAATGGAGACCGGTTTGGCCAGATAGGCGTTCATGCCTGCCTGCAGGAAACGCTCCCTGTCGCCGGGCATGGCGTAGGCGGTCAGGGCCACGACGGGGATGTTCCGCTTCGGGCCCAGGTCGTGCGAGGCGCGGATGAGACGGGTGGCCTCCAGACCGTCCATGACGGGCATCTGGACATCCATGAGCACGGTGTCGAAGTCCTCGTGGCGCAGACGGTTCAGGGCCTCCTGCCCGTTTCGGGCCGAGGTCACGGAATATCCCTTGTTTTCCAGCATCCTGCGCACGGAGAAGTGCGTCACTTCGTCGTCCTCGGCCAGAAGAACCCGGCCCGTGGCCTGCGCCTGCTGCGGCGTGTCCGTCTGCGCCCGTGCGGCCAGGGCCTTGGGTAGGCTCCCGAGGGTGACGCAGAAATGAAAATTCGTGCCCGTCCCGACCTCACTCTCGACGGCGATGGATCCGCCCATGAGCGTGACCAGATTCTTGCAGATCGTCAGGCCCAGGCCGGCGCCCTGGTGGTTCCGGGCATAGCCCTGGGCGGCCTGGGTGAACGGCTGGAACAAGTTGCGCAGGGACTCTTCGGAAATGCCGCAGCCCGTGTCCGAGACCGTGAAAAAGATCCGGGTATCGTTTTCGTTGCGGCTTGGCAGCGGGTAGACCTCCACGGCGACGCGCCCATGGCGCGTGAATTTGAAGGCGTTGCCGAGAAGGTTTGTCAGCACCTGCTGCAGCCGGAGAGGGTCCCCCTTCACGTTTGACGGGACAGCGGGGTCCACGTGAAGTTGGAGTGCGACCTGTGACTGCACGGAAATGGGCATGAAGAGGTCGATGGTCTGCTGCAGCATTCCCCGGAAGTCGAAAGGCTCCTGGCGAATTTCCATCTTGCCCGCCTCGATGCGCGAAAGGTCGAGGATGTCCGAAAGCAGGCGCGTCAGCCGGTTCGTCGATTGCAGGGCCAAGGCGCAGAATTTCTGCTGTTCCGAGTCCCGGACCTCGGCTTCAAGAAGCTGGAGCATGCCCATGATGCCGTTCAGGGGTGTGCGGATTTCGTGGCTCATGTTGGCCAGGAATTCCGATTTGGCCTGGTTGGCGGCCACGGCGGCTTCCTTGGCATTGAGCAGTTCCAGTTCCATCTGCTTGCGGTCGTGGATGTCGACGTGCGTGCCGATGAGGCGGGTCGGCTTGCCCGATGCGTTTCTGGAAACGACGTTTCCGCGTCCCATGACCCAGCGCCACCGGCCGTCATTCGTCTTGAGGCGGAATTCCAGCGTGAACGGTTCGCCGCGTTCGATGTGGTCCGCCACGATGCGTTTTGCGTTCTCGCGGTCGTCTGGGTGGAGCAGCCCCTCCCACGTGACCAGGGCGGGCGGGAAGTCGTCGGGCGTGTAGCCGAGCATGGTGGCGTACCGGGGGCTGAAATACACTTGGTTGTTTTCGAGATCCCAATCCCAGATGGCGTCGCTTGTTGCGTCCAGGGCCAGCGCCAGGCGTTCCTGGCTCAGGCGCAGGGCCTCTTCCGTCCGCTTCATGCCCTCGATCTCGCGGCTCAGGGATGCGGCCATGTCATTGAAGGCCGACGTCAGCGTGGCGATTTCCGTGACATCCGGGTCCGGTTCCACCCGGGCCGCGAGGTCCCCCTGGCCGAACCGCCCGGACGCGTCGGCCAGTTCTTCGAGTTTGCGCCCCAACCGCTTGCCGCCGAAAAACCAGCCGCTGATCAGGGTCATGGCCATGGCCAGCAGGAAGATGCCCAGGTTGCGGACCATCTCCCGCTGGGCGTTGGCGTGCACGATGGTTTTCGGCGCGCCGATGAAGATGGTCATGTACGCGGGTCCATCCGGGTCAAGGCGCACGTTCCGGAAGGCGACGATGCGTTCGATGCCATCGGTGCCGCTATCCGTCTTGATGCCCTCGACGCCTCCCGCCGCCGCAGCCTGGAACATCGGCCGCCGGATGGGCTCGCCAACGGGTCCGGGGCTTGCGGAAGGATAGCGGAAAATCCGGATGCCGGCATGGTCGCAGCCGCCGATGAAGGAATCGGGGGGAAGCTCCATGGTGTTGAACAGCGTGCTGAAGCTTTCCAGGGGGATGCTCGCCAGCAGCACTCCTCGGACATGACCGGCGTCATCGAGCACGGGGCAGGCGAAGGGAAAGAGGGGGATAGGTGCAAGACGGCCGATGAAAAACTCGCCGGAAGCGAATTTCCCGGTAGCCACGGCATCCCGGAAGTGCTTGCTGCCGGAGAGGTTGGCGACTGCCTGTGGCCGCGTGGTGGCAATGACGCGCCCGTCGGGGTCGGCGAGGGTGATGGCGCTGATGTTCGGGTTTGTTTTCAGGGCGCGGTCCAGGACCTGTTTGCACGCAGCGGCATGGCCGTCGCGAATGTCGGGCAGCATGGCCAGGTTTTCCAGCAGAATCCTGATCGAGAGGGTTGTCGTCTCCTGGATGTCGGCCACGTGTGCGGCGAAGCGGAGCAACTCGTTTTCCGAGCGGGCGATGGACTCGCTGCGGCTTTGCAGGCCGTAAAGGAAAATGACGGCGAAGGCGGGTAGGGCCGAAGCGAGAAAGAGGATGGCGAGCTTCTTGCGAATGGATCCGTGGAGGAGGTGTTTCAGCATTTCCCTGCTTCCGGAATTCGGGGTGGTAAATTCGTGTGGAGCCCTTGCGAACAGACCTGTCGCGACACGTCGACGGCAATATCGTGCAGCCGATTCGCGTACCGCTGAAACGAGGCTAGTTCAGGTTGCTCATGGGCACAACCGGAAAGAAGAGAGCTGAGCGGCATTGTCTGCTTTTTGGATCCAGCATGTCCTTTATTATGCTCAAATCATTGCGGAAGTTTCTCTTGTCGGTGTCGCAGGTCAAGGCGGCGAACTGCCGTGACGTCACGGCAAAAAGTCGCAACCCCTTGAAGAAGTTTTTTCTTTAACTTACTGAAAAAATTTGGTTTAATGTCTCTTCCCGACGTGGCCGGCCTGCGCGGGAATGGCGCTTGGACTCGTTCGCGGATTATTCTGCACCGATACCTTGTTGTGCGGAATGGCATGAATCCGTCATTCGGTACTGCTTACGGATAGCATCATGGCGGTCGGAAAGATTCCGGCCCAAGGCATGATGCGTGCGTCGATTCCCTCGGGCGGCCTTTCAGGCCATGCCTGCCGAGGTCCATCCTGTCATTCGGCCTCCAGATGTGTGCCTGGTGCAGGAAAACTCGAATCGAATTGTTCCCATGCCTTGAGATTTTGAGCAATTTGATCCACAAGGGTATCAAAATACGGAGGACGATACCCCAAGGTGTTCCGAAAGATGAGCGAACAGATTCTCTTCGTGGGCGGAGATTTGAACCATTTGGGCAAGCATGTGCGCGGATCGGGGCTGCACGCCGCCGTGTCGCTGGCGTTCCTGCTGCTCGTCCTCGTGCTGCAAACGCCGCTCGTTGCCGACGCATCCGACCCATCCTCGCCGATCGTTTCCGCTGCCGAGATCGATTACCCTCCTTTTTCCGTTGTCGACAGAACGGGCCGCGCCGACGGTTTTTCCGTGGAGCTTCTGCGCGCCTCCCTGGCCGCCATGGGCCGCGACGTCACCTTCTGGACGGGCCCCTGGGCCGAGGTCCGCGGCTGGCTGGAAAAGGGCGAGGTGCAGGTTTTGCCCCTGGTCGGCCGCACGCCCGAGCGCGAAGAGTTCTTCGATTTCACGGTGCCCTACATGACCCTGCACGGGGCCATCGTGGTGCGCTCCGGGACGGAGGATATCAATGACTTGGCTGATCTCCGGGGACATCGCGTGGCTGTCATGCAGGGCGACAACGCCGAGGAGTTTCTGCGTCGTGAAGACCGCGGCATACTGATCACGACCACCCCCACCTTTGAGCAAGCCCTGCTCGAATTGTCCGAGGGGCGTTACGACGCCGTGGTCGTGCAACGGCTTGTGGCGCTGCGTCTCATTCCGCAAACCGGGCTTGCGAATCTGCGGATCGTCGACAAGCCCATCGAGGACTTTCGTCAGGATTTCTGTTTCGCCGTCAAAAAGGGCGACAGCCGCATGCTGGCCCTGCTGAACGAAGGGCTCGCCATCGCCATCGCCGACGGGACATACCGCCGTCTTCACTCCCGGTGGTTCGCCGCCCTGGAGTTGCCGAAGGACCGCCGCATCGTCGTGGGCGGCGATCATCGCTATCCTCCGTTCGAGTATCTGGACGAACACGGGAACCCGGCCGGTTTCAATGTCGAGCTTACCCGGATGATCGCCAAGGAGATGGGGCTGGACGTTGAAATCCGTCTCGGGCCCTGGACGGGCGTGCTGCACGATCTGGAGCGGGGCGACATCGACGCGGTTCAAGGCATGTTCTATTCTGCTGAACGGGACCGGAAATTCGACTTCTCCCAACCGCATTCGGTGAACAATTACGTCGTCGTGGTGCGGCGTGGGGTCATCGATCCTCCGGCTTCACTCGACGACCTCAAAGACAAGAGCGTCGCCGTCCAGAAGGGGGACGTCAGCCACGACTACCTTCTGGAGCAGGGCCTGGAGTCCCAGGTGTCCGCCGTCGAGACCCAGGAGGACATGCTGCGGGGGGTGGCCGAGGGGAAATACGACTGCGCCCTGGCCCCCCGCATCATCGCCCTGCACATCATCAAGGAGCGCGGCTGGACGAATCTGCAGCTGGGCCAGAATACGTTCCTTTCCCTGGATTACTGCTATGCCGTGCCCAATGGGCATGCGGCGCTTCTGGCTCAGTTCGGCGAGGGGCTGCGGGTTCTCAAGGATTCCGGCGAATACCGGCGCCTCTACGAGAAATGGATGGGCGTGTACGAGCCGCCAACGCTGTCGCTTATCACCATCCTGCGCAAACTCGCCATGGTCCTCGTGCCGCTGCTCCTCCTGCTGCTCGGATTTTTCCTTTGGTCGTGGACGCTGCGCCGGCAGGTCAAAATGAGGACAGGGGAACTCCGCGAAAGCGAGGAACGCTTCAAGGTCCTGCACAACGCCTCTTTCGGCGGCATCACCATTCACGACAAGGGCGTCATCCTGGATTGCAATCAGGGGCTCTCCGATATCACCGGATACTCCACGGATGAACTGATCGGGATGGACGGCCTCATGCTCCTGTCCGAAAAATCGCGCGACCTGGTCATGGGCAAGATCCTGTCCGGTGACGAAAGTCCCTACGAGGTGGTGGGCCTCCGCAAGAACGGGGAAGAGTATCCCGTGCGCCTCGAAGCGCGCAACATCCCCTACAAGGGAAAAAATGTGCGGGTTACGGAGTTTCGGGACATCACGGAACAAAAGCGGGCTGAAGAGGCCCTGCTGCTGGCAAAGACGCAGGCGGAGGCAGCCAACCAGGCCAAAAGCGAATTCCTGGCCAACATGAGCCACGAGATCCGCACCCCCATCAACGGGGTCATGGGCATGCTCCAACTCATGGAGACCACCCCTCTCGATGCCGAACAGGCCGGCTACATCCGCATGGCCACCGAGGCCGGCAACCGCCTGACCAGGCTCCTGTCGGACATCCTCGACCTCTCCAGGGTGGAGGCGGGCAAGATGGAGATTCGCAAGGCGCCCTTTCAACTCCACGATATCATTGATTCCGTCTCCGGGCTTTTCACCGTCGCGGCCAGAAACAAGGGCGTGGCCCTGGAATGCACGCTTGCCCCGGGCATGCCCGAGGCCCTGCTCGGCGATGAAATGCGGGTGCGCCAGGTGCTCTTCAATCTGGTGGGCAACGCCATCAAATTCACGGAGCAGGGCCGGGTCGTTCTGACGGCTGCGCTTCTCTCCGCAAGGGATGCGGAGGACTGCCGCGTGCATTTTTGCGTCACGGATACAGGCATCGGCATTGCCGAAGACAGGCTGCGCGACATCTTCGAGCCGTTCCGGCAGGTCGAAAACTCCTTCACCCGCAATTACCAGGGCGCAGGGCTGGGCCTGTCCATCGTGCAGAGGCTGGTCGATCTCATGGGCGGAACCATCACCATAGAAAGCGCCCCCGGCGAAGGCACGAGCGTGCATGTCATCCTGCCCTTCAAACCGCATGGAGACGCCGCATCAAGCACCGCCAAAACTTCAGGCGCAGAGGCGGGCGACAGGTTGCGCGTACTCCTCGTCGAGGACGACGCGTCCAACCGCCTCACGACCCAGAAGCTGCTGGAAAAGTCCGGACACAGGGTGCTGCTGGCCGAAAACGGCCGTCAGGCGCTTGAGTTGCTGGCCGCTCATGACGTGGACTGCGTTCTCATGGACATCCAGATGCCCGTCATGAACGGCATCGAGGCCACCCGCCACATCCGTGAATCCGCTGATCTCGGCCCGAAGAAGGACGTCCCCGTCATCGCCCTGACTGCCTACGCCATGGACGGGGACAGGGAAAAATTTCTGGCCGCCGGGATGAACGGATATGCGGCGAAGCCCGTAAGGATCGAGAGCCTTCTGCACGTGATGGCCGAAACCCTGGCCGGGTAGCGTCGACTGAGCTGCGGCGCACAACCTGACGCGGCCGTGGATTGGCACAGTCGGCACGAAGCGGGTTGAGGGTGGGGGATGTGATGAGGGCGGCAGGAGGGATGCGAAAAAGCCCCGGGCTTGCGCCAGGGGCTTGGTGTGTATTTCCCGGAACCTCCGGGGGGGCGGGATGACTCCCGTTATGGTCGAAGATGGCGTCCCCAAGGGGATTTGAACCCCTGTTATCGGCGTGAAAGGCCGGTGTCCTGGACCTAGCTAGACGATGGGGACGAGGGTGGCTGGGCGACTTAGATTCGAACTAAGATTGACGGAGTCAGAGTCCGCTGTCCTGCCGTTGAACGATCGCCCAGCAGGGAAAAGCCTCCTTAGAGAAAGCGGCCGGCCCTGTCAAGACATGAAATGCGGTCCCTACCAGCTGCCGCCCGCCGCCAGGCGCGGGTCGTACATGGTCCGCAGGACCAGGATGTCGGATTGGGAGAACCTGCCGTTCTTGTCTTGCTGCGCCTGCATGGAATTGAGGACCGAATCCGGGGCGGCCTTGGGGTGGGTCATGACCCCCAGGGCGTGCATGAATTCATGACGCACGATCCACAGCTTCTGGCCCCCCGAGGTCTGGAAGTCGAGGTGCAGGACGATGTCGGCCCGCCTGATGGCCCCTTTCGGGGAGGCGACCAGCCGGGTGAAGCCCCTGATGCGCTCCCCGAGTTCCTGCCAGCCCGCCGCGCCCTCGGCGCTGCCGGTCACGGTGGCCTGCCACTCATCGGCTGAGTCCGTCAGGAAGAGGCGGACGTTGGCCTGGTTCCGCGACGACACCTCCCGGAACGCGAGCCCCGGGAGAATGCCGCGCAGTTCGCTTACGACCGTGTCGATGTAATATGTGCCTTCCAGCCGGTCTTCGCCGCCGACCCAGTACTCCACGGGTTCCTCGAAACGGGTGATGACCCCGGACGGGATGTAGTCGCGCAGGATGGCGTCGTCGTCCGCCTGGCAAAGGGCGGGGGTGAGCAGCAGGACGAGGAGCGTAAGGGCGAGGGCGGGGCGCATCATTCCTCCGGGGTGACGAGGTCGGGCCGGAAATGGCGTACATAGGCGCGGTAGCACGCCGTGACGGGCGAGGACGGGTCCATGCAGGGCAGCAGGTTGCCGATGGGTTCCGGCCGCGCCGCCTTGGGCGTCGGCGGGGCCGTCGGCAGCAGGGATTCGTCCAGGGCCGGGCGGCCGGCCATGAGTTCGATGGTCACCTTCTGGAAGTAGGCCGTGCCGAGAAAGGCGTTGGCCTTCTCCAGGATGCTCCCGGCGAAGAAGGAGAACTCCTGCATGACCATGGAGTTGGTCGCGCCGAGAATCATGGTCTCCTTGCGGTGCCCCAGGGGTCGGATCATGCCGGCGATCTCCGGTCCCAGGATCTCCGGCCAGTGCCGCCACAGTCGGGCGATGGCCAGCTCCAGGGCCGCTTCGGGCGTGCCCAGGACCCGGTCCAGGGCCTCCGAGGCCGTGCAGGTTCTTTTCTGTCGTTCGCGCATCCTCTCTGCCTACCCATCTTGATACCCCCAGGCAAGGCCGGTTCTTGACCTTTGCCCGGATGGCATGTAGGCGAGGCTATATCAAAATATCTTGATATAGATACGTAGCCACAACACGCAGCAGCACACCACCGGACACCATGAAACTTCTGACCCAGACAAAGGCCCTGGCCGACGAGACGAGGCTTCGCCTTTTGGGCGTCCTGGCCAGTCACGAGCTCAATGTGGGAGAGATCGTGCAGGTCATGGACATGGGTCAGTCGCGCATCTCCCGGCACCTGAAGATCCTCATGGACGCGGGCTTGGTGGGCTGCCAGCGCCACGGCTTGTGGGCCTTCTACAGCGCCAGCGCCTCCAACGGCTCGCGGGCGCTGCTGACGGCCGTGCTGGAGGGCCTGGCCGGTCTGCCGGAGCACAAGGCCGACCTGGACGCGGCCGCGCAGGTCCTGAGCGAGCGCCGCCGGTCCACGACGCGTTTCTTCGACGGCGTGGCCTCGGACTGGAAGCGCCTGAGCCGCGAGATGCTCGGCGACTTCGAGCTGGGCCAGGCCATCCTGGGCAGGCTCGAATCCTATGGCCGTCAACTGGGCACGGTGGTGGACCTGGGCTGCGGTCCAGGTCTCCTGCTGGGGCATCTGGCCGGGGTGGCCGACTGCGTCATCGGCGTGGACAACTCGGCGCGCATGCTCGACGCCGCGGCCAAGCTCCTGCCCGAGGGGCCGGAGGTCAGCCTGCGCATCGGCGACCTGGAGCACCTGCCCCTGCGCGACGGCGAGGCCGACGCGGCCGTCATGTCCCTGGTTCTGCACCATCTGGCCTCGCCCCAGGCCGGAGTGGCCGAGATGGGCAGAGTGGTGCGGCCCGGCGGACAGGCAGTGCTGGCCGATTTTCTGCTCCACGACAACGAGGCCCTGCGCACCGGCTACGGCGACCGCTGGCTCGGGTTCGCGCCCGAGGACCTGCGCTCCTGGCTGGAGCGGGCCGGCTTCCAGGAACTGTCCTGCGAGCGCCACCCCGTGAACCTGGGCCTGACGCTCATGGTCATCACGGCCCGGCGCGAGGAATTTTCCGTATAATACCGTTTGTCACGAAAGAAAGGAGACAACATGACGTTACCCATCGATCCCACCCTGGACTACAAGGTCGCCGACATGGGCCTGGCCGAGTGGGGCAGCAAGGAAATGCAGCTGTCCGAGCGCGAGATGCCCGGACTCATGGCGCTGATCGACAAGTACGGCGACGCCAAGCCGCTGAAGGGCCTGCGCGTGACCGGCAGCCTGCACATGACCATCCAGACGGCCATGCTCATCAAGACTCTCAATGCCCTGGGCGCCGACGTGCGCTGGGCGTCCTGCAACATCTTCTCGACCCAGGACCACGCCGCGGCCGCCGTGGTGGCCGAGGGCCTGGCCAAGGTCTTCGCCTGGAAGGGCGAAACCCTCGAGGACTACTGGTGGTGCACGGAGATGGCCCTGACCTGGCCCGACGGCTCGGGCCCGGATCTTATCGTCGACGACGGCGGCGACGCGACGCTCCTGGTGCATGAGGGCGTCAAGTCCGAGAAGGACCCGTCCCTGCTGTCCCGCGAGACGGACAACAAGGAGTTCCGCTGCGTCCTCGACCGCCTCATCGCCAGCGCCAAGACCGACCCGCAGAAGTGGACGAAGATCGCCGCCCGCATCCGCGGCGTGTCCGAGGAGACGACCACCGGCGTGCATCGCCTCTACCAGATGGCCAAGAACGGCGAACTGCTTTTCCCGGCCTTCAACGTCAACGACTCCGTGACCAAGTCCAAGTTCGACAACCTCTACGGCTGCCGCGAGTCCCTGGCCGACGGCATCAAGCGCGCCACGGACATCATGGTTGCGGGCAAGGTCGTGCTGGTCTGCGGCTACGGCGACGTGGGCAAGGGCTGCGCCCAGTCCATGCGCGGCTTCGGCGCGCGCGTGCTGGTGACTGAGATCGACCCCATCTGCGCCCTGCAGGCGGCCATGGAAGGCTACGAGGTCACGACCATGGTCAAGGGCTGCGCCGAGGCCGACATTTTCGTCACGGCCACGGGCAACTACCACGTCATCCGCGGCGAGCACATGCTGGCCATGAAGGACGAGGCCATCATCTGCAACATCGGCCACTTCGACAACGAAATCGACATGGGCTTCCTGGAGAAGACCCCCGGCTGCACCAAGATCACCATCAAGCCCCAGGTCGACAAGTGGATTCTGCCCTCGGGCAAGAGCCTCATCGTCCTGGCCGAAGGCCGCCTGGTGAACCTCGGCTGCGCCACGGGCCACCCGAGCTTCGTCATGTCCAACTCCTTCACCAACCAGGTCCTGGCCCAGCTCGACCTGGCCAAGAACACGTACCCCCCGCAGGTCATGACCCTGCCCAAGGTCCTGGACGAGGAGGTGGCGCGCCTGCACCTCGCCCGCCTGGGCGTGGAGCTCGAAACCCTGTCCAGGGAGCAGGCCGACTACATAGGCGTGTCCGTGAACGGCCCCTACAAGCCCGACCACTACCGTTACTAATCAACTCCACATGACAAGGAGATTCCCATGATTCTCAACGCCGACCACTATCTGTTCACTTCCGAATCCGTGACCGAGGGCCACCCGGACAAGATCGCCGACCAGATCTCCGACGCCGTTCTCGACTGCCTCCTGGCCCAGGACCCGCGCTCCCGCGTGGCCTGCGAGACCCTCGTGACCACCGGCATGGCCGTCATCGCCGGCGAGATCACCACCGAGGCCTACGCCGACCTGCCCGACATCGTGCGCTCCACGGTGCGCGAGATCGGCTACGTCAGCTCCGACATGGGCTTCGACGCCAACACCTGCGCCGTCCTGTCGTCCATCGACAAGCAGTCCCCGGACATCGCCATGGGCGTTGACCGCGCCAAGCCCGAGGACCAGGGCGCCGGCGACCAGGGCATGATGTTCGGCTACGCCACCACGGAAACGAGCTCCCTCATGCCCGCGCCCATCTACTACGCCCACGGCCTGAGCCGCCGGCTGTCCGAGGTGCGCAAGGCCGGGATCCTGAATTTCCTGCGCCCCGACGGCAAGACCCAGGTCTCCGTCGAGTACCGCAAGGGCAAGCCCGTGCGCATCGACAACGTGGTCGTGTCCTCCCAGCACACCCCCGAGGTGACCTACGAGGAGATCGTCGAAGGCATCAAGCGCGAGGTCATCGCCAAGGTCATGCCGGCCGAGATGATGGACGCGAACACCCGCATCTACATCAACACCACGGGCCGCTTCGTGGCCGGTGGCCCCCTGGCCGACTGCGGCCTGACGGGCCGCAAGATCATCAACGACACCTACGGCGGCATGGGCAACCACGGCGGCGGCGCCTTCTCTGGCAAGGACCCGTCCAAGGTCGACCGCTCCGGCGCCTACATGGCCCGCTACGTGGCCAAGAACATCGTGGCCGCCGGCCTGGCCGGGACCTGCGAAGTGCAGATCGCCTACGCCATCGGCGTGGCCGAGCCGGTCTCGGTGCTCGTCACCACGGGCGGCACGGGCGTGGTGCCCGACGAGGTGCTGACCAAGGCCGTGCGCGAGGTCTTCGACCTGCGCCCCTACTTCATCATCAAGCGCCTGAACCTCATCCAGCCCATCTACAAGAAGAGCGCCTGCTACGGCCACTTCGGCCGCGAGGACTTCGTCTTCCCCTGGGAAGTGACCGACGCCGTCGACGACCTGAAGACGGCCGCCAAGATCTAGGACGGACGCACGAGGGCGGGGCGGGAGAAATCCCGTCCCGCTTTTTTCCGGGCACTTGACCGAGGGCCGTGTCCGGGAACATGACAGGCCATGGCCACCCCCAAACACGACACGCCCACCGACGCCATTCTGGAGAGCATCTCCGACGGCGTCTTCACCGTGGACCTCGACTGGCGCATCACCTCCTTCAACCGCGCCGCCGAGGAGATCACCGGCGTGCCGCGCGCCGAGGCCCTGGGACGCCTGTGTTCCGAGGTCTTCCGCTCCAGCCTGTGCGGCGCACAGTGCCCCCTGCAGGCCACCCTGGCGAGCGGCCGGCCGCACATCGGGACCTGCGGCTACATCATCACGGCCCAGGGCGAGCGCGTGCCCATCAGCGTGTCCACGGCGGTCTTCCGCGACGAGTCAGGTCGGGTCATGGGCGGCGCCGAGACCTTTCGCGACCTGTCCGAGGTCGACGCCCTGAAGCGCGAACTCGAAGGGCGATACCACGTGGGCGAGCTCTTCAGCCGCAGCCCGCGCATGCACCATGTGTTCGAGGTCCTGCCGGCCCTGGCGGCCAGCCCGAGCACGGTCCTCATCACCGGCGAGACGGGCACGGGCAAGGAACTTTTCGCCCGCACCATCCATACCCTGAGCGCCCACAGCGAGGGACCCTTCGTGGCCGTGAACTGCGCGGCCCTGCCCGACGCGCTGCTCGAGTCCGAGCTCTTCGGGGCCAAGGCCGGGGCCTATACCGGTGCTGTGCGCGACCGTCTCGGCCGCTTCGCCCAGGCCCGCGGCGGGACCATCTTCCTGGACGAGATCGGCGAGATCAGCCCGGCCCTGCAGGTGCGCCTGCTGCGCGTGCTGCAGGAACGGACCTTCGAGCCCCTGGGCTCCGCGCGCACCGAATCCACCGACGCCCGCGTCATCGTGGCCACCAACCGCAGCCTGCCGGACCTCATCCGCGAGGGGACGTTCCGCGAGGACCTCTACTACCGCATCAACGTCATCCGCCTTGAATTGCCTCCCCTGCGCGAGCGCAAGGACGACATCGGCCTGCTGACCGAGCAGTTCATTCGCCGTTTCAACCGCCTTCAGAACCGCAGCGTCCCCGGCATCAGCGCCGAGGCCCTGTCGCTGCTCATGGCCCACGACTGGCCGGGCAACATCCGTGAGCTTGAGAACTGCATCGAACGGGCCTTCGTGCTCTGCGGCGACGGACGCATCGGTATCGCCCATCTTCCCGAGGAGCTGACGGCCACGGCGCCCCATATCGGCGGGCACCAGTCCGTGCACGATCTTCTGGACCGGCAGGCCATCCAGGCAGCCCTGGAGAGGGCCGATTTCAACCGACTGGCCGCGGCGCGGGACCTGGGCATCCACAAGACCACGCTCTTTCGGCGCATGAAGCGCCTGGGCATGGAGCTGCCCGTCCGCGACGGCCGCTCCACCCCCCGACGGTAGCCGCGCGCAACTCTCGCGCGTCTTGTGGTGCGCCGCCGCAACCCCGCCCCTGCGCCTGATGCCCGAAATCCCCGCCCCGCCTTGGTCCGGCCCCGCCGGGCGGTCCGGTCTCTTCCGGCACGCTCCATGCTTTGCCTTGGCGCAGAGAGGGACCCTATGACCCGCATCGCAGTGCATCATTGGCAGCATCGCATCGCCCCGGTCTTCGACATCGGCGGCGAAATCCTCGTCCTCGGCAACGGCGCCGGGGCGCGCGAGGAGCATCTGCTGCAGTGTTCCGAGCCGCTGCACAGGGCCGAGGAGCTCTGCGCGCTGAGCGTGGGGACCCTCATCTGCGGGGCCATCTCCCGGTCCATGTCCGAGGCCTTGGCGGCTCGGGGCATCACTGTGGTGGGCTTCGTGGCCGGCGACCTGGACCGGGTCGTGGCCGCGTGGGAGCATGGGGGGCTCGACGAAACCTTCGCCATGCCCGGATGCCGCGGCGCGTGCCGTGGCCGGGGGGCTGGGGAGCAGCGGGCGGCCGGCTTCGGTCCCCGGCGTGCGGAAACGCCGGTGCCCGTCGCATCCGAAGACTGTCTCGACACCGGTCCCGGCGGTCAGCGCAGGCGCGCCCGCAGGGGCGGCCGGGGGCCGGGCGGATACGGGTTTCCGGGGCGTGACGGGTAATGGGACGACTTTGATATCGAAATGGACGCCTCTTGGCGCGGAGCACGCAGTTCGCGGCCGGGAGGACATGGGGATGAACACCAACAGGCTTTTTCGGAGATACTTGATGGACAACACGGAGAAGAGCGCCGCATCCGATGCGGCCCGTTCCAAGGCGTCGACGTGCGATTCGTGCACGGATTCCTCGTGCTCGGCAGCCAAGCGGCAGCTGAACGAGACGGATCAGGATTTTCAGGAGCGCAGGGCCCTGCAGGCCCGCCTGTGCCGCATCGACCACAAGATCATGGTCATGTCCGGCAAGGGCGGGGTGGGCAAGAGCACCGTGGCCGTGAACCTGGCCATGGGCCTCATGCTGGCCGGCAAGAAGGTCGGCCTGCTGGACGTGGACATCCACGGGCCCAGCGTCCCGACCATGCTCGGCCTGGAGGGCGCGACCATCGACCAGGGGCCCGAGGGCCTGCTGCCCGTGGAACTGGGCAACCTCAAGGTCATGTCCATGGGCTTCCTGCTGCGCAACCCCGACGACGCCGTCATCTGGCGCGGCCCGGTCAAGGGCGGGGTCATCAAGCAGTTCCTGAAGGACGTGGCCTGGGGCGACCTCGACTACCTGATCATCGACGCGCCTCCCGGCACCGGCGACGAGCCCCTGTCCGTCTGCCAGCTCATCAACCCCATCGACGGCGCCGTGGTCGTGACCACGCCGCAGCGCGTGGCGGCCATGGACGTGCGCAAGTCCATTACCTTCTGCGCCCAGGTCGGCATGAAGGTCCTGGGAGTGGTGGAGAACATGAGCGGCTTCGTCTGCCCCAAGTGCGGCGAGGTCACGCACATCCTGCGTTCGGGCGGCGGGAAGCGGATGGCCGACGACATGGGCGTGCCTTTCCTGGGCTCCATCCCCATCGACCCGTCCGTGGCCGAGGCCGGGGACATGGGGCAGGCCTTCGTCCTGCATCATGCGTCGAGCCCCACGGCAGTGCTCATGCGTTCCGTGATCGCGCCGCTGCTGGATCTGCCCGCACCGGCCCCGCAGGCTTGAGGCGGGAGGCGCCATGACACGGGCCGTATTGACGGTACTCGTCGACAACCAGGCCGGTTTCGGCTGCGTGGCGGAGCACGGCTACGCCCTGTGGATCGACGCCGGCGACAGGCGGATTCTGCTGGACACCGGCCAGGGCCCTGCCCTGGCCGAAAACGCTCGCATTCTGGGCGTCGATCTGGGCCGTACGGACATCCTGGCCCTGAGCCACGGCCATTATGACCACACCGGCGCGGTGCCGCTCGTCCTGTCCTCCGCGCCGCAGGCCAGGCTGTACTGCCATTCCGGTGTGACCGAGCCGCGCTACAGCATCCGGGACGGTGAGGCCCGGGACATCCGCATGCCGATGGCGTCCATGCGCGCCCTGAACGCCTTGTCCGTGGATCGTCTGCTCTGGAGCGGCGAATCCGTGCCGCTTGGCGAGGGCATGGGGCTCAGCGGCTTCATTCCGCGCCGCACGGACTTCGAGGACACGGGGGGGCCGTTCTTCTTCGACCCCCTCGGCCACCGGCCCGACCCCATAGGCGACGACCAGTCCCTGTGGATCGCCACGGACAAGGGCCTCGTGATCTGTACGGGCTGCTGCCACGCGGGGCTGGTCAATACCCTCATGCACCTGCGTGAGGTCACGGGCGACGAGCGCATCCGGGCCGTCATCGGCGGCCTTCACCTCGGCGCGGCCTCCGTGGAGCGTTTGGAGAAGACGGCCCGCGCCCTGCGCGACATGCGCGTGGGGCTCCTCGTGCCCTGCCACTGCACGGGCGAGGCCGCCGCGGCCTGGCTGGCGGACCACCTGGACTGCGAGGTGCACACGGGGTATTCGGGTTTTCGTCTGGACACGGCCGACCTCTGAAGGCGGCCGCACCGCTCCGTACACAGGAGGAACGCATGACCTACCGCATCCACCCCATCGTCATGGGCACCAAGGTCTTCGACAAGGGCATGATGACCTACCAGCACGACTACGGGACGCCCTACACCATCCCCATCTACTGCTGGTACCTGGAGGGCGGGGAGAAGAAGATTCTGGTGGACACGGGCGAGATGCGCCCCGTGGTCTCCGAGGAGCGGGAGAAGGCCATCGGCGGGAAGATCTACGGCTTCGAGGAAGGGCTGGCGCGTTACGGTTTGGCGCCGGAGGATATCGACATCATCCTGCACACCCATCTGCATAACGACCACTGCGAGAACGACGCCAAGTGCGTCAACGCCAAGATCTACGTTCACGAAAAGGAGTTGGAGCGCATCCACGACCCGCACCCTCTCGATTTCCGCTACCTGGAGGACTACATTGAGGAGGTGGAGGAGAACGGGCAGATCGTGGCCCTGACGGGCGACACGGAGATCGCGCCCGGCATCACCATGATCCACACCCCGGCCCACACCGAGGGCGGCATGTCCGTGCGCGTGGATACGGACAAGGGGAGCGTGCTCATCTGCGGCTTCTGCACCATCCTCGAAAATCTCTATCCGCCCAAGTCCGTCACGGCCATGGAGATGGAGGTCATTCCGCCCGGGACCAACGTGAACCCCTACCTGGCCTACGAAACCCTGGTCCGGGCCAAGACCCTGGTCGACCACGTCCTGCCGCTGCACGAGCCCAAATGGGCCTCCATGGAGACCGTGCCCGAATAATGCTCGTCATCAAGTGCGCCGCCTGCCGCAGGAAGCTGTGGCGCTACCGCAAGCTGGGGCCGGGCGAGGTCCTGCGCTGCCACCGGGAGCGGATCGAGAAAATCTGGTTCCTGGAGGAACGCGACGGCAAGGTCTGGTGCGAGTGCGGCAAGGCCGTGGGCATCGACAAGGGGACGTTCATCAAGATGAACAGGAACGCGTTCACGTATTCGGGGACCAAGATCGACATCTAGAGGGCTGGGCGCAGGGCGGCCGCGAGCCGGGGCGTTTCGGGCCGAGGCCGCCGAAACTTCTTCTCCGGCCTCGTAATGCTTCCCCGCCGCGTGCGGGAACTTCGGTCTGCACTTCGGGCGGCGGGACAGCGGGGAACATCGTGTTGCGCTTTGAGCGTGCGGGCAGCGGGGAAGCAAACGATGCCTGGATCAGTCGGACAGTCGGCGACCCCGGCCCGAAACGCCCCGGCCCGCTCCGGCTGAGTTTCGGGCGAAAGCTGCTGCGTGAAGACCTGTCTCATCGTCATTCCCGCGAAGGCGGGAATCCATGCCTTTCAACATCTTGAAAATACATTAAAATTGCGTGAGCGTGCCAAAGGCTGTCCCCGTGCGGCCGCGGGTCGGGGCGTTTCGGGCCGGGCCCGCCGAAACTCCTTCTCCGGCCTCGTAATGCTTCCCCGCTGCGTGCAGAGACTTTGGTTCGCACTTCGGGCGGCGGGACAGCGGAGAACATCGTTTTGCGCTTTGAGTGCGAGGGCAGCGGGGAAGCAAACGATGCCTGGATCAGTCAGACAGTCGGCGCCCCCGGCCCGAAACGTCCCGGCCCGCTTTGGCTTGCGCTTCGGGCGGACGAGATGTTCAGTCATTGCGCAGTGGTCGGAATGGATGACAAGATAGATAGAACGTAAACATGCACGGGGTGCAGGGGGCGAGCCCCCTGCCCGCCGGAGGCATTCCCAATCTTCCCTTTCTCACTCACCGCCAGGCGCCGGCGTGAACCGGATGCGCACGATGCGGCGGCGTTCCACCCTTTCCACCTTGAATACGCCTTCCTTGAGGGGCACTTCGTCGCCGGGTTCCAGGACGCGTCCGGCCTGGGCCAGGAGGAAGCCGGCCATGGTGGTGTAGGCCTCGTCCTCGGGCAGGCGGAGCTTCAGCTTGCGGTTGGCGTCGCGCACGGCGAGCATGCCGTCGAGGATGAAGGCCGCGCCGTCGCGCACGATCTGGGAGCGGACTTCCTCGTCGTATTCGTCGTTGATCTCGCCGACGATCTCCTCCAGCACGTCCTCCAGGGTGACGAGGCCCTCGAGCCCGCCGTATTCGTCCATGACGAAGACGAGGTGGGTGCGCGTGGCCTGCATCTGGCGCAGCAGGCTTCCGAGGCGCTTGCCCGACGGGACGAAGGTCGGCGGGTGCAGGAGGGCCGTCATGGAGAAGACCAGGCCGGGTTCGCGGGCCATGAAGGGCTCCATGTCCTGGCGGTAGAGGACGCCGACCATGTCGTCGAGGTCCTGGCCGTAGACGGGCAGCCGGGAGTACCCGTGGATGCGGAAGGCGGCCAGGACGTCGTCCAGGGTGGAGTCCACGGGCAGGGCGGCGATCTCCGAGCGCGGGATCATGGCCTCGCAGGCCTCGGTGGTGTTGAAGTCGAAGGCGCGGCGGATGAGGCGGCGCTTCTCCTCCTCGACCTGGCCGTGGGCATAGGTGGCGTCGATGAGCATGCGCAGTTCGTCTTCGGTGTAGACCGAGCCGTGGCTGGCGCTGGGCGTGAAGCCGAGCATGCGCACGGTGCGGGTGCCGGACCAGTCCAGGAGGCGGATGGGCCAGTGGAAGGTGCGGTAGAATATCTCCATGGGCAGGGCGATGGCCAGGGCCGTTTTTTCGGCCATTTCCAGGGCGATGGTCTTGGGCGCCAGTTCGCCCAGGACGATGTGCATGAAGGTGATCAGGCTGAAGGCCACGGTGAAGGAGATGGAGTGCAGCACGGCCGGTGGGACCCGACCTTCGAGCAACGGGTTCAGCAGATCGGCCACGGCGGGTTCGCCGATCCAGCCCAGGCCCAGGGAAGCCAGGGTGATGCCGAGCTGCGTGGCCGAGATGTAGGCGTTCAGGTGGTCGATGAGGCGCAGGAGCCGCACTGCCTTTTTGTTGCCTTCGGCGGCCAGGGTGGCGACGCGGGAGCGCCGCACGCCCACCAGGGCGAACTCTGAGGCCACGAAGAATCCGTTGGCCAGGACCAGGGCGAACACGAGAGCGAGGTAAAGCAAAGAGCCGAGCATGAAATATCCTTGATGAACACGGGCGGTCTGCCGCGCGGGTGCGCGACAATCCATTCCTAACAACGGTCCGCCGCCAGGGTAAAGAAGCAAATGGGCGTATCGCCGAAATATGTGCTATTCGTCGATGTCGATGAGGCCCAGGCGCGCGGCGTGCCGCACGAAGGCCATGGGGCTCTTGATGCCGAGCTTGGTCATGATGGAATAGCGGTGGTTGAGGACGGTTTTGCGGGAGACGAAGAGCTTGGCCGCGATTTCCTCGGGCGTTAGCCCTTCGGCCAGCAGGCGCATGACCTGCTGTTCGCGCAGGGACAGGGTGCCGTAGGAGGCGTCCACGGTCTTGGCCTTGCGGCCCGAGATGTCGCTCAGGCGCCGCAGGACCGTGGGCGAGAGGGAACCGTCGAGGTACTGGCCGCCGGCCAGGACGGTGTCGATGGCCTGCAGGATGCCTTCGCCGCCGGATTCCTTGGACATGTAGCCGCTGGCCCCGGCCTGGAAGGCAGCGGCGATGAAGTCGAGCTTGGCGTGCATGCTGACGATGAGCACGGGCATGTCCGGGCGGACGGCGCGCATCTCGCGGGTCAGTTCGATGCCGCTGCCGTCGGGCAGGGAGATGTCGACCACGGCCAGGTCCGGGGCGAGCTCCTTGGCCATGCGCAGCCCTTCGGCGCTGGTCCCGGCCTCCCCGACGACGCTGAAGTCGGGCCTGGCGCAGAGGCGGGCCCGCAGGCCGTCGCGGTACAGGGGGTGGTCGTCGACGATGAGGATGCGCTTAAGGGTGCTCACGGGTGCTCCGGTTCAGCGGGGTTTCGATGCGGATCTGCAGACCCTGGCCGGGTTTGGACTTGAAGCTGATGGTCCCGCCCAGGTGTCTGACCCGCTCGCGCATGCTCCACAGCCCCATGCGCCGGTTGCGGCCGGCCTGGGCCTGGCAGCTTTCCAGGTCCATGCCGCAGCCGTCGTCCTCGATGCGCACGATGAGGCTCGGGTAGGCGCCCAGCATGCGGATGACGGCGCGGCTGGCCCTGGCGTGCTTGCGCACGTTGTTCAGGGCTTCCTGGATGAGGCGGTAGATGTTGATCTGGGTGTCGAAATCGAAGTCCACGCCGGTCAGGCCGTCGGCGAAGACGTCGACGACGATGCCGTGGCGCAGTGAAAAATCCTCGCAGTGGGCCAGGACGGTCTCGACCAGACCGAGCTCCGTCAGGCCCGGCGGCAGCAGGCCGTAGGCCAGGTCGCGGATGCCGCGAATGGCTGCGGCCAGCCTCTCGGCGATGGCCGCGGTCTGCGCCCGGCACGGGCCGTCGGCGGACAGGGAGCAGTGGATGCGCTCCAGGTCGGCCTTGGCCAGGGACAGGTCCTGGGCCAGGTGGTCGTGGAGCTCGCGGGCGATGCGCTGGCGCTCGTTCTCCTGGGCCATGATGAGCTCCCGGGACAGGGCGCGCATGCGTTCCTCGGCCCGGCGCTGGGCCACGATGCGCCCGACCAGGTCGGAAACGGCGTCGATGAGGTTGCGCTCCTCGCGCAGGAAGGGGCCTTCGTCGCTTTGGGGCCGCTCTTCGAGGTAGCAGACCTCAACCTCGCCGCAGTTTTCATCGCCGATGACGACGGGGCTTGTCTGGCGCCATGACGTGGGACGGTAGTTGGCCGAGCGGTGGGTGTCGTCGCCCAGGCGGATGGCGGCGCAGGCGATGTCGGGGTATTGCCAGGAGGCGGGGATGAGGCCGGCGATGCCCGTCAGCAGCTCGTCCAGGGGCTGGTCGGCGCGCTGGGCCATGCGGGTGATGCCGTAGAGGCAGTTCAGCTCCTTGATGCGCTCGAGTAACGCGCTTTCGGTCCTGTGGCGCTGGGCGACGAAATCCCGCCAGGATTCGCGGGAGATGGGAAATTCTTCGGTGATGTCTGTCTGGGGGGTCATGCTTGGCTACTCCTGGCCGTCGGCCGCGTGTGGCCCTGTAGCACAGGATAGGGCGGTGGGCCAGGGGCGGAGCCGGCCTCCGGCCGGTCCGCCCCCGGGTGTCGTCATCAGCAGGACAGGATCTTGCGGGCGATTTCGTCCTGGACGTCGGTGATGAAGCGGATGCCCGTCTCCTGGGCCGTTTCGCGGTTGCCGGAGACGATGTCGTTTCGGGAGATCTCCGTGACGGAGAACTTGCGCGCACCGGCCAGGAGCTGCTGCAGGCCCGCGCCGAGCTTGTCGGCCAGGGTCCAGGCGGCGACGGCGCCGTAGGGCACGGTCTTCATCTCGTCGGCGCCGATCTTGGCCTTGAGGCTCTCGTAGCCGGCGAAGATCTGCTCGGGCGTTTCGCCGATGTCCTTGACGGTCTTGGGCAGGCTGTCCCAGTTGCCCGAGATCTTTTCCTTGCGCTCGGGGTTCAGGGCGCCCTCGATGTTGGAGCCCAGGAAGCCGGGGATCATCAGGGTGCGGCCCATGCAGATCAGTTTGACGAAGGGCGCGCCCAGGGCCAGGGCCTTGAAGATCTGGTCCTCGCGGGCCAGGCCGCCGGCGAAGGACATGTCCACGACTTTCTGCCCCTTGGCGGCCAGGATGTTGCCGTATTCGACGGCCTTGGAGTGCAGCAGGATGGACGGTACGCCCCAAGTCTCCATCATGTTCCAGGGGCTCATGCCCGTGCCGCCGCCGGAGCCGTCGATGGTCAGCAGGTCGAGGCCGGCCTCGGTGGCGTATTTGATGGCCATGGCCAGGGCTTCCATGCCGTAGGAGCCGGTCTTGAGCGAGATCTTGGTGAAGCCGATCTTGCGCAGGTAGGCCACGGTCTCCATGAAGTTCTGGTGCACGGCGTCGGCGGAGGGCAGATCGGTGTAGCCCAGTCGGCTGTGGCGGGCGAAGCCCTTGATGCCGCCGGCTTTGAAGGCTTCCTGCACTTCGGGCAGTTCCGGGTCCGGGTCCACCAGGTAGCCGCGTTTCTTCAGGAACAGGGCGTAGTCCAGGCTCTTGACCTCGATCTCGCCGCCGATGTTCTTGGCGCCCTGGCCCCATTTGAGTTCGATGCAGACCTTGCTGCCGTACTTGCCGATGACGTACTCGGCCACGCCGTTGCGCGCGTCCTCGACGTTCAGCTGCACGATCATGGTGCCGTAGCCGTCGGAGTAGCGGTTGTAGATCTCGATGCGGCGGTCCAGTTCGGGGGACTTTTCGATGCGGCCGTTCGCCATGCTGGAGGCGCGGTCGACTCCGACCACGTTCTCGCCGATGACGATGGGGATGCCGATCAGGGCGCAGCCCGCGGCGAAGGAGTCCCAGTACTTGGCGGCGATGAAGGTCGAGCCCAGGGCGCCGGTCATCAGCGGCATGCGGACCTTGGTCTTTTCCGTGGCGCCGAAGGAGGTTTCCAGGGAGACGTTGGTGAAGAGGCAGTCGTCGGGGTTGGTGGTCCGGCCGGGAGCGACACCGTTGGCGCCATAGCTGTAGCCCTGGATGCGCAGGGAATTGTAGCTCACGCCGACGTGGCAGGTGTTGGAACTGCCGGCGGTCACGGCACCGAAATCCCGGGGGTAGAGCATGTGCCGGCCTTTGAGGCAGGACATCCAGGTTTCGCACTTTCCGGCGCAGTCCGAGCGGCACAGGGTGCACAGGCCGGACTCGGCCGGGTTGCCGCGGTTGGTGGTGCCGAGAACGTCATTGCTTTTGGGCCATTGGATCATTTTTTTCGTCTCCCGTGTGCAGATGTGGATTATGTTTCTCCGACCCAAAAATATGGACGTCACCACGAAGACCGTCCGGTCCTGCATAGTGACGCTGCGCAGCGGCGCGCCCGGCAGGACGCGCGGTGGTAGGGTCAGGATAAATTCAATAGATTATCTATGGTTGGAGCTGATTCGTGTCGATAGGAATGGCGCCTTTTTCTTTGGGTCGTTTGGTCGTCGGCGCTGGGAATCTTTCACGTAATTTGGGAATATTTCCCATATTCATGAGCGGGGAGGGACTGTTTCGAGGCTTTCTTGTCTGCCGATGGGTGTTTGGAAGGATGTTGCGCCGGGCCGGAGGGGATGGCAGTGGGAAGGGCGGACGGACGTGCGATGGGCCAAAAAAAACCCTCTCGGGAGAGGGTTTCAAGCCGGGCTATTCCTGGGTCTTGGGCGCCTTCTTGCGCTTTTCCCAGAGCTTCATGCCCTGCATGGTCTTGCGGCGGTCGCGGGCCAGGGACTTGGCCACCAGGGAGGTGCCCTTCTTGTAGCCGTACTTTTCCCTGTACTCTTCCGGGGTCAGGCCGTGGGTCGCCAGGTGACGCTTGGTCAGGACCTTGAAGGACTTGCCGCACTCGCAGCAGATGACGCTCTTTTCGCGGATGGCGTTCTTGGGGTCGACGGCGGGTTCGCCTTCGGTCACGGGTGCGACGCCCTCGGCTACGCCGCGTATGTTCTGCGCCAGCGAGCGGATCATGGAGGTGATTTCGTCCTCGTTCATGTTGCGGACGGAAGCCTGGGCCTTAACGATTTCTATTGCCTGCTTGAGATAGTCTTCCATTTTTACTCCATACGTATATAGGGTCGGTATCGATGATGTAGCCAATCGATCAAAGTACCTTCTTACATAGTAGGGATTCTGCGAAAGTCAAATGCTTTCTTGGTAATCTATTGAGTCTCTTTTTGCGGTCTTCCCCGCGGCCCGGAAACACCCCCGGATGGCCGGAAACTTGGCAGGGATTTTTCTGAAATTGCATGTGCATTCCGGTGAATACAGGGGCTGGGGGGAACTTGACGGATCTGTTTTTTTTGGTTCAGCTGCGAACCGCAGGAATGAACATTTTGACGAAAGGAGGGTGTAATGCCGTCGTTTGATATTGTAAGCGAACTCGATCTGCAGGAAGTCGACAATGCGGTGAACAACGTGCGCAAGGAGGTGGAAACCCGGTACGACTTCCGCGGCGTGATCACGGAAATGGAGTTCAACCGGAAGACCAAGGTCATCTCCCTGGTCACGGGCGACGACATGAAGATCCGGGCCATCCGGGACATGCTCATCTCCCATTTCGTGCGGCGCAAGGTGGACCCCAAGTCCATGGAGTTCGGCGAGTCCGAGAAAACCTCGCGCGGCCAGCTCAAGCAGGAGATCAAGCTGCACGACGGCATCGACAAGGACAACGCCCGCAAGCTCGTGAAACTCATTAAGGACAGCAAGCTCAAGGTTCAGGCCGCCATCCAGGACGAGCAGGTGCGGGTCACGGGCAAGCAGATCGACGACCTGCAGGCCGTCATGGCCCTGCTCAGGGACGCGAAATTCGAACTGCCCCTGCAGTACGTGAACATGAAGAAGTAGCGGAGTCACTATGCACGATTTTCTGATGGGCATCTGGGGATGGCTCACGGCCAACCCCCTGGCCGGACTCGGCGTCGCCGCCGTGGTCGCGTTCATGCTCTGGAAGCAGCCGAAGCAGACCATGAAGCTCGCCCTGGCCCTGCTGGTCCTCGTGGCCTTGGGCTACCTCGTTTCGGGCATCATCGACTTCACCATGCACAGCGCCGTGGTGAAGGAGAGCGGGATCGAGAAGAGCCAGTAGGATTGCGTTTCGGGCTTTCCGCTGGCACGCGCCCTGGATTCGCGACTTCGCGGGGCTGAAGCGGAGGCCTTGGCGTAGCCTCGACGTCATTCCCGCGCAGGCGGGAATCCAGGCTTTTTTGTCTTTCCGCCCTGATTTGATTCCGGGGAGTAGCGGAGAGGACTCCTCAAGCCCTACCGCGTCATGGGCAGGAGCATGCGCACGGCCGTGCCTGAGCCGGGTTGCGACGAGAACTCCAGCCGTCCACCGTGCTCGTGCATGATGGCCGAGGAGATGGACAGGCCCAGGCCCGTGCCGCCCTGTTCGCGCTTGGTGGTGAAGAAGGGGTCCTGGATGTACTTGAGGTCCAAAGGGTCGATGCCGCAGCCGTTGTCGCGCACCTCCACCCCGGCCCAGGCCCGGTTTTCGCCGACATGCGACAGAACCTGCACCGTGATCTCCCCGCCCGCGGCGGGCACGGCCTCGCACGCGTTGACCAGGAGGTTGATGAGGACCTGGATCAGGCGCTGGGGGTCGGCCTCCACCATGGCCGGTTCCGGTGCCAGCCGCACCAGGTAGCCGGGGGCCGCGCTCTTGAGCTTGTGGCGCACGAAGGCCAGGGCCCCGGCCACCACGTTGTTGAGGTCCGTTGATTCCCGCTCGCCCTCGGGACGCTGGCGCGAGTAGTCCTTCAGGCGCGAGACGATGTCCTTGATGCGCTCGGAGCCGTCGACCATGCCCTGCAGCAGCAGCGGCATCTGCTGCCTGAGTTCAGAGTATTCGAGCCCGCCGAGCACGAAGTCCCCGTGCTCCTCCTGGTATTCGTCCAGGACGTTCAGCGCGTCGGCCCACACGTCGCGCAGGAGCGGCAGATTGAGAGTCAGGAAGCTGTTGGGGTTGTTGATCTCGTGGGCCACGCCCGCCACCAGTACGCCCAGCGACGCCATCTTGTCGGCCTGGATCATCTTCTGGCTCCGCAGTTCCGCCTTGCGCTCGGCGTCCTTCCTGGCCGTGATGTCCGTGAGCTTGCCCTCGATGAAGGCCGTGCGGCCCTGGTCGTCCTTCTCGCTTCTGGCGTTGAACTCCACCCATATCTCGCTGCCGTCCTTGCGGCGCATGCGCGTCTCGAAATCCTTGATCACACCGTCGCTGCGGATGACGGAGAAGACCCGCTCCCGGTCGTCGGGGTCGCAATAGAGCTGGCTTCCGATGTTGGTGACCGAGGCCATGAGGTCCTCGGGCGAATCGTAGCCCAGGATGCGCGCCATCTCGCGGTTGGCCTCCAGAAAGCGGCCCTGGGCCGTGGAGCGGTAGATGCCCTCCAAGGCCTTCTCGAAGATGGCCCGGTATTTCCTGCCCTCCTCCTCCCGTTCGCTCCATTCCGTGATGTCGTGGGCAAAGACCACGGCCCCCAGGATTTCCCCGCCGCGCACCAGCGGCACGTAGGTGTTCTGGTAGAAGCCGATTTCGCCCTTTGGCCGGCGGTACCTGCGGCGCAGGATGTAGGACTCGCCGTTCAGCACGCGGTCGAAGTTGCGCCGTGATGCGGCGCGCTCCTCGGGGTCGAGGATGTCGAAGACGTGCATGCCCGGGTGGATGTCGAGGTTCCAGTTGTGTTTGACGAATTCGCGGTGGGCCTGGTTGAAGGCGATGTAGTTGTAGTTCAGGTCCAGGGAAAAGAGCATGACGTTGAGGGGCGTGTCGATGAGGGCGCGCAGGTCGTGCAGTTCCCGGGTCAGGGTTCGGTTGGCCCGCTCCAGGTGGCGCAGCCTGGCCAGGAGGTCCTCGCGTCCGTTCACTCGTCGTCCTCGCTGGCCATGAGGAGCTTGTTAAGGCGTTTGTTCAGGGCCTGCCGGGATACGCCCAGCATCCCCGCGGCCATGGCCTGGTTGCCGCCCGTGCGGCGCATGGCCTCCATGACCAGTTCCGCGCAGACGCGCTTCAAGGTCGGGAGTTCCGGCCCGAACTGCACGCCGGCCCCTTCGCCGGATCTGGCCGCGGGCGCGTCGGCATGGTGCGCGGCCACGTGCTCCCGGATGCGTCCGATGTCCAGGGTCTCGCCCGTGGTGCAGCTGACGGCGTCGAGGATCAGGAACTGCAGTTCACGCACGTTGCCTGGAAAGGGGTATCCCATGAGCAAAGGGAAGAGCTCGGGCGGGGCAACGGGCTTGCGGCGCTGCTGGCAGGCCTGGCGCAGGAAGTGGTCCACGAGCAGGGGGATGTCCTCGCGCCGCTCGCGCAGGGGCGGCAGATGCACGTGGTGGGCCCGCAGGCGGTAGTAGAGATCCGCGCGGAAGCGTTCGGACTCGCCCAGCGCCGCCGGGTCCACGTTGGTGGCGGCGATGATGCGCGCGTCGGTCTTGCGCGTCACGTCGGAGCCGATGGGCAGGTACTCGCGCTCCTGCACCAGACGCAGCAGCTTGACCTGGGAGGCGTGGGGCAGGTCGCCGATCTCGTCGAGGAAGAGGGTGCCGGCCTTGGCGTTCTCGACCAGCCCCGGCCTGGCCCGGTCCGCGCCCGTGAAGGCGCCCTTCTTGTGGCCGAAGAGGGTGTCGGCGAAGATGTTGTCGTCAAGGCCGGCCACGTTGACGGGGACGAACTCGCCCTGGCGTCCGCTCAAGTCGTGGATGACCTTGGCCACCAGTTCCTTGCCCACGCCGGACTCGCCGGTGATGAGCACGGGCTGGGTGCTGCGCGCGATGGCCTCGATGTACTGGAAGATGGAGCGCATGGCCTTGGAGCAGGTCACGATGGGCGCGAAGGCCTCGGGATGCTCCAGGGTGTCCTGCAGGAAGCGCGTGCGCAGGCCGCTGTTCTCGCGGCGCAGTTCGCGGATCTCGATGGCGTGGCGGATGCCCGAGACGAGGCTGCTCTTGTCGTTGGTCTTGACGAAGAAGTCGAAGGCCCCGCGCTTGATGCACTGCACTGCCGTCTCCACCTGTCCCATGCCGGTGATGACCAGCACCGGGACGTCCGGGTTGGTCCGGCCGACCTCGACGATGAGCTCCTCGCCGGACATGCCGGGCATGGCCAGGTCCACGGCCATGACCTCCACTTCGGTCGAGGCGAGGATGGAGGGCACCTCGGAGCTGTCCTGGCAGCAGATGATGTTGTCGATGCCGTGGGATTTCAGCGCCAGGGAAAAGGACCGCAGCCATGTCTCCTCGTCGTCGACGAGCAGCACGGGGTTGGTTGGGTATTTGCTCATGTGCGTGCCCTACTCGTACGTGCGTTCGTCCACGAGGGCCGGGGACCCTTCGGGGATCGTTTCGCCCAGGCCCAGGACCGTCACCGCGGGCCGGAGCTTGGCCGTTTCCTGGAAGGCCGCGGCGACGGCCGCGGTATCCACGGGGCCGTTGGTCTCGATGCGCAGGACCAGGCTGTCCTTGCCGCCCGCATTGCCGACCACGACCTGATGCCGCAGGATCTGCGGGAAGCCGCGCATGGCCTGCGCCACCTGGGACGGGTAGATGAACTGTCCGCGCACCTTGGCCGTGTCGTCGACGCGGCCGAGGATGCCCATGAGCTTGGGGGCCGTGCGGCCGCAGGCGCAGGGGGCCTCGGACAGGCGCGACAGGTCGCCCGTGGCCAGACGCACCAGGGGGTAGTCCAGGGTGAAAGGCGTGACCACGACTTCGCCCATCTCGCCCGGCGGCACGGGCAGGCCCGTGACCGGGTCGCAGATCTCCACGAAGCAGCGCTCGGCCAGGTGCATGCCGCCCAGGGCCATGCACTCGTAGGCGATGCAGCCCACGTCGGCCGTGCCGTAGCCCTGGCGGATGACCATGCCGAACATGTCCTGGACCTCTCGGCGCAGGCTCTCGGGCAGGCGCTCGGCCGCGACCATGGCCACCCGGAGCCGGAAATCCCTCTTCGGGTCCAGGCCCTTCTCCGCGGCCTTCTCGCCCAGCGTCTTCAGGAAGCTCGTCATGCCGACGAAGCCCGTCACGGGCAGCTCCTCCATGAGCTGGAGCTGCACGGCCGAGTTGCCGGGCCCGGCCGGGATCACGGCGCAGCCCAGGGCGCGCAGGGGCTCTTCCAGCATGAGGCCGGCGGGCGTGAGGTGGTAGCTGAAGGTCATCTGCACCAGGTCCCCGGCGCGGATGCCCGCGGCGTAGAAGGCCTGGGCCCAGCCCCAGTAGTCGGGGGCGCGGCCCTCGGGGTCGTAGATGGGACCGGGGGACTGGTAGATGCGCGACAGCTCGCCGGGCGCGCAGGACAGGAACCAGGACAGGCCCTTCTCGCGCTGAAGGCGGGAGAGGTCCTTCTTGCGCAGGACCGGGATGGAGGTGAAGTCCTCCAGTGAGCGGATCTCGTCGGGCACGATGCTCGCGGCTCCCAGGCGTTCGCGGAACTCGCCGTCAAAGGACGCCGCCCTGGCCACCACGGCCTGCAGGGCCTGCCATTGCCGGTTGGCCCTGGCGGCCGCCGATTCCGTCTCGTGTTCGTGGTAGAAGCCCTGTGTTCTGTCCATGGACGCTCCGAAAAGTGGGTGTGCGGGAAGGGAGGGGGCCCGTCGGTCCGGAAAATTTCAGCCCAGCCAGCGCTTGCGGCGGCGGTAGTGCTTGACGTCGTGGTAGCTGCGCTTCTCGCCGCCGTGACCCAGGCCCAGGTAGAACTCCTGTACATCGGGGTTGCGCAGTAGGTCCTCGCCTTTGCCGTCCATGACGATGCGGCCGTTCTCCATGATGTAGCCGTAGTCCGCCAGGGACAGGGCCATGCGCGCGTTCTGCTCGACCAGGAGGACGCTCACGCCCTCGGTTTTGTTGATCCGGCGCACGATGTCGAAAATCTCCTCCACCAGCAGGGGCGCCAGGCCCAGGGACGGCTCGTCCAGGAGCAGGAGCTTGGGACAGGCCATGACCGCGCGCCCGATGGCCAGCATCTGCTGCTCGCCGCCGGACATGTAGCCGGCCAGCTGGTTGCGGCGTTCCCGCAGCCTCGGGAAGTACGTATACACTTTTTCGGCGTTGTGCGCAAAAAGGCGCGCGGGCTGGGTGTAGGCTCCGCAGCGCAGGTTCTCCTCCACGGTCAGGTCCTCGAAGATGCGCCGGCCCTCCATGACCTGGAAGACGCCGGCCCGGACCAGCTTCTCGGGGCTCAGGCGCACCGTGTCGACGCCGTCGTAGAGGACGGACCCGGACGTGACCTTGCCGTTTTCACCGGCCAGCAACCCCGAGACGGCCTTGAGCGTCGTGGACTTGCCCGCTCCGTTGGCGCCCAGGAGGGTGGTGATGCTGCCGGCGGCCACGTCCAGGGACAGACCCTTAAGGACCAGGACCACGTCGTTGTAGACCACTTCCAGGTTCATGACTTGGAGGATGTTCATGGATGCCTTCAGTTCCGAGTTAGACAATTCGTTTCGCACGGGCGGGGACGCCGGGCGCCCCCGCCCTGGTTTCCATCAGAGTCCGAGCCATTCCTTCTTGCGTTCGAGGACCGTGGTCTGCACGAACTCGAGCTTGCCGTCCTTGAAGGTGCAGATATTGACGGACAGGTTGGGCCGGTGGTCGTCGGCGAAGTAGCTGACGGCCGGGGCCAGGCCCATGGGGTCGAAGTCGCGCATGGTCTCAAGGGCCGCCTTGATGCTCTCGCCCGTGACCTCCCCTTTGGCCTTGGCCATCTTCATGCCTTCGCACATGACCATGGCCGAGACGAAGCCTCGCACGTAGTGGGTCATCTGCGGCTGGTCCTTGGTGATCGTGCGGATCAGGTCCATGCCGGCCGAGGGTTGGCCGTAGATGGCCGCGCCCTGCAGGCCGAAGTGCCCGTTCGCCGCGTCGCCGGCCAGCTTGAAGATGTTCTCGTCGCTGCTCCAGATGTTGCTGAAGAAGGTGCAGGTCATGCCGAGCTTCTGGGCGTCCTTCATGATGACGGCCGTGGACGGAGTGGTGCCGCCGGTCCAGACGAAGTCGGGCTCGGCCTTCTTCAGGCTCAGGAGCTGCGGGGTGGCGTCGATGGCCTTGAGGTCCACGTTCTCCTTGCCGACAATCTCGAAGCCCAGCTCCTTGGCGTATTCCTCCATGGCCGGGATGGGGGCGCTGCCGTAGGGGTTGTCCGGGAACATGAAGGCCAGCTTCGGCGCGCGGGACTGCTTCCAGGTTTCGCGCAGGTAGTTCAGGCCCGCGCGGCCCATGGTCGAGTAGTCGGCGGCGGCGGTGAAGTTGTAGGGCGCCTTGGCAGGGTCCATGAGGTGGGCCGAGTAGGAGGCCGAGAAGACCGGGATCTTGTCCTTGGCCACGAACTTGACCAAGGCCTCGGTGTCGCCCGTGCCCCAGCCCTGCATGGCCACGATGCCCTCGGAGGTGAAGCGCTTGTAGGCGGCCAGGGCCTGCTGCACGTTGTAGGCGTAGTCGACCTGGATGAGCTCCACCGGCTCGCCGCCGACGCCGCCGTTCTCGTTCAGCCAGGCCACGTAGGCCTTGATGCCTTCGGCGTAGGGCGTGCCCACGCTGGAGGTGGCGCCGGTCAGGTCGGACAGCAGGCCGACCTTGTAGGCGGCCGAGGCGGTGCTGGCGATGGCCATGATGGCCAGGACGGTCAGAAGCAGAAGCTTTTTCATGGGTTACTCCGGATGCGGCAAAAGGTTTCCCCGGCTCTTCATCGCCGGCGCGTCAGTATGCAAAGGGGTACAGCTTCCAGTAGGCCTTGGTCAGCCGCCACTTGCGGGCCAGACCTTCGGGTTCGAAGATGAGGAAGAGCACCAGCATCAGCCCGAAGACCCCTTCCTTCATGGGCACGATGACGGCGCTCAGGTCCGGGGCGATGCCCCCCAGGGACGAGATGAGCAGGTTCAGCATTTCCGGCAGCAGGGTGATGAACACGGCCCCGAAGATGGAGCCGATGACCGAGCCCATGCCGCCAATGATGATCATGGCCAGGTAGCTGATGGACAGCCCCATGGAGAACTGCTCGGGCGTGATGTACATGGTGTAGTGCGACCACAGCCCTCCCGCGACCCCGGCCAGGAAGGAGCTGAGGCCAAAGGCCTGCAGCTTGTAGGCGAAGAGGTTCACGCCGACGTTCTCGGCCGACTGGTGGTAGTCGCGGATGGCCACGAAGGCGCGGCCGTGGCGGGTGCGGCTGACGTTGGTCACGGCCAGGACGCACAGGGCCGTCACGGTCAGAATGAGGTAGAAGATGCGCGCGTCGGTGTCGAAGGCGAAGCCCAGGATCTGCGGCGGGTCCACGGGCAGCCCGTTGGCGCCGCCCGTCAGGGAGGACGCGTGCAGAAAGACGTATTCGAGGATGAGCTGGGCGGCCAGGGTCGAGATGGCCAGGTAGATGCCCTTGAGGCGCAGGGACGGGATGCCGAAGACCATGCCGACCATGGCCGATATGGCCCCGCCGCCCAGGAGCGCGGCGACGAAGGGCGCGCCCGCGTTGGACAGGATGGCCGCGCCGTAGGCGCCCACGCCGACGAAGGCCCCGTGGCCCAGGGACATCTGGCCGCACATGCCCGTCAGCAGGTTCAGGGACACGGCGCCGATGACGGCGATGAGGATGAGGTTCAGGATGGACACGGCGTAGGAGTCCACCAGCTGGGGGACCGCCAGCAAGACAGCGAGGAAGATGCCCAGGCAGAGCTTCTGGAACCGGGAGCGGAACAGCCCGTCCTCGGCGGCGTAGGTCGTGTAGAAGAGGCCGCACTTGTGCATGCTCATACGCGTTCGATCTCCTTGGTTCCGAAGAGTCCGTAGGGCTTGACCATGAGGATGACGACCAGGATCAGGAAGGAGGCCACCTCCTTGAAGCCGCCCAGGCCCAGGAGGTCCTTGGCCGCGCCTTCGCAGATGTTTTCCAGCACCCCGATGATCAGCCCCCCCAGGGCCGCGCCGAGCAGGCTGTCCAGGCCGCCCAGGATCACGGCCGGGAAGACCTTGAGGCCCAGGTGCCCGAGCTGGGCGTTGATGCCGTTGATGTTGCCGAGGATGATGCCGCCGATGCTCGAGACCACGGCCGCGATGCACCAGGACAGGGCGAAGATGGACTTGATGCCGATGCCCATGGACTGGGCCGCCTGCTGGTCGAAGGCCGTGGCGCGCATGGCTATTCCCAGGGACGAGAACTTGAAGAACAGGCTGAAGACCCCGAAGAGCAGCGCCGAGAGCCCGAAGGCCGCGACGTAGACCGGCGCGATGGGCAGTCCCAGGAGCATGTAGGGCTCCTGGGGCAGGATGGCCGGGAAGACCTGGATCTGCGTGCCCCAGACCATCTGCACGAAGGACTTGAGCATGGACGACAGGCCGATGGTGACCATGATGACCGAGATAATGGGCTCGCCGATGAGCGGCCGCAGGATCAGGCGCTCCACGGCCGTGGCCAGGACGATGGAGAAGACCAGGGTCAGCAGGAATGAGGCGAAGAAGGGCAGCTGGAACTGCACCGTCAGGGCGAAGCAGACGTAGGCCCCAACCATGACCAGTTCGCCCTGGGCGAAGTTCACGACCTTGGTGGCCTTGAAGATGATGACAAATCCCAGGGCCACCAGGCTGTAGATGGACCCGACCACGAGGCCGTTGATGATGAGTTGGAGATAGTATTCCATTTTTATGACCCTATGGTTTTGTGACACCGGTGTCCGGGCCAAGGCGTTTCATGGTCGCGATAAAGGCATGGATCCCCGCCTTCGCGGGGATGACGCGGTGGTGGGGCGGTGGGGCTGTGCTTTTTTGGCATGCGGTCCGCATTGACGCCTCGCCCCGGTGTTTCCTGGCCGAGGAAAAGGCATGGATCCCCGCCTTCGCGGGGATGACGTGGAACAGGTGCGTCAGCCCCCGGCCCGCGTGGTCGGGAAGGGTGCCCATGTACGCGTGTTTACGGTGAGTTTGCGCGTTCCTCTTCGCGTGGGAGCCATGGATCCCCGCCTTCGCGGGGATGACATCGGGGGGCGGCGGGTAAGCGGACTCCAGGCCGGAACAGCGCCGGCCTCGCGCCAATCGGGGCGTCATTCCCGCGAAGGCGGGAATCCATCTTCCTTCCCGTTCCATGCACTTCGTTGCCGTCATCACTTCCCTCCCACCGCAGCCACGTCCCTGATACAGATGCTGCCCGTCATCTCGCGGCGGGAGCCGTCCTGGTAGGTGATGGCGATGCACAGGTCCGTGGCGCCGGTGCCGTCGTACAGCGCCGCGATGAGCTCGGCGTAGCGCTCGCCGATGACCTTGCGCCGGATCTTGCGGGTGCGGGTCAACTCGCCGTCGTCGGCGTCGAGTTCCTTGAAGAGCAGGGCGAAGCGGCGCACCTCGGTGCCGGGCTGCAGGGCCTGGTTGATGCCCCGGATTTCGGCTTCGATGAGGTCGTAGAGTTCGGGCCTGGACGCCAGGTCCTGGTAGGTGGTGTAGGTCAGGCCTTTCGCCTCGGCCCAGCGGCCGGCGATGTCGCCGTCCAGGCAGACGATGGCCGCGATGAAGTCCCGTTCATGTCCGAGAACCACGGCCTCCTGCACGTAGGTCGAGAACTTGATCTTGTTCTCGATGAACTGTGGCGAGAAGCGCACGCCCGCGGCCGTGGTCATGACGTCGGACAGGCGGTCGATGATGACCAGCTGGCCGTTGTTCTTGAAATACCCGGCGTCTCCCGAATGCAGCCAGCCGTCGGTGACCGTCTCGGCCGTGGCCGCGTCGTTGCCCAGGTAGCCCTGGAATACGGCGGGGCTTCTGGACAGGATCTCGCCCTCGTCCGAGATGCGGATCTCGGTTCCGGCGATGGGCTCGCCCACGGAGTCGAAGCTGACGGCCCCGTCGCGATGGATGCAGGAGATGCCGGCGATCTCGGTCTGTCCGTAGATCTGCTTCAGGTTGACGCCGAGGGCGTGGAAGAAGGTGAAGGTGTCGGGCCCCAGCGGCGCGCCGCCCGTGGAGGCCGAGCGCACGCGCGTGAAGCCCAGGCGGTCGCGCAGGGCGCGAAACAAGCCCCAGTCGGCCAGCCTGTTTGCCAGCCGCAGGCCCATGGACGGCGTCTCGCCGCGCAGTACGGTCCCGGCGTACCTCATGCCCACGGGCATGCACAGGTTGAAGAGGAAGCGCTTGAAGCGCGTGGTCTCCATGATGCGTACCCGCACCTTGGCGGCCATGTTCTCCCACACGCGCGGCGGCGAGAAGATGAGGTGCGGCCCGATTTCGCGGATGTTCTCCTGCACGGTGTCGGGCTCCTCGGGGAAGTTGACGCAGAAGCCGAACAGCAGGGCCGAGGACACGGCCATCATCTGCTCGCCCATCCAGGCCAGGGGCAGGAAGGACACGAACTCGTCGGTCTCGCGCTTGGGGTCCGAGAGGCCCAGGTTCCAGGCCATGGACAGGAGGTTCCGGTGCGAGAGCATGGCCAGCTTGGGCCGGCCCGTGGAGCCCGAGGTGGTGGCGATGAGGGCCGTGTCGTCGGGCGAGACGGACTCGACCCAGCTTTCGAACTCGGCCGCATGGTCGCGGCCCAGGGCGCGCACGTCGCCGAAGCTCTTGAGGCCCGGCGCGTCGTAGCCCACGAGGCCCTTAGGGTCGTGGTAGACGATGTGCTCAAGGAGCGGCAGGGCGCCCCGGATGGACAGGATCTTGTCGACCTGCTCCTGGTCCTCGGCCACGACCAGGCGCGCGCCCGACAGCTCGAAGACGTAGCCGATCTCCTCGCCGGGCGAGTCCTGGTAGAGGCCCAGGGACACGCCGCCCAGGCCCTGGATGGCAAGCTGGGCCCACAGCCATTCGGGGCGGTTGTCGCCGATGATGACGACGACGTCGCCGCGGCCCAGGCCCAGGGCCCTCAGGCCCGCTGCGAACTCGGCCGTGATGTCCAGGTACTGCCTGTAGGAAAAGGGCTGCCAGATGCCGTAGCTCTTCTCGCGCAGGGCCGTGCGGCCGGGGCGCCGGCGGCTGTTGTCCAGGAGGAGCTTGGGGAGGGTGGTTTCGTACGGCGCGCTCATCTATCTTCCCTTGTAGAGGCCGTCCTCGTCGCCGAGGTAGGCGCTGACGACCTTGGGGTTGGTCTGGACGGCCTGGGGCGTGCCGCTGGCCAGGACCCGGCCGAAGTCGAGGACGATGACGTGGTCGGAGATGTCCATGACCACGCCCATGTCGTGCTCCACCAGAAAGACGGTCACGCCCCACTCCTCGTTGATGTCGAGGATGGAGCGGGCCATGTCCTCGGTCTCCTCCAGGTTCATGCCGGCCATGGGCTCGTCCAGGAGCAGGAGCTGCGGCTCGGCGGCCAGGGCGCGGCCCAGCTCGACCTTCTTCTGCACGCCGTAGGGCAGGTGCCCGGCGACGGTGTGGCGGTAGGGGGAGAGGTTCAGGAAATCGATGATCTCCTCCACGCGCTGCCGGTGGCGGTCCTCCTCGCGGCGGGCCTTGCCCAGGTAGAGGATGGAGGCCAGGATGCCGTAACCGAGGCGCGAGTGGCGGCCGACCATGAGGTTGTCCAGGACCGACAGGCCGCGGAACAGGGCGATGTTCTGGAAGGTCCGGGCCAGGCCGAAGCCCGTGCGTTTGTGGGCCGGCACGCCGGTCAGCTCTCGGCCGTCCATGCTGATGGCGCCCTTGGTCGGGGTGTAGCGGCCCGAGATGCAGTTGAGCATGCTCGTCTTGCCCGCGCCGTTGGGCCCGATGAGGGAGGTGATGCTGCCCTTGTCCACGCGGCAGGTGACACGGGACAGGGCGGCCACGTTTTTGAAGGTCAGGCTGACCTCCTGCACCTCGAGCAGGGGGCTACTGCCATTCATGCTTGAAATCCTCGGGGCCGACCACGTCGTACCCGGTCTTCTGCAGCGCCGCCGCGATGGACGAGGGGTTGGGCGTGTCCACGCGGATGACGACCATGCGGCGGTCGGCGTGGGTGAAGGTGCCGGTGGAGATGATGGAGTAGCCGAGGGAGTCGATGATGCCCGCCACCTCCTTCAGCACGCCGGGCCGGTCCACGACCTCGAAGACGATGCGCGAGCCGCCCTGGCCGTAGCCCATCTCCTCGGCCAGTACCTCCAGCATGATGGTGCGGTTGATGTAGCCGATGAGGTCGCCGTCGGCGTCGACCACGGCCAGTCCGGCCAGGTTCTTGGCGTGCATGAGCATGGCCGCGGCCTCGATCTCGGTCTCGGGCGTGACGGTGACCATGTCCTTGCGCATGATGCGGCCCACGGTCAGCTTGGACAGCAGGTAGTTGATCTCGTGCTTGTCCAGCCCGGTCATGAGGGAGGGCATGGCCGCGTTGATGTCCTCGGGGCGCACGTACCCGGCGAGCTTGCCGTCCCTGACCACGAACAGCATCCACAGCTGCTGCTCGTCCATGACCCGCTGGGCGTCCTCGGCCAGGGCGTCGGGAGGCATACTGATGAAATTCTTGAGCATCTTGAGCCCGACAAACATGGTCGCTCCTTTTTCTCGGGGTGGTGGTTCCGTTCGGCATTTAGAAAGGTTCGTGCCAGAATGGTTCGAGACATGGTGGTGACGGAGATGAAAGTTTGTACGCCCCAAATTAATATGGTATTTTGATGTGTTACTTATTTCGTCCCGCCGTGTCTGCGCCCGGACGAAATTGACGCAACCGCGTCATGCGCAGGATTGTGCAGGTGTCATGCAATATAAGTTGTCAGCGATGAAACTTCTCCCGGCGCGGCAGGCCGCCGCAGGCGAGGCGGCGCATGGCAAATAAAGTTGCCCAAGCAATTTTTCTTGCAACACAAAATTTTCCGATGGTGTTGACAGGTCTGTTCGGCAGGATTATTTTGAACATAATTTCAAATTGAGGAGGTCCGGTGGGACGCAGGAGAAAGTGCAGGTTCGTGGCCGACGTGCCCGAAGTCACGGTGTTCAAGCCCGTGGGGATTCCCATGTCGCAGCTGTACGGCGTGGTGCTCGGCCTGGACGGTTTCGAGGCCTTGCGCCTGGTGGACGGGGAAGGCCTGAGCCAGGAGGAGGCGGCCGCCCGCATGCAGGTTTCCCGTCCCACGCTGTGCCGCATCCTGGGCGAGGCCCGGGGGCAGGTGGCCAGGGCGCTGTCGCGCGGCTGGGCCATCCGCATCGAGGTCGACGTGGAACACGCCGTGACCAATGGAAAGGAACAGGACATTTCGGAGCCGCAGTGCGCGCGGTCGCAGGTCTGCGGCGGCGGCCGGGCTCAAGGAGGACGATCATGCCGGGACAGAGAGGACAAGGTGGTGCAGGACGTGGCCAGGGCGGTGGAGGTCGCGGCCAGGGCGGTTGCGGACGCGGTCAGGGCGGCGCAGGACAGGGCGGCGCAGGACGGGGCGGCGGTTGCCGCGGACAGCGGCCGGGTGCCGGGGCCGGAGGCGTAGGGGCCGGTCAGGCCGGAGGCGGGCTGGGCCGCGCGCGGCGCGACGGTTCGTGCCTGACCGACGGCCCTGCCCAGGATTCTTCGGCCGGGGGTGTTGACACGGCCAAAACGGAGGAATAATCGCTCGTTTGAGCAAAATGGAGGAGCCGTGCCACGACCCAGGAAATGTCGCCGTATCGAAGGATGCCCCAAAGCGTGTTTTTTCAAACCCCAGGGGATTCCCCTGACGGAACTGGCCGAGGTCTACATGACCATGGACGGTTTCGAGGCCCTTCGTCTGGCCGACTACCAAGGCCTGACCATGGAGGAGGGCGCCGCCAGGATGCATGTCTCCAGGCATACGTTCGGGCGCATTCTGGGCGATGCCCGCCGGGCCGTGGCCCGGGCTCTCGTGGACGGACTGGCTCTGCACATCGCCCATGATGCCCAGACGCCGTGTATGCACCAGTATCCGGACCGTCTTGCGGCCCGCAGCAAGGAGCTTTGTATGACCAAGATCGCCATCACCAGTGAAGGCCCGAAGATGACGGACCGCGTGGACCCTCGTTTCGGCCGGGCCGGGGGGTTCGTGGTCGTGGACGTCGAGACCATGGCCTCGACCTACGTCGATAACGGCAGTTCCCAGTCCATGTCCCACGGGGCCGGAATCCAGGCCGCCGAGAACATCATCAACGCCGGCGCCTCGGTGCTGCTGACGGGCAGCGTCGGCCCCAAGGCCTTTTCGGCCCTCAAGGCCGGCGGGGTGAAGATCGGGCACAACATGGGCGGCATGACCGTGGCCGAGGCCGTGGAGGCGTTCAAGTCGGGCAAGGTCGAATACACCGATTCCCCAAACAGATAGGGTGACATCATGATCGTATCGGTTGCCAGCGGCAAGGGCGGCACGGGCAAGACAACGGTCACGGCCTCGTTGGCCGTGACATGGCCCAATCCTCTCATGGCCGTGGATCTGGATGTGGAAGAGCCCAACCTGCACCTGTTTCTGAAGCCCGAGGCCACGGGGTCGGAGGTCGTGACCCTCGAGGTCCCCGACGTGGACGAGTCCAAGTGCACGTTCTGCCGCAAGTGCGCCGAGCTGTGCCAGTTCAAGGCCATCGCCGTCATGGGCAAGGCCATCATGACCTTCCCCGAGATGTGTCACGGCTGCGGCGGGTGCATGGCCATCTGCCCCGAAGGGGCCATCGGCGTGGCCACGCGCGAGCTCGGCGTCATGGAGTTCGGCGTCTCGCGTGGGCGGATTCCCTGCACGACCGGACGGCTGCGCGTGGGAGAGGCCATGAGCCCGCCACTCATGCGCGTCGTGCGCTCGCACATGCGCGCCGAGGCCCGTGCCAAGGGGCTGGACGTGCTCGTCGATGCCCCTCCCGGCGTGAGCTGCCCGGCCATGAGCGCCGTGGCCGACAGCGACGTCATCGTGCTCGTGACCGAGCCCACGCCCTTCGGCTTCCATGATTTCAAGCTCGCCTGCGAGGCTTTCGCGCCCTACGGCAAGCCCATGGCCGTGGTCATCAACCGCGCCGGGCTGGGCGACGACCGCGTCTACGGATTCTGCGCGGCGCGCAACCTGCCCATCGTGGCCGAGATTCCCTATCGCCGCGACATCGCCGAGCACTATTCCAAAGGGCTGGTGCTGGCCGAGATGGACCAGGGCCTTGGCCAGCTGTTCTCCGGTCTGGCCGCGAAACTGATGGCCATGGGCAAGGAGGCCGATCATGCGTGAGATAGTCGTCATCAGCGGCAAGGGCGGCACGGGCAAGACCTCCATCACCGCGGCCTTCGCCCACCTGGCCGAAAGCAAGGTCATCTGCGACCTGGATGTGGACGCGCCCGACCTGCATCTGCTCCTCGACCCGGCGGTGGTCCGGGAAGAGGCCTTCATTTCGGGGCACGAAGCGGTCATCGACCCGGACAAGTGCGTGGGCTGCGGCCTGTGCGCCTCCATGTGCCGGTACGACGCCATCGACCCCGACGGGGACGTCTACCGCATCGCGCCCCTGCGTTGCGAGGGCTGCAAGGTCTGCGTGGCCTTCTGTCCCGAGCAGGCCATCGATTTCCCCGACAGGCACTGCGGACAGCGCTACCTGAGCGACACCCGCTTCGGGCCCATGGTCCACGCCCAGCTCTTTCCCGGACAGGAAAACTCCGGCCTTCTGGTTTCGCGCCTGAAAAAGGAGGCGCGCGTTTTGGCCGAAGAGCGCGGCCTGGACCTCATCCTCTGCGACGGCGCTCCGGGCATCGGCTGCCCGGTCATCGCCTCCCTGTCCCAGACGGACCTGGCCGTGGTGGTCACGGAGCCCACCCCGTCCGGCGTGCACGACCTGGAGCGTGTGGCCGGGCTGTGCGACCATTTCCGCACCAAGGTCGCCGTCATCATCAACAAACACGACCTCAATCCCGAGCATGCGGGTAGGATTGATGCATTGTGCTCGGAAAAGGGATACAGCCTGTTGGCTCGTTTGCCCCACGACACGGCTGTCACCGAGGCCATGGTGCGTCGCCAGGCCGTGACAGAGGGGCCCGACAGCGAGATCGCCCGGAACATCCGGGAGGCGTGGCTCAAAATCACGAATCTTTTGCACTCGTAAGCGTTTCGTACAAGGAGAAAGAAGTATCATGGAAAAGTTCAGAATTGCAGTCCCCTCGGCAGCGCCCGGCGGGCTTGAAGCGGAAGTCGGCGCCCATTTCGGGCACTGCGACGTCTACACCATCGTCGATGTGGAGAACGGCAACGTGGCCCAGGTCGGCATCCTGCCCAACGTGCCTCACGAGCAGGGCGGCTGCATGGCTCCGGTCCAGCACCTGGCCAGCAACGGCGTGAACCTGCTCATCGCCGGTGGCATGGGCATGCGCCCGCTCATGGGCTTCAACCAGGTGGGCATCGACGTCTTCTACGGCGCCGGCGCACCCAATGTCGGCACGGCCGTCGACGCCCTGCTCAAGGGCGCTTTGGTCCGCTTCACCCAGGAATACACCTGCGGCGGCGGGCACTAGTCATCCTCCCTGGCCGGGCCGCCTCCGTGCACGGGGAGGCCCGGCCTTTTCACGTACCTACACCAGGAGGGAACATGCAGGTGGTCATTGTCACCGGCCGCAAGGACGCGTTGCGTGATTTTGCGCAGGGGCTGGGCGGGGAAGTGGAGTGGGCCGAGAGCCGGGCCGATGTGTTGGGCCGGGCAGCCAAGGCCCCCTGGAAACTCGTCGTCGCCGACGCCATGACGCCGGGTTTGGACTACAAGGCGTTTCTGACGGAACTGTTGCGCGTCAACGCCATGCTGAACACGGTGGTCGTCACGGACATGGATGGCGAGACCTTCCACGAGGACAGCGAGGGCCTGGGCGTGCTGAACGCCGTGCCGGCCCTGCCGGGGCGCGAGGACGGCGAGAAGGTCCTGGCCAGGTTGAAGAGGATTCTCGGCCTGGGCTGAGCCCTCAAGCGAAAGCTTTCAGTCGCATTCCACGGCTCTGCCCGGAGCCGGGACGAAAAAGCGCCTGCCCGGAAACGTCCCGGCAGGCGCTTGGTTGTTTTTTGACCTCTGTCCGGGATCAGTTGTACTCGTTCATGGCCGCGTCGGCGTAAGTGTCCTCGAGGACCTTGCGCAGACGGAAGGCGCCTTCGATCATGGGGGCCAGCTTGGGCAGACCGTCGATCTTGTCGACGTAGCTGAAGGCTCCCAGGACTTCGCCCATGCGGCGGGTCTCCTCGCTGCCGTGGCCGGTGAAGAGCACGACCTGGATCTTGGCGTTGATCTCCTTGATGCGCTTCAGGGTCTCGATGCCGTCGATGCCGGGCATCTCGATGTCCAGGACCACGACGTCGTAATTACCCTTGCGGACCATTTCCAGGGCCTCGTCGCCGGTGTGGGCCACGTCCGGGGAAATGCCGTACAGGATATTCAGACGGTCGGCGAGGATCCGGCACAGATCCTTCTCGTCGTCCACGATCAGCAGCTTCATCTTGTTCATATTTTCTCCTCCTTGGCAGATGCCGGACTTTCCGGCCCGTTGTTTTCGTTGTGCGCATGCACGGCCATGGGCACCCGTATGGTGAAGGTCGACCCGCGCCCAGGGGAGCTGTGCACGGTGATGCCCCCTCCCATGGCCTCGATGATGCCGTGGCAGATTGCCAGCCCCAATCCAATTCCCTTGCCCACCTCCTTGGTGGAGAAAAAGGGTTCGAAAATTCGCGTCAGCAGATGCTCCTCGATGCCGCAGCCCGTGTCCCGGATCGTGACCTCCATCCGGGCGTCGGCGCAAACGCCCCGCAGGGTCAGGACGGGTGCGGCAGCGTCCGCGGCGTTCGTGTTCTCCATGGCGTCCAGGGCGTTGTCGATGACGTTGGCCAGGACCTGGCCCCATTCCGACTCCGGTATGTCCACGGCGCTCAGGGCCGGGGTCCATTCCTGGACGATCTCCACCCCCAGGGCTTCGATCCGCTTGCGGCGCTCGGCCAGCAGCCTCCGGGCCAGGAGCGGCAGCTTCGTGGTTGCGCCCTTGGCGTCAAGGGCGCAGCGCAGCGTCAGCAGTTTCGAGGTGATGGCCTTGCAGCGCCCGGCCTGGTGCCGGATCAGCTCGAGGGATGACCGGAGGTCCGCACGGTTGGCCTCGGTCAGGTCCGGTTCGCGCAGGATCTCCTCGATCCAGCCCGCCTCGGTGATCATGACCTGCAGGGGGTTGTTGATCTCGTGGGCCACCCCCGTGGCCAGTTCGCCCATCGCGGCCAGCTTGGCCGTTTCGGTCATGCGCTGCCTGGAGAGGGCCTCCATGTGCCGCCCCTCGGCATCGCCGATGGCCGCGACCAGCGTGTCGATGTCGGCGGGCTTGGTCAGGTAGTCCCTGGCTCCGCCCTTCATGCCGGCCACGGCCGTGTTCAGGGTCGAGTCGGCCGTGAGCAGGATGACTTCCGGGCCCGGCCTCTCGGCCTTGAGGGCGCCCAGGGTCTCCAGGCCGCTCATGCCCGGCATGGTGATGTCGAGGACCACGACTTCGGGGTGCAGCGCGCGCGCCATCTCAAGGGCCTGCTCCCCGCCGTAGGCCGTATGCACGTCCATGCCCCTGGCACGCAGCCTTTCGGACAGCAGATCCGCGAAATCGCGTTCGTCGTCGACCACCAGTACATGGACCATGCGAACCTACCTGCCGGGCGCGTGTCCCTGGGTCACCGTGCGGATGCTTTCGAGCAGATCCTCGATGTCCAGGGGTTTTTTGTGATAGCGGGCCGCGCCGAGGTTCAGGCAGGTCTCGAAATCCTGGTCCGAGCCGTGTCCGCTGAGCATGATCACGGGCAGCCCCGGCCATGTGCCGCGGATGCGCCGCAGGGTCTCCAGGCCGCTCATGCCCGGCATGCGCAGGTCCAGCACGACCACGTCGGGTGGATCCTGGGCGATGAGGTCCAGACCGCTCTGGCCGTCCAGGGCGACCCTGGCCGCAAAGCCCCGCATTTCCAGGCGTTCCTGGAGCGTGGTCACGAAGGCCTCTTCGTCGTCGATGAGCAGAATGTTCAGGGCGTCCATGGCGTTCAATCCTGACGTGAAACGGGAAAGAAGATTTTGAGCCGCGCGCCGTCCCATTCCATCCGGCCCTGTTCGAGCAGCGCGTTCAGGTCACTCAGGCCGGACAGGTCAGGGGTGGTCCCGCTGGGCGGCGCGACGTTCAGCACGTGGAAATTCGGCCCCTCGTCAATCCAGAGGCGGATCACGCAGTCCTTGGCGCCGTTCCCGACGGCCCACTGCACGGCCCTGAAGCCGGCCATGAGGACCCAGATGGCGCCGACGGCCACGGGCAGGACCCTGGTAGCCGGGGTGAACTCGACGGACGCGCCCTTGAGGCGCACCATGCGCTCGGAGAGCAAGGCCAGGGTCCGGGCGTGCACGCCCAGATCGCAGGCTTCGAGCATGTCCGCGTCGGCGGAGTGGGCCAGGCGGCTGGTGGCTTCCAGAAGCCCCTTGCCGCGGTCGACCTGGGACGAGATGTGCCCGAGGGTCCGTTCCAGGGTGGGCTTGTGCTTGAAGTCCACCCTGGCGTTGACCTTCATGATGTCGCCCAGAAGGCCTGCCGACTCGCGGATGATGGCCAGGATGTTCTGCATCTCGTGCATGCTCATGGCCGTGACTGTCCCCATGAATCGTGTTTCGCGCGCGGCTTCAGGCATGGTGCGTTCCTTGGCCGGCGGCGACCGCTTCCGAGAGGGTGCGGATGAGCTCCTCGATGTCGAGGGGCTTGGTCAGGTAGGCGAAGGCGCCGTGGCGCATGCCCTCGATGCCGTCGCGGGTCTTGCCCTGGCCCGTCAGCATGACGACCTGCACGGCCGGGTGCTGCTCCCTGACGCGCTGCAGGACCTCGATGCCCTTCATGCCTGGCATCATGACGTCGAGAACCATGACGTGGGGCTCGGCGTCGGCCACGGCCTTCAGCGCTGATTCCCCGTCGTGGGCCACGCGGGCCGCGATGCCCCGGAGGTCGAGCCGTTCGGCCAGGGTGGTGACGAATTCGACCTCGTCATCGACCAGCAGGATGTTCCATTCGTTTATATCCATATCGTTACCCTTCCACAGAGCGTTTGGGCAGCAGGATGGTCATGGTCGTCCCCTCGTTCAGTTTGGTCTTGACCTGGATCTCGCCGCCCAGGCGCTTGACGATGCCATAGGTGATGGACATGCCCAGCCCCGTGCCTTTTTCCTTCTTGGTGGTGAAGAACGGTTCGAACATGTTCTTGGCGGTCTCTTCGGACATGCCGCAGCCGTTGTCCTGGACCGAAACCCCGATGAAGCCCTCGCTCTCGTCCCACGACCTGACGACGATCTGCCCTCCGTCGGGCACCGCTGCCAGGGCGTTGTTCAGGATGTTCAGGAAGACCTGCTGGATCTGGCCGTGGTCCGTAGGGATCTGCGGGAGGTTGTGGGCCAGTTCGCGCCTGAGTTCGACGTTGCGGTACTGGGCCTCGCGCTCCAGGAATCCCAGCGTCTCCACCAGGACCGCGTTCACGTCCAGGACCTCGATCTTGACGTCCATGCGCTTGGCGAAGCTGAGCATGCGGTGGGTGATGCCCCTGCAGCGCTCCACGGAACGCAGGATGGCTTCGATCTGGCGGCCGAACTTGTCCTTGTCCGGGAAGTCCGGGCGCAGGTTCATGATGTCGCGCATGAGCCCGGCCTTCTCGTTGATGATGGCCAGGGGGTTGTTGATCTCGTGGGCCACGCCGGCCGCCAGGCGCCCGATGGATGACAGCTTCTGCGAGTGCTCCATCTGGTGGATGGCGCCCATGCGCTGTTCGTCGCTTTCCTGCAGCCGCGAAATCAGCAGGCTCGTCACCCTGTAGACGGCCAGGAAAATGAGGATGACGCTCGAGACGAAGATGAAGAGCAGGTCCAGGCGCACCGTGTACCATGTGCTGAAGGCCGTGGGCTTGGGCTTCACGGCGACCAGGGCGAAATCCGTGTTGGCGATGAAGGCCGAGGCGATGAAATTGTTCTGCCCCTTCTGGTCCCGGAAGGACTGCACGTTGGATTCGCCGCTGGTGGAGGGCATTTCGAAGGGCAGGATGTCGAGCACCTTGCCGTAGCGGCGGGATTCCGTCTGGAGGATGCCGTTTCGGTTGACCAGGAACGCGTCGCTGCCGGGCTCCAGACCCATGGCCGAGATGATGCGGTCGAAGTGCATGGTGTCGAGGGTGGCCCGGAGGATCCAGGACCGGCCGCTCTCCGTGGTGTGCCGCACGGCGATGACCACGTGGGGGAACTTGCGGAAGCCCAGGAACACGTCGCTGACGTAGGTGCCCTTGAACTGGACCTGATGGAACCAGGCCTGTTCGGTGTAGTTGCGCCCCTTGAGGTCGTACGGGCCGGCGTAGCTGACCTGATTGCCGGCGACGTCGATGAGGCCGAGGTCCACGAACCCGGTGAACTCCCGGCGCATGACCTGGAAGATGCGCTGCAGGTTGGCGTCGTCGGAGAGTTCGTTGAAGGAGTAGGCCGAGGCGATGAAGCTCACGGCCGAGGTGCGCTCGGCCAGGAACAGTTCGAAGGAATGCTTGGCCTTGCCCACCAGGGCCCGCAGGGGAGCCTGGATTTCGGCCGCCATGGTGTTCTGGTGCTCATAGTAGTTGAGCCCGGCCAGGGACAGCAGGGGAATGAGGGTGACCAGCGCCATGAGCGAGACGATCTTGCGCCGCAGGAGATGGTACCGCTTGGGCGAATTGATCTCCGTGCCGATGTCGGCCTCGATGTTGCTGATGGGGGCGGACAGGATGTTCTTCATGCGGACTCCCCGGCCCGGTCGAAAAGGATGTCCCCGGCCTTGAGCTCGCCTGCGGCCAGACGTGGGATGACGCGCTCCAGGGGGCCCATGACCGAGTCGATCACTTCGATGCGTTTCCAGCGCAGATAGTGGAAGTATTCGTCCTCGATCCCTCCGCAGACGATGGTTCCGACATCCCTGGACAGGGCCAGGTCGCACAGTTCGTCCCCGGAGGCGTCGGCCAGCAGGAAGGACTTCCTCTGGACGATTTCCCCACTCTCCGAAATGGACAATAGCAGGGCTTCCTTGGTCAGGTCAAAGCGCGGGGCGACTTCGTCCCTGGCGATGGCGATGAGTGCTCTTCGTTCCATGGCTAGTTCCCCTCCGCGCCCTTGCGCGGGGCCTTGCGGGCCTTTTCGGCTGGACGGGAGGCCGGGCCGGCACCGGCGGAATCCACCACCAGATGGCCGGGGAGATGGCCGGTGCGGATCGTGTCGCCCGAGCAGACCATGGCCGCAAATTCCATGATGTTTCTCAGTTCGCGGACGTTGCCCGGGAAGTCGTGTTCGCTGACGATGCGCAGGGCACGGGGGCTGATGCCGGTGATCTGCTTCTTGAAGCGGGCGGCGTACTGCGACATGAAGTGGTGCAGCAGGAAGCCCAGGTCCTCGCCGCGGTCCTTGAGCCGCGGCAGGTGCAGGCGGATGGTCGAGATGCGGTGGAAGAGGTCCTCGCGCAAACGCCCCTCCTGCACGAGCCTTTCCGGCGATTCCGCCGTGGAGACCATGAGCCGCGCGTTGATCCGCATGGGTTTGGTCGCCCCCACGGGCAACACGGTCCCTTCGTCCAGGAACTGCACCAGTCTGCTCTGGTGCGGCAGGGGCAGGTCCGAGATCTCGGACAGGTAGAGCGTGCCGCCGTGGGCCTGCTGAAAGCGGCCGGGCCTGAGTTCCCCATCGTCCGCCTGGATCCGCCCGAAGAGTTCGGCGTCCAGCAGTTCCGAAGGCATCGGGCCGCAGCTGAAGCGGATGAAGGGTTCGCGCGATCTGGGCGAGGCCTTGTGCACGGATTCGGCCAGGAGATCCTTGCCCGTGCCGGTGTCCCCGGTGATGAGCACCGGGGAGTCATGCTGGGCGATGACCGGCACGAGGTTCAGGATCTTCTGCATGGCCTGGCTGCGGCCGATGAACTGGCCTTGACCCGTGGCCTGGGACAGGCGGGATTCGATTTCGCGCAGGGCGGTCAGGTCCTCGACGATGTCGAGAATGCAGACCGGCCTGTTCTCGCCGTCCCGGACGCGGACAGGCGTTATGCGCACGGGGATCTTGCGGTGGTGCCGGTTGATGCAGTCCGTCTCGATGCCCTTGTCCGCAGCTTCCTCACGCCCGTGGGGGCAGCCCTGGATGCAGGCGCGGCTGCGCAGGACATGCCTGCACGGCAGGCCGCGCACTTCCTCCCGGCTGTAGCCGGTCAGCGCCTCCAGGGCCTTGTTGAGCATGAGGACCCGCCCGTCGCCATCCAGCAGAGCCACGCCCATGGGCAGCCCGTCGAGGAGGGACGGCAGGTCCGGACACTCGCCGCGGACCAGATCTTCGATGCGTTTCAGCACTTCAGACACCGCCTAGTGCGCGCCGCCCCCGACGATGCCGGATGCGGCAAAGCAGAGCACGATGACTTCGAGCAGGGAGATGATGGCGAAGGCCATGTCTTTTTTCTTGAAGTAGGCCAGGGTGACCGGGATGTAGCAGATGATGGTCAGGCCGCCCAGGAGCGCGATGCCGACGAAGTTCAGGAAGTCGCCCTTGTTCAGCAGGGTGGCCCAGCCCCAACCGGTGGGTACGTTGTTCTGGGTCAGGTATGCGCCCACGGGCTGGGACCAGAACTTGGTCACCAGTTCCATGGAGACGTACGGATCCATGATGCCGGTGACATACAGGAGGTACGTCACGATCATGAGGGCCAGGCCGCTCCAGCATCCGTAGAAGAGGATGTTGGCGTAGGCGATCTGTTCGGCCGGGGCGTTGGTATCGGGTCTGTTCATGGTTGTTCTCCTTGCGATCTGAAAGTTAGAAGCCGAGGCCCTTGGCCAGTGCCTTGCCGCCCGCGAAGAGCAGGACGCCGATGACCATGTAGCGGATGAAGGCCGGCTTGGCCTTGGCCAGCAGGCGCACGCCCACGAAGGAGCCCATCATCAGGCCGATGATGGAGGGGATGGCCATGAGGGGGATGACGCAGCCCTGGTTCAGGTAGACCCAGGCGGCGGAAGTGTCGGTGATGGATAGCAGGAACTTGCTGGTGCCGACGGCGACCTTGAGCGGGGCGCCCATGAGCAGGTTCAGGACCGGGACGTTGGCCCAACCGGCGCCGAGGCCGAACATGCCGGCCATGATGCCGATGATGATGAAAAGCAGCAGGCCCGGCAGGGTGCGGTGGGTCTTCCACTCGACGATCTCGCCGTTGGCTTCCATGTAGGCGCCGTTGATGCCCAGAGCCAGGCCCAGGGCGTCCTGCTTGGTGACCACGGGGCGGGCCGTGTTCTTGGAAACCAGGAGCAGGATGGCGATGCCCATGATGGTGCCGCCCAGGCAGATCTGGACGACGTTGCCCGGCAGGGCCAGGCCCAGGAAGGCGCCGACGATGGCGCAGCTGGAGGCGATCAGCGCCACGGGCAGGGCCAGGCGCAGGCTCGCCAGGTTGCGTTTCAAGAGGCCCGGTCCGGCGGCCAGGGCTCCGGCCAGGGCGACGAGCAGACCGGCGCCGCGCACGAAGTCGAGGTGGAAGGGAAAAAATCCGCTGACCAGGGGCACGAAGAGCACGCCGCCGCCGACGCCAGCCAGAACGGCGATGATGCCGAGCACGAAGCAGAAGAAGAGCAGGATCGTCGGCCATGCCCACCACGGCATGGAGGACGGGGCGCCCGTCGCTTCGGCCATCTGTTTGGCCGCCTCATTGGCGATATCGGTGTTGTTGTCGGCCCAGGCCAGAGTTGCCAACAGGAGCGCGGCCAGTCCGACCCCTCCCAGAATTCGCATCCACGTTTTGTTCAGTTTCATTCCTGTCTCTCTCCAGTTTACACGGTTCCTTGCCTGAATTGTTGCCATAGCACGATGCGAAGCGCATTCGGGTTGCTGTCTTCGCAAGGAACATGCCAGTCGGGAACTGGCGGTATTTGCGCATTGACGGGGTGTCGGCCAAGGAGTAATCGGCAAGAAATTGCCGGATCGGCAAGTTTGTGCCTTTTTTCTCAAAAAGGCGGTGCGACAGAGAACTCTTCCGGTGGCCGCTTTCTGAAGCGCAGCGCCATGGAGAAAGGAAGTATTGATGTCGAAAAATCAAGGTGTTGGTTCTGAAGTTGGTCTGCGTGCGCAATCGGAGTCGCCCGGCAGAAAATTGCCGCGTGGTGCCGGGGAGCTTGAAGCGGAGATCCTCGAACTGGGGACCGAGGAGGGGCTTGGCAAGTTCGTGATCCAGTCGCGGGCCATGCGCGACCTCTATCGCCTGGCCATGCAGGTGGCCGGTTCCGACGCCACCATCCTGGTCTACGGCGAGTCCGGCACGGGCAAGGAACTTTTCGCCCGCCTCGTGCATCAGCTCTCGGGGCGCCGGGCCAAGCCGTTCATTCCCGTCAACTGCGGCGTGCTCAAGGGGGAGCTGTTCGCCGACAAGTTCTTCGGCCACGAGGCCGGGGCCTTCACCGGAGCCCAGCGGCAGCGCAAGGGCAGCTTCGAGATGGCCGCCGACGGGACGCTGTTCCTGGACGAGGTGGGCGAGATTCCTCCCACCAACCAGGTCGACTTCCTGCGCGTGCTGGAAGAGAAGACCTTCCGCCGCCTGGGCGGAGAGAGGACGCTGCCTTTCGACGCGCGCATCGTGGCCGCCACCAACCGCCTGCTGCACAAGATGGTCGCTGTCGGCGAGTTCCGGGCCGACCTTTACTACCGCCTGAACGTCATCCCCGTGACCCTGCCTCCCCTGCGCGAACGGGCCGACGACATCCCGCCCCTGGCCGAGTACTTCCTGGCCATGTACCGCCACCGCTATCACAAGCCCGACGTCCGCCTCGCCCCCGCCACCCAGGCGACCCTGTGCAAGTATTCCTGGCCCGGCAACGTCCGCGAGCTCAGGAACCTCATGGAGCGCCTGGTGCTCCTGACGGCCGAAAACGTCATCGAGCCGGGCCACCTGCCTCTGGAGATGCGCATCGCGACGGGCCTGCCCGCCGTCGAGTGCGGCCAGGGCGTCATGACCCTGGAGGCGGCCGTGCGCCAGGCCGAGGTCTCCGCCATCGTCCGCGCCTGGTCCGAGGCCCGCGGCAGCAAGGCGCGATTGGCCGAAATCCTGGCCGTCAGCCCGCGCACCCTGCGCTACAAGCTGGCCGAATACGAACTGAAGCTGGCCTGACAGGCGCGGCGTTTTCGTTCTTCCCCGCATTCGGCATCACTGTGCACCCGTGACCGCAAAACGAGGTGCGGCAATTTTTTGCCGCACCTCGTTTTGCGGTTCCTGCCGCAGCCCCATCCTATTTCCCGAAAAGAAGACTGGATTGATATGAATATCAAAATAGTAACTTAAAAATAGCATGATTTTTCTATTGATCACACGATTGCTTTGGGATATTCCGAACCTGCCAGAAAACATGACTTTCTTCAGCCGCGAGCATGAGCACCATTATCGATACGACCGATCCCTGCTGTCTCGACCTGTCTCTCCCGCTGACGGGGACGCGGGGTTCCGGCCCTATCCGGGTCGAGGAGGCAGTCCGGGCGTCGGCGAGGTTGGGGTCCGTGCTGTCCGTGACCCTCGCCTCGTCCCTGCATGGCTGCATCTTCGCCCTGTTGGCGGTCCTGGCCATGGGGCAGGGCGTGCCGCGCGGTGTCATCAGCGTGTCGTTGTTTCCGGTCGGCGTACTGTCGGGCCCTGCGTCCGGCCATGACGCAGGGAGATCAGCTGGCGGGGCGGTCGCAGGCCCGGTTGTGCCGCAGGCGTCCCTGGCCGGACCCGTGGCTCCGGCACCATGTCGGGTCGGCAGCGACGTGACGGTTCCTCCCAGGAAAAGGCCGACGGCTGCCGTCACGCGGAGTCGCCCGATGCCTTCCGACAGGCTCGCGGCTCCTCCGGGGCCCCGGGTCGAGGCCGATGGCGCTTCCGCCTCTTCCCACGCGCAGGCCGTCGAGACGGCGCAGCCTTCGCTGAGTGCGGCCGAACCGGCCCCCCACCAGGGAGCTGCCCTGAATTCCACGGCCCTGGCGACCGCGGGCGGACTGGGACAGGATTTCGGCGGGGGCGCATCAGGGCCGGGCCATTCCCCGACCGGCGGGGGGATCGGCACAGCCCCGGTCAATGCCGCCTTCGGCGACTCCGACGGTCCCCGCTTCGTGCGTCGGGTCCTGCCGCGGTACCCCGAGGCCGCCAGACGTAAGGGGCGGGAAGGGCGGGTCGTTCTGCGCCTGGTCATCGGCGCCTGCGGGGAGCTCAAGGACGCGGCGGTGGTCGAGGGCGGTGAGCATGGCTTCGAGGAGGCGGCCCTGGAGGCGGCCAGGGCTTCCGTGTACGCCCCGGCCGTGCGCGGCGGACGAGCCGTGGAGTGCGCGGCCATGCTGCCCATCCGCTTCTCCCTCAAGGGGGGCTGATGTGCGCGCATCAGTCTCATGCTCATGCCGCCCCGGCGGGCGGTCCGGATTTACATCTCAACCTTTGCGAGCGGACCATGCCGAGAATCGCGTTCTTCCTTGCTCTTTTCCTCCTGATCGCCGGACCGGCCGGGGCCCGGACCGTGACCGACGCCACGGGGCGCGTCCAGACCATCCCCGACAGCGTCGAGCGCGTGATCTGCTCGGGTTCGGGCTGTCTGCGCCTGCTGACCTATCTTCAAGCCCAGGGGCTGGCCGTGGCCGTGGACGACATCGAGGCCAAGGCCAACCGCTTCGACGCAAGGCCCTACGCCTTGGCCAACCCGCAGTTCAAGGCCATGCCCATTTTCGGACAGTTCCGCGGCCAGGACAACCCCGAGCTCATCCTTACCCTGGAGCCGCAGCCGCAGGTCATCTTCAAGACCTTTGCCACCATGGGCCACGACCCGGTGGAGTTGCAGGCCAAGACCGGACTGCCCGTAATCGTCCTCGACGCCGGCGACCTCGGCGCCGCGCGGGAAAGCTTCTACGCCTCCCTGCGCCTCATGGGCGTGGTTGTCGGGAGACACGAACGGGCGGAACAGCTCATCGCCTATTTCGACGCGCTCATCGCCGACCTGGCGGCCCGCACCGCCGGCATCCAGGACAGGCCCTCGGCCTACCTGGGCGGGGTGGCTTACAAGGGCCCCCACGGCTTCCAGTCCACGGAGCCGGGCTACCCGCCCTTCGCCTTTGTCGGTGCCCGCAATCTGGCCCACGAGCAGGGCGGAGCGGCCCGGGACGTCAGCACCACGAGCGTGGCCAAGGAGCAGATCGTGGTCTGGGACCCGGACTACCTCTTCCTGGATCTTTCGACCCTGCAGATGGGCAAGGAGGCGGGCGGCCTGCACGAACTGCGCACCGACCCGGCCTATGCGACCCTGACGGCCGTGCGCGAGAGGCGGGTCTTCGGCGTGCTGCCGTACAACTGGTACGCCCAGAACTACGAGTCCATCCTGGCCAACGCCTATTTCGTCGGCAAGACCCTGTACCCCGACCGCTTCGTGGACATCGACCCTGCGGCCAAGGCCGACGAGATCTACGCCTTCATCGTCGGCAGGCCCGTGTTCGGGGCCATGAACGAGGCCTTCGGGAACATGGCCTACACGCGGATTCCGGTGCGCTGATGCACGCCGATCACGGCCGCGTTCCCGAGGAGTACCGGCGCTACCTGGCCTGGAAGGCGGGGGTGGTGCTCCTGTCCGCCCTGGCCCTGGCCGGGTGCCTGGTTCTGTCCCTGGGCGTCGGGCCGGCCGGGCTGTCCGTGGGCGACGTCCTGTCGAGCCTGGCCGGGGTCTCGGACAACCCGCGGGTTGACGCCATCGTGCGCGGCATCCGCCTGCCCCAGGCCCTGGCGGCCATGGTCGCCGGTGGCGGCCTGGCCGTGGCCGGGGCGGTCATGCAGGCCATCCTGCGCAACCCCCTGGGCTCGCCTTTCACCCTGGGCATCTCCCACGCCGCCGCTTTCGGCGCGGCGTTCGCCGTCATGGTTCTGGATTCGGGCCTGACGACCTCGGGGCGAGTCGCCGCGACCATCACCGACCCGTATCTGACGACGATTGCCGCCTTCGTCGCCAGCCTTGCCGCATCGGGGATCATCGTGGCCATCTCGCGGCTGCGCGGGGCGCGTCCCGAGACCATGGTCCTGACGGGCGTGGCCCTGGGCGCCCTGTTCACGGCCGCGACCATGTTCCTGCAGTACTTCGCCACGGACGTGCAGCTGGCGGCCATGGTCTTCTGGACCTTCGGGGACACGTCCCGGGCCACCTGGGGGGAACTGGGGCTCATGGCCGCGGTCGTGGCCCCGTGCTTCCTCTATTTCTGGGCGGGAAGCTGGAGCTACAACGCCATGGACGCCGGGGACGAGACGGCCAGGGGGCTGGGCGTGCGCGTGGAGCGGGTGCGCATGGCCGGCATGTTCCTGTCCAGCCTGGTCACGGCCGTGCTCATCGCCTTTTTGGGCATCATCGGCTTTGTCGGTCTGGTGGTGCCGCACATGTTCCGTCGGCTCATCGGCGCGGACCACCGCTTTCTCCTGCCCGCCTCCCTGGTCGGCGGTGCCCTGCTTCTGCTGGCCTCGGACACCGCGGCCCGGCTGGTCCTGGCTCCGCATCTCCTGCCCGTGTCCGTGCTGACGGCCTTTCTCGGGGCGCCGACCTTCCTCTGGCTCATCATCCGAGGAGGCAGGTCATGATGCTCTCGGTCTGCGACCTCCATTTCTCCTACAACGGCCGATCCGTGCTGGGCGACATCGACTTCCGGCTGGAACGGGGCGAACTGCTGGCCATCCTCGGACCCAACGGGGTGGGCAAGACCACGCTGCTCAAGTGCATGAACGCCATCCTGCGACCCAAGGGCGGCGCCGTGCTCGTGGAGGACCGGGACGTCCTGACCATGTCCCCGTCCGAGATCGCCCGGGACGTGGCCTACGTCTCCCAGAAGAGCGAGACTTCGCGCCTGACGGTCTTCGATGCCGTGCTCATGGGCCGCGCCCCGCATATCCGCTGGCGCACCGGCCCCGACGACCTGCGCAGGGCCGAGGCCGTCATCCATACCCTGGGTCTGTCGTCCATGACCATGCGGCACATCGACACCCTGAGCGGCGGCGAGCTGCAGAAGGTCTGCATCGCCCGGGCCCTGGTTCAGGAGCCGTCCCTTCTGCTCCTGGACGAGCCGACCAGCGCCCTGGACCTCAAGAACCAGGTCGAGATTATGTCCCTCGTGCGCCGCGTTGTGGACGAGCACCGCATCGCCGCGGTCATGAGCATGCACGACCTGAACATGGCCCTGCGCCATGCCGACAAGGCCATTTTTCTGAAAGGCGGAACCATCCACGCCATGACCCATGTCGCCGGCGTGACCGCCGACATCATCAGCGACGTCTATGGGCTGCCGGTCGCCATCCACCATCTCGACGGCCAACCCGTCATCATTCCAACAACCTAAGGAGAGAAGTCATGTCCTGTCAGTTTCCCCAGGAACGCATCGACGCAACCATCGCCTTTCACGGGCACAGCTGCCCCGGTCTGGCCATCGGCATCCGCGCCGCCGAGCTGGCCCTGCGCGAATTGGACAACCCCAGGGATTCCGAGATCGTGGCCGTGGTCGAGACCGACATGTGCGGCGTGGACGCCATCCAGTTCCTGACGGGAGCGACCATGGGCAAGGGCAACCTCATCCACCGCGACCACGGCAAGATGGCTTTCTCCTTCTTCCGACGCGAGAGCGGTCAGGGCTTCCGGGCGCTGCTCAACCCGGCGGCCCGCAGCGGCATGGACGACGAAATGGCCGAACTGATGCGCAAGAGCGGCGACGGCTCGGCCACGGAGGAGGACCGCCGGCGCATGGCCGACCTGCGTTCCGGCCTGCAGCGGCGGTTCATGGAACTGCCCTTGGACGAGATGTTCCTCATAACGCCCATGGAAAAGGGCGCCCCCCGTCCACCGAAGATCCTGCAGAGCCTGGTCTGCGACCACTGCGGCGAGAAGACCATGGAGTCGCGCACGCGGCGCTTCGCCGGGGCCACGCTGTGCATCCCGTGCTTCCGGATGGTCGAGCAGAAGATCTGATCCGCGGCACCGCCGCCCACCCGTCGATTTGTGTCCCTGCACCGCGGCGCGCCATACGGCGCGCCGTTCGGGCGACGCGTGGGCCGGTGCGCCCAATAGTGTTACGAATATTAAAAAAGTATTTCTTAAATAATAAATATTATAAATAAATGTTCTGCGGAGGGTGTCATGGGTGTACGGGGATTCGCGGCGGCGCTGTGTGTCGTGGCGGCGCTGGCAGGCGCCGCCTGGGCCGGGGAAGGGGACGTCGTCTTGGAAGAAATGAAGGTGGTGGAGGAGAGGCTGGTCACGCCGACGCGTCAGGCCAACGAGCAGGTCTACACGGGCACGGAGATCACCCGCAGCGGCCTGGAGTTGTCCGGGACCAGGGCCGAGACCAGCGTGTACGAGGCCATGGGCTCCCTGCCGGGCGTGCAGGTGGAAAGCGTCGACCCCTACGGCCTGGCGGCCGAGCAGAAGAACACGCGCGTGCGCGGCGTACGCGGGTTCCTGGGGTCCATGACGGTGGAGGGCGTGCCGAACTGGGGCGGCAACCCCATGGGTCCGCGCGAGTACATCTACGACATGGAGAATTTCGAAAGCCTCGCCATCTACAAGGGCGCCATCCCGGCCGGACTGGGCACGGGCGTGGGCGCACGCGGTGGCGCCGTGGAACTGCGGCCGCGCTGGCCCGAGGAGGATCCGGGCCTGGACCTGACTCTCTCCGTGGGCGGAAACGCTTACAGCCGGGCCTTTTCGCGGGTGGACAGCGGGCGGCTCTGGGCCTCGGACACGGCCTTCAGCGCCTCGGCTTCCTGGACCGACGCCGAAAAGTGGAAGGGGCCGGGGGACCTGGGGCCGCGCGTCAACGCCAATTTCATGATCGACCAGCCATGGCACGGAGAGGATGCCATCCGGCTCTGGGTCAACCACAACCATGTGGAGCAGGATCTCTACCGTTCCCTCGGCTATGGCGACATCCGGGATCTGCACGAGAACTACACGAAGGATTTCAATGAATCCCTGACCGGCGTGAAGGGGCAGGACATCTTCTACTACGGGAACAACAGGGCCGAGCATGAGAACACGGACATCCTGGCGGTGGTCCCCTTCACTTTCAACGACACGTTCAAGGCGACCTTCAAACCCTACTACTCCCGCGAGGACGCCGATATCTACCAGGGAGTGGAGTCCCAGGGAGGCGTCGTGCAGAAACGCATGCGCGACATCGACCATATCGGGCTGCTGTCACAGTTGGACGTGGATACGGAGATGGCCCGCCTTTCCGTGGGGCACCTCTTCGAGTCCGTGGACATGCAGATCAATACGGACATCTACAGTCCGACCACCGGGAAATTCGTCAACCACAGCATCCGTACCGAAAATGACGGCAACGGCTACGTCAACAGCCCCTTCGCCACCCTGGCCGGAACCGCCGGCAGCCTGGACTGGCAGGTCGGGCTCAAGTACTTCCGCTACGACGAGCCCGCCAGCGCGGGCTACACCTCCGAGGGCGGCGTCCTGACGGAATCGCCGGACCTGGCCCGCGACGCGCGCGTGTACGACGTCTGGCTGCCCAGCGCCGGCGTGAGCCTGACCCTGAACGAGACCTTCCAGCCCTACGCCAGCTACGGCCGCAGCCATATCCGGCCGTACTCGTACGTGCCGCTCATCAACCTGTACAATTCCAAGCGGGCCAAGTTCCAGGCCGCGGGCGTGACCCTGGAGGACATGTTCCAAGGCTACGACATGGAGACCTCGGACAATTTCGAACTGGGCCTGCGTATCACGGGCGAACGTTTCGACATCACCCCGGCCGTGTTCTACTCCCTGCACGACAACCTGCTGACCACAGTCTACGACCCGCGCGTCGGCGAAAGCTATGCCCAGAACGTCGGCGAGGCCACTGGGTACGGGATCGAAGTGGAGGCCAATTTCTATGCGACCAGGGACCTGACGGTCTTCGTCAACCCCTCATACACGCGGCTGACCTACGACGATGACCTGACCTACCAGGGCAGCACCCTCGAAGCCGAGGGCGAGCAGGTGGTGGACACCCCGCAGTGGATGGTCAAGGCCGGCCTGGTCTGGAAATGCATGGGCTTCGAGGTCGTCCCGAGCGTGCGTTACATGGGCGAGCGTTACGGGGACGTCGAACACGAGGAGCGGGTCGACGACTATGCGGTCGCGGACCTGGGCGTGAAGTACACTTACAGGGACCTGGATTTCGCCGACGGCATCCGCTTTGCCCTCGATCTCTACAACCTCTTCAATACGCAGTACGTGTCCATGATCAACGCCTCCGACGACACCAGGGAAGGCGGGGCTGGCTACTATGTCGGGGCGCCCTTCACGGCCGTCTTCAGCGTGGGGGTCGAGTTCTGAGGCCGGGAGGACGACAGCCATCCGGGCCCCGCTTTTCCGCAAGGGATCGCGGGGCCCTGTCTTGTCAGCCGTTCCAGGTCTCCCGGTGTACGAGTTCCGGCCGGAAGCGGTCCAGGGCTTCGAAGGGCGTGGCGGGCCAGCCTATGGGGACGAGGGAGAAGGGGAGGATGTGGTCGGGGAGGCCGAAGAGCCTGCGGAAGCCGTCCATGCGGTCCTGTTCCGGGTAGATGCCGACCCATACGCTTCCAAGCCCCAGGCCGCGGGCAGCCAGGAGCATGTTCTGGGTGGCGGCGCTCAGGTCCTGGACCCAGAAGGTCGGCCATTTTTTGCCGTCGGGGTCGCCGCAGACGAGGACGGCCAGCGGCGCCTGGGCGACCATCTTGGCGTAGGGGTGGAAAGCGGGAATCGCTTCGAGCCGGGCCTTGTCCGTGACGACGACGAAGTGCCAGGGCTGCTGGTTGCCGGCCGAGGGCGCGGCCATTCCGGCCCGCAGGATGGTTTCGACCATCGCCTCGTCCACGGGTGAGTCGGTGTATTTGCGGATGCTGCGCCGTGTATGGATGGCGTCGAGAAGTTCCATGATTTTTCTCCGTGCTGCAGGTTGCGTGGCCTGGCCGCCTTTTTTGAGCAGGAACCGAGTGATGACGCATGTCGCAACCGTTGCCGGGTACGCTGTGCGCCGTCAGTCTTGCGTTTTTTTGAGCTCCTGCATGGCCTTGACCAGCGGCCCCAGGTCGGGTCTGGAGTTGATGTCGTGCACGTCAATGTAGCGGATAACGCCCTCTTTATCGATCAGAAACAACGACCGTTCGGCCTCGCCCGTCGAGCGCAGGATGCCCAGGGCGTCGGCCAGTCTGCCGTGGGGGAAGAAGTCCGAGGCCACCGGGAACCACACGCCGCCCATTTCCTGCACCCAGGCGTGCAGCGTGGGCACGTTGTCGACGCTCACGCCGATGAGCTGCGTGTCCGTCTGCTCGAACATGTCCTGCACGATGTTGTAGCCGGGCCACTGCCCCGAGCAGACCGGGGTCCAGGCCGCAGGCACGAAGGACAGGACCACGTTTTTCGTGCCGCGGAACTGGGCAAGGCTGACCGTGCCCCCGTCGATGGTCGGCAGGCTGAAGTCCGGGGCCGGATCCCCGATCTTGACTTTCAGGGTGCTGTCCACGGGCTTGAGTTCACCCACCTGGAAGAGGTGGTTCTGTGGGATGCCCGAGTTCTGGGCCATGGCGCACAGCGGCACGATGCACACGAGAGCCGCGGCCAGGACGAAGGGGATCAGATGTCGTGACATGTGACTACCTCACGGCTTTGCTTGCTTTCAGGGCATCGTCCAGAAACGCGGCTGCGGATTCCAATCGGCCGAGCTGCGTGTCGGCAACGATGATCTTCTTTTTTTGCGCATCGAGGTCGAGGACATAGAAGAAGGGGGTGCCGACTTCGCCTATTTCCTTGTTGACCTTGAAATCGGGGTCCGAGAACAGGGGGAAGGTCACGGCGTACTTGTCCCTGAAAACCTTCACCTCGAAATCCGAATTGCCGATGCCCACGCCGATGAGCTTCACGTCTGCGGAGAGGCCGCGGCTTTCGATCAGGGCGTTCAGCTCGTTGAGGACCGGCGCCTCGCGCTGGCAGTGGGGGCAGTACATGCTGAAAGCCACGAGAATGACGGTCTTGGCCTGGATGCCGGAGAGGCTGTGAGGCTCCGCGCCGTTCAATCCCAGGTGCTTGAGGTGTTCGGAGGCCAGCTCGCCCCGCAGTTGCAGGTCGGGCATGGCGCTGCCTGCAGGCAGGGGGTGTGAAGCGGGGCTTTCCGACGCTTCCATGGCCAGCGCGCTTCCCGCCTGGAGGGACAGGAGCAGGCCGAGCAGGATGATGACGAGGCGCATGGTGGACTCCGTGAAGGGTACGGACCCGGGGAGGGCCGCACGCAGAGGTTGTGCGCGTGCCGCTGCGGCACGTACGCAGAGAATGGGACGCCTCTATGTAACAGGCCGGCATACGGCCCGCAACCGGCGTCCTAATACTCACGTTCTGACACAGGAAAAGAAGCGCACAACACCCCGCAGGCAGGAACCTGCGGGGTGTTTTCGGTTATGCGGTGCACTCGTCCACGAGATAGAGGATGGAGCGGTACGGGATTTTGCCGTGCAGGGCCAGGCCGACCTCGCAGGTCCGGCTGGTGGAGTAGCCCTCGGTGCAGTCCTGGACCTTGTCGGCCAGGGTCTTCAGGGCCGAGGCGTTGAGTTCCGGCACGGAAAAGCCCTTGTCCCCTGCGAAGCCGCAGCAGAACACGTCCTCGGGCACGACCACCTTGGCGGCGCATTTACCGGCCAGCTCCAGGAGCTTCCCTTCGAGTCCCATCTTGCGGGACGTGCAGGTCACGTGCAGGGCCACGCGCTTGTCCTTGCGCACGAAGGAGAGCTTGTCCTGCAGGAATTCGAGCACGAACACGGCCGGGTCGTAGAGCTTGAGGCGCGGGTCCAGGACGTCCTGCATGCGCTTCAGGCACGGGCTCGTGTCGCACAGCACCGGCAGCTCGCCGCCGCGGGTGGCCTCCAGCAGGGCTTCCTCCAACTGGGCGCTCTTGGCGTCAGCCTGGGCCACGAAACCCTTGCTCTCGAAGGCCTGACCGCAACACAGCCCGCCCATGCCCTTGGGGAAGACGACCTCGTACCCGGCCTTGCGCAGCAGCCGCACCGTGACCTCGGGCAGGGACGCGATCTTCTCGCCCCGTGCCGGTCCCATGTTGCGGGCGATGCAGCTCGGGAAGTAGACCACCTTCAAGGGGTTGGCCTCGTCGATGGGCTGGGCCTTGATCCGTCCCAGGCCTTTGGGCATCTGCTCGTTCCAGCGCGGGATTCGCCTCAGCGAGGCGCGGTGCAGGGCCTCGGACGAGGCGTCCATGAAGCGCGTCCCGGCCACGGCGTGGACGGCGTCCACGGTGCTCAGCACGCCCGAGACCGTCCGGGCCACGCCCTCGAAGTGCCTGCCCACCCAGTCGGCGGCCTTCTTCTGGCCGTCCGTGGCGTGCTCGGCCCGCAGGGCCTTGGTCATCTTGCCCGTGTCGATGCCTACGGGGCAGCGCGTGCCGCACAGTCCGTCCGTGGCGCAGGTGCCGTCGCCCTGGTAGCCGTAGGCCTTGAGCAGCTTGGCGAGCTCCGCGCTTTTTTCGGGAATGTTCCGCAGTCGTTGGATCTCGCGCCAGCTCGTGATGCGCTGCCGCGGCGTGAGGGTGATGTGTTTGGACGGGCAGATGGGCTCGCAGAACCCGCACTCGATGCACTTGTCCACCAGTTCGTGGGCCGCGGGCAGGGGTTTCAGATCCTTGAGATGCGCCTTGGGGTCGGGGTTCAGGATGACGCCGGGGTTCAAAAGCGCCTTGGGGTCGAAGATGCGCTTGATGTCCTGCATGAGGCGGTAGGCATCCTTGCCCCACTCCATCTCCACGAAGGGCGCCATGTTGCGGCCCGTGCCGTGCTCGGCCTTGAGGGACCCGTCGTAGCGGTCCACGACCATGGCCGTCACGTCGTCCATGAGGTTGCTGTAGCGCTCGACCTCCTTGGGGTCGCCGAAGTCCTGGGTGAAGACGAAGTGCAGGTTCCCCTCCAGGGCGTGGCCGAAGATGATGGCCTCGGAGTACCCGTATTTCTCCAGCAGGCCCTGCAGTTCCAGGGTCGCGTCGGCCAGGCGTTCGATGGGGAAGGCCACGTCCTCGATGATGACCGTGGTGCCCGTGGCGCGCACGGAGCCCACGGCCGGGAAAAGGCCCTTGCGGATGTTCCACAGCTTGGCGAACTCTTGGGGCACGGGCGTGAACTCAATGTCCCGTACCATGGCCACGCCGGCCAGGGCGGCTCTGATGGTCGCGATCTGGGCGTCGAGGGTCGCCTTGTCCTCGGCCCGCGTCTCGACCAGCAGAGCGGCGGCCGTTTCGCTCAGTTCCTTCAGGTAGGGCGGCATGCCGTCCTTGTCCTGGACCGAGCGCAGGGCCGGGCGGTCCATGAGTTCCACGGCGGCCACGGGCTGTTTCTTGAGGATGATGGTCGCTTCGCAGGCCGTGCGGATGTCGGGGAAGATCATCAGGGCCGAGGCTTTGTGGGCGTGCTCGACGACGGTTCGGTAGGTGACCTTGGAGACGAAGGCCAGGGTCCCTTCGGAGCCGACGATGAGGTGCTTGAGGATGTCGAAGGGGTCCTCGAAGTCCACCAGGGCGTTCAGGCTGTAGCCCGTGGTGTTCTTGATCTTGAACTTGTGCCGGATGCGCGCTTCAAGTTCAGGCGCGGCCGTGACCTGGCGGCGCAGGTCCTCAAGCCCCCCGATGATCTCGGGATGCTTGTCCCGGAAGGCGCGCCTGGATGCGTCGTCGCCAGTGTCCAGAATGGTCCCGTCGGCGAAGACCAGGCGCAACTCCTCCAGGGTCTTGTAGCTGTTCTCGGCCACGCCGCAGCACATGCCGCTGGCGTTGTTGGCCAGGATGCCGCCGATTTTGCAGGTGTCGATGGAGGCCGGGTCCGGCCCGATCTTCTTGCCGAAGGGCAGCAGGGCGCGGTTGGCGTGGCTGCCGATGATGCCCGGCTCCAGGTCGATGCGGCGGGCGTTGTCGTAGATGCGGCAACCCAGCCACCCTTCGCCCAGGCGCAACAGCACCGAATCCGTGACCGCCTGGCCCGAAAGGCTGGTGCCGGCCGCGCGGAAGGTCACCTCGATGCCATCCCGGTGGGCCAGCCGCAGGATGCTGGCCACTTCGCCTTCGGACTCCACGTTGATGACGATCTTGGGGATGAGCCGGTAGAAGCTCGCGTCCGTGCCGTAGGCAAGCAGACGCAAAGGGTCAGTGATGATACGCCCGGCCGGCACGAAAGCGGCCACTGCGTCCCGGAATTTCCGGTACTTGGAATCGAGCATGGGACCTCCGTATTATAAGAATAATTCTTATTAAATATATCCGATTTTATGGCTGTCCACAAGCCGAAAACATGTTTTGTGATGAAGATAACCGGACACCGGACGAAATCGTCGGGATTCGGCGTGGCTGCAGGGGAGAGACGTGCGCCGTGGTGGGGACGGTCGCGTCCGTCGCAGGGGAAGGGAAGTATTGCGGAATCAACTGTCCCGGCGTCTGCGACCCAGAACGAGCCCTGCGACGAGACAGACCGCGCCGCACAGGCCCAGGGTGGGGCCGACGCCGATGAACTCGGCCGTCAGACCCGCCCCGAGGGAGCCGAAGGGCGACATGCCCATGAACATCATGGCGAAGAGGGCCATGACCCGGCCGCGCATCTCGTCGGGGGTGAGGGTCTGGACCAGCGTGTTGGACGTGGCCATGAGCAGGATCATGAACAGCCCGCAGGGCACGGCCAGCAGGGCCGAGAGCCAAAAGGTCCGGGACAGCGAGAAGAGGATCAGCGTCAGGCCGAAGGCCAGGGACGCCACGGAGCGCAGGACCCACAGACCCGTGTTTTTGCGCAGGGTCAGGATGAGGGCGCCCATGAGGCTGCCCACTCCGGCGGCCGTCATGAGCAGGCTGTAGCCGTCGGCCCCGCGTCCCAGAACTTCCCTGGCCACCACGGGCATGAGCACCAGGAAGGAGGAGCCGAAGAGGCTGGTCACGGCCACCAGGGCCAGGAGGCTGCGGATGGCAGGGTTCGTCCAGGCGAAGGCGACGCCGGCCTTGATGCGGGACAGGAATTGTCCCTGGGTTGCGGGTCTGGGCGTGTCGGGCAGGCGCATGAGGGCCAGGCAGGCGATGACGGCCAGAAAGGACAACCCGTTCAGGGTGAAGCACCAGGCCTCCCCGACGGTGGCCAGCAGCGCCCCGGCCACGCCGGGCCCGATGATGCGGGCCGCATGGAACATGGAGGAGTTGAAGCCGATGGCGCTGGGGAGATCCTCCTTGCCGACCATCTCGACGACAAAGGACTGCCGGGTGGGGTTGTCGATGGCGTTGACCACGCCGAGCATGGCCGCCAGCAGGACGATGATCCAGACCCGGGCCTGCTCCGTGAAGCACAGCGCGGCCAGGATGAAGGCCAGGACCATGGCCGCGGTCTGGGTCCCGATGAGAATGGCGCGGCGGTTGGCGCGGTCGGCCCAGTCCCCGCCCACCAGGGCCAGGACGAAGACGGGCGCCAGCCCCGCGAAACGCACCAGGCCCAGGGCGGCGCTCGATCCCGTCAGGCGGTACACGAGCCAGGCCTCGGACACGTTCTGGACCCAGGTGCCGACGAGGGAGATGATCTGCCCCGAGGCGAAGAGGCGGAAGTTGCGGTGCCGCAGGGGGCGGGTCAGCGTGGTCCAGGCTGAAGAGGACATGGTGGTTCCGGGGTTTGCGGTGCGGTTCGACGCAGGAGAGAAAAGGCGCGATCCGGGGAAAAGTCAACCGACAGACTTGAGCCCTCGCGCCGAACGGGGATGTGGAGGATGGATCTCGCGCGTTGCCCGACCAGGCCGCGCTGCGCTCGCGATGATGGGATAGACCCGCCCCCCATATGCCCATGGCATAACGGCATCGAATGTGCCATAAGTGAGTATCTCCAAACACTTAATCTGGGAGGCGGGTCATGAAACAAGTATGCCGTATTGGGCTTGATATCGCAAAGCATAAATTCCAGGTGCACGGCGTGGACAAGCACGGAAAAGACGTTTTCAACAAGCAGCTGAACAGAAAGGATGTTCTGGCGTTTTTTGCCAACCTTCCCGTTTGCACGGTGGGCTTGGAAGCCTGCGGAGGTGCGCATTACTGGGGGCGGGAGATACAGAAACTGGGACACACTGTAGGTTTGATTTCGCCTCGCCACGTGAAGCCGTTCGTTATCAACAATAAAACTGACGCTGCGGATGCCCGGGCCATCTGTGAAGTCGCAGGACGACCGTCAACACGTTTTGTGTCGGTCAAAACTGAAGAGCAGCAAGACATGTCTGCCTGGCATTGTGTCCGTGAGCGGTTGCTCAAAAGCCGAACCGCCCTTGCGAACCAGATACGCGGTCTTCTGTCCGAAAAAGGAATCATTTTGCCTCAAGGCATCACCCATGTACGCAAGCGCTTACCGGAAATTGTGGAAGATCCTCAGAACGGATTAAGCATCAAGGCTCGTGATTTATTCTCCGACCTCTACACAGAACTCCATGAGGCTGACGAACGTCTTGCCGAATTGGATCACAAGATGGAGGCAATCACAAAAGCCAACGAGCATTGCACTCGACTGATGAAGGTACCTGGTATTGGCCCAGTGACAGCCTCCGCGCTTGTTGCCCATGTGGGCGATGCCAAACAGTTCAAAAACGGCAGAGAGCTTGCTGCATACTTGGGGTTGACGCCCAGAGAGCATTCTTCCGGCGGAAAACAGAAACTTCTTGGCATCACCAAACGAGGCAACACATACATCCGCAAACTGTTGATACAGGGGGCTCGGAATGTTTGCCGGGCTTGGTCCGGCATTGTGGAAACAGCCAATGATAAACGCAAGGCGTGGCTTCAAGGAGTGGTTGCTCGACGAGGGCAATTTGTGGCCTCAGTGGCTCAGGCGAACAAAACCGCTCGAATTGCCTGGGCGGTATTGGCACGAGGCGAGGAATATCAGGCAGCAAAGGCAACGAACTGAGATATGCCGGGGCTGTCACGGCCCTTGCTATGCGACATTTTTTTGGATGTCCCACGCAAGGGCCGCGCCAGCCAACTGTGGATAAACGCGAAAAAACTCATCCTGTGGAGTGCCGCAAAACATGATGCACAAACGGTCGAACCGGCTTTGGGAAACTCCGGAAGCGTCATCGGCAGAAACATGCCGTCGCAATGTTTGGATTCCAAAGCGCGGATTTCATCAGGGCACGGTCTCAGTGACCAGATGCCGGATACATGACTGCATTCCTCTCGTTTGTTGCAAAATGTTTTGACACTGAGGGCGGGTCTATACATGACGTTTGGGTGAGTCGCTCTTTTTTCTTGATCAAGCCGCCTCCGTCCCGGTAGCCATGATCCCGGCCGCTGACGGGCCGATCATACCCTATCCGAGGAGCCGACGCATGAACCTTTCCTGCTTCAAAGCCTACGACATCCGCGGCCGCGTGCCCGACGAACTCGACGAGAACCTGGCCTGGCGCATCGGCCGGGCCTACGCCGCCTGGCTCAAGCCGTCCCGCGTGGTGGTCGGCCACGACATCCGCCTGTCCAGCCCGGCCATGGCCGCGGCCCTGACCCGCGGGCTCGTCGAATCCGGCGTGGACGTCTACGCCCTGGGCGAGTGCGGCACCGAGGAAGTCTATTTCGCCGTCTTCGATCAGCGCATGGACGGCGGCATCATGGTCACGGCCAGCCACAACCCCAAGGACTACAACGGCATGAAGTTCGTGCGCGAGGATTCGAGGCCCATAAGCGGCGACACGGGCCTCTTCACCATCCGCGATCTGGCGGCGTCCGGCGAGTTCCAGGCGGCCGAGCGCATCGGCCGTGAACAGTCCCTGGACGTGCGGGAGCGCTACCGCGACCACCTGCTGTCCTACATCGACCGCTCGGCCCTGCGGCCCCTGTCCGTCGTGGTCAACGCGGGCAACGGCGGGGCCGGGGCCGTCGTCGATCTGTTGGAGCCCTTGCTGCCCTTCGCCTTCCACAAGATCCTGCACGAGGCCGACGGCAATTTCCCGAACGGCGTGCCCAACCCGCTCCTGCCGGAATGCCGCGACATGACCGCCCGCGCCGTGGTCGAGACGGGCGCGGACCTGGGCCTGGCCTGGGACGGGGACTTCGACCGCTGCTTCTTCTTCGACGGAACCGGCCGCTTCATCGAGGGCTACTACCTCGTCGGCCTGCTGGGCGAGGCCTTCGCCCGCAAGCATCCAGGCGCCGGCATCATCCACGACCCGCGCCTGACCTGGAACACGATAGCCGCCGTCAGCGAGGCCGGAGGGCGGCCCATCATGTCCAAGACCGGCCACGCCTTCATCAAGGAGCGCATGCGTCTGGAGGACGCGGTCTACGGCGGCGAGATGAGCGCCCACCACTATTTCCGCGACTTCGCCTACTGCGACTCGGGCATGATCCCCTGGCTGCTGGTGGCCGAACTGGTCTGTCTGACGGGCAAGTCCCTGGCCGAACTGGTCGACGACGCCATGCGCGCATTTCCGGCCAGCGGCGAGATCAACCGCAGGGTCACGGACGCACGCGCGGCCATCGCCGCCGTGGAGGCGCGCTTCGGCGCGGGAGCCCTGGTCCGCGACACGACCGACGGCCTGAGCCTGGAGTTTGCCGACTGGCGTTTCAACCTGCGCTCCTCCAACACCGAGCCCGTGCTGCGCCTGAATGTGGAATCGCGCGGGGACAGGGCGCTCATGGAGGAGAAGACGAAGGAAATTCTGGGGGTTGTGGACGGGATGGGCTGAGTGGACCGAGTGGACGGGATGGACCTGGGGGTGCCCGGGGCGGGTGAGGGCGAGGCCGGGGGGCTTCGCCCTCACGTTGTTTGGGTTATTTGCCGAAGACCTTTTTCAACAGGTCCGTGGTTCTCGCGGCCGGGTTGGTGCGGATGGCGGCCTCCTCCTTGGCCACGTAGTGGAAGATGCCGTCCATGCCCTTCTCCACCACGTAGTCAGTGAGGTTGGCCTTGGCGTCGGGCATGAAGGGCAGGGCCTTGTACTGGCCCATCATGGCGTCGTAGGCCTGCACCGCCCCGGCCTCGGCCAGGGTGGCGTCGACGATGGGCTTCATTTCGGTGCCCAGGCCCGGCCCCATTGACTTGCGGAAGTACTGGGTGGCCGCGTCGTCGGGGCCGTTCAGGATCTTCTGGGCGTCCTGGATGGTCATGGCCGCGATGGCGTCCACGAAGAGGGCCTTGGCCTTGGGCGTGGCCTGCTCGGCGGCGCGGTTGAGCTTCAGTTCCAGGTCGTCCACCAGGCTCGAATAGCCGGCCGCCTTGAGGGCCTTCTGCACCGTGGCCAGCTGACCCGGCAGGGGGATGTGGATGGCCTTGTCGCCGTTGAATCCGTCGGCCTTCCCGAGTTGCGACACAACGGCTTCTGTGCCGACGCGCAGGGCCTCCTTGAGGCCGTCGCCCATCTCGCCCTGGGTCAGGGATGAAGACCCGGAGCCGCCGGAGGACATCAGGCCGAGCCCCTGCTTGAGGAGATCGGACTGGCCCATGGCCGGTCCTGCTCCCGCCAGCAAGGCCATGGACAGGAGGATGGTCGCGAAAACAGATCTGGTCTTGGTCATGAGAACCTCCGGGGTGAATGGAACGGATGCGTCAGAGGATATGACCGATGAAAAGCCGTATCAAGGAAAAAGCGAAATGTTCCGGCATGGCCGCGCTGGGGTCTGACCGACCATGATCCGGGCGCCATGGGACCAATGGGCGTTCAGGTCAGTTCGTCCATGAGCGTCCCCGTGTCCCGCAGCAGCAGGCGCACCAGGATTTCCTCCAGGGACAGGGTCGGCGACTGGCGGCGGGCCTCCACGGCCTGATCGAGCAGATCGGCCTGGGACTCAAGGGAAGAGGCCTGGAAGTTGAGCCCGCTGGCCCGTTTGGTATAGATGTCTTCGACGGTTCCAACGTAGCCAAGCAGTTCCGACAGTTCCAGAAGTTCCGTCTGCAGCCCCGTTGCGTTATTGAGGGACGCCCCCGAGAGGTTGCTCCAGGGCGGCGTGGGGCTGTCCAGGGCCTTGAAAGTGACGTCAAAGCCGCCGCTTAGGAATGCTTGAACATGAACAGCCCCCCCGGAATCGATCTGGTCTGTGCCCCATTGCGTGCTGTCCAGCAGTGCGATTCCGTTGTATAGGGTGCTTTGCACGATTCCCGTGATCTTGTCCCGCAGCGAGTTGTATTCGTCCCGGATGGTCGTGTTCCATACCAGTTCGCCGGTTTTGATCTTGGTGGCGATGTCCTGCATGTCCTCCAGAGTGCTTTTGATGGTGCCCACGGCCTCGGCCGCGATGCCGACCATGGATGCGGCCTCCGTCACGTTGCGCGCACCCTGCCGGATGGTGGCGCTGTCGGCGCGCAGGCGGCCGGTGATGGCCTGGTCGTAGGGGTTGGTCAGGGGCTTGACCGCCGGCCGGCCCAGGACCATCTCGCGCAGGTTGGCGCCCACGCTCGAGCCCTGGAAGTAGGCGTTCATGAGCAGGTCCTGCTGCCAGATTTGGTTGGCGGTGGTGTAGACGAAAAGTTTTTCCAGGTCGGTCAGGGCCACGGCGTTCTCCCTCGGGCTGCAGACAGGGGCGTTTCGAATGTATTCGGCCGTTCCCGGCTTTTGTTTAGTAGATGACCTCTTCCAGGGTCAGTCCCTGCGGGGGAGCCGTGGCCGGGGCCAGACGACGGTCGCGGTTTTCGAGGACGGCCCGGGCCTCGTCCGGGCTCATGCCGCCGCGGCCGACCTCGACCAGGAGGCCCATGAGGTTGCGGACCATCTGCTTCAGGAATCCGTCGGCCTGGAAGCGGAAGACCCATTCGCACGGGTGCTGGCCCGGTTCGCGGCGGATGGGCTCCAGCGTGCGCACAGTGCCCTTGACCTCGGTGCCCGCGTTCTGGAAGGCGGCGAAGTCGTGGGTTCCGGCCAGGAACGCCGCGGCCCGGTCCATGGACTCCAGGTCGAGGTTCCGCACGGGCCAGACGAAGGGCGCGCGCTGGGGCAGGGTGAAATCCGGTTCGCTCCACAGGGTGTAGGCGTAGCGTTTGGAGCGGACCGAGAAGCGGGCGTGGAAGCCGGGCTCGGCTTCGCGCGCGTCGAGGATGGCGATGTCGTCCGGGAGCATGGAGTTGAGCGCCTTTTGCCAGGGGATGCGGGCCTTGGAGTCGGGCGCGTCAAAGTGGGCCACCTGCCCCAGGGCATGTACGCCCGAGTCTGTCCGGCCGGAGCCGTGTACCCGCACTGGCTCTTGGCAGATGCGCGCCAGTTTTTCCTCCAGGGTCCCCTGGACCGTCTGCCCCCGGCCCTGGATCTGCCAGCCCAGGTAGCGCGTGCCGACGTAGGCCACGGTCAGGCGGATGCGCGGCATGGTCAGTTGGTCCCGGTCTGCAGGCGGGTCAGGGCCTCGGACAGGAAGGCGGCCCGGTCCGGCCGCACCGAGGACAGGATTTCGCCGGCCTTGCGGCCGCTCATGCCCGCCAGGATTCTGACGGCGATGCCCTCCTCCAGGGTTTCGAGAACCTGCGCCGCTTGCTTGGGCTTCATGTTGGAGTAGACGTCGACCAGATGGGCCATCTTCTCGTCCTGGATGGTGCCGGCGGAATCGATGAGCTTCTGCATCCGGATTTCCAGGGCGCGCAGGTTCTCGAGTTTCCCGTCGAGTGCCGCCTCCAGGGCCTTCAGTTCGGCCTCCTTCCTGTCCAGGGCCTGTTCGCGGGCGTTCAGGGCCTGGGTCCGCTCCGCGTCGGTCGTCGGCGCGGCGGCGGTGGCGTTTTCCGTCTGACTGTCGCTGCTTGCCGGGCTCTCTGCCGCCGGTGCAGGCGCTTGGGCCGCGGCGGGCGGGGTCTGGGCCATGGCCGGACGGATGGCCACGGGCTGCAGCAGCAGACTGTCCGGCTCGGACGCCGGCATCCACAGCATGCCGATGGCCGCCAGCTTGATCGCGGCCAGGACGGCCGTGGCCTGGACCAGCCTAATAAGGCGCGCGCCCGTAGCGGAGGGTGGCTGTTTCGTCGAAAGCGCTCTGTTCTTTTCGCTGTTCTTCCTGCCCATGTCTGACTGCCTGTTTGGCCCGGAGTTTCTCCAGGAGTTTGCGGTCCTTGGCCTTGGCCACGAGATCGAGGCGGCGTTCCTCGACCAGCCGTTCAAGTCCGGCCAGTTTGGCCTGCGCCTGTTTTTTGTCAAGTTCCAGACGGTTGCGCCAGCCGGACCACAGCCACAGCTCGGGCTGCGTCATCTGTTTGATCCGGCTCATCTCATCCAGGCACGCCGCCAGGTCCCTTTCCAACTTTTCGACGCGCGCGGCCTGCTCCTGCATGTCCTGCAGGGCCTTGCTCAGGGCCAGTTTCGCCTGGTCCTCCAACTGCGTCCGGTACTCCAGGACTTTTTCGAGCTTGAAAACGAAAGGGCGCGCCATGGCCCGAGCCAAGCAAGAAGCGTGCGCAAAAAAGAAAGCCCGGCGCGGGCCGGGCTTGTCATGGTCGGTCGTGGATGCGTTTACGCCGCGCCGGCCGCCGTGGCGGCTTCGATGTAGCCCTGGCGCAGGGACTCGATCAGCTCCTTCACGGAGACGATGGCGCTTACCCGGTAGGCGTTGGCTCCGGCAAAGGCGAAGCCGTGCTTCAGCAGGCCCTTCTTGGCGTTCACCAGGGCCAGGGCGATGCAGTACGGGCTCTTGGTGAAGTCGCAGGAACTGATGCAGTGGAAGGGGCACTTGAAGGGCTTCTTGAGGCCCGCCTTCACGTCCTGCAGGAACGGCCCGTCCACCGCACGGCCGGGCAGGCCCACGGGGCTCTTGATGATCTGGATGTCCTCTTCCTTGGCGCTGACGTAGGACTCCTTGAACTTGATGTCGGCGTCGCACTCGTGGGTGGCCACGAAGCGGGTGCCCATCTGCACGCCGGCGGCGCCGAGCTGCATGAACTTGTAGATGTCCGCGCCGTCCCAGACGCCGCCTGCGGCGATGACCGGAATGGGCCGTCCGGCCTTGCTTTCGAACTCCTTCACCGCCTCGACGACTTCGGGCACGGTCTTTTCGAGGGAGAACTCGGGGTCGTCGATCTGTTCGGGCTTGAAGCCCAGGTGTCCGCCGGCCTTGGGGCCTTCGACCACGAAGGCGTCGGGCAGGTAGTCGAACTTCGACAGCCACTTCTTGCAGATGATGGTCGCGGCGCGGGCCGAGGAGATGATGGGCACGAGCTTGGTCTTGGCGCCGTCCTTGAGGTAGGAGGGCAGGTCCAGGGGCAGGCCCGCTCCGGCGAAGATGATGTCCGCGCCTTCCTTGATGGACGTCTTGACCAGGTCGCTGAAGTTGGTCAGGGCGACCATGATGTTCACGCCCAGGATGCCGCTCGTCTTCTCGCGGGCCTTGCGCAGTTCGGTGGCCAGGGCGCGCATGTTGGCCTCGCGGTAGTTGGATCCGATGTCCGGCTCGCCCATGCCGATCATGGCGCCGGCGATGACGCCGATGCCCCCTTCCTTGGCCACGGCCGAGGCCAGCCCCGAAAGGGAGATGCCGACACCCATGCCGCCCTGGATGATGGGAATTTTTGCAACAAGATCGCCGATCTTGAGATGTGGAAAGTCCATGGTGATCTCCTGTATGATTTTCGCCGCGCGGCCCGGCAAACGGGAATGCCTTGAGCGGGCGCTTAATCGCGGCGTCCATGGGCTGCTACGCGAAAAAAAATCAGGGGTCAATGAACCCGGCAATACATTGATATACGTAGCTATAATGGCTGAATTCTCCGTGAAAACACGGGCCATCGGCGGCGTTCAGAGCATATGTCCAGGCAGGCTTTTGGTCAGAAATGGAATGCGAGAGGCAGGAGGGCGCAGATTTCCCCGGCGATGATCGCCGCGCCCAGGAAGTCTCCGTTCATGGCGCCCTCGCGACGGGCCAGGGACAGCAGACCGGCCAGTGGCGGGATGGCGATGATCGCTGCGGGCAGGACGTGTCCTGCGGGCAGGGTCAGGGCCGCGGCCGCGGCGGTGAGGCCGCCCACGGCCAGGGCCAAGGGCGTAGCCCCCAGCAAGGCGTTTTGTCCCAGACCCGGCCGCGCGAAGGTGCGCCCCGCTCGGGCCAGGACCAAGCAGCACAACCGGCCGAAGACCGGGGCGAAGAGCAGGGCGTTCCAGGCCCCGAGGGCGACGGCACGCTCGAACAGCGCAGTCTGCGCCCCGAGGCCCAGCACGAGTCCCATGACCCCGAAGGCCCCGCTCCGGCTGTCCTTGACGATGGCCCAGAAGCGCTCCCCCGTGGCGCCGCTGCCCCAGCCGTCCCAGAGGTCGGCCCAGCCGTCCCAGTGCAGGCCGCGGGTGACCCAGATGTTCAGGCCCGTCAGGATCCAGGCCAGGACCCAGGGCGTCAGGGGCAGCAGGGAGGCCAGGGCGAGGACAAGGCCGATGAGCCCCCCGACCAGGGGATACATGCCCATGGAGCGGCTGATCTCTTCGTTGGAGGAGATGCGGGCCCGGCCCAGGCGGGTCAGGAAGGTCAGGGCGACGAGGAAGTCGTGCAGCGGGTTCATGGGCGTTGCTCCGTGCAGGTCAGGCGCAACGTCCGGCCCGGTGCGAGGCCGAGGAGGTCGGCGCAGGAACCGCCGTTCACGGCCAGCTCCATGACGCCCTGGCTGCCCGCCAGCAGCCCGACCTGGCCCGGAGCGAGGTCGGCGTAGGTCGAGACACGGGCGATACGGCGGCCGTCGTCCAGCATCCAGGCCCGGCCTCGGGCGGGCAGGGCCTCGATGCGCAGGTTGAGCAGACAGTTGCCGAAACGGTCCACATGCAGCACGGCGCAGTCCAGGCGTCCGTTACTGGCCTCGGCCCAGGTCTGTTCAAGGCGCACGGTTGACCCGGGGTCGACAGCCCGCCCCAGTGCGGACGGGTCGGCCCCCAGCGCCAGCCGTGCGGTCAGGGGGGCGAAGAGGTCCCGGCCGTGGAAGGTGCGGCTGGCAGTGGCCGTGTCCAGCTCCGCACGCCACCAGGATGCGCCCTGGCCATGCAGGAAGGACAACAGCCCGTTGTCCGGCGCCAGAAAGAGCTGCCCGCCCAGCCGTGCCATGAGGATGGACCGCTCCGACCCGACTCCGGGGTCGACCACGGCCAGAAAGATGCTGTCGTCAGGAAAGTGGGGCCGACTGGCCTCAAGGAGAAAGCCGGCCTGCAGGATGCAGTGCGGCTGGACTTCATGGCAGAGATCGACGACGGGAGCCGCAGGCGCCAGGCGCAGCAGCGCCCCTTTCATCTGTCCGACATAGGGGTCCGCAAGGCCGAAATCCGTCAGCACGACAATGGGGGGAATCATGCAGCAAGCTCATACGGCCAAGCCCCGACCCTGTCCAGCCAAGCCAGAAAGCTGTTGACAGTGCAAAGCGCGGCTGTGTAGAAACTGCGCTCTTCGGGGCGTAGCGCAGTTTGGTAGCGCATCGGTTTTGGGAACCGAGGGTCGCATGTTCGAATCATGTCGCCCCGACCAGTAAAAATAAGGGCTTGGGTGTAAATCCGAGCCCTTTTTTTGCGTCGATTATTATCTGCCCAACACTATGCCCAACACAAGCCCATTAGCAAACTCACTCCGATGATTGAAGTGCAAAATTTCAAGAATGGTTTGGGTAGAGTTCGATGAGTTAGCAGATTATTTTTTTTGATATGTTTCAACCGGAGTGTTAGTTCGAGATTGGCTTGAGTGAAGGCAATCTCTTTATGCGTTTGATTTTATAATAATATTTTGGAAGATGTTTATGAAAAAATTTCAATATTTCTTTTTAAGAGAATATCGCTTAAGAAACTTGTATATAAGTAAGTATAATAATGTAATTATTAGCAGTATCGAAAATGTATGCAATTATATTAGTGAATATATAAAATTTGAAAATGTTAAGCAAAAAATATATTATATAGATTTATTTATTGAATTACATGCAAAAAGTAGATGTAATACGAGTAATAATTATTCACTTACAGATTATTATTACGAATTGACATTTCATAGATGTTGTAAAGATCTAAAATATTGTCAACAATGTGAGTGTTTGTATAATAAAATAATAGATAATAAAAAAACAAAATTTGCGCTTAATTATTTACTTGGATTATGTATAAAGTATAGAGTGTATGTTACACGTATTGAATTTCTGAAATATAGAGAATACGATGTCGATAAAATGTTAAAGAATATTGAGGAGTATACGGAAGACGAATTTAGGTGGTGTGTTCAAAAATCAAAACATTATTGCTTATTATCCCCAAGTGATTGTGAGTTAGAATTTGATATTTCAAATCAATCAAAGTGGAGAGGGATGCATGCAGTAATGTTGAATATTAATTCAAAAAATTTTGATGTAAAAAAAGCATTAGAATACATCAAAAGTCAAATTATTGTTGCAAGAGATATTTATCATTTGGTTAATGATTCTGTAATGTCTGAAGATGAAAGGTTTTTATTTGAAAACATCGAAGAACTTGATATTGGATCTTCGTTCAAAATTGAAGGATTTCAGAGTAGGTTAATTGGCTTAATGTTGTGGGATTTAAAAAATTTAAAACAGTATGATCTTAAGAATGCTTTTTTCAAAATTAATAATGAAATAATTGATTATCCTAAGTTTAAGCAATGTGAGTATAGAAACGATCGATATAAATGTAATAAATGTGAACGATTTAATAAATGTTTTAAATATATAGAGTTGTTATATGGTGTTGCAGATGAAAGTATTAAAAAAGGGAAAATTATATCGTCTAATAAAAGATGATTGCAAATATTATTATCGATGTAGAATAATAGGTGTGAGTTGCAATATTTTTTTGATGTGTATCAAAGCCCTGGCCTATCTGCGCTTGCTCGAGCTGAAGCTGAAAGACTCCGGTATCCATATGGCCACACAGCGAACCATAGACCTCATGAGCAATTTGCATTCGTGCCTGTGCTGGAACGGAGAGAAGGAAAGGGCACGGTGGATGATCGAGGATTCAACGCCGGATCAAGCCAGGATCCTGACTGCGTTCGGCTGTGAAGTCGAGCGTCAGGCCTTACAGAAAATCAAGAGCTAATATGCTGTATTGTTATGAATAGTCTATTCATTTGACAAGAAACAATCGAAACTTCTGTTAGTCTCCCCGTCTCCGATCGCACTCCTCTCGTGCACCCTGGCTCCAAAGGCACCGTCCATCAGGGTGTTGGCTTGTAGTTAGTCATAGCAAATTGACTAAATCCTAATAAAATCAGTTTAATATTCGCATTTTCCATACCAATGACGCACACTTGGTATGGACCTCTTCCCGCATGCTTGAGGCTTTTTTATTAACTACCCAGTTAATAAAAAAATAACTTTGGAGGAGGTGCAATGATGAGAAAATTTTGTTTGGTAGGATGACAGGTTCAGCAGATGTGGCACCCTTGATAACTGAGTCGTAGCAGGTTGTCAAAGATTGTTATTGATGACTCTTCCAATTTGGAAAGATGAGTCAACAGAATTTAGCAATCATTCAGCGGTTAAGTTACGAGTTCAATTCGGTTTTAGGGTTAAAGATTTGTTGTGACTTCTATCTGTTGTTAGGATGGTGAATTATAACTCATTGTTACGGGATTAGTGTGACTTTTATGGGGCTATTATTAGTTACAAGTACACCGCAGCGTTGGTTGAATGAAAAAGAAGCTGCAATGATGTTGGGGGTAAGTGTTTCTACACTTAGACAACATCGATTTAAGGGAATAGGTGTTCCATATGTTAAGTATGGGAAGTCTGTCAGATATTCTATTGCTGATATTTGCGCATATTTTGACTCTTTGAGGGTCGATCATCGCTCAAATTTGGAGTAGTTATGATGCATTATGGAATTCGAAATTCGTTTTTTCGTATATTTTCTACTATTCAATGGAAGTATGGTGTTGTGAATAATCATGGATGCGAAATGCTCCGTGATTTATTGTGTAGGATGGTGCAGGAGAAAAAATATTCTTTGTTAGTTCTGCAGGCTTTGTATCCAAATGGATATTGCGAAGGAAATGAGTTTGTTACTGACAACTATAGATTTTTATTGGACGATTATCTATGTGGCATCTATATTGAAAAAAGGATGGATGAAAAAATCCATCCTATTGATTATGGTCGTATTCAAAGATCGTATACGAATCATATAGAGAGCCATGGTGTGGATTGTCTTGGCTTTCCCGAGAGCGTTGCGTTTAAAGAATTCGCTAGAATTGCTCGCATCAAGCTTTCTTACGACAAACGTTACATGTATCCCTATAAGCCAGGTTGCTCATTCGAGCGGGCGTTCGATGATTCACTTTTAAAAAAGTGCAAATACGAACCGAATATGTTGTATGAATATGGGTTTTCGCTTAAGTCCATGTATTTGTATAGAAATTTGGATGGCAGCATCAATTTTGTTGTGTGCGATTTTCAGTCTACTGAGGGTGAACTGGTCAAGCTTCCTCTCTCTCTATGGAAAACCCCTTCAGGACGAAAGATTTTTGACTGGCTTCATCCAGCAGGTTCGTTTCCGCTGTATCGGTGGGATTTGTTGTATGGCGATCGTCGCCCTGTCTTGATTTGCGAAGATGAGGAGCAGGTTGAGTATCTTCGAGAGAAGCACCCTTGGTTGTTGAAACATGTGTGTCTGACGACATGGTCTGGTGGTAAGTCAGCATCAATCGACGGAACAGATTTGGGAGCTTTAGAAGATCGACGAGTCGGTATAATTGTGAATCCAACACGAGATGGCTATAAAATAGCTAACAAACTATACCTTGCGATGAAGCGATTGGGTGTAGGCCCAATCGGCTTCTTGATGCCATGGGCAAGGTTGCAGGCTGATCACGAGTCGCCGAGTGCCTTGCTGTCCGCTTTTGATAAAGATGTCACTGAGTCTATGGCCGTGAAAGGTGAAGTTGCGGATCGAACTCAGTTTGTCGAGGATGCCCGGGAGCGGTTTGATTTAGACTTTGATCCAGATTACATCGCAACTGCGATCAGTGGCAAAGAGTTGCTAGCCTTACCTGTGTCCGAGACGGAAGTTGTTCTCGGGCCGATGATTATGAAAGGCGACAAGGTGTTGGTTTATGCTCACAGAGGATCAGGTAAAACGTGGCTGATTTGTTTTATCGCAGTTGCATGCGCATCAGGAACATCGTTGTTGGATGGTCAATTGGTTGCTCCTCGTCCGCTCCGTGTTCTTGTCATTGATGGAGAGATGAAGGCGCACGAGTTACAGAAGCGCTACGCCCAGATATTCAAAGCCCTGGGGACCCCTGAGCACTTGCAGGAAAATCTTAGGATCGTTGCGGCAACGATTCAGAAAAGAGACATCCGGCTTGAGACTCCTGAGGACAGAGAGCACTACAAGGAGGAGATAGCGTGGGCCGATGTGATCATTGCTGACAGTATGTTTTGTCTCTTTCCTAGTGCGATGGGGTCTCAGCTTGAGGGGGCGCGCGGCTTTAATGACTTCATGCGCGCCAATAGTCTGCGAGGGAAAACGACAATCGTCGTTGATCACACCGGGAAGAATAAGCGCAATTCTTACGGAACGATAGGAAAAGAGCTCGGCCTTGAGCTTGTTTTGAAAGTTGAAAAGGTCAAGAATCTCGAATTGTTTCGGCTGTCTGTCGAAAAGTACCGGAATCTTGGGAGCAAGGATATTCAGTCGATAGAGTACATGTTGGATGTGGACGAGGAAGCAGGTGTTGCGGATTTGATTCCTTCCTTCGAGGAGGATGATGACGCTGATTCAGAAGGAGGTGTTATGCACTGCATGACGCACAAGGATATGTGGGTCGGCGCAGGGTGCGATAACGGACAAGCGCCTTCTGCTCAGGACGATGACCATGATGCTCCCTTCAGTCCCGACGAGCTGGACGCGAAAATCATTGCTGCGTTGAAGGAGAAGCCAGAACTCAGTGTCAGGAAACTGGCCGCGAAGGTCGGAACATCCAAGGGGACAGCAGATAACCGCAGGAAGAAACTGGAGCAGGCTGGTCTTTTGAGGCCAAAAGGGTTCTCGGTCGAGCAGGAGGATGACTTCGGAGTCGATCGAGATGAAGATGCAGCATAGGTAGACTGCTGGCTAGACGAAATGGTGGCACGTGTCCTTATGTGGGTGCGTGCCATCATTTATTGCGCTGGTCACGACAAGGTTCCCCTCTCGCAGCTCACGCCGCATCTGAAACTACTCCGTCTCTCCGGCATCCTGGACTCCCTGGGGGGGGGGCCGCAACCGGCAAACCGTGGAGCAGAAGCTCGCCTATATCGAATTTCTGGCTCAGTTCATCAAGGACGAGATTGTCGGTTGGTAACAGCGCAAATTCCTCATGCGGGCAGCGTCGGTGCTGGTATCAACACGCAGAAGACGCTCGAAAGCTACGACTTCACCTTCAACCTCGGCGTGAACCAGGCGCAGAACATGGATCTGGCCACCTGTCGTTACCTGGAAGAGAAGGTCCCGGTGCTCATCGTCGGCCCCTGCGGCACCGGCAAGAGCCACCTTTGTCCAGGCCCTGGGCCACATCGCCGTGCGTCGCGGCTACGACACGGTGTTCTCCATCCACGCCAAGCTCTTGGGCCAGCTCGCTTCGGCGCGGGCAGTGGGCACGTACGAGCGCAAACTGGGGGCTCTGACCAAGGCGGATCTGCTCATCATCGACGACTTCGGCCTCAAGCCCATGCGTTCCGGGCAGGACGAGGACTTTCACGACATCATCGCGGACCGTTACGAGCGGCGGTCGAAGAGCATCACCAGCGATCTGGACTTCTCGGAGTGGAACGACGCCTTTCACAATAAACTGCTCGGCGCGGTCACCCTCGACCGGATCAGCACATCCAATTTGGCGATTTTTTGTCCGTCCAGAGCCGTTCTAGTGCTCCCCTTAAGGGGAGCACTAGTAATGTCCAGTGGACAGGACAGTGGACAGTTTGGACGGGAAAAATGAAAATCGAAATTTTCGGGTTTGAAGGGCGATCCTGGCGTCGATATCCCGAAAGTGCTCATCTTTATCGGGCTTGCCAATGTAAACTTTTCCACCATCTATGATATTATGAATTTCACGAGCATGCAGAACTGAAAAGTCGAGTAAATTTTATAAAATCTTGACTACTAAATTTAGGTAGTATGGTATTACCTTCTTATATATTAGTTTTATATTTATTAATAATACAATAATTAATTGATAAATTAATTTTGTAAAAAATTATTTGATTAGTATAATATGCGGATAAAAAGAATCAAACTAAATTAAGCGTATTCACTCTCATGACAATGAGAAGAAAGACAGTCAATCTTAAACAAACACACATCAGTGTAAAACAAGACAGTCAGTATCACTGAGACACACCACCAGTGTGTCGTCAAAAGAAAGTTAATCATATCCATTCAGGAGAAAACAAGTTATCAGAATAACTCTCAGAGAGACACGATAGTCTTCAGACAATGATATTGATATTAGCACACACACGACAGTGTGCAAACAAATATGTTGGGATTGATGTACGCAGAGTGTGTCAGTCCCTTTTTCATTTTAAAAAACATAAACAGACATGGAGGCAGATATGCGAAGACAGAAAGTCATTTATGAAAACGAGTATAGGGATCTTCCTATCAATACAAACAAAGAGAAAGGATTGGGGTGTCTTAGTTCCACTCTACAGAGCTATAGAGAGAAGTTGGACTATATGACTGAGAATCACTCAAAGGTTCAACAAGTCAGATTCGATCTCAGATACCCTTCTGATAACTCAGTTCCATATGACAAGACACACATCTCCAGATTCAGTGAGTATATGAAGCGATCGTTTGCTCGAATGAAGACTGGTGGTCACTTGGTGGATATGAAGTTAGAATGGGTGCCTGATAAGAAAGACAAATCCTCTCATCCTCACTATCATTGCGTAGCATTGCTCAATGGAAATGCTATTCAGTCCGAGTACACAGTTTTTCAAAAGGCAGAGCATTATTGGGGAATAGTGTTGAAGAATGATCAGGAAGGACTGGTTCACTATTGCAACAAGGACAGGAATGGCCAGAAGCAGGAGAATGGCTTGATGTATCGTCGTGGATCTGCAGATGGTGAGGAGACCTTGGAGAAGATGCATCGTCAGGCTAGCTATATTGCTAAGGCCAGGGACAAGGAAGGCTTGCCCAAAGGTTCTTGGATTCGAGGAGGATCTCGTATTCCCAAAAAATAGATAGTTTTATTGCTTTCATTCCGCTTGTTTCAAATATCCTGCTGAATTCTTTTTTCCGTAATTTCACATCATTTATTCCCCAGAAATAGATATTTTTAGAGGTTTGCTCAGGGCTATTATTGGCGTTCCAGTAGTAGCTGTCTGGGTCGAATATTTTTGTTCACCATTTTTCGCGGAGGTAGTTATGGCTGACGACAAAAAGAAGGCTAGGGTCAAGCAGAGTGGCATCATGAACATCCGTGGCAAGGAAGTCGCCACCTATCCGGCCATGATCGACTACGCCCACCAGTGCGGGATGCAGAGTCTGGAGGTCGCCGTCCTCCAGTTTCCGCAGGCGTCTAACGACATGCGCGCCATTTGCGGAGCGCGTCTGGTCACTTCAGCCGGCCAGGTGTTCGCGGACATCGGAGACGCGAGTCCAGACAATGTGCCCAAAGGGTGCGTGGACAGTTTTGTGCGCATTGCCTCAACTCGTGCCAAGTCACGTGTCCTCTCTGATGCCTTCAATATTCGTAATGCCTTGGAAGGCGGTCAGGAACAAGATTCAGGGCCTATTCTGCTCACAGCTGTTCAGGACATGGACAACGTCTATGGTCTGCCGGAAGGCCAGTCTCAGGATAAGAGCGCCTTGCAGGGTGGTGGGAACAAGCCCATTTCCGACGGTCAGGTGTCCGCGATCCATAAGTGTGCCGCAAAGCGTGGGCTCGACCCTGAACAAGTAGCTCTGGATATGTACGGAAAGTCGATAGATCAGTTGGTGGGTTGGGAGGCTGATCGTTGCATTAAATCGTTTAGGAATCGCTGATAGGATATTTTAGAGATGTTCTCAGACATGAGAGATTCTTACTGTAATAACTTAAAATATTGTCTCTTTCGAAATGCAATTTTGTAGATTCAGATGGAAGCTACTGAATCTGATATTTGCGCGCACATTAATAAAATTGGGAGGCTGGCAGGTGATCGCGCCCTGCCAGCCTCTCGTGCCCCCAATGGGCTGAACCGAATGATTAATAATGTCTTTCTGTGATCCTTAATCAGGATGGGCATTAAAAAGACTATTTTTTCTTCTTTTTGGGCTTTGAGGACGCCTCTTCGACCTTCGACGCGTCGAATTTTGAGTTTAATTCAATAAGATTATTTAAGATTATTTCTATGCCGTCTTTGAGGTTGCTCAACTCTTCTCGCAGTGAACTCAACTCGAGGATTTTGTCATCAGCGGACATCTTCGTGAAGTAGTCTCGTATGGACTGAACCTTTTTCTTGTGGAGCGCTTCACCTGTTAATCTGGCACGGGTTGCCTTTTTTAGGGATTCAGTTTCAATCTTGGCCTCGTAGGCCTTGAATAGCTTTTCCTGCGCTTTAGGCGTATTTTGTGATGCGATTTTTTTTAATTCGCGTAAGGCAAATTTTTTGTCCCCACGAATTTTGTTTCGTATATTTTCTGAGAGATCGTTGAGCGACAAGATTTCGGAGACTGTGCTTGGAGCCTTTCCAATTACTTTCCCTATATCGTCATTGGTCTTGAGGCCAAATCTATCAGCAAGTTTTTTTAGAGCCTCCGCAGTTTCCATAGCTGAGAGATCCTCTCGGACCAGATTTTCGACAAGGGCGAGTTCTTCAGGGTCTCCGGTTGTGAACCATGCTGGAATGGTTTCCCGTTCCAAAAGTTGATGGGCTCTGAATCGGCGTTCACCAGATACGATGATGATTTGTCCGTCTTCAAGCTCTTTGACCAGAATGGGCTGGAGGAGGCCTTTTTCATCGATAGAATTTGCAAGCTCCCTAATTTCTGTATCTTGAAATACGGTCCTGGGCTGATGAGGATTGGGCTTCAGTGTGCTGAGCTCCAGATCGTAAACTTGTCCGAGTTCATAGTTTCCCATGGCGTCTCCTTAAGGATTAAGCATCGGATATCGTTTGGTGTTGATTTCGCGATTACGCTATTCTTGAAAATTCGACAATATTTGTGAGGATCGCCGAACACCATGTTCGAACTAGTTGACTCAGTACGATAAAAAGTCTGCAACTATCCGAAATTATGTCTTGTGTCATACGCGCTCTGTGCGCTATGGGCTTCACAAAACTATAGAGTTCTGAGTGCGTAGGGTGAGGTTCTGCGTTCTCTTCATCCAACTGATTGAAGAAAACAGGAGGGAAAATTGGCTAGGAGAAACTTTATCGGAACAGTCTCTCGCATTGTGAAAGAAATCGATCGTGCCAATAAGCGAGCCGCCAAAGAAGCCGAGAGGCAGCGTAGTCAGCGTGAGCGCGCTGCAGTAGCCCACCAACGAGCTCTAGAACGACAAGAAGCGCAGCGGCAACGTGAACTAAAACAGGAAACAAAAGAACATGAGAGGCGCATCGTCGCAAATGAAAGAGAGAAAGTGCGCCAGCGGAAAGAAGAAGAAAAGGCTTTGGCTTCTAAGCTCAGGAGTGAGCAAAAAGAATTCATTGCACGGATTAAGGAATACGAGGAGAAGTCAGTTGCTGATCGTAGGCGTCAGCGAGCTGAAGCACGTCAGCGAATGGTTAAACGAGTATTGAAATAAAATTATGTATATAAACTTCATTATTGTAATTGCGGTTGGAATCGGGTCTTCTGTTTTAACTTACGGAATCGTATATCTGCTGCACAAAAGAAAAGCAGAATGGTACAGTAGATTGCAGGAAGTGATTCAGAAAACTGAACAGCGCCTCGATATTTTAGAGAAAGAACGAATATTATTGCAGCAGCAAGTTGACACGAAAACGAAGCAAGCTGAAGAAAAACTCCTAGAACTACAGTCGCATATCGAGAGGAGAAAAGAAATTGCTGACAGACAATTAAGCGATTTGGATAAAGTCGAGGCGGCTGCTGCTGAAAAGAGGAATGCCATAAATGCTGCAATACAACAAGCAGAGGATGTTCTTAAGCAAAAAAAGTGCGAACTTGAAGAAGTTAAACAACGAACCAGCAATCTTGTTGCACTTGAATCGCGGGCTTCCGATATTGCTTCCTCCCTTCAGTCAGATACAATCAAGCGAGACGCCTTGCGTGAAGAACTCGAAACCTTGGAAGACAACCTCCAAGACCTGAAGTCTGAGCTTGATCTGTATACTAGAATTGAGAATTTTGTTGGATTTGGAATCTTCGAAATTCCGGAGTATTTATATGAGATGCCTGAACGTTACGAAGCAGAAATCCGCCGGGTGCGTGACCAGCAAAGAGAGTTGATCGCAAATGGTGAGGCGGTGGATCTTGCCGAAGGCGTCGAAATTAACGGCAGTTCTAAAGCAGGGACTGCCGTGCTTTCAGGTCAAGCAAAGCTCATATTGCGAGCATTTAACATCGAGTGCGACATTCTGATTGGAAAGTTGAATCCAGGTAACTTTGATCGTACATTGGAACGAATTGAAAAAATTGCGGAAGGGTTAGAGAAAAATTGCGTTAGCTTAGCAACCGGCATAACACTGCCGTACATTGATTTAAAGTTTGAGGAGTGTCGCCTTGTCTACGAGTACAAGCTAAAGAAAGCTGAGAAAGACGAAGAACAGCGCTTAATCCGAGAGCAGATGCGCGAGGAGCAAAAGGCAATCCGCGAGTACGAAAAAGCTATCGCAGAAGCGGAGAAGGAGGAGCGAATCTATCGCGACCTACTTGAGAAGGCCCGGCATAAGCTTCAGACGGCACATGAGGGCGAAAAGGGCGAACTTGAATCGAGGATTCTTGTCCTTGAAGCGCAACTCAAGGAGGCAGAGGCGAAGGGGGAACGCGCAAAAAGTTTGGCAGAACAGACACGGCGTGGTCATGTCTACATCATCAGCAATATCGGATCGTTTGGCGACGAGGTTTACAAAATAGGATTGACAAGACGGCTTGAACCCCTCGATCGAATCCGAGAATTGGGAGATGCAAGTGTGCCTTTTCTATTTGATGTCCACGCGGTCATTTTCAGCGAGGATGCCCCGGCTTTGGAAGCATCCTTGCACCAACGCTTCAATCATGCTCGTGTGAACGCAGTCAATCGCCGCAAGGAATTCTTTCGAGTGTCACTTGACGAAATCAGGGCGGCAGCATCAGATTTAGTAGGAGACGATATCGACTTTCGAACAACTGCTATAGCCGATGAGTACTATGAGACTCGGCGGCTTCAGGGTGAAGCGCACAGCCTGAATTAGTCGCAAAGGCAATGCCATGAATTGTTGACTCAAATTTAAAGTCTGTCATTCAACTCATTTGATATATATATGATTTCTTTGAAGCCCCCTCGATAAGCGATGTAGGGGGCATTTTTTTGACTAAAGGAGTGATTATGAACCATCAGGATTACTGCTCCTTAGAAACGAGCAAGCTTGCTAAGGCCCTGATCCAAGTCCAGCGTACATTGCAGCCTGCAACAAAGGACCGTCTTAACCCTTTCACCCATTCCAACTACGCAACTCTCAACAGTGTCATGGATTCTTGCCGTGAAGCACTGCTGACTAACGGCGTCTGGCTTACTCAGTATCCAGTGCCTTCGGAACCTGGCCATCTCGGCCTTGTGACCAAACTGGTCCATGCTGAGTCCGGTCAATGGCAGTCCTCGCACGCGGTTGTCCCACTACCGAAAAACGATCCTCAGGGCCTCGGCATCGCTATGACCTACATCAGGCGATATTCGATTTCTGCCATGCTCGGCATCGTGACCGAGGAAGACACGGACGGGAATATGCCCAAGGATTCCGGCAAGGGTGCACCGCGTCAGAAAAGGGCTCCAGCCATGCAAGTATCTGTGGCGCCACCGGTTCAACCATCAAGCCGAACACAACCAACCCAACTCCCCAAGCTCGACGGCATCACCTACCAGGAGATCACCGCCACGGATGGGCAAGTGTGCATCGTGGCCACTGGCAATACCCAGACCAAGAAGGATCTCCTGGCCGGGGCCGGGTTCAAATGGAATCCGCAACGGAAAATGTGGTGGAAATATGCGCAGGCATCCTAAAAATTCAGACACAAAACACAAGCGAAGGCTGCTCCACTCGGGCAGCCTTCGTCATTTTGGAGGGTAGGCATGAATGATTCTGTTCAAGATCAAGCGGACAGAGCCCATGGACTCATGACGCTTCTGGCCAAGGGGCTTGTTGAATCCTCGATGCAAAGAACCACGTCTTCGCTGGGAGACCGAAGCCAGTACATCGGCATGTCTGATATTGGCCGTGCCTTGGAGTGCCCACGTGCAGCGGTGGGGCGCAAGCTCTTCGGGATTGGCGACGACCTTGCCCATCAACACGACCTCCCGTCGCTGCTAGCCAGACAACTGCGCCTGCAGCGCGGCCACTGGTTCGAAGCGGGTATTGCCCAGGTCTTCCGGCAACAACGCCTGCCCGTGATCGAGCAACTCGAAATCGCGATGAGTCACCATGGGGTGCTGATCCGGGCGCACTTGGATTTCGTTTTCGCAAGCCCAGTAGGACAACCCACGGTAAGGATTTTGGAGCTCAAGAGCTGCGAACAAATCCCGTCCACGCTGTACTCTTCATACGAAACTCAGGTCTACGGCCAGGTCGGGCTGTTGCATGCGCTTTGGGATCAGCCGGCATTTGGCATCCATGGTGAGACTGAGAGGCAAGGGTGCTCCGGGCTCACGTTCCCACAGATCTGCCACGCGAGGTTTGGGATCGAGATGCCTGCCGACCCATCCCTGGTCGATATCGAAGCCTGGGTGCTTTGCCTCTCCATGTCGGATGCTAAGGCCTTCGGTCCATACTTGCCAGACGACACCATGCTGTCCCTCTGTCTGAATAAAGCCGAAGAGTTATGGCTCGAATTCGACGCGTCGAAGGTTAGTGGCGCAGGCCTCGACGGTCTGGCAACTGCCCACGGCTTCCATCCTCTCTGTTCGTGGTGCGAATTCAACGCTGATTGCCCGAAGTTCGATGGGCTCGACCAGCAGCAGTGGAGCGACACGCTGGACCGGTTCAAGGATTTGAAGGTTAGGCAAGGTGAGCTCGAAGTTGAAATTTCGGAAATCGAGGATGGGCTCAGGACCGCCTATGCCTTGAGCGATGTCGGCGGATCGTGGATCAACGCAGGGCAGCATCGGTTCCGGGTCTCGGCTCAAAATGGCAGGCGTACCCTGAACAAGGAGCAATTGCGCTTGGAGCTCATGGCGGTCCTTGGTGAGGGGAAGGCGGATGAGATTATCGCCAAGTGCGAGTCGGAGGGAAAACCCTTTGACCGGCTGACCGTCAGCAGGATCAACAAGCGTTCGTAGTTCGGTAAATTATCAACCAGCAGATCCCGGCTACCCGTAACAGGGCGGCCGGAATTTCTATTTTATGGAGCAGAACATGACCAACACCATTCACGACGAACTCGAAAAACTCCAGTCCATGGAGCTGGACGCAGGAACAGTTTTCAGCGGCAGTCCCTCTGGTAGGGTCATCCGTGGCTATAGCGGCCCCTGCAGTTACACGCCGACCCCGGATCCAGGCTACATTTTCCATGAGACAAGTCGCGACATCGCGGTCTGGCTCATGAACATCTCCGACCCTCTGTATGTCTTCGGTCCCACTGGTTCGGGTAAAACCTCCGCCATCAAGCAGCTCGCTTCCAGGCTCAACTATCCCGTCTTCGAGGTTACTGGGCACAGTCGCCTGGAATTCCCCGACCTGGTGGGGCACCTGTCGGTCCGCAACGGAAGCATGGAATTCGAATACGGCCCCCTGGCTTTGGCCATGAAGTTCGGGGGATTGTTTCTCCTCAATGAAATCGACCTGCTCGAACCGGCTACTGCCACAGGCTTGAACGGCGTCCTTGATGGTGAGGCGCTTTGCATCGCCGAGAATGGCGGCGAACTCATCATTCCGCACCCCATGTTTCGTTTCGCAGCCACGGCCAATACCAACGGCGGATCCGATGAGACGGGCCTGTATCAAGGAACGCTTCGGCAGAACCTCGCCTTTCTTGATCGCTTCTGGCTGTGCGAGATGGGGTATCCTGCTCGCGACGCCGAGGAGAAACTCCTGGGCGGATGCTGTCCCAAACTTCCCGAGACGATCCGCAAGAAAATGGTCGAATACGCCAATGAGGTCCGCAGGCTTTTCATGGGTGAGGCCGGCGTCGGGATCGCAAACAGCATTGAGGTCACGTTCTCGACCCGGACCCTTCTTCGCTGGGCCGACCTGACCGTGCGTTTTCAGCCCCTGTCCCGGCAAGGGGTGCAACCTGTGACCTACGCCCTAGACCGGGCACTGGGCTTTCGCGCCACCAGGGAAACCAGGGCCATGCTTCATGAGCTCGCTCAGCGCGTCTTCCCGCAGTCCATGGGGGAGTAGAGAGGAGTGCAGCTGCTGAAACGCAAAAGGATGCAAACACTCCCGACGACCTGACCAAAGTGCGCCAGGCCATGACCTCGGTCCTGCAGGCCATGGTTGCCAATCCCTCCTATCTGACCAACTGCGCACACCCACCTTCCGTTCTTCTAGAAAAATCCACACCCCACGGCGGCAAATTTTGGAAAGCCGTCGCTCATCCAAACGGTCTGGCCCTGCAGTGGGGCCGACTCAACATCGCCGGTCAAGGCCGGATCCTGGACTTGGCCCGTTGTGCTCGGGGCAACCCGGTGCAGGAAATAATGGATAGGGCTCTGGCCAAGATCCACGAAGGATACCGGCTTTGCTGGGTCACATTTTGAAAATCAACATAACAACCAAAGAGGGCATTTATATGAATAGAGCTCAATCGGATTTCCCTTTCCACCGGTCCATCGAACTGGCCAAGCAAGTTCCCGAGACTGGGTTTCGCTATCACTGGAAGGCCGAGGTCAACACCTTGGGGCTGACCATCCGCATGTGGGTGGGAGGCTTTGACAGCAAGCCATTTGAGACCTGCGTCACTCGCACCATCAAGAGCCGGGAGTGCAAGAACGAATGTCCCATCCAGGAGATGTGGCGCAGGGTGCTGGTCAAGATCGACCGGCAGGATTTCATCATCGTGAACGGAAACTAGGGCGCCACACCAGGCGCTCTTTTCATTTGAGGAGAAGAGCATGAACACGCACACCGACATCAAGGTCCTGGATAGCCTACTGGCCCTGCACCTTGAGGTGAACATCTGGACGGCGCGAAAGAAACTGAGCCCCGAGGACTTTGCTGGGGCCACACTTCCCCCCGAGGATCTGGCGTCCCTGGGCAGTAAGAGGGTCTGCGATCCGGAAGCCCTGCGGGTCTTCGGGACCTTGAAGGCCAGGGCCGTGAGCCTGCTGGACAGGCACGGTGTTCGCTTCCTTGGCGGATGGGCCATTCCCGAAAGCCAGGCGGACGCCATCGTGACCGAGCTTGAGCAGATCCTGCAGGACTTCAACGCTGCCAAGGAGGATTTCCTGTCGCGCTACGACGAATCCGTGCGGGACTGGATCGCCAAACACTCGGGCTGGGAGCAGATCATCGCAGATTCGACCGTCAGCGCCGACTATGTCCGAAGCCGCATGGGCTTCATCTGGCGGCTTTACCGCATCGTTCCTCCCGATCCGGCCGATCCGGTCATGGAAGGGTTCAAAGACGAGGTGGTGAGCCTCGGAGAGACCCTGTTCGGCGAAGTATCCAAAGCGGCCACGGAAGCCTGGCACAAATGCTTTGCCGGAAAGACCGAGATCACCCGCAAGGCACTATCGCCCTTGCGGACCATCCATCAAAAGCTCTCGGGCCTGAGCTTTGTCGAGCCGAGGGTATCTCCGGTTGCGGACCTCATTCACACCGCGTTCGAACACCTGCCCAAACGCGGCAGGATCGAAGGTGCGAACCTGCTCATGCTCCAGGGCCTCGTATCCCTGCTGCGGGACACTGACGCTCTGATCGAGCATGGACAGAAAATCATGGACGGCACGACCTCTAAGGACCTTCTGTCCCTCTTTGTCGAGGGGCAGGGGAAGATGCCGGAATTGGACGCCCAGGATGAGGTGGATATCGTGGCAGCAGTGGACGATTTGCCGCCGATATTCCCGGACATCCCCATGCAGCCGGTACTGCCCAACTGCGGCTTGTGGTAGGTTCGCTGGACATGGACGGGCAACGCGTTTACCAAATCCGAAAGCCAAAAAGGACACCCCCCCCCCATGCACCATGACGCCTTCGCCATTCTGGACGCTTTGAAGTCCAAGTTGGACGCCCATCGCCCCCTTGCGCCGGAACTTGTCCGGAACCTGCGTGAGGACATGGTGCTCAAGTACACCTACCACTCCAACGCCATCGAGGGGAACACGCTGACCCTCATGGAGACCAAGGTGGTGCTGGAGGAGGGGCTGACCATCGGCGGCAAACCGCTGCGGCATCACCTCGAAGCCATCAACCACGCCGACGCGATCACCTACCTGGAAGGCCTGGTGCAGGAGAACGTCCCGCTTGACGAGCGCATATTGAAGGAATTGCATCAGCTTGTCCTGCGGGGGATCGACAGCGAAGCTGGACGCTATCGGGGCTGCAACGTCATCATTTCCGGCGCTGGACATACCCCGCCTGACCACCTCCACGTCGGCGAGCGCATGCTGCGCTTCTTCGATTGGTACCGTGGTGAGGGCCGGAGTCTTCATCCGGTGGAGAGGGCGGCCAGGGTGCATGCCGATCTGGTCATCATCCATCCCTTCCGGGACGGAAACGGCAGAACCTCCAGGCTCGTCATGAATCTGGAGCTCATGCGGGCAGGGTTTCCGACCGTCATCATCCCGGTGGAGGATCGGGCGGCGTATTACGAGAATCTGGACAAGGCGGGGAAGGACGCGGACTACGCGCCTTTCGTCCAGCAGCTTGCCCGGTTGGTCGAACGAAGCTTTGATCCTTATTGGTACCTGCTCGGCATGGCCTAACCCATATACGAACGAACTAACGAAAGCCCTGGAGTCACAAGCTCCGGGGCTTTTCGCATTTGGAGGCTTTGATGATCGACACACGAGCCGTGATGCGCTCGCTGCCCTTGGTGGCAGGCGTCCTAGGCCGAAAATACGGGGTGAAAGTCGAGATAGGAGGTACTGACGCTTATACGGACGGCACGGTCATCCGGTTGCCATCCTTGCCGGGCGATGTCCCGGATACCCTTCTGGCCATGGTTCGCGGATATCTGGACCACGAGGCCGGGCATGTTCGGGATACTGACTTCCTGGCCTTGAAGGCCGCCTCGCTCTCGCCGCTCGAAAAGCATGTGTGGAACACAATCGAGGACTGGCGTGTCGAGCACAAACTCGCGTCCATATTCCCAGGGTGCCGCCAGAACTTCGATTGGCTGATTGCGCATGTCTTCGGATCGGAGACGTATGACGAGCCTGCTCAGCCTGCGGCCATCATTCTCAACTGGCTCCTACTCGAAGTTCGGTCCTGGGATGTCCAAGCCCTGTCTGGCAAACGGGACATTCTGGCGGGACAGCTGGACATGGCCTTTCCTGGAGTGCGGCCGAAGGTTGAACATGTGCTGAAGTTGGTTCGAACTAGGTGCCGTTCGACTCAGGACGCCATAGACTTCGCCCGAGAAATTGTGCGCGTTCTGGATCTGTATGCGAAATCAACCGAGCAACCGGTGTCGCCTGACCAGGACGAACCGCTGGAGGTCGGGTCCGAACCGGATGACCAAAGTGCTAACGGGCGTTCCGAACAAAATGCCCTCAGCACCCAAGATGACAACAGCGACCAGTCTGAATGCGGAGGGGAGTCACAGCAGGGCGAAGCCCCTGATGATGGAGATGGCCATGATGGTCGGGACGGCTCAGATGATGCCGACGTCTCGGCGTCTTCTTCGGGCAACGAGAATCAGGGCCAGGCCAAAGGGCATGTCCGTGATCTGCTCGGGGCAGGGGAGGACGACCTCCCGCAAAGCCTTGGGGATATTCTGGCGGGCGCTCTGCAAGCCACGTCTCGGAACTCCCAGGAAAGCGCCGTCACCGTGGCCATACCCACGCCGAAAAATGTTGGCCCCCTGACCGAGGCCGATGTCTTGGATGCGAGGCAGGCGTCCATGGCGCTGCGGACCAGACTGCAGGGCCTCCTGCAGACAAAGATCCTGGCACGAGCTTCAAGCGGCAGAAGGGGGCGTCTGGACACCGGACAACTTCATCGCCTAGCGGTTTCGGATCCCAGACTGTTTCGAACCAAGACCGAGAGAATCGGGATCGATACCGCCGTGCATATTCTCCTCGACTGCTCCGGCTCCATGGTGCGCCGGATCCGCTTGGCCTGCTGCTCCTGCTACGCCGTCTCCTCCGCCCTGGAGGCTTCGAAGATCAATGTCGCCGTGACCGCGTTTCCCGGTTCGCAGTTGCCAAACGGTTCCTACTCGACCGTCGCCCCCGTCATCTCGCACGGCCAGAAGTTGCATTCCAATTTGGGCCTCGCCCCGGCAGGCGGTACGCCCATGGGGGAAGCCTTGTGGTGGGTCATGCAGGACATGCTGCCTTTGAACGAGCGGCGAAAGCTCATCCTTGTTGTGACGGATGGGGAGCCGGATTCTTTGGACTGCGCGACTCAGGCCATTGAGCAGGGGGGCAGGATGGGCTTCGAGATATATGGAATCGGGATCACCAGCCCCGGCATCAACGTGCTCCTGCCAGGGCGCAGCGCCGTGGTGAATTCCATGGCGGAATTGGCGCCCGCCATGTTCACTCTGCTGGAGGGCGCGATTCTTGGGCGCTGATCCATTCCAGCCAGTCAACAACCGCGCGGGGGGCCAATGGTCCCCCGTTTTGTTTCAACCAAAAAGGGAGCGTTATGAAAGAAAGGAGATTCCAAGGGCCGATTCTCGGTCCGCCTGACAGGATCATCATCCGTCTGGGACATGTTTGGAACGTCCGCATCCTCGGACACAACAAAGGAGGGAAGACCATATGAGTTGGGGACCAGCCATAGCGATCGCCATCGCTGTATTAGAAATCGTGAGGGAGACCATCGATGACTGAAGAAATCATGCCTAGGGAGGGCAGGATGGGAAAAATTCTGAGTTTTATTGGCGGGTGCATCGCAGGAGTTGCCGGCGTGTTCGCAGTGGCGGTGATGTCGCAGATGTCGCCAAACGCAGACTCGTCTGATGATCCAGAACATTGTTGTGAAGAGCAAGACGAAACATTGACTATGTCAGACAAGTAAACTTTGAGTCATTTGTTAATTAATACGCCGGCTTCCTCTTGCTTGAGTGGGGCCGGCATATTAGTGCACTCATAAGACGCTACGTCTAAGTTGGTAGTCAATTTTTTTGTCTTACGGGTTGTAAAGATTGCGAAAATAATCGATCTACGTTATGCGTATGACAATTTTGCACAAATTGTAGAAAAAAATCATATACAAAGTAGTTGTTATAAAATTTTAAGTGGAAATGGTTCGCGTATGTATTTAGATGTATTTGATCAAAAACAACAGGTAGAATCTTTGCAAAAAGAATATATTTTATATTTAGATGCTGTAAAGAAAAATGGTGAACAAAGTTTTGAAGCTGCGCATCAGTTAAGTTACATGGGAATGGCATTTTATAATGCGCTGCATTTAGGTATGAATGATGAATATTCTAAGCATATTAAATTACTAATTGGATGGAATAATAAAGTTGATAAAATTATTTCTGCTTATATGAGTTCAGATGAATTTAATTTGCTTGAATTAGAAGCTATGTATGGTGAGGTGAGCTGTGAAGTAGAAAGGTACTTGAGAGTTTGTAACATTACGCTGATGTCTATACGATCACAACCTAATATTCAGAAAGTTAAAAAATTAATAAATTTGTCACTTGATCTTGTTGAGGGTTTTTGGGGTAAGAATACTCCACAAGTTGCAGAATTATGCTATTATATTAGCTTGTCATATTTTTTGAATGATTTTTATTTAAATGACCCGTTGCGTCGTGATAAATTTAAAGACGCTGTTTTTTATGCAAAAAAATGTTACGATATATATAAGTTTGATTTTGGGGATAATTCTTTAATAGCTAATAATGTTCTTGAATATCTATCGAATGTATATATGTTTCAAGAGGATTTTGAAAGAGCAATTGATGGCTATAATAAATTAATTTTAAATTATCGGCAAAATAATGTAGATAAAAGTCAAATCGACGATTTAAATTTAAGAATAATAAAAGCGCTTTTTTTAAATGATTTATTCGATGAATGCATAGATTTTTGTGAGAATTGCATTAGACATAATTTTTCCGAAAAATTTAAAAATGATGGTTTGGGAGCTTTGTATTATTATTTAGGTGTTTCGTACCGTGAATTATATCAATTTGACAAGTCAAAAAAATACTTAATACTTGCCGTACAATTTTTAGAAATATGTGTTCAAAAATCTGATAATTACATTTACAGTCAATTATTAGATAGCGCGGAGGAATATTTAGGATATTAATATTTAAAAATTTAAAACTATATTTGCTGTTAGACGTAAATCCCATTTCATTTTTACATCAGTCGTGATTTCAATTTGTTTTTTCTTTACCACAAAGAGTAAGAGAAAAAAAACGATTTTCTGAAGATTTTATGATTGGCATTTTGCGCGAAAATGACCGCATCCATGTGACTAAAATGACTATAAAACATGAATAATACGAGCATGAATAGCGACGAAAATAAACAAGATCCTCGTGAACATATTGAATACATAAGACGCGAAGATTACGGTGTCGATCCTGAAGCATCGGAGCAAGAGCGACGACGTTTGAAGAGTCTGCGCGATAAACTCGACAGGACGCTGAAGATTCTTGCGGAAGACCTTTACTCGAAGCAAACGCATTTTGTTCTCGAACTAATACAGAACGCTGACGATAACACTTACCCTGAGGGAGTTCTGCCACGCCTTAGTTTCAGTATTTCACCTCAGCGGCTCTTGCTGACTAACAACGAAGTCGGATTTAGTAAAGACCACATCCGCGCGATTTGTGATGTGGGTAAGAGTTCAAAGAGGTGTAAGAATGGCTACATCGGTGAAAAAGGAATTGGGTTTAAATCAGTATTTACCGTCTCAAATGCGCCGGAGATTCATTCAAGTGGCTACCACTTTCGATTTAACAAAACTGACAAAGATAACCTACTTGGTTATGTTGTTCCAGAATGGTTAGATCAATCAGACTATGTGTCTTACGATGGAACTACGATTATTCTGCCAGCGAAACCAGATCAAAATTTTGGTGCAGAGATATTAGAGGGGCTAAACGCTGAGCTTTTACTATTTTTGACTAAGTTACGAGAGCTGGAGATACTGCACAACGACAGAGCTACAATATTCAAACGTGTCGACGAAGCGAGCTTCTCCGACCTTGCAAGTATTATTGTCGAGGAGGATGGCAGGGTTCACAGTGAAGAGTCGCGCTTCCTTAGGCACTCAATGCCTGTTTCGATGCACGACGCGAGTGACGAGAAGCGGTCGGATATGGATATCTCCTATGTCGTGCTTGCGTTTCCCGTTGATCCGAATGGGAAGGCTAACCCTCAATCGAATTCGCAGGTTTTCGCGTTCCTTCCTATTCGTCGATTTGGTTTCAAATTTTCCATTCAGGCGGACTTCATACTCAGTTCGAGCCGCGAAAACATTCATATTGACCGCAAGTGGAACCAACGCCTCCGCGATTCTATCGCGAAAGCTTTCGTTGATGCTATTGATGAGTTCAAGAAAACAGAGGCTCTTTCATTCAGTTACCTTCAATTTATTCCGAACAGCTCGGAGATCGTCGACCCCTTCTTCAAGCCAGTAATCAGCCAGATCGAAGCGCTCCTTTCAGGGGCGAAATGTTTACCTTCTGCCAGCGGTAATTGGCGAATTCCGAATGAACTTCGAATCGCTAGCCGGGAGTTTCAAGAGCTCTTTCCACCTTCCACCGCTCAGGAGCTTTTTGGATTCGACTATGTAGATATCCGCGTGGAAGCTAATGAAGCACTTTTGAGACGCTTAGGGGCGAAACAGATTAATTACCATGATATTGTTAACGTGTTTAGGCAAAACGGTGAGTGGCTGAGCGCCCAGCCAAAAGAGTGGAAGGCTAAGTGGTATGCCTATCTTGCTGACTTGGACAGAACCGCTCTGCTCAAGGCCGGATTAATGTCGACCGCATGCATTCCGACAAGTACGGGATCATTTGTTGTGCCCGCGATAACCAGCGCTTTCTATCCACTTAGTCGAAGTACGGAGTACGGCTTCGAGCACGAACTCACGCTCATCGACAGCGAACTGCTTAGCGAAGCGAAGTCGCACTCGACCAAAATCGACGAATTCTTTTCTGCGTTCAACGTGAAGAATGATGATGCCTTCGATTTGGTGAATTCGCATATCCTTCCCAGACACCGTGGCAAAGAATGGATAGAATCTGAATGGAAAGCGTTGCTTGGTCATCTCCGATACATCAAGCACAAACTCGACCAGTATCTTTCCGGCGCCGTCAGCGCGGGAAAGTCACGAGAGGATGCACTTAATGCCGTTCGTGACTGTATCAAGATCGGAACTAAGAAAAAAATAGATGGAGTGTGGACGTTTGGTCGGGCAGCATCAGTATATCTTAGCAAAGAGTATCGGCCAAAATTCTGTATCGAAAGTTTATTTAGCAATAATTCTTCAGATGAATTGCTCATATCTCCAGAATATTTGTCTATTACAACTAATAACTCTGATGAAGAAGCGAAATCGTGGAGGCAATTCTTTTATCAAATTGGAGTTTCTAAAGGACCACGTATTCTTAAGCTACACAATGGTGACTATCAGTGTTCCGCAGAATTGCAAAAACTTTTAAAATCTTCTCAGTCTTCCGTACGAAAGACTATTTTAGAGTGTATCGATCAGAATTGGTCTGATTATTCCGGAAGTCTAAGTTATACGTTAAGAGGAGGCGCTACAAGAGACACTAGTTTTAAGGCAGCGCTATATTCGATGGAGGCGCCAACAAAGAGTCATGCAAACATCTTGTTATGTGATGCCTACTACAAAAATGAGGAAATAACACAGCTGTTCGGTGATACAATAGTTTACGTTGATGCAGATCTAAAACATGTAGAACTTTTAGACGCTTGTCGTATTACGTATAGAGCTGATACAAATGCTTGCATAAAGCGCCTTAAACAACTCAAAACGGCCGGCGGGGATACTACGAAGCAGCTTCATGCAATCTACCGACAACTGGAGTGGCTCTGGGAGAAGGATGGCGCCTTGATCAAGCAGTTCTTTAATCAGGAGGGGCTGATTAGAGTAAAGGAGCCTCACGCGATTTGGGCACGTCCCGCCGAAGTCGTGTGGCGTTCCAGCGGAAGCTTCCTAGACTCGTTCTATCCACCGCTGCAGAGGCAGTATCCTGACTTTTCCGGGTTCTTCATCAACAAGTTGGGGGTCCCCGAGGTGGTGCCAACATCCCAGATGGTGGCTGTCCTTTCAAGGCTAGGTGAGGTCGAGTCTAAGAAAGAGAGAGTTCGCGAAGCGATTGACATATATAAGCGAGCAAGTCGTGACTTGACGCCCAAGACAGGAAAAGAGATCCCGACACCCGACTGGCTCGACACGTTTTTATCTGAGGCCGTATTCCTAAATCAGCATGGAGCACTCGTTGCGAATGATGAGAATCTGTTCGTTAATGATTCACCAGAATTGGGGGCGCTATTCGCCAGTGACCAAGACATCTCCCTCTTTGTTGTGCCCTTCGAGGATTTGCCGAGGGTGCGCTCTCTGCTCAACTCGGTGAAGGTTCAGTCACTTGCAAATTCTGTCGAGGTTAAAGTCATAGAGGCGGATGGCGGTCAGGTAAGGGAAGATCTTACCGCAAAGCTTAGATCAGTGGTGGTCTATATCGGACGTGCTCTTTACTGTAAGAATCTCGAGAGATTTGAATCTTCACTTGATCAGGGGTTATTTGAACGCCTTCGCAACTTCGAAATCGTCGAAGTTTCCGGCCTTCGGCTCGAAGTGACCGTTGCAAGTGTTTCACGAATGGCGATCTGGGATATTACAACGACAGGAAACAGAATACTGATCAAGCGTGGCGCGAAATCGATAAAGGACCAACTTGCCATAGAAATCTGCAAGTTCCTGGGGGCGCCTGACGAGCTCGCCGACATTATCAGCCGGTTGCTGCTCGCTGAAGATGCGGAGGCAGCTGAAGACTTCCTAAAAGTTCGCCTAATCAGCCCACTCCCTTTGGACGTCGAAAAGGCACTATGGGGAGAAGAGTCAGAGCCTCAAGCAGGCTCAACTCCCGATGATGTTCGTGATATGAATGCCCAGGATCCTGAGAATTTTGAGAAAATTGGCGCAGACAGTAGCGATGACAATATTCCTGCTTATGCTGGGACACCATCTGCGGTCAGTCAGCCAGCTGGTGCTGCATCCCCAGAGGATCAACAATCGGCGGTTACTGGTTTAGCGAGTGTTTCACCTCTGGCGGGGAACCAAGAATCTTCCAAAGAGGTATCGCCTTCACCCCCTGCTTGTGGGAGTATACCCTTGGATAAGGAGATCGAAAGGCCTTCAGCAGAAGGCCCTGCGTCGGTGCTGCACACGAAGGATACCAGGGAGACGGATCAGAGCGCCCCTTCCTCAGGGGTACAGGGAGAAACTGCGCTCTCTTCCGGGTTGGTCGCTGCCGGCCCGTATGGTGCCAGTCGGCCGGTGTCACAACTTGGGACTAGATCCGAGCGATCTGTAGGCGGGAGTGGTAGACGTGCCCGAAAGCAGGGAGGGGGCCTTCGCACCAAAAGAGGTCGACTGATGAGCTATGCTGATTCTCCCGCTGATGCTGAGAGGGCAAGCAAAGAAGAAGATCCAGCAAGAGTCGCGGCGCGTGATGCCACCGCTCAAGCCGCTGTCGACTATTTCATGGCGACACAGAGCGCTCGCTGGAAGTCCTTGATGCCTATGCCTCACTACAATCCTGGTTTCGACATCAAGGCCGTATCCCACGAAGACCAAGATGAGTTCATCGAGGTCAAGGGGCAAAGCGGGGCATGGACTGAAGACGGCGTCGCTCTGACACCCACCGAATTGGCGGAAGCTCAACGTCGCGGTGAGCGTTACTGGCTATGCGTTGTCGAGTACGCGACCGATGAGAAGCGGCGCACGCTGTATCTCTTGAACAATCCCTACGGCCTGACACAGCAGTTCCGCTTCGATTCCGGATGGAAATCCGCCGCACATAGCGAAGCCGCAGTCCCCATGAAGCCCGAAGCAGGCCTAAATATCGATCTGCCTGGGCTCGGCAAAGGACGAATATTAAGTGTGCGGAAAAAAGGTCAATTCTACAAACTCCATATCGTTTTCGAAAGCGGCCAGGTCAATAAAGTTTTCAATCCAGCCACCATGACCCTGTCGAAGGAATAGCTATGGCTCGAATGATCCCGTTACTCAACGACGAGCAGCTCAAGGCGTTCCGTTCACGAGCTGAGGCCCGTTTCTATGAAGCCTGTCGGGATCAGTTGCCGAACGAGATCGTTGTCGTTCACAGCGCGGGCTGGATCTACCGTGACGCGCGCGGAAGAGTACGGGAAGGTGAAGCCGATTTCACGATACTTGCCCCGCAAGTGGGCATTTTTGCCGTGGAGGTCAAGGGTGGCGGTATCGCTCACGACGCCGGATCAGGCAGGTGGTATTCCGTCGACCGACGCGGCGAGCGGCACGAAATCAAGGATCCGTTCCGCCAAGCATCGAACGAGCGACACGCCTTGCTTGACCAACTGGTCGGCCACTCTGCTTGGAGACAGTGGAAAGGCAATCGCCTGACACTGGGCCACGCCGTCTTCTTTCCAGACATCAACGACTCGACGACACTTCAAGGACCTGATCGGCCACGCGCTATCATCGGCGTGGCTCAAGATATCGCTGCGATTGGAGCGTGGTTCGATAGTGTGTGTCAATTCTGGAGGCAGGCAGGCGATGATCCGCTCGGTTCGCAAGGCGTCAGGCTTGCGGAAGAAATTCTACGTCGGTCTATAGAGGTTCGCCCAGCACTTCGATCGACTATTGATGATGTTGAGCAGCAACGCATTCGGTTGACGACAAACCAAGCCAAAGTTCTGAGAACAATTGGCAACCGAAAGCGAGCCGTCATTTCGGGTGGGGCAGGAACCGGCAAGACGCTGATTGCGGTTGAGAAAGCACGGCAACTTGCTCAGGCTGGCTTTCAGATACTTCTGCTTTGCTATAACCGGCCACTGGCTGACGCTCTAGCATTTGGGCTTCAAGATGAAAAAGGGATTTTAGTCCTAAGTTTTCATCAACTCTGCGATAGACGGGTCAGACAGGCCATGGCATCGACCGGGCGAAATCTGCTGGCGGAGGCACAGGACGCCTATCCAGGAGACAGCGTCAAGCATCAGTTTGACGTTCAAATGCCATACGCACTAGCACTATCAAATGAATTGCTCGAAGAGAAGTTCGACGCAATTGTTGTTGATGAGGCGCAGGATTTCAGTGACGAATACTGGTTCGCAATTGAGGAGCTATTGCGCGACGAAGTCAGCGGCTTCCTTTATATTTTCATCGATGAGAACCAGGCGCTGTATCCCCGGCATGGCAACCTGCCGGTGCCGGATGATCCATACTACCTTACATCTAACTGCCGAAATACATCTCCAATTCATGACGTAGGTTACGCATTTTATTCCGGAGAGATGATCGACGGGCCAGAGTTGCCAGGTCCCGCTGTAGAACGTGAAGCGATTGACGGTGATGAGCAGCAGGCCAACGCCGTCGCACGTCGCGTAAAAGGATGGTTGGTGGACGAGGCTTTGCGTCCGCAAGATGTCGTAGTTCTCGTTGCCAAGAAGCCCAAAGCATATGTCTACGAGTTACTCAGATCAAAGCTCATTCATGGCAGTATCGCGTGGGCGATGGAAGGTCACGGTACTCGTCGCTCGGTATTGGTTGACACAGTAGCTCGATTCAAAGGCTTAGAGTCGCAGGCGGTAGTTTTATGGCTGGGAGACGAGGTGATCGATGAAGAACAATGGGAAACAGTTTACGTTGGTGCAACTCGAGCGAAGTCGTTGCTATGTATTGTCGGCACACCCACTATCCTGAAGGCTCTTCAGGTACATCGTCCATCAAAGCGGCCCTAGGAATCGTCATACCCGAATCTGGGTGAAAACAGACGTTCGGGACTCCAAATCAGCATGAGTTCTAGTTAGATTGATTGAGTTCGCCATATACGAGAGCGTGATTTGCTTCTTTTTTTCGAAATATCATAATTTTTAGCATCCTATTCTTCTATTACTTCGAAGTGTGGGCCAAAAGCGCCTTTAATTATGTTGCCATCAGAGAATGGCTTTTTTTTTGGTAAATGTGCATTTGCTTCTTCGAGTTCTTTGTTTAGATTATCGACCCATTCTTTAGATGGTCCGCACTCGCGTAAGTATTTCATCATTACTTGTCCAACAAATTGTTCCGTTTCAATAAAATACTTGTATGCACTTTTAACAGTGTTTGCTGGTTCATAACAAGAAATAAGATTATTGTTATTAAGAATATTTTTACTTTCTTCTGTGTTTAAATTTTGGTCATATTTACATTTAAGTATTGGTATGAATATAAAACTCCTCTCTTTTGATTCTTTATCAGTATATGTATCGATTTTAAAAGCATTAAATATGACACCGTCTTTTATTGTGCAAATAATCGTTTCACCATTTAAGAATGATAGGCACTTAATTTCGTTTTCCATGTTTATACTCCTTTATAAATAAATTTAGTCGATATTAGATTATGAAAGTTAATCACGGTTGTATGTCGAATAATAATTTTAAGCTATTTAGGAATAAAGTTTTGTTTTGAAAGCGATTTAAACATCTTGCCAAGTAATTCCAAAATGCTATTCTTTTTGTCATATGATTGATACTGATCTGAGACACATTCCGTCGCAATTTCTTCAATTTTTGTTATTACTCCTTTAGTAAGTATTGCTTTCTCGGGGCCATATGTTTTGCGGATTAATCGTATATCGTTGCGCGAAAATTTTTTACATTTCTTGGCAATGGCTATGATGAAGGCAAAGCCTAGATTTTTTTCTGTTGTTCGATCTGCTTGTGGTATACTTTCCTGCACATTGCGGAGTTTTTCTAAAATATCTTTTGGTGTTTTCCATAATTCTAAAATTTTAAAATCAATTCCTTTCTCATCATTAAAATAAATAAATGCGAAATTGATCGCAGTACTTATTAGCTCTTCCTGCCATATATATGTTTTCTCTTTATTTAAATTATTTAATGTCTGATCGATTTTTCGTGCACGGCAGTACATAGGCGCTATGAAGCTAGTTGCTTGCCCGTTACCACTTTTTATACCGCCCCAACTGTTTGGGACGTTATGGGGGATTTTTTTCAGCTTTGGTATAATAATTGATTTTTCAGTGTTATCTCTTTTAAGAATAGCAACGTATGCAGTATATGGGCTAAGTAAATTGAAGTCTAGAGCTAGGGATGTTGCTTGCGTATCTGGAACATCTTGGATTTTCATGGCCGCTGCAAATCGGCGCAGTTCGCTTATTTCTTTATCTTTTCTGATTGATGTATATAGAGAAATAGGACCAGTCGGTGTTTTGAGATTGAAACTTATCCCTTCTGGTAGCGTACTTAGCCAAACACAGGTCAAGACCATGTCTCCGTTAAATATTGGTCCTAGATTCCTTGGGGCAAGATCTAAAGGAGTGAGTCCATTGAAATCTAATATTGGTTTTTCTGTCGAAGTCAGAGTCATTCGTTTAAAGTGTTGAAAAACCTTTTTGCCCATATCCTCATGTGGGCTGACAAAGATGGCTTTACCACCAGTCTTCGAGGATAAGGTGGAGAGTACTCCGCGTTCCATTGAAGAACCTACTCCGATGCTGAAAATCCGATGCTTTTGTCTGACAATTTTGTTTGAGATATATGAAACGTTCCAGACCTGGCCGTCCGTGATGAGCAGGATGTCTTCAGCTAAGCCTTCCGGCGAAGTTGAAGCCAATGCTTTTACCAATGCGTCCGCCATCTCTGTGCCTCCCATGTCCGCAGTCATAGATTGTGCCATAATCCTAGCTGCTTTGAGTTGTTTCTCTTCAGCTGGCTGCTGCCTGTTGAAGAGAGCAGTACTGGAAGAGCCAAAGAGGATAATGTTGAAATGGTCTTCGGGTCTTAGCCGGTCCAGGATTCTGAGCAGGCCGTCCTTAGCCTGAAGGATTGACTCCCCGCCCATTGAGCCTGAACAATCCACAACTATCTTGATGCTTCGCGCGGGCGCGGCAGTGACGAATTGAGGTGTGAATCCAGCTAGTACCACGTAACAGTCCTTGTCCTTGGCGCTGAGGGCAAAAGCCCGGGGAAGAGTTTCTGAGTGGAAGACTATTAGAAAGTCTCGGTCCATTGAGGGAACTGGTCCAGAAAAGGTTAAGCAGGTTCGGCCTTCTGCTCTAGTCAGAAGGGTGGTATGACTTGGGGTCAGGATGTTCGCATCAGCCAAGCTGCCTTTTATATCAATCTTAATGGTCATGCGATTATCTATGAGAAGATCGTTGACCGGATACTGGTGTGGTTCCAGGCCGCGTTCAGTTGGACTGCCATAAAGTGGGGCGAGAGTGGTAGGCAGTTCGTATCGCACCTCGTCGGCCTTCAGGGTTAATACCTCCATAAATTCAATAGTCACCACGACCTGCTCACCAGCAAGGATGTTGCCGACGTTTAGACAGTAAAGGCCCAAATCGATGCGCTCCAGCATGATGGGGGAGTCGCCTTCACTGATGGCCTGTTCGTAGTCCTCCTGTGCCTGGCTCTTCTCCACGGCCACGCCGTGCATCTCGCGCTCGCCGATCTGAACGTGCAGAGCGGTGAGCACGCCGTCGATGGGCAGGGGGAAGGTGTAAACAGCCTCAATATTTTCGACTTCTTCGTTAAGAAAGTTGTAGGTCATGCAAGTATGGGCTAGATAGTCGTGGATATTTACGTGAACATTTGCGCCTTGCAGACAGACGCTGTGGGACTGTGTTGTTTTCATGTTTGGAGCAGTGTTGTCGAAATACATGCGCTTCACTCCTTGATGGTCATAGACGATACTAGGTCGGCGATTTTTGCAGTCAGACTTCGCAACTGGTCAACGTCGAGTCTGATTTCTGAGGGATCGAGATGAAGTTCCAAGCCTGGTGCTAGCCATATCCTCGAACATAGGCGGACCTCACCAGGGCGCCGCATTTGCTCTGGCACTCCAGCTACTGTCTGCTGCCCTGACATGATCCCTCGAATGGCTTCCAGGGACACTCCGGCAGTTTTCCACTTTTCGATTTCCAGTAGTTGCCGCACATGCTCCCGCGTGTAGTAGGCTGCCTTGCGCTGTCCCACGGGGCGGTCTACCAGTCCCTTCTGTATGTAAAATCTTACAGTCCTTGGTGACACCGAAGTTAGGCTGCTGACTTCGTCTATGCTAAGTTTGTTTTCGTATGTGTTCACGGATTCTTTATGCGACATTTTTTATGTTTTTGTAAAGTGTCATAAAAAATCTGTGTATGATTATTAATACGTAAAAACAGGTTGATAGTTGTTATCGTTGATATGAAAGGCGAGTGTCTTTAAGGTGAGCGGGCGGAATTGCCGCTGGTGAAATAACCGCAATCAGGGATGGCTGATCCGGAAATGAGGTGTAAAAGGTGGATGGGTACCATCGCGGTCGGGGCAGCTCTTTTTCTTCAACTCGTCCTGCTCCAAGCCGGAGCAGGGTGGGCATGGACCGGCAAGGTTGTCGGAATCGCCGACGGCGACACGATCACCGTCCTGCGTGACGGGCAAGAGCAGGTGAAAATCCGGCTTTACGGCATTGACGCTCCCGAGTCCGGCCAGCCGTTCGGTAAGGCCTCGAAGCAGTATCTGTCGTCGATGGTGTACAGGCAATCGGTGCAAATCGAAGTCATGGATACGGACAGGTATGGACGCACCGTGGCGCGGGTCTTTGTGGACGCAGAGGACGTCAATGCCGCGCAGCTGCGATCCGGCCACGCCTGGCTGTACAGGCAATACTGCAAGGATTGGGTGTGTGGCGAATGGGGCGGGCTCGAAGTTGAAGCGAAGTCGAGCGGGGCAGGGCTGTGGGCCGACAAGGATCCAACACCCCCGTGGCAGTGGCGCCGTGATGAAAGGGGGACGTCGATGTCGTGGGTCGAGAAATTTCTGCGCAAAGCGGTTCGTCTGCTGTTCTGAAGACCATCGAGCCAGGCATCGCCATCGGTGATTGTCTGTGAGGGAATCCGCCTGGAACGTTTGCGTGGCGCAGTAAAATCAGGCTTTGAGGGGCACGAGCAGTTCCGGGAAGTCGTTGCGCGTGTTGTTGACCCTGATGCTCACGGGGTAGCTGTCGAATTCATTCCGTGAGTCGGCGATGATTTCCTGGACGGCCTGCTCTGGTGTGTTCGGGTCCAGCCAGACATCGAAGTGTTCGGGCTTGAGGACCACAGGCATGCGGTCATGGATATGAACGATGGCTGGCGCTGCCTCCATGGAGAGTAATGCGCAGGAAAGCACCTGAGTACCGTCCTGCCCTGTCCACACGGCCCAAAGCCCGGCGAAGGCGATGGCTTCCGCATTCGGTGCGCAGATGTAGTAGGGCTGCTTCACCTGCCGGCCCGAGTCGCTCCTGACCAGTTCCTTTTCATTCCACTCGTACCACCCGCGTGCTGGCATCAGGCAGCGCAACCTGCGCAGGCTGTGCCGCCAGGTCGGCTTCTCCGCCGCCTCTTCGGACCGGGCATTGAAGGTCAGGGATGGCGGCGCATCCTTCTTCCACCAATGGGGAATGAGCCCCCAACGCGCGCCGTTCAGTTCCAACAGAGCATCGTCGGCCCTGAGGACCATTGGCACAAGGGTTGTCGGAGCCACGTTGAAGCGCGGTTCCGGCCAATGCCAATTCCAGCGGTCAATTTTCAGGATATGGGCAACCGCTGGTTCGTCTGGAAGGGAGAATCGTCCGCACATGGGTATCTCGTGCGCTTAGGTTCAGCAGAGGCGGTGTCCGCCGATGATAGGGAGCAAGAGGCTGGCTCCCTTGGTGAGGGGGAGCCCGGCCTGATGATCTACTTATTCGGCCTTGGGTGCCTTCTTGCGTTTTTCCCAGAGCTTCATGCCTTGCATCGTCTTGCGGCGGTCACGGGCCAGTGATTTTGCCACCAGGGACGTTCCTTTCTTATAGCCGTATTTTTCTCTGTACTGTTCAGGGGTGAGGTCGTGTGTCGCCAGATGACGCTTCGTCAAAACTTTGAATGACTTGCCGCACTCACAGCAGATGACGCTTTTTTCTCGGATGGCGTTTTTGGGGTCGACAGCAGCTTCAGTCGCGACGGCAGGTGCAACACCTTCTGCTGCTCCACGGATGCTCCCAGCCAAGGCTTTGATCATGGACGTGATCTCTTCCTCGTTCATTTTACGGACAGATGCCTGGGCTTTGACGATTTCGATTGCTTGCTTGAGATAATTTTCCATGGAGTCTCCTGATTAGTTGGGATAATTATGTAGGTGATACTCAAGCATAAATCGTACCTATGTCAATTGTCGCGCAGAAAAATTAATTTTTCACAAGGAATGCATGGGAGGAATATTCGTCATACCTCCACATTCACCGCTAGAGTAGGTAACTGCTTTTCGCCGTAAATGACACGCTGAACACTGGATAGACTACACCCAAGTTGTTCAGCGATCTTGCGAAACGATATGCCTTGTTCTCTAAGGGTGCGTACCTTGACCCGGTCCACGCTTTTTTTCCTGCCGCCTTTTCCATGGGCATATTTTCCCGCTGCCTTGGCTTTTTCAATGCCCTCACGTTGACGCTCCCGAAGGATATTGCGCTCGAATTCCGCGAAGCTGCCCAGGACATCGAAAAGCAGCTTGGTGAACGGGTCGTGGTTATCCTTGGTGAACGTCAGGTTTTCCTTCACGAATTTTACGGTGACGCCTTTTGCAATCAGCTGACTGATAATGTTTTGCAGATCCTGAAGGCTGCGGGCGAGTCTGTCGATGGAGTGGATCCACAAGGTGTCGCCCTCGTCAAGGCGCGATAGGCAGTCCAAGAGCTCAGGCCTGTCAGTATTCTTTCCGGATGCCTTCTCTTCATAAATCTTCCAGAAATCGACCTTACAGTCGGCCAGTTGGCGGACTGTGTTCTGGTCGTGTGTGCTGACCCTGACATACCCCACGTGACGTCCCTTCATCGGCATCCTCGAAATTGAAATTCGCGTTTTGAAGGGCTGATCGTGCCCAAAAAAGATCTAGATGTAAACAACTAGTGTGCCCAAAACATCGAAAACAAATAGTTATGGACACGATTTCTCGTGCCCATAACTGTGCCCAGAAAGGGTATAACAATTTTTACTTTTAGAATTGATACCGCTGATTGGAATCTCGAAAGTTGCTCAACGAGATATTGTAGCTGTCATACAAAAATATGTGACTTTTAAAAATGTAACAGTTTAAGTTGTAAGAATTTTTTTTCTTAAACAAAATTTAAAAGCAATTCTTACATAGTTAGTCTGATTTATGAGGCATAATTTAAAAATATTGTCATACATGAAAATGAAGTTGATTTAGTTCGAAATTATGATAGCTCTGGCTCGGAAAATTCTAAAGCATAAGTGACCTTAATGTGGATTTTGGTGAAGATGGCGTTAAATTTTCCATGATCAAATGTAGGCGAACGAGGAGGTTCTTTATGGCTGGAAGGTGGCTATGTGCTGTGGTGTTGATTGTTTGTAGCGCAGTAGGGTGCGCGAATCAGGTTCCAGTTGCAGAAAATTTTTCTCTGAGCACTCAAAAGAAATTGCGTGCTCCACACCACTGGGACGTTATTGCAAATGATGTTGTCGCTGAAACGAAAAGATCTTTAGATTACAATGATGATTTGAAAGGTAGACCTGTTTTTATTGAATCAAGTCAAAATGGGTATTCAGCATTCAATGCAGCATTTCGAAATTTTGTAATAACAGGTTTGGTAAATAGCGGAATTTTAGTTACAGAAAATCCAAATGATGCTGTTTTGATTAAATACGATACTCAAGTTGTAAGGCATGGGGTTGACAGAAAATATTCACCGCTTCAATCTATGGTTCTTGTTTCGAGGAATTTGCAAGAAAACGGTCGAAGCGAAGATTACGGTTCAACTTGGACCTATTTGACTGATGGGCCTACAGATTCTGAATTAATTGTTAATACGTCAATTGTTGAAAATGGCAATTATCGAATGAGAAAGAGTGATGTTTACTATGTTGATGGTGAAGATATTCGACTGTTTCTGCCAAAGGCGCAGCAAATTCCTGTTCGAGATTTGAAGGTGGTGGGACAATGAGAAAAATTATTTTAACAATAATATCTTTACTGTTTGTTTCTGGATGTGTTGCTGGAGCGCAGCAGTCTATTATGGTTGATCCGACATATGCAGATGCTGCTAATAGTAAGTTTGTTGAGGCGAATTATAAGGCTACAGATGCTTTAATGTCATCTTTGACTCAGCAGCTTGATAATCGTGTCCCATTAGTTGTTTCGACAATTGTAAATATTGATGAATTGACAGAATCGTCACGGCTTGGAAGAACGATTTCTGAACAAATCGGTTCGAGACTGACAAATCTCGGTTATCAGGTAGTTGAATTGAAATTGAGAAGTAATATATTTGTAAAGCGAAGTGAAGGGGAGTTGCTGCTGTCTCGTGAAATTTCTGAAGTAATGAGAAATCATAGAGCGCAAGCGGTTGTAGTTGGGACATATTCAGTTGCAAATAATTTTGTTTATATTAACCTTAAAGCCGTGAGTAATTTCGATAATGTTATTGTTGCAGCTCACGATTATATTTTGCCAATTGATAGGAATGTATCTTCATTGTTGCGAAGTAAGCAAAATAAGTGAAGCTATGATTAAAAAGGCTGGTGTCGCTAGATGTCAGCCTTTTTAATTTGAAAATTTTTTGTGATAATAGAGCTTGCTTTTTGCAGTGTTTCGTCACGTAAATGAGCATATCTTTGCGTCATTTCGCTAGATTTGTGCGTAAGAAGTTTTTGCAATGTATACATGTCAACTTCGCCAGAACTAGCCAAAATAGAGGCATAAACATGGCGCAATCCATGAAACGGGCGGAAATCTTTTGGTAGCCCTGCCCATTTGAGTATCATTCTGCCCGACAATGCCTTGTGCGATAATTGGTTCCAATGTTTTTTCGTTTCTCACTTAAAGTCTCATGTCTGATTGTGATTGTCGTGTTTGTGATGCAGCTCGCCGCTGTCGATCACCAGCATCATAATGACGTGCATTTTGTGTCAACCCATTCACACTTTGGCGACTCCAGTCATGTTCATTTTGATCATATTGGCAGGTCTTCTGACTTTCTGACAGTTGATTCCATTTGTGAAATGTTTCATCTTTCTATATTCGACAGTTATTTTTCTCTTTATAAATCAACACCGATTTCTTCAATAGATCGCCCTCCGGAACTTTGTCTTTAGTTCGAATTTCTTCAAAATATCAGAATTTAAACCTTAATATAGGATTTTTATGTATCATATCTTTGCTCACGGCAGAGATGTGTTGCTGCGCCATTTTAAGAATGTGCGGTTACCATTTCTGTCCATATTGTGTTTGTTGCTTGTAAGCACTGACGTTTTTGCCCATGGCGTTACGACGGGGGACAAGGGATACATCCAGGCTATCAGCGGGGTGCAGCTCTTGCCGTTCATATATCTCGGCGCCAAGCACATGGTGACGGGGTACGACCATCTTCTGTTTCTGGTCGGAGTTATTTTCTTTCTCTACCGTCTCAAGGACATCGGAATATATGTCAGCCTGTTCGCCATAGGGCATTCTTCAACGTTGCTGGCCGGCGTATTCATGGGCGTGAACGTGAGCGCATATCTCATCGACGCCATCATCGGCTTGTCGGTTGTGTACAAGGCGCTGGACAATCTCGGCGCTTTTCGTCGCTGGTTCGGATTTCAGCCGGATACCAAGGTCGCAACAGTCGTGTTCGGTTTGTTCCACGGGTTTGGCCTGGCGACGAAGATTCAGGAATTCGAAGTGTCCCCGGACGGCCTGCTGGCCAATCTCGTCGCATTCAATGTCGGGGTCGAGATAGGGCAACTGTTGGCCTTGAGCGGGATACTCATTATCATGGGATATTGGCGTGGAACATCCAGTTTCACAAAGCATGCCTATTTAGCCAATGTCACATTGATGACTGCCGGCTTCATGCTTGCCGGATTCCAGATGACAGGTTTCTTCTTCGTCGCATAAATAAGGAGTTGATACATGTATAATAAGAATATGCCCGTCAGCAATGATTTGCCGACATCAAGGCAGTTGATTCGTTCTACGGTGATTGCAATGATTGTTGCCGCAGTGCTGCTTATAACCACGGTTCTGCCTAGTGAATACGGCATCGATCCGACCGGGGCGGGTGAGGTGTTGGGGTTGACCGACATGGGTCGGGTCAAGATGGCTTTGGCTGAGGAAATGAGGGCGGAAAAAGAGATCGTGGCGGCCATGGAAAATGTGCCTGCCATTTCTGATTTTGAAGTTGAAGCGGCCCAAGATCCCTCTGCGAGTGAGAAGGATGGTAGCGCCCAGGAACAGTCAGAATTGTCTCCTGTTTCAGCGGACGCCAGCATCACGAAGGATGAGGTCAGTATCATTCTTGATCCTGGGCAAGGCGCTGAGATAAAATTGACGATGAATAAAGGTGCTTCTGTTGCATACAAGTGGCAGTCAGATGGTCTCGTTAATGTCGATGTACATGGAGATCCAGTAAACGCCCCGAAGGATTTTTACCATGGATACGGTAAAGGAAAGAACATCGCAAAGTCGGAAGGTACAATCACTGCTGCTTTTGATGGAAAACATGGATGGTTTTGGCGCAATAGATCCGATAAGCAGGTCAAGGTCATGTTGAATACTGAAGGGGCCTATTCCGAGCTTAAGAGAGTTATGTAATATTTGTAAATTAAGAAGGGTTGTGTGCCGCCGGAGCCTTAAACTTCGGCGGCATTTTTATTGGCACTGACCTGTCGATTTTCATGTCATTGGAGAATTTGTGGGCGTTCAGTTCATGAGACTGTGGACTGTCTCTAACCAAAACTCTCACCAAATACTTTCGATTCTTAAGTCAACAGCCAACAGAAGCGACCGGCATGATCCTTCTACATCACGCCCTTCGGATTCGTTCAAATAGGCGGGGCAATGGTGACCACGGTGCGCATGTCGGTGATCGCTCTGATTCCGTGGGGTACGGCAATGTCACAGACGAGAACATCGCCGGCTTTGGCCGGCAGGGTTCCGTCTTTCGCCAGAAATTCGCCTTCGCCTTCCAGGACGAGAATGGACAGCTGGCCCTCGATGTCGTGCGAGTGGATGGGCAATTGCTGGCCTGCCCGGAAGTTGAAGTTCAGGATTTTGAAATAGGGAGACTCGTGGACCAATAACTTCTTGAGGCCCAGGTCGTTGAACCCATTGGCTTCGAATAGATTGATATTCTTCATGATGTTTCTCCTTGCGGTTATTGCTGAACAAAATCGTCATGCCACATAGGTAATGCGAAAAATACGATTGTACATTTTATTTGCTTGCTTTCAGAGCAGTGTCAATCAGGGTCAATAATTTGTGGAGTTGGATCTGATCAGTCTGTCAAGATGCTCTAGACCCGGTTCTTCTGGATATTTGGAGATGTTTCACCTGCTTAAAAACAATCAGGGCCCTGGCTGGCAGCCAGAGCCCTGATCAAAGGTGCCTATTTCAGCCAGCATTAACCGGCAGTTGCGACCGGCTTGATCCTTTTGTTTTCATCCCAGACCCGCTCGGCCTTGGGCGTGATCTTCAGATACTTGAACCACTTGTGGCTCGCCATGTGTTCCGGGTCCATCTGGAGTTCGCGGCTGTGTTCCATGATGGGCGGCACGAGTTCCTTGATGTCCTGGGACAGTGCTTCGGCGGTCGTGAAGGCTGCCGCCTTGATGGCGATGTCCACGGCTTTCTGGCTGTACTGCTGGGACTTGGCCAGGGTATCGAGGGCCTTGGTCGGGTTGTGGAAGCCGACGCTGTTCTCGGCGGACACGAGGTCCCAGAAGAACTGGCCTTTGCGGCACATCTGGCGGGCTTCGATCATGAGCTTGTCGTAATCGGCCGGCTTTTCACCCGTGAATTCGCTGGCCATGCGGATGGCCTCGTGGGCCTTGACCGAGGTGTCCTGGGCGACCATGAGCTGCTGCCAGACCTTGTCCTGAGTGTAGATGACGCGCTGCTTGAGATAGTCCGGAGTCTTGTCGGTGTGGCACTGACGGCAGGCTTTCATGTCCGGATCCTTGAGGGGCGAATTCCAGTGGTGATTGGACATCTTCTTTTTGCCATCAAGGCGAGTGTAGCTCATGTGGCAGTCGGCACAACTCACGCCGGCCGCGCCGTGCACGCCGTTGTGCCAGGTCTCGTACTCGGGGTGCTGGGCCTTGAGCATCGGGGTCTGGGACACGGGATGGATCCAGTCGACAAAGTTCCCTTCAAAGCCCGGGATCTTCGTGTCGCCGTGGGTGGTGTAGTACTCGTAAATCTGCTCAGGATCCTTGCCCTGCGCCCACGGGAAGACGACCTTCTTGGGAGCGCCGAAGCTCTTGTCCTGGAAGTAGTACTCAACGTGACACTGGCCGCACATGAGCGCACGCTGTTCGTTGCGGGACAGGGTCTTGAAGTCCTTGCCCTCGGCCTTGAGATGATCCTGGAGAGGCACCGAATAGAGACGGAGTTCCATGTTGGCCGGATCATGACAGTTGGCGCAGCCGATGGTGTTCTCGTCCATGTCGACTTCCTCGCGGAACTCGTTGAAGTCCTTGGCCCAGAACTCGTCACCGTATTTGCCGATCCATTCGTTCATCTTGGCGCCCTTGCAGTTCCAGCAGGTGGCGGGCAGGCCGGCTTTTTCGTCGTAGCGGTTCAGGCGGTCGATGTTCAGGATGTCCTTCATGGCGTAGGTGTGACCGCGTGCCGCCTTGTATTCATAGCTAAAGGGATACCCGAGCCAGAGGTTTTTGAGGTAGGGCTGGGCGTGCTTGTACCCCTCGGGCAGGGGATTGACGTTGTCGTGCTTGTTGTAGGCCACGGACCCGCCGTACTCGGTCATGATCTCCGTTTCGTTGTTTCTGAGGTAGGTCTCGTAGTGCAGGGGGAATTCAGCCTTAAAGGCGGAGTTTTTTATTTCGTCAGATTTGAGTTTGGTTTTGAACTCCGGCGTCTTCGGGTCGGAAAAATCGGAACAGGCGGTCAGGGCCAAGGCCAAGCCTACCGCCAGAACGAGGATCGAGGTCGTGGTGTTACGCATCGGCGGCACTCCTTTTGGCTACGGGAATTTTCGGTGAGTGGGGCACGTGACGGTGGCAGTCCGTACAGAACTTCTTGCTTTGCATGACAACGGTGGACGTGGTCGCACCGTGGCAGCGCTGGCAATTTTCCTGGGTTACTTCCTTCGTTTCCTCGCCTGGGTGAATCAGGTCGGGGATCGATTTGGTCACGGTTGCGAGGATGTCCCGGGTGCCTTCTTTGGTTTTGAAGGGAATCTTGGCAATGAGATTGTGGGGCGCATGGCATTCATTACACGCCAGCTCGGCATGGACCGAACGCTTGTGCGTTAACGCCGCCTCGGACATGGAATGGCAGCTCCCGCAAAACATGGCCTGATCGGTCGTGTTCATGGCTACCGCCGCGCCAATCGTCAGCAGAACGCCAACGAGGGCTGGGGGGAGTACACGGCTCCATTTCATTTTTGTGGGTGGTTTTTGTTCAAGACGCATCAGTTCCTCCTGCTAGAAATGTGACAAGCTTACCTTCCTGTATGGAAATGTGGTCGAAGTCGACTTCAGGCAAAGCCGGCATCGATCGAGTCCGCGTAGTCTTCTTAACGTAACAGTTTGTTTCATTTCAATGTGTTGTTCTTCGTGTGTGGGGGCGTTTTCGTATTTCGTGACTAAAGATTGCGCGCTGGCTCCTTGACAAATACTGATAGCGTTACGAATGTGAGTAATCAATCGCTTTTTTGGGGAGATCTAATGACTTCGACACCCAAGTATCTATCGACGGAGGAGCGGCGGTCCATGGCTGTCAAGGCTGTCCTTGAACTGGCCGCCATCCAGAATCCAAGCGAGATCACGACAACCAAAATTGCCACACAAATGGGATTGTCCCAAGGCGGAATATTTCGCCATTTTTCCACAAAAGACGAGATATGGCAAACAGTTATGGAGTGGGTCGCGACGGAGTTGTATTCCCGCGTCTCGGCGGCGGCGGAAACCGCCGTCAGTCCGATCTTGTCACTGGAGGCTATGTTCATGGCGCACGTGGCCTTTGCCGTGGAACACCCGGGTGTTCCACGCATGCTGTTTGGAGAGCTACAAAAACCGGGAACGACCCCGGCGAAGATCGCAGTAGGGTCTCTCCTTGAGCGGTACGGAAATCTTCTGTCAGCAACGCTGGAAAAGGGGAAAGCCGCTGGCGAGGTGGATGCCGAGATCTCAACTTCCGCCGCCGTCTCGCTTTTTGTCGGGACCATCCAGGGTCTGATCATCAAAGCGCTGCTTTTTGAAGATCTCGAATACATGCGCCGTGGTGCTTCGGAGGCATTTGCTTTGTTTCGTCGAGCTGTTGGGAGGAATGGATGACAGGTCTCATGTCCCGAAAAAAGTTCCTCCTGTTGACGATCTTGAGCCTGCTTGCTGGCGCCTTTCTTTATGTTGCACTTCGTTCTGGTCCGCTGGCACCCGTGCCGGTTGTCGTGTTCGAGGTAAAGGAAATGTCCATTCGCCCTTCGCTATTTGGTATCGGCACCGTCGAAGCTCGATATGTTCACCATATCGGGCCAACCGTGCCGGGGCGTGTTTCTGGAATTTCCGTGGATGTCGGGGACAGGGTTGAGCCTGGGCAGATTGTTGGCGAGATGGACCCTGTGGACCTGGATGATCGTTTGGAAGCGCAAGAGGCTGCTGTGCTGCGTGCCGCCGCGACAGTACAGGCCGCCAAGGCCCATGTTGGAGAATTACGGGCGAAAACAGCGTATGCCGAGTCTCAGGCCCGTCGTTTTGAATCACTTGTGCAGAGTGGAGCGGTGAGCAGGGATACCTTCGAAGCACGCCAGGAAGAGTTGCACGTTTCCCGGAGCGGGCTTGAAGCGGCCATGGCCAACGTCGAATCGGCCCAACGCGAGTACGATCGTCTCAAGTCTGAAGCCCAAGGAATATCCCGGCAACGTGAGACTGTCAGGTTGGTTTCGCCAGTTGCCGGATTGGTCACGAAACGTCTGGCTGAACCTGGGACGACGGTTGTTGCCGGGGAACCGGTGGTGGAGGTTGTGGACCCGCAAAGCATCTGGATCAATGCCCGATTCGATCAACTTCGTGCTTCGGGGTTGGAGGTGGATTTGCCGACCAGTCTGGTACTGCGCTCCCGTCCTTCCGAGTCGCTACAGGGAAAGGTGGGGCGCGTTGAGCCGGTTGCGGATGCCGTGACCGAGGAACTGCTCGCAAAAATCGTCTTTGAGTCCGTGCCCGACCCTCTGCCGGCCATCGGTGAATTGGCCGAAGCTACGGTCGAGTTGCCTGGATTGCCTCCTGTTCCTTCCATCCCCACGAGTTGTGTGCTTCGCAATGCCGGCAATACAGGGGTGTGGGTGGTCGAGGGCTCTAAAGTGGATTTTGTCACTGTCGAACTTGGGGCGAGTGATCTTGATGGATTTGTGCAGATACGCAAGGGGCTGCGACCAGGCCAGAGGGTCGTGTCACACAGCAGGTCCACGCTTTCGGCTGGAAGCAGCATCGAGGTTGTGGATCGCATCCCGGGAGCACCACAATGATCAGTCTGGCAGGACGTGACATTCTTCATTCATGGGGAAAGTTCGTCTTTACCGGGGTGGGGCTTGGCTTGCTGATCGGGGTGACACTCTCCATGGCGGGCATTTATCGCGGCATGGTCGAGGACGCGAAGATCCTTCTGGATAACAGCGGGGCGGATATTTGGGTTGTTCAGCAGGATACCCTGGGGCCATATGCTGAGTCTTCAACGATTCCGGATGACGTCTATCGTTCGATTCTTGGCATGGAGGGCGTGGAGAGAGCCGCGAACGTGACCTACCTGACAATGCAGGTCCGTCATGACGGTGGTGACGTACGGGCCATGGTTGTCGGGGTGGTGCCGGGAGGTCCCGGAGAACCGGGGCAGCCCATTTCCCTGGTGGCCGGACGACACATAACCCGAAGTCACTACGAAGCGGTCGCCGATCTCAAGACCGGCTTCCGGCTGGGACAGCGCATCGTGATTCGCAGAAATGTCTATACGGTGGTCGGCTTGACCAGACGAACAGTTTCCTCGGGCGGCGATCCAATGGTCTTCATTCCGCTTAAGGACGCCCAAGAGGCTCAGTTTCTCAAGGACAATGATGCAATAGTACGCTCCCGTCGGCGGACATCGCAGAATCAGGCGTTCAACCGGCCGATTCCCGGCCTTCTTGATGCGGTCATCGAGTCTCAGTCCTCGAACGCCAACGTCAATGCCGTCCTGGTTCGACTTGCGTCGGGCCATGTGCCGGAAGAGGTGGCGAAGTCCATTCAGCGATGGAACAGATACCAAGCCTACACGCGGGCGCAGATGGAGGAAATTCTTGTCGACAAACTCGTGGCTACCTCAGCCCGTCAAATCGGCATGTTTCTGGTCATATTGTCCGTGGTCAGCGCCGCCATTGTTGCGTTCATCATCTACACTCTGACCATGGGCAAGATTCGGGAGATCGCCGTGCTGAAGCTCATCGGGACACGCAACAGGACCATTGCCTCTATGATCCTGAAACAGGCGCTCGGGCTTGGTCTTATCGGCTTCGTGGTCGGCAAGATCGCCGCCACGCTGTGGGCTCCCATTTTTCCGAAATATGTGTTGCTCCTCCCGGAAGACGCCGCGCGAGGCCTTTTTGCGGTCATGCTCATTTGCTCGTTGGCCAGTGTCATGGCGATTCGAGCGGCCCTCAAGGTCGACCCGGCTGAAGCAATTGGAGGGTAATATGTCCGGAATACGCATCGAAGACGTGCGAAAACGCTACGGAACAGGTGATACGGCCGTTGACGCCTTGAAGGGGGTGGACATGGTCGTCGCGCCCGGAGAGGTGGTTGGACTTATTGGCCCATCCGGTTCAGGCAAGACCACTCTGCTCAAGTGTCTTGGCGCGATAATCGAACCGAGCGCCGGGAGGATGACGCTCGGAGATGACGTAATCTATGATCAGGGATGGCTGATTCCCGACTTGAGAGCGCTCAGACGGGATAAAATCGGGTTCATCTTTCAGGCCCCCTATCTAATTCCTTTTCTGGATGTTACCGATAACGTAGCTTTGTTGCCCATGCTGTCAGGTGACTCTAATGCACAGGCCCGGACAAAAGCCCTCGAATTGCTCGAAGCTCTTGATGTCGGACATAGAGGGCAGGCGATGCCTTCACAGCTATCGGGAGGCGAGCAACAGCGAGTGGCCATTGCACGAGCGCTTGTCAATCGACCTCCGGTCATTCTGGCTGATGAGCCTACCGCTCCATTGGACAGCGAGAGGGCCATGGCCGTGATTCGCATTCTGAACCAGATGGCCAAACAGTTTGAGACTGCGATCATTGTCGTGACCCATGACGAGAAAATCATTCCGACATTCAAGCGGTTGTACCAAATACGAGATGGGCGGACTGAGGAGCAGGCTGGTGAAGGAAGGGCAATAGATTGAATCGATAGGGAGGGTGACATGAAGGATCACTGTGACGCTTTGGATTTGTCTGAAGATGATGTCATCAATGCCATGCGTTCCATGCAAGGATACGTCGATATAACACCTGGAGATTTTCGGGAAATTTATTCAATCGCTTACGATTTGGCATTGAAGAGAGTCCGTTCACTTAGGAAGGCGGAAGACGCCATGACGTCTCCTGTGCATTGTCTTCATCGTGAAATGAGCGCCTCTGAGGCTGCGTCATTTATGGCTTCGCACGGCATCAGCGGTGCTCCGGTTGTTGACGAGAAGGGGACGATCTGCGGGGTTGTCTCGGAAAAGGATTTTCTCAAGAAGATGGGACTGCCAGGAACCGCCTCATTCATGGCTGTCGTGTCGCGATGCATGACCATTTACGGGTGTTTGATTTCTGACCTAGGAGGTTTGAGTGTTCGTGAGCTGATGAATTGTCCGCCGATTGTCGCGGCCAAGGAAACGACATTGGCGGATATTTCAGAGCTTTTTTCGAAACATTCCATCAACCGAGTGCCAATCTGTGATACCGACGGACGCCCAATAGGGATTGTCACCAGAACCAATCTCGTCGGTTCTCTGTGTGAGGTGAGGTAAGACATGAATTTTTTCGAAAAGGTCAAAGGGACGACACAAAGCCCCCCTAGGGTCGGTATTTCTGAGGTTGCCTGGTCTTGGATCGGCGCCTTTGTAGGCATAGCCCTCGTCGGTTTGCTTCAAGGCGTGTTTGTGGATGAATTTGGACAGGGTTTGCTCATTGGCTCCTTTGGCGCAACTGCGGTCCTCGTTTACGGAGCGATTCGAAGCCCGTTGGCCCAGCCCAGAAATGTTCTTGGAGGGCACGTCATCTCTGCGTTGATCGGGGTGTTGTCATATCAGCTTGTCGGAGACATTGTCTGGCTGGCGTTGGGGTTGGCAGTATCTACAGCCATTGCCGCAATGCATATGACGAGAACGTTGCACCCTCCAGGCGGAGCGACGGCTCTGATTGCTGTTATCGGTGGGGACTCTGTGCACAATCTGGGGTATTTTTATGCATTTATACCTGTTGGGATCGGAGCCGTTATTCTTATTATAGTTGCTTTAGTTTTAAATAATTTTGCAAAGAACAGGCGTTATCCTGAATTTTGGTATTAATAAAAACATGAGGGATGGATGAAAAAACTTTTCGCATCAAAGCTGATATCTTTTTTTTCATTAATTCTTTTTATTATTAATATTTTTATTGTGTGGAGTATATATTCGATTCATTCTTCGTTGGAGCGCGATGCCAAGCTTATTAGCAACATAGGTTTTATTCGTGGGTCGACACAAAGAATTCTGAAATTTGAATTGCTTAAAAATATTGATAGTGCAGATTATTCTATTAGCGAGGTGGATAAAATATTTGCTATTTACGTTGCTGATGGCAAGGCGGCTGAATTTAGGTTTGACCCAGAGATATATCAGCCTTTTAAGAGTCTTTATGGTGAATGGAATGCATTTAAGGATGTTTTGTATAAAAACAGGGCTGGACAGCAGCAATTTTTACAAGAACTGTCATTACTGAGTGAATCTATTTGGAGCGGTTCTAATTCTCTCATGTTGAGGAAAGTTATTGGATCAGATCGTAAAACTTCAAATATTAAAAAATTATACTATTATGTTTTCTTCCTTTTTGGCTCGTCATTCATTTTCTATTTGATATCGAAGATTTTTGTACAAAAAGTCGAGCATAGCTCCTGCCATGACAGTTTGACGTCTGTTTATAACAGGAGTCAATTTGACCTGGATATCAAAGAAGAAATAGACAGATATGAGAGAAACAAGAGGGAGTTTTCATTGCTTATAATGGACATAGATCATTTTAAAAAAGTTAACGATTCTTTAGGGCATGCAGAAGGAGATAGGGTTCTTAAAAAAATGGCAGGGACGGTCAGGCAATGTATCAGAAAGACAGACTTTTTCTACCGGATCGGGGGGGAAGAATTTGCTGTTTTGTCACCCGAGACAGATCACGAAAGCGCGTTACTTTTGGCTGAAAAAATTCGGAGTGTAGTGGAAAAAGAATTTTCAAAAGACAAGTCCAAGATAACGATTAGCATAGGTGCTTCTGTGTATACAGATGGAATGAGTCATTGTGATTATTATAATCAAGCTGACAAAGCTTTGTATGAAGCTAAAAGAACTGGAAGAAACAAGTCTGTAATTTTTGATACTAAAATTCAGTAAGGAAGAAAAAAATGAGAAAAATTGTAGAATCAGTGTATTGGGTTGGTGCAGTGGATTGGGACAGGCGTCTGTTCGACTCCTTGGTTCCGCTCCCCGATGGGACAACCTACAACGCCTATCTCGTGGAAGGCAGCGAGAAAACTGCTCTCATCGACGCGGTGGATCCCGATATGGTCGATACGCTGCTTGGACATCTGGATGGGGTGGAAAAGGTCGACTATGTCATTTCCCAGCATGCGGAGCAGGATCATTCCGGGACCATCGCCCTGGTGCTGGACCTGTACCCGGAGGCCAAGGTCGTCACCAACGCCAAGGCCAAGTCCATGCTCATGGATCTTTTGCTCATCCCTGAAGACAAATTCATCGTGGTCGGGGATGGCGAAACCCTTTCCCTTGGCGACAAGACGCTCACATTCATTCTCACGCCTTGGGTGCACTGGCCGGAAACCATGTCCACCTATCTGGCCGAAGACAAGATCCTGTTCAGCTGCGACTTTTTCGGCTCGCACATTGCCACAAGCGATCTCTTCGTGCGCGACCAGGGGCGGGTTCATGAAGCGGCAAAACGCTATTTCGGCGAGATAATGATGCCGTTTCGTTCCATAATAGCCAAGAACCTCGAAAAACTCAGCCCCTACGACATCCGCATGATTGCCCCCAGCCACGGCCAAATCTACGATAGCCCAGGCTGGATCGTTGACTCCTACAGGGACTGGGTTTCGGGAACGGCGCACAATCTGGTGGCTTTTCCCTTTGTCTCCATGCACGGCAGCACGCGACTCATGGTCGACCATCTGACGGCGGCCCTGTCCGAGCGCGATGTGCGAGTGGAACTCTTTAATCTGGCTGTGACCGACATCGGCAAGCTGGCCATGTCCCTGGTCGATGCGGGCACCATCGTGCTCGGCACTCCCACGGTGCTTGCCGGGCCGCATCCTTTGGCCGCCTACGCAGCCTTCCTGGCCAACGCCCTGCGGCCCAAGGCGCAGTACCTGTCCGTCATCGGTTCCTATGGCTGGGGCGGCAAGACCGTCGAGACATTGGCCGGCATGATCCCGAACCTCAAGGTCGAGGTGCTGGAGCCGGTGCTGTGCAAAGGGCTGCCGAAAGAAGATACCCTTGAAGCCCTTAACAGGCTGGCGGACGCCATTGCCACGAAACATCGTGAAGGCGGCTTCCGGGACTAGCCGGAAGTCGTTACGAATCCACTGATCATCACATCTTCAACCTGTAACAGGGAGGTTTCCAATGTTTTGTTTTCAGTGTCAGGAAACGGCCAAGAACACCGGCTGCACCATCAAGGGTGTATGCGGTAAACCGGAGGAGACGGCCAACCTTCAGGATTTGCTGATTTTCGTCCTGCGCGGCATCGCCGTGTATGGTGAGCGTTTGAAAGAGTTAGGGCAGCCGGATCGTTCCAACGACGACTTCGTACTCCAGGGATTGTTTGCTACAATCACCAACGCCAACTGGGACGACGCCCGCTTCACTGCCATGATCCAGGAGGGACTGGCCCGCCGCGATAAACTCAAAAGTTCTTTCTTGGCTGCCTACAAGGCCAAGAACGGCAAGGAATTCAGCGAATCTCTGCCCGAGGTCGCCACGTGGAGTGCACCGGCGTCGGTTTTTGCCGAGAAGGCCAAGACCGTAGGCATCATGGCCACTGAGAACGAGGATGTGCGTTCCCTGCGCGAGTTCCTCATCATCGGCTTGAAGGGCATCGCCGCTTATGCGGAACACGCCGCAGTGTTGGGCTTCCGCAAGCCCGAGATCGACGACTTCATGCTTGAAGCCTTGGCTTCGACCACCAAGAATCTGTCCGTGGACGAGATGGTCGGTCTGGTCATGAAGGCCGGTGAAATGGCTGTTACGACCATGGCCTTGCTGGACGAGGCCAACACGAGCACCTACGGCCACCCGGAGATCACCGAGGTCAACATCGGCGTGGGCACGAACCCCGGTATCCTCATCAGCGGCCATGACCTGAAGGATATGGAAGAACTCCTCAAGCAGACTGAAGGCACGGGCGTGGACGTCTACACTCATGGCGAAATGCTCCCGGCCAACTATTATCCGGCCTTCAAGAAGTACAAACACTTCATCGGGAACTACGGCGGTTCCTGGTGGCACCAGAATCCCGAGTTCGAGGCCTTTAACGGCCCCATCCTGCTGACCACCAACTGTCTGGTACCGCTTAAGAAGGAAAACACGTACCTCGGCCGCCTCTACACAACGGGCGTGGTCGGCTACGAAGGCGCTACGTATATTCCTGATCGTCCGGCCGGCGGGGCCAAGGATTTCTCGGCCATGATCGCTCAGGCCAAGAAATGTGCGCCGCCCACGGAACTGGAAAAGGGCACCATCGTCGGCGGCTTCGCCCACCATCAGGTCATGGCCCTGGCCGACAAGGTGGTGGATGCCGTCAAGTCAGGAGCGGTCAAGCGCTTCGTGGTCATGGCCGGTTGCGATGGCCGCCAGAAGTCCCGCGAGTACTACACCCTGGTGGCCGAGAATCTGCCCAAGGACACCATTATCCTCACTGCCGGGTGCGCCAAGTTCCGCTACAACAAGTTGAACTTGGGCGACATCGGCGGCATCCCGCGAGTGCTGGACGCCGGCCAGTGCAACGACTCCTACTCCTTGGCCGTCATCGCCCTGAAGCTCAAGGAGGTCTTCGGTCTCGACGACATCAACAAACTGCCCGTGTCCTACGACATCGCCTGGTACGAGCAGAAAGCCGTGGCCGTGCTCCTGGCGCTGTTGTTCTTGGGCGTCAAGGGCATCCGTCTCGGCCCCACGCTGCCGGGCTTCCTGTCCCCGGCCGTGGCTAAGGTCGTCATCGAGAAGTTCGACCTGAAGCCCATCGGCACGGTGCAAGACGATATCGCGGCCATGATGGCCGGCAAGTAGAGAACAGGGGGAGCTTCGGCTCCCCTTTGTCGTTGAACGGCAGAGAGTTGCTTCCAGGCTTGTTGAGCTTCCCACCCATTTGAGTGTTGTCTTGGTTCAATGGAGGGCAGAAAATGATAAGTCCAAAGGTGAAGGCAGTCTTCTTTTTTTGTCTCGCGCTGACATTCGGCATCCTGATTTTCGGCGGTTACGCCATCAACAAGGAAAAGCCACCTATTCCCGCCAAGGTCCTGGATCATTCAGGCAGCGTCCTCTTCACAAGCGAGGACGTCATCGGCGGCCAGAATTATTTTTACAGCAGGGGCGGGCAGCATATCGGAACCATCTGGGGTCACGGAGCGTATCTGGCGCCCGATTGGTCGGCCGACTTCCTGCATCGCATGGGCCTCTTCTTGGTCGCTCGGCACAATGGGCTGGACGCTGCCTGGGCCGGCGCGTTCACCCATGACGACTTCAAGAAACTGGACCCCGCCGAACAGGCCCGGCTCCAGGTCCTGGTCACGCAGGAAATGAAGAAGAACCGGTACGATCCGCTCACCGGGGTGCTGACCCTGACAGAGTTTCAGACCGAAGCGTTCAAGGCCTTGACCGGCTATTACACGGAGCTATTTCAGAACGGAAACGATCCTATGGGCCTGCAACCTGGAATCGTCAGAACGGCCGAGGAGGGGCGCCTGGTGACGGTCTTCTTCGCATGGCTGTCCTGGGCCGCCGGGACGCAGAGGCTTGACGCAGAACACACCTACACGACCAACTGGCCCTACGACCCGCTGGTCGGCAACGAGCCCCTGCCGGACTTTCTCATCTGGTCCATCGTCAGTGTTGTCCTGCTCATTTTCGGTATCGCTGGGGCCTTGTTCGTCTACCAGCGTTATGTCGGCCAGGACGAATACGGGAACACGCTCAAACTTGATTTCCCTGAACCGAAGCCGACTCCGAGCCAGAAAGCGACGCTCATATATTTTCTGACCGCAATCGCGCTCTTCACCCTGCAACTGGGCCTTGGCGCGGTGACGGCCCACTTCACCGTGGAAGGCAATTCGTTCTTCGGCATACCCATCGCCTCGTTTCTGCCCTATGCAGCGGTGCGGACGTGGCACATCCAGTTGTCCATCTTCTTCATCGCCACATGCTTCCTGGCCGCCGGCCTCTTCATCGGGCCGTTCGTCGGAAAGGAGCCCAAAGGGCAGGCCTTTTGGGTCGTCGTCCTCTTCGGGGCGCTGGTGGTCGTCGTACTGGGCACTTTGGGCGGCACTTGGCTTTCCGTCTCCGGCTTTTTCGACGGCGACGGGTTTATGTTCGGCCATCAGGGCTATGAGTTCATCGAACTCGGCCGTGTCTGGCAGCTCCTGCTCATCGTCGGCATGATCATCTGGCTCGTCCTCGTCTGGCGGGCCATACGCCCGGCCGTGCAGAGCGAGACGGACGGCGGCGGCCTCACGCACATGCTCCTTTACAGCTCGGTGTCCATTCCGCTTTTTTACATGGCGGGACTGCTGTACGGGAAGGGGAGCCACCTTTCAGACGCCGAATACTGGCGGTGGTGGGTCGTGCATCTGTGGGTTGAGGGCTTTTTCGAGGTCTTCGCCACGGTGGTCATGGCTTTCCTGCTTTCCCACATCGGCGCGGTCAGTAAGAAATTCGCCCTGACCAGCGTGTACTTCATCGTCTTCCTGTATCTCGGCAGCGGAGTCATCGGCACTTTCCACCACCTGTACTGGAGCGGTTCCCCGACCATCGTCATCGCTCTCGGCGCGGTCTTTTCCGCCCTGGAGGTCGTGCCCCTGTCGCTCTTGGGGTTCGAGGCAGCGCACAACCTCAGGGTCGTGGACGAGGGCGGCAAAGGATACGCCTACAAATGGCCCATCTACTTCTTCGTGGCCGTGGCGTTCTGGAACCTCGTCGGGGCAGGTGTGTTCGGCTTCCTGATCAACCCGCCCATCGTCCTGTACTATGCCCAGGGCATCAACACCACGCCGATCCATTCGCACGGGGCGCTGTTCGGCGTGTACGGCATGCTCGCCATCTCTCTGATGCTCTTTTCCGTAAGGCATATTGTCACGAAGGCATCCTGGTCGGACAGCCTTCTGAAATGGAGCTTTTTCGGGCTTAACGGCGGCTTGGCGGGCATGATGGTCTTCAGCCTTATTCCATCGGGCTTTTTCCAGTTCTACCACGCCGTCAAGGAAGGCCTGTGGTTTGCCCGTAGCCCTGAAATCACGTCCAGCGAGTTCATCCGAACGGTAACGTGGATGCGCATGCTGCCGGATGTCATATTCGCGGTGGGCGCGTTTTCGTTGTTGCTCTTCCTGCTGCGCTCGATCTGGCTGAGCTTCCTGAAAAAATCATAGGAAAACATGGAGGGGCGGCATGTTCGTGCACAAGATGTGGGTGGACGACGAGCTCTCCAAAATGATCACCGCCAAGACGGTGCCCTTCCCCATGCTGTCCGATGGCGGCGGTAACGTTGGCAAGATGTATGGCATCTATGACGAGGCTGGCGGCGTGGATGTGCGTGGCCGCTTCCTCATCGATCCGGACGGAGTCATCCAGGCCTTCGAGGTGCTGGCCCCTCCGGTGGGACGCAACGTCCTTGAAACCGTGCGAGAAATCCAGGCCTTCCAGCTGGTGCGCGAGAGCAAGGGCACCCAGGCCACGCCTTCGGGCTGGCGGCCGGGGAAGCAAACACTGAAGCCCGGTCCCGGTCTCGTCGGCAAGGTCTGGGAAGTCTGGAGCGTCGACAAGGCCTTCGACTAGATACGATGTGGAAACCAGCGGAGCGGCGCCTGTTCATACGGGTGCCGCTCGTCTTTTTGCGGACCGGACAGCGTGCATGCGACGTCTGAGAAAGTAGGCTTCAGCCAAAGAACGAAAAGGAGAAACACCATGGATGCAATTTCGGGCAGACCGTCCGAGACCTACTCGCCGCTGTATTTTCTGACCTCCCTGGGTTCCGGAGGCCTGGTGGTGACGTTCTTCATGTGGCTCATGCACTGGACCAGGCATCCCGGCCGCTCCGTGCCCGTCTTCGAAGACATCGTCGCCGCATTTTCTGCAGGCGGTGTCGCCAGCCGCACCATGATCGTCCTGGCCGTCGCCGGAATAGCCTATTACGCGTTCCTGAACCTCAAGTACCTCTTCTGGAACCTGGCCCGCTTCGGGCTCTGGAAGCGGACGCCCGCATATGCCCAGCTGTCCTCCACGAACGCCGAGACGCAGATGCTGGCCATGCCGTTGGCCCTGGCCATGAGCGTAAACGTCTGCTTCATCCTCGGGATGGTCTTCGTGCCGGGTCTGTGGACAGTTGTGGAGTATCTCTTCCCTGTGGCGATACTTGCCTTCCTGGCCATAGGCGTGCTGGCCATCCGCATGTTCGGGAGATTCCTGGGCCGGGTACTGACGTCCGGGGGGTTCAGCTGCGCCTCTAACAACTCCTTTGCCCAGGCCCTGCCCGCCTTCGCCCTGGCCATGATCGGCGTCGGGCTGGCCGCGCCCGCCGGGCTGTCCTCAACCCCTTTGGTGGCCGGCATCGGGCTTGTGCTGTCGACGTTCTTTCTGATCGCCTCCGTCCTCATCGCGGGCATCGCTTTGGTCCTAGGCCTGCGATCCCTGGCAGAGAACGGGGCCAACATCGAGACGGCCCCGACCCTCTCGGTCTTCATCCCGCTGCTGACGATCATCGGTATCCTGTCCCTGCGCCAGAACCACGGCCTCGACGAGCATTTCGGACTGGCCAGCGGCGGCGCAGAGCGGTTGATGATGCTGTCGCAATATCTCTCGGCCCAGTTGCTTTTCGCTCTCCTGACCGGGCTCGTGCTGTGCCGCCTGGGCTATGTGGACAGGTTCATCAACGGACGCGATGCGTCGGCGGGCTCCTACGCCCTCGTCTGCCCAGGCGTGGCACTGGCGGTGATGATCCATTTTTGGCTGAACAGAGGGCTCGTGGATGCCGGGCTTATCGACAAGTTTTCGGTTGCGTACTGGACGATTTCAGCGCTGGCTGTGGCGATCCAGTTCATGACCATTTGGCTGGTCTTCAACCTGAACCGCAAGCATTTCCAGAGTCAGCGAGGTAAAAAATAGAGTTTAAATTCGGCGGATCAGATGAGTGCATCCGGGGTGAGGACGTTATTGACGTCGACAGTGTGTAGCCCTCAGACACGGCATGATCGTAGTCGCGGTAGACATCTAGGGGGGTGTGTGCGAAAGTTAATAACAAGCGCAGGAGTTGGGTACTCGCTCTCCGCTTGGGCCTCCCGCGCCAAGAAAACGATCCTGCAAGGCGCCATGAAGGCCGGCCGCCGCGAACGCTTGCATTCGGAGGCTGCATGACGCCACGATTTCTGCACGGTTCCATCCGTAAAACACTTGCCTTTCTCTTTTTGGCGGCAGCTCTACCCGCTTTTGTCGTCTTACTGCTGTATGGCATACAAAAATATGAAGATTCGGTTTCCAAGGCCGAAACTGACCTCTTGAGATTCGTTAACCAGATAGCGGAAATCCAGCAACAGGCTACGCTATCGACCAGACTGCTACTGGATAACGTAGCCCGCATGCCGGCCGTGCGTCAGGCCGATGCTAAAGCCTGCAAGGAAATTTTCGCGAACGCCTTGCAGTTAAGCCCACACCTCGCGGGAATCACCTTGACCGATCCAGCGGGTAACGTCGTGGCGAGCACGCGGCCCCAGATGACTGCCAATATGTCCATGAGCAAGCATTTTCGGGACGCCCTTCGCACCAAGAGCTTTGCCGTGGGCGAATTCATGATTGGCCGGCTTCAGCCCGTACCGATCTTCCCCTTCGCCGCCCCGGTGCTGACCACGCAGGGCCAAGTCCATGGCATGCTGCTCGCTTCCATTGATCTCGACCGTTACAAACAACTATTTCAGAACATGCGTTTTCCTGACAAATCATTTGTCGGCGTGTGTGACCATGCCGGCCTGCGTCTGTACCGCTTTCCCGCCACCGACAAAACACCCATAGGGGGGCCCGTCCGCTCGTCCGTGTTTGAGATCGCCAGACAAGACTGGTCCGAAGGTCTGAAATCCGATGTGGGGTCGGATGGCATTGAACGCATCATCGCCTTTCGCCAGATCCGCCTGGATGAGGACAGCGCGCCCTACATGTTTTTTTTCGCGGGAATGCCTGTAGCTGCAGTACACTCTACAGCCCGGCAGAACCTGTTGGTGGACCTAGGCGTATTCCTTTTCGCTGTTTGTCTAACGTTCGTTACTGGCTGGTTTTTAGGCGGGAAGAAGCTTAGCCGGAGTCTGGAGGAAATTGCCATCGCAGCCAGGCGCATTGGAGCTGGGGACTACACCGTGCGGGTCAGCGGCGTCCCTGAAATTGTCGAAGTGGATGCCCTGACAGGCGCTTTCAACTCTATGGCCGCCGACTTGGCTGAACATAGCGCCTCCCGCAAGCGGGTCAAGGACGACTTGCTCCAAGCTAAAACCCAGGCCGAAGCGGCCAGCATCGCCAAGTCGGAATTTCTTGCCAACATGAGCCACGAGATCAGAACTCCTCTGAACGGGATCGTCAGCATGCTCCAACTTCTTGAAAGTTCGATCACAGATCCGGAGCCTCTACGGTATTGTTCCATGGCTCTGCGATCCACCGACCGACTTACCCAGTTACTGACAGATATCCTCGATCTGTCTAGGGTAGAGGCTGGTAAAATGCAGATGCGCTCTGAGATTTTCAATTTGCCCGAGATTATCCGGCAGGCCGTTGACCTCTTCGAGCCCATCTCACTACAGTCCGGCGTGGAACTCCAGTATCTCACCGATCCGTCCCTCCCTCTCTGGGTAGAGGGAGATCCCGTGCGCCTGCAGCAGGTCTTGGTCAACCTCGTTGGCAACGCCTTTAAGTTTACCCCCAGCGGTCATGTGTCTGTAGAAGCTTCCGCCTTCTCCGCAAAGGTCGAAGGGCAGGCGCGTATCCTTTTCACTGTTTCAGACACTGGCTGTGGCATTCCTGATGAGGCATTGCCTAGTCTTTTTTCCCCCTTTACCCAGGCAAGTCAGGGATACGCGCGTAGCCAGCAGGGGGCTGGCCTTGGGCTTTCAATCTGTAAGCGTCTTGTGACCCTTATGGGCGGGAATATGGCGGTGGAAAGCGAAGTTGGGACTGGCACGAGCATTCATTTCAGCATCACAGTCGAACGAGCCACCGAGTTAAATGTCGATTCCCCTGTCGAGCGACAGATCTCCTCAGCCTTGCACGGACGGGTATTGGTAGTCGAAGACGATGAGGTCAGTCTCTTCGCGGTACGCAAAATGCTGGAAAAAAGAGGGTGCGTCGTCGAAACAGTGAGTAATGGCAAAGAGGCTGTTGACCTCTTGGAGAAACGGAATTTCGATCTCGTACTCATGGATGTGCAGACGCCAGTCATGGACGGCTTAGAGGCCACCCGGCGCATACGTGAGTTTGGCCTTGAAGACCGGCGCATCATTCCTATCATCGCCTTGACGGGCTACGCTATGGACGGTGATAAGGACCGATTTTTGGCTGCGGGCATGGATGACTACATCGCCAAGCCTGTCTGTATGGCTGACCTAAATCGGATCATCGACGAGGTGCTGCGACGTCGGCACAGGGTGGAGCCATCTGCTGTCTCTTAGTTGGACGAACTTGGCACCACATAAGCATCCAAGAGTTCCGGGAAGTCGTTGCGAGTGTTGGACCCTGGTGCTCACTGGGTAGCTGTCGAATTCGTTCCGTGAGTCGGCGATGATCTCCTGGACGTCCGGTCCGGGTGTGTTAGGGTCCAGCCAGGCCTCGAAGTGTTCGGGCTTGAGGACCACGGGCAAGCGGTCATGGATATGCACGATGCCTGGCGATGCCGCCTTGGAGAGCAAGGCGTGAGTGCCGTCCTGTCCAAACTGCCCAAAGCCCTGCGAAGGCGATAGCATCCGCATCCGCATTCTGTGCGCAGATGTAGTAGGGCTGTTTTAGCTGTGGTCCTGAGTCGCTCCTCACCAGTTCGTATTCGTTCCACTCGTACCATCCGCGTGCTGGCATCAGGTAGCGCAACCTGCGCAGGCTGTGACGCCAGGTCGGCTTCTCGGCCGTCTCTTCGGACCGGGCATTGAAAACTCAGGGTGACGCCATTCATCCTCACGTCTAATATGAAGAAGAATTGACGCAAATGATAATTTATACTAAAAAATAATCATTCTTTAAACAACGGCGGAGAAATGTCCCACGATCCTCTCACCAACGCGCAGCGCCTCGAACGCATGCTCGACAGGCTCAAGGAGCAAGGCCTGCGGATCACGCCGCAACGGCTGGAGATCCTGAGGATTTTGTCCGAGAGCGTGGGGCACCCGTCCGTGGAGGACATCCATGCCAAGGTGCGGGCCAAGTTCCCCACCACGAGCCTGGCCACGACCTACAAGACGGTGGCCCTGCTCAAGGATCTCGACGAGGTGCTGGAACTGGGCTTCGCCGACGGAAGCAACCGCTACGACGGCAACAAGCCCTACCCCCACCCGCATGTCATCTGCACCGTGTGCCGCAAGATCATGGACCCGGACCTGTCCATGCTGCGCGACATGACCGAAGAGGTGGTGCGAGAGACGGGATTTCGTATCACCACGCACCGCCTGGACTTCTTCGGTCTGTGCCCCGACTGTCAGAAAAAGTGAGGACGGGCTTTTTTTTAACCTCTTTTAAAGAATGATTATCCTCTGATATTAATTATTTTCTAAAGCCGTTTTCCCATGCGGCAGGGCCGCTTTCGCCAGGCGCTGCCCAACGTCTCAGGCCAACCCGAACGCCAACCGCCAACAGGAGGAACCCATGAGCGACAAGAAAAAGCTGACCACCAACGCCGGCGCCCCGGTGCCCGACAACCAGAACGTCATGACCGCCGGCCCGCGCGGACCGCAACTGCTACAGGACGTCTGGTTCCTGGAGAAGCTGGCCCACTTCGACCGCGAGGTCATTCCCGAGCGGCGCATGCACGCCAAGGGCTCCGGCGCCTACGGCACCTTCACCGTGACCCACGACATCACCAACTACACCAAGGCCAAGATCTTTTCCGAGATCGGTAAGAAGACGGAGCTTTTCGCGCGCTTCTCCACCGTGGCCGGCGAGCGCGGCGCGGCCGACGCCGAACGGGACATCCGTGGATTCGCCGTCAAGTTCTACACCGAGGAAGGCAACTGGGACATGGTCGGCAACAACACGCCGGTCTTCTTCCTGCGTGACCCTCTGAAGTTCCCGGACCTCAACCACGCCGTGAAGCGCGACCCGCGCACCAACCTGCGCAGTGCCAAGAACAACTGGGACTTCTGGACCAACCTGCCCGAAGCCCTGCATCAGGTCACCGTGGTCATGAGCGACCGTGGCATCCCGGCCAGCTACCGGCACATGCACGGGTTTGGCAGCCACACCTTTAGCTTCATCAGCCCCAAGAATGAACGCTTCTGGTGCAAGTTCCACTTCCGCACCCAGCAGGGCATCAAGAATCTGACCGACGCCGAGGCCGAAGCCCTGGTCGGCAAGTGCCGCGAAAGTCACCAGCGCGACCTCTATGAGAGCATCGAGAAAGGCGATTTCCCGCGCTGGACCATGTACGTCCAAGTCATGACCGAGGCCCAGGCCGCAAAGTTGTCCTACCATCCCTTCGATCTGACCAAGGTTTGGTATCACAAGGATGCGCCACTGATCGAGGTGGGCGTGCTGGAACTGAACCGCAACCCCGAGAACTACTTCGCCGAGGTCGAGCAAGCCGCCTTCAACCCGGCTAACGTCGTGCCCGGTATCGGTTTCTCCCCGGACAAAATGCTCCAGGGCCGCCTCTTCTCCTATGGCGACGCGCAACGCTACCGTCTGGGCGTCAACCACCACCTTATTCCTGTCAACCAGGCCCGCTGCCCCTTCCATAGCTATCACCGCGACGGGGCCATGCGCGTGGACGGCAACCACGGCAGCACCCTGGCCTACGAGCCCAACAGCTACGGCGAGTGGCAGCAGCAGCCCGACTACTCCGAGCCGCCATTGGCTCTGGATGGCGCCGCGGCCCACTGGAACTTCCGCGAGGACGACAACGACTACTTCACCCAGCCCGGCAAGCTCTTCCGACTTATGAGCCCCGCGCAGCAGGAGGCCCTGTTCGGCAACACGGCCCGCGCCATGGGTGACGCGCCCGACGAGATCAAGATCCGCCACATTGGTAACTGCCTCAAGGCTGACCCGGCCTACGGCGCTGGCGTGGCGAGGGCCCTGGGAATCGATCTGAACAGAGTGCCGAAATAATCCGAGCCGGTGACAGCAAACGCGAGGCCGCTCCATCCGGGGCGGCCCGCTTCCGTTGTGCCCCGGCAGAGCGCGTGGTGCTTAAGTACCGTCCATCAAGTGCTGTGCTTGATAGGAGACTGGGAGGTGAAGGGACCTCTACAGGCCCGAAAAGGGGAACTGTTAGCCAAACGGTAAGGGTGATACGAAAATCTCGTGTCCCCTAAGAGACCTTCTTGCTCAGTCCGTGCACAGGCAGCGTTGGCCGCTTTTCCATCGCCAGTCATTCTTGGGACGAGCTGTTTATGCGTGTCGTTGAAGCCAGTAAAAATAAAAAATTCCGTCTGGTTACTCCAAAAACTGGTGAGCCGTTGAGGCTTGACGGAGTGGGGCAGGCGTTTGATTCTTGGTGGGAAGACGTGAAATTGCGATATGCGTTCCGGAGGGAGTCATCGGCAGGCATGGTTTATAGACGTGGATAAGCGCTGAAATGAACGCCATCGTCTGGAGGGTCTGGTTGGCCCTCAGGTGGCTTCAAATTGCACTGAATTTTTTGAACTGGTTTTTTCGGCATGCAACTCGCTAAATCTGCGGTGAAGGCGGGCGATTTTTTTTAATCTATTTTGCTTGACAGAGGTGGGTCAAATGGGTGACAAAATCATCATACAGGGGGCAGAAAAATTGTGTTTTAGCCCATGATTTCACAGAGTTAATTGCAACGAAAACGAAGAGTCCCCCCTTCGACACCAATTATAAAGCCGCTACAGAAACATCTGTAGCGGCTTTTTCGAATTATGCAGTTTTTGGATTTTCAACATCGATCGAAGTATTTTGCTTTTCAATATTCGCAAATAAATTTCCTGCCACTTCAGCTGCTCGTTTTAGAGCGTCATCGCGAAGATGTGCGTAGCGCTGTGTCATTTGCGGAGATTTGTGTGTCAATAACTTTTGTAGAGTATATATATCAACTTGACCAGAGCTCGCTAGCATTGACGCATATACATGCCTGAGTCCATGCAGAGCTCGAAAATCTTCAGGAAGCCCAGCGCGGCGCTTTATTCGGGCTGTTTGATGTTTGACATCTTTTCTCAAGCCACCATTTCGGCCTGGGAAAACAAATTCACTGCCTGTTCTGGGATGGTCTAGAAATAGCTGTCTGGCTGCTTCGTTCATTGGTATCCGCTGGTCCTTTCCGCCTTTGGGATCTTGGATAAAAATGAAGCCTTTATCGAAATCCAAATCCGACCATTTAAGCTTGAATATTTCTCCACGGCGCATCCCTGTGAAAAGGGCTGCTTTCATTATCCCAGCGGCTTGTATGTTCGTATCTTCAGCGATCGCCTTGAACAGTCGTTCCATTTCAACTGGGGTTAGATCTTCAGTTTTGTGATTGTCTGGTTTTGGAAACTCAATGGAAAATGGTAAGGGAGAACATAAATGCATTTTAACGCCAAAATTGATAATGCGTCGAAACAATTCAAGTGTATTTTTGACAGTTTGCGGACTTTTTGATTTGAGCATCATCACTCGAACTCTATCCACATCCAGTGGAGCAATTTCATCGGGCTCCTTGTGGCCGAAAGGTACTTCTAGATAGCGTTTGAATCTGCTCTCGTCGGTCTTGATTCCTTTAAAGTCAACTTTGCTATTCTTGTACTCAGCCCACAGTTTTGAGAGCGTCCAGCGATTGTCGTCCGCTTCTCTCTCTGCCTTGATCTTCTTGCGACGGATTTTGTTTGAGTCGGATTTTCCATCTATGCGCTCGGCCCGTAAGCGAGCAGCCCTGGCTTCGGTCATGTCGTCACGGCCTTGGTAGCCAGCTTTCTCTTCGATCAGTTTTCCATCCCTTCGGTATACGATGTAGTAGACTCGTTCCGGCTTTCCGTCCGCGCCAGTGCCGATGACGTAATAGACGCCCGGATAGCGCGTTTTTTCGCGATTTCTTGATGGCATTTTGCCTCCAAATCAAGGGCTGGTGGGCTTAAACCGAGGATCGTCTGCCCAACACTATGCCCAACATTCGAGGTGAAAATAGGTGAAAAATGAGAAAAGTCAATGAAAGTCGATTTGAGGTAACTATCTGAAAAATAATAAACAATGCAAAGTGGTGCAAACAGGTAAAAATGGTAGGATTAGGTTTTGGGAACCGAGGGCCGCTGGTTCGAGTCCAGTCGCCCCGACCAGGAAAAATAAAGGCTTACAGGAAAATCACCTGTAGGCCTTTTTTTTTGCGCTCAGGCGATACAGTTTTTCCTATGCCGTTTGACATACGGAACCAAGCGAACTATGTACCCATTTTTCCAATAATATCAGCCTGTGAGCTTGTGCAGTCCTGGCTCAGGGACGGTATATCTTAGGTGGTATTGTGGGGTTCTTGAGCCATTCTTACAGGAAAATCATTACGAGGCGTTCCGATTCTTTGCCAAAGATTGAGTACGCTTGAACCCTTCGGAATGATTGCATCGGAACTTGAGACCGTATGGGGAATCATATGCCGCAGAGTGTGTCTGAGAAGGCTTTTTTCACCAGTTTTCAGAAAGAAGTGTGGATTTCTCAGCACTATTCCGGGCATGAAGACAATGCATGCATTTTGGCAACATTTCGAATACTGCGGCGTATCGACAGGGATGTATTGCGGGAGGCCATACGTATTGCGCTGATGCATCACGTTTTGATGACGGGGAAGATGCATCTGGATGAAAAGGAACCGTTCTTTGCTTTGCACAGCTACGATGATATCGATATCTCGTTTGTCGATCTTCCAGGCGGGAGCGACACCCAGGATGAGATCGAGCGTGAACACGACAGGTTTTTCGAGCAGTCGCTGGGGGAGCGCCCTGTACGCTTTCTTCTCATCCGTTCGGACGCAGAAAGTTTCTTCGCCCTGAAATGCACGCACATCGCCCTCGACGGGTTCGGGACCTTCTGTTTTGTCGGTTTCATCGCCGACATCTACACCAGCCTGATGCGCGGCGAGAACGTTCCCATCGACGAGCTTCCCGTCTGGCTGGACGTGTACCGGGATGACAGGGCGCATTTCGCTTCGGCCAAGTTCGAGCGCGACATGGACTTCTGGAAACGCCATCTCGAGCGGATTCCGGAGAAGCGGATTTTCCGGGCCCGGCCGGGGCATGCGGATGTGCTCGGGAATTCCCGGCACAGGAAATTCCATCTCGGCGAGGACGCCAGCCGGGTCATCGACCGCGTCATCCTCCGCCACGGCATCAGTCCCAACATCTATTTCATGGCTCTCCACGCCCTGATCGTCTCCTTCATGTGCGACGAAAAGCGGGTCGTCATCCTCAACCCCGTCGCCTTCGGCGAGCGCAAGGTACTGCACAGGCGGCAGGGGTATCAGGTGGCGATGCCGCCCGTATTCATCGATCTGGGCGCGCATGAAAGCATCGCCGGGCTCTTCGAGGACATTTCCACCCAGGGCCGGACGTTCTACCGCCATATCCGTACCCCGCATCAGGTCGCCATGCGCGAACTCCCGCACAAGAATTTCTCGTGCCTGGGCGACATGTTCGTGAATTTCATCCCCGGAATGCCGAGCGGGTCGCCCGAGTTTCCCATCAAGACCGCCGAACAGGTCCACGGCAGGCATGAGGATCTCGTCCTGGGCATGATGGTGCTGCGTGAAGCGGAGACGGATACGTTCTCCCTGACCGTGCGCAGCAGTTGCAACCATCTGAGCGAGCAGGATGTAGAGCGCTACGTACGCAGGGTGGAGCACCTTTCCCGGCAGTTGGACGCAGGTGCGGATCTGGCGGACCTGTCCATGCTGCTCGACGAGGAGGAGCGCGAGCTGATCGTCTGGCAGAACGGGCCGCGCAGGGAATACCCGCTGTCGTCGATCCCGGACCTGTTCGACGCCGTTGCCGGGAGGCATCGGGATCGGCCAGCGGTCAGGGACGAGGCGGGGGACGAATTGTCCTACGCGACGCTCGGGGAGCGCTCCCTGCGCTGCGCGAAGTGGCTTCTGGACAAGGGCGTCCGCCGCGGGGACCGCGTCGCCGTGCACGCCCGGCGGGTGCGTTGCCTGCCGGAGATCATCCTGGGGATCATGCGCATCGGGGCGGTCTATCTCCCGCTGGACCCAGCCTCCCCCCCGGAGCGCCTTCGCCTCATCCTGGACGACGCCGAACCCTCCCTGGTCATGGATGCCGCCCGGCCGGAACACGAAAACGCGGCCCCCGCGGACGTGAGGGAGACAATCGATCCCGCGGAAGGCGCCTACCTGATCTACACGTCCGGTTCCACGGGCAGGCCCAAGGGCGTTCTCGTGCCCCACCGTGGTTTCACGAACATGATCCAGGGCCAGATCGAGATCTTTGGCGTGCGCCCCGAGGACCGCGTGCTGCAGTTCGCCTCTCCGGCCTTCGACGCGTCGCTGTCCGAAACATTCATGGCCCTGCTGGCCGGGGCGAGCCTGTACCCCGTCGGCGAAAACCTGCGCAGCGAACCCTGGAATCTGCAGGCGTACATGGCCGGCAACGTCGTTTCGGTCGCCACGCTGCCCCCGTCCTACCTGCACCTTCTGGACCGGGACGGTTACTGCCCGCGGGTGCTCGTCACGGCGGGGGAGGCTCCCATCGCTCGGGACGCCCTGCATCTCGCCGGACGCTGCACATATTTCAACGCCTACGGGCCGACCGAGACGAGCGTCTGCGCAACCATCAAGCGGGTGCTGCCCGATTCGTCCCAGCCCATCGGCTGCGGCCGTCCGATCCCCAACGTGCGGGCCCATGTCCTCGATTCCGGGCGCAGGCCCCTGCCGGCCGGCATGGTGGGTGAACTGCATGTCGGCGGCGCCGGCCTGGCCCTCGGCTACCACGGCAACGCCGAGATGACGGCCCGGCGCTTTTTTCCGCTGCCCACCGCCGGCGGCGAGATGGTCTATGCCACCGGCGACCTCGCCTCGTGGTCCGAAGACGGCGATCTCATGCTGGTCGGGCGGACCGACGATCAGGTCAAGGTCAGGGGCAACCGCGTCGAACTCGGGGAGGTGACCGCGCTGCTCGAAACGTGCGACGCCGTCAGCCAGGCCTTTGTCCTCGCCAGCCGGGACGGCACGGATCAGACCACGCTTGCCGCCTTTCTGGTGCTGCGTCCCGGAGGCTCCGTCGACTCCGTCGTGCGCTGGAGCAAGGGCAACCTGCCCGGGTACATGATTCCCTCCTTCTGGCATGAGCTCGGCGTCATGCCGATGACCGTGGTCGGCAAGGTCGACCGCGAGGCCCTGCGGGCCATCGCCGACAGGGCCGGCGCCGCGCCCTCGGGCGGGGTGGACCTGGATCCCCGGCTGCTGCGGATTTTCGAACGCACCCTCGGCTACGCCTACGATCCGCAGCGGGATTTCTTCGCCCAGGGCGGAGACAGCCTGAAGGCCATGGCCCTCCTGCACGAGATCCGGGCCGCGTACTCGGTGGACGTCGCGTTCCGGGAATTCGTGCGTTGCGCCTCGCTTTCCGACGTGGCGGAGCTGTTGCGGCAAAAGCGTCCGGCGGCTGAGGCGGCGTGTTGCGACCAGGCCCCCCTGAGCCGCAACCAGTTCCAACTGTGGGCCTATCAGCAGGCCAACGAAGGTTCCATCGACTACAACATGCCGCTGCTGATGAGGGTTAGCGGGGAGAGGGCGGCGGCGTTCGTCGACGCCCTGACCGAGGCCATCGGGCGGCAGGAGCTTCTGGGCTGCACCGTGCAGGGCCCAATCGACGCCCCGTTTTTCCGTCGCGACCCCGGTGTCGCCATCCCTGTCAGGCGCTCCGCCTTCCCGGATTTCGAAACGGCCCTGCGGCACATGCAGGAGCTGATCCACACGCCTTTCGACCTGCGCGCCCAGTGCCCCGTGCGGCTGGAAATCGCCGAGGCGGGCGATGACTTTGTGGCGCTGCTGCTCCTGCACCACATCGCCGGCGACGCGGACAGCATCGAACTGCTCTTGGCGGACGCCCTGCGCGGCATGCGCGGGGAACGGGGCGCCGCAGGGCGGCTGGCGACCCAGGCGGCGTTCTGCGCGCGCGAGGAGGCGTATCGGCGCTCGGCCGATTTCGCGGCGGACAAGGCCTTCTGGGACGCTGTCTTCGCGCCTCCGGCGGCGGTGCTGCATGCCTCGCCCAGGCGCAAGGGTGCCATGGCCGCCCTGGAACTCACGCCCGCCCCGACCGAGGGCCTCGAAGCGCTGGCCGGCCTGGCCGGCGCCTCGCTCCTGTCGTGTTTCGCGGCCCTGGTCGCGGCCTTTCTGCGGGACAGATACGCCCGGCCGGAGCTCCTGGTCGGCGTCCCGGTGGGGCTGCGGGAGAGCGGCGAGGAGTTCGGCACCGTCGGGTTTTTCGTCAACACCGTGGCCCTGCGCCTGCGCGGGAGGGACCGGGACATGGTCGGGGCCGTGGAGGAAAGCGCCGCCCGGCTCAAGGAGGCCGTGGCGCACAGCCGGTACTGCGGTGGCAGGGCGGCCGACGTCCTGGCGACCCATGCCCCTGTTCCCCGCGTCGAGGACGACGGGTTCTCTGTCGACATGCTGGCCCCGGAACTCCGGGCCAGCAAGCTGACGGCCAGTTTCACCCTGGAAACGGGGGCGCGCAGCCGGCTCGTGCTCGAGTACGATGCGCTGTTCATCGAGGACGGCGCCGCGTTGCTGGAGGATTTCCGGGGCTTCATCGAAACGGCCTGCGGCGGGGACGAGGTCCCGGACGGCATGCGGATGCTGGTTCGGGCCTGGACGGAGATGCTGGGCCGGGCGCCGGGAGGGGACAGCGATTTCTTCATGGACGGCGGCGATTCCATCAAGGCCATCCAGATGACCGGGATGCTCCATCGGCGGGGCGTCACGACCCTCGGGGCCGCCGATTTCCTGCGCACGCCGCGCTTCGAGGACCTCTGCGCCCTGCTCGCGGCGGGGAACGCCCCTGCGCAGGCCGTGCGCTACGTGCCCGTGGAGGCCGGGCAGCGTGTGCCGCTGCTGCCCCTGCAGGCCGACCTCCTGCGGAACCACCCGCGGCACTGGACACGCTTCTGCATGGCGCTGCCCCTGGAACTGGACGCGCGGGTGGACGAGGGCGTCCTGGAGGAATGGCTGCGCACTCTGCCGGACAGGCACGAGGCGCTGCGGCTCGCCTTCTTTGACGGCACGGCCACGATGCTGCCGCAGCCCCAACGCCCCTGCCTGACGCGCTGCGCCGTCGACGCTGGCCTGCCGCGGGAAGAGGCGGTGCGCACGGTGGCGCGGGCCGTACTGGCCGGAATCGACCCCGAGCGCGGCGCGACGTTCGGGGCGGGGCTGGCGGAACACGGGGGCGGGCGCCTGCTGCTGCTGGCCGGGCACCATCTGGTCCTGGATGCGCTGTCCCTCGATATCCTGCGTCGCGAACTGGCCTGGTATTGCCGGAACGGCCAATGGCCTTCGCTCCGGCCCGGCGCCGGGATGGCCACCTGGGCGGCGCAGGTGGGGCGCCTGTCCGCCGGTTTCCCCGACGAGGAAGAAATCCGTTTCTGGCGGGAATGTTGCGCCACGCCGACGTCGTCCCTGCACGCGCTGAACCCGGCCGGCTTGGATCGCCTGGGCTCGCGCGCGGTTGTGCGCCGCTGGCTGGACGGCGGTGGCCTGTCGCCGCAAATCCTTCCGCGCAGCGAACTGCTGGCGGCGCTGGCGCAAGCCCTGCACGAGCAGGGACAGACCGACGCCGTCTTCGTCCTGCTCGAAGGCCATGGCCGCGAAGCCATCGTGCCGGGCCTCGACGTCAGTCAGACGGTGGGCTGGTTCACCAGCACCTTCCCGCTGGCATTGAGTCCGGCGGCCGATGCGGCCAGCGCGGTCCGGCGACTGGAAGGCTGGTTCGACCGGCTGCCTCGCAACGGCATCGGCTACGGCCTGGCCGCCCGGCGGCACCCCGAATCCCTGGCGTACAGCCCGCAGATCGCCCTCAATTATCTGGGCCGCATGCACGTCGCCGGCGAGGACGACGGCTTCGAACCGCTGCCGCAGTGGTCCACCCCCGATGCGCTGCCCGGCCTGATCGACCCCGATTTTCGCCCTGACGCCCCGCTGGATTTGCTGGTCTGGTACGATGCGCGGGACGAGCTGTGCCTGTCGGCGTCCTTCTCGCCGGAATGTCTCGCCGAGGCGTGGGTCGGCGCCTTGCTCGACGGCTGGCTCGCCGCGCTGAAGCGCCTCGCCTCGGCCGGAGAGGACCGGTTGGCCCTGGCAGTGGCCAGCCAGTGCGCGCCCGAGGACATCGCCGCCGCCGGCGCGCCCGACCCGGCCCAGGAAAGCATGCTCTTCCAGCATCAGCTCGATGCGGACCGGGAGGGCGGGCTGACCTATGTCCAGCAGATCAATTTCAGCCTGGCCGGGGAACTCGACGAGACGATCCTGGCCGAGGCCTGGGGGCGCGTCGTCAACCGGCACGAAAGCCTGCGCAGCCTCTTTCCGCAAGGTCCGGACGGCGAGTTTCGCCGCCTGACGCTCAAACGGGCCCGCACCACCTGCGAACGCCACGATCTGTCTGCTTTGCCCGCGGCCTTGCAGACGTCCCGGCGGGAGGATCTGCTTACGGCGCGGCGCCACGCACCGTTCGACCTCGCGTGCGGCCCCCTGCTGCAAACCCAGCTGCTGCGTTTCGCGCCGGACCGCCATGAAATGAGCTGGTGCTTCCATCACCTGCTGATGGACGGCTGGTGCGTCGGCATTCTGCTGCGCGAACTCTTCTCCTGCTACGTCGCCCTGCGGGCGGGCGGACTGCCGGGTCTGGCGCCTGCGCCGTCTCTGTCCGGCTATCGGGAGTGGCGCCGGGGCCGTGACGAGAACGCTGCGCGCGCCTATTGGGCGGCGTTCCTGCAGGATGTCCGCCCGACGCCGCTGGCTGCGGCCGGGCAGTCGGAGGATCCGACCGAAACGCTGCGCGAGGTCGAACTGCGTCTCGACGAAGCGGCGACTCGCGACCTGAAGCGCGCCGCCGCGCAGATGTCCGCGACCCTGCCGAATCTGCTGCAGGCCGTCTGGGGGCTTCTGCTCGGCGCATCCCTGCACGGGCGGGACGTGGTATTCGGCCTGATCTCTTCCGGGCGGCCGGCCGAAGTGGCGGGGATCGAGGCCATGGTCGGGTTGTTCATTCAGACCCTTCCTGTGCGGGTGCGCTGGGACGAAGGCGACACGCTGGCCGAGCTGGTGGGCCGCGTCAGGGAGCAGGCCGTGGCGCGCGCCCCGTACGAATTTCTGCCGCTGGCGGAAATCCAGCGGCTTGCCGCCGACAGCGGGCCACTGATCGACCATTTCCTGGTCTTCGAAAACTACCCGCTGGAGGGCATTGCGCAGCACGGGGCGCCGAAAATCGACGCCGTGTCGGGTTTCGAGCGCCATCCGTACGCCTTGGCCCTTTCGGTCGTGCCGGGCGAGCGCCTGCTGTTCCGCTTCAGCTTCAGGCCCTCGGCCTTCAGCGATGCGCGGATGCGGCATGTGCAAGCGGCGTGGCTGGCGCTGCTCGACGCGGTCGCGCGCGGGGCGGCGACAAGCTGCCTGGAACTGGAGCGGGCGCTGCTCTCGACGGGCGCCGTGATTTCCGAAAGCTTCAACCGGACCGCGCGTCCGTATCCGCGTGAGCGGTCGGTGTGCGGCGTCTTTGGCGAGATCGCCGCCGCGCGTCCTGACGCCACGGCCTTCCTCGGGCCGGATGGCCGCAGCTGGAGCTACCGCGAACTCGACGACGTCGCGGGCAGGGTCGCGGCCGGGCTTGGCGCGTTGCCGGCGGGGGAACCGGTGGCCATGGCCATGCCGCGCGGGCCGGAGGCCGTGGCGGTGATGCTGGGCATCCTCAGGGCCGGTGGCTGCTATATGCCCCTCGACGAGAAAAACCCCGCGGCGCGGCTCGGCAACATGCTGCGTATCGCCTCCTGCCGGCGGCTGATCCACTGGCGCGACGGCCTGTCGCGGCTCGACGACCGGGATCTGGCCCGGCTCGACTGCCTGGAATATGACGCGCTGATCGAGCGTCCGACCCCATCCTGGCCCGTGGCGCTGACGGAGCCGGAGGCCGGCCGGGCCGCCTACGTCATGTTCACGTCCGGGTCGACCGGCGAGCCCAAGGGCGTGGTCGTGCCGCACCGCGCCGTCCTGCGCCTGGTCTGCAACAGCTGGTTCTGGGACATCGCGGCGCAGGAGCGCGTGCTGCAGGCCGGCCCGCTGGGGTTCGACGCATCCACGCTTGAGATCTGGGGCGCGTTGCTCAATGGCGCGACCGTCTGTTTCATCCACGACGACGACCTGCTCTCGCCCAAGGGGCTGCGGCGCAAGATCGTCGCCGACCGCATCACCCGGATGTGGCTGACCTCCGGCCTGTGCAACCTGTTCGCGGACGAGGACCCGGCCGTCTTCGCGCCCTTGCGCTGCCTGCTGACGGGCGGCGAGGCCCTGAGCCCGGCGCACATCCGCAGGATCGCGGAAGCCTGTCCGGAACTGGAGATTTTCAACGGCTACGGGCCGACCGAGAACACGACGTTCACCACGGTGCACCGGATCGGCGCGGCCGACCTGGAGGGCGGCCCGATCCCCATCGGTCGGCCGGTTTCCAACACCTGGGTCCATATCGTCAACGAGCATGGCGCATTGGCCGCCGTGGGGGAATGGGGAGAGATCTGCGCCGCCGGGGACGGGTTGGCGCTGGGGTACATAGGGCGTGACGATCTGACGGCCAGGGCCTTTGTCGAACTGCCAGCGCCGGTCGGCGAACGGGTATACCGCACCGGCGACATCGGCCGCTGGCGCGAGGATGGCGTGATCGAGTTCCTGGGCCGGCGCGACGGGCAGGTCAAGATCCGCGGGTTCAGGATCGAGCTGAGCGAGATCGAGACGGCTTTGAGCCGCCTGCCGGGGGTGCGCCAGGTGGCCGTCGTCGCTCCGGAGAGCGGCGACGGACGCAGCCTGGTCGCCTTCGTCCAGGCCGGGCAGGCCGACGGCGAGGCGCTGAGGCGGGCGCTCAGGCCGATGCTGCCGGCCTACATGCTGCCGGATCGGATCGAATGTCTCGACGTCCTGCCGATGACGCGAAGCGGCAAGATGGACCGGGTCGCGCTGGAGCGCCGCGCGGCGGAGGGGCGCTGCCCCGCGGTTCCGGACGGCGGCGTTGCGGGCGATCGTGGGCTCGAAGAGCGCATCGCGGCCATGTTCAGCGAGGTGCTGGGCGTCGCCGTGACGTCGCCCGCGGCGGACTTCTTCACTCTGGGCGGGCACAGCCTCAAGGCCATGCGCTTGCGTTCGCGCCTCAACCGTTGCCTCGGCGTCGAGCTTTCGCTGTCCGAGGTCATGCAGCATTCCCGCGTCGATGCGCTGGCGGATCTGGTGCGCGGGAAATGCCGGGACGGGCGGGCCGCTGCCACGGGCCCTGTCCCGGTCGGCGAACTGGAGGACTACCCGCTGTCCAGCGCTCAGGAGCGCCTGTGGTTTCTGCAGCGCATGCAGCCGGACAGCACCGTGTACCATGTCTCCTTCGCGGCCCGCCTGCAGGGCGGGGTGGACGCCGACGCCATGCGGCAGGCGCTGCGCGAACTCGAAGCGCGTCACGACGCCTGGCGTCTGCGCATGCCGACGCATGTGGGGCCGGACGGGTTGCGCCAGAGACTTGCCGCGCCCGGTGCGTTGCGTCTGCAATTCCATGATTTTTCGGCCCAGGCCGACCCCGGCGCCGCCGTCGCGGAGGCGATAGAGGCCGAGCTGGCTCGGCCGTTTTGTTTCGGACCCGACGAGCCTCTGCTGCGCGCGAGTCTGTGGCGGGAATCGGCGGACGCCTGCGTCCTGCTGCTCGACATGCATCACCTGATTTGTGACGGCTGGTCCATCGAGATTCTCTTCAAGGAGCTGCAGCACGCCTACGGCTGCGCCCTGCGGCAAAGCTCCCCAGAGTGGCCGGCGCTGCCGTTGCGTTATGTCGACTACGCGTGCTGGCAGCGCGACTTTCTGAGCGGGCCGCAGAGCGCGGCGGCCAGAGCCCGCTGGGTGGAGCGCATGACGCCTCTGCCCGAGCCGCTGAAGTTGCCCGTCGACAAGCCGCGGCCGGCGCGACGCAGCCAGCGGGGGGAAGTGCTGCGCTTCACCTTCGACGTCGACCGGCTGCGCGGGCTCAGGGCGCGCGCCCGCGCCTGCGGCGTGACGCTCTTCCCGGCGCTGCTGGCGCTGGTCAAGACCTTTCTCTACCGCCACACCGGGCAGTCCGATCTGGTCGTCGGCGTGCCTGTCGCCGAGCGCGATCACGAAAGCCTGCAGGGGCTCGTCGGCTTCCTCGTCAACACGCTGCCGCTGCGCGACCGTCTGCAGGTCGATGCGGGGTTCGACCGGCTGGTCACGGATATCGGCGCGTCCCTGCGTGCGGCGCTGGAAGACCAGCGCTACCCCCTCGAAGCGCTGGTCAGCGACCTGAACGTGCCGCGCGAGGCCACGCGCAACCCTCTGTTCGATGTGCTGGTCGCCCTCGAGGACCCAGACTGGCGGGGCAGCATTTCGTCGGATGCCTTGCGCATGAGTCCGTACCCCCTGCGGCAGCGGCAGAGCAAAATGGACCTGAGTTTCTTCTTCCGCGAGGAGGGGGAAGAACTCGGCGTGGAGATCGAGTTCTCCACGGATCTGTTCGAACGAGCCAGCATCGAGCGCATGGCCGAACGCCTGATTGTGCTGGTCGACGCCGTCCTGGATGCGCCGGGGCGGGCGCTGCGAGACGTGCCGCCGATGACTTCGGCCGAACGGGGGCTGGTTCTGCGCGGCTTCAACGCCACCGACGTGGACCGGACTCTCGAGCTCGGCATCGACGCCTGTTTCAGACAGGCGGTGGCGTCCCGACCTGAGGCCGTCGCCCTGCGCTCCTGCGACGGCGGAACGCTGAACTATGCCGAACTGGACCTGCGCGTGAGCGCCCTGGCGGCCGGTTTGCGGGCCGAAGGCGTCGCGCCCGGCGCCTTTGTCGGCGTCTGCTACGAGCGCTCCGTCGATCTGATGCTGGCTGTTTTCGCCGTGCTGCGCGCTGGCGCCGTCTATGTGCCTTTCGCGCCGGGCCTGCCGGCGGCGCGGATCGCCGCGATGGCGGAGGATCTGCGGGATTGCGCGGTGCTGGCGGCAGACGGCCAGGAGGAGAAATTCCGGGCCATGGGCCTGCGCGTGCTGTCCCCGGCCGTCACGGACACGGCGTTCGAGCCGCCTGTATTGCCGGCCAATGCTGCAGCTTATGTGATCTTCACCTCGGGGTCGACGGGGCGGCCCAAGGGCGTCCTGGTCGAGCAGCGCGGCGTGCTCAACCGCCTGTTCTGGATGCAGTCGCGGTTTCCCCTCGATGAGCGGGACGTGATCCTGCAGAAGACGCCGGTGTCCTTCGACGTATCGGTATGGGAACTGTTCTGGTGGTCATGGACCGGAGCGTCGCTTGCCCTCCTGGCCCCGGGAGAGGAGAAGGACCCGGCCGCCATTGTCGCCGCCATCGAGCGTCACGGCGTCACCGTCATGCATTTTGTGCCGTCCATGCTGCGGACCTTCCTGGACCACCTCCAGCACCACCCGCAGGATGTGGCGCGCCTCTCCAGCCTGCGCCGCGTGTTCGCCAGCGGCGAGGCGCTGACCGCCGAACTGGCGGCCCGTTTCAACCGCCTGCTGCATGCCGCTCACGGCGTCGAACTGCATAACCTGTACGGCCCGACCGAGGCCACGGTCGACGTGACATGGCAACCGTGCTCCCCTGCGGTAGACGGCGCGATCGTGCCGATCGGCCGACCCATTGACAACACGCGCATCTACATTCTCGACGGGCAGGGGCAGCCGGTGCCCATCGGCGTGACGGGCGAGCTGTTCATCAGCGGCGTCCAGGTCGCCCGCGGCTATGTCGGCCGTCCCGACCTGACGGCGGAGCGGTTCCTGCCCGACCCGTTCAACCCGCCGGCGCGGATGTATCGAAGCGGCGACCTGGCGCGCTGGTGCCCGAGCGGTGAAATCGAGTACCTGGGACGGTGCGACGACCAAGTCAAGATCCGCGGTTTCCGCATTGAGCTCGGGGAAGTCGAGGCCGCGCTGGAGCGTTGCGCCGGCGTTGCACAGGCCGTGGTCCGGGTCGGAGAGATCGGCGGCATGCCGGCGCTGGAGGCGTTCCTCGTGCCCGAAGGGCATACGGGGTTGTCCATGGCCGCGTTGCGGCGCGATCTGGCGGAAAGCCTGCCCGACTACATGCGCCCGGCGGCCTTCTACCAGGCCGAGCGCATTCCCCTCGGCCCCAGCGGCAAGGCCGACCGCAAGGCGCTTTGCGGGCGACGGCTCAGCCTGAACGAGGTCGGTTCGTATGCCGAACGGCAGGCCTTGAGCCCGACGGAGCATGCGGTGCTCGACATCTGGGCCTCGCTGTTCCCGGAAGCGGGTGAGATCGACGTCGAACAGAATTTCTTCGATCTGGGCGGCAATTCCCTGCTGCTGGTCCGCCTGCATGAACATCTGGAAGCGCGGTGGCCGGGTTGTTTCACTCTGGCGGACCTTTTCGTGGACGTCAGCGTCCGCCGGCAGGCTTCCCATGTCGACGGCGCGCAGGCGGGCGCCACCCAGTCCCTGCCCGTGGCCCCCGCTTCCCGTCCGGTCCGGGAACAGGAGGTCGCGGTCATCGGCATGGCGTTGCGCCTGGCCGATTACGAAGACGCGGAATCCTTCTGGGCCGATTTGCTTGCGGGCGCGGACCGTACCGGACCGATGCCGGCGGACCGACAGGCCGATGCCATCGAGGCCCTCGCCGCTGTCGGCGTCGAGGCCGACGGCGCGCGTCTGCGCGAAGCATCCTACCTGCAGGACGTCTCAGGCTTCGATTGCAGGCGTTTCGGCATGGCTCCGGGCGATGCGTGCTTGCTCGACCCCGAGCAGCGCCTCTTTCTGGAAACGGCCAGTCGGGCGCTGGAGGACGCGGGCTACGGCGGGAACGCACTGTATGGCGGCAACGTAGGCATCTTTGTCGGGGGCACCCCTGTGCACGTCTTCAAGGATGCGGTCACTCGCTCGTCCCCGGAGCTGGCCGAGCAAGCCTTTATCCTCAACGTGCCGTCCAGCATGGCGACGCGCCTGGGATACTTCAAGGACTGGAACGGTCCGGCCGAACTCGTCGACACGGCGTGCTCCTCTGCGCTGAAGGCGGTGCGCGACGCCTGTCAGGCGCTTGCGAAGGGCGAATGCGAGTTGGCCCTGGCCGGCGGCGCGCGCGTCATGCTGACGCCGCTCAGGGGCGACAAGGGGTTCGCCATCGAAACGACCACGGGACGGACGCTGACCTTCGATGCCGCCGCCGATGGCGTAGGCGGCGGCGAGGGCGCCGTGGCCTTCCTGCTCAAGCCGCTGGCTCAGGCCCAGGCCGACGGCGACGCCATCCACGCCGTGATCCTCGGCGGGGCCGTCAATCAGGACGGGCGCTCCGCGAGCATCGCCGCCCCGAGTCCCGTGGCCCAGGCGCAGGTCATCCAGGCCGCGGCCGCCGACGCCGGGGTGCCCCTCGACAGCCTCGACTTCTTCGAGGCGCACGGCACCGGCACGGCGCTGGGCGATCCGATCGAAATCGACGGGCTCACCCGCGCTTTCGGGGCAATGCCGCAGGCCAAGGTGCCGATCGGGTCGGTCAAGGGCAATTTCGGGCACCTTGATTCCGCGGCGGGGGCCATCGGCATGGCCAAGGCGATCCTTGCGCTCAAACATGGCGTGATGCCGCGTCAACCGCATTTCCAGCGGCCCAACCCGCGCATCGATTTCGACCGCGCGCCGGTCTTCGTGGCCCGCGAAAGCCATGCGCTGGCGCAGGAACGGCGACCCTGGCGTTGCGGCGTCAGCGCCTTTGGCCTTTCGGGAATCAACGTGCACCTGATCCTGCAGCAGGCGCCGCCGTCGGCCATGCCCGGCGACGATGAACGCTGGCATTGCCTCGTGCTCTCGGCTGCCAGCGAAGCCGGGTTGCGGACCTATGCGGAGAATGTCCTGCAGGCCGTGGCCGCCCATCCCGAGTGGCCCCTGCACGCCATCACCGCCTCGCTGGTCTGCGGGCGCGAGCATCTGTCCTGTCGGGCCGCGATTTTGGCGCGGACGCGCGATGCGTTCGTGGACCAGCTGACTGGGCTGTGCCTAGGGGCGTCGGTCGTGCGCACGAGCCGCGTGCGGCCTGTGGCGCGGACCGTCACGTACGGGGCGTTGCCGGGAAATGAGGGCGAATTGCAGGCCCGCGACCTTGCCGACGCGTTTTTGGCGGGCGCGGAACCGGTCTGGCCCGAGGGCGTGCCCGCTTGGCGCGTGCATCTGCCCACGGTGCCGCTGGAGCGCGTCCGCTGCTGGCCGAATATTGTTCCGCAGCGCGCCCCGCGCCAGGAGGGCTGGCTGGGCGAAGGCGTCGACAGCCCGCACGGCCGGCTGTTCAGCGTGCCGGTCGCGTCCGAAGCCTTCTGGCCCGTCGCGGAACACCGCCTGGGCGGGCGTCCCGTCCTGGTCGGCATGGCCATGGTCGCCTTGCTGGCCGAGGCCATGAAGTCCCTGGCGCCCGGCGAAACGGGGATCCGCATCGAAAATCTGTGCTGGCTGCGCCCTCTGGCGTCCGAACGGGTGGCCGGCGGCAACGCGACCCTCGGCTTGAGCCAGGTGCCGGAGACGCATGGCTTTTCCGCCTCACTGAGCGCGCTTGAGGTGTCCGGGGAGTGGTGCGAGTTCGCCACTGCCGGAGTGAGCTGGCCTGGCGCGGCATCCGGTTCTCCCGTGCCGGTCGATCCGGCCGCCCTGCGCGCCCGCATCGCCGAGCCCCAAACCGCTCGCGCGGCCGAGGGCGGCGACGTCGTTCAGGTCAGCACCCGCTGGGATTGCCGGCGCCAGGCATGGCAGTCGTCCGACGGCCTGCAGGCGCTGGCGGTGCTTGAACTGCCCGCTGCGTACCACGGCGACCTGCGCGTCGCACCCTGGCATCCGGCGCTGCTCGACGTGGCCGCCAGCCTGGCCATGGACCGGCCGGGGCTGGTGCCCGTCTGCTGCCGCGAAGTCCGGCTGCATCGCCCGTTGCCGTCGCGCGTGCTCGCGCACGCGGTTCGCCGGACGGCCGGATCGGGCCTGCAGGCCGATTGCATCCTGTACGATGAACAGGGCGAGCCGCTCGTCGAGCTGCGCGGGCTGTTGTTCGTCCCGTTCCAAGCCGGCCGCGCGAACCTGCACCGGCTGGAATGGAAGGAGATTGCGTTGCCGGAGCCCCTGAAGGCGGCAGCGGGGGAAACACTGCTGCTGGGCTCGGGGGAGCTGGTCGACCGTCTGTCACGGGCGCTGAACGGGCAGGGCCGAGCCTTCCGGCACTACGCCTTCCCGGCCGATGAGGCGGCGTGCGGCGCTTTGGCGGCCGAGATCGCCGGTCCGGGCGTGAAGCGGGTGTTGTACGTGCTTCCGGAGCAAGGGCTCGACGGCTGGCCGCTGGCGGCGCTCATGCAGGCGGTTTGTCGACGCGGGCTGCGCCGGACCGTGCGCTGGCTGGCGGCCGGGCGCGGCGCCTGGCCCACGCAGGTGGGGCAATCGCCCGACGCGGCGCTGGTCATGGGACTCCTGTTGTCGCTGTCGCAGGAGGAGCCTCTGCTCGCTGCCCGTTATGTCGAAATGGACGGCGACGTTTCGCCCGAAATGCTGCTGGCGGAACTCGACGCGATCCCCGAAGGCGCCGCGCCGCCGCTCAAACTTTCGGGCGGCAGGCGTTTCGGGCGCGAACTTTCCGCGCCGCTGCCGGAAACCCTCGCCGCGATGCCTGCGGGGGGCGGGTGCGTGGTCTTTACCGGCGGTCTCGGGGCCATGGCGCTGACGCTCCTCGAGGCGGCGGTGCCGGCGCTGTGCGAATCGGCGGCATTGCTGCACCGGGGGGATTTCCCGGCCGAAACCGAATGGGAAGCCCTCGCCCGCGGCGGGAATCCCCGGCTGGCCGAGCGTGCCGAGCGCCTGCTGGCGCTGCGTGCCCGCGGGGTCGCGTTCGGCCTGTATGCCTGCGACGTCACCGACCGTGCGGCGCTGGCGGAAACGCTGGAACGGGTGCGCCGGGAGCGTGGTCCCATCGGCGGCGTCGTGCATACGGCCGGCGTGGCCGGCGACGGTTTCCTGCTCGGCAAGCCGCAAGCCGCCTTCGAGGCGGTGCTGGCCCCGAAAGTGAAGGCGACACGTCTCCTGCATGAACTGACGCAGTCTGACGCGCTGCGTTTCTTCGTGCTCGCGTCGTCACGCACGGCTCTGTCCGGCGCGTCGGGGCAGACGGACTACGCGGCGGCCAACGCCTGGTTGGATGCGTTCGCCGCATGGCGTCAGGCTCAAGGGTTGCCGGCCACGGCCATCGACTGGAACACGTGGAGTGGTGTCGGGATGGCCGCGCGTATGGGGGCCGTCGATGCCGGCCGCGCCAATCTGGACCCGGCCCAGGCCGGCGTGGTTTTCCTGCGGGCCCTGTCCTGCGGCTTAAGCCAGATTGTCGTGACGATGCCGGGAGAAAGTCTGGTCGCGCCTGCCGCCCCTGGCGATCCTGCGGCGGCTGGTGAGGATGCCATTCGCCCGGATTTGCCCCTTGGCGAGCGCGTGCTTGCAGCGGTGGCGTCGGGGCTCGGCTATGAAACCCCGCTGACGCCGGATGACGATTTCTATGCGCTGGGGGGCGATTCGATCAGCGGCATGCGCATCGTCAACCGGTTGCAGCGCGAACTGGGGCTGACGGTGAGCCTGGCCGACCTCTTCGCCAACAGCCGGTTGGGCGATTTCGTCGCGGCCATCGAGCACCTGGCGCACAACGACGCGCCCGAGCCGGACCGGCCCCTCGCCGCCCCGCTCCTGGCGGATTATCCGGTCAGCCGCGAACAGCTTGCCGTATTGCAGGCCGAGGCCGTGGCGGCGCCGCATACCGGCTACAATCTCCCGCAGTTTTTGCGTTTGCCGACCGATGTCGATCTGCAGCGGTTGGAGCAGGCGCTCAGCCGACTGGTCGAACGGCACGAAATCCTGCGGACGCGCTTTGTCGACCCGGCCGGCGGGTCGCCGCGCATGGAGGTGCTGCGGGCAGAGCCTTTCCGTCTGGCTCAAAGGCGGGTCGAGGCCCTTGACGAAGGGACCGTGAAGCGCTTCGTGCGCCCGTTTGCGCTGACCGAGTCGCCGCTGTTCCGGGCGAGCGTGCTGGACGTGCCGGGCGAGGGACAGCTGCTGTTCTTCGACATCCACCACTCCCTGGCCGATGCCCGCTGCGTGGGCCTTCTGCTGGGCGACCTGCACCGGCTCTACCGTGGCGAACAACTTGCCGCGCCCGGTCTGCAGCAAAAGGATGCGGCCTGGTACCAGCATCAACAGGCCGACGCCCAGGACGAGGCGCAGCGATATTGGTTGGAGTTGTTCTCCGGCCCCCTGCCGATGCTCGAACTGCCCGCCGACCACCCCCGTCCGAGGCGGCACACGAACCGCGGCTCATCGACGGGCTTCCGGGTGCCCGACGAGTGGGTGGAGCCCATCCGCGCCCTGGCTCGGGCGCAGTCGACCACAAGCTACACGCTCGTCCTCTCGCTGTGGAACGTGCTGCTCGGGCGGCTGGCCGCGGTTGACGATCTCGTCATCGCCGTGGCTGCCGACGGGCGCGACCGGGAGGAATTCGAAGCCACCTCCGGGATGTTCGTGTCCCTGCTGCCGCTGCGCCTGAGCCTGGCGGGCGGTGAGCTTTTCGCGGACGTGCTGCGGCGCAATCATCATCTGCACGCCCAGGCCATGCGCCACCGATCGTTCCCGCTGGGCCGCCTGCTTTCCACCTTGCGCGCCCCGATGGCCCTCGATCGCACCCTGCTTGCGGAAGTGACGTTCTCGTACATGAACTTCGCCCCGGCCGCGGGAGGGACGGAGGGGTTTGTCGCGCTGCCTGTGGGCAATCCCGGCTGCAAGGCGGACCTGGCGATCTTCGTCAGCGATGTCGGGCCACGGATGAGTTTCGCCCTGGAATATTATGCCGATCTGTTCGATGCGGCGCGCATCGAACGCATGGGGAGGGACTTCCTCGATCTGCTGCGCCAGATTGTCGAGCAGGGCGTGCAGATGCCGGTGTCGGAGCTGGGGCTGAACGCCCCGCCCCCCGCCAGGGCCGCCGCAGCCGAACCGGCGTGTGCGGCGGACCCTGACCGCGACGTCGCTGTCCCTCAGGCCATGCTGGACAGCGTACTCGGGGTGTTCCGGCGGTTTTTCGGCGAAGCGGTCGGCCCGCACGACAGCTTCTTCGACCTTGGCGGGCACAGCCTGCTCGGGCTGCAGATGGCCAACCAGCTGGCGCATGAAAGCGGCCGCGAGCTGACCATCCGCGATTTCTTCGATCATCCCACCCCGCTGGGCATGGCCCGGCTGCTGGCCAGCCAGAAGGCGGACAGCGACAGGATTGTGGCCGCCCCGGCCTCGGCCGACGGACGCTACCCGCTGAGCCACGCCCAGCAGCGGCTCTACGTGCTGCACCACACCGATGGCGGGGCGGTGGCCTACAACATGTCGTTCGTGTTCCGCGCGGCGGGTGCGCTCGATCCCGGGCGTCTGGAACGGGCGCTGGCGCGGTTGTGCGAGCGCCACGAAACCTTGCGCACGGCCTTCGTCGAGGAGGACGGGCAGGTCTGGCAGGTGGTCCGGGACGACGTGCGCCCGGAGTTTCACGTGCATCGCCTCGGTCCGGGAGCCTTTGGCCAGGCGCTGGCCTTCTTCCGCCAGGACGCCATACAGGCGTTCGAGCTGGGCCGCGCCCCGCTGCTGCGCATGCGCGTTTGCCAGTTGGCCGAGGATCAGGCCCTGCTCTCGCTGGTCATGCACCATATCGTCGGGGACGGGTGGTCGATGCAGGTGTTTTTCGGCGAACTGATGACGCTGTACGTCGATGGCGAGGCGAAACTTCCGCCTCTGCACATCCAATACCGCGACTATGCGCTATGGCAGGGACGCCGCGATTGGCAGGCCGAAGCCGACTACTGGAAGCAGGCCCTGCGGGGCGCTCCCGCGCGGGTTGCCCTGCCGGTCGACGCCGGCGCCGCCTCCACGTCGACGGCTGCGGGCGTGGTCCGGAGGATGCTGCCGGCTTCGGTTCTGGACGGGCTGCGCAGGCAGGCGCGGCGCAAGGGCGTTTCGCTGGCGACGCTGATCCTGACGCTGTTCTGCGCGCTGCTGTACCGGCTGACCCGCCAGCAGGACATGGTCATCGGCATGGGCGTGGCCGGACGCGAGCGGGCCGAGCTCGAAGGCCTGGTTGGGTTTTTCGTCAACATCCTGCCGATTCGCATCCGGATGAACGACGATACCGAGATCGACGCCCTGCTCGACCAGGTCCATCGCGCGTCGCTGGAAGCCCTGCAGCGCCAGGATTACCCGTTCGACCTGCTGGTGCGCGAAGTCTCGACCGCACGCGGCGAGCGTGAATCGCTGGTCAACGTGATGTTCGAATACCAGCGCTACGGCGACTTGCAGCGGATCAACCGCCCGGTTTCGGGCGGCGAACTGCCCGAGTTCACGATCGTCGATCCGGATGATTTCGAAGGTGCGCGGGACCGCGGCAATCCCGCCGCGGACCTCGGCGATGGCCCCGGCGCCAAGTACGATCTGACCTTGTTCGTGCAGGATGAGCCGGCGGGTTGCTGCCTGCGGGCCGAGTACGACCGGCGTCTGCTGACCGGGAAAACGGTCGCGGACTGGCTGGCGTACCTGGAACATTTCATGACGGCCCTGATCCGGTCGGAAAACGGGAAAGACCATGAGGATATCTGATCTGTCGTTCGGGACGCCTGCGGAGCTGCAACCCGCGGTTACCCTGCAGGCCGCCGACTCCCCGTGCCTGGAGGAGCGGTTTTCCGCGCTGGCGCGCGAGTGGCCGGACCGGATGGCGGTGGGCGACGCTTCCGGGGCAATGCGTTTTGCCGAACTGGATGCCCTATCCGCCGCCATCGCCCGGTTCATCCTGTCGCGGGGTTTTGCGCCGGAAACGCCGGTCGGCGTGATGTGCGGGCGCAGTCGTCTGTTCGTCGCCGCTGCGCTTGGCATCTGGCGTGCGGGCGCGGTGTATGTGCCGATCGATCCGGGCCTGCCCCTCGGACGCCGTCGACAGATGCTTACAAATTGCGCGGCGCCCCTGCTGATCGTCGATGGGGCGCGCGCCGGGGACGCCCGCCACCTGCAGTACGCCTGCCCGGCCCTGGCCGAACTGCTGTGCCCGGACATCGACGTTTTCGACGATGCCGTCGAGACTCCCGGCGAGCTGATGTCGCAGGAACTATGGAACCATGTGACGGCCGACGCCGCCGACGGCAGCTGGAAGAGCTATTTCGACGGCCGGCCCATGGGCGCTGAACTGCTGGCCCAGCTGGCCGACAACCTGCTGCGCAAGACCGCCGATGCGCTGCAGGGCGGGAAGGGGCGGGTGCTCGACATCGGCAGCGGCGCGGGCGTGGTGGCGCGGGCGCTGATGTCGCGCTGCGGGCAGTATTCGGCGGTGGACCTGTCGCGGCGCGAGCTCGACCGGCTGGAGTCGCTGGCGCAACGGAACGGGGCGGGGGTGGAAACGCACCAGATGGAGGCCATCGACATTCATCTGCTGGCCGGCGGGTACGACCTGATCACGCTCAACAGCGTGATCGAGAATTTCCCCGGCTACAACTACCTGCGCCGCGTACTCGATCACGCGTTGGCAGCCCTGAACGAAGGCGGCACGCTTTTCCTCGGCGGGGTCTGGGATCTGGCCCGAAAGCCGCGCTTCCTGGACGACCTGCGGGCCCATGCCGAAGAAAGCGGAAGCGCCGCCGGCCTGCTGCGGCTGGAAGCCGCGCAGGAATTGTTCGTGCCGCGCGCTTACTTCGACGAATGGGCGCAGCTCTGCGCCGGGGAGGTGCGGATAGAGTTTTCGCGTCCCGTGATCGACTCCCGCGAGCTGGCCGATTACCGCTACGATGTGCGCATCAGCAAGCTGTCCGCGTCGCCGCCGGAGCTCGGCCGGGCACAGGCTTCGCGTCATGGCGCCCCGGCTCTGCGCCAGGCGTCGCCTGCGCAGATGGCGCATTGCGGGCCGAACCACGCGGCCTACATCATCTACACGAGCGGCACGACGGGCGCGCCCAAGGGCGTCGTGGTCGAACACGGCAGCCTGCTGAATCTGGCCGATGCACTGCTCGAAACGGTCCATGCCAGGGCTCGGGGCGACATGCCGGGGCACGCGGCCCTGCTGGCCTCTTTTTCGTTCGATGCATCCCTGCAGCAGATGCTGGCCTCGGTGCTGGGCGGGTATGCGTTGTTTGTGGTTTCGGACGAGCTGCGCAAGGACCCCGCGGCGCTGCACGATTTTCTCGAGGAGAACCGCATCGACGTGTGCGACGGGACGCCCAGCCTGTTTTCCCTGCTCTGCGACCACTGGATCGATCATGGGCTGAGCACGTCGGTTTCGACGTTCGTTCTGGGGGGCGAGGCGCTGCACATCGACCATCTGACCCGCTTCTTTTCCTGCCCCGGGCACCGCGGCGCCTGTGTCTTCAATGCCTATGGCCCGACGGAGTGCTGTGTCGACGCGAGCCTGCACCGCTTCGATTTCGGCAATCACCGCGACTGCGTTGCGCCGCCCATCGGCCGGCCCTTGCCGCATACCGCCATTTCGGTGCGCGGCCGCAACGGCGAGGCCTTGCCCCCCGGCATCCCCGGCGAGCTGTGGGTCGGCGGCGCCGGCGTGGCGCGCGGCTATTTCGGCGACAGCGCCCTGTCGGCGCTGCGGTTTGTCGAGGCGGATGGCAGCCGCTGGTACCGCACCGGCGACATCGGCCGCTGCCGGGACGACGGCGTCCTGTTCTATGTCGGCCGTGAGGACCAGCAGGTCAAGGTGGGCGGTTATCGTGTGGAGATCGGCGAGGTCGAGGCCGTGCTCAACCGTTGTCCATCGGTGCGGCAGGCCGTGGTGCGCGCCGATGATTTCGGGGGCAACGGCGTGCAGACGCTGGCGGCGTATTACGTGGGGCGGGGCGAAACCGACCCGACCGGGATTCGGGCCTATCTCACCAACCATCTGCCCGCATACGCCATCCCGAGCCATTTCGTAGAACTCGATGCGCTGCCGGTTACCTCCAGCGGCAAGGTCGATCGCCTGAGCCTGCCTTCGCCGGTCCGGGTCGAGCAGTCGGCGGGCCGCGATGCGCGCCCTCGCCGTGCCCCGGCCGGGGAAGTGGAGGAGAAGTTGGCGGCGATCTGGGCGCACGTGCTGGGGCGGCCCATCGCCGACGCCGACGCCGATTTCTTCGAGCAGGGCGGTCACAGCGTGCTGGGCATCCGGCTGATCTCGCTGATCGAAAAGCAGTTCGGCCGGCGACTGTCCCTCTCCCGTCTGTTCAAGTCGCCGACCATATCCGCCCTGGCCGCCGCCCTGGCGGAAGCATCGTCGGCCGCCACCGCCTATACGCCGATCGTTCCCCTGGAAGCGCACGGGAGCGGGACGCCGATATTCCTGTTTCACCCGGTCGGCGGGAGCGTGTTCTGCTACCAGACGCTGGCGAAACTGCTGGCCGGTCCGCGTCCGATCTATGCCGTGGAGGCTCCGGGCTTCAGCGCGGACTGGCCGCAAATGCCCACGGTCGAAGACATGGCGGGGAATTATCTGCAGGCCATTCTGGGGCAGGGCCGGCACAAGGAAATCATCTTCGGCGGCTGGAGCTTCGGCGGACTGGTGGCGTTCGAGGCCGCCCGCCAGTTTCGCGCCGCAGGCGGGGGTGTCGGCGGGCTCATCCTGATCGACACCGTGGCCGACAACCGGGTCGCCAGGGAATTGATGCTGCAGGACGAGGCGGCCATGCTGGCCAGGCTTTTCAGCGAGCATCTGCCGGTCAGCGAGGACGATTTCCGGTCACGCACCGGCGACGACCGCGTCGATTACCTGATCCGTGTCGGCGTCGAGAACGGGATGTTGCCTGCGGGGTTCGAGCCGGGGCAGATGCGGCGTCTGCTGCAGACCTTCCACAACAACGCCCTCGCCTCGGCGCGCTACGATGCGCCCGCAGCGCCAGGGCGGGCCCTGTTGATCCGGCCGCTGCAGACCTCGCGTTCCGCGTTCACGCTTCCCGAGGACCCCTTGCAGGGATGGGAGGCGCGTCTGGCGGACGGCATCGACCTGCGGTGGGTGCGCGGCAACCACGAAACCATGCTGACGGACGGGCTGGTCGCGGAAACCGCTGAACATATCCGCAGATATCTGGCGGAAAATTCGGTCCGGCGTGAAGATGAAACCGTGTCGGGACGATGAAAGCAGGAGCGTGGTGGTGAACGGTCGGGAAATCAACGAGAGCGTCGGGGTCCATCGGCTGGCCATGGTTTTTCCGGGGCAGGGCGGCCAGACTCCGGGCATGGGGCGGGCCCTGGTTGCCGCGTATCCGCAGGCGCGGCGGCGGCTGGCCGCGCTGTCCTCCGTCGTGGATGTCGATCTCGAGGCCCTGCTGTGCGGGGATGCGCTGGAACGCGACCCGGTCAGCGTGCATCTGGCGATGGTGAGCTTCGGAATCCTGGCCTGGGAATGGCTGACCCGTGTCCACGGGCTTCGTCCGGTCCTGCTGGCCGGGCACAGTCTGGGGGAGATCACCGCCCTGGCCTGCGCCGGAGCTCTTGGCGCCGATGACGCCATGCGTCTGGCTGCCGCGCGCGGCCGGTGCCTGTCCGAAGCCTGCGCGCAGCGGGCAGGGGGGATGACGGCGTTCGTCGGTGTGCCGCTGGACCGGATGCAGGCAGGCATCCGCCACTGGATTGAAGCGACGGGCTGCGACGACCTGTGGATCGTCAACCTGAACGGCCCGCGGCAACTTGTGGTGGCGGGGGACGCTGCCCGCCTGCAGGTCCTGGAAACCGCCATGAACCAGCTCGGACTGAGGGCCGTGCCGCTGGCTACCGCAGGGGCGTTCCATACGCCGTTCATGCGTGCGGCGGCGGCCGAGTTGGCTTCGCTCCTGCGGACGATCGCCTTTGCGCCGTTTCAGACGCCGGTTGTTTCGTCCATGACCGGGCGCCTGCTGCTGCGTCATGAGTCGCTGGCCACCCACCTTGTCCTGCACGTGGTCAAGCCGGTTCTGTGGCTTGAAACCATGCAGTTCATGCGGCGTGCGCAAACGACCCGCGTGGTCGAAGCCGGTCCCGGCAAGGGAGTACTGGTTTCGCTGGCCCGCAGTATCGGAGAGTGGAAGGTGGGGACCCAGGCGCTGGAAAATTTCACGTAGTGGGAAAATGCGCTTCCATGCTGCAGGAATCAGGTGGTAACGCTGTCTGTCAGGCACTGGATGGATCCCCTGCGCCACATTGCGAGGCGTCGTCCGGTGATCATTTTTTGAGCGGTAACTTAGGGTACACAGTATGAAGTCGATATTCATGGCGGCTCCGACACACACAAAATTGTTCTGCATTCCCCACGCAGGGGGAAGCGCCATGTATTACTCCGGATTCAAGGGCTGTTTTTCCGGGGCGATCGATGTCCATCCTCTGGAGATTGCGGGCAGAGGGCGTCGCTGCCGTGAGCCCCTGGCGACGAGCATGGATGACATCAGCCGCGACCTTTTTGCGAACATCGAGCCCTTTGCCAGCGCCTGCCCCTACGCCCTGTTCGGGCACAGCATGGGGGCAATGCTGGCTTTGTTGTGCGCGCTTCGGGCCAGGGCGGAGCACGTTCCTTTGCCCGAGGCGCTCTTCGTCTCCGCCTGCGCGACCCCGGACGATTTCCTGCGGGATTCTCGCGTACCCGTCTCGTCGCTCCCACCGGACCAGCTTTGGCGATACATCGAAAACCTGGGAGGGCTTCCCCCGGCCGTGGCAACGTCCAGGGAGTTGTGCCGATACCTCGAGCCGATCCTGTACGCGGACTTCACGGCCCTCGACACCTGGCGGCCGCTCGACATCGACCCGCTGCCCGTTCCCATAACCGCGTTCCTGGGAAGCGGTGACACGCTCCGGGAGTCCACGGCGCGCGAGTGGAAAAATCTGACGACCCGGGAGTTCTCGATGCATACTTTTCACGGCAATCATTTTTATCTGCAGGACAACTGGGGCGCGCTGGCATCGATCATCGAGCGGACGCTCGCTCCCTCCACATGGGCTGCTCAGCGGCAAAGCGGAATGACTGTGCAGTCAGAAGAGCGATGAGACGGGATGGACCGAATGGACGCATGAGGTCTCGCTTTAGCGGGTCTTGCGCGAGGTGTCGAAAATCATATTCCGGGGAACATTGATCATGCGTGACGTTTGGAAAAATTTTGTTTTCTTGCTTTGTCTTTCTTTCGCGGTTCTGATTTCCGGACATGCGGGCGCACAGGAGCGCGAGGCCGAAATCAGGGAGGTCATCACCCGGAACGCGCAGAAGATGATGGCGTTGGAGCCGAACCTGCCCGGAGTGTCCATCGCCGTGCTGAAGAAAGGCGGAGATCGTCCCGTCAGCTTGGCGTTCGGTTCGGCCTGCGTCGAAAACGACGTGCCCATGACGGTCGGGCACAAGACCAAGATCGGGTCCGTGACGAAATTTTTCACGGCCGCGCTCATCCACAAACTCATCCAGGAAAGGAAGCTCGGGTTCGACACCACCGTCGACCGATTCTTCCCCGATTTTCCGCGCGGCCGCGAGATCACCATCGAACACCTCCTGACCCACACTTCCGGCGTGATAGACATGCTTTGGCTTGAACCGGTCTTCTTGAGCCCGACCAAGGCATGGACGCCGGAAGAGCTCATCCGCATGGCCGGGGCGCAGCCGCTGTCGTTTGCGCCGGGAACGGAGCAAAAATACTCCAATACCGGGTATCTCATGCTCGCCCAGATCAGCGAGATGGTTTCGGGCCAGGGGTATGAGGAGCAGATCCGGGAGAATTTCATCTCGAAACTCGGGATGGAATCGCTTGTCGTCGGAAAGGATCAGACCGTCGTGCCGCGGCTGGCTTGCGGGTACAGCATTTCCGACGATTCCGGTCTGATCCTGCCGATCATGATGGGGATCGGCATGGCCAAGGGCGCCGGGAGCCTTGTGGCTTCTGCCGGCGATGTGGTGCGTTTGGTCAATCTCGACCGGATGCTCGAAAACAATTTTCTGGACACGAGGCCGCTTGCGCCTTTGAAGCTCGCCAATGGGACGATTGCCCAAGCGACAAGCAAGATCGGACACGGCGAATGCACCCAGAGCTACCTTGCCGGCGGTACATTGCTGATCTTCACTGATCCTGAAATCACCCTTGAAGGGCAGGTAGGGTCTTTCCCTGGTTTTGGAACAGTATTTTTTTATGATCGTGAAACTATGTTCGCGGTTGTCGTGAGCGTGAATAATGAGAAATGCGCCAATAGAGCAATGAATGTTGCTGCGCAAATTTTGTATGAATTGCGTAATTGAAAGAAATTCATTTTCCATATATATTTCGAGATAATACAATTATGCAAGCCAAATCAATGCATCGATTTGAAATAATTTGTTGATGGTTTGTTTTTAACTACGATAATTATATTTTTTTCTTATATTTTGCAGTTTTATATATCTGCTGTTATGGATATAAATTGTTATATATTGGTGTGAATTTTGCCAATATTATACAGATATGTGTGCTGCTGTTTCAGGATTGTATTGCGCGTCTATGCTTTTGGTCACGATTGTTGTCCGGAGCTTGCGCCATACTTTAAGTTTGTTCGGATCATTCTTGCGTGCAGTTGGGTATCCCCGGCCGTCTCGATTTCTTTCTAGACTCCTCTATGGATGTTTTGATAGAGTTGGCAGCTTGAGATGGAGTCATTGTCCGCAATTTCGGGCACCTGTGTAAACGTCTGGAGCTTCATGTCGGCATGCGTTGTTTGATTCATGGCACAGTGATCCTTTTTTTCGTTTTGAGCTGGAGCGTCGCATCGACGTGCCTGGCCGCGGACGATCCCGTCGCCGAGCGTGATCTCGTCCTCGGGAGTGATGTCCGGGATGACGCCCGGCAGGCGTCTTCCGGGGCTTTGAAGAAAATCGCCTATTTTGAGGCGGGTCCGTATTGGGAGTTCGAGCTTATGCGCAAAAAGGTGACCGAGTCCCTTGATCGCCTGCGCGTGCTGGACAAGGTGCAGTTCCCTGAATCCCTGCACGTCAGCCCCGGTTGGGGGGCGGACTCTTCGGTGTATCTGGCCGAAGCCAGGAAACTCATGGCCGATCCGTCGGTGGATCTGATCATGAGCATGGGAACGGTGGCGACCAAGGCCCTGTTGACCGAAAACAACGGGCGGACCCCCATTGTATCCATCGATGTGGCCGACCCTGCGGGTTCGGGAATCATCGATGCGGAAACAGGAAAGGGCGCCGTGAATTTGACCCTGCAGTACACGCGGGACAAATGGCAGAAGGTCTTTGTCCTGTTTCACCAGGCGTTGCCGTTTCACAAGTTGGGGATATTGTACCACGACTCGCCGGAAGGCCGTTCGTACTCCAATGTGAATGAAGCGCGCGAGGTGGCGCGCGACAGAGGGTTTGCCCTTGTGGAGTATGCGAAGCTCGACCAGGCGGAAAGCGCCGAGTCGTGTGCCGAGGGGGTGCGGAGCCTGGTCGACCAGGGGATCGACGCATTCTATATTTCCGCTCTGAACTGTTTTGACTGGACCCAGGAAAATCCGCGGAAGATTTTCAATCTTCTTCATGAGCGGGGAATCAAGACTTTTGCGCGTGACGGGAGCGTGCACGTGCGCAAGGGGGCGCTGATGGGGCTTTCCACCCTGGACTATGTCCCGCTCGGAGAGTTCTATGCGGGGCGGATAGCCCGGCTGCTCGGCTTCATGCCGGAAAGCGTACCGATGGTCGAACATCAGTACAGCCCCAAAATTACGCTGAACATGGATACCGCAAGAGAGTTGAATCTTGATGTTCCTCTGGTTCTGCTGATTACCGCAGATGAGATTTTTGACTCCAGTCTTGCGCCTATCCGGGATGAATCGGGGGCCCAATAGGTTGCCGGAAGACATCCGGCGGACTCACAACCAAACTGTATCGGGGGACGAGATGGCGAAAAAAAATTCCGAGACAACGAGTGAAGGGCTTGATCTGCAGGAACAGACCCTGGACGAGTCGGCGGGCGAAACCCAGGCCATGCCGATTGAATGCGAAATCGACGCGCTCATCCGCAAACGCGTCTATGCCGCCATCGGTGTGGGTTTCGTGCCTGTGCCGCTGGTTGACCTCGCCGGATTGACCGCAATCCAGACGGAGCTGGTTTACGCTCTGACCAAGGCCTATGGCGTCGAGTTCAAGAAGGAAAGGGTCAAGGCGATCCTGTCGTCCCTTGGCACCGGCGTTGTCTCGGTTCTATCCGTGCCTTTTGTCGCGTCGCTGTTCAAAAGCATCCCCGTGATCGGGATGACGACCGGCGCCGCGACGATCAGCATTGTCGGCGGAGCGGCCACCTACGCGATCGGCAAGGTTTTCGACCGTCATTTCAGGAAAGGCGGAAACCTGCTGAATTTCGACATGCAGGAGGCAAAGGCCTACTTCAAGGCGAAAATGGAAGAAGGCAAGAACGTGGCCGCCAAGATGAGGTCCGGCAAAAAAGAGGATGCGGCCCCGGCTGCGGCCGAGTCCGAAGCCACGGCCTAGGCCCGTCCTTGCGGCCTTCGGCCCGGATCGGTCCGGGCCCCTTGCGCACGGATGCGCTGTCCGTCCCGCGGAGTCGTCGCGCCGTGCGCAAGGCGGCTCCGCCGGACGCATCGTCCAGGGCTGGTAGTCGGCCGCCGGACCCTGCCGTCGCATGACGTGCTGATGCGTCAATGCAGTCGGCTTTTCACCGGTTTCGTCCGCGGGCCGGATATGTTGCGAGTATCGGGATATTACGGTTTGCCACGAACATGCACCAATTCATACAATCTCATTTTTATGCAGTGCTTCGAAAGGAAGCCGGGGCTGAAGGGCCCAGACTGATTGGCGCCTGCCTTGCGGCGGGGGTAATGCAGGGCCTTGCGGTATTCAGCGTGCTGCAGGGGCTGGAGCAGATGTTCGAGGACGACGGCATCCGCTTCCATACTTTTCTCGCTTTCCTGCTCTGTCTGGGGCTCTTCTATCGCCTTTTCCGCTATGTGACGGAGCGCGCCGCGCTCATCGCCCTGCACGGCGTCATGGCGTGGCGGATGCGCATCGCGACGAAGCTGCGCGCCGTCAACCAGCTCGAGTACTCCGGGCTCGACAAGGACGCCGTCCAGTCAGCGCTCCTCGACGACCGCGAACTGGTGGTCGAGGCTTCGCGCATGCTCATGGCCGCCGCGGTCAACACGGTGATGATTGTTGTGGCTTTCGTGAAAATGCTGACCGTGTCGCTTGCCGGCACGGCCGCAGTCATCGCTTTTCTGGGCTTTGGCCTGCTCATCTTTCTGCGGCTTGTGCGCGGGGTTTACGTGTTCATGGATGCCGCGCGCCGCGCCGAGGTGGGATTCTCGGCCTGCCTGCGCGACCTTCAGGGCGGGCTCAGGCAGCTCAAGCAACACAAGCCCAAGACGACGGACCTCTTCGCGGGACAGATCATCCCCGGCCTGGAGAGGGTCGGCGACGCACGGGAATCCACCGAACGCGGGCACGGCAAGGGCATTTCGTTTTTTGCCGTATTCAATCTGCTGACCCTGGGTCTGGTCCTTTTTCTCCTGCCCGCAGTCATGGGTATCGACGCCAGCACCACCTCCACCCTGCTGATTTTGAGCATGTTCTGTCTGACTCCCATGATCAGCCTGGTGAGCTTCGTGCCCATGCTGACCAAGGTGGAAATGAGCCTGCACGAACTGAGCAGCCTCGAAGCGCGCCTGGACGATATCGCCGAGCCGTTCGAGCGCGAGGGGGTCGAAGCCGTCTGGCAGCACCCGGACCCCAAGGTCCCTGCATTCGAATCGCTCTCCATGCAGGATGTCCGCTTCGATTATTTCGATCGGCAGGGATTGCGCCTGTTCGGCATCCACGTTGCATCGTTCACCCTGAACCGGGGGGAACTCGTGTTCATCCGCGGCGGGAACGGCTCGGGCAAGTCGACGTTCATGAACGTGCTCGCCGGGGTGTATCCGCAGCAGTCGGGAGCCATGTTTTTGAATGGCGCGCCGCTGACGGATCTGGGCATGGAGGCGTATCGCAACATCTTCACGCTGCTGCCCACGGATTTTCATCTTTTCAGCCGGCCCATCGGGGTGGACGCCTCGGCGCGGCGGATGAAAAAGGTCCTGGAATTGATGCGCATCGATTCCAAGGTCCGCATCGAGCCGGACGGTTCCTTTTCCACCCTCGACCTCTCGGCGGGGCAGCGCAAGCGGTTGGCACTGGCCTGCGCCCTGCTGGAGGACCGGGAAGTGTATCTGCTGGATGAAGTGGCGGCGGATTTCGATCCGGGATTCAGGAAGTTTTTTTATGAAGTGCTTCTGCCTGACCTCAAACGCGAGGGATGCACCATTCTGGCCATCTCCCACGATGACCGCTATTTTCACGTGGCCGATCGGGTGCTCTGCATGCGTGACGGATTGTTTGTCGAGAACGGGCATGATGGAGACGCGGCATGAGGTTTGTCTTGCTCTGCATCATGGCCGTTCTGGGGCTTGTCGTCTTCTGGTCCCTCGACTTTCAGAGCGTTGAGCATCAATCGAATATCGATATCGCGCGGGAGCTTTACGAGAGGGTGAACAACACCCGTCCATCCGTAGTCAGCGCCAAGGAGCACGAAGAGATCATCCGGGAGCGGCTTGAGTGCTATGCGCGGAACAATGACTACGCGCGACGCATCAGAGAGTGCAATAACCTGTATGCAAAATCCATAGTCAAGCAGGCCAGGGCAGTTCTGACTTCCAGGCCGGACATGGGTTTGTTTGTCAAGAATATCAATATGTGTCCTGTCATGCACAATATGTGCATCGGACAGACTGAGAATGAAATAGAAAAATGCATTGTTTTTGAGAGACAATGCATAGACTATACTTTGGATACGTATTGGCGAGGGGCATCCCGGTATACACAACAACAATACAGAACAGAATGATGAAAAAAGCATTGACTCAAGTCCGTGATTATCTGCGGCGATATCGGACGCATCTTGTGACTGCCGGGCTAGTTTTTGTGGCGCTTCTCGTGTTCCTGTGGCCGCGGATTTTTGTTTCAGTCCATCCTGGTGAGCTGGGCGTTCTGTATTCGAGATTCTTCGGCGGCACGGTTCTGGACAGAACATATCAGGAAGGAATGCATGTCATTGCCCCCTGGGACACACTTTTTGTCTATGACGTGCGCATTCAGGAGGAAACCCAGGTCGTGGAGGTCCTTACGCTGGACGGTCTGACGGTCAGCGTTCATGCGTCCCTGCGCTACCAGATCGTCCGCGACCGGCTGCCCATCCTGCATCAGCAGATCGGTCCGGACTATAAAAGAAAAATCATCCTGCCGATCATGACGTCAGCGGTTCGCCAGACCATCGGCAGCTACCGTCCCGACGCGCTGTATTCCACCGCGCGGGAAGAAATGCAGGACAACATGCTCGTGGACGCCACCGAGGAGTTGGGGCGGATTCCCATCGTCATTCACGGTTTTGTGGTCAAGGAGATCATCCTGCCCGAACCGCTGCGCAACTCCATCGTGGACAAGCTTGTGGCCGAGCAGAAATACCTTCGCTATCGCTATCTGTTGCTCGAAGCCAAGGAAGAGGCCAAGCGCAAGGCCATCGAGGGTGAGGCCGTCAGGTATTACCAGTCGCTGGTGAACGAAAACATGACCGAAAATTTCCTCCGCTACGAGGGGATACGAGCGACCGCAAACCTCGCGGCTTCGCCAAACGCCAAGGTTGTCGTGGTGGGCAGCGGCAAGGACGGCTTGCCCATCATCCTGAATACGCAGGATACGCCCAGATTGCCGGATCCCGTCAATGCCGGCGCAGACGCGCAACGGCATGAGGCCGGCCTGGACGCTTTCAACGCGTCGGGCAACGCCACGGAGACCTCTCCGGCGCGGCCTTCCCTGTCCGCGCCGCCCGCGGGCGGCGGCATCGACTGGAGTTTGCGTGAATCCGGATTTCTGGAATTCATGGACAGGCTGGACAGAACGTTGCTCAATCCGGGCAAGACGGTCCCGCAAGGCTCCCGGACCGGTTCCGAAAAGTAGGCGCGGAGCAGTCCACTCATGAAGGCGTGAGCGTCGAACGCAAAACCCTGGAACGGAGAACAACCGATGCACATTTTTTTGATGTTTCTTCTTGGAAGTCTCATTGTCGCGTTTCTGGGGCGCAACTGCAGGTTCGGCTTCTGGGGCAATTTTTTCGCCAGCATGCTGCTGTCCCCGGTGGTGGGGTTGCTGCTCGTCCTTTCAGGCAGTCCCAAGGCGGCCCCGAAGGGCGGCGACATGCCGCAAAGCGATACGGAAACGAAGGCCCCCTGAAGCGAAAATCAGCCGCTTTCACACATGGGGGCGGTCGGAGCCTTGGCGCAGTCGCGTCGCCACGGCCGTTTCGCGGCAGGCGTGTTTCTTCCCGCATCCGTTCTTCTCACGGCATGTGTTCCTGTGTTTTTTAATCCAAGTTTCGGGAGTGGATGTCTGATGAATCGTTCCGCCATCGTGGGCCGATCAGCGTTCAGCCCGGGTCGGTCGTGCGCGTGGATGCTCCTCGTCTGCTTTGTGCTGATTTTCCTCCCCGTCCATGCTCCTGCGCAGGAGTTCCCGATCAAGCGCATCGGCTATCTCGAGGCCGGACACTTCTGGCTTTTCGACCGCACCTACGAGGCCTTTCGGCAGGCGCTGGGATCCAGGAGCGGGATGCACGTGTCCTATCCCCAGGATGCCCACCACAGTCCGGGCTGGGACGCCGAGAACATGCGGCGTCTGCCCGTGCTGGCCAGGGAACTCATGGCGCGCGAGGATCTCGACCTGATCGTGGGCATGGGCACGGCCGCGGTCAAGGCGCTCCTGGCGGCGAACACCGGGCGTACGCCCATTCTTGGCATGGGGATGGCCGATCCCGTTGCCGCAGGAGTCGTGCGCGACATGACGGACTCAGGTGTGGACAATTTCACCTGCCAGGTCGTGCCGGACAGATGGGCGACCATGTTTCGCGTCTTTCACGACGTCGTCGGGTTCAAAAAATTGGGGGTCCTCTATCAGGACACGCCTGAGGGGCGCGTTTACTCGGCCTTGAACGATGTCCACGCCGTCGCGTCGGAGCTGGGCTTTTCCGTTGCGGGCTATGGCGGGCTCTCCACCGCGGAGACCGACGACGAGTGCCGCCAGGGTCTGGAGCAGCTGCGCAAGGAGGGCATGGATGCGTTCTTCATCGGCCCCCTGAATTGCTTCGACTGGGACAGCAACGACGTAACGGCCCTGCTGCAGATGCTCAACGACTGGAAAATTCCGACCTTTGCCCGCGACGGTTCCGATTTCGTCAAGGCCGGGGCGCTCATGGGCTTTTCCACATGGAATTTCGGCCCCACAGGGGAGTTCCTGGCCGGACAGGCCGCGGCCGTGCTGAACGGTAGCCTGCCGCGCTCCCTGTCCATGCTGGACAGGATCGAGCCGACTATCGCCATCAATCTGGAAACCGCCGCCAGGATAGGTTTCCATTTTCCGCTCGATGTCCTCGTCGTGTCCGACGAAATCTTCGAACACACAGTTCTGCCCAGCCCGGGGAAGGACCGGTAGACCATGCGAAGCGGCGCTCTCTTCAAGCTCAGATCAAGCATCGGGATTCTTTCGCTCGCATTGCTTGCGCTGGCCCTGGGCTTCAATGTGCTCCTGTCCGTGTCCACCTTGAACCGCCTGGTCGTCGAATCTCTGCTTTCGGGGTATCGAGGCGCTGGAGAACACCTGGCCCTGAGCATCGAGCGGGGATTGCGTTTCGGCAAGCCCCTCGGGAAGTACGCGGGCATGACGGAGATGCTCCAGGACCTGCGGGACGGGGTGGCCGGCGTTCGCGCCGTCGAGGTGGTGGATGCCGCGGGAGAGGTGCTCTACGCTGCGGCGGATGGGGCCGCACGGGGCGCGGAACGTGAACGTTTCGAGCGGAAGGCCTTCGACATCCGGGCGCTGGCCCGCACCGGCGATGACGGGGCGCCGTTGTTCCGGGCCGGTGCGGACAGTTACCGGATCGTTGTCGCCCTGAGACATAACGGCATTGTCGGCGGGGTGGCTCTGGAAGTGGCCGCGTCCACGGTCGAGGCCGCGACCACGAACTTCGTGCGCTGGGCGTCGGCCCTGCTCGCCCTGGCCAGCGTAGCCGCTGGTCTGGTCCTGGCGGCCTGGATCGGACTGCTGACCGGGACCCCGGAGTCACGGTCCCGGCTTGACCGCTCCCTGGGAGTTCTGCTGCTGGTCCTCATCGGTGGAACGCAGCTCGCATATTCGGCCGCCACCCTTTCGCTCTTCGAATCCTTCCTGCAGAGAACTGTGGTCGACAAGGCCCGGCTCGCAGCGCATTTCATCAAGCGCGACTTCGAGTACATCGTGCACAAGGGCGTGGATGTGCGCTCCCTGCAGGGCGGGGAGGCCCTGCTTGCACGCATCCTCGAAGCACATCCCGAACTGGGCGGGGCTTCGCTGAACACGTCGGAAGGGGATGTGCTGTCGGCGGCGGGGCGTCTCGATCTGGGCGGACCGGTGGTCGAGGCGTCCGTCGATGCCTATTGGCCCAGCCGTTTTCGGCAGCGCGAAGAGGTCCTGCGCGTCCGGCTGTATGTGGACCCGGAACACGTGTCGCAAAATGTCGTCCGGCTGGGCATCGACCTGGCGACATCCCTAGTCATAAGCCTGCTTTTTCTGATGGAACTGGCCAGAATGCTGGGCATGCTGTCCAGCCGCATGCTGAGTTCCCTGATGGACCCCGGCAGCGATGTCCGCCGGCCGCCTCCGATCTCGTCGGCCAACGCCTTGCGCGCGGCCGGTTTCTTCTTTTTTCTGGCGTACGACATGGGCATCTCGTTCATCCCCGTGCTGGCGCGCTCCCTGTATGCCCCGCTGTGGGGCCTGCCCGAGCAGGTGCTGGTGGGACTGCCCATTTCCGCGGAAATGGTCTGTGCGGGAGTGGCTCTGCTGGTCTCCGGGGTATTCTCGGAGCGCTTCGGCTGGCGTCTGACCGTGGCTTTCGGAGTGGCTGCCGCAGCGGTCGGGCTGTTCATGGGCGGGGTTTCGACTTCCCTGGCGGGGCTCATCGCCGCGCGCGGGGCATGCGGTTTCGGGTTCGGTTTGGTGCTCATGGCGGCCCAGATCGGCACCCTGGAGGACAAGAACGCCGGGTCCGGTCTGGCCGGAGTCTTTGCGGGCATCTTTTCTGGGAGTATCTGCGGGGCCGCCATCGGGGCGCTGCTGGCCGATCGCATCGGCTTCGGTCCCGTGTTCCATGTGGCCGCGGTCCTTGTGCTTTGCACGTTGCCCGCCTTGCTCCTCGGCGGCGTGCGCGCGAAAGGCGTCGAGGGGTCGGCTCCGCCCGACGGGAGCGACGCTGCCCCCGGGAGCGCGCGGCGCTTCATCCTCGACCCGCGGATGCACGTTCTGCTCGGCATGATCGGCATTCCCGCGGCACTCTGCCTGACGGGCTTTCTCCACTACATGCTGCCCCTTCTGCTGACCGAGGCCAAGGCGTCCCAGTCCGACATCGGGCGCGTGTTCATGCTTTACGGGCTGTGCTTCATCACGGTGGGGCCGATGCTCGGGCGCCTGCTTGACCGGTCGGACAACAAGGGCGTGTTCGCCATGCTGACGGGTCTGCTGTCCGGAGCGGCCCTGCTGATCGCGGCGTACTCCCCGACGCTGTTCGTCGCCTCGGCTGCGGTGGCGGTCATCGGGATCGCCCAGTGTTTGGCCGCGCCGTCGACGATGCTGTGCGTGGTCAGCCTGGCCTCGGCCGAAAGGCTCGGGCGCGGCAAGACGGCGAGCATGTACCGCACGCTGGAACGGTTGGGCCAGGTGGCCGGCCCGATCCTCTTCGGCATGGCCCTGGTGCGGTTCACGGCCCCCCAGACTCTGGCCGCTTCCGGGGTGGCGGTGTGCGTCCTGGCGCTGCTGTTCCTCGTATTCTGGCGTCTCAGCGGCCGGCGTTCGTGACCAGGGTCGTCAGCTCCTCCATGCGGCAGTCCCTCATGCCGGCCGGCAGATACAGGGAGAGCAGTTCCAGATAGTCGTGGGTGTCCACCAGGGTGTCGTCGTTGGCGAGAAACTCTCGGAACTCGTCCTCGGTCGGGTAGGTGAAATAGCACCGGTCGGAGTCGTCCTGGACGGCCCCCCTCAGGCGTTCGCCGTGTTCCAGCGCCGGCAGGTGGAGTTTAAAGACGTCGACTCCTGCAAAATACGTCTGCACGAAATTCCACAGCAACGATCGCGAGTAGTCGATTTCGCTCCATCCGATGTCGATCACGGGGCCGCTGTCAATGCCTTCGTCGATCTGAAAGAGCGTGCACCCCGAGCGTCTCTGCCGCATCTGCATGGCCCGGAATGGCCCGCACAGTCCCTGAATCCGGGGCAGCATGCCGGGATGCAGCCCGTAGGCGCCCAGTCGCGGCATGCGGATGATTTCGGGGGGCAGGATGTAGTCGTAGCGGCAGGAGAGGATCAGATCCGGGTCGAGGCGCCGCATGTTCTCGATGGATTCGGGGGTTCGCGCCCGCCCCCAGAGCTGGACGGGTATTCCGTAGGTGGCGGACAATCCGGCTACGGTCTGGAACGCATCGGGGCATCCTGACGGGAACTGCCTGTCCAGCCAGGGGAAAATGTGTTCCAGGGGCATGTCGCGTTCATGATCGAGCAGGAGGCCGGCAAGCGGGTTTTGCCGCTCGGCGTTGAGTACGTAATCGGAAAGGACCACGTGGATTTCATGGCTCGAGGCAAGTGCTGAGACCAGCCTGTTCAAGGCCAGGTTTCCCGCGAGGTCATGTTTGGTACAGATGACAATTTTCAAAAAAAACCCGCGTGTTAAGGTGGTGGATCAAGGTCGCTGTCGTCGTCACAGGACGGAGCCCTAGCATAGCCTGGATCGGCTTTCCAGGGCCAATGGCCCGGTTTTTCTGCATAAATCTGGGGTTGGGCGCATCATCGCCGGGGGGGACGAACAGGATCGGCCCGGGCATTCCGGTTGGCCCACGAAAAGCGGGGAAGGGATGCTGGTGTTCATCCCGGCCTTATATCGCCTTGGAGGGGCCGGGCTTATGATCGTTTTGCCGTTGGCCCGCGCCGAGCAGTTCTTCCGGCGAGGGTTTGAGCAGGGCGACCGTGGCGCAGTGGGGAGCAAACACGGTCAGCCAGTAGCCCTCGGCCAGCGGCAGGTGCAGGGTCCCGCGCACGCCCCCGTTGTCCCCCGTGGTTTCGATTTGCAGCGGATCGGCCAGCAGTCCTGTCCCCTGGGCTTTCAGCAGCGCTTCCTTGATGGTCCAGCGGCGAATCAGCTCCGACGCCGGGGATTGGGCTCTGCGGATGGCGGCCCGTTCCATGCCCGTGAAGACCAGGTCGAAATCCTCCACAGCCACCGGCTGAATTTCCTCGACGTCCACGCCGATGCCGCAGCGGGTCCGTGCAGGGCCGATGGCGCAGACCGCCCAGTTTCCCGAATGGCTGAGGCTGATCGGCCGGATGCAGCCGTCAAGCCAGGGCTGCCCCTGGGCGTTGTGGCGGAGGGCTTCCATTCCCGCTCGCGCGTCGCAATTTTCCAGAATCGACAGGCCGAAGCCGAGCAGAAGGCGAGCCAGAACGCGCCGGAGACGATCCTCGGGCCTGCGGTTCTTTCGGATGGCCTCGGCGTGCCTGCCCGGAACAAGGCCAAGGAGGGATTCTTCCGGCAGATGTGCGAGGAGGCCGATATCGGCCGCCAGGACAAGCGCTTGCGGTTCGTACATTTCCGGCACGTCCGCGTGCCGACAATCGTCAAAATTCGCTGCGTTCATGTGGAAAAGGATTGGTCGCGATCGCCGTTTCGGGGTCTGTTCTGAATTGTTGGGCGGGACGTCTTTCATGGAGGTTACGAGCTGTGAGCATGCGCCCTGTTTCGGCAGTGTGGACGGTCCCTTAATGGCGCCGCCGTTTTCGGCCTGACCCATCAGGCGCTTTGTGGAGGGGCTGCATTTTTTCGGGTTGCGCATCCAGGGCCTGGTCAGCCTGCCATCTACGCCGACGTGTGTACCGGCTGGCCGCTGAATCGCGGAAAATGCGCAGTCAAGTCGAGGCGCAGCTGCGTACATCGCGTAAGACGCTTGCTCCAAGGCCAAGGGGTCGGATTCCGTTCGAGGGCGTGCACCCGGCGCTGTCCGAACGGACGTGACGTTGCCTGCTATTGCCAGAGAATTCAAGCTCATAACCGGTCATCAAGCATGTGTCTGACGCAAGGCGGTCATTTTCTCCCGGTCGATGAAGGGTTGTCCTGCATTGCGCGGCGCCATCACGCCTGCTCCGAACGGCCGCTGCGCAGCCCGCGGGTTCGCGCGGACGAAGTCGGGGCCTGGGCCCCGCCCCGTCATGCATTGCTTCCGCTTCTGTACAATCTCTCGGCGTTGCTGAACTCCCTGTAGGCATCCTGATCCAGGGGGAAGTCCCAGGAGCCGCAGCGGTATTCGATGCGGCCGCCGAAGCCGGTCTTGAAGCGGTACAGGCCGTAGAAGGGGTGGGACGGGTCCACGCCGGGCGAGACCGCGCCCATTTCGTAGGTCGTGCAGCCGCGTTCGCGGGCATGGCGCATGGCTGTCCAGTGCATGAGGCTCGGGGCCATGAGGTTGCGCTTCGTATTGGCCGACGCGCCGTACAGAAAGTTCGCGGCCTTGCCGGAAATGCCGACGATGGCGCCGGCCAGGATGTCCCGTCCGTGCCGGGCGAGCAGAAAAAGCAGCTCCGAATGATCCGGCGACGAGGCCAGACTTTGGAACAGGACGGCAAAATGGTCGTAGCCGCACTGTTTGAAACCGTTGCGGCGGGCCGTCTGGCAATACAGAGCGTAGAATTCCGGCAGCTTTTCCCGGCCTACGGTCTGTACCGTGACCCCTTTGCGCTGCGCCAGGCCGATGTTGTAGCGGGTCTTGGGCTTCATGCCGTCGAGGATGGCGTCCTCGCTTCCGCCGATGTCCACCACGAGGGAACTGGCCACGGTCAGGTCCTCGAAGGACTTGCGGATGTTCCAGTGCCGCGTGCCCATGTTCATGCGCATCTCGCGCACCCTGCCCTCCGGGAATGCCGTCCGTCCGCCCTCTCGCAGTTCGTCGGAATAGGGGGAGGTCCAGGGCAGGTCGTAGCGGATGAAGGCCACGCCCGGTTCCAGGTGCCTGGCCAGGGCCAGGGAGAAGTTTTCGATGAAGGTCCCGTATTCCTCCTGCTCCGGCGCATGTTCGGGGCCCTGCGGCACGATGGCCACCGTTTTGTCCCCGAGGGTCTTGAGCAGCACGAGGACGTCGCCTCCCGGCCCGCCCGTGGCGATGTCGAAGGCGCGGGGCCTCAGACCGAGGCGGGACTTGACCTGCGCCCAGTAGGGCGTCTGGAACAGAATGTCCGTCGGCAGCAGTGCGGCCGTTGTCTTTGACGAGAGATCCACCATGTACTCCTCCGTTCGTGGCGGCGTTGAGAGTTGGCGAGGAACAGGGGGCCGTGCCCCCTGAAAACGCGACGATGGCCGCTTCGGCGGCGTGTGATCCTAGAGGTCGAAGTTCCCGGAGCGTTCGGGCTGGTCCACGACCTCCTTGATGACGAGGCGGAGCGTGCCGCCTCCGGGCCGGGGCCAGGGCATCTCGTCGCCCTCGGACAGGCCGAGCAGCGCGCTGCCCACCGGGGCGAGGATCGAGACCGTCTCCTCGTCGTTGTCGCGCGAGCCGGGGTAGACGAGCTTCAGGCAACGCTCCCCGCCTGACGGCTGCAACTCGAACCGAACGGTGGAATTCATGGTCACCACCGTCGGTGGGACCTGCCTCGGGTCCACTCTGACGGCGCGGTCGAGCTCCTCGGCGAGTCCGGCCTTGGCCGGGAAGGCCACGGAGGACAGGGAGTCCAGCAGAATCTCCAGGCGCTCGGCGTCCTGGGTCGTAATGATGATTTCGGGTTTCGTGCTCATGGTCACCTCCTGGGCGCATGTGCTGCAAAAGGTTCGGGCCCGGCTGTGCGGGATGCAGGGGGCGAAAAAAAAGGGGGCATGCCGATGACACGCCCCCCAGGTACTAGACTGGAATCTTCAGGGCGTGGTCAGGTGCCCACGGGGCGACGCAGCACGACGGCAACGGCTGCACGGTTGAGTTTGACGCACTTGGACATGGCTGCTCCTGAGCGAAAACGCCTTTCGGGTTTGCACGGTACAAAAAAACAGGAAGCACTCCGCCGTTTCGGAATGCTTCCCATGAATCTCCAACTTCGAAACAAAAACCCCTCTAGCCCGCTCTTTGCTTTCATGCAAGCCCCAAGTCGGAAAGTGGGCCTAATGGGGCAATCTGACGGGCAGTCGCGTGTGTCGAGCGGTTCGAAGTTTCCGGCCGTTTGACGTGCCTCGCGAGGCGTGCAGACTTTTCGATCTCTTCCGTATATAAGCAGGCGCAACCCTAGGGCTCCTTGCCCGGGAAACATTGGTGGGCGGATACTATTGCGTTTTCCCACGAAAGCCCGTGGATCGGTAACCATGGCAGACGACTACGAAAGTCCGGCCGGATTGGCCGCGGTGCACATGTCCGTCGAGGACATCCTGAGCTTCATGAACGATTTTCCAGCACTGCTCTGGCGCATCGAAATCGCGAAGTCGCGCATCGAATTTCTGAACAACAACTACGTCATATCGCAAGGAGTGGACGGCAAACTGCTGCTCAAGAACATTCGCTACCGCAACGATGTGGTCCTCCCGGAGGACGTGTACCTCCTCGACGCGTTCATGGATTCCGTGAAAAAGGGGAAGACGGCGGCGATGATTTTTCGTGTGCGCTGTCCTGAGGGCAAAATGACCTGGATTAAGATCACCGGTGCGACAAACACATGGGATCCCAGATATTATTATGGATTTTTGCTCAACGTGACGGACACCGTCGAGCAGATCAAGGCCATCATGGACAAGGATGTCAGCATCCAGTCGCTGGTGGACGAGACTGAGACGGCGGCCGTGGTTCTGGACTACGACTCGCGCAAGGTCCTGTGCTGCAATGTCGCGGCGTGTGACCTGTTCGAAATGAATATGTCGGAACTGCTCGACCAGAACTTGAGCGACCTGTGCCGAGAATCTGTGAAGGCGGCCGTGGAACAGATGCTGGAGCAGGTGATGCTACAGCGGAAATGGAACGGACGGCTGGACTTCTATCAGAGCGGGAAACGCAGTTACTTCACTGCCGAGACCATCGTCCGGCACATGTCCTGTGGGGGGCGTCGCCTGCTGCGGGTCAAATTTGCCAACCCCAAGTTGGGCCGTGAGCGCATTCGACCCAGGCACGTTATTTCCGATGATTCCCGCAGACTGAGGCTTGTGCGCGACTTGGCCGAAGTGCATTCCGACATCGACGGCATCCTCAAGGTTGCGTTCGGTTCCGGGCTTGTGTCCGAAAAAATTGACGCAATCATATTTTCCGATGTGCATGTGCGCAGGAACCAAGTCTTCGTCTATTACGCCGGAAACCGGCCCGCAGAATTGCAGCAGGGCCAGAAGTTCGCCTACGTCGGAACCATCGCCGAGGACATCAGTCGGTTCCGCCTGTCTCATCTGACCGTCGACGACACCGAGGAGAGCATCAAGCCTATCGACTGGGCCCTGTTCCTCCCGCTGGGCATCCGGTCCTACTTCGCCAAACCCTTCTTCAGCCGCGGTGTTCTGCGCACCGTGCTCATCATGTGTTCGCACAAGCCCCACGCCTTCACCGGAGCCGCCACCCGCGACTTTGACGACATTTTCGAGCCCATCAATGACGCTGTCAGGATGTGGCGTCAGTGCCGGAAAGTCTGACCCGTCACGAATTCTGTTTCATTTTGGTTCTACCAAATCTGGATATTTTGTCCTATGCGCGGCACTATGGCGCAACTCCTCAAATAAATTGTGAAAATTATTGCCACGAGTCGTTTTTTTCGTGTATGGGTCTACCAAAACAGTTCAAGAAGGACCCGGTATACGATGGAAGACCAGGATCGACTGCTCGGTGAGCTTGCCGCGGTTGTCAGTGAAAGAGGGCTGCGGCCTGGAGACAAGATGCCCCCGGAAAGGGAATTGTCCGGGCGGCTGGGCGTCAGCCGCAACACGTTGCGCGGGCTTCTCAAGTCTCTCGACGCGCGTGGGGTGGTGATCATCAAGCCGGGAAGCGGCACCTACCTGCGCACCAGCCTTGCCGCCGTGGAACTTCCCGACCGGAAATCCCCTCGGGCCGTGGCCGATCAGCTCAAGGCCGCCTTTCTTTTCCTTCCTCCAATCCTTTGCAAGGCGCTGCAGACGAGTTCCGCCACGCAGATCGATGACCTTCACGCCTGCAATATCGCCTTGAGCCAAGCCATGTGCTCAGGCAACCCGCACGAAATTTGGGCGGAAATCGTCCTTTTTTTCCGCGTCATCGTCAGGGGGACGGGGAATTCCTTTCTGGCAGAGACGGTGGAACGCATTTTCAGCATAGACCCGGCTTTCGTGGCCCGATTCTTTCAAGCCGACCGTGAGGCGCTCGACGACATTTTTGCCGGGCATGTAAGCATATTGCAGACGCTGCGAGAGCGGAACCACGGCCGGATTTCCGTCCTGACAGGCCAGTATCTCCTGAGCCTATGCAGGGCGCTGGAAAGCGGGGGATTTTCTGTCTGGGACCCGGTCTCGGACGACAAGCCGGCAGCGGGGACGTATGAAGAGTGAAACAGCAGTGAACCGTAGATTCTTCTTCAGAAGAAGCGTTGCGCATGTATTGGATACGCTCTGCTTCGGAAGCGCCGAAGAGTCAATGCCCTCCAAAGCAAATTATACGAAAGATCAAATGTCTGCCTTGTTTGGAGATTTGTCATCAGAATGTCTTAAAGGCGAAGCAAGACGGCTTGGTATCGATCCATCTAACAAGGAAGAGATCGCAGAAAAACTTATGCAGGAAATGTTGAGCTTGAGAAAATAACGCAACAAGTTGATGAAAAAGAGGGAGGTGCATCAAAGAAGATTCAAATTTCAGACGCTATTAAAAAATCGGGGCGAAGTGTTGGTCGCAGGACGCCCCGATCTTTTCCCCCAAGCCACATTCCAACCCAACTACGGAGGACTTATGGAGAGGTACGGAGAAAATTATCTTGAGGAGCGAAAGCTTGTCAAGCGTTGGCCTCAGCCGATCCCGGCGATTGTCGCCCTCGTGCTGACGTTGGTGGTTTTTTACGGGACATGGTGGATTTTCCAGGACCCCAGAGGGCTCATGCGCATGTACACGCCGTATGTCGGGTACATGTACACCCGCTGGTGGTTGATCATGCTCATCTGGATGGTCTATATCTTCAACTACTGGCCTTTCAAGCGCGCGTGGCTGGAAAATACACACCCTGTCATCAAGGGGACGGTGCTGACCGGCATCTCGGTGCTCATTCTCTGGGTGCTGATTAAGGGATTTTTCGAATACCTGTTGGGTAACTACGCGCTGGCCTACTTCAATCCCGAACAATTGACCAAACTTCCCGGAATTACGGAGTTCTTCGCCGTCGAGTATGCTTCCCTGGCCTGCCTCATGTTCGCGGCCATAGCGTCCTGGCTGAGCCCCGCATGGATCGTCGCCTTGGAGGAGGTGCCCTGGAAAGGCATGCCGCAGCCAGGCAAGGGCGTCAGCATTCTGGTCGTGACGTTCTTCCTCAGCACGGTCGTGTATTTCATGACCATGCATTCCCACATGGGCATCCTGTACTACCCGTGGCAGTATTTCACGTCCATCACGCCGCCGTACTGGGAGCGGTTTGCCAACACCGTGTCCGGCAACTTTCATGTCGCCTGGATCATGTGCTGCACGGTGACGGTCTGGCTGGTGGAGACCATCTGGGAGCGGATGCCCTTCAAACTCATTCGCACCAACTGGTTGCGCCGCATCACGGCATTTTTCGGCATCATCGCCATCGCCTGGGCCATGCATTTCTTCCTCTTTTTTGCGCAGGAATTGACTTGGGGACCGGCCATCCGCGGCACGCGCCTGATCAACGCCCCGGATTGGCGCTGGCTGCATGTCGGGGAGATGGCCGTCTTCTTCTTGGTTCCGGCCCTGTTCCTGAACTTCTACTGCGGCAACTGGCCGCGGCGCTTCAGCCTGCCCGTCAACATTCTGGTCAGGACGCTGATCACCCTTGCCGCCGCCGTTGTCCTCTACGTGTTCTACTACAAGACGTCCCACGACTTTCTGGGGACGCAGAAGGGTTTCATGCACGAACAGCAGTTCCCCATGATCCCGACCATCTGGCTGATCAATATCTGGCTCGTGCACCACTGGTTCATGGACAACTGGCCGGCCTGGAAGATGGTTCCCAAGACGGCCGCGGAGATTGCTGCGGACCATGCGGCCGAGAAGGCGCAGATCGAAAGCGTGCGCTGGTCCCCGGCCCTGGGTTGGGGCCTCGGCACCGGCCTGGCATGCGGTGTCGCGGTGTATTTCCTCGTCCTGACAGCCCTGCCCTGGGTTTCGAAAACCTTCACCATCATCAAGTAGCCGGAGAGGATGTATCATGAGCGAAGACAAGAAGACACTGAGCCGCCGCGATTTCTTCAAGGGAGCGGCGCTGGGGGCCCTGGGAGGGACCATCCTGTCCATGGGGGCGTATTCGTACAGTCCGCTGCGCAAGGCCTTCCTGCCTGAAGTGCAGCGCAAGATGACCGACATCGGCATGTGCAAGAGCATCAAGGTGACAAACATTTCAGAAACCAGCTGGTTCGAAAACTCGGTCCTCATGGGGGACATCAAGAACGCAGGCGGGCTGCTGGTCAACCAGTACAGCTACAACTGGCCGCCCTTCGGCGATGGAAACGGACTTGGCAAGGGCAGCTACGAGAGCGGCATCGCAAAGATCAAGCACCTGTTGCCCAACAATCTGGACGAGGCGTGGGCCATCACGGAAAAGCTATCCGTCAGCCCGCTGAACGCGGGCGGATTTGCCGCATTGGTCGAGGTCGAGGAACTCGACGGCAGAAAGCGCAAGTTCCTGCTCGACAGCGGCTGGTCCTATCAATGGATGGACGAGTGTTTCAAGCGCGAGGGGATCGACGAGATGCTCCGCAATCGGGAAATCGAGGCGCTCATCATCTCCCATGAGCATTTCGATCATTTCTGGGGCATCCCGGTCACCTACAAATACGACCCGACCATCACCACATACATTCCGGACGGCTTCTATCCAGAGGGCTTGCAGTACATCAAGGATTCCGGCCATCAGGGCAAGGTCGTCACCGTCAAGCCCGGCCTCAACCCCATCGTTCCCGGCCTGGCGACGTTTGTCTTCGCCGTGCCGATCATTTGCCGAGTCTACGGCGAACAGGCCATCTACGCCAACGTCAAGGATCACGGGCTGGTGAGTGTGACCGGTTGCTGCCACTTCGGCATCGTTCAGTTTGCCGAGACCGCATATAAGGAGATCAAGTACGAGAACGACCAACTTTATGGCATTTACGGCGGGCTGCACATTTCGCCCTTTGAGGACTGGGATCCCAAGTACGACGACTTGGTGCTGTCCCTCGGGAAGTACGATTTCCAGAAGATCGGCTGCAACCACTGCACCGGTCTGCTGTGCGCCAAGAAATTCGTGGATGCCGGCTACCCCGTGGTCAAAGGAACCGCCCGGCACCGCAGCAAGGAGACAAACTACCTCGGCAACGGCGACAAGATTGGGTTCGGCATAGACGTGTGATTCGATCATGGCCCGACGGCGAGAGGCTTTCTTTCGCTGTCGGGCCATATGGGGGGAGCGGCGATGCGTGTATATCCAGATCAGAAACCGGCGGGGCTGTGTCTCGACGATGTATACCCGGGCGATCCGTCCATGAAGCCCCTTGCGGCGATTCAAGAATTTTTCCGAGCGATTATGATGCGCACCAATTTTGTGCCGGTGGTGCGTCATGTCATCGGCTGGCGAGGCCTGCAACACGTGCCGGGGCAGGAGGAGAGTTGGACGGCCAAAATTCGGGGGCGCGATGGTGTATACGGCGTCGCCTTTGCGGGAGCCGACCTCGTCCACGGCTGGATTCAGGGGCGGTTTTCCTTGTACTACTTTCCGCACCCGTACGAGGAACTCGTGGAGCGTTGCTCGCTGCGGGCCGCTGTCGTGACCCAGGAGGAGGGCTACATGTCCCGAGTCAGGGAATTCACGTCCTGGCCGGAAGCCGCTGGCCTGTTTCGCATCGCGGATCTGACCGTGAGCCTGGACGCGCGCAAGCAGGGTGTCGGCCTTGGCGTCGAAGGATCCTCGGTCTTGCGCTGCATTTCCGGGCCAGGCGTCGTCGCGAGGCGGGACGGTCACGAGGTGACCCTGATCGAGCCGGGGGGAGTGGATTCAGATTTCCCCGCTTTTGAAACCGCCCTGGAGTTTTTCAACGTCCTGGCCTCGTCCATAACCTTCAATCTCGTCCAGTGCCCTGTTTTTTTGGACGAAAGACAGTCGGCCGGCCAGGAAACGTTTGCGGACGCTTTCGGGCTGACGACCAGGCCCGTCGAAGACATTCATGAGCGCGCCCTGACGCTGGGGTACGGGCAGGGAGATTTCATCGATCTGCTCGGGCCCCTCGAAGGCAGTGGAAACGTCCATGCGTGGTGGAGCGGGAATCCGATTCCGGAGGTCTGGCGCCAATGTCCGTGGTGGAGCACCGACCGGCTCCGCGCCCCGTCCCCTGTCGACAGAAAAACCCTTGGTCTCGACGGTCGGCCGCCGCTCATTATTCTGACGGGTTTTTTGGGCTCGGGCAAGACGAGTTTTCTTCGGCATTTCATCGAATACCAAACCCAGCGCAGCAGGTTCGTGGCCGTTGTCCAGAACGAGATAGGCTCCGTGGGGCTCGACGGAAAGCTGCTCGACTACGCAGTCACGGAAATCGACGAAGGGTGCGTCTGCTGCAGCCTGGCCGGCAGCCTGAAACGGGCCGTCCACGGCATCCTTGCTGATTTCGACCCCGATTGCATCATCGTCGAGACGACAGGTCTGGCCAATCCGATGAATCTGCTCGATGAAATGGAGGAGCTTGAGGATCTGGTGCGTCACGACTGCACACTGACCGTGGTCGACGCGGTCAATGCAGAGGCGACTTTGGCCGAGCACCATCTCGCGACGGAACAAATACGGGCGGCCGACATTGTGATGCTCAACAAGCAGGATCTGGTGGATCAGGAGCGCCTTGATGCCGTCGTGCGGCTGGTGCGGGAACGAAATCCGCATGCGCCCGTGTTCACGACGACGAACGGGGAATTGCATCCGGCCCTGGTTCTCGACGCGGAGACGCACCCGACCGCATCGTCTTGCGAACTCGGGCGAGGTCTGCAGCACGTGTCGCACATCCATGAAGGGCTATGGTCCAAGAGCGTCCGCCTGCACCGCCCCTTGCAACGCGAAACGTTCTTGGAAATGGTGAACCTGCTCCCCGCTTCAGTCTTTCGCGCCAAAGGGGTCATCGAATTCGAGGGTTCGCCCCAGGCCCTGCTGTTTCAGTACGTCGGAGGAAGATACGAGATATCGCTCTTTCCTTCGCCGTCCGATTCCGATCGCTTTCTGACGCTGATCGGCAAGGGCGGCGATCCACATGCCGCTTCCGAAGCCATTCTGAACATTTGCGGGTACGCGTCCTAGGCGTGCGCTCCTGGGCTTCCGTGATGGACAGGACCGCACCTGCGGCGGCATCTTTGGGCGGTCTCAAGTCTGGCGGCGTTGGTTTCGGACTGTCGGTGCGTCGCCGCCATGGCGTCCAGTCGGACTTTCTGCGCGGCGCCGATCTCGCCCATGGTGCGGGCGGCTGTCCCGGAGATGCGCGTCAGCGTGGCGACGACCTTCTCGCGCCAGGCCTTGGCGTTCCCGCTGCTTGCACGCAGGCGGCGAAAATAAGGATTAGCCTTCGGCGCGCAGGATGTACCCGAGCCAGACGTCGCGGTTGCCCAGCAGGGACCGGCTGCGCGTGTGCTCCAGTACGCGCAGCCCCGCCCGGTCGAACTCGCGGCGCAACTCCGAGTCCGACCAGAGCTGGAAGACCCGGCCGTCGCCCGCCTCCTCGCTGCCTCCCCAGGCCTTCATGCTGACGTACATGATGCCGCCGGCCTTGAGCATGCGCTTGGCCTTGCTCATGGCCCTGGGGAATTCCGGCTTGGGCAGGTGGACCAGGGTGCCGATGAGCAGGATGCAGTCGTAGTGCATGGGCGGGTTGTAGTCGAAGAGGTCGATCATGGTCACGGGGCAGGCCGAGTGGTCGCTGGCCAGGACGGCCAGGGACGGCGAGCGCTCCAGGCCTGTCGGGTCGAAGCCCCGAGCCTTGAACCATTTGAGGTCGCGGCCCGAACCGCAGCCGATGTCGAGGATGGCGCCGCCCGGCTGCAGGTAGGGCAGCAGCGGTTCAAGGATGGGCGACGGGTCGATGCGGTTGGTGCGCTCGAAGTAGGCCCGGGCGTTGGATTCGTAGAAGTCGGTCATGGCCTCGGTCGGGGTTGCGGCGGTGCCGGTGCACGCCGTGTTTTCGGGGCGTGAAGCCCGCGTCGAATGCGCCGTTGTAGCGCCCTTGATGGAAAAAGTCAGCAGAAACCGGGCGGGCGCGACTCATTGCGACCGGCATGTTGCGTGCAACCTGGTCCGCTTCGCGCAAAACCCGGCAATACTGGGAGGTCGGTTTGTCGCCGGACCTCGAGGGGTCAGAATTTCCGCAGGTGATCCAGAATGAGGGCCGCGACCCGGGCGTAGTCGCCGTTGAAGTGATGGGAACCGGGAAGCGTGACGATAGTGGCCTCGTCCGGGCCCAGTTCGCGGCAGAGGGACGATTCATCCTCCTGTCCGTGCAGGCAGAGCAGGGGAATGGGCGCGAGCTTTCGGACCTCGGGGAGCAGGGCGATGTCCTGGGCCGCCTCGTCGTCGTGGAGCCAGTCCGAGACGTGGAACTCCAGTTCCACGAACCTGCTCGGCGCCAGCAGGGAGATCTGGCGGACGGTGCCGCGCAGGTCGGGGGGCAGGTTGTTGACCATGGGCGGCAGGGCGTCGGCCCCCAGGGAGAAGCCGATGAGAACGACCCGCTTCGAGCCCCAGGCCGCGAGGTAGTGGCGCATGATCCGCGACAGGTCCGCTCCGGCGCCTTCGGGCGTGCGCCTGGTCCAGAAGTACTTCATGGAGTCGAGACCCACGACGCCGACGCCGCTTTTCGCCAGGAGGGCGGCAATGTCCTTGTCGATGCCGGCCCAGCCGCCGTCGCCCGTGACGAACACGGCCAGTGTGTCCGAGGCCTGTCCCTCGGCGGGCACCTCCACCAGCGGCAGGTCGTCGACGTCGCCCCGGTGCCCGGCACTCAGGTCGGGCTCGTGCTGCACATGGGCTTCCACGGCCTCCCGGACGATGTCGCGCCACCTGGCCGTGTCGGCGTAATCCGTGGCGTCGGGAAGAATCTTCAACCGCACGCCTTTCATGCCGCCCGTGAAGCCGCGCAGGGCGGATTCCGGAAAGACCGGGTCGTTCTGGGCCTGAACCACGGTCCAGGGCAGCTCCGCCTTGGCGAAGGGCTCGTAGCGCACGCCACCGGTCGTCCTTGTCCAGGTCAGCCCGCGGCCGAAGCCGAAGGGCTGCGTCAGTTTCAGCTCCGGCCTGAAGCCGAGGCTCACGCCGGCCGGGAACGTCCCGGCGGGCGCCTGCACCAGACTCGCGTAGACGATGCCCGCCCCGGAGCCGTGGCCGATGAGCAGCGGAGCCGTGAGCCGGGGCAGGCCCAGGCTCTTCTGCACGTACTTGCTCATGGATTCGAGTTCGAGGGACACGTTGGGCTCGTAGTTTTCCCGCGCCACGTTCGCGAAGTAGCGCTGCATGTCCACGCCCGCCACCAGCGCCCCTGCCTCTCCAGCGATCCTGGCCAGTTCCTCCTCGGTTTCGCCCCAGCCGGAGTCGTCGGAGAGCACGATGGCGACCATGGACGGGTCCGACTGCCGGCCGCGCAGGATCAGCTCCCCGAAGGGGCCGAACTCCAGCGGCCCTGCGGCCGGGAGCCCTCCGGCTGGAGCCGGCACGGCCTGGAGCAGAAGCGCCAGAAGCGCGGCGAGGCGGATCAGGCCCTTCATTTGCCCACCATCCCGCGCACGCCGCCGGCCACCAGCGCGGCCACTTCGGTCAGGATTCCCGGCAGGGCCAGGCCGCCCGGCGCCAGCAGGTAGGTCGGCTCCCAAGTGGGCCCGAACTTCTCCTTGAAGGCGCGCAGCCCCCTGAAATTGTAGAAGTCTTCGGCGTGCGAATACAGGAAGTTGCCGACCTTGTTCCAGGTCGGGGCCAGGGCGTGGGTCTCCAGGCCCGAGAAGGGCGAGACGCCGAGGTTGAAGCGCGCGAAGCCCTGCTGCTGGCCCCAGAACATGAGCATGAAGAGCAGGTAGTCCATGACGCCGCGCGGCGCGCCATGCACGAAGCGCATGAGGTCGATGGCCAGCTCGGTCCTGCCGCCCGTCCAGACATTGCCGAAGGCCAGGATGCGCCCCTCCTGTCGGACCACGGCCGTATGGAAGCGGGCCAGGTAGTCGGGGTCGAAGCGCCCCAGGGAGAACCCTTTCTCGCGGGCGTTCTTGAGGGACAGCCAGGCGTCGGACACGGCCCGGAGTTCGTCGCCGATGCCCGCAAACCCTTCGGGCGGAATGACCTCGAAGACGCAGCCGTTCTTTTCCAGGTTGTTCTTCTTGTAGCGCAGCCCTTGCCGGGACGCGCCGTTCAGGTGGAAGGACGGCAGGTCGACGATGGCCTCCTCGCCGATCTTGAGCAGGCTCAGGCCCGTGTCCCAGAAGAGGTGCAGCCGGTCCTGGGGCACGCCGTAGAAGACGGGGCGCCCACAGTGGCGGTCGCAGGTTTCGCGGAACTGCCAGATGAGCTCCTGGGCCTCGTCCTCGCGGCCCACGGGCGGGCCCATGGTCACCCAGGTCCGTCCGGTGACGCCGAACATGAGGAATGATTCGCGGCTCTGGCTGAAGAGGAAGGTCTTGTCGCCCAACAGGGCCAGGTTGGCGCGGGTGTGCGGGGTTTCGGCCACGATGCCGCGCACGCACGCCTCGTCCTCGGGGCCCACGGGGGCTGGGCGGTAGGGAGCCGGCGCCAGCAGGCGCATGAAGGCCAGGCACAGTCCGGCCGTTCCGGCCCCGGCCCAGGCGCGGACCACGTTGGGTACGGAGCCGTCCGTGGTCAGGGTCAGCCAGAAGTCGTCGGCCTGGCCGCCGAGTTTCCAGGACGTGGCGGCCAGGGCCGTGGTGGCGGTCAGGACCAGGGCCATGGCCACGATCCAGCCGGGGGTGAAACGGTCCGAAAACATGCTCGAATGACGGGAGAAGCGCGCGCGGTTGACCACGAGCAGCGTCAGGGCGACGCCGAGGACGATGGCTTCCTCGTAGTCGCCGCCGCGCAGCAGTGCCGCGAGCATCCCCAGAACCAGCATGACCGCCGTCAGGTGGAAGGCCACGTCCAGGCGCCGCTGGATGCCGCGGGCCAGGAAGAGCAGGCACATGCCGATGACGCTGCCCATGAGGTGGGACCCGCCAACCACCGAGCCCGGCAGGTGGTCCTTCAGCCACAGCAGCCTGCCGGCCAGGGACGGCGTGGCGCCGGACAGGAGCAGCACGGCCCCGGAAGCGAAGGTCAGGGCGGCCAGGGCCTGGGGCACCATGGTCGCGCTGCCGCGCACGCCAGCGTGGGCCAGGAGGCGCAGGACCGGGACCGTTTCCAGGGCTTCGCGCACGGCCAGGGTCAGGGCCGCCAGCAGCAGCGGCAGGATGTAGTAGATGCAGCGGAAGGCCAGCAGGGCGGCGAAAAGGCTGCCGTTGTCCGCGGCGTCGGGCGTGAGCAGCATGAAGGCCGTCTCGAAGACGCCCACCCCTCCAGGAGCCTGGCTGGCCACGCCGGCCAGCTGGGCCAGCATGAAGCGGGTGAAGAAGACAGTCAGTCCCGGATCGCCCGGCAGCAGCACGTAGAGAATCAGGCCGGACAGGCCCCAGTCGAGGATGGAAAAGAGCACCTGCACCGCCGCCATGGCCGTTCCGGGGGCCGGAATCTGGAAACCCAGAATCGAGAGGGGCGAGCGCCAGCGGGTCGACATCAGGATGTAGAGCAGCGGAAGCGCCGCCAAGACCGCGCCCAGGATGTCGCCGCCCAGGGCCAGGGTGTGGGCGGCTTCTGGGCTCAGCAGCAGGGCCAAGCCGCCCAGGCCCACCAGACCGAGCCAGAGGCTGACGGTGGTGAAGATGGTGATGCGTCCCACGTCGGCCGGGGACAAACCCCAGGCGGCGTAGAGGCGGAACTTGATGGAACTCCCCGAAAGGAAGGAGAAGCCCAGGGTGTTGGCGAAGGCGTTGCCGATGAAGGACGAGATGGCGATGCGCTTCAGGGGTTGTGGCACCCCTGCGTAGCGGCAGGCGAAGAGCTCGTACCCGGCCAGAACCATGTAGTTGAGCACGGCCAGGGCCAGGGCCAGGCCGATGCCTTGGCGCGGGATGGAGGACAGGGCGGACCATATCTGTCCGACGCTGACGTGGCTGAGCTCCTGGTTCAAAAAGCGCAGGGCGGCCGCGATGAGAACCAGGGAGACCACCGGCCCCCAGAAAGAGACGGAACGAAATCGCATGGATGCTGCTCCACTGCGCCATCCGGTCCGGACGGCGCCTTCGGTGTTTGTTCTATGGATTTGGGTCGAAGCGTTCCTGGGTCCGGGGCTGGGAACGGACATGGGGAACAGGGAATGGAACGCCGGGCTTCCGCGATTGCGCGGGCAGCCCTCCGACCAGGGAAAACTCCCATAGGAGGAGTCCGGGGTTCTGTAAACGGTCATGTTGCGGGCGGCCTGGGCTGATTCGCGGCCGACCGGACGTGGCCTTGCGCCGAAAGCACGGGGTTCATCCTGGCGGAGGCGTTTCGGGCCCGGATTCGTCCAGGCCGGCGCGCTGCGCGTTGTCGAGGAGTTGGCGCCCCTCATTTAGGGCTGCGGAGGTGGACTCTTCGAATTTCTTGCCCCAGACCGCAGCGGGGTGGTAGGAAGGCAACATGGACATCCGATCGTTTATCTGCTGGGCCATGGTCCTCCTCTTCGCAGCGGGCGTGGCGCCAGCCTCGGCGGCCTCGGCCGGGCAGGACGGCCCCAGGGTGCTGGTCATCCACTCCTACGCCCCGGACTATGCCTGGACGCGCGACATGCAGGCCGGGATCGTCTCGGTTCTGGACGCCCCGGAGGTTCGGGCGCGCTGGCGTGTGGAGCATATGGACGCCAAGCACCGCGATTCGCCTTCGTACCAGGCCCGCCTGCTGGAGCTGTTCCGCGAGAAGTACGCCGGGGAGAGGTTCGACGGGATCATCCTGACCGACGACCATGCCCTGGACTTCACGGTCCGGCACCGGGACGAGCTGTTTCCCGGCACACCCGTGGCGGCCTGCGGCATCAACGACCTGAAGTCCGTGCCGCCGGGCGCCGAGGACATGAACATCATCGTCGAGCGGCTGGCGCACGTCGAGACGCTCACCGCGGCCCTCAGACAGAACCCCGGGACGCGGAAGGTCCATGTGGTCATCGACGGCACCCTTACGGGCAAGTCCATTTTGCGCGAGTTTCTGGAACAGGCCAGGGCTTTGTCCGGACAGGTCGAGGTGGACGTGGCTCCGCCCATGACCAGAGCGCAGCTCGAAGCCTTTGCCAGGGAGCGGACCAGAGGGGAGATCATCTACCTGCTGGTTTATTTCCAGGACGCGGCGGGGGAGGTCTTTGCGGCCGAGGACATCCCGCGGGCCCTGGCCGCCGCCTCGCCCGTGCCGGTCTACGTGGCCTGGGACTTTCAGATGGGCACGGGCGTGGTCGGCGGGTGCGTGACCAGCGCCTTCGGGCACGGCCGCATGGCTGCCCGGACCCTGCTGGACCGCCTGGCCGGGAAGAACCCCCCGCATGCCTACAGCGGGCTGCAGGAGGTGAACCGGCATACCTACGATTTCGCGGCGCTCTCGCGTTTTTCCATCCCCGCCGAGACACTGCCGCCGGGCGCGCTGGTCCTGAACCGCCCCCTGTCCTTTTTCGAACTGCACCGCGAGGTCATCCTCTGGGCCCTTGTCGTCATCGCCGTGCTCGGCGTGATCATCGCGCTCCTGGTCCTGAACGTCGTCAAGCAGCGCAGGATCAACCGGGACAACGCGGAGATCATGACCCTCAACCGCGAGATGATCGAAACCCAGCGCGAAATGCTGACCACCCTGGGCGAGGTCATCGAGTCGCGCTCCCAGGAGACGGCCAACCACGTGCGGCGGGTGGCCGCCTACTCGGCCCTGCTCGGCGAAAAGTACGGCCTGGGCCCCGAGGATATCCTCATCCTCGAGGCCGCGGCGCCCATGCACGACATCGGCAAGATCGGCATCCCGGACTCCATTCTCAACAAGCCTGGGACGCTCAGCGACGAGGAGTACGAGAGCATCAAGCACCACACCGTCATCGGCCAGCGCATCCTGCACACCTCGGACCGCAAGCTCATGGCAGCGGCGCGGACCATCGCCCTGCAGCACCACGAACGCTGGGACGGCACCGGCTACCCCTGCGGCCTGAAGGGCGAGGAGATCAGCCTGTCCGCGCGCATCTGCGCCCTGGCCGACGTCTACGACGCCCTGTCCCTGGGCCGCGTCTACAAAAAGGCCTGGCCGAAGGAGAAGGTCTTGGACTTCATCCGCGGCGAGCGCGGCGGCATGTTCGACCCGAAGGTCGTGGACCTCTTCTTCGAGAATCTGGACGCCATCGAAGCCATCGGGTACCGCCTCTCGGACGATACTGCGGAGCGGCACGGGCAGGACATCACCGGCAAGGTGGTCTGCCCGCTGCGCGGATAGGAAGGGTTGGGCTTTTGGTGGACGAAATGGACGTTATGGACGAGATGGACCCGATGGACGGGCCCTGCCCGGTGCCTTTTGGGGGCGTCCATATCGTCCATGAGGTCCAGGCCGTCAATAACGTCCACAATTCTTGCCCCCATCAGGAGCTTTTCATGCCACATCCAAGTGCACTTCCCAAGGTTTGGGCCCACCGCGGGGCGCGTAGCGCGGCCCCGGAAAACACGCTGGCCGCGGCCCGGGCGGCCCTGGCCCAGGGCGCCTTCGGCTGGGAGCTGGACGTGCGCCTGACCCTGGACGGCGCCGTGGTGGTTGCCCACGACCAGGGCCTGCGGCGTGTCACGGACATCGCCCGGCGGCCGGATATGCCCGGCCGGGCCGACCATCTCGCGGACCGGCTGACCCTGGCGCAGCTTCGCGCCCTGGACGCCGGAAGCTGGTTCGCCAGGCGCGACCCTTTCGGGACCGTGGCCGCCGGCAAGGTTTCGCCGCAGGAACTGGCCGCCTTCGCCGGTGAGCGCATCCCGACCCTGGCCGAGGCCCTGGAGTGGACCCGCGGCGTGGGATTGTCCGTGAACGTCGAGATCAAGGACATGCTGGGCGGCGACGACGCCCTGCTGGTGTACGAGACGGTCCGGCTGATCCGGGAATCGGGGCTTGGGGGGCGGGTGCTGGTCTCGTCCTTCCGCAGGGCCTCGCTGGAGCTCTTCCGCGAGCTGTGCCCGGAGGTGCCCGTGGGCCTGCTGCTGGACGAAAAGGCCACGGCCGCGCCCGTGGCGGACATTCTGGCCAGCCTGCGGGACCTGGGCGCCGCGGCCCTGAACCCCTGCGTGCGCACCCTGGCGCCCGGCCGTGCGGCCGCCTTCCGGGAGGCCGGCTTCGACGTCAACGTCTACACCGTGAACCGTCCGGAGGACATGCTCCGCCTGGCCGCCGAGGGCGCCGCGGGCATCATCACGGATTTCCCGGCCAGGGCGCTGGCCGTGCTGGGGGGGAAGGGGCAGGAATAATGGACGAGTTGGACGGCATGGACCTTATGGACGAAATGGACGCCCCCTGAAGGCATCGGGTCGGGCCCCGTCCATCGGGTCCATTCAGTCCATCCCGTCCATTCGGTCCATTCAGTCCATACGGCGGTGTGCCCGGTCGCGTCACTCGGCCAGGCAGCTTCTGGCCAGTTCGCGGTAGGCGCGGACCTGTTCCTCGGCCCACTCGGCGTCGCGCCCCAGTTCTCGGGCCATGATGGCGGCCACGTCGGGGGCGATCTCCATGCTCACGGCCGCATCCAGCACGATGGCGCGGGTGCGGTGGCGCAGCACGTCGGACAGGGTCATGGCCCATTCGCGGCGCACGGCCCAGACCACCTCGGCCCGCAGGTAGGGCAGCTTGTAGTGCAGCGGGCGGCCCAGTTCGGGGTCGTGGCGGACCAGTTCGCGGATATCCTCGATGTCGCTGCCGTAGACCGAGAGGTGGTCGCGTGGGTCCAGGCCGTTCATCCAGCCGTGCAGGGGCAGGTTCTCGGTCTTGCAGGAGTGCGACGGCAGGCCGGCCAGGCGCGCGGCCTGTGTCACCGTGTCCTCCCCCATCTTGCGGTACGTGGTCCACTTGCCGCCGGCGATGGTCACCAGGCCGCTCTGGGAGATGGTCAGGTGATGGTCGCGGGACAGGGAGGCCGTGCGGTCGGTTCCCTGGGCCCGGATGAGGGGCCGGATGCCGGTGAACACGCTCAGCACGTCGCTGCGCCTCGGGTCGCGGGTCAGGTAGCGGCCGGCGTGCTCCAGCAGGAATTCGATCTCCTCGTCCATGGGCCTGGGCTCGGCCGCCGGGGCGTCCAGGGCCGTGTCCGTGGTCCCGACCAGGACGCGGCCGTGCCAGGGCACGAGGAAGATGACGCGGCCGTCGTCGGTGTGCGGGACCATGATGGCCGTGTCGCCGGGCGAGAAGGACTTGTCCAGGACCAGGTGGATGCCCTGGGACGGCGCGATGAGCGGCGGGGCCGCGGCGTCGTCCAGGCGCATGACCGAGTCCACGAAGATGCCCGTGGCGTTGACGACGACCTTGGCCCGCAGGTGGCGAATGTCCCCGGTCAGGGAGTCCGTGGCCTCCACGCCGCAGACCTGGCCCTGATCGTCCTTGAGCAGGCCGGTCACGCCCATGTGGTTGACGGGCAGTCCGCCCAGGTCCTCCATGGTCCGGGCCAGGGTGACGGCCAGGCGCGCGTCGTCGAACTGGCCGTCGTAGTAGATGACCCCGCCGCGCAGGTCCGTGGGTTCGAGGTTGGGGATCATGTTCAGGGTCTTGGCTCGCGAGAGGATGCGCGAACGGCCGAAGCCGAGCTTGCCGGCCAGCATGTCGTAGAGCTTGAGGCCGATGCCGTAGAAGGGCCGCTCCCACCAGGCGTAGTCCGGCACGACGAAGGCCTGGTTGGAGACGAGGTGGGGGGCGTTTCGGAGCAGCACGCCGCGCTCGTGCAGGGCGTCCATGACCAGGGCCACATTGCCCTGCTGCAAGTAACGCACGCCGCCGTGCACGAGCTTGGTGGAGCGGCTGGACGTGCCTTGGGCGAAGTCGCGCTCCTCCAGGAGCAGGACGCGGTAGCCGCGGCTGGCCGCGTCCACGCCGCAGCCCAGGCCCGTGGCTCCGCCGCCGATGATGATCATGTCCCACGGGGTGGGCGTGTCGAGCTGTTCGAGCAGGTCGGTTCTGAGCATGGGACCTCCGGTGGTTGCTTTCGCGCTCCATAGCACGTCTGCGGGCCGAGGGCCAGACGGAGCGGCACAGTCCCCCGGCCTTGACCTCTGGGTGGATGTTCATAGAAGTTCGGTTTGCGGGCATCCCGTCCGCCACTACGGAGAACCTGATGACGCAACCCACCGTCGGCATTGTCCGCACCCAGTCCTTCACCTTCGCGCACCCGCCCCACGCCATGGCCCTCGATAGCGGGGTGGGGCTGGGGCCCGTTTCACTGGCCTACGAAACCTACGGCGAACTGAACGCCGAGAAGTCCAACGCCGTGCTCATCTGCCACGCCCTGACGGGCGACGCCCACGTGGCCGGCTACCATGCCGGCGACGACAGGCCCGGCTGGTGGGAGCACTACGTGGGACCCGGCAAGCCCATCGACACGGACCGGCACTTCGTCATCTGCTCCAACGTCATCGGCAGCTGCATGGGCTCCTGCGGCCCGTCCTCCATCAACCCGTCCACGGGTCGCTACTGGGGCCTGGATTTCCCCATCGTGACCATCCCCGACATGGTCCGTGCCCAGCGTGAGCTCGTGCGCCATCTCGGCGTCGAGCGCCTGCGGGCCGTGGTCGGCGGGTCCCTCGGCGGCATGCAGACCCTGCAGTGGGTGGCCAGCTACCCGGAGATGGTGGACGGGATCATCGCCCTGGCCACCACGAGCCGCCACTCGGCCCAGGCCATCGCCTTCAACGAGGTGGCCCGGCAGTCCATCATGAGCGATCCCAACTGGAAGAACGGCGACTACTACGACGGCGTGCGGCCGGACCTGGGCCTGGCCGTGGCGCGCATGATCGGGCACATCACCTACCTCTCCGACGAGTCCATGCACGTGAAGTTCGGCCGCGAGCTGCGCGGCGGGGCCTTCGCCTTCAACTTCGAGGGCGATTTCCAGGTCGAGAGCTACCTGCACCACCAGGGCAAAAAATTTGTGGAGCGCTTCGACGCCAACGCCTTCCTCTACGTGACCAAGGCCGCCGACTATTTCGACCTGGACCTGGCCAGCCCCGAAAGTCCCGCCAGACGCGCCCTGGCCGGGACAGCGGCCCGCTTTCTGCTCGTGTCCTTCACCTCGGACTGGCTCTACCCGACCTACCAGTCGCGGCAGGTGGTGGACGTGCTGAAGACCCTGGGACGGGACGTCAGCTTCTGCGAAATCACCGCGCCGTGGGGGCACGACGCCTTCCTGCTGCCCGACGAGCGGCTGGAGACCGTCATCCGCGGCTTCCTGGGAGGGCTGCATGGCTGCTGAACGCTGCGTGGACGCCGCGCCGGACCTGCGTTTCGACCTTCGCATCGTGGCTTCCTGGATCGAGCCGGGCAGCCGCGTGCTGGACCTGGGCTGCGCCGACGGCCGGCTCCTGCGCCACCTGCGGGACGCCAAGGGGGTCAAGGGCCTGGGCATCGAGCACGACGAGGACGAGGTGGTGTCCTGCGTCGCCCAGGGGCTCTCGGTCATCCACGGCGACATCAACACGGAGCTCCCCGGCTTCCCGGACAAGGCCTTCGACTACGTGGTCGTGTCACAGACCTTGCAGCAGGCCTACAGGCCGACGGAACTGCTGAACCAGATGCTGCGGGTCGGACGGCGGGGCATCGTCAGCTTCCCTAATTTCTGCTGTCTGCAGGTCCGCCTGCAGATGGCCTTCTCGGGCCATGTGCCCGTTACGCCGGAACTGCCGTACCAGTGGTACAACACGCCCAACATCCGCGTGCTGAGCCTGGAGGATTTCAAGACATATTCACGGGCCGTGCCTTTCGCCATCACCCGCTCCCTGGCCGTGAACCCGGCTCCGGACGGGTCGGCCAGACAGGTGCGCTTCTGGCCCAATCTTCTGGCATCATACGGAGTTTTCATGATAACCGCCGCGTGAGGAGCGGACCTCGGGCCTGGCCCGGAAAGGAGGAAACATGCAACGATTCGAGACCAAGGCCCTGCACGCAGGGTACGCCCCGGACGCCACGGGTTCCCGCGCCGTGCCCGTGCACCGCACCTCGGCCTATATGTTCAAGGACGCGGCCCACGCCGCCGACCTCTTCGCCCTGCGCCAGCTCGGGCACATCTACACGCGCCTGGGCAGCCCCACCCAGGAGGCCCTGGAGACGCGCCTGGCCATGCTCGAGGGCGGCAAGGCGGCCCTGGCCCTGGCTTCGGGCACGGCGGCCATCCACTACACCGTCATCAACATCTGCCGCCAGGGCGACGAGCTCGTCTCGTCCTCGACCCTCTACGGCGGCACGCACACCATGTTCGCGTCCATCCTGCCCGACGCCGGCATCACCACGCGCTTCGTCGACATCCACGACCCCGCGGCGGTGCGCGCGGCCATCAACGAGCGCACCAGGCTGATCTACACCGAGGTCATCGGCAACCCGGCCCTGGACGTGGCCAACATCGAGGCGCTGGCGGTCATCGCCCACGAGCACCGCCTGCCCCTGGTGGTGGACGCGACCTTCGTCACGCCGTACCTGTTCCGGCCCCTGGAATACGGCGCGGACATCGTCATCCACTCCCTGACCAAGTGGATCGGCGGGCACGGCACGGCCATCGGCGGGGCCGTGATCGACGGCGGGACCTTCGACTGGACCGACCCCAAGTTCGCCCTCTACAACGAGCCCGACCCGTCCTACCACGGTCTGCGCTACGCCCGCGACCTGGGCGAGCTGAACCCCCTGGCCTTCATCATGCGCCTGCGCCTGGTGCCGCTCAGAAACCTCGGCGCCTGCCTCTCGCCCGACAACTGCTGGATCTTCCTGCAGGGGCTGGAGACCCTGGCGCTGCGCATGGAGCGCCACAGCGAGAACGCCCTGCAGGTGGCCGAATTCCTGTCGGCCCACCCCAAGGTGTCCTGGGTGCGCTATCCGGGCCTGCCGGGCGACCCGTCCCACCAGCTGGCCAAGACCATGTTCCCGCGCGGCTGCGGCGGCATGGTCGTCTTCGGCGTGCAGGGCGGCCTCGACGCCGGGCGGCGCTTCATCGACCGCCTGGGCCTGGTCTCGCACCTGGCCAACGTCGGCGACGCCAAGTCCCTGGCCATTCACCCTGCCAGCACCACGCACTCGCAGCTGTCCGAGGCCGAACAGGCCGCGGCCGGCATCACCCCGGACCTGGTGCGCCTGTCCGTGGGCATCGAGCACATCGACGACATCCTGGCCGATCTGGACCAGGCTCTGCAGTGACGGGACCGGGCGGGGGAGATGGGATGCCGGATTGTGGATCATAGTGATACGAAATTTGCCGAAACTGTATCTTTTTGGGGCACCATTCGTCTCGCGATGAGCTACGCCAGGCATCCAATCCCCCGGTTTTCCTGGATATGGTGCATATTGGCCGTGTATTTGAAAGTACCGCTTCCGCGGAAAATTCCTGTGGCGGTATGACCCGCATTTACCCGCCACGGTCCTCTAACCGGAAGGAGACTGTATGCCGAAGTACATCATCGAGCGCGAGATTCCCGGCGCGGGCAGCATGTCCGCCGAGACCCTGAAGGGCATTTCCCAGCATTCCTGCGGCGTGCTCAGGGAGATGGGCCCGTCCATCCAGTGGGTGGAGAGCTTTGTCACGCCGGACAAGATCTACTGCGTCTACATCGCCGAGAACGAGGCGGCCGTACGCGAGCACGCCACCCGCGGCGGCTTCCCTGCCAACAGCGTGACCGAGGTCAAGACCATCATCGACCCGACGACCTCCGAGGGGTAGGGCGCGGGGCCGGAACCTCGCTCGACAGATCAGAATCCGAAGGCCTGCCGTCATCATGTCGGCAGGCCTTCGGCCTTTCAGGAGTCCCGGGGGATGGACGCGCAAAGCGGCCCGTTGTAGGGGCAATGTCATGTAATCATCGCATTTTCCAGGAGGGATCATGGCCTTGAAGCGAGTGGGTATTCTGACCGGCGGGGGCGACTGTTCCGGCCTCAACGCCGTCATCCGGGCCGTGACCCGTACGGCCATAATCCAGTACGGCGCCGAGGTGCTGGGTCTCGAAAACGGTTTCGACGGCCTCATCTTCGGCCACACCATGAAACTGACCACCGGGAACACCAAGGACATCCTGACCCTGGGCGGGACCATTCTGGGCACGACCAACAAGGGCAACCCCTTCGCCTACCGCGAGTTCGACGAGGAAGGGCAGATAACGGTCAGCGACCTGTCCGAGCAGGCCATGGACACCTTCAGGATGCTGGGCCTCGACTGCCTGTTCGTGGTCGGCGGCGAGGGCACCCTGGAACTGGCCCACAAGTTTCAGCAGATGGGCATGCCCGTGGTCGGCATCCCCAAGACCATCGACAACGACCTCGAAGGCACGGACTACACCTTCGGCTTCCAGACGGCCGTGCAGGTGGCCTGTGACGCCATGGACCGGCTGCACACCACCGGGCGCAGCCACGACCGGGTCATGATCCTCGAAGTCATGGGCCGCAACGCCGGCTGGATCGCCCTGGAGTCGGGGCTGGCCGGGGGCGCGCACATCATCCTCATTCCCGAGATCCCCTACAACCTTGACAACGTGGTGACCAAGATCCAGCACCGCATCCGCGGCAAGAGCCCGTTCAGCATCATCATGGTGGCCGAAGGGGCCCGCGAGGAGGGCGGGGAGCGCATCACCCAGGGCACGGCCGCCAGCCGCCTGCAGGGCGTGGAGCAGTTGGGCGGCATCGGCTTCCACCTGGCCAACCAGATCCGGGAGCGCATTCCCCTCGAAGTGCGGACCACGGTCCTGGGTCACATCCAGCGCGGTGGCTCGCCCACGGCCTTCGACCGGGTGCTCGGCACGCGCCTGGGCGCCGCGGCCGTGGACGCGGCGGCGCGCGGCGAGTTCGGGACCATGGTCGCCCTGAAGACGCCGGACATCGTGCTCGTGCCCCTCTCGGAACTGGCCGGGCTGTGCCGCACCGTGCCCCTGGACCACCAGCTCATCCGCACGGCCGAGGCCACGGGCGTGAACCTGGGCCGCGGAGCCATGTAGCCGAGCCACAAGGAGGACATCATGACCGGACAGACGGACCCGCGCGTGCTCTTCGCCGCGGAGCGCACGCTCTTCTCCTGGAACAGGACGGGCATCTCACTCATGGCCTTCGGATTCGTCGTCGAGCGCTTCGGCCTCTACATGCAGATCCTGGGCGTGCAGGGCGTGCTCGGGGCCCAGCGGCACCTGTCCTTCATCGGCGGCATGGGCTTCATCCTGCTCGGCGCCTTCGTCGAGATCTATTCCGTGCTCCAGCACAGGCACTTCCTGGCCTCCCTGCACGAGATGGACATCCCTGTCGGCTACAACACCCGCGCGGCCATGGCCATCAACGTGGTTGTGGGCTTCATGGGCGTGATGCTGTGCGGATATCTTTTTCTCGGCGTGCTCTGAGACGGCTTCCGGTATCGTTCATCCGTTCGCAAACGAGAATACAATGGTTCACAGGGAATAGACGTGAACCTCGTGCTGTCACCTGAATCGTACATGTCCGGCGCGTCGGGATGGAAAGTCAAATGCAATGATGTTCATGTCCCGGGGCATGAACCGTGAGGAAGCTGGCATGAATGCATTGCTTGGGGAATCAGTCGATGGACGGCTCCTTTCCACGTGGCGGTCCGTGAACCGTCTCGTCGCATGGGCGCTGTCCCTGTGCGTAAGCCTGCTGCTTCTGGCGCCAAGCGGTGCGCTGTCCGAGGAAACACTGTCGGCGGCTGAGCAGGAGCGGCAGGAGGCCGCCCTGTTCAAATACCTGAACACGCCTTGGCGCGGCGACCTCGACGGGATGCGCACGCGCCGCTACATCCGCATCCTGGTCACCTACAGCCGCACGAACTACTACCTGGACGGCGCCGTGACCAAGGGCTTCACGGCGGAAGTGGCTCAGGCTTTCGAAAAGTGGCTCAATATGAGCCTCAAGACCCGCAAGTACCCCGTCCATGTAATCTGCATCCCCGTGCGGCGGGACGAGCTGATCTCGGCGCTGAATGCCGGGCGGGGGGACATCGTCGTGGCCAGCCTGTCCATAACGCCCGGCCGCGAGGAACTGGTGGCCTTTTCCGAGCCCTGGGCCTCGGATGTCCGCGAAGTCGTGGTCACGGGGCCGGAATCGCCCGAGCTGCGGAGCATCGAGGACCTTTCGGGGCAGGAGGTCTACGTGCGGCGTTCCAGCAGCTATTTCGAGACGTTGCAGAGGCTGAACGCGCGTCTGGAGTCCCAGGGTCTGCCGCAGGTCGACATCCGCCCGTCCGACGAAAGTCTGGAGAGCGAGGACATCATGGAGATGGTCGGCGCCGGGCTCCTGCCCCTGACCGTGGTGGACAGGTACCGGGCCAGGCTGTGGAGCGAGGTGCTGCCGGGCATCCGCGTCCGCGAAGATCTCGTGGTGGCAGAGGGCCAGCGTCTGGCCTGGGCGGTGCGCAAGGACAGCCTGCAGCTCTTGGGGCTGATCAACGATTTCGCGAAACATTATCGCGCCTCGAAGGATCTGGCCTTTCTGGGCCGCAAGTACTTCGCCAAGTCCGGCTACCTGCGCAACGCCAATGACAGCGAGGACCTGCGTCGCTTCGAGGCGGCCGTGAAGTACTTTCGCAGGTACGGCGGGCAGTACGACCTGGATTTCTTGCTCCTTGCGGCCCAGGGCTACCAGGAGTCGCGCCTGGACCAGGACGCGCGGAGTCCGGCAGGTGCCGTGGGGGTAATGCAGCTCCTGCCGAGCACCGCGGCCGGCCCGCCCATCAACCTCCCCGACATTCGGCGGCTGGACACCAACATCCACGCTGGGGCCAAGTACTACCGCCATCTCATTGACACGTACTACAACGACCCGGCCATCAGCCCCCTGAACCGCATGCTCTTCGCCTTTGCCGGGTACAACGCCGGCCCGGGCAACATGGCGCGCATGCGCCGCCTGGCGGCGGACATGGGCCTGGACCCGAACCAGTGGTTCGCCAACGTGGAGGTCGCCGCCGGCAAGGTCACGGGCCAGGAGACGGTCCGCTACGTGGGCAACATCTACAAGTATTACCTGGCCTACCGGACGATCATCGAGCGGGCCGAGGAGAGGGAACGGGCCAGGCACCGGCTGCGTTCGCTGTGACGCCGGGCGATTTCGTACGTTCGGGTCGCAAAAGTCGTCAGACCGGAAACTTGCGCACCAGGTATTCCATGAACCGCGATTTGACCTGGTTCGTGGCCATGGCCTGCTTGATGGGCGGGAGTTTCAGGATCACGCCCAGCACTGCGGCCAGGGCGCGGTGGTTCCAGAGGACGCGGTTGTCGAAGATGAGGTGCTGGAGCTTGCCGCGCTCCAGGGCCATGACCACGGTGCGGTGCACGGAGTTGAGCGGCGTGATGACGCGCTTCTCCCGCGGCTTGAGGGACAGGGCCTTGTCCGGGCAGGCGCGTACGCATACGCCGCAGCCCAGGCAGATGTTCTCGTCCACGCGGGCCTTCTTGCGCTTGGGCTGGCGCGGGTCGTTGGCCGAGACCACGCCCATGGCCTCCACGGGGCAAGCCGCCGCGCACTTGCCGCAGCCGGTGCAGGCGTTTTCGTCCACCGCGGGCAGGAAGTTGGTGGTGTGCACGGGGTGGAGATTGCCGAACTTGCGGGCCGCGATCATGGCCTCGCAGCAGCAGCCGCAGCAGTTGCAGATGAAGTTGACCCGCTCGCGCACGTTCTCTCCGAACTGCACCAGCCCGTGTTCCTGCGCCTGGTCCAGCAGGTCCAGGCACTCGGCCGTGTCCACGGGTCGGGCGTGGCCGTGGCGGGACAGGGATGCGGCCGAGGTGTTGAACGTCATGCAGATGTCCTTGGGTGCGTCGCAGTCGCGGCCCACGTGCTGCATCTTGTGGCGGCAGTAGCAGGTGCTGATGGCCCGGTGGGAGGCCGTGCGGATGACCTCGCTGGCCCGCTCGTAGTCCAGCACGTGCACGGCGTTGTCGGCCGAGAGCATGGGCTCCTGCACGAAGACGCGGCCGAGCTGGGTCTCGCCGTCGGCAAAGAGGGCGCGGACGAAGTCCTCCTCGACGTTCAGGTACTGGTAGAAGAGTTCGGCCAGGGCCTTCTGGTCGATGTCGCCGCGCGTGCGCATCATGGAGAACTCGAAGAACCCGGCCATGGGCGGGGGCAGGACGTAGGTAGTGCTTCCATCCTCGGCCACGATGTCCACGAGCATGGCCCGCCCCGCGAGGTCGTCGAGAATGTTCCGGGTTTGCGTCAGGTCCATCTTCCAGACTTCGGCCGCCTTCTCGGCCGTGAAGGGTTTGATGGGCAGCAGGGCGATGAGTTCGGCCTCACGCTCGGAAAAGAGGATCTTCAGGATCTTGTGCAGGGACGTCGATGGCGGGGCGCCCTGGGGACAGCGGTTCAGGCGTTCGGTGAGCTCCGCGTAGCCGGAGCGGTGCGAGTGGTGCGACATGGCGGCTCCTCCGTGAAATTTTCCGAACCATAAGCCTGTCGAGCCGCCGAATAAAGCGAAAATTCGGCAATTCTGGCCGGGAGTTGCAGCTTGTGTCCTCCTCTCGCGTGGAACGCGAATGTCATACAGGCGGCAACAATGTTGAAGTTTACGCGGTTTTGTCTTACATTTCGTGTATGTTGTCGAATTTATGCAAAACAATGCTCCTCCTCGTCTGCCTCGGCCTGCCATGGGCGTGTCCGGCAGCCGAGGTCGCAGCCAACGCCGTGACCTGGATGCACGCGGATTTCCCCCCGTTGCGCATCGTCGACGGGCCGTACGCCGGGCAGGGGCCGTCGGACATGATCCACGGTCTCATGCGCCGCGAGATGCCCGACCTGGACCATCATGTCCTGACCGCCAACCTGAGCCGGACCATGAATTGGATGCAAAAAGGGGAGAAGGTTCTGGCGGTGGGGATCATCCCCAACCCGGAGCGGGATGCCTGCATGCAGTATTCGATTCCATGCGTGCTGGTTCCGCCGGCCTGCCTCGTGATCAGGGCCGACGATGCGGGCAACGCTCAGGGCGGCCGGGTTGCTCTCCGGGAATTCGTGGCCAGGAAGGTCCTGGGCGTAGCCGTGGACAGGTCCTACGGTCCCGAGGTGGACACCGTGCTGCGGACCGCCCCCGACCAGCCCCGCATCGTGGCCCACACGGGCTCCAACCTGCTCGGCAGCCTGCTGGACATGCTCCTGCGGGGCAGGGTGGACGGGGTGCTGGCCTACCCCTTCGAAGCCACGTACGTGGCCCGCATGAAAGGCCGGGAGCGCGACATCGCCCTCGTCCCCCTGAAGGAGGCGCTGGTCCCGGTCGTCGGCCGCATCGCCGCGCCGCGCACCGCCTGGGGATCGGACATGATCGTTCGGGTCAACGCCGTGCTGCAGCGTCATCGGGGCACGCAGGAGTACCGGCAGGCCTTCGAACGCTGGCTTCCCGCCGGGGCCGTCGAGGACTACCGGGCCATGTACGACGAATTTCTGCTCGCCAAATGAGTTTCCTGCCGACCGCGGCCTCGTGCCGCAGGTCCGGGCCTTTTCACGCCGTCAATCCAGACATGGATCGCTGCCAGCACCTTGCCGGCATCCCACACGTCAGTACCAGTATCCCCACCAGCCCCCGCGCGGCCGCTGCCGCAGGCGGACGTGGGGGAAGGAGGGCGGTTCGAATGAATAGCCGCCCCAGGCGCCTGGCGTCCGTTCCGGCCGCAGGTCGCGCAGGCGCCTGACGCGTTCCTCCGTGGTCGGGTGGGTGCGCAGCCAGGACGGTTCGGGCAGGCCCCGGCCCGGGAAGAAGATGCGCCGCAGAAAGCCGTTCTGGACCCGTTCCAGCTTGAGCAGGGCCGAGGCCAGCCCGTCGGGGTCGTCGGTCAGGCGGGCGGCGGTCAGGTCGGCGTCGAATTCGCGGGTACGGGACAGGCCGAGCTGGGCCAGGAGGCTGACCTGGGGCGCCGCGGACAGGAGGATGAGGGGCCACCAGTCCACGTCGCCGCCGGCCAGAGCCTGGGGCAGGGACAGGAAGATGAGTACGAGCCCCACGAAGCTCATGGCCGAGGTGATGCGCGAGATGACGTCGGCCAGGCCCATGACGAAGAGGTCGCCGTGGGCGATGTGCGCCGTCTCGTGGGCCAGCACCGCGACGAGTTCGCGCGGGGAGAGGGTGCGCAGCAGGCCGTCGGTCACGGCGATGGCCGAGGCGTCGCGGCTGCCGACGGCGAAGGCGTTGACCATGGGGCTCGGCACCCACCACAGGGACGGCGTCCCGGGGAGGCCGACGCGTCCGGCCAGCACGGACAGGGCCTGGTGGTATTCGGGCGCCTGGGTCGGGGGAACGGGGCGGGCGCCGTACATCCTGAGCACCCAGCGGGCCGAGAGCTGCGGGGAGAAGAGGAGCAGGACTGCGCCCCAGATCACGAGAAACCACAGTCCGTTAGGCCCCCAGAGCATCCAGCCGACGAAGCCGGCGTAGCCCGTCATGAGGCCGAGCAGCAGCAGGGTCTGCAGGCGGTTCAGGCCGCGGTGGGAGGAGAAGCGGGCGGGATCGATGGAGGTGGCGCGCATGGGGTGCTCCGTTGCTTGAGGTGCCGGTCGACGGGTTTTCATAAGCACGATCCCTCCTGAAACAAGGACCGTGTCCGGCGCCGTCAGTCTATCCGCACCACGACCTTGCCCATGGTCCGGCCTGAGGCCACGAGATCGTGGGCCTTGGCGATGTCCCGCCACGAGAGGCTGTGCCCGAGATGGGGGCGCAGCCTGCCGCCGGCAGCCAGCTTCGCGGCCTGGCGCAGGGTCTCCCCGTGGGCCTCGCGCCCCCGGCCGGTGAGCAGCGGCAGAAGCATGAAGACCACGGACAGGGTCAGACTGCCTGCATGCATGGGTGAGAGGTCGTGGGTGGAACGCGTGTTGGTTGAGACGACGGTCCCGCCTGAAGCGGCCGCGGCGAAGGATGCGTCCAGGTTGGCCCCGCCCACGGTGTCGAAGACGATGTCGAAACCCTTGCCGTCCGTCAGCCTGGCTACGTATGCTTCGGGCTTCTCCTGACGGTAGTCGATGACCTTGTCCGCGCCCAATTCCCTGGCCAGATTCGCCTTCTGCGTCGAGGACACGGTGGCCGCCACGCGGGCTCCCGCGGCCTTGGCCAGCTGCACGGCCACATGCCCCACGCCCCCGGCCCCGGCGTGGACGAGCACGAACTGCCCAGGCGTGACCCGGGCGCGGTCGAAGAGGGCCTGCCAGGCGGTGATGGTTACCAGCGGCAGGGCGGCCGCCTCCTCCATGGTCAGGTTCGTCGGCTTGGGGGCCAGCAGCCGCGCGTCGCAGAGCATGAACTCGGCCAGCGCCCCGGGCAGGTCGGCGATGCCGCCGGCGCAGCCGAAGACCTCGTCGCCTGGCCACAGGTCGTCCACGCCCTCGCCCACGGCCTCCACCACGCCGGCCACGTCCATGCCGAGGACTGCGGGCAGCGCCGGTGCGAAGGCCGGCCGCATGACTCGCATCTTGATGTCTATGGGGTTCACGCTGGTGGCGGCCACCCGCACCAGCACGTGGCCGGGTTTCAGGGCCGGAGCGTCGATCTCGCCCGAACGGAAATCAGGAGTCTCGCCGTATGTATGCAGGAGTTGCGCTTTCATGGTTTCCTCCCATGTCGTGTTTGGGGCACCTTACCCCCAAACGACGGCGCAGAGAAAGTGTTTTCCATGCCTGTGAGGCCGCGTCAGGGTGACCACCGCACACCCAGGGCCAAGGCCTCGGCGGCCAGACTGTGGACGTCGTGAACCGACATGGCGCCGCCGAAATCTGAAGCCGATGCCCGGGCGATCATGCCGTGTCGCTTCCGCGTGTCGTGGAGCCGTTGTTTCAGGTTTCCGACCCTTTCCTGTCAGACGGGGTCGGCAGGTCGATGACGATCTCCGTCGTGTCCTCGTCGTCCAGGGCCCGCATGGCGATTCCGCCGCCCTGGGCCTCGATCATGACCCGGGCCGAGTAGGTGCCGATGCCCGTGCCCTTGATCTTGCCCATGGTCACGTACTTGTCGAAGAAGCGGGTCCGGATGGCGGGCGGCACGGCTCCCTGGTTGCGGATGGTCATCCGGCACGCGCCGGAGCATTCCAGGGCCGCGGCCACACGTCCGCCGGGCGGGGATGCCTCCAGGGCGTTTAGCAGGATGTTCTGCAGGGCGAGGCGGAGCAGGGTCTCGTCGCCCATGCAGATGCAGGGTGCAAGGCGGTCCGGCCGTCCGGCGCTCAGGATGTCCACGCCTTTGCCGGCGTGCTCGGGCAGGAGCAGGAGCCGGTCGGCGATGTCGCGCAGGATCGCGGCCGCGTCCAGCCCGCTCTGGGAGGACAGGTATTGTCCTGCCTCGATGCGGTGCAGGGTCAGGTTGATGCTCAGGGTGTCGAGGATGTGCTGGCCCGAGAGTTCCAGCTTGCGGGCCATGGACCGCTCGGCTTCGCTCATGGCCGGGCTTTCGGCGAAGTACCGGGCCAGGGCCACGGCCGATGCGGCCGGTGAGCGCAGATCGTGCTGCATGATGCGTTCGATCTCCACGCGCAGGTTCTCGGCCCGCTTGCGTTCCGTGATGTCGCGGACCACGCTCAGCACGTGCGGCTCGCCGTCGAGATCGATGACCTTGGCCGAGACCATGCCCATGACCCGGGTCCCGTCGTGACGCACGAAGACGGCCTCCTCGTTGTCGCAGCGTCCGGTCGTGCGCAAAAGGGCGATGATTCGCTCGCGGGCCGACGGGTCGTCGAACACGCTCAACTCCTGCGTGTTGCGGCCGATCACGTCCTCGCGGTCGGCCCCGGTCATGGCCGTGAACCCGTCGTTGACGCGGACGAAGACGCCGTCCCCGAGGCGCGTGATGGAGACCGCATCGGGGCTGGTGTTGAAGATCAGTTCCATGTTGCGGACCGCGTCGCGGTTCTCGGCCAGCAGACGCTGGTTGACCATGATGATGAAGCCGTAGGTCCACAGGGTGGTCGAAACCAGTGTGACCAGATAGGTTGCGATCTGCATGCCCGAAGGGGTGAAGAAGTCGCCGATGCCCGGACCGAAGAGGGGCTGGAGGCCGCGCGCGGCGAAGAAGGCTCCGTGGAGGCCGAAGGTCGCGGCCAGGAAGATCGCCGCGGCCCGGTGCTCCGCAGTCCGGAAGCGCAGGAAATCGCGGGCCACGGCCAGGGCAAGGAGGGCCACGCCCAAGGATGCGTTGACCCAGCGGCAGGTCAGGCAGTCGTCGATCCAGATGAAGGCGGCGGCCACGAGAACCAGAAGCGTCCAGACGGCCAGGATGGGCTTGAACCCCGCGGGGCGGCCGAAGAAGCGGCGCGTACCGATCAGGGCGGCGCAGTGGCCGCCGACGAAGAACGCGTTGCCGGCCAGGATGCAGACGGGGCCGAGGACGGGGTGGTCGCGCAGGATGTTGACGGCGAAGCCCAGCGCCCCGAGCCCCGTGGCGCAGAGCCACCAGCCCAGGCCCGGCCGGGACCGGTTCAGGAGGTACTGGATGGTCAGGGATACGGTCTGCAGGGCCAGGGCCAGGCCCAGCAGCAGGGTCAGGGTTCGAATGTCGATCGGCATGTCATCTGCCCCCAGGATGGGAAGTGGTCGTTTGGGCCTTTTCTCGTCTGTCGCGCGGAAGCCGGGGCTCCATCGCGGAAAAGCCGGTACACGACTTTTCCGCGATGGCGTTCCTGCTACTCCTCGATGTCTCGCAGGTACAGTTCCCGCATGGCCACCTTGTTGGTCTTGCCTACGCTGGTGCGGGCGATGGCGTCCACCAGGCGGGCCCGCAGGAGGACCGCCTCCTTGGGCAGCACGCCCCTGTCCACGAAGCCCTTGACGTGCTGGACGATCTCCTTCTCCTGGGGGGCGGCGCCGGGCTTGGGAACTACCAGCGCCAGCGGCGTCTCGCCCCAGCGCAGGTCGGGCCGTCCGATGACGGCTGCCTCGGCCACGTCGGGGTGCTGCAGGATGATGTCCTCCATCTCCAGGGAGCTGACCCACTCGCCGCCGACCTTGATGACGTCCTTGGTGCGGTCCGTGATGCGCAGGCTGCCTTCGGCGTTGCGGCAGGCCACGTCGCCGGTGTTCAGCCAGCCGTCGGTCCACAGCCGCTTGGAGTTGCTCTCGTCCTTCAGGTAGGAGGCCGTCAGCCAGGGCGCGCGGACCTGCAGGGCGCCGGGCGCCTTGTCGTCGTTCGGGACTTCCAGCCCCTCGTCGTCCACCAGGCGCAGCCGCACCATGGGCAGGGCCTTGCCCGTGCGGGTGCGCAGGGCGATTTGCGTCTCGCGGTCGAGCTGCAGCTCGGCGTCGCTCAGGTGGGAAAGGCTCAGGATGGGGCAGGTCTCGGACATGCCGTAGCCCGTAAAGGCGTCGATGCCCCGCTCCAGGGCCGCGGCGCAGATGGCCTTGGGCATGGCCGCGCCGCCGATGACCACGCGCCAGCCGCGCAGGTCGTACTGCACGCACTTGGGGTCCGTCAGGAGCATGTGCAGGATGGTCGGCACGCAGTGGCTGAAGGTGACTTTTTCGGCACTGATGAGCCGGGCCAGCGCCTCGGGTACGTACCTGCCGGGATAGACCTGCTTCACGCCGAGCATGGTCGCCATGTAGGGGATGCCCCAGGCGTGGACGTGGAACATGGGCGTGATGGGCATGTACACGTCCTCGCGGTGGAAGCGCCCCTGCGTGGCGTTGGTGCCCAGGGCGGCGAGGCCGGCCAGGGTGTGCAGGACGAGCTGGCGGTGGCTGAAGAAGACGCCCTTGGGCAGGCCCGTGGTGCCGGTTGTGTAAAAGGTCGTGGCGCGGGTATTCTCGTCGAAGTCCGGGAAGTCGGCCAGGGGGGAGCTTGCCGCCAGGAGCGCCTCGTACTCGCCGGCCAGGGGCAGGGACGTGGCGGGCGCGTCGCCGCCGTCGGTCAGCAGGATGAACTTCTCCACCGTGTCGAGCCGACCTCGAATCTGCTCCAGCAGGGGCAGGAAGTCGGAATTGACGAGGATGACGTCGTCCTCGGCGTGGCCGATGGTGTAGACCATCTGCTCCGGCGAGAGGCGGATGTTGATGGTGTGCAGGACCGCGCCGATCATGGGGATGGCGAAGTAGCACTCCAGATAGCGGTGGCTGTCGTAGTCCATGACGGCCACGGTGTCGCCGGGCCCCACGCCCTGGGCCAGGAGCGCCGCGGCCAGACGGGCCACGCGCTCGCGGAACTGCGCATAGGTGAAGCGGAGCGTCCCTGCGTAGACGATCTCCTGGTCCGGGTCGTCCTGGATGGGGGCCTGGAGGATATTCTTGATGAGGAGCTGCTGGGTCGGATTCATTGCTGTCCTTTGATGTCTGACGTGTTGATGGTGCACTGCGTTCCGCTACATGCCCGCAATGGGCAGGGCATGGAGGTTTTCTCCGAATGGGACGGTGTCGTGGCCGAGGTGCAGGACGACGCCCCGCAGAAATTTTCCGGGGCACGACTGGGCCAGGAGCTTAAGACCCTTGAAGTCCGACGCTGTGGGCGAGGCCGAGGCCTTGATCTCCACCCCGACGATGTTGCCGGCCGGGTCTTCCAGGATGAGGTCGACCTCCTGGCCGGTGTGGGACCGGAAATGGCTCAGAGCGACCCTGCTGCGGGACCATGTCGCGTGTTTGGCCATCTCGCAGACCACGAAATTTTCAAGGAGGTGTCCGAAGGCATGTCGGTCGCGCGTCAGCCGGTCGGGGTTCATCCCTGCCAGATGGGCGGCCAGACCCGTGTCCGAGAAGAGGAGCTTCGAGGCCTTGGTGATCCGCTTGCCGATGTTCACGGCCCAGGCCGGCAGTTCGCGAATGAGGAACGTGGCCTCCAGGATGGCCATGTAGCGCTTGAGCGTCGTCTGGGGGATGGTCAGGCCGCGGGAGATGTCGGCATAGGACAGGATCTGGCCGGTGCGCGAGGCCAGAAGCTGGAGCAGGCGCGGCATGGCGGCCAGATCCTGGATGCTCGAGATGTCGCGCACGTCGCGCTCCACGATGGTGGTCACGTACGCGGAAAACCAGGCTTGCCTGCGCCGTTCGCCGCTTCTGGCCAGCGCTTCGGGGTAGCCGCCCGTGAGCACGGCGTTCATCACATCGGCCTGAGTCGGCGCGGGCCAGTCCAGGTTCGGGCCGAACAAGGCGTCCACGAGGTTGGCGTCTGATCCGTTGATTTCCGCCCGGGACAGGGGCCACAGGTCGAAGATCTCCATGCGGCCCGCCAGGGAGTCGGAGACGCGCAGACCGGACATGATGTCGGCGGAGCCGGTCAGGATGAAGCGGCCGGGTGTACGGTCCCGGTCCACATGATCCTTGATGGCGGGCAGGAGCTCCGGCGCTTTCTGGATTTCGTCGATGACGACCGGTTTACCGATACCCGCGATGAACCCGGCCGGGTCGTTCTGGGCCGCCGAGAGCGCGACGGCGTTGTCCAGGGTGACGTATTCCGACGAGATGTGCTCCGGCATCAGGTCCCGAACCAGAGTCGTTTTGCCGGTCTGGCGGGCGCCACGTATGAGTATGACGGGCGTATCTGTCAGTGATTCCAAGATGCTGGATGAGATATGGCGTGTGTACATGGAGGGGAATGTACGGGTTGTGTGGATGAAAATCAACCATTGAGTGGATGAAAATCATCCATTAAGTGGACGATTTTCATCCACGAAGTCGACGATTTTCGTCTCTTGCAGTACTGCCCCCGGTTTCGTTCGGCGCGTTCAGTCATGGTGAAGGCGGGCTTTCCGCCCCTTCGGGCTGGACCTCGGGGCGGGTCGGACATATCAGGATGTTCTGATTCGCGTTCACGACAAGGAGGCCGCCATGTCCATGTATTCCAAGTTCGCCGAGTGGTACGACCGCATCTTTCCCTTCAGTCCGGGCGTCTACGCCTTCCTGAACCATCACCTCGGCGACCGGGGCGGGCCGGTGCTGGACCTGGGCTGCGGCACGGGCGACTACTGCGCCGCCTTCACCCGCGACGGCGTGCGGGCCGTGGGCGTGGACCTCGATCCGGCCATGATCTCCCAAGCCAGGACGCGCGGGCCCGAGACCGAGTTCCATGTCCTGGACATGGCGGAGTTCCCGACCCTCGGCGGGCCGTGGAACATGATCTACTCCATCGGCAACACGGCCGCCCACCTGCCCCGCGACAGGTTCTGGGGGTGCGTCGAGAACGTGGCCGCGAGGCTTATGCCCGGCGGTGTCTGGATCGTGCAGGTCATGAACTGGGATTACGTCCTGGGCCTGCCCGCCTTCACCTTCCCGGCTAAGGTCATGGACGGGGCGGTCTTTCACCGCGCCTACGAGGGCATCACGCCCGACGGCCTGACCTTCCGCACGGGCCTGGACATCGAGGGCCGGCGGGTCTTCGACGACCAGGTCCGCCTGCACCCGCTGGCCTCGGCCGCAATGCTGGCCGGGCACGAGGCGCGCGGCTTCAGGCTGGTCGAGCACGTCTCGGACTACGCCGGCAGCGGGTTCGACCCGGACGTGTTCTCCGCCAACATCTTCGTTTTCACCAGATAAGGACGGTACGGATGGATTTCATGGCGATCATGGGGCAGAGCACGCTCTTTCGTGGCCTGCCCGAGGAGGAGCTGCGGCGGCTGGAAGGCATCGGCGAGCCGCGCGAGTTCGACAAGGGCGACATGCTCTTCCAGGAGGGCAGGGAGGGCGTCGGCTTCTACGTCGTGGCCAGCGGGCAGGTGAAGGTCTTCAAGATGTCCTTCGACGGCCGCGAACAGATCCTGCACATTCTTGGCCCCGGCGACCCCGTGGGCGAGGTGCCCGTCTTCGCCGGCACGACCTATCCGGCCAACGCCCAGGCCATGGGCAAGGCCGGGCTCTACTTTTTCCCGCGCAAGAAGCTCATCGAACTCTATCGCGAGAGCCCGTCCCTGGCCATGAACATGCTGGCCGTGCTGTCCAGGCGCCTGCGCGAATTCACGGTCCTTATCGAGAACCTGTCTTTAAAGGAGATCCCCCAGCGCCTGGCCACCTACCTCGTACACCAGCAGTCCCTGAAGCCCGTCTCGGCCAGGGTCAAGCTGAGCGTGACCAAGGGCGTGCTGTCCAACATCCTCGGCACGTCCCAGGAAACGCTCTCGAGGGTGCTTGGCAAGATGAGCCAGGAAGGTTTCATCGAGGTCCAGGGCAAGGAGATCAGCATCCTGGACATGGACAGGCTCAGGTCCCTGGCGGAAGGTGAGTGCCGATTGTAGCTGTCTAAACGAAGGACACGCAACAAGGAGCGGCAAAATGCGGATGATCATCACCCTGGCGGCGGTCTGCATGACCGTCGTGGCGGCCTGGGCGGCCGACGGGCCGGCCCCGTCCAACGGCATCGGCTACCCGGCGGGCTGGCAGGACTGGGCGGCCATCTCAGTGGCCCATCGCACGGACAACGAGACGGTCCGGCTCATCGTCGGCAACGACGTGGCCGTGAAGGCGGTCCGGGCCGGGCGGACCAACCCGTGGCCCGACGGCACCGTGCTCGGCAAGGTGGTCTGGAAGGCCGTCGACCTGGATGCCTGGCCCGAGGCCAAGGTCCCGGGCGAGCTGGTTCACGCCGAGTTCATGTTCAAGGACTCGAAGAAGTTCGCTTAGACCTGCGGCAGGGGATGGGGACGCTGGCTGGGCATGGAGCAGAAGCCCTTCGACAAGGGGCCCGAAGTCTGCACGTCTTGCCATGCCCCGGTGCGGGATAGGGACTGGGTCTTCACCGTGCCGGCGGTGTTCCCTCGGTAAGGCTCTGACGGAGTGGGCTGGAACATCCGGTCCGGGTAACGGAGGCAAGAGTGGATGGCGTCCTGATTCTGGCGGCGGCGACGGTTCTCGTCTTTCTCGCATGGCGGGCGGGCTCCCGTCGTCGGAATCTGCCTTGTCCTGTCTGGCTGCGCTGGATGGTGGAGCTGGACAATCCGTTCGCCCGGACCAACCGGGCGGCTTTCATCATCGAACACCTTGGTCTGGAGGAGGGCATGTCCGTCCTTGACGCGGGCTGCGGCCCGGGTCGCCTGACAATCCCTGCCGCACAGGCCGTGGGCCCCGCCGGAAGGGTGCTGGCCACGGACATCCAGGGCGGCATGCTCGCGCGCGTGCGGGAAAAGGCCTTCACCCAGGGGATGACCAATATCGAGTTCCTGCAGGCCGGCCTCGGCGATGGCAATCTGCCGGAGAAAGCCTTCGACCGCGCGCTTCTGGTGACGGTCCTGGGGGAGATTCCGGACCGTGCGGCGTCACTGCGGGAGATTTTCGGAGCGCTCAGGCCCGGGGGCATCCTGTCGGTGACGGAGATCGTCTTCGACCCTCATTTTCAGACCCGCGGGACGGTGACCGCCCTTGCGCGTGAAGCAGGGTTCTTGGAGGCGGAATTTTTCGGCAACAGCATCGCCTACACGGCTCACTTCACCAAGCCCTGCCAACCCGCCGCGGAAAGGCGAGACACGCGCACGGGGTGCTGAGTTTCAGGCGTCGTCCCGGCACGGTCACAGCCCCTTCTTCGGATCGAAATCCTGCCCCAACGCCGCAGGCGACGTGATGGGCCAGCTGCCCGAGAAGCGTTTCAGGAACGGGTAGCGGCGCATCATGTCCTGCACGAAGGACACGCGGCCGAGGTTTACGGCCAGGAGCGTGACGATCATCATCGGGAAGGGCGCCACCTGGAAGACCTGGGCCGGGACCGAGGGGAAGAGCTCCTGCAGGTAGATGCCCGAGACCTGCAGGGCGGCGAAGAAGTAGGCGCCAATGGCCGCCCGCACCGGGTGCCAGCCGCCGAAGATGACGATGGCCAGGGCGATCCAGCCCGCGCCTTCGCAGCCCTGGGGCCGTCCCCAGCCCGGCTTCACGGCCAGGGAATAGGCCGCTCCCGCCAGGCCGACCAGCGCCCCGCCGATCAGACAGGCCGCGAGCCGCGTCAATCGCACGCGGATGCCGCGGCCGAATGCTGCCCGCGGCGATTCGCCCACGGCGCGCAGACGCATGCCGCCGACCGTCTTGTACATCCACCACCAGCACAGCGCGATGGCCGCCAGGCTCAGGGCCACCACCGGCGACTGCCGTCCGAGCAGGGCGTCCAGCACGGGCGTGTCCGACAGGCCGGGGATGCCCCACAGGCCCAGCGTCGGCCCGGGCTGGCGGGAGTAGGAATGGCCCAGGAAATAGGCCAGGTCCCGGCACAGCAGGGTCAGGATGAAGCCCACGGCCAGCTGCGACTGTCCGAGGTAAATGTTGGTCAGGCCCAGCACGGCGGCCGCGGCCGCGCCCACGGCCATGCCGCCCAGGGCGCCCGTCCAGGGGCTGCCCGTGGCCGAGGCCAGGGCGAAGGCCGCCATGGCCGAGAGCAGCATGGAGCCGTCCAGGGACAGGTTGATGACCCCGGCCTTCTCGGTGATGGTCTCGCCCAGGGTCGCCAGGACCAGGGGCGCGCCGGCCAGGAGGATGCCGGCCAGGACGAGGGCGAATTCGTGCATCAGCATCCCTCCCTGCGGCGGATGAGCCAGGCGCGCAGGCCCTGGGTCACGAACACGGACAGGACCATGAGGCCCTGGATGACGCCACTGAAGGACGAGTCCAGGTTCAGCTGCAGGGGCAGCTGGATGGAGCCGACGTTCAGCACGGCGAAGAAGAGGCAGATGAAGGGCACGGGCAGGATGCGGAAGGACGCCATCATGCCCACCAGCAGGGCCGTGTAGCCGTAGCCCGAGGAGATGCTCGGCAGCAGGCGGTGGTACACGCCCAGGACCTGCACGGCTCCGGCCAGGCCGCCCAATGCCCCGCACAGGGCGAAGGCCTGCAGCATGCGCCGTCTGGGGCTCAGGTCGAAGAGGCGCGCGGCCTTTGGGTTCTGCCCCACGGCCTTCAGGCCCAGGCCCCACTGGGTGCGCGTCAGCAGGACGGCGACCAGCACCAGCGCGGCCGCGGCCAGCGCCAAGGCCGTCCAGCTGGAAGCCAGGCGGCCCATGCGGTCCAGCCACAGGGACATGTCGAGGGTCTCGGTGCCGCTCATGGAGGCCACGCCCGGGCGTTTCCAGGGGCCGAAGATGAGCCAGATGGTCAGGCCCATGGCCACGAAATTGAGGCCCAGGCCCGAAAATATCTCGTGCACCCGCCCCCACGTCTTCAGCACCCCCGCCAGCAGGGCCCACAGCGCCCCGCCGAGCATCCCGGCCGCCAGGGCCAGGGCGATGTGCGCCGGGCCGCCCTGATCGAAGGGCATGAGCGCCCCGGTGCAGAAGATGGCGCCGAGCACCACCTGCCCCTCGATGCCGATGTTCCACAGCCGCGCCGTGAAGGGCACGAGCAGGCCGGCCGCGCAGAGCATGAGGGGCACGAAGACGGTGAGCACCTGGCCAAACTTGGACATGGACCCGAGCCCCCCCAGGACCAGGACCTGCAGCGTCTGCAGGGGTGGGGCGCCCGAGGGCAGGGCCACGAGGACCGTCAGGATCAGGGCCAGGGCGGGGGCGGCCAGCATCCACAGGGTTTGTTCCAGCCAGGCGCTACGCGGCATGCCAGGCCTCCAGGTTCTTGCCGGCCATGAGGGCGCCCAGAGTCTCGACCGTGGCCTGGGCGCGCGGCACGTCGGCCACGAGCATGCGGTCGTAGAAGACCAGGACCCGGTGGCTGTGTTCGATGACCTCGTCGAGGTCCGGGGAAAAGAAGAAGATCGTGGCGCCGGCACGGCAGCGCTCGCGCAGGTGCTCCCAGACCTGCAGGGACGAGCCGGCGTCCAGGCCGCGCGTGGGGTGTTCCATGAGCAGGAGCGGGGCGCCGTCGGGGATCAGGGAAAGGAGCAGGCGCTGCTGGTTGCCGCCCGAGAGGGACTTGGCCGGGGTGTCGGGGTGGGCGCGCAGGTTGAAGCGCCCTTCGCACTGTTCACGCCGGAAGTCCTCCAGCCGCCCGGTCTGGTCCGGGAAGGCCAGGAGGATGTGCTCGCGGATGGACAGGTCGGGGAAGAGGGCCTGGCTCATGCGGTCGGCCGGGACGAAGTGCACGCCGGCCTTGTGCAGTGTCTTGAAGTCGTTGCGCTCGAAGCGTCGGCCGTCGAGCTCAAGCCCGCCTTCGGCCAGGCGGTCCAGGCCGCACAGACCGCGCAGGAAGAGCTCCTGCCCGCTGCCGTCGAGGCCGGCCAAGCCGATCATCTCGCCCGGTGCGGCCGCGATGTTCAGGGGGCCCAGATGGTACTTGGGTCCGGCGAAGACGGCCCGGTCCAGGACCATCCGGCGCGTCTGCGGGGCGGACACGGGCGGGACGTCCCCGGCCCGGTCCACGGCCTCGCCGAACATGAGGCGCACCAGCTCGTCCTCGCCGCAGGGCGTCTCCAGGCGCGACACGAGGCGGCCCTGGCGCATGACGAAGATGGCGTCGGCCATCTCCAGGGCCTCGGAAAGCTTGTGGGTCACGAGCACCACCGTGTGGTTCTCCTCGCGGGCCAGGCGGGTCAGCAGCCCGAAGAGGCTGCGCTTCTGCTCGGGGGTGATGCCGGTGGTGGGTTCGTCGAGGATGAGCGTCGTGGCGCCGAGGTCCAGCAGGCGCAGAAGCTCCAGCAGTTGGCGCTCGCCCACGGTCAGGGCGGCGATGGGTTCGCCCGGCAGGAAGCACACGCCCAGGTGGTTGGACAGCTCGCCCAGCTTGTCGACCACCTGGTCCCTGGTGCGGGCCGTCCCGCCCAGTCTGAAGTTCTCCCACACGGGCAGGGCCGGGAAGTCGAGGGGGTCCTGGTAGAGCATGCCCACGCCCAGGCTCGCGGCCAGGGCCGGGGTCAGCCTGGCGTGGGACGCGCCGCGCACGGCGATGGTCCCGGAGTCGGGCACGGTGTGGCCGGCAAGGATGCGCATGAGCGTGCTCTTGCCGGCCCCGTTCTCGCCCACCAGGGCGTAGATGCGGCCGGGTTCCAGGGTCAGGCTGATGGAGTCGTTGGCCTGGACCCGGCCGTACTGCTTGGTGATGTCGGTGAGGACGATCATCTTACTTGGCGCTGGACTGTCCTTCCATGCCCTGCAGCAGCTGCGGCAGGGACCAGACCTGCTCGTCCGTGGCCTCCTGTCCTTCCTTCAGGAAGACGGAGCCGTCCTGGAAGTTGAGCGGTCCCTTGAACAGGTTGACCTTCTTGGCGCCGAGGTCGGCGACGAAGGCGTCGAGCCTGGCCTTGTTCTCGGCGCTCAGGCCTTCGCCAGCCATGAAGCCGACAATGGAGGCGTCGTGGTCGTTGATGTCGGCCCAGTGGGGGGCGACCCATTCGAAATCCTGCTTCCACGTTCCGCCCTGCACGGCCTTGGCCTGGCGCAGGAAGTCCGGGCCCCAGTTGAAGTAGGGCACGCCGATGCAGGTCGGGCCCTGGCCCTCGCAGGCCTTGGCGTAGTCGTAGGGGATGGCCCAGGCGTCGCGGCCCTGGTCGCGCTTCTGACGGGCCACGGTCGAGGCCTCGGGGGTGTCGATGCCGGAGATGACCACGTCGTAGCCGCCGTCGAAGAAGGACGTTGCGACCTGGGTCGGGTCCGTGGTCACGCCGGGGATGTTGAACCAGAAACCGATCCAGCTGACCTTGAACTGCAGGTCCTCGGCCTTATGCCCGAGCACCTCGGTCCAGGCGTAGCGCGCGCCCAGGAAGGCGGAGGCGGCCAGGCGGCGGGTCTCCTCGTTGATCAGCGGGCCCAGGTAGGCGATTTTGCCGGTCTTGGAGGTCAGGGCGGCGGCGAAGCCGGCCATCATCTTGCCGTATTCCATGCGTCCAAAGAGGTTGCCCAGGTTGGCCGGGGCCTTGCCGGTCAGGACGTCGTCGCCCGAGGCGTGGATGAAGGTCTTGTCCGGGTGGAGGCTGGCGGCCTCGCGGATGCCGTCCTTCATGTCGTCGGAACCGGCGATGATCAGGTCGGCGCCCTTCTCGACGAGATCGTCGACGACCTGCGGGATGGTCAGGCCCGGACGGTCGGCCGGGTTGACCTTGTCCAGGTAGATGAGCTTGGCGCCGGGGAGCTTCTCCTCGACGTACTTGCCGCCTTCGTACTGGGCCTGGCTGTAGCCCTTGTCGTTGTAGGGGCCGACCAGGATGAGGCCGATGGTCAGGTCCTTGGCCATGACCATGGACGGACACAGGAGCAGGGCCGAAAGACCCAGGGAAACCAGCAGACGCTTCATGCTTTCCTCCGAAGGGTGCGGGCGCGATCGTGCCGCGCCGGGATGTGGCTTCCGCGCGGCCGGAGGCCTGCGGAAGCCGGGTCAAATAGGTGTGCGGGGCGGAAAAGTAAACCCCGACTTTGCCACCATGGGCCGTGAAGTCAACAGGTGGTTCGGCCCGCGCCGATCGTGGCGGGAGATCGCTTCGCCGTGTGTGCAAAGACGCGTTCGGCGTTGCCAACTCGCCGAAAATATGATCAATCCATACGACATGCCACCGGCCTCGGGAGGGGACATGACAGTTGGAAACACGACCGATATCGAGAAGCTCAAGGAGACCCTGTTCTCTCTCATGCTCGACGCCGAGCGCGAGGGGGCCGTGGCGATGCTGCTCGGGTTCGCCCATGAGCGGGGATTCCAGGCGGCCGTCAACGACCTGCTGGAGCCGGTGCTGCAGCGCGTTGGCGAAGACTGGTGCCGGGAGCGCATTTCCCTGGCCCAGGGCTACGTGGCCGGCAAGATCGCAGAGGACGTCCTGCTGGCCGCGGTCTCGTCCCACGGCAATCTGCGGCTCGACGTCAAGGGGCCCGTGGTTCTCGGCAATGTCGAGGACGACTACCACTCCTTGGGCCGCAAGATGGTGGCCGTCTTTCTGCGCGCCGCCGGATGGAAGGTCGTCGACCTGGGCAACGACGTGTCGCCTGCGGCCTTTGTCGACGCGGCCCTCGAACACGGGGCGCGGGTCATCGGCGTTTCGGCCATGATGCTGACCACGGCCGAGAACATCCGGGCCGTACGGGCGGAACTCGACGCCCGGGGCCTGTCGGGACGCATCCGCCTGGCCGTGGGCGGGGCCGTCTTCAAGCTGCGGCCCGAGCTCGTGCGGGAGGTCGGCGGCGACGGCACCGCGGCCAGCGCCATCCAGGCCCCGGCGCTCTTCGATCGGCTCTGGGCCGGCGGGCCCGAAGGGGAGGGGACATGACCAGCCTGGAACGCGTCCTCTGCGCCCTGCGCGGCGAACCTGCGGACCGCAGGGCCTTCACCCTGACCCTGAGCCTCTACGGCGCGCGCCTCACGGGCTGCCCGGTGCGGGAGTATTTCACCGTGCCGCGGCGATACCTCGAAGGCCAGCGCGAGGTGGTGGACCTGCTGGACCCGGACATTCTCTTCACCCCCTTCGTCCTGCCTTTCGAGGCCCTGGCCTACGGCGGCGAGGAGGTCTGGCTGGACCGTTTCGCGCCCAACGTGCGCAAACCGCCGTTCCGCGACCCGGATCTGGCCGAGCCCCTGGGCGAGGGCCTGCTGCTCGACCCTGGCGTGGGCTACCTCGTGGAGGCCACGCGGCTGCTGGCCGGGGAATTCGGGGCGGACAAGCCCGTCTGCGCCGTGGTCACGGCCCCCGTGGACCTGCCGGCCATGCTGCTGGGCATCGAGACCTGGCTCGAAATCCTGCTGTTCGACCCCGAACGAGCCGCCGCCTTCATGCACCTGTCCGAAGACCATTTTCTGCGGCTGACCGCAGCCCTGTTCGACGCCGGGGCGACCTTCATGGCCTGCCCCGTCATGTTCGCCAACCTGCGGCTGGTCACACCGGGCCTGCTCGAAAAAACCATTCTGCCCTCCCTGGCCCGCTGCTTCGGCCTGTCCCGCGGGCCGGTCGTCTTCCACCACGGGGGCAACCGCATCGAGGACCATCTCCGCCATTACGTCGAGCTGCCCAACGTGCCGGGCTTCGTCATGGACCCCCGCGACAGCCTGTCCCGCGCCCGTGAGATCCTGGGCCCCGGGCGGCTCATCCTGGGCAACCTGAGCGGTCCGGCCCTGGTGCGCACGGCCCCGGAGGAGGCGCGGGCCCTGGCCTCGGACATTCTGGCCGATCGGGCCGGCGACCGGGCCTTCATCCTGGCTTCGGGCCACGCTGACGTGCCCTTCGACACGAACCCGGACACCCTGTTGGCCGTGCGCCGGGCCGTTCTGGACGCGGGGGCCGTGACGTGACGGACATCCTGGCCGTGACCTGCGGCATCTTCAGGGAAGAGCTGATGGCCTTGAGCCCGAAGTTTCCCGGCCTGCGCCCGGTGTTTCTCGACTCCACGCTGCACATGCGGCCCGAGGAGCTGCAGGACAGGATCGACGAATTGTTGGAGGTCCGCCGGCCGGCACGGGTGCTCTTCATTTACGGCGACTGCACGCCGCGCATCGTCGAGCTCTGCCGCCTGCCGGGCTTCGCCAAGACGTGCGGCATCAACTGCTGCGAGATCATGCTCGGCCGCGAGGACTACAGGCGGTTGCGAAAGGCCGGCGTGTTTTTTTTCCTGCCGGAATGGACCCGGCGCTGGCGGGATGTCTTCGAACGGGAGCTGGGCTTTGCGGGAGGGCGCGGCGTGGAGGAGATGCTGCGCGAGGTTCACGACCGCTTCATGTATCTGGACACGGGCGTCGTCCCCGTGCCGCGCGACACACTGGACGAGATCGCCCGCGAACTCGGGCTGCCCATGTCGGTACGGGAGACGGGGTTCTCCCGCTTGGAGGCGAGCATCGCCGACGCCCTGGAGGAGCTGCGTGAAGGCTGATTCACCTGCGTATTACCAGCTTTTCACCGACCTGGCCGTGGGCACCCTGGAACATGCCAACGACCCGGTGCGGTGCGCCGAACACGTGGCCGACCAGGTCCGGGAACTGCTCGGGGTCCGCGCCGTGGCCGTGGCCGCCTGCCAGGGTCATCGCGCACCGCACGGCATCCTGGCCGTCCGTCCGGCCCGGCACGCGGAACTGGTGCACAGGCCCGAGATAGACCGGCTCATCCACCTGAGCCACGCGTCAACCCAGGCCATGATCGCAAGCCCGCAGGATCAGACTCCGGCCGGCGCGCTGCTGCAGGCCTTGGGCCTTGGCGAGTCCGTCGTCGTGCCGCTGCGCGTCGGCGAGAACATGGTGGGGGCCCTCGTGCTGCTCGGCCTCATGGACACGAAGGGCATCGAGATCATCGTGCGCAGCCTCAACCGCCTGTCGTCCCTGCTGGCCCTGATCATGCGCCAGGCCGACCAGTACCGCGATCTGGAACTGGCCGTGGCGCAGCGCACCGAGGAACTTCGCTCCGCCCGGGACCGGCTGGAGGAGCAGCATGCCTTTCTCTCGTCGCTTCTCTCGGGGCTGCCCAACCCGGTTTCCGTTCAGGACATGGACGGTCGCATTCTGCGCTGCAATCCCGCCTACTGCTCCCTTGTCGGCCGGTCCGAGCAGGAGCTGGTCGGCGAGCCGGAAATCCTTTTAGGGTCGTCCTTCGTGATCGAGTCGGCTCCGGCGGAGCCGGCGGAACAGGCGGCGCTCGAATGCCTCCTCGACGATGGCTGCATGCGGCGCATGCTGGCCACCAGGGCGCCTCTCAAGACCAGCCGCGGCGAGGTCGCCGGGTACGTCAGCGTCCTCACGGACGTTTCGGACCTGGCCAGGGCCAGGCAGGAGGCCGAGGCCTCCAATCGCGCCAAGACCGAGTTCCTGGCCAACATGAGCCACGAGATCCGCACCCCCCTGAACGGCATCCTCGGCATGTTGCAGCTGCTGAGCCGCACCCATCTGGACGAGGACCAGAAGGACTCGGTCTTCACGGCCATCCGTTCCTCCCGCCGCCTGACCCAGCTCCTGAACGACATCCTCGACCTGTCGCGCATCGAGGCGGGCAAGCTGCAGCTGGAAACGGCGGAGTTTCATTTCGCCGACCTGCGGGACTCCGTGCGGGACCTCTTCGCCATTTCCGCCAAGGCCAAGGGGCTGGACCTCTCCTTCGAGATCGACGACGCCATCCCTTCCCACGTCGTCGGGGACGAGGGGAGGCTGCGGCAGATCCTGTTCAATCTGGTCGGCAACGCGGTGAAGTTCACGTCCACGGGAAGCATCCGCATCACGGCGCGGCGGGAGGACAGGGACGCCGGCATGGCGGTCGTTTTTTCCGTGGCGGACACGGGCGTGGGCATCCCGCGCGAACGACAGAACGATATTTTCCAGCCCTTCACCCAGGTCGACGGCTCGTCGGTGCGCTCCCACGGCGGGGTGGGCCTGGGCCTGGCCATCGTCAGGCGCCTGGTGGACATGCTGGGCGGGCGGATCGCCATGCAGAGCGAGCCCGGCCGGGGAACGACCATCGAGGTGGCCGTGCCTCTCGGCATCGGCGAGCGCGTCTGTTCCAAAACCGCGGGAGAGCCCGCGGCGCCATTGGTCACTGGGCGGCGCATTCTGGTGGTGGAGGACGACCGCATCAACCAGCTGGCCCTGACCAGAATGCTCGGCAAGCTCGGGCACGTGCCGACGGTGGCCGACAACGGCCGTGCGGCCCTGGACATCCTGCAACGGGAGACTTTCGACTGCGTGCTCATGGACATTCAGATGCCGGTCATGGACGGCCTGGAAACGACCCGCCGCATCCGCGCCCGCGTCCACCCCGACATCCCCGCCGACCTTCCCGTCGTCGCCCTGACCGGCCACGCCATGGCCGGCGACAGGGAACGCTTTCTGGCCGAGGGCATGACCGCCTACCTGTCCAAGCCCGTGGACATGGACGCCCTGGCCCGCATCATCGCCGAGGTTACGCCCGCGTAAGCATCCGAGCAGGAGAAAACATGATGAAATGGATCCGCGGCATTTCCCATCAGTCCTACTTCCTCTTTCTGACGGCTCTCTTCTGCGTCGAGTTCGCCGTCCTGGCCGTCGATCCTTTCGACCGCAAGGACTGGATCCTGGAAAATGTGCTGGTCCTCGTTTTCTTCGTCTTCATGTTCTGGTCCGCAGGAAAGTTCCCCTTCTCCCGCATCTCCTACACCCTCATCTTCATCTTCCTGGGCATCCACGAGATCGGGGCGCACTACGCCTACGCCGAGGTGCCCTACGACGCCTGGTTCCAGGCCGCCTTCGGCACGACCTTCAACGAGATCGTCGGCTGGGAGCGCAACAACTTCGACCGCGTCGTCCATTTTTCCTACGGCCTGCTCCTGGCCTACCCCATCCGCGAGATCTACTTCCGCATGGCCAACGCCGAAGGGTTCTGGGGGTATTTCCTGCCGCTGGATTTCACCATGTCCACGTCCATGCTCTACGAACTCGTCGAGTGGGCCGCGGCCGAGGTCTTCGGCGGCGAGTTGGGCGCGGCCTACCTGGGCACCCAGGGGGACGTCTGGGACGCGCACAAGGACATGCTCCTGGCCAGTCTCGGCGCCCTCATCGCCATGGGCCTGACCATGGGCCTCAACATGTGGCTGCAGAAGGATTTCGCCCGCGAGTGGTCCCGGAGCCTGGACATCAAGCACCCCGAGCCCATGGGCGAGGACGAGATCGCGCGGCTTCTGGAAGGGAAGGAGTCGGGGCGGGCTTCGTGACGCCCGGCGCCGTCAGCCGAATTTGCGACGAAAGATGATCACGGCCGTGGTCAGGGTCACCATGGCGATGACGGCCAGGGGGATGCAGTTTTCGAGCACGAAGGCGAGGGAGACGTCCTTGAGGAAGATGCCCTTCACGATGACGATGAAGTGTTGGATGGGATTGATCCAGTTCACGGTCTGCAGCCACCGGGGCATGTTTTCCACGGGGGATGCGTAGCCCGAGAGGAGAATGGCCGGCATCATGAAGGAAAAGGAGCCGATGAAGGCCTGCTGCTGGGTGGCGCAGACCGCGCTGATGCACAGTCCGACGCCCACCAGCGCCAGAAAGTAGAGGATCGAGCTGGCGTAGATCAGGGCCAGGGACCCGGACAGCGGCACCCCGTACAGGAATACCGCGGCCAGGATGATGATCGAGGCCTGGAAGAGGCCGACGACAAGCACGGCCGCGGCCTTGCCCAGCATGATCATCTCCGGGGTCAGGGGGGAGACCAGCAGTTGCTCGAACGTGCCGTGCTCCCGCTCCCTGGCCACGGACAGGGCCGTGAGGATGAGGGCGCTGATGGTCAGGATGATGGGCACCAGACAGGGCAGGACGAACCAGCGGTAGTCCAGGTTGGGGTTGTAGCGGTTGATCACGACCAGGGTCGAGGCGGGCTGGGCACCGGCGGCGAGCAGGCGTTCGGCGACGAAGCCTGTGGTGATCTCCTGGATGTACCCGGCCGCGATCTGGCTGCTGTTGGACCTTCTGCCGTCCAGGAGCAGCTGAAGGGGGGCCGGGACGCCCTGGTTCAGCTTCCGGGAGAAATCCTGGGGGAACCTTGCCACGGCGATGGCCTTTTGCTCGTCGAGGGTCGGGGCGATCTGCTCCGCCCCGGTCAGATGCAGGATTTTCGTGAAGGCGGCGGCCCGGGCGAAACGCTGCTCCAGTTCGACGGAGGCGTGGCCGCCGTCCTCGTTGAGGACGGCCAGGGTGTTGTTTTTCACTTCCAGAGTGGCCGCCAGGGGGAAGAGGATGACCTGCAGGATGACGGGCATGACGACCAGGACGCGGCTCTGCCGGTCGGCCAGGATGGAGTGCAGTTCCTTGCGGATCAGCGCGGCGATGCGGTGCAGTGCGTTCATGTTCATTGATCCAGCCTGCGGGCTGTTTTCAGGGCCGTGAGGGCGAGAAACAGGATGCTCGTTCCGGTCAGGAAGGCGATGTCCGGCAGCAGGATCGGCCAGACGTCGCCGGCCAGGAAGATGGTCTGCAGGGAGCTGACGAAGTAGCGGGGCGGGAGGATGTACGTCAGCATCCGCACGGGCGCGGGCATGCTCGAAATGACGAAGAACGCGCCCGAGAGCATGGTGGCGGGGAGGAACGCCACGTTGAGGGTGGTCTGGGCGCTGTCGAACTGGCTGCGCATGGTCGAGGAGATGAAGAGGCCGATGCCGAGCATGCTCAGGAGAAAGACGGTGGTCACGAGGAACAGCGCGGCGATGGATCCTCGGAAAGGGACCCCCATGACGAAGACGGCGCAGAGCACGACCACGACCATGGAGACGATCCCGAGGGTGTAATAGGGGAGCAGCTTGGACAGGAGCAGCTCCGTCCGGGTCACGGGGGAGGCCAGGAGAGCCTCCATGGTGCCCCGCTCCCACTCCCTGGCCACGACCAGGGAGGTCAGCATCGCCCCGATGACGGTCATGATGATGGTGATGGACCCCGGAATGAGGTAGTGGCGGCTGACGGCGGCCGGGTTGAACCAGTAGCGGGTCTGCACCTCCACGCCCCGGACGGCCGTGTCCCCCCGGTCCCTCGCCCGGGTCTGCTGCCATTGCTGCCATGCGTTGCTGACGAAGGCCCCGACGAAATTGGCCGTGTTGGGTTCCGCCCCGTCGGTGACGACCTGCACGGGCGCCGTCTCGCCGGGGCTGTCCAGGAGCCGTGAAAAGTCGCGGGCCAGGACGACATAGCCGCGGATGTCCCCGTTCTCGAGCAGCAGGTCCAGCCGGGGGCGGCTTGCGCCCGTGATCTCGAAGTATGGCGATCCCGTCAGCTGGGCCGTGAACTCCGCCGCCGCAGGCCCGCCGTCCTCGTCGCACAGGCCCAGCCGCAGGTGGTCCATGTCCAGGTTGATGCCGTAGCCGAAGATGAACAGCAGCAGCATGGGCTGGACAAAGGCGATGATGGCGCTGCTGGGGTCGCGCAGGATCTGGCGCGCCTCCTTCCGGCACAGCGTCCACAGCCTGGTCCGGGAAAAGCCGCTCATGCGCGCTCCATGCGGGTGATCAGTTCGACGAAGGCGTCCTCCATGGTCGGATCGGGCAGGGCCGGTCCGGCCACGCCGGCCTTGAGGTCGTCGGGGGGGGCCAGGGCGATGAGCCGGCCCTGGAAAATGAGGCCGATGCGGTCGCAGTATTCGGCTTCGTCCATGAAATGTGTCGTGACCATGATCGTCACCCCCTTCTCGACCATCCCATTGATATGATTCCAGAATTCGCGCCGGGTCACGGGGTCGACCCCGGAGGTCGGCTCGTCGAGGAAGAGGATGTCCGGCTCGTGCATGGCCGCGCAGGCCAGGGCGATGCGCTGCTTGAAGCCCAGGGACAGGTCTTCGGTGCGGGCGTCGAGAAACGGCTGGAGGTGAAAGGACTCGACCATCCCGTCGACGGCCGTGCGTCGGCGTCCGCCGGCCAGTCCGTAGACCCCGGAGAAGAAATCGAGGTTCTGCCGGACGGTGAGCTGGCCGTAGAGGGAAAATTTCTGGGCCATGTACCCGAGCCGCTGCCTGGCCTTGGCGGGGCTGTGGGCCAGGTCGATGCCCATGACCTCGGCCCGGCCGGAAGTGGGGGCCAGCAACCCGCACATCATCTTGAAGGTCGTGGATTTTCCCGCCCCGTTGGGCCCCAGCAGCCCGAAGATCTCGCCCTGGCGCACCGAGAAGGTGACGCGGTCCGTGGCCGTGAAGTCCCCGAAACGCTTGGTCAGGTCCGCGGCCCTGATCAGCTCTTCCTCGCTTCTCTCCCGCGCGGGCATGGCCCGGGCCAGGGCCGATTCCCCGCCCGGCCCGCCTCCCAGGAGATCGACGAAGGCGTCTTCGAAGCGCGGGGGCACCGGCCTCCACTCCGTCCGGCCGGGGATGCCGAGACTCCCGGGGTCGGGCCGGTCCGCGCCCTCGCGCAGCACGATGCGCAGGTTCGCGCCCTGGATGACCCCGTCGGTCACTTCCGGACGCTGCAGCAGACGGGCCAGGGCCTGCCGCCTGCGGCCCTCGACGCCTCCCAGATGCAGGCATCGCCCGCGCATGGGCGCCGTCAGGTCTTGCGGCTTGCCGGCGAAGAGCAGGCGCCCAAGGCTGAGCAGGAACACCTCGTCGCAGGCCTCGGCCTCGTCGAGGTAGGACGTGCTCCAGACAATGGCGATGCCCTGGCCGGCCAGTTCGCGCACCATGTTCCACAGTTCGCGGCGGGAGATGGGGTCCACGCCCACGCCGGGCTCGTCAAGCAGGAGCAGCGACGGTCTGCCGAGCAGGGCGCAGGCCAGGCCGAGCTTCTGCTTCATGCCGCCCGAGAGCTTGCCGGCCAGCCGTGCGGTGAACGGGTGCAGGCCCGTGAAGGCCAGCAGGCGGGTGAAGGCGCGTTCGCGCTCCTCGCCGGATACGTCGCGCAGATCGGCGTGCAGGGTGAGGTTTTCGATGACCGTCAGATCTTCGTAGAGGCCGAATTTCTGCGGCATGTACCCGACTTCGAGGCGCAGTTCGCCGGCCTGCGTCGCCGGGTTGCGGCCGAGGACCGTCAGACCTCCGGAGTCCGGGCGCATGAGGCCGGCCATGAGGCGCAGGAGGGTGGTCTTGCCGGCGCCGTCCGGGCCGACGATGCCCGTGACCTTCCCGGCGGAGATCGTCCCGGAAATGGCGGACAGGGCGGGCTGGTCCATCCCGGGGAAGGACTTGCCCAGGTCGTGGAGTTCGACGGCGGCCATGGTCAGTCCTTCAGGCGCACCGTGACAGGCATGCCTTGGCGCAGCAGGCCGTCGTCGTCGCGGACCACGACGCGGAAGCGGTAGACCAGGGATGTGCGGAGTTCCTCGGTCTCCACGGATTTGGGCGTGAACTCGGCCCGCGGCGAGACGTCGCCGACCTGGCCGTGGTAGGGTTCGGGGCGGGAATCGGTGTAAACCAGCACCTCGCGGCCGGGCCGGACAAGTCCCAGCAGCGGCTCCGGCGCGTAGGCCCGGACGCGGACCGGGTTGAGCAGGCTGACGGTCAGGGCCGTGGCCCCGGCCTGGACCATGCTGCCGGGCTCCACGGACCTGGTCAGCACGACGCCGGCCTCGGGCGCGGACAGGACGGTGTCGGCCAGGGTGGTGCGGGCCTGGGCCAGGGCGGCGCGGGCCGTCCCCAGGCCGGCCTCGGCCTGGGCGAGCTGTTCCGCCCTGGTGCCGGCCTCCAGGAGGTCGAGGCGCGCCCTGGCCTCGTCGCGGCGCGCCCGCGAGGCACGGAAGGCGGTGCTGGCGGTGTCGAAATCCTGGCGTGCCACGGCTCCCTGGCCCACGAGCCGCTGCTGGCGCTCGAAGACAAGGCGGGAGTTCTCCAGTGCGGCCTCGGCGGCGGCCAGGACCTTGCGCGCCTGCTCGATCTCCTCGGGGCGGTTGCCGTTGCGCAGTTCCTCCAGGCGGGCCGAGAACTGCCCGACCTGGGCCTCGGCCTGATCCAGGGCGTTGCGGAAGGGCTCGTCATCGAGACGGGCCACCACTTCGCCCGCCGCAACGGCGTCCCCCTCCTCCTTCAGAACCTCCCGCACCCGGCCGCTGACGCGAAAGCCCAGGCGCACTTCGCGGATGTCGATGTTGCCGTGGAATGCGGGCGCGTCGCCGCGTGACTCGGCGGTATGGGTTTTCCAGGCGTACCAGCCTCCCGCCAGGGCGGCCAGGAGGAGGATAGGCGCGATGAAGCGTTTCATGGATGCGTGTCCGGTTGAGGTTGCGGCGGGACGGAGAAGCCGGTCACGAGGCAGCGGTCGGTGGAGCGCTGCAACGCCGCTTCCAGCCGATCGGTCTTGGAGATGTCCGCCCGTTTGGGTGGCGTTTTGTGGTGGCGAACGAAGCACATGCGCAAATCAATACGCTGATTGTTTGTGGTAATCCATTGTTTGATGAGGAGTTGTGGGCGCGGAGTGCAGACAAAAGGGGGGTGGAGGTGCGGTCGCGGTCCTGTCGGTCCCTGGCCGGGGCCGTCGAAACTTCTTCGCCGGCCTCGTAATGTTTCCCCGTCGCCCCTGCCGGAGTGAAATCTGCTCTTCGGGCGGGACGCGACGGGGAAACAAACGATGCCCTGGCTCAGTCGGACAGTCGACGGCCCCGGCCAGGGACCGGCAGGACCGCTGCGACGGAGCGGTGGAGGAACAAAAGCAGGATGAGGTTCTCCTCAAATGCGAAACGCCCGGGAATCCGGGCGCTTCACTTGGGTGAGGAGGGGAGGTCAGTCGAAGGCCTTGTCCACGGTCCAGACCTCCCAGACCTTGCCGACCAGGCCGGGGCCGGGCTTGAGGGTCGGCTTGCCGGGGCGCCAGCCCGAAGGCGTGGCCTGGGTGCCCTTGCTTTCGCGCACCAGCTGGAAGGCCTGGATCTGGCGCAGGGTCTCGTTCACGTTGCGGCCCACGGGCGGCGTCAGGACCTCGAAGGCCTGGACGTTGCCGTCCGGGTCGATGAGGAAGCGGCCGCGCACGTCAACGCCGCCGGCCTCGTCGTAGATGCCGTACATCCTGCCGACATTGCCGCCGCCGTCGGACAGCATGGGGAAGGGCACGGTCTTCGCCGTGATCATTTTGGAAAGCTCGTCGTCGACCCACATCTTGTGCACGAACATGCTGTCCGTGCTCATGGACAGGACCTGCACGCCCAGCTTGGCGAATTCCGCGTGCTTCTCGGCGACCGCCGAGATTTCGGTCGCTCAGACAAAGGTGAAGTCACCGGGGTAGAAACACAGGACCACCCATTTTCCGAGGTAGTCGGACAGCCTGATGTTGACGAATCCCCCGTTGAAATACGCCGGGGCGGAGAAATCGGGGGCCTTCTTGCCTACCTGGATCATGGGGCGCGCTCCTTGGGTTGGTGGTGCCGCGGGTTGGGGTGTTGCCTCTGGTTCGTGTTCCACTTCTGAAGTCGGTCGGGTGCAGCCTACTGCCACTTCTTCTGCCATGAGCCGGACCTCCGGGGGTTGAGTCTATTGATGATAACGATAGTTTTTAACGAGAGTCATACGTATTTACTATCCTGTTTGGGGGAAAAGAACAAGGCTCGGCCGCGAAAAATCCGGCTGCTCATGGACGAATCGGGGTTCGCGGAACTGAAAACGGGGTTCCGGCGCTGTGCCGGAACCCCGTCGAGTGCAGTGATGCGGGAAAGGGCGATGTCAGCCGGCGGCCGGCTTGGGCACCAGGCGCCGGTTCTCGTCCCAGATCTGTTCGGACTTGGGCGTGAGCTTGAGGTACTTGAACCACTGGTGCTTGGTCATGTGCTCGGGGTCCATCTGCAGCTTGCGGCTGTGTTCCAGAATGGGCGGCACGAGTTCCTTGATGTCGCCGGACAGGGCCTGGGCCGTGGTGAAGGCCGCGGCCTTGATGGCGGTGTCCACGGCCTTCTGGCTGTACTGCTGGGACTTGGCCAGGGTGTCCAGGGCCTTGGTCGGGTTGTGGAAACCGACGCTGTTCTCGGCGGAGATGAGGTCCCAGAAGAACTGGCCCTTGCGGCACATTTCGCGGGCGTCGATCATGAGCTGGTCGTAGTCGGCCGGCTTCTCGCCCTGGAATTCGTTCGCCATGCGGATGGCTTCATGCGCCTTGACCGAGATGTCCTGGGCGACCATGAGCTGTTCCCAGACCTTGTCCTGAGTGTAGATGACGCGCTGGCGCAGGTAGTCGGGCGACTTGTCCGTATGGCACTGGCGGCAGGCCTTCATGTCCGGGTCCTTCAGCGGTGAGGTCCAGTGATGGTTGGACATCTTCTTCTTGCCGTCGAGGCGGGTGTAGCTCATGTGACAGTCGGCGCAACTCACGCCGGCCGCGCCGTGCACGCCGTTGTGCCAGGTTTCGTACTCGGGGTGCTGGGCCTTGAGCATGGGGGTCTGGGACACGGGGTGTACCCAATCCACGAAGTTGCCCTCGAAGCCGGGGGTCTTGGTGTCGCCGTGGGTCTTGTAGTAGGCGTAGATCTGTTCGGGGTCCTTGCCCTCGGCCCAGGGGAAGACGGGCTTCTTGGCCGGGCCGAAGCCCTTGTCCTGGAAATAGTATTCCACGTGGCACTGGCCGCAGACCAGGGCGCGTTGCTCGTTGCGCGGCAGGGTCTTGAAATCCTTGCCTTCGGCCTTCAAGTAGTCCTGCAGGGGCACGGAATAGAGGCGCAGTTCCATGTTGGCCGGGTCGTGGCAGTTGGCGCAGCCGATGGTGTTTTCGTCCATGTCGACTTCTTCGCGGAACTGGTTGAAATCCTTGGCCCAGAAGTCGTCGCCGTATTTGCCGATCCATTCGTTCATCTTCGCGCCCTTGCAGTTCCAGCAGGTGGCGGGCAGGCCGGCCTTCTCGTCGTAGCGGTTCAGGCGGTCGATGTTCAGGATGTCCTTCATGGCGTAGGTGTGGCCGCGGGCGGCGCGGTATTCGTAGCTGAAGGGGTAGCCGAGCCAGAGGTTCTTCAGGTAGGGCTGGGCGTGCTTGTAGCCTTCAGGCAGCGGATGGACGTTGTCGTGTTTGTTGTACGGCACGGACCCGCCGTATTCGGTCATGATCGTCGATTCGTTGTTGCGCAGGTAGGTTTCGTAGTGCAGCGGGAATTCGGCCTTGAAGGCGGAATTCTTGATTTCGTCGGATTTGAGCTTGGTCTTGAATTCAGGGGTCTTGGGCTCGGTGACGTCGGAACAGGCGGCCAAGGCCAGGGACATGCCCACGGCCAGCATGATGAAAAGTGTTCTGGTGCTACGCATCGGCGGCGCTCCTTTTGGCTACGGGGATTTTCGGAGTGTGGGGAACGTGACGGTGGCAGTCCGTGCAGAACGTCTTGCTCTGCATGACCACGGTGGACGTGGTCGCGCTGTGGCAGCGCTGGCAGTTCTCCTGGGTCACCGCCTTGGTGTCCTCTCCGGGGTGGATGAGGTCCGGGATGGTGCTGGTGACCGTGGCCAGGATGTCCCTGGTGCCTTCCTTGGCCTTGAACGGAAGCTTTGCGGCGAGGTTGTGCGGGGCGTGGCATTCGTTGCAGGCAAGTTCGGCGTGCACGGATCTCTTGTGCGTCAGCGCCGCTTCGGCCATGGAGTGGCAACTGCCGCAGAACATGGCCTGATCCGTGGCAGTCATGGCCAGGGCGGCCCCGACCGTTACCACGATGCCCGCGATGGCCGGGGGCAGCGCGAGCCGCCATCCGCGTCCACGGGATGCATCTTTCTTTTGGGTCATACTCCCTCCTGTACAGGTGCGTGAACCGGGTCCTTCACTGTGTCCGACCACATCCAGCTTGGTCGGGCTTCAAATATGTAGGCTCGATACCACAAAAAATCACGTTTTGGGAGTTAAAGTTGTAACAAAATTGAAACATGTGTATCGGATATGGCCGGAGGCTGCCGGTAGGCTGGCCTGAATCTTCAACAGCTCGGATTCTCAAGGGTTTTCATGACACGTCAGAGCATTCTCATCATCGATGACGACCAGGACATCGTCAAGACCGTGACCGCCAACCTTGAACTCGACGGCTTTGCCGTGCGGAGCGCGTCGAGCGGCGGCGCCGGCCTGGCGGCGGTGGAAGCGCAGGCGCCGGATCTTGTCCTGCTGGACCTCGGCCTGCCCGATATCGACGGCATCAAGGTCTGTCAGATTCTGCGCCGGGACAGCGATGTGCCGGTCATCATGCTCTCGGCCCGCGACACGGTGGCCGACAAGCTGCTCGGGCTCGAATGCGGAGCCGACGACTACCTGGTCAAGCCGTTCAACGCCCTGGAACTCTCGGCCCGCATCCGGACCGTCCTGCGCCGCGCGCGGCGCAGCGAGCCCGCGGCGACGTGCCGTTCGGGCGAGGTCTGCCTGAACTACCGCGACCACACGGCCACCATCCAGGACCGGGAGGTCGATCTGACCAGGACGGAGTTCGCCCTGCTCGAGCTTTTCGTCTCCCATGCCGGCGAGACCCTGTCGCGCGACTTCATCCAGGGCCAGAACTGGGCCGACTCCAAGCTCTACGCCAACAGCCGGGCCGTGGACGTGCACGTGCAGCGCCTGCGCAAGAAGATCGAGGAGAACCCCCAGACGCCGCGTCTCATCCTGACCATCCCCGGCGTGGGCTACAGGTTCGAGGCGACGCAGGGGTGACGGTCCGCTTCGGGCCGGGCCGTCGCGATGTCTTTGGAGGGGGATGGCGTCTTCGCCCATGAGCTGTGCGAGGCCGGAAAGGGGGACGGGAATCGGATTCCTGGTGTGCGGGGGGCAAAAAAAAGGTTCATCCGGGTTGAGCGTTCATGAGCTTGTAAGCCGCGACAGGTCAACTCTGGACGCGTTCGAGCAGGATGAATCAATGTGGAATCAGTCATGTATAGACCCGCCCTCAGTGTCAAAACATTTTGCAACAAACGAGAGGAATGCAGTCATGTATCCGGCATCTGGTCACTGAGACCGTGCCCTGATGAAATCCGCGCTTTGGAATCCAAACATTGCGACGGCATGTTTCTGCCGATGACGCTTCCGGAGTTTCCCAAAGCCGGTTCGACCGTTTGTGCATCATGTTTTGCGGCACTCCACAGGATGAGTTTTTTCGCGTTTATCCACAGTTGGCTGGCGCGGCCCTTGCGTGGGACATCCAAAAAAATGTCGCATAGCAAGGGCCGTGACAGCCCCGGCATATCTCAGTTCGTTGCCTTTGCTGCCTGATATTCCTCGCCTCGTGCCAATACCGCCCAGGCAATTCGAGCGGTTTTGTTCGCCTGAGCCACTGAGGCCACAAATTGCCCTCGTCGAGCAACCACTCCTTGAAGCCACGCCTTGCGTTTATCATTGGCTGTTTCCACAATGCCGGACCAAGCCCGGCAAACATTCCGAGCCCCCTGTATCAACAGTTTGCGGATGTATGTGTTGCCTCGTTTGGTGATGCCAAGAAGTTTCTGTTTTCCGCCGGAAGAATGCTCTCTGGGCGTCAACCCCAAGTATGCAGCAAGCTCTCTGCCGTTTTTGAACTGTTTGGCATCGCCCACATGGGCAACAAGCGCGGAGGCTGTCACTGGGCCAATACCAGGTACCTTCATCAGTCGAGTGCAATGCTCGTTGGCTTTTGTGATTGCCTCCATCTTGTGATCCAATTCGGCAAGACGTTCGTCAGCCTCATGGAGTTCTGTGTAGAGGTCGGAGAATAAATCACGAGCCTTGATGCTTAATCCGTTCTGAGGATCTTCCACAATTTCCGGTAAGCGCTTGCGTACATGGGTGATGCCTTGAGGCAAAATGATTCCTTTTTCGGACAGAAGACCGCGTATCTGGTTCGCAAGGGCGGTTCGGCTTTTGAGCAACCGCTCACGGACACAATGCCAGGCAGACATGTCTTGCTGCTCTTCAGTTTTGACCGACACAAAACGTGTTGACGGTCGTCCTGCGACTTCACAGATGGCCCGGGCATCCGCAGCGTCAGTTTTATTGTTGATAACGAACGGCTTCACGTGGCGAGGCGAAATCAAACCTACAGTGTGTCCCAGTTTCTGTATCTCCCGCCCCCAGTAATGCGCACCTCCGCAGGCTTCCAAGCCCACCGTGCAAACGGGAAGGTTGGCAAAAAACGCCAGAACATCCTTTCTGTTCAGCTGCTTGTTGAAAACGTCTTTTCCGTGCTTGTCCACGCCGTGCACCTGGAATTTATGCTTTGCGATATCAAGCCCAATACGGCATACTTGTTTCATGACCCGCCTCCCAGATTAAGTGTTTGGAGATACTCACTTATGGCACATTCGATGCCGTTATGCCATGGGCATATGGGGGGCGGGTCTATCCCATCATTGCGAGGAGTCTTCGACGCGGCAATCCAGTTTTTCACGGTCTTTTCCGGTCGTATTCCAGTGTACGTCGAGGATGGATCTCGCGCGTTGCCCGACCAGGCCGCGCCACGCTCGCGATGACGGGTCACTTGTGGTGATGCGCTCGGATCAACGTTCAACGACGTCAGTGGGCATCAGATGACGGTCTGGACGCTCTAACCGGAAGAGCCAAAAAAAAAGCCCGTCGGGGACGGGCTTCTTCGTGATCTGATGATGCGGCTTAGTAACGGGGACGGGACGGGCGGCTTTCGCGCGGCTGGGCCTCGTTGACCTTCAGGGCGCGGCCCTGCATGTCAGCGCCGTTCAGGGCCTGGATGGCCTTGCGGGCGCCTTCTTCGTCCATCTCGACGAAGCCGAAGCCACGGGAACGGCCGGTCTCACGGTCTTCGATGACGTGGGCGGAAGTGACTTCACCGTGCGGGGAAAACATGTTCCGCAGATCGGCATCGGTGGTGGACCAGGGCAGATTACCAACATAGATGTTCTTAGCCAAGACAATAACCTCAAAAGAAAAAAAGTAAAAAGAATATCCGTTTTCCTTCTGTAAACAGCTACCAGAAGGAGCCGGGCAGCGAAGAGGCGTTTCACATTATGCCGTTCACTCCCGTCAGGACCAGTGACGTCTAGGTGGATCGTGCATGAGTGTCAATGATTATTTTGTCGAGAGCAAAAAAAGATCGTCTGCGAACAGCCGGGCGAATCGCCACTTCCTCCCCGCAAAGAACCGCCCCGTCACTCGATGCCGTAGGCCTTGAGCTTGCGCCACAGCGTGGTGCGCGGGATGTCGAGCACCTGGGCCGTGAGGCTCTTGCTGTAGCCCGTCTTCTCCAGCACCTTCACGATGTAGCGGCGTTCCATCTCCTCCAGGGTCGGCAGCCCGTCGCCCTCGATGGTCTTGAACTCCAGTTGCTGCAGGTCCCGCGGCAGGTCCTGGATGTCGATCTCCTCGTTGTCCGTCAGGGCCACGGCCCTCTCGACGATGTTCTCCAGTTCGCGCACGTTGCCAGGATAGCTGTAGCAGCACAGAAGCTGCAGAGCCTGGGGCTTGATGCCGCTGATCTGCTTGTGGAAGGCCAGGCTGTACTTCTCGGTGAAATGGCGCACCAGCAGCGGGATGTCCTCACGGCGGTCGGCCAGGGGCGGCAGGCACAGGGAGACGACGTTGAGCCGGAAGTAGAGGTCCTCGCGGAAGGCCCCGATCTCCACCTCGTGCTTGAGGTCCTTGTTCGTGGCCGCGATGATGCGGATATCCAGGTCGATGGGCTTGGTGCCGCCGACGCGCAGGATGCGCCGCTCCTGGATGACGTGCAAAAGCTTGACCTGCATGGGCAGGGGCATCTCGCCGATTTCGTCCAGGAAGACCGTACCCCCGGCAGCAGCCTCCAGCAGCCCGACCTTGGTCGCCGTGGCGCCGGTGAAGGCGCCGCGTTCGTGGCCGAAAAGCTCGCTGCTGATGAGTTCGTCCGTGAAGCCGCCGCAGTTGAAGGCCACGAAGGGGTGGTCGCGCTTGGGGCTGAGCTGGTGGATGGAGCGCGCCACCAGCGCCTTGCCCGTGCCGCTGCCGCCCTGGATGAGGACGTTGCAGTCCACGGGCGCGACCTTGCGGATCATGGCGAAGAGTTCCTGGATGGCGGGGCTGTTGCCGATGATGGCCGACAGCCCCGTGTCGCCCTTCAGGGCCTCGCGCAGCCTGATGTTCTCCAGGCGCATGGCGATCCTGTCCTTGGCGTTTTGGGCCAGGAGGCGGATCTCGGTCAGGTTGACCGGCTTGCAGACGTAGTGGAAGGCCCCGTTGCGGATGGCCTCGATGGCCGTGTCCACGCTCTGGTGGCCGGTGACGATGATGACCTCCGCCTCGGAACGCAGGGACTTGATGCGCGGCAGCAGCTCCAGGCCGCTGATGTCCGGCAGGCGCATGTCCAGGAACACGATGTCGAAGGGCAGTTGCACCATGCGTTCCAGAAAGGAACGCCCCATCATGAAGGCCTCGACCTCGAACCCTTCCTTGGCCAGGACCTGGCTCAGGCGGCGGCAGACTATTTCCTCGTCGTCGACGATGGCCACGCGCAGATTCATGCGCCCTCCTCCTCGATGTTCCTGTCCGTGTTCCTGGGTATCGGCAAGGTGACCACGAACTCGGCCCCCTGACCCTCCTCGCCGTGGACCTCGATGCGCCCGCCGTGGCGCTTGACGATGGAGTAGCTCACGGCCAGTCCCAGCCCCGTGCCCTTGCCCACCTCCTTGGTGGAGAAGAACGGTTCGAAGATCTGCTGCCGGATGTTCACCGGCACCCCCGGCCCGCTGTCGAGCACGCTCATGCGCACCTGCCGCTCCTCCCGGTCCAGCCGCGCCGAGACGCCGATCCGCCCGCCGGCGGGCGTGGCCTGGATGGCGTTGAGGAGCAGGTTGGTGAAGACCTGCTGCAGGTTGCGCAGGTTGCCCTGCACGCAGGGCAGGTCGTCCTCCAGCTCCAGTTCGAGCTGAATCCCCGCCACGTGGGCCTGGTTCCTGACGAGGCTGATGGTGCTCGACAGGACCTGCCCCGGCGGGAGGCACTGGAAGGTAGGGCTCTCGGTGCGCGAGAAGTCCAGCAGATTCTTGACGATGTCCGCGGCGCGCTCCGACTGGCTCAGGATGTCGCGCAGCATTTCCCGCCCGTCCTCGTCGATCCTCTCCCCGTATTCCTCGTCGAAGCTCTCGGCCGTCAGCGCGATGTTGTTGATGGGGTTGTTGAGCTCGTGGGCGATGCCCGCGGTGAAGGTGCCGATGGCCGCGATCTTGCGAGCCTGCAGCAGGTCTTCCTGATTGGCCTCCAGTTCACGCGCCATGCGGTTGAAGGCGTCGATGAGCCCCGCGACCTCCTCCAGGCGGACGCCGTCGTAGGAGATGGGCTTGAAATCCCCGCGGGCCACGACGCTGGTCATCTCGCGGATGACGTCCAGGGGACGCAGCAGCCCGCTGGAGATGAGCTTGATGAGCAGGATCATGAGCAGCAGGACGATGGCCAGGAAGGCGAAGGGCAGCATGGACGTGCGCTGGATCGTGTCGTGGATCCGGGCGCGTTTGATCTTTCTGTAGCGCTCGGCGGAATCGGTCAGGACCTTGCCCAGGGAGCGGAGGTTGCGCAGCTGGACGTCCCGGTCCCCCGGAGCGGAAGCCGCCCCGGCCTGCTGCGACGCGGGTGAGGTCAGCGCGATGATGCAGTTGCGGTAGTCGCCGGCGGTCTGCTGGAAGCCGTCGAACTCCTGCGCGCCGACCAGGCGCGGCAGGTCGTCCCGGAGCATGTCGATGAGTTCGTCGATGGCGTCCATGTTTGCGCTGATCTCCGTGAAGCTGAGGCGGCTGCCGTAGATCAGGTAGTTCTTCTCGAAGCGCCGCATCTCCAGGATGTTGTTCAGCAGGTCGTCGTAGTGCTCGCTCAGCACCATGCGCTCCATGACCGTCGACAGGTTCCAGTAGTTGAGGGCCGTCAGGGCGCCAGTGGAGAGGAAGGCGACGACGAAGACGATGAAGATCTTGCCCTTGATGGAGCTGAAATGGATCTGGCGGAGCAGGGCGTGCCAGGGGGAGGGTTGTGATGCCGGGCTGCTGTTCATGCCGGACTCCGTGGCTATCGTTATTTCATTTTGAAACAAGGTGACTTTGTGAATAACATGTCATGTTTCATAATGAAATAAGAAAAAGCGCCTGGCGCGTATTTTTATTCGTAACTATCTGATTTATTGACGATAGAAAATAGATTCTTCCCAGGCATCAAGCTTGCTTTGTCGTCGGCAATGAGAGGAACCCATGGAAAACATTCTCGTTGCCATCGACGCTAAGCACAACGCCTGGGAGGCGCTTTCGCGCGCCTGCTCCCTGGCCCTGCGCGTCCATGTGCACGTGAACGTGCTGCTCGTCATTCCGCCACAGTCGCGGAACCTGTCCTATACCGAAGCGCAACTGGAGACCACGGTCAGGGAGCGCCTCGAACTCATGCTGGAGGTCTTCAAGGCCGAAGGCGTCCGCATCAACTATTTCGTCACGGAGGGCGTCTATGAGGAAGAGGTGATCGCCTTTACGCAGAACAACAGAGTCACGTTGCTGGTGTACGAAGCCACCGACGGGGACACGCGCAGCGCGGACGGGGAGTGCGCCTCCCTGAAGGCCATCCGGCATCGCGTCGCCTGCAGGGTGGAAGTCGTGGCCCCGATCAAACATACATTCAACTGAAGAGGAGCGTATGGACCTGTCCTTCAACCTGTATCTGCCCATTGCCGGGAACAGCGTGAACGTGCTCGTCATCCTGGGACTCGGGGGCGCCGTCGGGCTTCTGTCCGGCATATTCGGCGTGGGCGGCGGATTTCTCATGACCCCGCTGCTGATGATGTTCGGTATCCCGCCGACCGTGGCCGCGGCCTCGGACTCCAACCAGATCGTCGGGGCTTCGACCTCCGGCACCTTCGCCCATTTCCGCATGGGCAACGTGGACATCAAGATGGGTCTCCTGCTGCTGGTCGGCGGCATCGCCGGCGGCAGCGTCGGCGTACAGATCATCAAGGTGCTGCGACAGCTCGGCAACGCGGACTTCCTGATCAGCCTGACCTACGTGCTCATGCTCGGGTTCGTGGGCGGCTACATGTTCCTGGAGAGCCTGCAGTCCATGCGCGCTTCCGGGCAGCCCAAGGCCGAGTCCAAGTCCAAGCCCGAATCCGGCTACGCCAGGATGCTCCGCAGCATGCCCCTGCAGATGGACTTCCCGCGCTCGGGCATCCGCATCTCCCTGCTCATGCCGCTGGTCCTTGGCACCCTGGTCGGCGTGCTGGCGGCCATCATGGGCGTGGGCGGCGGCTTCATCATGGTGCCGGTCATGGTCTACCTGCTGCGCATGCCCATGCACGTCGTGGTCGGGACCAGCCTGTTCCAGATCCTGTTCACCTGCATCAACGTGACCATCATGCAGGCCTCCCAGAACCACACCGTGGATTTCGTCCTGGCCCTGCTGCTCCTGCTGGCGTCCTCCGTCGGCGCCCAGGTCGGCGCCAAGCTCGGCAAGAAGCTCGGCGGCGAACAGTTGAAGATCCTGCTGGCCTCGCTGGTGCTCCTGGTCATGGTCAAGATGCTCTACGATCTGCTCGCCAGGCCCGATGTGCTTCTGGCGTACATGGGAGGACATTGATATGCGTGCTTCTTTGCTTAAATTCGTCTGCATCTCCCTGCTGCTCGGCCTGGTGGCCGCGGGGAGCGCGCATGCGGCCGGTCAGGTCGAGCTGACGTCTTCGCCGGACGAGATCCTGATGGACGCCCTGTACGACGGGACGACCCTGCGCGTGTCCGGCGAGGTTCCGGCCGGGAGCGACGTGGTGCTGCGTCTCGTCGGTGCGCCGCAAACGCTGCACCTGCGCGAGAAAGGAAAGGTTTTCGGATTGTTGTGGATGAATGTCGGCACCGTGGAATTCGAGAACGTGCCCGGCGTCTACCTCGTGGCGGCCTCCAGGAGCTTTGACGACCTGGGCGCTGCCGGGGCCGCCCTGCGCGTCGGCGGCCTGCACGAGAGCATCGAGCAGCAGCACCCTGCGGCCGCGGACGAACTGGATGCCGTGACCGAACTGCTGCGCCTGAAAATCGGGAACGGCCTCTACGCCGAATCCGCGCAGCAGGTTCAGTTCGCGGAAGACAAGGACGGAGTCCGGGCTTTCACCGCGAGCCTGGCCATTCCTTCGGCCCTCAGTCCCGGCGAGTATACCCTGGAGGCCTTGGCGGTTCAGGACGGCGCCGTGCTCGACACCGCGTCCATGCCCGTCAGGGCGAAGCTCGTCGGACTGCCCGCCTGGCTCAGCCACATGGCCTTCGACAACGGCCTGCTGTACGGCGTCCTGGCCACGGTCATCGCCATCCTGAGCGGGCTGGCCATCGGGCTGGTCTTCCAGAGCAAGGGCGCGCACTGATCCGGAGCCCCATCATGTCCAATCTGTTCGGAAACGTGTTCGCCTTCTGGCGCCCCAAACCCAGGCAGCTCCCGTTCGCGGTGCTGTTCAAGAAGTTCCAGCACATCCTGGAGCGCAACAACCGCATCCTCGAACTCATGGCCGACATGGGGGACAAGCTGGGGGGCGAATACGTTTTCGACAGGCGTTACATCGAGCAGACCACGGAGCAGATGGGCGACCACGTCTTCAAGCTCATCTCCGACCTGAGCGTGCTGACGCAGCGCAAGAACGTGGACCTGTTCATGGCCTTCGAACGCATCCGCAACCTGCTCTGGCAGGAGCTGGCCGGCCGGCCGCAGGTGGAGGGCGACGCCTACATCCTGGAACTGCGGGACGTCGGCCACGACCAGATCGAACAGGTCGGCGGCAAGATGGCCCACATCGGCGACATCAGGGGCCGTCTCGGACTGACCGCGCCGGAGGGTTTCGTCATCACCTCCCGCGCCTTTTTCGATTTCATGAACGCCGCGGGGCTGCTGGAACGCGCCCGCAAGGGCATCGCGGCCTGGGACGGCGAAGACGCCGCGGCCCTGGACGAACTGGCCGCCGACATGCGCCGCCGCATCCTCGACGCCCCGCTGCCGCGGGGGCTGGCCCGCGATGTCGGGTCCGCGGCCGCGCGGCTCGTGGCCGGCCGGGACGGGCTGGACGCGCTGATGGCCGTGCGCAGCAGCGCCTGGCACGAGGACGGCGAATCGAGTTTCGCGGGGCAGTACGCCTCGGCGCTGGACGTGGTTCCGGACCGCGTCATGGAGGCCTACCGCGAGGTGGTGGCCAGCGCCTATTCGGCCACGGCCTGGAGGTACCGCATCATGCGCGGCTACCGCGAGCACGAGGTGTCCATGGCCGTCGGCTGCCAGCTCATGGTCCGCGGGCGGGTCAGCGGCGTGCTCCATTCGTACGCCCCGGCCGCCGACGAGGTCATGGCCGTGGACGCGGCGCGCGGCGGGTGCCGGACCGTCGTCGACGGCAGCGGCCCGGCGGTCTCCATGCTCGTCGAGCGGATGGAACCCCACGCGATCCGCGCCGTGAGCCCGCAGAACGACGGGCCGGACGAGGAGCCGCTTCTGACCGCGGCCCAGGCGCAGGAACTGGCGGACGCCGCCCTGGCCATCGAACGGTACTACAAGCGCCCCCAGGACATCGAGTGGTCCTTCGACGTGCGCGGGACGCTGCACATCCTGCAGACCCGCCCCCTGCGCGTGACCACGACCGGCGCGGAAAATCCGGCCGCGGCCGAAACGGTCCCATGGGACGCGGAGGTGATCTTCGAGGGCCGGGGCCTGGTGGCGCAGCGCGGCGTGGCATCGGGCCCGGTACGCCTGGTCCGCTCCGACGCCGACCTGGAGAGTTTTCCCGCCGGGGCCATCCTCGTGGCCCGGCACACCTCGCCGCGCTATTCCCGCGTCATGCGCCAGGCCCGCGGCATCATCACCGACGTCGGCTCGCCCACCGGGCACATGTCCACCATCGCCCGCGAGTTCCGCGTGCCGACGCTGGTCAACGCGGGCGTGGCCACCGAGATGCTGCGCGAGGGCGAGGAGATCACCCTCGACACGACCCGCAACGCGGTCTTCCGGGGGCGCATCGGCGCCGCGGACCGCTTCGAGCTGACCGAGGACGACGCTTTCGAGGATTCCTACGAGTACCGGCTGCTGCGGCGCCTGCTCAAGCACATCGCGCCCCTCAACCTCGTGGACCCGCACGGGGAGAATTTCGTGCCTTCGGCCTGCCGGACCTTCCATGACATCACCCGTTACATCCACGAGAGCGCGGTGGAGGCGCTGATCCACCTGAGCGAGCGGCGCGGCGCGGCCGACCTGTCCTCGCCTCGGCGCCTGCTGACGTCGGCCCCGCTGGGCCTGCTGCTCGTGGACGGCGGCGACGGGGTCGAGTGTCCGCCCGAATCCGAGACCGTCCGGCCGGATCAGGTCGTCTCGGTTCCCCTGCGGGAGTTTTTGGCCGGCATGGACGCCTGCGGCACGTGGTGCACGGAGCCCGTGTCCGTGGACCTGGGCAGCTTCATGGCCAGCGTGACCCGCACCTTCAGCGCCTCCCTGGCCGGTCCCGAGGCCGTGGGCCGCAACCTCGTGGTCGTGCTCCGCAACTACATGAATCTCAACATGCGGCTCGGGTATCATTTCAACATCATCGACGCGTACTGCAGCGACGAGCTCAACGACAACTACATCTATTTCCGCTTCCTGGGCGGCGTGACGGACTTCATCCGCCGTTCCAGGCGCGCCAGGTTCGTGGCCGAGGTGCTCGAACGCTACGATTTCCGGGTTGAAATCCATGGCGACCTCGTCGTAGGCAGGGTCAAGAAGCTGGACGCGGCCCGCATGGCCCGTCGTCTGCGCATGCTCGGCGGCCTTGTCGGCTATGCGCGCCAGCTCGACGCCCGGCTGCACAGCGAGCGGGACGTGGCCCGGCATGTCCGGGCCTTCCTGGAGGCCATGCGCGATTCCATCGGAGGTGAACATGAGGAGTGAAACGGAACAGGACGGCGCGCGGCTGCGCATTCTGGTGCTCGACGACGAGCCCATCGTCTGCAAGCGGCTCAAGCCGGCCTTCCAGAAGGCCGGATACGACGTCGAAACCTTCACGGACAGCGCCGGCGCCCTGGCCCGGCTGCGCGAGGCGAGCTTCGACATCGTCATCACCGACCTGAAGATGGAGGGGGCCGACGGCATGCAGGTGCTGTCCGGCGCGCTGGAATCGTCGCCGCGGACCCGGGTCATCGTCATCACCGGCTTCGCCACCCTGGAGACGGCCAAGGAGTCGTTCCGTAAGGGCGCCTTCGATTTCGTGGCCAAGCCCTTCAAGCTCGGCGACATCGTGGACTGCGTCAAACGCATCGAGGGTGAACTGCGCGACGGCAAGGACCGGTCCGCATCCCCGATCCGCATCGCATGAGGAGCGAGCGCCCTTGAAACGATCCGGCATCTTCAGACGGCGGGGGAAAACGCCGGAAATGAGCGTCTGGCGACTGCAGGCGCTGTTCCACAATTTCAAGGCCATCCTCGAACTGAACAACACGGCCCTGGCCGGCATGGCCGAAATGGAGCAGGCCCTGGGCGGCGAGTACATCTTCGACCGGCCCTACCTGGAAGACTCCGTGCGCCGCGTCTCGTCCCTGGTGCACCACGCCGTCTACTGCCTGAACGCCCTGACGGGCAACGCCTACGTCCCCCTCTACGACCGCTATCAGGACATCCTGGCCGTCCTGGACGCCATCCTGGCCGGAGGCAACTCCGGCCGCGCCGGCGCGCCGGTCCTCGCCCTGGAGGACATTGGCTGGGAGCTGGAGCCCCTGGTCGGCATCGAGGCCGTCTGCCTGGCCGAACTGGGGCGCCACGCGGGAGTGCGCGCGGCGCGCGGTGCGGTGCTTACGACGGTCGGTGTGGACGCGCTGCTGGGGCGGGTCGGGACGCCGGTCGAGACTTCGGCGGCGCGGGAGACGACCGAGTCGTCCCTGGCGGCGGCGTTGCAGGCCATGGGCGAGGAGCGAAGCGTGCTCCTTGTCGCCGGCGTGCGCGCCGGAGGGGATTTCGTCGAGGATGTCGGGGATCTGCCCGGGGACCTTTTCACGTTCGAGGCGGACCACGGCCCGGAAGGGAGTCTGCCCGCCGCGCTGGAACTCGTTCGGCGCATCGAACGGGAGGCGCGGGCCTGCCCGGGGCCGCTGGCGGTGCTCGTGCTGTCCGTGCCGACAGCGGACGTGAGCGGGGCGGTTCGCACCCGCGCCCAGGACGAGCCGGAGATGTTGCATGTGGAGGCCCGTCAGACCGGAGCGGGCAACGATGCGTTTTTCCTGCGGCGTGTCCACCCCTTCGACATGGTCCGGTCGGAGATCACGCCGCGCCAGGGCGGCAGGCGCTTCGCCGACGGCCGGCGGGCCACGGACGCCGTGAGCCGCTCCATGGGCCGCGGTTCGGCCCTGATCCCGCCGTCGGCCCTCAAATCCCTGGCCGAGACGGCCATGACCCTGGAACGCATGTTGGGCGTGCCGGTCGAGGCGCAGTGGCGCGAGGCCGCCGGGGAGGCGTGTGTCATCTGCCGCGTCAGCCCCCGGCCCGTGCGCCTGGAGGCGCCTTCGGACGGCGAACTGGCCGAGGAGATGGCCCGCGCCACGGTGCTGGCCAGGGGCGGCCAGCTCGTGCAGTCGGGCGTGGCCGCCGGCCTGGCCGTGCATGTGCGCGAGAACACTGCGCCCGCGGACTTCCCGCTCGGCGCCGTGGCCGTGGCCAGGACGGCCTCGCCCCGCCTGACGCCCGTGCTGCGCATGGCCTCGGCCGTGGTCACGGAGTACGGCACCGCCGCCGGCCACCTGGCCACCGTGGCCCGCGAACTGCGTCTGCCGGCCGTCTTCGGGCTGGCCGACGCCACACGCCTCATCCCCGACGGCCGCAGCGTGACCGTCGACGCGGGCGAAGGCGTGGTCTACGACGGTGTCCTGGACTCCCTTCTGCGCCACGGCGCGGCCGGCGACCTGAGCCCGACGGATCCGGAATACCGGACCCTGCGCCGCCTGCTGCGCTTCATCATGCCCCTGCACCTGGTCAACCCCGCAGCGCCCGGCTTTTCGGTCCAGGGTTGCCGCACCATGCACGACATCCTTCATTTCTGCCACGACCGCGCCGTGGACGAACTGGCTCATTTCCAGGAGCGGCGGCCCGGCCTCGGAGCCATCCGTTCGCGTCGCCTCCATGCGGGGGTGCCTCTGGACATGCGGGTTCTCGACGTCGGCGGGGGTGTGGACCCCGCGGCCGGGGACGAGGTCGGCGTGGACGACGTGCGCTCGGTTCCCTTCGAGATCTTCCTGCGTGGCCTGAACCGGCCGGCGGCTTGGGATGACGGCGCCTCGGCCCTGGGCCTGGGCGACATCATGGCCAACATGCCCCGGACCATGGGCATGCTCGAAGGTGGGACCGAGGCCCAGGGCGCCTCGCTGGCCGTCGCCGGGGCGGACTATCTCAATCTGAGCCTGCGCATGGGCTACCATTTCAGCGTGGTCGACGCCTATCTGGGCCCGGAGCAAAGCCGCAACTACGTCTACTTCCGCTTCGCCGGCGGGCTGGCCGCGGGAAAGCGCCGCGAGCGCCGGGCCCGTTTCATCGCCCTGGTCCTCGAACGCATGGACTTCCTGGTCACGCGCGAGGCCAACCTCGTGGTCGGGCGCCTCAAGCTGGCCGAGGACGACAGCCTGCGTGCGGCCCTGGAGACCCTCGGTGCCCTGACCGCCTACTGCCGGCAGATGGACACGGTCATGGGCGACGAGGGGGACGTCGGGCGCATCCTCGACGATTTTTCCGCGCGGTTCATGCCTCCCCCTGTTTCGGACGAGCCTGTCGAGACGGCCGAGGCGACGACGTGAACCCGTGGCGCCTGATCGTCGACCGCTGGCGCGCCCGCCGGGCCGAGCGGGAGGAGTTGGCCCTGAACGAGGTCAAGGCGCGCTATCACGCGTTTCGCGTGTTTCTGGAGAACAACGGCCGGGCCCTGGAACTGGTCATCGACCTGGACCGCGTCCTGGCCCGCGGCGAAGACGAGGAATTGTCCCCCCTGGCCGAGGAGCTCCTGGCCGTGACCCTCGAACTGGTCGACGGCCTCAATCTCCTGTCCGCCGACGCCCATGAGGAACTCTACGCCCTGCACGGCCGCATGTCCGGCGACGTGCGCGAGAGCCTGGCGGCCCTGGCGAGCCTGCCGCGCCACGCGGCGCCCTGCCTCCCCCTGGACGCGGTCGACCCGTCCGCGCACCGTCTGGCCGGGAGCAAGGCCGCCAATCTGGCCACCCTGCGGCGCATGGGCCTGCCGGTGCCCGACGGATTCGTCTGCACGGTGCGGGCCTGCCGCAGGTTTCTGCAGCAGGGCGGGATCGAGGCCGGGGTCAGGAGGGCCATGGGCGACGTGGAGGCCGGGCGGGCCGGTTTTGCGGAAGCGGCCGCGGCCATCCGGGAGATGATCCTGGCCGCACCCCTGCCGCCCGATCTGGCCGGGGCCCTGTCGGCCTGTCATCGCGCAATGGGCGCGGCCGTTGCGAACGGTGCGGCCGTTGCGAACGGTGCGGCCGTCTCGGTGCGCAGCAGCGGCGTGGCCGAGGACACGGCGGCCCATTCCTTTGCCGGTCAGTATACGTCGGTCCTCAACGTCGTCGGGGACGAGGCGCTTTTCGACGCCTTCCGCGAGGTCGTGGCCAGCGGCTTCGGGGCCCGGGCCATGGCCTACCGGCAGCGCATCGGCATGGACCCGGCGGCGTTCGACCTGGCCGTGCTCGTGCAGGGCATGGTCCGGGCCCGTGCGGCCGGGGTGCTCATGACCCGCGATCCGGGGCGCCCTGGCAGCGGACGCATGCTCGTAAGCGCCGTGCCCGGCCTGGGGACCCTGGCCGTGGGCGGCGCGGCCCCCGCGGACCTGTACCGGCCCAGGCGTTCGGACGCCCCCGAGGGAGAAGGGGAGGGGGAGGTCTTCGTCGCCGGCAAGACCGTGCGCGAGGTGGCGGACGGGGCGGGCGGGTTGCGCCAGGAGGAGGTGCCCGAAGCCGAGCGGGAGGTGGCGCTCCTTTCCCCGGAGCAGGTCGGTCGCCTCGCGCGCTTCGGCGAGATGGTCGAAAACCTGTACGGCATGCCCCAGGACATCGAGTGGGCCCTGGACGAGGACGGGAATATCCATCTGCTGCAGGCCCGGCCCCTGCGCGTCGCCGGCGGGGGCGCCGCTCCGGCCGGCCCCCTGGCCGAGCCCCTGGTCACGGGCATGTGCGCCGGCGCCGGCAAGGCCGTGGGTCGAGTCCTGCCGGTGCGCGGCGCGGCGGAACTCGAGGAGGTTGTCGCGGCCATGCCCGAGGCCGAAGACGGGACGCGCGTCCTGGTTCTGCCCCAAAGCATGGTCGAGGCCTCGCCGCACCTGGCCCGCTTCGCCGGCCTCGTCGTCGACGAGGGCAACCCCACGGACCATCTGTCATGCATCGCGCGTGAGCTCGGCCTGCCCATGATCACCGGCGCGGCCGGGGCGACGCGGACCTTGCAGGCCCGGCAGTGGGTGGTGCTGGACGCGGACAACGGCCAGGTGACCGAGGCCTCGCCCGAGTTGTGGTCCGCCTTCCCCGCGCAGGGCGGACGGACGCGTGGCGCGGCCCAGGACGGCTCCGCGCGGTGCACCCTGGACCCGTCGCGGGAGACGCTGCGCAGCCGGGTGGCGCCGCTGAACCTGACCGACGCCTACGGCCCGACCTTTTCCCTGGCCCAGTGCCGTTCCCTGCACGATCTCATCCGCTACACGCACGAGATGGCCGTGCTGGCCATGTTCCACGCCGGGGACATGGTCATGGAGGAGGCGGGCGGGCTGCTCCATCCTCTGGACATCGGCGTGCCCTTTCATTTCCTGGTGGTCGACGTGGGCGGCGGGCTGCGGCGCGACGCCCCTGCGTCCGGGGTCCGGTGGGGCGGCCTGCGGCGTCGGGTCCTCGGCCCCGGCGACATCCTCTCCCGGCCCCTGGCCGCCCTGTGCGAAGGCCTGACCACGCCCGGCCTGTCCTGGCATCCGGGGGCCGTGGGCGCGGCCCTGTCGGGGCTCTTCTCGCGCAACATGCTCGACGCGGCCTCGGCCCGCCCAGTGGGCTCCTTCAACTATGCCCTGGCCGCCAGGGACTACCTCAATCTCAACAGCCGCGTCGAATACCACTTCGCCATGCTCGACGCCGTGTGCGGGGGGAGCGCCCAGGCCAACTATGTGCGTTTCCGCTTCAAGGGCGGAGGCACGAGCGCCGAGCGCACGAGCCGCCGCGCGCTCTTCCTGCGCGAGGTGCTCGAAGAGAGCGGGTTCGTCACGTCCGTGAAGGGCGATCTGGTCACGGCCTCCCTGACCGGCGCCGGCCGGGAGGCCGTCAGGGCCAGGCTGGTCATGCTCGGCCGCCTGATCGGCTTCAGCCGGTGCCTGGACGCGGTCATGCGCGACGACGGCACGGCCCATCGTCTGGCACGCGGCTTCCTGGACGGGGTCTACGACTCGGCCAAGATTCTCGACGGGGACGAGGGGGGCGGTCAGGCGTGATGAAAGCGCATGGCCGGCAGTTCCAGGGCGGTGAGCATGTTCCCGTAGACCGCGCCGGTGTCGATGCCGATGCGGTCGGGACGGACCAGCGGCGTGGCGAAGGCCGTGTGGCCGAAGATCACCAGCTGGTCTGAACCCGTCGGCGTTTCCCCGGCCAGGCGCCGGCTGGCCAGGAGCTGGTCCGCGGCGGGAGAGTGGCCCTTCCGGGCGGTCCCCGCATCGCCGGCCAGGGGACAGGCGTCGGCGTGCACGAAGAGGTACGGCCCGCTGGCCCAGGACATGCGCAGGGAGCCCAGGAATTCCCGGTGGGAGTCGGGCAGGAAGGACAGGCCCTGCAGGTCGCGCATGGCCGCGCCGTAGCTGGCCAGGGTCGCCTCGACGCCCATCTCGTGCAGGAGCCTGAGCCTGTCGATGTCGCCGTCGGCGGCGTATTCCAGCAGCATCTCCTCGTGGTTGCCCATCAGGAACACGGCGCGCGGGCAGCGGGAGCGCAGGTCCAGGAGCGTCTCGATGACCCCGCGCGAGTCAGGCCCTCTGTTGACGTAATCCCCGAGAAAGACCAGCGCGTCCTGTTCCAGGTCCAGGGGCAGGCGTTCCAGGAGCATGGTCAGCCTGGCGTTGCAGCCGTGGATGTCGCCGATGGCGAAGATGCGCCGCGCCGTGCTCACGGGAGCCTCCCTGCCGGCAGGGTGAAGGTGAAGACGCTGCCTCCGTCCTGGCCGTCCTCGACCCAGATCCTCCCGCCGTGGGCGCGCACAATCTGGCTGCAGATGGCCAGGCCCAGCCCCGTCCCGCCCGGCTTCTCCCCCCGTCCCGACGACGGCGCCGTGTGGAACTTCTTGAAGATGGCCTCCCTGTCCTCGGCCCCGACTCCCGGTCCCTGGTCCCTGACCCTGATCTGGACTTCCCCCTCCGTGCAGACGACCTCGAAAGTCACCGTCCCTCCCGGCGGGGAGTACTTGACGGCGTTGTCCGTGAGATTGACCAGAACCTGCTCGATGCGCTCCAGGTCCATGCGCGCGGGCATGGGGCCGGTCTGGTCGAAGCGCAGTCGCACGTTCCGCTCCTCGGCCTGCTGGGCCATGATCTCGACCACCTCGGCCACCAGTTCGGACAGGTCGGCCGTGGCGAAGTTCCATTGCACCTTGTCCGCCTCGATGCGCGTGATGTCGAAGATGTCCGTGACCAGATGCACCAGGCGGCGCAGGTTCTTGTCCATGATCTGCAGGTAGTCCTGCCTGTCGGAGGCGGTCTCGGTTCGGCGCAGGTAGTCCAGGCCGCCGCGGATGGAGGTCAGGGGCGAGCGCAGTTCGTGGGACATGGTCGCCAGGAAATCCGTCTTGAGGCGGTCCAGGGTCTTCAGTTCCTCGTTGGCCAGGGCCAGTTCGCCCGTGGCGTTCCTGACCTTCTCCTCCAGCCGGAAACGGCTCTCCACCAGCTTGCCGCTCATGTCCTGGAGCGCCCTGCCCAGGCGGTCCATCTCGTCGCCGCTGCCGATGCGCACCTCGCCCGGAAACTCTCCGCGGCTGATGCCGTCGGCCACGGCCTCCAGACGCCCAAGGGGCTTGAGCACGAGGTGGCGGACCAGGAAGTAGAGGGTCAGGACCGTCAGGACGATGAGCGCCAGGGCCGAGGCAAAGAGCTGGGCCCGGCTGCGGCCGAGGGCGTCGAGCACGTGCTGGGCCGGCAGGAAGACGCTCAGACAGCCGCTGATGGTCCCGCTGGTGTAGTTCTTGTGGCAGGACAGGCAGGCCTCTTCGACGAGGAGGGGGGCGGAGTAGTGGAAGACGGCCTCGCCGTCGCCCCTGTCCAGGGCGTAGTACTCCTGGCTGCCGGTCTGGGCGAAGCTGCGGATGGCCTCCATCTCGAAGTCGTCGGGGCGGTTTTCGGGGTTCATGGGCGCCAGGCCGGCCAGGCGGAAGCGGTAGAGGTTCTGGCTGAAGGAGTAGAGGGACAGGCGCTTGGTGACCATGGACGGCGTGAAGCGCTGCAGGGTGCCGCGCTCCGTGGGCAGCAGGTCGGAATAGAAGCCCCCGCCGCCCTGGGCGCCGGGCGAGTCCTGGCGAATGAACACGCCCTGGCTGTCGGACACCCACTGCCTGGTCAGGATGATCTGGCGGGTCAGCACGCGGGCCTGGTTGATCATCTGCGTCCAGGCCTGCCGCTCCTCGGCCATGGCCTGCCAGAAGAAGATGATCCCCAGCAGCGGCACGACGATGCAGATGATGGACGAGACGAACTTGAGCTGCAAGGAGCCCTTGAATGCGCGCATGGTGAGCCCTCCGTCATGCACGATGGTCCGAGAATCGGCTGTTCGTCAATGGCTTGTTCTGCATTTCGGTCCGTTGTTTGCACCGGATCGATTCGTGCGCATCGGCGGGAAGAATTTGCAGCTGGAATGCAGGAGAAAGAACCGTTCCCTTTTTTCTGACATGGGTTGATGTGTTTGTGATATTTACTGTTTCCTGCAAGATGCATGTTGGCAAAATTTTGTCTAAAGCGTGCGGGGGTACCATGTGCAGACGCAGTCGAAATTTTGGAATGACCGCTTGTTTGTCTCAATCGCCTTCGTTTAAACCGTGGGTTGTGTCGCAATTCATGGCATGCATCTTTTTTCTTCTTGTTCTTTTTTTTCTCGCTGCAGGGAACGCAAACGCATGGAATGGCCGTGTTGTTAAGGTCTTGGACGGTGACACCGTAGAAGTCATGAATTGCAATGGGAAAATTGTGCGTATTCATTTGTATGGTGTCGAGGCCCCGCGTAAGTCTCAGTATTTCGGCGATGAGTGTACGCAGTATTTTGCACGGCTCGTCGAAAGCAAGTCGATTCATGTTATCAACGTCGGGCGAGATCTGCTTGGCCGCATGCGTAGCATGGTCTGGACCGAAGGGTTGAGCGTCAACGAAGAGATGGTTCGGGCCGGGTATGCCTGGGTCAGCAACCCGTTGGGCCTGTCGCCGTCCTGCGAAAAATGGATGGGGGTTCAGGTTGCCGCCATGGAGAGCAAGGCCGGATTGTGGCATGGCGTCCGGCAATGCCTGTCGAGGGGCCGCGTGCCGGACTTGCCGCCGAGTTGTCCGCTGTATTAGTGGTCGGGACAACCCATTCCCGGAGGTTCCCTCCGACCAGCCCGAAACGGTTGTTCGGAGGGTTTTTTCATGTGCGTGGATGCAATCGGAAAAGGCTTGACTTTGCCGTAGCAGGTGTGCATTTTATTGACACGATTTTTTTAAAAATAGTGTCTATTGCCACGTGATGTCGCCGGTCTCGTCGGAACGGGCAGGGAGGCAATGTGAAGTATCGCATCAACAGGTTGGAAATCGCGGGTTCTCTGGGAGATCTCGGGGTGCTCCTGCCCATCGCCGTGGGTATGGTCCTCGTCAATCATCTCCCTCCCGCCGGCGTCTTCATGGCCATAGGACTATACTACATCTTTTCCGGGATGTACTTCGGCGTGACCACTCCCGTGCAGCCCATGAAGGTCATCGGTTCGTATGGCGTGGCCATGGCCCTGTCCCCGGACGTCATCCAGGCGTCCACCCTCTGGGTCGGCATCCTCCTGTTGGCCATCGGAATGAGCGGAGCCATGAAGCAGATCACCCGCTTCGTGCCCAGGGTGGTCATCCGGGGAGTCCAGCTGTCCACTGGCGTGCTGCTCATGGCCCAGGGGGTCAGGCTCATCCTGGGTACGAGTTCCACCCAGGCCAAGGCCGGGCTGAGCGAACCCTTCCTGGCCGTGTCCGCCCTCGGGCCCCTGCAGCTGAGCTGGGTGTTCGGGGCCATCGCGGTCGTCCTGACGCTCTTTCTGATCAACAGCCGGCGCTTTCCCGCCGCGAGCAGCGTCGTGGGCTTCGGCTTCCTGATGGGCCTCCTGCTGGGCAATGGGCTGCCCTTGGACGGCCTGGGCCTGCATTTTCCCGACCTTTTCCCTACGGGCTTTCCGGACTGGGCGTCCTTCTCCACGGCCCTGCTCGTTCTGGCCCTGCCGCAGTTGCCCATGACTCTGGGCAACGCGGTCCTGGCCAACGAGGATCTGGCCAGGGAATATTTCGGTGAAGATGCCGCCAGGACCACCGGAAAGGCCCTGTGCATCAGCATGGGGCTGGCCAACATCGGCAGCTTCATCCTCGGCGGCATTCCCATGTGCCACGGCGCGGGGGGGCTGGCAGCCCACTACCGCTTCGGGGCCCGCACGGCTGGCTCCAACCTGTTCATCGGCGGGCTTTTCGTGCTCGTAGCCCTGTTCTTCGGCCCGCAGGCCCTGGCCATTGCCCAGCTCGTCCCCTTGTCCGTGCTCGGGGCACTGCTGGTCTTCGCTGGGGCGCAGCTGGCCATGACGGTCAGGGACATCACGGACCACAAGGAATACTTCGTCTGCATGGCCATGCTGGGCATAACCCTGGCATCCAATCTCGCTTTGGGTTATGTGGTCGGCATCGGCCTGTACCACCTGCTCAAGCGGGACATGTTCGACATCTAACGACCGACGCGCCCGGCCGCCCGGCCGTCGCGATACCGGAGGAAACCATGAGCAAACTCATCAAGGAAAAAGCGGAAACCGGCCGGCTGCACATCGACACCCCACTCATGGGGGAATCATTGGTCAGCAAGAAGTTCCTGGCCAAGACCGAGTCGGCGGAATACTTCCGCATGCACCCGGACGTGAACGTGCTCAAGATCGGCGGCCAGTCCATCATGGACCGCGGGTCCAAGGCGCTGTTCCCCATCATCGACGTGCTGCTCAAGGCCAAGGAGCAGCACAAGCTCCTGCTCATGACCGGCGGCGGCACCCGCGCCCGCCACGTCTACAACATCGGCGTTGACCTGGGCATGCCCACGGGCGTGCTGTCCAAACTCGGCGACAAGGTCTCGTCCCAGAACGCCGAGATGCTGGCGGTGCTCCTGGCCAAGGACGGAGGCGTGCGCATCGGCCACGGCGATCACCTGGAGCAGTTGACCATGTTCTGCCGCGAGGGCTACCTGCCCATAACCACGGGCATCCCGCCTTACGGCTTCTTCGAGCATCCGGCCGAATTCGGGTCCATCCCGCCGCATCGCACGGATTGCGGCGCCTTCCTGCTGGCCGAGAACATCGGGGCCAAGTCCCTCATCTACCTTAAGGACGAGCGCGGTCTGTACAGCGACGACCCCAAGAAGGCCAATAACATCGAAGAGCTCAAGTTCATCGACCGCATTTCGGTCTCAGACCTGATAGCCATGGACCTCGACGATCTCATCGTCGAACGCCCGGTCCTGACCTTTCTCAAGAATTCCAAGTGCCTCAAGGAGTTTCAGATCGTCGACGCCCTGCGCCACCCCGAGCACATTCTCGCCGCATTGAATGGCGAGCATGTCGGGACCATCGTCTACAAGGACTAGGGGCAGGCGCCATAAATTCCTTGTGGACTGCCCGGGACGCACACCGGGTCAAGAAAAAACGTTCACCAGGCTTGGCTCGGATCACGATAACCGGCACAAATAATAAAAAAACGGCCGCTTCCCATACCGGGGGCGGCCGTTTCCGTTCGCACTCTGCGCTTGGGCTGGACTAATCCTTATCCTTGTCCTTCTTTCCTTCCTTGCCCTCTCCGTCGCTGGGCAGGTAGACCACCTCGGCGCCGGTCAGGCGGGAAATTTCGTCCAGTTCGCATTTGCGGGCATGCTCCGCGTGGATCTTGATGTCGCCGGTGGTGCCGACCACGCGGAAGCGGGGGCGTTTTTCGCCCTTTTCGACCTTGCGTCTTTCACGTACAAAAATAAAGCTGCTCATGGGGCCTCCCTGGTTGGAGTTTTATTTGCTGTAATAAAAATATGTTCTCAAAGGATATATGTCAATGCGTGAAAAAGATACTGGAGCACGGCATGCCGGCGGCGCCAAGCCCGAGCGATACATCCAGCCGTCCATCCTCATGGCTCTCCTGGACGGGCCGTCCTACGGCTATCAATTGCTGCAGCGGTTGCCGGAATACGGCTTCCTGCGCGATGAGGTACCTCCGGGCATGATCTACCGCCATCTGCGCCAGATGGAGGAGGAGAAACTGGTCGAGTCCAGGTGGGAGGCCGAAGGGTCCGGACCGGCCAAGAGGGTGTACGTCATGACCGCTGAGGGCGGCGAGGTCCTTGAGGCCTGGGTGGCGCACATGGAGCGCAGGGCCAGGCGGCTCCAGGAATTCGCGGACAGCTACCGGCGGCGCGAGCCGCCGCCGCAGGGCTCAGGGAGCGCGACATGAGCGTCGAAATACCCATCCTGTCCGACGTGGTCATGATCTTCGGCCTGTCCAGCGCCGTGATCATCGCCAGCCACCGCTTCAAGATTCCCCCGGTCATCGGCTTCCTGCTGACGGGCGTCCTGGCCGGGCCCTACGGGCTGGGCCTCGTCGGCGCGGAGCAGGAGGTCGAGATCTTCGCCGAGATTGGGGTCATCCTGTTGCTGTTCGTCATCGGCATGGAGCTGTCCCTGGAGGAATTGCAGCGTCTCAGGAAACCGGTCTTCATCGGCGGCGCGGCCCAGGTCCTGCTGACCATCGTCGTCTTCGAGCTGCCCTTCATGGTCTTCGGGGTGGGGATCGGCAAGGCCGTCTTCATCGGCTTCCTGGCGGCGCTGTCGAGCACGGCCATTGTGCTCAAGCTCCTGGCCGAAAAGGCCCAGCTGGGCGCGCCCCACGGGCGCATCTCCCTGGGCATGCTCATCTTCCAGGACGTGGCCGTGGTGCCCATGATGCTGCTTGTGCCCTTGCTGGCCGGGGCGGGGGGCAACCCGTGGCTGTCACTGGGCGAGATGGGCCTCAAGGCGGCCCTGGTCGGCGGGGTCCTTTTCGTCGCCGCCAGGAAGCTCATCCCGCGCGTCCTGGAGGCCGTCATCCGCACGCGCAGCCGCGAGCTCTTCCTCATGACCACGCTGGGCCTGTGCTTCGCCATCGCCCTGCTGACGTCGAGCGTCGGCCTGTCCCTGTCCCTGGGCGCCTTCCTGGCCGGGCTCATCATGAGCGAGTCCGAGTACAGCCATTCTGCCCTGGAAGGAGTGCTGCCCTTCCGCGACGTGTTCACCAGCGTTTTTTTCGTGTCCATCGGCATGCTTCTGGACCCGGCCTTCGTGGTCACGCACCTGCCGCAGGTCCTGGGGCTGACCACGACCATCCTGGTCCTCAAGGCCGCCCTGGCCGCCGTGGCCGGACGACTCCTGGGCTATCCCTGGCACGTGGCCATCCTTGGCGGCCTGTGCCTGTGCCAGATCGGCGAGTTCTCCTTCGTCCTGGCCGGCGTGGGCATGGGCAGCGATCTGCTCAGCGCGGTGGAATACCAGTACTTCCTGGCCGTGGCCATAATGACCATGGCCGTGACGCCCTTCCTCATCGCCGCCGTCCCGGCCATCTCCGAGCGCCTGGTCAGGCTCATGCCTCCGGGCCTCAAGGCCGCGCCGCCCCGTGAGGCCGAGGCCGAAATGAGCGACCACCTCGTCATCGCCGGCTTCGGCCTGGGCGGGCACCATCTGGCCCGGGCCGCCAAGGCGGCGGGCATCCGCTACGTCGTCCTGGAAATGAACCCCGACACCGTGCGCCGGGAGCGGGCCAAGGGCGAGCCCATCCTCTACGGCGACGCGTCCCAGGCGGCGGTGCTGGAGCACATCAACGTGGCGGGGGCGCGCATTCTGGCCGTGGTCATCTCGGACCCGGCGGCCATCGGCCGCATCGTGGCCACGGCCCGGGCCCACAATCCGGCCCTGCACATTGTCGTGCGCACCCGTTTCGTCAGCGAGATAGAGCCCCTCATGCAGCTCGGGGCGCAGGAGGTGGTGGCCGAGGAATACGAGACTTCGGTGGAAATGTTCATCCGCGTCCTGTCGACGTACCTGGTGCCCAAGGCGGACATCGAACGTTTCGTGCGCGAGATCCGCGCCGAGGGCTACGGCATGCTGCGGCGCTCCATGCTGAACACGGCCGACGCCTACAGCCTGGACGGCGTCTGCTCGTCCTTCGGGGCCACGGTGCTGGCTGTGGCGCCCGGGGCGTTCGTCGAAGGCAGGAGCCTGGCCCAGACCCACCTGCGCAAGGAGCACGGACTGACCGTGGTGGCGGTGCAGCGGGACGGGAAGACGGTGCTCAACCCGGCAGCCGATTGGGTCTTCGCCGCCGGCGACAGGGCCCATGTCTTCGGCGAACAGAGCGTGATTTCGGACAAGGCGGGGCTTTTTCTCGGACACGGCGACGGGGCCGGGACCGGCCCGGGGGAGGCGTGATGTTTCTCGTCGAGATGGTGCGTAAACTGATGGGCAGGACGTTGGTCTGCCCGCACTGCGGGCACAGGCAGCAGGCTTCGGTCGACGACAGGCGCAGGGACCGCTGCGAGAAGTGCGGCGCGCCGCTGGCGCCGCCCAAGGATGAAGGCAGGGCACGGAGAGGCTGATTTTTCGATTTCCGCCGGTCCTGACGACAAACGCGCTCCCCCTCTGAACGAGGCGGAGCGCGTTTGCGCTTTCTGGCCGGCCCTGAAGCCTACCAGCGCCAGCCCGGATCTACGTGGAGGTCGTCGGGGGCCGTCATTTTCAGCCCCAGTTCGATGACGCTCTGACCTCCGGCCGGCACCGTGGCGTTCCAGGCCAGGATTTCCGGGTCGTCCTCGGCCAGGGGTTCGGGCTTGGCCGTCAGTTCCACACTGATGCGCTCGTCGCGGGGCAGGGGCCGGGGCTCCTCGATGCGGACCTGGACGGGTCGGGCGGCGGCGTTGCGCACGGTCAGGGTCCACTGGCGCACGAAGGACTGCTTCTGCCCGAAGAGGCCCTTCTCGCCGGTCTTCTTGTCGCCCAGCGTGGTCTCGCAGGTCAGCAACGGGTCGGTCCCGAAGAACAGCGTCCCCTCGCGTCCGGACAGGGCGAACTCGCGCTGGTCGACCATGGCGCCGTCCAGCAAGAAGAAGGCCGTGCCGGGCGGCAGTTCCTTGGGTTCCTTGAACTCGGCTCTGGCCTGGACAAAGGCTTTGGCGTCGAGGCTCGGACGCATGAGGTGCAGGAAGGAGGCCGGCCAGGAGCCGCGCTCGATGTCGATGATCCGCTCCGCGCCGGCGGGCAGGGACTTCTTGCCCATGTCCCAGGCCGCGTAGGTGGCGCGGCGGATTTCGCGGGGCGGGGCCGGCGCCGCCGCGACCATTTCGTCGGCCGCTCCGGCGCGCATCTCCATCATGGCCGGGGCGGCCATGGTCTTCTGAAAAATCTGCATGGGACGGATCTCCCAGGGCGGCAGATCCGAGGGCTCGGCCTGGGCCTCGGGCTGCAGGGTGGCCAGGAAGAGGCGCGCGTCCTTCCAGTCCTGGCCCGAGCGTTGCCAGACTTTGGCCTGCCAGGAGAAGTCGATCTTCCCGGCCGCAGGCAGGGCCTCCAGGCGGTAGAGCGGCGTCCAGCCGCAGTCGGCCAGGGTGTAGGAGTAGGCCACTTCGCCCGGGGCGTTGCCGGACACCAGCGCCGTGACCTCCCAGACCGTGCGCTGCCGGCCCGCGGCCGCGGCGATCTCCTCCTCGACCCTGGCGATCTTCCCGTTCAGGTCGGCGATGTTCCCTTCCAGGGCCTGGGCCTGCCGGGTTCCGTCGCGCAGGTTCGCGCCAAGCTCCGCCGCCAGCTCCCGCAGGGCGGCCACGGTCTGTTGGCCCGGCTCGGTCTGGGCCTTCCAGAAGGCCAGCCGGCCGCGCACGCCTTCAAGTTCGGCCGCGGCCGCATCACGCTGCGCCGTGAGTTCGTCCCGTTTGGCCAGCAGGGGGGCCAGGGCGGCCTGATCGGGGTCGTGGCGGGCCTTCCAGGTCAGGTCCGCGATGGACGCCGTGCCCGGCAGCTTGCTGAAGCGCAGGGTGGCCGGGTCTGCCCGTCCGGGCAGGGTCAGGGTGCAGGACGACAGGCCCCCGTCCGCCGGAGTGCACGACGGGGCCGACACTTCCTCCACCTGGGCCGAGGACGGGAAAAGCGTGACTTGGGTCGGCGCGGCCCAGGCCAGGGCGGGAAAGAGCAGCGCGATGATTGCGAGGAGTCTGGTCATGTGTCCTCCATGCGGCCGCGCAGTGTTGGCCGCAGCCGGAAAGCAAAAGGCCGGCCCCGTGGGGCCGGCCGAAGTCCTAATCGTTCTGGCTCGGGTCGAAGCCGAGCTGCTTGATGAAGCCCATGCCGCCCTGCAGGTTGACCGGCTCCAGGAAGCCGGCGTGGCGCAGGATGACTTGGGATTCGTACGACCTGCCGCCCGTGTTGCACAGCAGCACGATCTTCTTGTCCCTGGGGATTTCATCGAGCCTGCCCCGGATCTGGCCCTGGGGAATGTTCTTCCAGAAATCCGGGTACTTGTTTACGAACGGTTCGGCGTTGCCCCACTCGCGGGTGTCGATGCACAGCAGGTTCTCCTGCACGCGGTTCTCCCAGAGCTTGGCGAATTCCACCGGCTGGATGGAAACGTTCCTGCCCACCAGGATGTTCTCGGCGGTGTTGGCGGCGGCGTTCAAGACGTCCATGGCCGAGCCGAAGGGCGGAGCGTAGGCCATTTCGAGACTGGACACGTCGCGCAGGGTCGGGCGGAACTTGAGGATGGCGGCCATGGTGTCGATGCGGCCCTTGAGGGAGTCGCCGTTCTGGCAGGCGCCCTGCAGGCCCAGCACACGCCCGGTGCGGCGTTCGACCACGATCTCCAGGCTGACCATGTCGCGCTTGGGGTAGAAGTGGGAGTGGTCGCTCATGATGACGTGGGTGCTGAAGGCGTCGAAGCCCTCGCGCAGGGCCACGGGCAGGGACAAGCCGGTGCCGGAGAACGCCAGGTCGAAGAGCTTGATGATGTAGGTGCCGACGACCCCGTCGAAGGTCTCCCGCCCGCCGGCCACGTTGGTGCCGATGATGCGTCCCTGGCTGTTGGCCAGGGAGCCCAGGGGGTAGTAGCCGATCTTGCCCGTGACGATGTTCTCGATGACCACGCAGTCGCCGCCGGCGTAGATGTCCGGGTCCGAGGTCTGCATGGTCTTGGACACGATGACGCCGCCGCGGGCGGAGCAGGACAGCCCTGCATCGCGGGCCAGGGTGTCGCTGGGTACGACGCCCACGGACAGGATGACAAGGTCGGCGTCGATGGCGCCCTTGTCCGTCACCACCCGCGTGACCTTGCCGTCCTCGCCCTCGATGGCCTGGACCATCTCGGCGGTGCGGACCGTGACGCCGTTCTCGGCCAGGTGCTTTTCTGCGATGGTGGCCATGGCCTTGCTCATGAAGCCCGGCATGACCTGATCCGCCACCTCGATGACCGTGGTCTCGATGCCCCACATGTCGGCGAAGGACTCGGCCATCTCCAGGCCGATGAATCCGCCGCCCACGATGACGGCCGAGCCGACGCCGCCGCCCGCAACCTGCTCCTTGATGCGGATGGCCTCGCCCAGGGTCGAGACGGTGAAGACGTTGCCCAGGTCGGCTCCGGGGATGGGCAGCCTGCGGGGCGTGCTGCCCGTGCCCAGGACCAGCTTGTCGTAGGGCAGGGCGCGCTGGGTGCCGTCCTTGTGCTGGACCAGGACGGTCTTGGCCTTGCGGTCGATGGACAGGGCGCGGGTCTCGGTCATGACCGTGAAGCCCTTGCAGTCCTGGAAGAACTGCTCGTCACGGACCATGTGGAAGCTCGTTTCCTGCAGCTGCTGGTGGTCGCTGACATCGCCGGATACGTAGTATGGGATGCCGCAGCCCCCGTAAGAGATCAGTTTGCTGGCGTCGACCATGGTCACGTTCGCGTCGGGGTCCAATCGCTTTATGCGGCACGCGGCCTTGGGTCCAAGGGCCACGCCGCCGATGACAACAACGTTCAGAGGCATGAAAAGCTCCTTCGGATAAATGAGTGTTGCGAAATCGAAACGATGAGTTCAGACGGGAACGCTAGCTAATATATTTTGGCTCGAAGGGGTAGAAAAAAAGTCACGCATTAGCGCACCGCCTCAAGGAAAGCGGCGCACGATGCCGCCGCCGGGCCAGCTGCACCGTGTCCCCCGAGGGATGTCGCCAGGCTTTCCGAGGCGCTTCCGAAGCCTTGAGCCCCGGACGCAAAAAAGGGGGAGAGTCCGAACCCGCGCCCGGACCCTCCCGGCCGGTCAGGCGAAGATGTCGGAAGGCACGTAGGGGTGCGTCCCCTCGATCACGGGGATTCCCGCCTTTGCCGTGATCTTCTTGATGATCTCGGCCTTGTGGGGACACTGTTCGGCAATGCACGGCGCGATGTGGATGACCGTGGGCTTTTCGTTCATGGGCGCGTTCCAGAGCTTGACCTGCATCAGACGGGTCACGATGGCCGGGGCTGGGCAGCCGCCGCAACCGACCATGCCGACGATCTCCGCCTCCGTGTCCTCGTAGAGCTCAAAAATCCCCACCCGCCTGTTGAATGCCACAAGACAGCGCGAACACCCGATGCAGACATCGTCCATGGTATTCTTGCAGCCGACGATCAGAATCTTCTCCATCTCCTGTCTCCATGTTAAAGTTCAAAATATCGGTATGTTATGATATCAAAACAATTTTAGGACGATTTGTCGGCATTGGCAAGAAGGGTAACGGTATTTCAGGGGTGCGACGGATGGCCGATTCGACATCGCATGGGGCTTTCGTTTCTCCGCATCTTCTTGCGGGCAATGCGCGGGCACCGAGGCCCTCGTGGCGGACGGCTTTTTGAGGCTTGCTTTTACCGCACGCGGCATTAATAGTCCCGGCGGGGCGCTCCCCATCCACAGCGCCGCCCGGCTGGGCGGCATTCCCAAGACAACATCAGGAGAAAGCATGGCCGAAACCATCGACGATATTTCCATAGACTGGTCCGACGAAGACGGTGTCCAGAAGGTCCGCGAACTGAAGAAGGAAGTGCTGACGCGCGGCGCCTGGGCAACGGTCATGTTCGCCTATCAGGAGGTCGGCCGCGGCGAGGAGGAGTTCGGTCCCGTCAAGTTCCGGGTCGGGCGCTACCAGAAGCGCAACGGGCGGTTTTCGCCTCACTCCAAGTTCAACATCTCCTCGGTCAAGCAGGCAAGGCAGGTCGTGGAGATTCTCCAGACCTGGATCGACGAGTACGGCGAAGACGAATAGGATGGGCCATGACCGCACCATATGAGGTTCCAGGTTCCGAGCCCGACGTCATCGTCGAGGACGGACTGCAGGAGCCGCGGCAGTTCAAGGTTTTGCTGCATAATGACGATTATACGTCCATGGACTTCGTCGTGGAGGTGCTTATGAATGTGTTCGGAAAGTCCGAGACTGAGGCTTTCGCCATCATGATGAGCGTCCACGAAAAGGGCATCGGCCTGTGCGGGATCTACACGGCCGAGGTGGCCGAGACCAAGGTGCAGATCGTGCATCAGATGGCCAAGGCCAGGTCGTTCCCCCTGCGCTGTACCATGGAAGAGGTGTGAATGCTGAGTAAGGAGTTGGAAAGAATCATCGGGAATGCCGTGCGCGAGGTGAAGCTGCGCCAGCACGAGTTTTTGACCCTGGAGCATCTGCTGTACAGCTACACGCTGGACGCTCACGGTCAGCATCTTCTGCAGGGCTGCGGCATAGACGTGGACCGCCTGCGCAAGCAGCTGGTGCAGTTCTTCACGGACCACCTGGACGTGAACCCGCGCCCAGAGCACGAGATCGTACAGACGGTCAGCGTGCAGCGCGCCATGCAGCGAGCCATCCTGCACATCCAGTCGGCCGGCAAGGCCCAGGTCCAGGCGGGCGACTTCCTGGCGGCCATGCTCGAGGAGGAGGACGCCTTCGCGGTCTATTACCTCAAGGCCCAGGGCCTGACGAAGCTTGGCGTCCTCGAATACATTTCCCACGAGCTCCCCGACGCGGGCGGCGCGGTCGAGGCCGAGCCCAGGGAGGGCGGCAAGCAGAGCGCCCTGGAGAAATACACCGTGGACCTGGTGGCCAGGGCCATGGAAGGCAAGATCGACCCCCTGGTCGGCCGCGACGAGGAGTTGAAGCGCACCCTGCAGGTCCTGGCCCGGCGCAAGAAGAACAACCCCATCTTCGTCGGCGACCCCGGCGTGGGCAAGACGGCCGTGGCCGAGGGCCTGGCCCTCAAGATCGCCCGCGGCGAGGTGCCCGAGCAGTTCGCCCAGACCCGCATCTTCGCCCTGGACATGGGCAGCCTCCTGGCCGGGACCAAGTACCGCGGCGACTTCGAGGCGCGCCTCAAGGGCGTCATCTCCGAGCTCAAGGCCATGGACGGAGCCATCCTGTGCATCGACGAGATCCACACGATCGTCGGCGCCGGTTCGACCAGCGGCGGGTCCATGGACGCCTCCAACATTCTCAAACCCGTGCTGGCCTCGGGAGAGCTGCGCTGCATCGGCTCCACGACCTACGAGGAGTACAAGAACCATTTCGAGAAGGACCGGGCCCTGTCCCGGCGCTTCCAGAAGATCGACATCGTCGAGCCCAGCGTGGCCGAGAGCGAGAAGATCCTCATGGGCCTGAAGCCCTATTACGAGGAGTTTCACGGCGTGAAGTTCCAGCCCTCGGCCATCGCCGCGGCCGTGGAGCTGTCCGCCCGGCACATCAACGACCGCTGCCTGCCCGACAAGGCCATCGACGTCATCGACGAGGCCGGCGCCATCTTCGTCCTCTCGGGCGAGAAGAACCGCCGCAAGTCCGTGACCCGGCGCGACGTGGAGGAAGTGGTGGCGCGCATGGCCCGCATCCCCAGTTCTCGCGTCACGTCCTCGGACCGCGACCGGCTGGCCAACCTCGAAAAGGACCTGGGCGGCCAGGTCTTCGGCCAGAAGGAGGCCGTGGAGCAGCTGGCCCAGGCCATCAAGCGCTCCCGCGCGGGCCTGGGCAACGCCGAGCGGCCCCTGGGTTCCTTCCTGCTGACGGGCCCCACGGGCGTGGGCAAGACCGAGCTGGCCAAGCAGCTGGCGGCCTGCCTTGGCGTGGCCTTCGTGCGCTTCGACATGAGCGAGTACATGGAGAAGCACGCCGTGGCCCGGCTCATCGGCGCGCCTCCCGGCTACGTGGGCTTCGAGCAGGGCGGCCTCCTGACCGACGCCATCCGCAAGACCCCGCACTGCGTGCTCCTGCTGGACGAGATCGAGAAGGCGCACATGGACATGTTCTCCATCCTGCTGCAGGTCATGGACCACGCCACCCTGACGGACAACAACGGCCGCAAGTCCGACTTCCGCAACGTGATCCTGCTCATGACCTCCAACGCCGGCGCCCGCGAGATGAGCGGCAACGCCATCGGCTTCAAGGCCGGCGTGGAGGAGGACCGCGGCCTGCGCGGCCTGGCCGCCGTGGAGAAGCTCTTCAGCCCCGAGTTCCGCAACCGCCTGGACGCCATCGTCACGTTCCATTCCCTGACCCAGGACATCATGGAACAGATCGTGGACAAGTTCATGGCCGAGCTGGGCGTCCAGCTGGCGGCCAAGAACGTGACTCTGGAGTTGACCCCCGAGGCGCGTTCCTGGCTGGCCAAGAAGGGCTTCGACCCGGCCTTCGGCGCCCGCCCACTGGGGCGGCTCATCCAGAAGGAGGTCAAGGACAGGCTGGCCGATCAGATCCTTTTCGGCGAGCTGGCTGCGGGCGGTGCGGTGCGCGTGGGCCTCGGGGACGGGAAGGAGCTGGAGTTCACCTTCACGCCCAGATGACCCCATGACCGTCTTCGCCCTGAACGCCCAGCCCGCCTTCCCCGACCCGGCCCACGCCGACGAGGACGGGCTGCTGGCCGTGGGCGGGGACCTCTCGCCCCAGCGCCTGCTCATGGCCTACGGCCAGGGCATCTTCCCCTGGTACAGCGAGAATGCGCCCATCCTGTGGTGGAGCCCGGACCCGCGGCTCCTCCTGGAACCTTCGCGGATTCACGTGCCCCGGCGTCTGGAGCGCATCCTGCGCCAGGGGCGCTTCACCTTCACCCTGGACACGGCCTTTAAGCGCGTCATCGGCCTCTGCGCCGACATGCCCCGGCGCGGGGCCCACGGGACCTGGATCGTGCCCGAGATGCTGGCCGCCTACTGCCGCCTGCACGAGCTGGGTTTCGCTCACAGCGTGGAGGCCTGGTCCGGCGGCGAGCTGGTCGGCGGGCTATACGGGGTGGCCATGGGTGGGGCCTTTTTCGGGGAATCCATGTTCTACCGCGAGCCCGACGCCTCCAAGGCCGCCCTTGCGACCCTCATGCGGGTCCTGGACCGTGCGGGCTTCACGCTTTTCGACTGTCAGCAGACCACGGCGCACATGCTCCGCTTCGGCGGGTTCGAGGTGCCCAGGGTCGAATTTCTCTCCCGGCTGCGCGCGGCCCTGGAGCTGCCTTTCCTGCGCGGGGTCTGGGCCCTGTGCGACGGCGGCCTGGTCTGCGGGCGGCCCTGAACGAACTTTACGGAGTCCAACATGACCGAATTCGTCTATGGAAATGAAGAGGACTGGGAAGGCCGACCCAGCAAATCACAGCGCAAGCGCGACATGGTCGCCCTGCAGAAGCTCGGCGAGAGCCTCCTGGAACTGGCGCCCGAGCAGCTGGAACGCCTAGGCCTGCCCGAGGACCTGGCCGAGGCCGTGCGCTTTTACCACACCCTGAAGGACAAGGAGGCTCGGCGGCGCCAGTTGCAGTTCATCGGCACGGTCATGCGCAAGGTCGACCCGGAGCCCCTGCGCCAGGCCATGGATGAGCTGGACCAGCTCCGGTACCAGCAGGCCGAGGAATTCCATCAGATCGAAGAGTGGCGGGACGCCCTGGTGGGCGGTGACCGGGAGGTGCTGACGGAGCTGGTCGGGCGCTTCGGGCTGGACTCGCAGCAGTTGAGTCGCCTGGCGCGCCTTGCGGCCGCCGAGAAGGAGGCCGGCAAGCCGTCCAAGAACGGACGCGCCCTGTTCCGCCTCCTGCGGCAGGCATTCGAGGGCGAAGCGAGCTAGCAGACCGTCCCAAAACGGCGATCTGCGGCGTCAGCGAAAAAAGCCAGACCGCTGATGTATGTGCAATACACTGCGCGTCCTGGCTTTTTTCGCTTCCTTGCATCTCGCCATTTTTGAACGGTCTGCGAATTATGAGTTTTTAACAGTCAGCTAGTCCTGGGTGCCGCCCGGGTCCATGGGCTTGTGCTGGCTCAGGTCGTACAGCCCGTGCACGGTGAAGGGCAGGGGGTAGCCCGGCACGATCTCGAAGCGGATGCGGCCGATGTCCTTGCCCTCGGGCATGGAACGCAGGGGCAGCAGGCCGCCGGGCAGGGGGAATTCCAGGATGTTGGTGGAGATGCGGGTCAGGCGCTCGGCGTAGCGGCCGGCCAGATACTCGACGATCCGGTCCATCTCGGCGGCCGTGAAGGACTCCATCAGCACCTCGCGGCTGTTGCCGCGGCCCCCGGCCGTGTCTTCCTGGACGAGTTCGGCCCACGGGTAGCCCCCTTCCTCCGCGGGGTCCCACTGCGGCCGGAAGAGATGGACCAGGACTTCCTTGCGGCCCTTGAAGGCCCGGATGCAGACCGTGGCGACATGGCCGCGCGGGCAGGGCGACGGGAACTGCGGTTCCTTGCGGACTATCTCCATGAGACCTTCCTCCGTGAGCAGGCGTTGGCGTCAATTTTTCATGCAGTCTAGCACGGTTCGGCGCGGGCTTCAATGCCGGCTGGCCGGTTCTGCTTGAAATGATTCCGCTTCTGTGGAATGTATAGGCATTGGCCCAGACCGTGGCCCAACGGAGTCCCCAGCATGTTCGCCCTTGTCCCTCGCGCCCTCTTCTCCTTTCTGGTGCTCTGCGCCACGGCCTCCGCGCTGTACGCGGAGGAGTGGAGGCTGCTGGCGCCCGGGTTGGAGCTGCGCGAATTCCTGGTTCCGGACCAGGTCGGCGACCTGGCGGGGCAGCAGGGCGGCATGGCCGTGCTGCGCATCGACCCGGACCGCTACGACCTGGCCCTGGGCGCGGCCCTGAGCACGGGCCAGATGCGCAGCATGCAGGACTGGGCCAGGCTCTCGGGCTTCGTGGCCGCCATCAACGCCGGCATGTTCCGCTCCGACGACCGCCTGCGCAGCACCGGCTACATGCGCGACGCCGGCGTCCTGGTCAGCGACTTCCTGCATCCCGGCTACGGCGCGTTTTTGGCTTTCCAGCCCCGCGAGGCCTCCCTGCCGCGGGTGCGCTGGGTGGACCGCAAGCTCGACCCCGACTGGGAGGCCGTGCTCACGGCCTACGACGGCATCATCCAGAACTACCGCCTCATCAGCCGCGAGCGGGAGAACCTCTGGGCCCAGAACGACCAGCGCCATTCGGCTGCGGCCATCGGCATGGACGCGTCGAACCGCGTGCTGTTCATCCACTGCCGGCCGCAGGTGACCCTGCACGAGTTCGCCCAGGCCCTGCTGGACCTGCCCCTGGACCTCATCGGCGCCATGTACGTCGAGGGTGGGGCCGACGCGGCCATGTATGTCGACGTGGACGGCTATGTCGGGCGCTTCGTCGGCGAGTACCAGTCCGACTTCTTTCAAGGCAGCAACCGGAACTTCTGGCCCGCGCCCAACGTGCTGGGCATCCGGCCCAGATAGCCCCTCTCGGCGCCGCGCCCGCCGCGCGGCGTGCAGGTACGCATGTCCCTCTTCCAGCTTGAATCCGAATTCGTCCCGCGCGGCGACCAGCCCGCGGCCATCGACGCCCTCTGTGCCGGGATGGCGCAGGGCGTGCGCGACCAGGTCCTCCTGGGCGTGACCGGCTCCGGCAAGACCTTCACCATGGCCCACGTCATCGCCCGCACGGAGCGGCCGGCCCTGATCATGGCCCCCAACAAGACCCTGGCCGCTCAGCTCTACAACGAGTTCAAGGGGCTCTTCCCGCGCAACGCCGTGGAGTATTTCGTCAGCTATTACGACTATTACCAGCCCGAAGCCTACCTGCCGCACTCGGACACGTACATCGAGAAGGACTCGGCCATCAACGAGGACATCGACAAGCTGCGCCACGCCGCGACCCACGCCCTGCTGACGCGGCGCGACGTCATCATCGTGGCCTCGGTCTCGTGCATCTACGGCCTGGGCTCGCCCGAGTACTACGCCAAGATGGTCATCCCCGTGGAGTGCGGGCAGCCCATCGCCATGGAGACGGTCATCGGGCGGCTGGTGGACGTGCAGTACGAGCGCAACGACTACGACCTGCACCGCGGCACCTTCCGCGTACGCGGGGACGTTCTGGAGATCATCCCGGCCTACGAGCACGAGCAGGCCCTGCGCCTGGAGTTCTTCGGCGACGAGATCGACGGCATCTACGAGACGGACCCGCTGACGGGCGAGATCCTGTCGCGGGTGCAGAAGACCGTCATCTACCCGGCCAGCCACTACGTCTCGGACCGCGACAACCTGGTCCGGGCCATGAGCGACATCCGCGAGGAACTGCGGCTGCGCCTGGAGTATTTCCGCGCCAACAACATGCTCGTCGAGGCCCAGCGCCTGGAGCAGAAGACCCAGCTGGACCTGGAGATGATCGAGGAGCTGGGCTACTGCAACGGCATCGAGAACTATTCCCTGCACCTCGACGGCCGCAGTCCGGGGCAGCCGCCGGCCACGCTGCTGGACTATTTCCCCAAGGATTTCCTGCTCTTCATGGACGAGTCGCACATCTCCGTGCCGCAGGTCGGCGGCATGTTCAACGGCGACCGCTCGCGCAAGCAGACCCTCGTGGACTACGGCTTCCGTCTGCCCTCGGCCCTGGACAACCGCCCCCTGTGCTTCGACGAGTTCCTGGAGCGCATCGGCACGGCCGTCTTCGTCTCGGCCACGCCCGCCCCCTGGGAGCTGGAGCGGGCCCAAGGCGTGGTCGTGGAGCAGATCATCCGGCCCACGGGCCTGCTCGACCCGGAGATGGAGATCGTGCCGACCAAGGGCCAGATGGACCACCTCATGGTCCAGTGCCTGGAGCGCATCGCGGCCGGCGAACGGGTCATGGTCACGACCTTGACCAAGCGCATGGCCGAGGACCTGACGGAGTTCCTGCAGGCCAGGGGGGTGCGCTCCCGCTACCTGCACTCGGACATCGACACTCTGGAGCGCGTGGCCATCATCCAGGCCCTGCGCGCCGGGGAGTTCGACGTGCTCGTGGGCATCAACCTGCTGCGCGAGGGCCTTGATATTCCGGAAGTCTCTCTGGTAGCCATTCTGGACGCGGACAAGGAGGGCTTCCTGCGCTCGACGCGGTCCCTGATCCAGACCTTCGGCCGGGCCGCGCGCAACGTGCGGGGCAAGGTCCTGCTCTACGCCGACAACGTGACCCGCTCCATGGCCGAGGCCATGGGCGAGACGCGGCGGCGGCGCGAGCGTCAGGCCCTGCACAACGAGGAGCACGGCATCGTTCCGCAGTCCATCCGCAAGAAGTCCGAGAACGTGCTGTACGACCTGCACCAGGAGATCAAGGAGCAGGAGCGGGCGGCCGAGCGGACCGCGGAGTACGACCCCGGGCCGGACAACGCGGCCAGGGAAGTGGCCAGGCTGGCCCGCGAAATGCGCAAGGCAGCGGAAATGCTCGAGTTCGAGGAGGCCGCGCGCATCAGGGACCGCATCAAGAGCCTGGAAAAACGCTACGGCCTGGAAGGCTCCAAGGCGACACGACCATGAACACGTGCTCATTGCGCAGCTCTTTCCTGCGCCGCTTCCTGCCCGGCTGCTCCGCCCGTCTCAAGGGCTTCACCGGCCTGTACCAGACCGTGAAGTTCCGCTTCGGCTCCTTTTTTCCGTTGGTGCTCGGCGCCGGCTTTCTGCTGGGCGTCTTCATTTACGGGCTGTTCATTTTCATGGCGGTGGAAGGGTGGAACCTGCTGGACAGTTTCTACCAGGTGGTCATGACCCTCTCCACCGTCGGGTACATGGAGCTGCATCCCCTCTCGGATCGGGCGCGGCTCATGGTCTCCTTTCTCATTCTCATGGGCGTGGGCAGCTTCGCCTATCTCGTGGGCGCCTTCACGCAGGTCGTGGTCGAGGGGCGCCTCCACGACTTATGGGGGAAACGCAAGGTGCAGAAGATCATCGACTCCCTGGACAACCACTACATCATTTGCGGCTACGGGCGCATCGGCGCGGTCATCGCCGAGGAGTTCCGGCGGGAGGAGCTGCCCGTGGTCGTCCTCGAAAAGGACCCCGACCTGCTCTTCGAGCTGGAGCGCGACGGGCATCTCTTCCTGGCCGGCGACGCCACTACCGACGAGCTCCTCCTGGCCGCCGGCGTGGAGCGCGCCAAGGGCCTTTTCGCCTGCGTCAGCCAGGACGCCGAGAACGTCTACATCACCCTGTCCTCGCGCCAGTTCAACTCCCGGCTGACCATCATCGCCCGCGCCGACCGGCCCGAGTCCGTGGCCAAGCTGGAGCGGGCCGGGGCCAACCGCGTGCTGACCCCGCACCAGATCGGCGGCAAGCGCATCGCTCAGGTCATGCTGCGACCCACGGTGACCGACTTCATGGACCTGGCCACCCAGGGCCACAACCTGCAGATGGAGGAGATCGAAGTCATGCCCGGCTCCGAACTCATCGGCACGAATCTCATCACCTCGGGCATCCGGCCCCGCTTCAACCTGATGATCATCGCCATCGAGAAGTCCGACGGCAGGATGATCTTCAACCCTCGTCCCGAGACGACCATCGAGACGGCCGACACCCTCATCGCCGTCGGGCCGCCCGAGAATTTCCCCGGCCTGCAGGCCATAAGCCGGGCCGTCGGGGGAGGCGAGGCATGAGTCTGCCCCTGAACCTGCCGTCCGAGGCCGACCGCCTGGCCGAGCGCCTGGCCGAGTACAACGAGGCCTACCGCCGCGGAGCGCCCGTTGTCACCGACGCGCAGTACGACCAGTTCATCGAGCGGCTGCGGCAGCTGGCTCCCGAGCACCCCTTCCTGCATCGCGTGGAACCCGAGACCTTCGCCGGCAAGCGCGAGATCCGCCACCCCGCGCCCATGCTGTCCACGGACAAGGCCTACACGGCCGAGGAACTGGCCCGCTTCGTGGCCCGCGTGGAGAAGGAGGCCGGGGAGATCGGCATCACGGACGTCCGCTACCGTGTGACCCCCAAGCTCGACGGCCTGGCCGGCCGCGACGACGGGACCTTCTTCGTCACGCGCGGCAACGGCGAATCGGGCTACGAGGTCAGCTCGGCCTTCGCCAAGGGCATGATCCCTCTGGGCGGCCGCGGCCGGGGCGTGGGCGAGATGGTCATCCTGCAGAGCTATTTCGACGAGCACCTGTCCGATGCCTTCGAGCACCCGCGCAACCTCGTGGTCGGCATCGTGTCCTCGGACACGGTCAACGAGCTGGCAGCCAGGGCCCTGGCCGACGAGGCCGTGCATTTCGTCCCGTACAGCGAACTGCCGAACGAGGTGGTGGACGGGAAGGCGCTGCTGGCCCGCCTGGACGGGATATGGGCCGAGCTTTCGGCGCGGGTCGACTACCCGCAGGACGGCCTGGTGGTCGAGGTCACGGACGAGGACGTGCGTCGCACCATGGGCGCCACCAGCCATCATTACCGCTGGCAGATCGCCGTCAAGCGCAAGGGCGAGACGGCCGTGACCGAGGTCGAGGACGTGGTCTGGCAGGTGGGCCGCACGGGCAAGGTCACGCCCGTGCTGATGGTCAGTCCCGTGAACGTCTCGGGCGCGACCATACGCCGCGTCACAGCCCACAACGCCGGGTTCCTGGAGAAAAAGGGCCTGGGGACCGGGGCCGAGATCGAGATCATCCGCAGCGGCGAGGTCATCCCCAAGGTCGAGGAGGTCCTCGTGCCGGCCCCGGCGCATCTGCCCGAAGCCTGCCCGTCCTGCGGCACTGCCCTCACGCGCGAGAACGATTTCCTGCTCTGCCGCAACGAGCACTGTCCGGACCAGGTCGTGCAGACCATCGAGCACTGGTTCAAGACCCTGGGCAACGCCGACTGGTTCGGCCGCAAAACCGTGGAAAAAATGGTCCGTTCGGGGTATGACAGCCTCGAACGGGTGTACGAACTGGGCGAGGAGGATTTCCGGGCCATGGGCTTCGGCCCCGTGCAGTCGGCCAATCTGGCCGAGGCCGTGTACCTGAGCCGCACCCGCGAGGTCGAGGACTGGCGCTTCCTGGCCGCCCTGGGCATCGAGGATTTGGGCAAGGGCGACAGCCGCAAGCTGCTCCAGAATTTCCGCCTGCAGGAGCTGCCGGACGTCGGCCAGGAGCGCATCGAGGCCGTCCGCGGCTTTGGCGCAATCACGGCCCGGTCCATCGCGACCGGCCTGGCGCGGCTGGCCCCGACCCTGCGGCACCTGCTGGACCTGGGCTTCAACATCCGGCCCACGGGTGCGGCCCAGGCGACGGAAACTGCCGCCGCCAGCCCCCTGGCCGGCAAACACGTGGTCTTCACGGGCAAGATGCGCGGCTCCCGCGAGGACATGCAGGAGCAGGCCAGAGCCCTCGGCGCTCTGGTGCAGAGCGCCGTCAACGCCAAGACCGACTTTCTGGTCTGCGGCGAGAACGTCGGGGCGGCCAAGACGACCAAGGCCCGCCAGTTCGGGACCGCGGTCCTGCAGGAAGACGAGTACCTGCGTCTCATCGGCGCAGTCGGGCACTAACACCACAGGAGTCAGACACATGAGCATTCCAGTCATCATCATGGGCGCCAAGGGACGGATGGGCTCCACCCTGGTCCGCCTGGCCACGGAATCCGACGATTTCAGCGTGCGAGGGGTTGTGGAGCGGGCCGAGTTCAGCGCCGGGCTGGAGCTCCTGGGCTGCCCCGTGGCCCATGACCTGCAGGACCTGCTGCCGTCCTGCCCGGGCGCAACGGTCATCGACTTCACGGCTCCGGAAGTGAGCCTGTCCACGGCCCGCAAGGCCTCCAAGACCGGCAACCCCGTGGTCATCGGCACCACCGGCCTCTCGGCCGAACAGCTGGCGGAGTTGGAGACCCTCGCCTGCCAGACGCCCATTTTCTGGTCCCCGAACATGTCCATCGGCGTCAACGCCCTGGTCCGCGTTTTGCCCATGCTCGAACGCATCCTGGGCGAGGCCTACGACATGGAGATCACCGAGATCCACCATCACCACAAGAAGGACGCGCCCAGCGGCACGGCCGTGAAGCTGGCCCAGGTTCTGGCCGAGTCGCGGGGCTGGAAGATGGAGGACGTCGGCAACTACGGCCGCCAGGGCATGGTCGGCGCCCGGCCCCACGAGGAACTCGGCGTGCACGCCCTGCGCGGCGGCGACGTGGTCGGCGACCACACGGTCTATTTCTTCGGCCCCGGCGAGCGCATCGAGGTCACCCACCGTGCCCACTCCCGCGAGAACTTCGCCCGCGGCGCCCTGCGCGCGGCCTCCTGGCTCTCGGGGCAGAAACCCGGCCGGCTCTACTCCATGGGCCAGCTCCTGGGGGCCTAGTGAACGGCACCCTGAAGAAGGCCCTGGATCTGCTGGGCGGCGTGGTCCTGGGCAAGGAGACGCAGCTGCGCCTGTCCGTGGCCTGCCTCCTGGCACGGGGGCATCTGCTCATCGAGGACATCCCGGGCATCGGCAAGACCACCCTGGCCAAGGCCCTGGCCACGGTGCTGGGCCTGGACTTCAAGCGGGTGCAGTTCACCAACGACCTCCTGCCGGCCGATGTGCTGGGGGTCTCGGTCTTCGACGCGGCCGAGGCCTCCTTTGTCTTCCACCCCGGTCCGGTCTTCACCAACGTGCTCCTGGCCGACGAGATCAATCGCGGCACGCCGCGGACCCAGAGCGCATTGCTCGAGGTCATGGAGGAGCAGCAGGTCAGCCTGGACAACAGCACGCGCGTGCTGCCCCGGCCATTCTTCGTCCTGGCCACCCAGAACGCCCTGGATCAGGCCGGGACCTACCCGCTGCCCGAGTCCCAGCTGGACCGCTTCCTGTTCCGCATCAGCCTGGGCTATCCGGACCTGGATTCCGAGTTGGAGCTCCTGGGCCGCAGCCAGCACGGCGGGCGGCCGGAGCTACCCGAGGCCGTGACCAGCGCCGACGAGATTCTCGACTTGCAGGAGCGCGTGGACGGCGTGCGCACGAGCACACCGCTCTTGCGCTACGTGCGTGATCTGCTGGAGTGGACGCGGGCCGGCGGGCGTTTCGTCAACGGGCTTTCGCCCCGGGCCGGTCAGGCCCTGGTGCGGGCCTCCCGCGCCTGGGCCTTCCTGGACGGCCGCGACTACGTCCTGCCCGAGGACGTGCAGGCCGTGTTCCCGAGCCTGGCCGTGCACCGTCTGCGCCCGGCCGGCGGCACGCCCGTGGACATGGCCGCCGTCCTCGACGCGGTGCCCATCCCCTGAAGGGGCCGGGAGCGGCGCATGGTCCTGCCACGTTTCATCCGCAACCTCGTCCTGGCCCGGCTGCGGGCTGACCTGCCCGCGCGCCTGGACCGCAAGCGGATCTTCATCCTGCCGACCCGGGCCGGCATGGTCTTCGGCGCCTTCCTCCTGGCCATGCTCCTGGCGGCCATCAACTACACCAACAACCTCGCCTTCCTGCTGACCTTCATCCTCGGCAGCGTGGCCGTGATCTCGGCCATCCACGCCTACGCCAACCTGGCCGGGCTGGAGTTGGAGCACGGGCGGCTCCTGCCGGCCTATTGCGGCGAGGAGGCGCGGCTGCAGCTCATGTTCCGCGCCGTAGGGCGCGAGCGAAGGCGTCTGCAGGTGCGGGTCGGCCTGACCGCGGCCGAAATGTCCCTGTCCGCGGGCGAGGGCCGCGAGCTGGACCTGGGCGTGCCCACGACCCGGCGAGGCCGGCTGGCCCTGGACAAGGTGGTGGTCAGCACCCGCTATCCCCTGGGCCTCTTCCGGGCCTGGTCGCCCCTCATCCTGCCCGTGACGGGCCTGGTCTACCCGCGGCTTCTGCCCGTGGACGCCCTGGACTGGCACCTCATGCGGGGTTCGGGCGAGGACGGTGGCCTCGGCGCCGTGGCCCAGTCGGGCGAGTTCGCCGGCATCCGGCCCTACCGGCCAGCGGACGGGCCGTCGCGCATCTCCTGGAAGGCCTCGGCCCGCGGTCAGGGCCTCTTCGCCAAGGAATACCGTTCGGGCGTGGCCCGGACCCTCGTTTTCGACTGGGACGAGGTCCGCGCCTCGGAATACGAGGAGCGCATCAGCCTCCTGGCCGGGCTGGTGCGCGAGGCCGAGCGCCGGGGCCTGGGCTACGGACTGCGGCTGCCGACCCTTTTCATCGAGCCGGGCAGCGGGACTGCCCACGCCCATCGCTGCCTGGAGGCCCTGGCCCTCCTGCCGGAGGCCGCATGATCCACGACAAGCGGCGCTTCAGCGTGGTCCTGGCCGCCCTGGCCGTGGCCTTCGCCCCGCACCTCATGCGCGTCCCGGCCTTCGTCGCGGGCTTCGTCTGCGCGGCCTGGGGTTACGCCCTGGGCATGCAGTACCGCGGCTGGCCCGTGCCGCCGCGCTGGCTGCGTGTCATCCTGGCCCTGGGCTGCCTGGGCCTGGTCTTCGCCTACTACGGCCGCTCCTTCGGACGCGACGAGGGCGTGGCCCTGCTGTCCCTCATGCTCGGGCTCAAGGCCGTGGAGAGCAAGTCCGTGCGGGACATGCTGGCCCTTCTCTTCCTGGCCTATTTCGTGGTCGTGACCAACGTGCTCTATTCCCAGGGCCTGCTCATGAGCGCGTACATGATCCTTTCGGTCCTGGCCGTGACCGCGGCTCTGGTCCATCTGCACTCGGCCCGGCCCACCCTGGCCCCGGACCTGCGCGGCGGGGCGGTGCTGCTCGTCCAGTCCCTGCCCCTGGCCCTGTTGCTCTTCGTCTTTTTTCCCCGCCTGCCGGGTGCGCTGTGGGGTGTGCAGGATGACCGCGACGAGGGCGTGACGGGCTTCAGCGACACCCTGGAGCCGGGCTCCGTGTCCAGCCTGTCCCTGTCCGGCGAGGTCGCCTTTCGCGTCGATTTCTTCGGTCCGGCCCCGGACCGCGACGGCCTGTATTGGCGCGGTCTCGTGCTGGACACCTTCGACGGGAGCAAATGGTTCCGAAACCTCCCCTTCGAATTGGCCGAGAAGGCCGACGGGCTTCCGCCGGACCGGACGGAGTACGCCCTGACCGTGGAACCCCATGGCAAGGAATGGCTCTTTGCCCTGGACCTGCCGGTCATCGCGCCGCGCGGGACCGTGCTGCGCTCCGACCGGACCCTGGTCAGCCTGCGCCTGGTCCGCTCCCGCATGCGCTACGATCTCGTTTCCGCCCCGGCGCCCGCCGTCGAGCCTGCGGGTCCGCAGTGGACGGCCCTGCCCGAGGACGGCAACCCTCAGGCCCGGGAGCTGGCCCTGAGGTGGCGGGGCGAGGGCCGCGGGACACGCGGTCTGATAGAGGCGGTACTGGCCCTTTTCCGCGAGGGCGGCTTCGTGTACAGCCTGCAGCCCGGAGCCATGGAAGGGGACATCATCGATCAGTTTTTGTTTGCCTCCCGAAGGGGATACTGCGAACATTACGCCTCGGCCATGACCTTCCTGCTGCGCAGCGCCGGCGTGCCGGCCAGGGTGGTGGTCGGGTACCAGGGCGGGGAGTTCAACCCCATGGGGCAGTACCTCATCGTCCGCCAGTCCGACGCCCACGCCTGGGTCGAGGTCTGGGAGGACGGGCGCTGGCTGCGGGTGGACCCGACCTCCGTGGTCGCCCCGCAGCGGCTGACCGTGGGCGCCCAGGCCGTGACCGCCCCGCAGGGGCAGGGCGAGGCCGTGCCCGAAGGGCTGCGGGCCCTGCGCCGGGTGGGCCGCTTTTTCCAGCTGGGCTGGGACGCAGCCAACAACTCCTGGAACCAGTGGGTGCTGGGCTTCAGCCACGACAGGCAGCGCAGCCTGTGGCAGCGCCTGGGCCTCGACCCGTCGACCCGCGCCGGGGCCGGCAAGCTGGCTGGCCTGTTGGCCATGGGGCTGGCGGTCGTGCTGGGGACGGTCTTCTGGTTCATGCTGCGTGCGCGGCGGGTCGATGCCGACCCGGTCGCGCTGCTCTACGCGCGGTTCTGCCGCGTCATGGAGCGGGTCGGGCTGCCCAGACGGCCTTCGGAGGGCCCGCTGGACTACGCCGGGCGCATCGGCCTGGAGCGTCCGGACCTGGGGTCGGCGGCGCTGGAGATCGCGGACGCGTATGTGGCCCTGCGCTACGGGGAACGCGGGGATATGGATGCCTTCAATCGCCTGGTGGGCGAATTCATAGGGAGAAAGATGTGACGGATGAGAAGAAAGGGGCCCTTGTGCCGGTGGAGAAGGCGGAGGAATCCGACGCCGCGCCCGTGGTCACCCCCGTCGAGGAGGAGTACCGGCAGGCCAAATCCTATTTTCAGGAGTCCGCGGTGCAGGCGGCCAGGACCAACGCCGCTCTGCTGACGGTGCTTGGTCTGTTCGTGATCCGCGGCGTGCGCTACGCCTGGGAGGCCGTGAGCCGTTATTTTCCCTGGAACAGGAAATGAAAAAGGCGCCCTGAGGCGCCTTGCATCTAACGCTGGCCGAGGATGCCGGCCTTGAATTTTTCGCCCGGCCCGGGCTTGGGGCCGATCCAGCAGGCCAGCAGGGCGTCGCTGAAATCCTTTCCTTCGATGACGCCTTTGACCTGGCCGCGCACCCGGATGGCCGTGCCCTTGGCTGGTAGGTAGACGCATTCCAGGGTCTGGCCCTTGTCCAGGGTTTCCATCATGGCGCCGAGGCTGGCGAAGCGCTCCTTCAGGGATGCGTCGGCCGCCGGGGTGTTGGCGGTCAGGCCGTCCAGCCAGGCCGACGCGATCTTCTCGGCCCCGACCTCGCGCAGAAAATGCATGGTCATGACCCGCGGCCCGTCGGCCGCCAGGATCGCCGCCACGTCGCCCGAGGGTGAGGCGAGGTACAGGCCGGCCGCGTAGACGTCGAAGAAGGTGAAGGTGCGCATGCCCATGCCGTTGAGCTTCAGTTCCGTTCCGCTTTCGGTGACCGTGTCGGGCAGGGTGACGTCGCCGAGGGTCGCGCCCGAGGCGGGCGAGGACAGGCAGAGGACGAAGAGGCACACGAGAATGTATTTGCGGATCATGGTCGTTCCTTGAGCGTCTAATTTATTGGAATGATGGCGGTGTTTGGATGTTGTCCCAATTGCGTTGAGCGTCCGCTTAACACCCTCCGGGACAAATGAAAAGAGGCGACCCGGGCGCCTGCGCATGGGGAATGCATGCTCGTTGCGATTCTTTCGGACATTCACGGCAACCTCGAAGCCCTGACCTCGGTCTGGGCGGACATGGCGGCTTTTGCCGTGGACGAGGTCGTGTGCCTGGGCGACATGGTCGGCTACGGGCCCAATCCCGACGAGGTGCTGCGGTCCGTGCGCGAGCGGGGGGCGTGCTGCTGCCTCGGCAACCACGAACTCGGCATCGTCAGCCGTTCCGAGCGGTCCTGGTTCAACCCCACGGCCCAAAAGGGCCTGGCTCTGACCGCACGTCTCCTTTCCGCGGACAGCCTGACCTTCATCGCCGGCCTGCCGCGCTTCATCCTGCTTGCGGGCGCACGTTTCGTGCACGGTTTCCCGCCCGACAGCGTGACGACCTACCTGTACCAGGCCGCGGATGAGCGTGTGGCGTCCTGGTTCGACCGGGGCGAGCCACTGACCTTCGTGGGCCACACCCATGAACTGATGCTGTTGCTCCGGGACGGCGCCGGGATCGAACGCCGCGAACTCGGGTCGGGCCGCATCGGCCTCGCGGACCGGCCCTGCATCGTCAACGCCGGCAGCGTGGGCCAGCCCCGCGACGGCAACAACAACGCGAAATATCTCCTCTGGGACACGGACGGGGACACCGTGGACGTGCGCTTCGTGCCCTACGACATCGCCGCCACCGTGGCGAAGATCCGCGAGCGCGGCTTTCCCGAGTTCTACGGGTCGAGGCTGTGGTGATGGACATCGGTCGCTACACCGTCCTCGGCCCTCTGGGGCGCGGCGGCATGGGCCGGGTCTTCAAGGTACGACACCGCGAGCTCGGGCGGGTCATGGCCCTGAAGCTCCTGGAACCGCCGGAAATTCTTGTGGATCTCATGGGCGCGGAAGCCGTGCGTGAGGCCTTCCTGCGCGAGGCGCGCATCCTGGCCGGGTGCGACCATCGCAACATCGCCCAGGTCTGGGATCTCGACGTGGACCGGGGGCGCCCCTTCATGGTCCTCGAATACCTGTGCATGAACGTCGGCTCCCTCATCGGCGAGGGCCGGATCGTGGAGGCGCCGACGCGGATCGTCCCGCCGCGCACGGCCTTGGACTTCGTGCGCCAGACCCTCGACGGGCTCGGGTATCTGCACGACCGGGGCATCGTGCACCTGGACGTCAAACCGGCCAACCTGATGCTCGGCGCCGACGGCACGGTCCGGCTCATCGACATGGGCCTTTCGCGGCTGCGCGGGGAGCCGTGGGCCAGACCACGGGGGCTCAAGGTCGGGTCGCCCTTCTACGCGGCGCCCGAACAGGAGGCGCGGCCCGAGACGGCCGACGCCAGGTCCGATCTCTATTCCGTGGGCGTGATCCTGCACCGGCTGCTGACGGGTCTGCTGCCCGAAGGAGGCATCGCGCAGACGGAGCTTTTTTCCGATGTCTGGAAGGAATTTTTCGTCCGTGGCCTGGCCGCGGACCGTGAAGCGCGGTTCCCCGACGCGCCGGCCATGCGGGCGGCCCTGGGTGCCCTGGAGGCTGACCTGGACAGGCGCGCCGGGGTGGACTGCGTGCTGCGCGAGGCCGAGTGCGAAGTCATGGGCGCGTTGCGGAAGGAGCCCGTGCGCACGGGGGTGGTCGGGCCCTGTCCCTTCGGCTTTCTGGACGGGCTGTGCAGGCCGTGGAAGTTCCACGAAGCGGAACTGGAGGAGATCGCGGACGGGTGGTTTGACCGCTGCACGGGCCTGGTCTGGGGGCCCGTCTCGTCCTGGCCCATGACCTGGGACGAGGGGATGGCCCTGGCGCGGCGGGAGGCCGTGGCGGCGGAGGGCTGGCGCATGCCCACGGTGGATGAGGCCGTGTCGCTCTTGCGGCCCGGGCAGGCGCTGGGAGAGTTCTGCCATCGCCCGTTCGGCGACAGGTATCTGTGGCTGTGGACGGCGGACCGCAGAAGCTTTACGTCGGCCTGGTTCGTGGACGTCGGGGGCGCGGCGGTGCTGGCCCAGGACAGGACGTGCAGGTTTCATGTGCGGCTGGTGAGGTCGGTGTAGCAGGGCCGGATGAAAGAGGTCGAAGTGGCTCCGAGACGGCTTTGGGTCGGCTTGCAGGGCGCGGCAAAACTTCCTCGCCGGCCTCGTAATGCTTCCCGGCCTTGATCTCCGGTCAGCCGATTTCGCTTCGGACGGCATACGGCCGGGAAGCAAACGATGCCAGGCTCGGTCGGACAGTCGCCGCGCCCTGCAAGCCGACCCAAAGCCTTGCCGCGTATCCGGGACCGGATCGAAGAAATTTTCTGATGAACATGAGTGATGTTGAGGAGGTTCAGGTGGAGAGCGGGTTTTTGCAGGTGTTTGCCGTGGGGGTGGCCGTGGCCGTGGCGCCGGGGCCGGATTTTTTCATGGTTCTGCGCAACAGCCTTTCGCGTGGGCGCATGGCCGGGGTCATGACGGCATTGGGCATCGGGTCGGCGCTGGTCGTGCACGTGGTCTATTCCGTGTTGGGGCTGGCCCTGGTCATCGCGTCGAGCCCGGCCGTGTTCGGGCTGATCAGGATCTGCGGGGCGCTCTATCTGCTCTACATCGCGGCGCGCTGTCTCGTGGCGCGGAAGTCCGAAATGCCCGACGTCTGCATTCAGACGGAAGCTCCGGCAGGGAGGGATTCGCTCTTTCGTGGCTGGCGCGAGGGGTTCTGGTGCAACCTGCTCAACCCCAAGGCGGCACTCTTTTTCCTGAGTATCTTCTCCCAGTTCATGACTCCGGACACGCCAGGCGCGGTGCGCTGGATCTATGGAGCCGAGGTCATCGTCATTGTCACGGCCTGGTTCACGCTCCTGGCCCTCTTCCTGTCCACGGGCCGCATGCGCTCCATGTACGCGGGCCTGGCCCGGTGGATCGACGGCGGCGTGGGCCTCATCTTCGGCGGGGTCGGTTGCTCGATCCTGTGGCAGGAGGCCAGAAGGGTGCTGTAACGCCGAAGGGGCGGAAATTCCGCCCCTTTCGCGTTGTGGAGTCTTATTTGAGGTCTCTGGCTTTGCGCTCCCGTCTCCTGGCGTGCAGGATGGGTTCGGTGTAGCCGCTCGGCTGCTGGATGCCCTTGAAGATGAGGTCCTTGGCGGCCTGGAAGGCAAAGCTGGCCTCGAAGTCCGCGGCCATGGGGCGGTAGGCCGGGTCGCCCTGGTTCTGACGGTCGACCACGGCGGCCATGCGCTTGAGGGTCTCGAGGACCTGCTCCGGCGTGCACAGGCCGTGGTGCAGCCAGTTGGCCAGATACTGGCTGGAGATGCGCAGGGTGGCGCGGTCCTCCATGAGGCCCGTGTCCGTGATGTCCGGCACCTTGGAGCAGCCGATGCCCTGGTCGACCCAGCGCACCACGTAGCCCAGGATGCCCTGGCAGTTGTTGTCCAGTTCGCGCTGGATTTCTTCCGGCGTAAGTTTCCCGTCCAGCAGCGGCAGGGTCAGCAGGTCGTCCAGACTTGCTCTGGACTTGCCGGCGAGTTCGACCTGGCGGGCGAAGACGTCCACCTCGTGGTAGTGCATGGCGTGCAGGGTCGCGGCCGTGGGCGAGGGCACCCAGGCGCAGTTGGCGCCGGCCAGGGGGTGGACCTGCTTGGTCTCGACCATCTGGCGCATGCGGTCGGGCATGGCCCACATGCCCTTGCCGATCTGGGCCTTGCCCGAGAAGCCGCAGGCCAGGCCCGTGTCCACGTTCCAGTCCTCGTAGGCCAGGATCCAGCGCTGGTTCTTCATGGCCGCCTTGGGCACCATGGGGCCGGCCTCCATGCTGGTGTGGATCTCGTCTCCCGTGCGGTCCAGGAAGCCGGTGTTGATGAAGATGACCCGCTCCCTGGCCGCGCGGATGCACTCCTTCAGGTTGACCGATGTCCGGCGCTCCTCGTCCATGATGCCGATCTTCATGGTGTGGCGGCCGAGGCCCAGGGCGTCCTCCACGCGGTCAAAGAGTTCGCAGGCGAAGGCCACTTCCTCGGGCCCGTGCATCTTGGGTTTGACGATGTAGACGCTGCCGGCGCGGCTGTTGCGCAGGGAGCCGAGCCCTTTGAGGTCGTGCAGGGCGACGAGGCCCGTGACCATGGCGTCGAGGATGCCCTCGGGAACTTCCCGGCCGTCTTGGAGCACGGCGCCCGTGGTCATGAGGTGCCCGACGTTGCGGACCAGCAGGAGGCTGCGGCCGGGCAGGGTCAGGATTGAGCCGTCGGGGGCGGTGTAGGCGCGGTCGGGGTTCAGGCTGCGGCAGACGGTCTTGCCGCCCTTGTCGAAGGCGGCCTGCAGGTCGCCGCGCAGCAGGCCCAGCCAGTTGGCGTAGGTCTGGGCCTTGTCCTCGCCGTCCACGGCGGCGATGGAGTCCTCGAAGTCCACGATGGTCGTCACGGCCGCCTCCAGGATCACGTCCTTGAGGCCCGCGGGGTGGGCCGAGCCGATGGGGTGGGCGCGGTCGATGCACAGCTCGATGTGCAGGCCGTGGTTGCTGAAGAGCAGAGTTCCGGGGGCGAAACCGGCGAAGGCCGCCGGGTCGCTCAGGCCCGTGACGGAACCGGGGAGAGCGGCCTCGAAGACCTCCATCCCGCCTTCCGTCCGGGTGCGGTACTCGATGACGTCGGCGTGGCTGCCCGTGGCCAGAGGCAGGACCTTGTCCAGAAACGCGGCCGCGAACTGCATGACCTTGGCGCCGCGCACGGGGTTGTACTTGCCGGTGCGGGTCGCGCCGCCGTCCTCGGGCAATACGTCCGTGCCGTAGAGGGCGTCGTACAGGCTGCCCCAGCGGGAGTTGGCGGCGTTCAGGGCGTAGCGGGCGTTGGTCGCCGGCACCACGAGCTGCGGGCCGGCGATGGTCGAGATTTCGGGGTCGACGCCCGACGTGGCGATGGAGAAGGGGCCGCCCTCGGGCACGACGTAGCCGATCGAGGTGAGGAATTCCTTGTAGGCCGCGGGGTCATGGGCTTTGCCCGCGCGTTCCGTGTGCCAGGCGTCGATCCGTTTCTGCAGGTCGTCGCGCTTGGCCAGCAGCGCCTCGTTGCGCGGCGTCAGATCCCGCAGGATCGTTTCCAGGGATGCCCAGAAATCGGTGTCCGCCACGCCCGTTCCGGGCGCGACCTGTTCACGGATAAGGTCATAGAGGGGCTTTGCGACGTTCAGTCCGCCGACGGGAATGTAGGTCATGGGCTGCTCCTTGGTTGGGATGGAAATTGGTCCTACCAATATCCGGGAACTGGCGTCGGGTCAATGACGGGAGCGAATTGGGTTTCCACTGCTACATGCTGGAATGACGGTTGGTTGGGTTGTCGCTGTCGCATGGGGACGAAATTTCTCCATGCGGTGCGATGGCGGCGGGCGAAGTCCGGCCTTCAATTTGTCCCGGCCGTGCCTCGGGCGGTCCCCGTTCAGGCTCCGCGCGCCGGGAGGATGCCGAGCTTCTCCATTTCCGCGATGACGCTGTGCACGTGAATCGGTTTGACGAGATAGGCCGAAGCTCTGCCCTCGTGAAAGGCTTGGCTTACGCTGTCGGCACTGTCGAGGGCGGTGGTCATGATGACCTTGACTTCCCTTATCTGGGGCAGGCGAAGAGCCCGCTCTCTCTCCCTAATGATCCTGAGGACGTCGTGTCCGGTCATGTCCGGCATCATGATGTCCAGGAAGATGACATCGTAGGGCTTGCCTTCCGACCATGCGCCGTTGAAAGCCGCTATGGCGGACGGGCCATCGTTCACCTCGTCGACGTGCCCGTATTTGTCCAGGATCATCCTCAGCAGTGTCGCCCCGGCAGTGTCGTCTTCAACGACAAGAAACTTCATAACGCTGGCAACCCTCCGGTGAATGGCGTGAGCAGTACGTATCAAGAGGTTTTGATACGTAACTTTACGTCACGCGGCAAGACAGTTTTCAGTCGGGATTAACCCTCATTCACGGATTTCTGCATACTGCAGTGGCCCTTCAAAGGAGCCAGTCGGTGTTTCCGATCGCTCGGAAGTCGTTCAGGAAGCCCGCCTGTTCCTCCAGGACTCCCGCCAGGGTGTCGATCGCCGCGGGATCGAAGGCCATCCCTTTCGAGGTGTGTCGTTCTCGTCTTTTGGAGTCAAAATTATCCGTACGTTCTTGCAGAACCTAGGCCCTTGAAGTAGCTTGCCAGCCTGATCAAGTACGTATGGCTTGGGCGCGGACGATGACAAGAAAAATCTGAATCCCGACGTGGGGCAACCCTTGCGTAGGGACAGCTCGTCCAACGTGGACGGGCCGGATTCGCACTGCAGGAAGTCAAGGAATACCAATGGGTGATCATCTCGTCGATCTGCTCCGCAAGAAGGAAGATTGGTTGATTGAGCGCATCCTTTTTTATGCGCAGGAGCACGGCTACGTCGCGTACACGTCCACTCTCGCCGAAGCGTGGCGGCTTTCCGTTGTCGGTCTGACCGATGCCCTGGCCGCGGCCCTCGAGAACGGGGGCACTTCCGGCATAGAGATCAAGGTGCATACGGACTGGGATGCGGATCCCGTAACCAGGTTCGGACTGGAGGAAGCCCGCAGACATCGGGAGCGCGGCATAGATATCGGCATGTTTCTGGGGATGTTCGTGTACTACAGGCAGGCATTCCTGGACTGCATCAGGCATTTCATGCCCCCGGGCGGGGAGCGGGAACGGTATGAGTACCTCATCATGCGCCTCTGCGACCGCATGAGCGCGGCGTTCTGCTCCGAGTGGGCGAGCCTGGGGGACCAGGATTCCGGGACCTGCATGGCCGCAAGCCTGCGGGAGATGACCAATGAAAAGAATCGGTACCTGACCTTTTTCGAGAGCCTCGTTCACCCGGTGGTCTTCGTCTCGCGTGACGGAGCCATCGAGAACCTGAACCGTGCCGCCGCAAGGTTGCTGGACGAGAACGCCGCGCATGGGCGGGATTATTATGCACGGCGCTCGGCCATCGGCGCGGCCAGCCTTTGCGGCGAGAAAGCCGAGAAGGTCTTTCCCTGGCTCGCAGACGTGTTGCGCGAGGGGGAAGGGATACCGGGAGGCACGCTCGAGCGTCTTGTGACCTTTCCGTCATCCGCCGGCGAGCGGCTCTTTCAGGCATGTGTCAGCCAGTTGCCCGACATTTCGGACAAATTTCCGGGATATGCGGTCCTTCTCCAGGATGTGACGGAGCCCCTGAAGAACCGGACGATGATCGAGAGAGCCAAGGAGGAACTCGAACGCACCTTCGACACCATTTCCGACGTGGTGTTCCTGGTCGACGATTCGGGGGTCATTCAGCGTGCCAACAGGTCCCTGACGGACAAGCTCGGGCTGACGCCGAGGGACGTGGTCGGCAGGACGTGCAGGGAGGTGCTGGGCTGTACCGAGTGCAGGCTGTCGGCCGAAGGGCATCAGTCGCGTGAAGTGTCCGTGACGTATCCCAACCTGCCCGGCAGATTCATGGTCCGCAGCAGCGATCTGCTCGATGGGGACGGCAAACGCATCGGCCGGGTCGTCGTTTCCCGCGACGTGACGGCTTCGGACAGAATCCGGGAAACCATGGAGTCCATCGAGAGCAAGTACAAGAGCATCTTCGACCATGCGCCCGTGGGAATATTTCAGAGCACTCCCGAAGGGGTTTACATCAGCGTCAACAAAACCATGGCCACGATGTTCGGTTTTCGTTCTGTCGAAAATATGATCAATTATTACAATGATATATCCAGCCAGATGTATGCGTGCCCTGAGGACAGGGACGCGCTCATCCGCGAAGGCCTGGAGAAGGACAACATTTCCGCCAAAGACGTGAACCTGGTCCGGCCGGACGGGTCGACGTTCTGGGGCAGATTGCGCGGACGCCTAGTGCGCGACGCACAGGACAGGGTCATGTACTTCGAAGGGTTCGTCGAGGATGTGAGCCGCCGCAGGGCAGCCAGGGAAAGCCTGGCGCGCAGCGAGCAGCTCTTCAGAAGCCTGGCGGAGAACATGAGTCAGGGACTGGTGCAGGTCGACAGGGCTGGCACGGTCGAATACTGCAACGACCATTTTTGCGATCTGGTGCGGCAGTGTCGGGAGGACCTCGTCGGCATGCCCCTGACGCCCCTGGTGCATGAAGAGGACAGGTCGCTTTTCGGCACGATATTCGGCCGGGATGCCTGTTTTCTGCCGGGTTCCCGGTTCGATCTGCGCCTGAAGGCCCGTCAGGAGATCCGGTTCGTTCTGGTCACGCCTGTGGCGCAAGACGCCGGGGACGGTCAGCCCCTGGGATACTGGCTGCTTTTTCTGGACATCACCGAGCGCAGGATGCTCGAATCCCAGCTTCTCCAGACGCAGAAGCTCGAAGCCATCGGTCAGCTGGCCGCAGGCATCGCCCATGAGATCAACACGCCGACCCAATACGTCATGAACAACATGTGGTTCATCAAGGAGGGCGTTGAAAATTTGGGGCTGGCGCTCGACGCTTGCCGGGCCGCGGTCGGAGAAGGGGAGGCCCGGAAGGCCTTGGAGTCTCGGGAGGAGGGGTTGCAGATTCCCTTCTACCTCGAAGAACTCCCCTCGGCGCTCTCCGAGACGATGCAGGGGCTCGACCGGATCTCAGCCATCGTCAATTCGGTCAAGCAGTTCGCGCACCCGGGCCACGACAGGCATGAGGAGGTCGACCTGAACGAACTGGTCGAGAAGACGGTCACCCTGTCGCGCAACGAGTGGAAATATGCGGCCGACATGGCGGTGGACCTCGATCCGAACCTGCCGCGCGTCATGTGCTCCTCGCAGGGTATCGGTCAGGTGCTGCTCAATCTTGTGGTCAATGCCGCCCACGCGGTCATGGACGCGCCCACGGGAACGGAACGGTCGGGCAAGATCACGATCGAGACCCGAAGTCTGGGGGACCTGGTTCGCATCCGGGTCACGGATAACGGGACGGGCATTCCCCCCCACGCCCGGGATCATATCTTTGAACCGTTCTTCACGACCAAGCCCGTGGGCAAGGGCACGGGCCAGGGTCTTTTCATCGCCCATCGCGTGGTGGTCAAAGAGCATGGGGGCGAAATCCGCTTTGAAACCGAAACCGGACAGGGCACCACGTTCATCATTTCCCTGCCCGTAGCGGGAAGGGACGAGGATCTGCGTCGTGGATAAGCTCAAGGTGCTCTTCGTCGATGACGACGCCATCGTGCATCAGAGTCTCCGGCGTATCGTCACGTCCAGGAAGCTTCCCATCGACCTTCTGTTGACGACTTCAGCGAGTCAGGCGGAGCAGGTGCTCTCTTCCACCGCCTGCGACGTCATCGTGACCGACGCCAGGCTGCCTGACATGGTCGGGAAAGACTTGCTGGTGAGGGTCAGGGAGCGCTGGCCCATGACCATGCGCATCCTGATGACATCCGAGGCCGAGGATGGAGTCGTTTCGAGCCTCCTCGTCGCTGCGCACCAGTTGCTGAACAAGCCGGTCAGTCCGACGGAACTCCTCGATGCCGTCCAATCGGCTTCGAGGCTTCGCTTTCTCCTCATGAACGAGCGTCTGCGGGCGGTCGTGCATCGCATGGAGCATCTGCCCGTGGTGCCGAAAGTGTACACGGACCTGACCAAGGCGCTCAGGGACGAAAATACCTCGAATCAGACGTTGGCCGGGATTGTCTCCCAAGACATGAGCCTGACGACCGGCATCCTGAAACTCATCAACACGCCGTATTTCGGGCTGTCGCGCAGAGTGAGCGACATTTTGCAGGCCGTGACCATTCTCGGCGTCAACCTCATACGGGGGTTGGTGCTGGCCGACCGCGTCTTCAAGACCCTGGATCCGGACATGTATCCGGGTTTTGATACGGAAAAACTCTGGACCCACTGTATCGACGTGGCGCGCTGTTGCCGTGCGGTCAGGCGCGGGGAAGGCGCGGGAGGCAAGGCTGCCGAGGACGCATTCCTGTGCGGCCTTCTGCATGATGTCGGAAAGATCGTCCTGGCCGAAGGGTGCCCGGGCGAGTACGTCCGGATTCTGTTCCTCGCCCAGAGGAGAAATGTCCCGCTGGCTCATGTCGAGGCGGACGAGCTGTGTGTGACACATGCCGAAGTCGGCGCGTACCTGTTGGGGTTGTGGGGTTTTTCCGAACCCATCGTTATCGCCATAGCCCAGCATCACGGCATTCTTCAGGGTCCTGAATTGTCGCATTTGGCCGCAATTTTACACTATGTCGATGTTGAAATGCACAATCGCTACGTGCGATTGAGCGGTTACGCTCCGCATTCCTTTGCACGTGTTCTCTTTGACGTGGAGGATGGAGAAGCGAAATTTGCCAAGTGGAAGGATTCGCTTGAAGCAGAACTCGACACGGCGCACTGATGCTGCTCGCAAAGAACGCATCCGCAGGCCAGGGAAGATATGACGGGCTGCGGTCAAGTCGCTTGAGACAACCAATGGTGAGGGTCCATGAGCGAACAGATTCTTTTTGTCGATGATGAAAAATTCGTGCTTGAGACGTTTCGGCGCAACCTGCGCAAGCACTTCGTGATCGAGACAGCCGGAAGCGGCCTGGACGCCTTGCAGTTGATGGAGTCAGGCGGCCCCTTCGCCGTCGTCGTTTCCGACCTCAAGATGCCGGTCATGGATGGGGTCGAGTTTCTGGGAGTCATCAAGAACCGATGGCCGGATACGGTCCGCATCATGCTGACAGGCCACGCCGACCTCGATACGGCCATCTCCGCCGTGAACAGGGGGGGGATTTTCCGGTTGCTGACCAAGCCGTGCTCACCGGACGCGCTCCTCCTGGCGGTCAACGACGGGTTGCGGCAGTACAGGCTGGCAATCTCGGAGAAGCAACTTCTCCATGGCACCTTGCGCGGCTGCATCCAGGTCCTGTCGGACCTGCTCGCGTCGGTCAGCCCCAAAGCCTTCGGGCGTGCGGAGAAAGCCAAGCCCCTGGTCGCGGACATGGTGCAGGTCCTCGGGCTGAAAGGCAGCTGGAAATACGAACTTGCGGCCATGCTCAGTCAGATCGGGTGTATATCCCTCCCCATGGACATCCTTGAGCGGAAGATCACCGGCCAGGAACTGTCGAAGGAGGAGCAGCAGATATTCCTGATGCATCCGGCCATGGCGGGCAGCCTGTTGCGGCACGTGCCCCGCCTGGAGGGCGTGGTCGAGATGGTGTCCGAACATGAACTGCCCCTGACCGGGAACCCATGTACGGGCGCCAGGATCTTGAAGGCGGCCCTTGATTTCGTAGATCAGGACAATGTCGGCATCGACTCCGACGAGACGTTGCAGCGTATGCGGGAGGAGTCGGGTGTGTATGATGCGCGAGTCGTTTCGGCGTTGGCCGAGGTCGTGCAGAGACGGCAGAAGAGTGAGATCCGCAGCGTCGGGATAGACGAACTGAACGAAGGCATGCTGCTGATGAGCCCCGTCTTGAGCGGAAAGGGCGTGGTCCTGATCGACAAGGGGCAGAGCATCACCCTGGCGGCGCTGGAATTGCTCCGCAATTTTGGAGCCATTCTGGGGGTCAGAGAGCCTTTGTACGTTCTGGCCAGGAAAGAGCAGCCCTTCGTGCCCGAAGAATAGGTCACCCAGTAGCCTTCATCGTCTCCACCGTGAGGCAGTCGCCCCGTCCGTGTCCCCCTCAGCCGACGGATCCGTGTGCGATTTTATGGTATTCCGCCTGCAAGTCCGCCAGTTTTACAGGCTTGGACAGGAATCCGTTCATCCCTGCAGCCAGAAACGCTTCCTTGTCCACGGTCATGGCGAAGGCGGTCAGGGCGATGATGGGCACGTCCTTCTTCGGCCCGATGCGTGTCGACGAGCGAATGGCCCTGGTCGCCGTGATCCCGTCCATGACGGGCATTTGGATGTCCATGAGGATCAGGTCGAACTCCTGCGTTTCAAGCAGGGCGATGACCTCCTGCCCATTCACGGCCAGGGAGACCGCGTATCCGTTTTTTTCCAGAAGCGTTTTGGTGGCGAAAGCGTTGGACCAGTCATCCTCGGCCAGCAGGATACGGATGCCCCTGGGCGTGTCGTTCCGCGTCGCAGTGTCCGTCTGCGCGGGTGTGCCGGCCGCAGGCGGCAACTTCAGGGGCAGGACGACATGCACGGCGGTCCCTTCCCCAGGCAGGCTGTCCAGGGATATGTGGCCGCCCATGAGTTCAACGAGCCTGCGCACTATGGACAGCCCGAGACCCGCGCCCTGATATTTCCGGGTGTAGGAGGTTTCGACCTGGGTGAAGGGCTGGAACAACTCGTCCAACCGATCGGGTGAAATGCCGATGCCCGTGTCGGTGACGCTTATCAGCACGAGCATCTCCGCATTGGCGAACCGCAGCGGCGTCATCTCCAGATGGACGGAGCCCGTTTCGGTGAATTTTATGGCGTTGCCGATCAGGTTGAACAGGATCTGCCGCAGCCGCGACTCGTCCCCGAGCAGTCTGGGCGGGAGGGCCGGGTCCAGCGAAGTCTTCAGCGAGAGGCCCTTTTCCCTGGAGGCGACAAGGAAGAGTTCAAGCACGGAGTCGCACAGATTGCCGATCTCGAATGCCTCTTCGCGAAGGGTCATCCTGTCGGCCTCGATGCGGGACAGGTCGAGGATGTCCGTCAGAAGGCGAGAGAGCCGCTCCGAGGACGTCATGGCCATGGACGCGTACTTGGCCTGGTCAGGGTCCAGCGGCGTCATCTCCAGGACTTGCAGCATGGCCATGACGCCGTTCAGCGGCGTGCGGATTTCGTGGCTCATGTTGGCCAAAAATGCGCTCTTTGCCTTGTTGGCGGCTTCGGCGGCGTCCTTGGCCTGAATGAGCGCCTGCTCGTTGTGCTTGCGTTCGGTGACGTCGTAGCAGTGTCCGATATATCCGAGGAACGTTCCCTCGCTGTCATAGCGAGGGTTGCCGAGGTCCAGAATCCACCGGTAGGAGCCGTCGGCGTGACGCAGTCGGTACTCGATTTCGAATGCCTCGCGGCGGTTGAATTTCGAGACGTAGAATTCCAGACAGCGGGAATGATCGTCCGGGTGCACGCCCTCGGCCCAGCCGTTGCCGAGTTCCTGTTCCATGGTCCGGCCCGTGAACTTCAGCCATGTGTCATTGAAATAGTCGCAGAGCATGTCGGGGCCGGATGTCCAGATCAGAGCTTTTCCGGCGTTGGCCAGCGTGCGGAAGTGGTGTTCGCTCTCCCGCAGGGCCGTTTCCGCGCGTTTGCGGTCGGTGATGTCCTGGATGACGCCGGCAACCTTCACGACTCGGCCTTCTTCCATGACGGGTCTTCCCACGGTTCTGACCCATTTTTTGTTTCCGGCGCGTGTTTGCATCTCCAGTTCCAGGTCGTACGGGAGGGCCCGCTCAATGGCGTCCTGCACCGCGCGCTCGATCTTGCCCCTCGATGTTTCCGTATAGAAACTCAGCCCTTGATCGACGCCTTCTCTCTCCGCAGGGGGCAAATCGTGGATTTTGGCCACCTCGCCAGTCCAGGTGCCTTGCCGGGTTTGCACATCGAACTCCCATCCCCCGAATCCGGCTATTTCGCCGGCCTGTTCCAGCAGTTCGTTCGTTCTGCGAATTTCCTGCTGTGACTCCATCTGCTCCGAGATGTCGGTGATGATCCCGTCCCAGATGATCCGGTCGTCGGCCAGACGTCGCGGTCGTGAACAAATTTGGAACCATCGCCAGACTCCATCGGAGCGACGCATGGAGAGCTTCATCATGAAATCCGAGAGATCTTTGACGCTTTCGGCTTGCCCAGCTTCCAGCTCCTGCAGTTGTGACGGCGCCACCTGGCGATACAGCAGGCCGGCGTCGCGTATCACGTCTTCAGTACGGAGGCCGTGGAGTCTCTCAAAACCGGCGCTGAGGTAAAGAAATCGGGGCGTCCCGTCCGGTTCCAACGTGAATTGGTACACATAGCTCTCGGGGAGATTGTCGCACACAAGGCGAAAACGCTCCTCGCTCTCCGCAAGGCGCTTCAGGAGCTCCTCATGCCGTGCCAGGTTGAAGCGGATGAGGATCATCAGAAGGAATGCCGAAACGAAGACGAATCCCCACCCTTTGTACATGGACCAGCGCAGCGCAGTGTTCGGATCAAGGTCAAGCATTGCGAGAATTTGATCGGATATGAGAATCCACAAGGAGGAAAAAACGAAATACGGAAGTGTGATGTTGAGTATGCTTTTAGAAAGAAATTTTGTTTTGCGCATGAATCAGGCTCCGTTCACGTCCAGCCAGGCCCGGGCCGGGTTGTGCCTTGCGCTTACACCTTTGCACCCGCCATGGCAAAGCAAACTCGCACACGTTCGCTCCTCCAACGGAAAGGGCCGCGGCCCGTCAGGCGACGGAACGCGGCCCCGTATCGGGAGGGGAGGATGATTCAGCGTTTCTCGTGCACTTCCCACTCGGCCACTTCGCCTTCCTCGACCTCCTCCCAGCCGCTGAACATGGCTGCGACGTGGCTGGTCAGGGTGTGGCCGGTGGTGGTCATGTAGACGTGGACCACCACGAAGGCCAGGATGGCGAAGGCGCAGGCCAGGTGGATCAGCGCCAGCAGGCGCAGGTTCAGGAAGGTCAGGTTCCAGATGGCCCAGTCGTTGTAGAGCCAGTACAGCAGGCCCGTGCCCATCTGCAGGGTCAGCAGGATCGCCGTCAGGCCCAGGTACGTCAGGCGCTGCAGGGGGTTGTGCTTGGCCTCCTTGGACTTCTGCACCGGGTGCGGCAAGCCCTTGAAGATGCCGGAACCGTAGTAGCCGATGACCTCGAAGAGCTTCTTCGTCGTCGGGATGTACTGCCGCCACTCGCCCGTGGTCAGCACCCAGAAGACGATGAAGACGAACAGGACGATCCAGGTCAGGCCCAGGAAGTTGTGGTACTCCACCGCCTTCTGGAACCCGAACAGGGTGAACGTGCCGTGGACCTCGAAGCCCGTCAGCAGCAGCAGGAAGATGAGCAGCGACTGCACCCAGTGCCAGAAGCGCTCGAAACGCGTGTACAGGTAGATCTTCTTCTTGGCTTTCATGTCCTTACTCCTTGCGACGTCCGGCGGAACTCAGGAAACGCCCCAGGCCGTGCAGAACCACGCCCAGCAGCGACGCCCCGACCATGGCCCAGCCGCCCATGTCCAGGAGCCGCACCGAGTCGCGGCCCGGCATGTAGAATCCGCCCAGATGGTCCAGCCGCCCGGCCTTGGCGTGGCATTCCACGCAGGCCACTGCCTGGTCCTTGGGCGCCACCATGTGCGTGATGGGGAAGACGTACTCCGTGTCCACGAAGTCGTACTCTCCGCTGTAGGGCAGCCCGTTGGCGGCCTGGCCCACGGCGATGGCCTTGTCCCAGTCGAAGTCGGACCAGTAGGCGCCCGAGTCCTTGGGTCCGAAGAGCTTGGGGATGACCATGGTCTTGCGCACCTTGTCGTAGGGCGTCTTGCCCGTGTGCACCTTGAAGGGGAAGATGCGGGAGGCAGGGTCGGAGACGTCGCCGATGGGCCAGGACATGCGCACCGGGGCCGAGGGGTCGATGACGTCCTTGGCCGTGGTGCCCTTGATGGAGCCGTTGAACCATTCGTAGCGAGGGACCACGTTCTTGCCCCAGACGAAGGAGCCCTTCTTGGGGTCGTAATCGGGCTTGCCGAACTCATCCTTCTTGGCCTCGCGCTTCGTGTCGCCGGCCGTGGACCAGTCCCAGTGCATCTTGGTCGGGTTGACGCGGGCGTAGGTCGGAATGTGGCAGGACTGGCAGGCCACCTTGTCGGTGTGGTCGTTGGCCTTCTGGTTGGTCTTGTGCGGCTGCGCGCCGTGGCAGGACTCGCACATGATCTTGGGCGTCAGGTCGTCCTCCAAGAGGCTCTTGCGCTCCTTGGAGGCCGGGGTGGCGTAGATGCGGCCGGCGATGTTGTGGGCGTCGGTGGTGTGGCAGCGGCTGCAGTGGAAGTTCTGGCCGTCGACGCCCATGTGCACGTCGAGCTGCTTGTTGGGCTTGGCCATGGACGAGTCCAGGTCGCCGTGCTTCACGCCGTCGCCGCCGCCGCCGTAGAAGTGGCAGGTGCCGCAGTTGTTGCGGTCCGGCCGGCCCACGGACTGGGCCACGGCGTTGTAGTCGGGCGGCAGGAACTCGGTCTTGCCCTCGAACATGGTCGCGTTGGTCACGGGATAGCCGGCCTTGGTCGGGAACTTCTTGTAGGTCCCGGTCGTCTCGTGGCAGACGAGGCAGTCCACGGCCTCGGCCTTGGAAAAGTCGAAGTCCTTGTCCTTCCAGCCGTAGCCGATGTGGCAGGAGGTGCAGCGCGGCTCGTTGGAGCCCACGGCGATACAGAAGTTGTTGACGGACAGGCCGCCCTTGCCGGTCTCGCCCGAGGGGTCGGCCGGGTCCTTCCAGGTCCAGTGGATGGTTTTGTGGATCTGTGTGGCCGCCTCGTTGTGACAGGACAGGCAGGCCTTGGTCACGTCCTCGGGTTTCTCGAATGGCTGCTTGAGGATGGGATGTTTCGAGTGGTCCGTGGTGATCCACCGGGTCGCGTCGTCCTTGACCGCCTGCCGGGCCAGCTGCCTGCCCGGGGCCTCCTCCGTGGCGGCCATGGCGGACAGGGGCCACAGCCAGAGCAGAAGGGCGCCCCAGAACACTCCCCTGCGTACGAATGTGTGCATTGCTCACTCCTTGTTCCGAAATGGTGAAAAGAACTCGGGTCCGTTTCCTCTCCAGTTGGTTCAGATTTTTGCAATGGCCATACCACAAAAATGTGCCCTTGTCCCGGTGAAATGGTACCGAAGTCATTGATCATTTTTTTTCCCTTTCGCCCGTGCTTGGAAATTACATTGACATGTGTTTATTCAATGGTGACACTTGTTTAAGTTTTAAACATCTAACTCGTTGTCTCGTAGTGTGTCGGGACAGTTCCGAACCATGGAGTGAAACGCATGGGCAATCGTGATGCGGCCTCGCAGGCCGAAGCCAGGGAGTCGCTCCCCCAAACTCCCCCGCTTGAAACCCATTGGCGGGAAATCGTCGATATCATGCAGGAGGGGTTGCTGCTGGTCGATCCCGACGGGGTGATCCGCATGGTCAACCGGGCCCTGGAGGAGATCACCGGGTATTCCCGGGACGAACTCATCGGCTCGGACTGCTCCATTTTCAAATGCGACGCCTGCCGCAGGATACGTTCCGAGGCGCGGTCGAGGTGGTGCATGCTCTTCGAGCAGGGCAGCTACGTCCGCCGCAAGTGCCACATCATGCGCAAGGACGGCGCCTACGTGCCCATCCTCAAGAGCGCTTCGATCCTCAACTCCCGGGAGGGCTCTCCCTTGGGGGCGGTGGAGACCATGATCGACCTCACGGAGTTGGACCGCAAGGAGCACGAGCTGCAGCAGCTGTCCCTCATGCTGGAGGAGAAGACCATGTTCCACGGCATGGTCGGCCATTCCTCCAGGATGCTCGAAGTCTTCAAACTCATCGAGAGGGCCGCCCAGAGCGACGCTCCCGTCTTCATCTGTGGCGAGTCGGGAACGGGGAAGGAACTGGTCGCCCGCGCCATCCACGATCTGGGCCCGCGCCGGGAAGAGCCCTACGTGCAGGTCAACTGCGCGGCCCTGAACGAGGCGCTGCTGGAGAGCGAGCTGTTCGGGCACGTCAAGGGCGCCTTCACCGGCGCTATCCGGCACCGCCAGGGTCGTTTCGAGGCGGCCGGCGGGGGCGACATCTTCCTGGACGAGATCGGCGACCTGCCGCTGCCGGTGCAGGTCAAGCTCTTGCGCGTGCTGGAGACCAAGACCTTCGAGCGGGTCGGCGAGAACCGCCCCCTGTCCGTGGACGTGCGCATCATCACCGCCACCAACAAGGTGCTGCCGGAGCTCATCTCGCGCGGCCTGTTCCGCGAGGACCTCTTCTTCCGCATCAACGTCATCCCCGTGCACCTGCCGCCCCTGCGCGAGCGCAAGGAGGACATCCCGCTGCTGGCAGACCATTTCATCCACCGCCTGCGAGTCAAGAGCGACAAGGACATCAAGGGCCTGAGCCCCGAGACCCTGCGGCTGTTCATGGATTATTCCTGGCCGGGCAACGTGCGCGAACTCAAGAGCAGCCTGGAGTACGCCTTCGTCCTGGCCGACGGCGGCCACATCGAGCCCCGCCACCTGCCGGGCGCCTTTGCCGGGGGATTCACGGACCATGCCCCTGCGCCCGCGGCACCATCCGGCCAGAAGGAACAGCTCCTCGACGCCCTGCGCGAGGCGGGCGGCAACAAATCCGAGGCGGCCAGAATCCTGGGCGTGAACCGCCTGACGGTTCTGAACCGGATGCGCAAGTTCGGCGTCGACCTGAAGAAGGTCATCGAGTCCTGAGTGAGGGGCCTCACGTCCTGCTTTGGAACGAAAAAAGGCCGCGCGATGCGGCCTTTCTCGTCACGGCGGCGGGTTGGGCTCAGAAGAACAGCAGGCCCTGGATCAGGCCGATGATGGCGCCGAGCACGGCTCCGACGACCTCGATGAAGCGGAACTCCCTGGCCATGATGGACATGAGCAGTGCCTCCAGACGTTCCATGGACAGGTTCTCGATCTTGTCCTGGATGATGCGGCGGAAATCGAGGCTGTTTTCCAGTTCTCCTGTGGCCGTCTCAAGCAGGCCCGGCACGATGCGGTCCAGTTCCTTGTCCAGGAGCCCCTTGACCTTCTCCATCATGGGGCCGTCCAGAAACATGGCGATCATGGGGTTCAGGCTCCCCAGGCGCGTGGACAGGAACTCCGAGAACCCGTCCAGGATGCGTTCCTTCAGGCGGGCCGAGAATTCAGGCCGCTGCATGGCCTGGCGGATGTCGTCGTGGGACAGGAGCTCGCCTTCGATGACCGCGGCCAGGTTCATGGCCAGGGCCTTCTGGCGCTTGGGGAAGATGCCCTGCACCGTCAGGCTGCCGATCTGCACGGGCCGGCGGGGGTGGAAGAGCATCTTGATGGCGATGAAGTTGGTGATCCAGCCGATGAAGGCGCAGATCACCGTCGACAGGCAGAGCTTGAGCAGCATGGGCGTCTCCGGGTCGTACGGCGGGATGGGGAGGGGTTACTCGGCCTGGTCCGGGGCGAGCTGGTCCACGGTGTGCGGCGCGTCGTTGCGCAGCACGCTCTTGATCTGGGCCGTGAACGCCGCCAGGCCCTGGATCTGGATGCCGTCAAGCATCTCGGCCTCGGACTCGATGCCCGAGCAGGGCTTGGCGCTGGACCAGATGAGGTGGATGCCCGCGGTCTGCTTCACGCCGCCCGCGTCGGCCAGCTCGATGACGGCCAGGGCGTTGGAGCGGCGGACCTGCTTCTTGACCGGTCCGGGCAGGGCCGGGACCTTCAGCAGGTCGGACTTGTTCAGGAAAAGATAGGTCAGGGACATGCCGGGGCTCGACATGGCCTGGTTGCGGAAGCCCTTGTCGACGCCCACGCCCTGTTCCTTGGCGGATTCGATCATGCGGAACAGGTCGCCGGCGATGCTCTGGGCGTAATTCTTCTCGGTCATGGCACACCTCGTGTAGGATTGGGCCGGAAGCGATCCGGCGCCCGGACCCTGTACACGAGGCCTCCCCGCCAGGCAAGCCGCCCCTCAGGCGAAGGCGCGGCCGTCCCAGGCCCATTTGCCCATGTCGGCGTCCATGAACACGATGTACGTGCGCTGACTCTCTATGCCGAGCCTGTCCTGCACGATGGCGGTCAGGTCCCCGGCCAGGACGCGGATGGCCTCCTCCTTCAGGTTCAGGGCCCGCAGGGTCAGGTGCGCCACGGGCTCCTCGCTGCCGCCGAAGAGCATGGGCACTTCGCCGTTGACGATGACCATCATGTAGGTTTCGGCCTTGCCCAGGCCTTTGCAGACGCAGTCCGAGAGGGCGCGCATCAGGGTGCTTTTGTCAGTGATGCGCACGTTGGTCGTGAGTTCGAGACAGGGCATTGTTCCTCCTTATTGTACGACCCAGACGGTGCAGTCCTTGGCCAAATGGGTGACCTTGGTGGTTACGCTGCCGAACAGGAACTCCTCGGCCCTGGACACGCCGCGGCGTCCGATGACCAGGGTCCCGAAGTCCCCGCGCTGCTGGTACTGCAGGATGTCGCGGGCGATGGACGTGCCGATGCTGCACTCCGCCGCCCCCGGGTTGACCGGCGACTGGCAGTGCGGGACATAGTCGATGGTCACGGCATCCGGCGCCAGGCCTCCGGCGGTCAGGGTGGTCCTGGCCTGCTTCAGGAAGGTGCGGATGCGCAGTTCCTGCGTCTGGCCGGCCTCGACCCAGGACGCCTCGTCGGCGAACAGGTCGCGGTTGGGCGGGCGCTCGATGTACAGCACCGTGATCATGAAGCCGCTGCTGCCGCCCAGCAGGTCGGCCACGTAGTTCACCGCACGGGCCGAGTTCTCGGATGCGTCCACCGCGATGAGAATTTTCTTGGGGTCCATGATGTCTCCTTACGCGTTGATCCGCCCGCGGCGGATTACGTCGATACAGGGCAGAAGCTCATCCAGCATTTCCCCGACCGAGGGGTAGAACACCTCCGAGGCGGTGGAGAAGTGCATCAGCACGTTGTTCAGGGTCTCAGGCACATAGGGGTAGACTTTGCGCAGGTTTGAGAGGCGATTTTTGAAGAGCATGGAGAAGTCGGCGGGCTCCAGGTGCACGCCCGGCAGGCCGTCGAACTCCGGGCGGGGAATGTTGAAGGTGGTGCAGAATTTCTTGCCGACCAGATAGAGCAGCAGGTTGCCCAGGCCGAAGATGTCCAGGCCCGAAGGGCTCTCCTGGAACTCGTAGGTATAGTCGAAGTCAATCCAGACGTAGTTGCCCGTGCCATGTTCGAGCCACAGGTGGTCGCGGCGGATGTCGCCGTGGTTCTCGCCGTGCCGGTGCAGAAAGTCGATGGCCCGGCAGGCCTCGGCGAATTTCTCCAGGATGTCCGGCAGCAGTTCGAAGAAGTAGGTCCTGTGGTCGGCCTCCAGCTTGTCGATGGCCAGGGACAGGAGATCACCGCGGACCACGTCGAGGACGCGCACATTGTTCCCGGCCGCGTCGTCGCGCGAATAGCCCTGCATGAAGCGCCCGTCGCCGCGCACCAGGTCCAGGATGCGGGCCTCCTTGCGCGGGCTGCGGAAGCATTCGATCTCCATGCTGCCCAGGGACACGGGAAACTTTTCGTAAAACACGAGCTTGAGGATCTTGCGCTCCCCGGTGTCCAGCTCGCGGCAGCGCTTGACCCAGTATTTGGGATCCTCCACCCCGAAGCTGCGCTCCTTCTCGTCCCGCAGCACCAGGAAATGCTTCCCGTCCAGCTCGATCACGTCGCCGTACTGGATGTTCATGAATTCCGTCGTGTCTGTCATCAGGCTCCCGGCCCGCTTGCGCGGGAACTCGGGGTCGTATCTGGCGATGATGTCGTAGGCGCTGCCCATGGGATCCTCCTGCGGGGTGTCGTCAGGCGTGATTGCGCAACTTGAGTTCCACGGGGTGGGGCCGCAGGTAGGTCTGGTCCTGCAGGTAGAAGTCTTCGTATTTCATGACGTAATGATTGAGCAGGGTCACCGGCACGATGAGGGGGATGATGCCCCCGGCGTACTGGTTGATCAGGTCCAGGAGCTCCTGCTTCTCGTCGGCCAGGAGGTCGTTCTTGAAGTAGCCCATGATGTGCTGCAGCACGTTGCGGTGCTTGGGCGGCGTGGCCTTCATGCGCATGGCCGTCATGAGGTGTTCGTGGTAGCTCCTGAAAAGCTGCTCCTTGGGCATTTCCTTGCCCTTGGCCACCAGCCGGCCCATGGCGCGGTAGATTTCCGGGCTGTGGGCCAGGATTTGCAGCTTGTGGCGCGTGTGGAAGGTCACGAGGTTGCCCAGGGTCTGGCCCCCCTTGAGCATGTCGCGGTAGCGCCGCAGCACGAAGATGCGGTCGATGAAGTTCTCCCGCAGGTGGACGTCGTGCAGCCGGCCTTCCTCCTCAACGGGCAGCAGGGGGAAACGCTCCATGAACATGCGGGCGAAGATGCCCACGGATTGTCCGATGAGGTTGCCCGTGTCCGAGTAGACCTTGACTCGCTCCATGCCGCTCGACGGCGACTTGCTCTTGAAGATGAAGCCGCACAGGCCTTCGCCTTCCAGTTCGTCGAGGCGTTTGGCGGCCCACTCCTTCATGCGCCGCGTGTGGTCGATGCCGCTCTTCTGGGTCAAAAGCCGCGGGGAGTCGGGGTCCCCCACGAGGCGCATGGCTTCGCGCGGGATGGGCAGGCCGCATTCCACTTCGGGGCAGACCGGGACGTACTCCACGTACTCGCCGAGAGTTTTGGTCAGGAACGGGTCGTGCTTGTGCCCTCCGTCATAGCGGACCTTGTCCCCGAGCAGGCAGCGGCTGATCCCCAGGCGGATGGGTCTGTTCATGATGTTTCTCCTTGCCGTGGCGCGCCTCCGGGACGCGCGGGTTGTCCGATGCAAATACCTTCTCGGGAAATATTCTCGAATTCTGGCCGGTTGTCCAGAACCGGCCGGACGCGCGCCGAAAATATCACCCCATGGCGATGCGCGTGACCTGCTGGAAGTTGTCGACCAGGAAATAGGTGCCGATCCTGAGCTCCATGACCGCGTTGCCCGAGGCCGAGGCAAAGGCCGCGAGGTTCGGGTGCTTGCGCGTGAACAGGGTCACGGCGCGGTGGCGGCGCTCGCCGTCGAGTTCCGTGGCGAAGGCCGTGACGGTCAGGGCCTGGGCCTGCGCCGGGTCCGCCGGGTCGTTCCTGGCCGTGCTGACCAGAAAGGACACGTTGGGGTTGGCGCTCATGTTGTCATGCTTGGCGGTCTGCTTGGGCGTGACCACGATGAGGGTTCGCAGGTCCTCGTCGGCGGCGAAGGCCATCTGGCTGCACAGGGGGATGTCCATGAAGCACGTGGCCAGAACGCCGCTGCGCTGGCCGTTCAGGATGGCTTCGAGGCTGCGGCGCACGTCGGGGTCGTTAATGGTCGTTTCGCGGGAGCGGGGTTCGGTCAGGATATTCGACATTGCGAGTCCTCCTTGGGTGGCGTGACGGGTCCGGACAGGATGGTCCCCCCGACTTTGCGGGCCAGGGCCGTGAGCATGCCCCGAAACAGCGGCGTATGCACGGGGGCGAGCGCCTTCCAGTAGACGATACCCCATAAACCCCGCGGCAGGAAGCGTGCGCGCAGGGTCAGGGCGGTGCGATTCGGGCCGCGCTCTTCCACGTCGAACTGCAGCAGGGCCTCGCCCGGCACCTTCATCTCGGCCAGCAGGCGCAGGCGGCGGTTCTCCTCCACCACCAGCACGCGCCAGAAATCCAGGGCGTCGCCGACGCGCAGGTCGCTCGGGTGGCGGCGGCCCCGGCGCAGGCCCGTTCCGCCGATGAGTTTGTCGAGCAGGCCGCGCATCCGCCACAGCCAGTCCCCGTACATCCAGCCTTCGTCGCCGCCCAGGCGGGTCAGGACGTGCCAGACCTGCGCCGGCGTAGCCGACAGGGTCACGGTGTGGGCCGACTCGAAGACCGTCCCGCCGGCATAGGGCGCGTCGCCGCAGTCGATCCATTCTGGCACGCGCAGGCTGCCGGCGTCGGACCAGCAGGTCTCGACCTCGTGCCGGACCGTGCGGTCCAGGGCGCGGGCGATGGCCTCCTCGGGCGACAGCAGGCGGGTGGGGATGAATTCGCGGATGGTGTTTTCGCGGCACACGACCTTGTTGCGCAGGCCCTCGGCCAGGGGCCGGGAGAGGCTCGTGGGCACCGGCGTGACCAGCTGGATCCAGTACGACGAGAGCTTGGGCGTGAGCACGGGCACGGGGATGATGATGCGTTTGTGCAAGCCGGCCACGCGGGCATAGACGTCGAAGAGTTCGCGGTAGCTCAGGACGTCGGGGCCGCCGATGTCGAAGGTGCGTCCGGCGGTTTCGGGGACGTCCAGGCAGCCGCAGAGGTAGTCGATGACGTTGGTCACGGCGATGGGCTGGGACAGGGACTTGACCCAGGCCGGGGTGACCATGACGGGCAGGCGTTCCACCAGGTAGCGCAGGATCTCGAAGGATGCGCTGCCAGAGCCCATGATCATGGCCGCGCGCAGCCAGGTCAGGGGCACGGGGCCGCCGGCCAGGATTTCGCCGACCTCCATGCGGGACTTGAGGTGCGCGCTCAAATCGCCGTCCTGATCGCCCAGGCCGCCCAGGTAGACCAGGCGCGCAAGCCCGGCCTCGGCCGCGGCGTCCCGCATGGTCATGGCGGCCCGCTTGTCGCGGTCTTCGAAGTCTTTGACCCCCGGAAACATGGAATGCACCAGATAGTAGGCCGCGAAGCAGCCGCGCAGGGCCTCGGTCAGGGCCGGGCCGTCCAGGGCGTCGGCGCGGGCCAGTTCGACGTTCGGGTTCGAGGCGAAGGCCCGGCAGCGCAGCTTGTCGGGGTTGCGGCCCACGGCCCGGACACGCCAGCCGCGGTCCAGCAGCGCCGGGACGAGGCGGCCTCCGATGTAGCCCGTGGCTCCGAGAACGGCGACGGTGCGGTTGTGATCCATGCGGGTTCTCCTGATAGCGTATGCGCGGGAAGTCGTGTCCGGCTTCGGGCGCGTACCTTTACTCGGGCGCCCAAGACTCGTATGTCCTTTGACTCTAATGTCACCATTTTTGAGCGATGAGGCAATGATGAATATTGAAATCTTTCGAAGTTGCGATGAATCGGGCGGCGCGACCCTCGTCATGTTCAGGGCCGAAGGCGTTTTCTGGGCCGGGGAGGATCGGGAGATGCTCGTGGCCCTCGGCGTGGACCCTGATATGGCCTTTTCCGGCAAGGCCGGGCGGACGCGGCTGTGTTCCGGCGCGGCCGGGTCATGCTTTCTGGTCGGCCTGGGCAAGGCGGACGAGGTCGATGCCGACGCATTCCGCTCCGCCGTGGGCACGGCCGTGCGCGCCGCGGCAGGCCAGGAACTCGCCCGTCTGGCCGTAGACGCCGGGCATCTGGACAGGCTGGGGCTGGATGGGGACATGACCGCGGAATGCGTCACGGACGTCTTGCTGGCCGGGTACAGGTTCACGACCTTCAAGTCGGACCCCGGCGAGGACGATGCCCCCGTGAGTTTCGCCATCCTGGGGGGCGGTGATGACATGCGGGTCCGGCTGGACCGCGCCATGGCCGTGGCCGAAGGCGTGCGCCTGGCGCGCGACCTGGTCAACACACCGTCCAACGTGGCCACGCCCGAGCATCTGGCAGGTGTGGCTAGCGGGCTGGCAGCGCAGTACGGATTCAGCGTGCAGGCCTTCGGGCCAGAGGAGATCATCGCCATGGGCATGGGCTCCTTCGCTTCAGTCTTTCGGGGCAGCGACACGCCGGCCCGCTTCATAGTCTTGGACTCGGACCCGGACGGCGGCCGTCCCCTGGTCTTCGTCGGCAAGGGCGTGACCTTCGACACGGGCGGCATTTCCCTGAAGCCCGCGGCCAAGATGCATGAGATGAAGGGTGATATGGCCGGCGCGGCCGCCATCCTGGGCCTGTTCAAGGCCATCGGCCTGGCCGGCGGTTCGCCGCGGCGCGTGGTGGGGCTGCTGCCGTGCACCGAGAACGTGCCGGGCAGTCGGGCCACCAAACCCGGCGACGTGGTCACGGCCATGAACGGCAAGACCGTCGAGATACTCAACACCGACGCCGAAGGCCGCCTCATCCTGGCCGACGCCCTGGCCTACAGCGCGCGCTTCGAGCCCGAGATCCTGGTGGACCTGGCCACCCTGACCGGCGCCTGCCTCGTAGCCCTGGGCACCAAGGTCGCCGCCGTGTTCGCCACCACGGCCGAACTTGACCAGCGCATCCGCGAGGGCGGCAGCCGCGTGGGCGAGCGCTACTGGCCCATGCCACTGTGGGCCGAATACGGCGTGCCGCTGAAAAGCGACGTCGCGGACCTGAAGAACATCGCCACGCGCGAGGGCGGGGCGATCTACGCGGCCATGTTCCTGAAGAACTTCGTGCCCGAGGGCGTGGACTGGGCCCATCTGGACATCGCCGGCCCGGCCTGGACCGACGAGAACGTCTCGGTCTTCAGGCCCGGTGGCACGGGGTTCGGGGTGCGGACGCTGTGGGAGTTGGTCGGGGCTTATGCGGAGGATGGCGGTGAGATGGCTTTGTAGATGATGGCGAGGGAAGGGGCCTCGGCGGGGGCGCGAGTCCTGGACGGGGCGGCGCGGACGCGTCGAAACTTCCTCGCCGGCCTCGTAGTGGTTCCCCGTCGCGTGCAGGGCGCTTGGGTGTGCTTGGGGCGGTTGACGACGGGGAACCAAACGATGCCTGGATCGGTCGGACAGTCGACGCGCCCGCGCCGCCCCGTCCAGGACTCGCTTGGCGCGGAAGCGGGGACTGCCCGCCTTTTAGAGATGGGGGAATGCAAGATGGATCCCCGCCTGCGCGGGGATGACGCTCGCACTATGCGACAGGCTGCGCCTGTCCCATCGGCGAATTTCCGATCAATTCACGCACAATGCGCCTCACCTCGTCGTCATTTCCGCGAAGGCGGGAATCCATGCCTTTCCCTCACGTTACGTATCAGGCGGTACCACACATGCGGCTGTTCATCGGCATCCCCATACCCCAAGACTACGCGCAGGCCATCCGCGAGATCCAGGCCGCTTGGAAGGGCCGGCTGGCGTCGAAGGTTTCCTGGGTGCGGCCGGAGCTGGCGCACGTGACGCTCAAGTTCCTGGGAGAGACGGACGAGGCGATGGTCGGGGGCATCGTCAAGGCCATGCGGGCGGCGGCTCGGGGTCGGTTCGAACTGCAGGGCGGGGCGGGAGGTTTTTTTCCGCTCCGGGGCGCGCCGCGCGTAGTCTGGTTGGGATTCGCCGAAGGCATGCGGGAGTGCGCTGAATATTTCGCAGCCCTGGACGTTGAATTGTCCCGTGAGGGCTTTGCCGCCGAAACCAGGCCCTTCGCCGCCCACGTCACCGTGGCCCGGGTCAGGGAGGCTGCCAGGGGGGACGATTGGCCGGGCCTCGCCAGGGCGCTGACGCGGGACTGGCCCGCGTTCGGTGTGGACAGCGTCGTGCTCTGGCAGAGCGTCCTGCGTCCGTCGGGTCCGGAGTATCGCAGGGTGGCGCAGGTCGCCCTCGGGACTCAGGACTGATCGAGCAGTACGATGCCGACGCGGTCGATGTGCTCGACCAGCTGCCGTTCCGTTATGGTTTCGTAATCCACCACATCGAAGAAATAGGGGAGCGGCAGTTCCTCGTTGAGGATGCCGGCCAGGCGGACAGGGGTGTCGTAGGTCAGCCGGTTGCCTTTGATGGCCAGATCGACGTCCGAGCCCGGCTTGTGCGTGCCCTTTGCCCGCGAGCCGAAAAGCACGAGCTGGCGGATTTCTGGGAAGCGTTTCGCCGCATTGACGATGAGCGCGATGTCGCCGTCCCGCAGCCCGGTCCGGGAAAGGTCGTTCATCGTTCCTCGCGGGCCTTTGCGGTGAAGGTTTCGTGCAGGGCTTTGAGCAGAGGGTGATAGGACGAGCGGATTTTTTCCTCCACGGCCAAAGCCGTCTGCTCGTTGTAGGTGTGTGTGGTCAGGTTGCGGTCTTCCAGGGCCCCGATCCAGGCGTGGCCGTCGGCGACGAGTCCGGACTGGAAGGCCTGCTTGATGGCCTGACGCGGGCTGACGATCTCGAACCCTACCGACTCCTGATAATCCTTGAGCAGCTTCCAGCCCTGCTCGAAGGCCATTTCAAAGAACTGGATCAGCCCGGCGCGCTCGATGACGGTCAGCCTTTCGATGGCAATGGCCGATTCCAGCAGGGCGAAGGATTTCTCGAACTGCGCAAAACGCTGGCGCCAGCGGACATCCCGGTTTTCCATGCATAACCTCCCGAAAGAACGGGGCTTCGGTGCCCGTTATCCATGCCGCTTTCAATCCTGGCCGCACATCTCCCGGATGGCCCCGGCGTAGGCCAGGCGGAGTTCTTCCAGATACTGCGGGTCGGTGCGGCCCTTCCAGGTCTCGACCTCCAGGAAGCGCTTGGGGATGCGAACGTTCATGGGGTCGTAGCCGCCGGCGGCGCGGGCCTGCCAGCGCAGTTTCTGGATGCGGGCGGCGGCCTCGTCCAGGCCGTCGGCCAGGGCCTGGCCGCCGAGGACCGCCAGGCACTGGCGCAGGGTCTCGGGGTCGTAGACCTTGCGGGCGAAGAGGCAGGAGACCATGGAGGTCAGGATGACGCGCTCGCGTTCGTCCTCGAGCAGGAAGGCCAGGGCCTTGTCCACGTCCTTGGGGGCCTTGGACTGGTCGTAGGTGTAGGCGCCGGTGTCCAGGTGCGAGTGGCGCAGTCCCAGGCCCTGGGCCACGTAGAAGACCTCGCCCGTGGCGTAGCCGGCCATCTCCTGGCCGAGCACGCAGGCGAAATCCTCGCCGCCGTAGCGCGCGGCCGCGGCCATGGTCCCTCCGGCCAGTGTGCGCCAGAAGTCGTTCACGGCGCCGCCGAGCATGTGCACGGCCCGCATGTAGCCCTGGGCGTCGCCGAAGCGCAGATCGATCCCGGTCTGCTCCTGCGTGACCACGCCCTTCTCCAGGGCCTCCGTGGCCCAGGCCAGGGCCACGCCGCCGCTCATGACGTCGAGGCCCGCCTTCTCCACCTCGTCCATGACCGTCAGCACTTCGGGTGCGTGGGTCAGGCCGAGCATGGAGCCCGTGGCGAAGATGGGCTCGTAGTCGTAGCCCACCTGGCGGTAGAGGTATTGGTTGTCCTTGTGGAACTTCTCGCGCACGAAGCCGATGTGGATGCAGCCCACGGGGCAGCCCGAGCAGGCGGCGTTTCTGAGCAGGGTGTCGTCGGCAAAGCGTTCGCCCGTGATGCCTTCGATGCCCGGGTCAGAGGTGGCCTGGAGGTTGCGCCAGGGCAGGGCCTTGAGCTCGTTCAGGGCTTCGAGGTTCGAGGCCGTGCCGAGGTTGTGGTACTTGCGCATCATGTCCGTGTCGGTCAGCTTGCGGAAGATGTCGGCGAACAGGGCAGAGTACTCCTTGCCCGGGGGCAGGTCGGAGGAGCCGTTGCCCTCCACGGCGATGGCCTTGAGGTTCTTGGCGCCCATGACCCCGCCCCCGCCCAGGCGACCGAAGTGGCGGTAGGTGTCGACGTTGATGCAGGCCATGGCCGACTTGTTCTCGCCGGCCGGCCCGATGCGCATGATGGTGCGGTGGCCCGAGCCCTTGAGGATGCGGCGCAGGAGCTTGCCCGTGGTCAGGGCGTCCTTGCCCCACAGGTAGCCGGCCTCCATGAACTCGATGACGTTGGCGCCGAGGTGCAGCACGGTCGGCCGTTCGGCCTGGCCGATGATCACCAGGGCGTCGATCCCCGCGAAGCGCAGGGCCAGGGCCGAGCGGGCTCCGGCGTGGGACTCGGCGTACTGGCCGTGCAGGGGCGAGGTGAAGGCGCAGACCGTCTTGCTCATCAGCGGGAAGAAGCCCGTCAGGGGGCCGATGGCGAAGACGAGGGGCTGGGAGGGGTCGTCCCAGACCAGGCCGGGCCGGGAGTATTCCAGGTGCAGTTTCGCCGCCAGGCCCGATCCGCCGAGGACCGTTTCCACACCGGGCACGTTCTTGATGGCCGAACGCCCCGTGGACAGGTTGATTTCGAGGACTCTGAAATTTTCGGTGATCATCCTTCGGCCTCCCGCAGTTCCAGGCAATCGTGGGGGCAGAACTCCACGCAGCTGCCGCAGTGGATGCAGACGTAGGGGTTGCCCTGGCGGTCCTGGGCGATGGCGTCCACGGGGCAGGCCGCGGCGCACTTGCCGCACTGGATGCAGAGTTTCTTGTTCTGCGTGACGCCGCCCCCCTTGCGCTGTTTGAGGCTGCCCGTGGGGCAGGCCGCGGCGCAGGGTGCCGGGTCGCAGACGAGGCAGAGCTTGGCCGTGAAGCCCGTGGACAGCCCGCCCGAGGACAGGATGCGGATGCCCGCGTTCTCCCAGGACAGGCACTTGTGCACCAGCCGGGCGCAGGCCAGGGAGCAGGAGTGGCAGCCGATGCAGCGCTCCATGCGTGAGGCGACGAGATGTTTCATGATACGGTTCCGGGGAAGGTGTTCAAAAAAGAAAGTCTACCGGTCTTCGGTACGGTTGTGAAGTGCGCTGCGGGCAGTTTACAAGGCGGGGCAAACGTGAAAGCTAGGGGTCCAAGGAGATTTATATGGCGGAACGCGTTTTTTCCATCGTGACCAGGCCGGACACGGGCGTGGAACTTTACGAGATCATCACGGCGCATGTCCGGGACCTGCACGGTCAGGGCATGGCAAAGGTTGTCGGGTACGAGGTCATGAGCAACGGACGGGTCATCCTGCTCAAGGTGCGGGGGCCGGAGGAAGAGGTCATGCCTTCGGAAGAGACTCTGGAGAAGGTCCTCGACGACGCCTTCGTGGAGCGGCTCGAAGCCCTGGCCCAGGAGCTGGTCGACGGCTTCCACGTCCCGTCCTTCGCCCACTGCGCCTCCGAAACCAGGGAGTAGCACGCTGCCTTCAAACTGGGGTGCAGGGGATCATCCCCTGCCCGCCGGAGGCACTCTTCCCCCGTCCAGTCATCCTTCTCAGAACCTTCGGACAGCCCCAGACACGCCCCACCCGATGGGGTGCAGGGGATCATCCCCTGCCCGCCGGAGGCACTCTTCTAAATCTTCCCCATCTTCTTGAGCTGAATCTCCAGGCAGGACAAAGCCGCAGGCGTGATGCCCGAGATGCGTCCGGCCTGGCCCAGGGTGCGGGGCTGGATGCGGGTCAGTTTTTCCACCACTTCGCGCGACAGGCCCGGAATGCCGGTGTAGACCATGTCTTCGGGCAGGGCGGTGCGCTCCATTTTTTCGAAGCGGTCGACCAGGTCCTGCTGGCGTTGCAGGTAGCCTTCGTACTTGGCCTGGATCTCGGCCTCTTCAAGCGCCTCCGCGTCGAAGTTCGCCAACTCCGGCCACAGGGGCGCAAGGCTCCCGATGGACAGTTCGGGCTGGCGCAGTAGTTCCTTCAGGCTGACGGCCTTCTGGGGGATGGTTCCGCCCATGGCCTCGACCGCGTCTTTGGTGGCGGCGTCGGGGCGCACGCGGATGGATTGCAGGCCGGCCATGATCTCCGTGAGGGCCGCCTGCTTGGCCGTGAAGCGCTTCCAACGGCTGTCGTCCACCAGGCCGAGTTCGCGGCCCAGGGGGGTCAGGCGCCCGTCGGCGTTGTCCTCGCGCAGGAGCAGGCGGTGTTCGGCGCGGGAGGTGAACATGCGGTAGGGTTCCTGCGTGCCCTTGGTCACCAGGTCGTCCACGAGGACGGCGATGTAGGCCTGGCTGCGGGTCAGGATGAACTCCGGCTCGTCGCGCAGGGCCCGGACCGCGTTGATGGCAGCCCACAGGCCCTGGCCCGCGGCCTCTTCGTAGCCCGAGGTGCCGTTGATCTGGCCGGCCAGGTAGAGGCCGCGCAGGGCTTTGGTCTCCAGGGTGGGGCGCAGTTGGGTCGGGGGCACGAAATCGTACTCGATGGCGTAGCCGGGGCGGATGATCTGGGCCTTCTCCAGGCCGGGGATGGACGCCACCAGGGCCTTCTGCACGTCCAAGGGCAGGCTCGTGGGGATGCCGTTGGGGTAGACTTCGAAGCTCGTCAGGCCTTCGGGCTCGACGAAGATCTGGTGCCGGTCCTTGTCGGGGAAGCGGGCGATCTTGTCCTCGATGGACGGGCAGTAGCGCGCGCCCGTGCCCTTGATGACGCCGGTGAACATGGGCGAGCGGTCGAAGCCGGAGCGGATGATCTCGTGGGTGCGCTCGGTGGTCCAGGTCACGAAGCAGGGCAGCTGGGGCAGGCCGATGCCCGGCGAGTCGAAGCTGAAGGGGCGGGGCGGGTTGTCGCCGGGCTGCTCCTCCATGACCGAGTAGTCGACGGAGGATTTGAGCAGGCGCGGCACGGTTCCGGTCTTGAGGCGACCGAGCTCCAGGCCCAGTTCCTTAAGGCGCGGCGAAAGGCCCTGGCTGGCGGGGTCGCCGTAGCGGCCGCCGCTGAAATTCTTGAGGCCGACGTGGATGAGGCCCTGCAGGAAGGTGCCCGTGGTCAGCAGGGCGGCCCGGCAGGGGATGGTCTCGCCCAGGGTGGTGACCACGCCCGTTATGCGGCCGTTCTGGGCGGTCAGGGAGGCCGCCGTTTCCTGGCGCACGAAGAGGTTCGGGCAGGTGAAGATGTCGCGCTGCACGACCTTGAGGTACTCGGCGCGGTCGATCTGGGCGCGGCTGGAGCGCACGGCCGGGCCCTTGCGGGTGTTCAGGATGCGGAACTGGATGCCGGCCTGGTCGGCCCACTTGCCCATCATGCCGCCCAGGGCGTCGATCTCCTTGACCATGTGCCCCTTGGCCAGGCCGCCGATGGCCGGGTTGCAGGACAGGTGGCCGATGCGGTCGGCGTTGATGGTCAGAAGTAGCGTCTGCATGCCCATGTGCGCCGCGGCCATGGCCGCCTCGCAGCCGGCATGGCCGGCGCCGACGACGATGATGTCGAAGGTTTCGGGCACGGTCGGGATGCTCATCTCATTCCCCGCTGTCCAGGAGCAGGCGGGCGAAGACCCGCGCGTCGGCGATGGTGTTGGCGATGGAGGAGTGTTCGTTGGGCTGGTGGGCGGTGTTCAGCAGCGTGGACCAGCAGGCCGCGGGCAGGCCGCGCTTGCGGAAGGCCGCGGCCACGGTGCCGCCGCCGATGCCGATGACGCGCGGCTCGATGCCGCGTTCGTCGCGCAGGGCTTTGGCCAGGCGGGTGACGGCCTCGCAGTCGGCCGGGGTGCCCGGCGCGGCCTGTTCGCGCACCACGCGTTCGAAGGCGATGCGTACGTCGTGTTCGGCTTCGACCGTGTCGCAGATGCGCCGGATCTCCTGTTCGACGTCGTCCAGGAGGTAGTCGGGCAGCACGCGGCAATCGAGGTAGAAGATGTCCTGGCCGGGGATGGTGTTGACGTTGGGGACGTTGGCTTCCTTCTTCGTCGGCGCGAAGGTCGAGGTCGGCGGGTCGAAGAGGGTGTCGGTGCGTCCGAAGACGTCGTTCAGACGCCCCAGGGCCAGGATCAGGGCCGAGGCCCCGACCAGGGAGTTGACGCCCTCGTCCGGGGTCGAGGCGTGACACTGCCGGCCCAGGACCGTGAACTTGAGCCACAGGACGCTCTTCTCGGCCACTTCGATGGCTGCGCCGTCCTTTGTCCCGAAATCCGGGATGAGGACCAGATCGTCCTTGGCAAAGACGTCGGGGCGTTCGCGCAGGATGTACTCGATGCCCAGGGCGTTGCCCGTCTCCTCGTCGGCGGCCAGCAGGATGCCCAGGGACAGTTCCGTTGCGGCCCCGGCCTGTTCCAGGGCGCGCAGAAGCAGGAGGGCGCCGACCATGCCCTGGTGGTTGTCCTCGACGCCGCGGCCATAGATGAGATCGCCTTCCCGGCGCAGGACGAAGGGATCCGACTGCCACAGGGACAGGTCGCCGGTGGGGACCACGTCGGTGTGGGCGATGAGCCACAGGGTGCGCGGGCTTCTGCCGGGGCGCCGGACCGCGAGGCTGGGTCTGACGCCGCTTTCGACCCTGTCGTCCGGAGCGTCGATGCGCTCCACCGTGACGCCTTCGAAAGCGGAGAGGTATCCGGACAGCCATTCGGCCTTGGCCGCCTCACCTTGGCCGCCGTTGGTGGGGCCGAGGGCGGGGATGGCCACCAGGGTGGTCTGGAGCCGGACGAGTTCGTCGCCGCTGCGGTCGATGATGTCGAGGATGGACGAGAGCATGGCTGTGCCCCTTGCTGGTCGCCGGGCGGTCTCGCCCGGAATTTTGAGGAAAAAAAAGGCAGGATGATCCTGCCTTGTGCGTGAACTCTGGTGCTGGACCTAGCGGCCTTTGGCAGCGCGCTTGGAAGCCTTGAGGGGGTTGACCTTGGCCTTGCCCTTGGCGGGCGCGGACTTGGTGTGTGTCGAGAAGTTGCAGGTGCCCAGTCTCCACTTCACGGCGGGCTGGGGGTAGCTGCCGCAGTACTTGCCGCCCTCGAATTCCTTGATCCGCTCGCAGCCTTCGCACTGTTCCACAATCTGTTGCATGACAACGCCGTTAACCTGAACGCCTTCGTCGGTCTTGACGGCATTACTGAAATCTACTGCCATGAGGCTCCTCCATAATTTTGACCTGAAATGCTGCCGCGCCTTTGCCCGGTGGAAACGGCGGCTGTTCGCGAATCACCGGAAACTCGTCTTCTTTTTCGAATGACTGACAAAAGTCAAGACTTTTTTTCCCATGCAACTGGCGCATTTGCTGAACAGGTATCCTATCCTTCACCGTTGCGGGGTCACCATGAACGATCTGCTGACCGGCTGTCTTTTGCTGCACGGCTATGCCGGACGGCCTTTTGAAATGAGCTTTCTGGCGGCCGACCTGCGTTCTGCGGGGTACGCGGTCGACGTCCCGTCCCTGCCCGGGCACGATGGCGACACCGAGGCCTTCGAGCGCAGCCGTTTCGAGGATTGGCTGGCCGGGGCCGAGAGGGCGCTCTTGGCCCTGCGGACGCGGTGCCCGCGGGTTTTCGTGGCCGGATTCTCCATGGGCGGCACCCTCGCCCTGGCGCTGGCGCAGCGGCATGAGCTGGCTGGCGTCGCGACCATCGCCGCCCCTGTCTTCCTGTGCCGGCTCTTTCCCTATTTCTCGCCGGACCCTCTGCTGTTTTGCAGCGGGTTGCTGCGCTTCTGCCATCCCCGGCCGGCGGCCTCGGCGCCGAAGCCTGAGTCCAGACGCATCGCGCCGTGGCAGGGGTACGAGGGCACGCACTTCGTGCGCCCCCTGCATTCCTTCAAGGTCGCGGCCGGCAGGGTGCGGCGGGGGCTGGGTCGCGTCACGGCGCCGATCCTGGTCCTGCACGGCGTCCGGGACCGGGCCGTTCACCCCGACAACGCCTGGGACATCCTGTCGCGGGTGTCAAGTGCGCGTCGGGAACTTCATCTCCTGTCCATGCGCGAAAGCCTCACCAGCGGGCATCTGCTGGTAACGCACGAAGAAACCAGGGCCTCGGTGAGCGCCCTGGTTCTCGGATTCGTGGGGAGCCTGGGCTGAGCCCGAGGTCACGAGGGCTTGATCGTGTCGTCCAGGGTGAGGAAGGGGACGTCCTCTGCCGCGGTTCCCGTGGAGGAGCCGTCGCCGAAATCGAGCAGAATCTCCGTTTCATCGGCCACGGGGGCTTTCTTGGCCGGCGCCGGGTTCTGCCGCGGCTCTTCCGTCAGGGGCGCAAGCATTTCCTCGAGTTCGGGAATGAAGAGATCTTCGCGCTTGGGCTTCGAGATGGGCGGCGCGGGTTCTGCCGGCGCATCGAAGGACGCGCTGAAGTCCAGCTCGGGCATGTCCTCCACGGGCATGGAATCGAGGAAAAGATCCTCGTCCGGCTTGGGCGCCGGTTTCGCAGCGGCCGGGGCCGATGGTTTGGCTTCCGTCCCTTCGGCGGAAAAATCCAACTCAGCGAAGAGCGAAACGTCGATGTCGGCGTCCTTGGAGGACGGCGGCGTCGGAGCCGGGGCGATGAGGTGGGAGAGTTCGTCTTCGCCGCCGGAGATGTCCATGACCATTGCGGGAGAGACCGCGGAAGCCGCAGGGGCGGCCTGAGCGGCGACCGGAGCCACCCAACTGACGCCGCTGGCGGTGATCCAGCTCAGGTAAAGGGCCTTGCGGGTCTCTTCCCAGTCCGCTCCGCACTTGGGGCAGGCCGCGACATGGTCGAAGGAGTGAAATTTGCATTTTTTACAGTACATGGCGTGTCCTGAATTGGAATTGGTTCATGTTTGCACTTGGACGTCTATAACGAAAAGCTTCTCTTATGCAAGCCGCTTGATCCTTCCCGAAAAGAGAAAAAGCCGAGGCGGGGGAGGAAGCCGGCGATACGGACGCACGCGGCCATGGTGGACGCAGGAAAGTATGATCATGTTCGCCTGCAGGAAAAAAGAGAGGGGCGGAAGAAGTCTTTTCTTCCGCCCCCGATCAACCGGAATGTCGTTAAACCAGATGCGATGTGATGCTTGTGAACCGTTTTTGCGCCGGATTGGGGCCGGCGCCACGAGTACTCCTGTACGGATTTACCGGAATAAACGCCTCAACAGTCTGTTTCCTGGTTCACTTCGGGGTTTCCTTCCAACGCGCCATGACCACATTACTGGTTCACGGTTTCCAACCAACGCGCCTCGATTTTCGATTCGGAAAGATGTTCCCTGATTGTGTTGACTGCCTACACACCTGTTTTTCGAGGATTTTTCCAGGTTACCTTGCAACACGCCTCTGTCGAAGAGATGTTGTTGTCAGTTTCCTTGAAGACATCGCCATGAATTCTAGAACCTCTTCAGTCCGCATGCGGTGGTTCTTGGTTTGAAGTAATAGTCCTGCAGTTGAAAAAGTCAAGGATTATTTCTTGCGCAACCTGTCAGCCATGATTCTGGTGAAGGCGGCGAAGATGCCGCAGACGATGCCCATGAAGAAGGCCTTGACCGGCTCGTAGCCGAACCAGCTGGCGATCATGCCGATGGAGCCGCCGACGATGACGCCGCGCAGCACGGCATGGCTCGGCGAGTTTTCCTGAGATCTGTCGCTCATGTCTGTCCTGTTGTCGGGCCTAGGCCCCGTTTTTGGCATCCATCAGCGCGTGGAGCTGGCGCAGGATGCGTTGTTTGTAGAACTGGACCACTTCCTCACGGTTCATGATCATGTCAAGCTGCCGGGTGTGGATGAGGATGTGCCCCAGGATTTCGAGGTGGTCTTCAACGAACTGCTGGTCGCAGTCGTCCAGACGGGCGAAGAGGGCGTCCTCGCGCACGCGGGTCCGGAAATTGAACTCGTCGAGAATTTCGCCCACGAAACGCGCCCGTCGCACCCGGCGCTGCTGGTCCGCCGCCCCGCCCTTGAACTGGAAGCGGATGTAGTTCTCGCGTGGCCTGGGTCCGGCCAGAGCCTCGACGGACGTGAAGTGGTAGCCGAATCTGGATTGCAGGTTGCAGAAATGTTTCGAGATCATGAAGTAGTTCTTGTCCGCAAAGTGAGACGCCCTGGCCGGTTCGAGATTGGCGTTGGTCGCGGACTGGAACAGGACGGACATGAAACCCTTGCCGTCGAGGCCGGGAGGCCCTTCCCAGGGGAAGGCTACGATGCCGCGCCACAGGGCCAGCATGGGCACGGAGGCGATGTTGTCCAGGGGCACCATCTTGCCCGGCGTCTCCTTCGTGAAGCCGTCCTCCAGATTGATGATCCACCACTGCATGGGGATCACGGTCTTGAGCTGCTTGCTCGACCTGGGGGAAAAGTCGTGGTCCCGGCCGAAGCTGAACATCTCCTGCACGGACTTCTCGTGGCAGAACCTGGTGATGTCGTGCAGGGTGCGGCAGTTGGCGGCCGTGAAGTCCAGGGCGTCCGGGTCCAGGAGGTTCAGGGGGACGATGTGCCGGATGACGCGTTCGAGGGTCTGGAAGACGGGGCTGCCGGCCATCATGTTGGGCCTCTCGGGCTTGCGCGCGAGCAGGTCGTCCTCGCGGCCGGGGTAGATCGCGGCGTTGTCGGCGTCGAGGGTGATCTCCTGGCCGGGGGCCAGAAGGGACGTTGCGGAAGGCACGCCGAACAGCGCCGGCACGCGGAATTCCCTGGCCACATTGGCCAGGTGCCCGGCCACGCTGCCCTGCTCGGTGATGATGCCCTGGCACCTGTTCAGAACCGCGGCCCATTTTGGCGCGGCCTCGACGCAGACGAGGATGGCGTTGTCCGGAAGCACGAGGATGTCCACGTCCTTGCGCACGATGTGCACCACGCCGAAGGCCGCGCCGGGGCTGGCCGTACGTCCGGCATGGACCAGCGGGGGGACGTCGGGCAGCAGCGCCGAGGCCGGCTCAGGTTCACGGATTTCCAGGGGCCGCGTCTGCAGCAGCACGAGGTCGCCCTCGGGCGTGTAGGCCCATTCGATGTCCTGCGGCTGCCCGTAATGCTCTTCGATGCGCATGGCCATGGCCGCCAGTTCGAGAATCTGGGAATCGTTCAGGGTGGGCTTTTCGCAGTGTTCCGGGTCCAGGGAGACGCGGCACACGCCTTCGGTGGACGAACAGACCAGGGCCGATTCCTTGCGCGGCACGGTCCTCTCGACGATCCGGAGTTCGGGTGCCTTTTCAAGCACGAATTCGTCGGTGGTGGCCGTGCCGTCGACCACGCCCTTGGCCACTCCCCAGGCTGCGGTCACGCGCATCCGGTCGTCCGCGGCGTTCAGGGGGTTGGTCGTGTAGGTCACGCCGCCGGCCTGGGAGGTGACCATGCTCAGGCACCCCACGCACATGAGCACGTCGTCGTCCCGGATGCCGAGCATGTAGCGGTAGGTCATGGCATGGGCCGAATATTTGCTGGCCACGATCTCCTTGTAGCCGTCGATGAGGCTGTCCCGGTCCAGGTTCAGCAGGGACTTGTGCTGGCCGGCGAAGGAGGCGCCGGCGCTGTCCTCGCCCAGGGCGCTGGAGCGCAGGGCCACGTGCACCCGCCGTCCCTCCTCCTCGCACAGCCGGTCGTAGGCCCCGAGGATGGCGCTTTGCAGTTCTGCGGGCACCTCGGCCGCGAGGATCATGCCGCGGATTTTTCCGCACAGTTCCAGCAGCGCGATGGGTTGGTTTGTCGCCTCGTCGTCCAAATCGGTTTCCGGCAGGGGGCAGGCGCTGAAATGCGCGGCCATGGGGTGACCGAGGACGAGGCAGTTGATCTCCTCCCAGAGCCCCGTGTGCTGCATGAAAGACTCGTAGGCGTGTGCGGTGATGGCGAAACCTCGGGGCACGGGGATTTGCAGGGTGTTCCTGAGTTCCCCCAGGTTGGCCATTTTTCCTCCGACGTCGCCGACGTCACCGGCCGCGATGTCGGCCAGGTCCAGGACCAACTCGCGGCGGCGGGTGGACTGGCCGGTCGTCAGGCTTTCCTGGATCCGTTCCTGGATGTCGCGCAGGGAGTCGCGCAGGATAAGGTACTTGCCGGGGGCGAGGTAGAGCAGGTTCTCGACGATGTTGAAGACCTTGGCGGTCGCGCCGGTCACCCGCGAGCGCACGAAATGCATGCCGAAGTGACGGCGGCCCATGGCCGCCTCCTCAAGCTCCGTCATGAAGTCCAGAGCCCCGTTGTTGGCCGAGAGCAGGCGCCGAAAGGCCTGGTACCTGGCCCGGAACATGTCCTCCTGTCCGTTGTCCGCTTCGTGGGACACCAGCGCTGGAGAAAAGATGTTTCTGACGCGTTGGATGAGGCTCATGCGTGCTCCGGAAATGGTGGCGTCGATTCGGTTGGCATTGGGGGCGCGACGCTCAGGAAACCTTCTGACACAAAAGGATGGCGGCTCGCAATGATTCCGAAGGGGCATTTCCGGAGCCGACACGCCGTCGACGTGGCGTGGGCATGGGTGTCGGCGGGGCTTGCCTGCAGGGGCTTTCGATTCCGGTTGCAGCCGGAGGCGTATTGCTAAGCTCCTGGCGGAAGAGTAGATTGTCCGGCATATCGTGCCGCCTGCCTCCTTCGTGCGCGCCGCCTGTCCTGGGGCGGTGAGGCGTCGTGGCTTTGCGGGAACAACGTGCAGGGGGAAGAAGTGAGCAGGCCGCATGTCGTCGTCGCGGACGACGAAGCCCGTTTCAGGGCGACCATTGGCAAGATTCTGGAACTCAAGGGATTCTTCGTAACTCCGGCCGAAAACGGGGACCAGGTGTTGGAGCTGCTGCAGACCATGTCTCCGGACGTCATCCTCCTTGACATCCGCATGCCGGGTCTGAGTGGGGACGAGGCCCTGCCGCGCATTACGGCCATGAAGCCCGGAATCCGGGTGATCGTCCTCACCGGGCAAGGCGAGGAGGAGGGGGCGCGCAAGGCCCTGCGGGCCGGGGCCTTCGACTACCTCTGCAAACCGTGCGACCTGGATGTCCTCGTGGGCCGTATCCATGACGCCGTCAACGCCCCTCGGAGCGGCCAGTCCAGGGAACGGACGGTCACCGAGATCATGATCCCCATTGAGCGGTATACGTGCGTGCAGGCCTCCTGCACGGTCCGGGAGGGCATCGAGGCCCTGGGGCGGTCCTTCGAGAACTTTGTCTCCTCGGGGCTCGTCATGGAATCCGGGCATCGTGCGGTGCTTGTCTTCGACGGGGATGAGCTGGTCGGCGTGCTGACCATGCGCAATCTCATTCAGGCCATGACCCCGGCCCATCTTCTGTCAGAGGACGGTTCCCTGCTGTCGTGCACGAAGTTCTCGCCCATGTTCTGGACGGGGTTTTTCAGTTCAAGGGCGCGCGAACTGGAATCCATGAGGGTGCGCGACATCATGAACCCGAGGTCTCCCGTCGTGAGCTGCGAGGCGAACCTCATGCACGTGGCGTTTCTCCTGTGCGAGGAGAACCGGCGCCGCGTGGCCGTGGAGCGCGACGGCAGGATCATCGGGGTCGTGCGCGAGCAGGAACTCTTTCAGGAAATTTCGCGCCTCATCCTGCATCGAAATCTGGTCCACTGAGCCGCTTCCCCTACGTCGCACAAACGAAAAGCCATGGCCGCCTCCGGCCATGGCTTTCGTGGTTCCGGGCCCGCGGCTTCTTCGACGCTTCAGCCCTTGCAGGCGGCGATGATGGTCCGCATGAAGGCGGGCAGGTCGTCGGGCGTGCGGCTGGTGATCATGTTGCGGTCGGTGACGACCTCGTGGTCGCGCCACGTGGCCCCGGCGTTGACCAGGTCGTCCTTGATGGCGAAGAACGAGGTCACGGTGCGGCCCTTGAGGATGCCAGCCGAGACGAGCATCCAGCCGGCATGGCAGATGGCCGCCACGACCTTGCCCTGCTGGTCGAAGGCCCGCACCAGGCTGACCATGTTCTGGTCGCGGCGCATGTGGTCGGGGGCGTAGCCGCCGGGGATAATGATGCCCGCATAGTCCGCGACGCTGATCTCGGCCGGCGTCTTGTCCGCCTTGGCCGGGGTGCCGTACTTGCCTTCGTATGTCTTGCCCGCCGCGGAAGCCACGACGGTCACTTCGGCGCCCGCCTCCTTGAGGCGGAAATACGGATACCAGAACTCGTGGTCGTTGAACTGGGTGTCAACCAGAATGACGAAACGCTTTCCTGAAAGTTCCATCTTACCTCCATGCGGTTCCGGGTTCTCGCGGGCTCCGCGTCTTCATGGCACTGCGGGCACGGTCTGCGACGTGACCCTGTTCCGGCCCTCGTGCTTGGCCTGGTAGAGCAGCCTGTCGGCGTGTTCGAGCAGGCGGTCGCGGTCGCAGCTCGTGACGTCGGCGCACGTCACCGCGCCGATGGACACGGTGATGTGGTTCGCCACGGGCGAGGCCTTGTGCTCGATGTTCAGCTTTTCCACGGCGCCGCGGATGGTCTCGGCCAGGTAGCGGCAGCCGTTCTCCCTGGTGTCCGGGAGCAGGATGATGAACTCTTCCCCTCCGAAGCGGGCCAGGAAGTCGGCCGCGCGCCCGAGCGACGATTGCAGGACCCTGGCCACGGCCTTGAGACAGTCGTCGCCGGCCAGGTGGCCGTAGCAGTCGTTGTAGTTCTTGAAGTGGTCGATATCGATGAAGAGCAGGGAAAGGGGCGCCTTGTTGCGGACGGCCCGGTTCCATTCGTGGGCGAATATTTCATCGAAGCGGCGGCGGTTGGGGATGTTGGTCAGGCCGTCGAGGGTGGACAGGTTTTCGAGCAGGTCCCGGGTCTTTTTCAGCTCCAGATGGTTGCGGATGCGGGCCTTGATGATGGGCGGACTGAAGGGCTTGCGAATGTAGTCCACGGCCCCGAGTTCCAGGCCCCTGGCCTCTTCGCTCGTCTCCCATCTGGCCGTGAGGAAAACCACGGGGATGTCCCGTGTCCGTTCGTCCTTCTTGAGCCGCTCGCAGACCTCGAACCCGTCCATGCCGGGCATGACGATGTCCATGAGGATGAGGTCGGGCTGGGGGGCGCCGGCCGCCATCTCCAGGGCCATTTCTCCGGTCGTTGCGAAGACGAGGTTGTGCTCGTCCCCGAGGACGAGCTGAAGCGCCTTGATGTTGATGGGCTCATCGTCGACGATCAGGATCGTCTGATTGCTGGGCGCGTGGGACAATGTGTCGCTCCTGGAAGGTTGCCGCTACGGGACGCCGCCCCTGGGGCAGCGCCGACTGTGTGTTCTCGTCAATCATGTAGTCGCATTCGTCTTTTCATGCAACAAAGAGCAAAGGTCTGAACATGGCTTCAGGCCATGCAGAAGCCTTTCGATTCTTGCCGCCGCCGATAAAACGGGCTACCTGCGCTGGACAAAAAATGTTGCAAGGACATGCCATGAAGACTTTCGACGGCTATCTCTTCGAACAGGACAAGACGGTGCAGCTGCACCACACCGGCCCTGCGGGCGAATGCACCATCACCGCCCTGTGCCGCTTCGCGCAGGAATGCGCGGGACGCCACGCCGAGCGCCTCGGCTTCGGCATTACGACCCTGGGGCGCCAGGGCATTGCCTGGGTTCTGCGCGAGCAGGCCATGCAGGTCATGCGTTTCCCCGCCCTGGGCGAGACGCTGCGGATTCAGACCTGGCCGACGCATGCCGAGCGCCTGCTGTGCCATCGCGACTACCGGATTCTCGATGGCGGGGGGCGGGTGGTCGCCCTGGGGACCAGCGCATGGTTCGGGCTGGATCTCGAGAGCCGAAGGCCGCGCAAGGCCGAGTCCTTTTTCTCGCTGCCGTGGGACCTTCTGCCCGCCCCGGCGTTCGGCGAGCCGTTGCCAGACCTGGACGCGCCCGCGGAAACCGCGCCGTCGGAAAGCAGGATCGTCCGCATCAGCGATATCGACGCCCTCGGGCACATGAACAATCTGCGGTACGTGGACTGGATAGCCGACCATCTCGAACTGTTCGGCATCGGCGGCCGATGTGTGCGTTTCGTCCGCATCCGGCACGCCCGCGAGGTCATGGCAGGCGACGGTGTTGCGATTCGTCACGAAAAGGACGGGCAGGGGGGAGTGAGGGTGGCCATGTCGGGCGAGGAGCACGGCAGGGAAGTCTGCCTGGCCCGCGTGGTGCCGGGCGCGCCGGCCTAGGCGGCGCGCCGGACCGGGGCAGTCTGGGTTACTGCACGGTGGATGTCGGTTGACTCAGTGAGGCGGCCTGGACCGGTTCTTCGAGCTGCGATTTCCAGGCAGCGATGGCGGCCTTGAAATTCGGCATTTCCTTTTTGGCGATGGGGTCGGCAGGCATGACCTTGAGTTTGAGCGGGTTTACGAGCTTGCCGTTCTGCCGCATGCGGAAATCCAGATGCGGCCCCGTGGCGTAGCCCGTGCTGCCGACGTAGCCGATGACCTGGCCCTGCTTCACCCTGGCCCCCTTTTTCGAGACCTGGGCGAATTTGCTCATGTGGTTGTAGATGGTCTCGTAGCCGTTGCTGTGGATGACGCGCACGAACTTGCCCTGGGAGCCGTTGGAATCGGCCTGGGCGACGATGCCGTCGGCCACGGTGCTGATGGGCGTACCCGCTGGCGCGGCGTAGTCGATGCCCTGATGGGGACGGCGGTACTTCAGGATGGGGTGCATGCGGCTCATGGTGTAGCCCGAGGAAATGCGGGTGAAGGGCAGCGGCGACTTCAGGAAGGCCTTGCGCAACGGGCGGCCGTTCTGGTCGTAGTAGGCGGAGTTCCCGCCCTTGTCGGTGTAGCTGTAGGCGTAAAAGGTCTGCCCCTGGTTGGTGAAGCTGGCCGCGACGAGGGGGCCGTAGCCGACGAAGCTCCCTTCCCGGTATCTTTTTTGGATGATGGCCTTGAAACTGTCGCCCTGGCGCAGGTCGCGGGTGAAGTCCACGTCGTAGGCGAAGACGTTTGCCAGCCGGATGCCGAGTTCGTCGCTCTCGCCGGATTGGCCGATGGCGCCGAAGAGGCTGCTTTCGATGACGCCGGATACGGTCTTGGTCTCGATTTCGTAGGGGATGGCCTCGCGGCGGAATTCGAACTCGCCGTCCGTCATGGAGACGACGAGGCGCTCCTCGGAGTCGATTTCGTACTCCAGCCCGACGAGGGCGTCTCCGGAATAGATCATGGTCCAGGGCTGCCCGGCCCTGAGGTTGTTCAGGGGGTAGACGCTCTTGCTTTCGTTGCAGAGGTTGTAGATCTCCGGCAGGGCCATGCAGCCTTCGAGCAGGGACGACGGCGTGTCGCCGTTCTTGATGATGCCGGTCATGCGGGTGATTTCAGGTTCGCGCGGGGCTTCCGCCACCGGGAGTTCACGCGGGTCGAGGGGTTGCGTTTCGGCGTTTTCCGAGGGCTGGACGTCATGTCGAGCAGCGACGCCCATGGCGCTGTAGTCGATGCTCGACTGGATTTCCTCGGGAGCCAGGAAGTTGAAGGCGATGGCGCCGCCGATGATCAGGATTCCAAGGAAAGCGAGAAATGGCAGCGCAGCGCGGGACGACTTCTTGGAGTGCTGGCGAAAGATGTTGGACTGCCTGCGGTGGGTGTTTCTTCTCTTTCTGGTCATGCGTCCTTGCGTGGCGTTGAGGTTTGGCGAGGGCGGCACTCGGATGCCCGTCCGGAGGACGGATCTTTGAGTCGCCCGCCGAAACAGTCATGCACCCTAGCTTCGTCCGCGCCCAAGCTCAAGCACTTGTTTTCAGGACCGGCGTCGCTGACGGCCGGACATGGGACAGCCGCCGCGGCGGAGCTATTTCGGGGAGTTTCGCCGGTCGGCGTTCTCGGAAACGCCGCCGATCACCGTGACGCCCGCCTCATAGAGACCCGTGTCGGGCGGCGGTCCGGCAGAGCACCAGCGCACCTTGCCGACACGCTGGCCCAGTCCGGCCACCATCGCGTCGGAGGCAATTCCAAGGCCGCAGATCTTGATGTGCTCGTCGTTGCGCAACGGGCATTCGGTCTCGATCTTGATGCCGCTCTGGCTGTAGTTCAGGATTCGTGACCGGCATGACGCCGAGTCGACGGGATATCGCCGCACGAGACACTCTTCGAGACATGCGGTTCGCTGCGAATTTCGTTTTTCCGGCATGGATGCCTCCTGCTTTGGACGCATGGGACGATCTTCCGTCGATGGGAAGATGCCCGCCCACCATATACGCCCGTTAACCGAAATGCCACGGGAAAGTCGCGTCCGCAGGATCGGCCTACCGGGCCTTGAGGCCGTAGATCACGAATTCGACGATGTCGTCGAAGAGGTTGTCGTCGCCGTAGGGCGTGAGCAGGCCGTGCCTGATGCCGCCGACGAGGTTGCAGAAGACCACCACGGAGGCGCGCTGCGGGTCGACGGGGCGGATGGTGCCGTCCTTCACGCCGAGTTCCACGCAGTCCCGCAGGACGTCGTAGAGTTCCGAGAAGGTGCGGACCATGAACTCCTTGTCCTCGGTGGTCTTGAGGTCGCTGAAGGGCGAGCAGCGGACGAGGACCATGAAGTCCTGCCGGGGGTTGCGGGCGAAGTCGAAGTAGGTGTTGGCGAAGATGCGGACGGCTTCGAGGCCGTTGGGCACTCCCTGGAGGTTGGTCTTGATGGTCTGGATGAGCTCGTGCAGCACGTCGAGCCCGGCCGTCAGAAAGAGCTTCTCCTTGTTGCCGAAATGGTGCGTGAGCAACCCCAGCGCGACGCCGGCACGGTCGGAAATCTTCTTGAAGGTCGTTTCCGAATACCCGTGTTCGCTGAAAAGTTCCTTGGCGGCCTTGAGCAGCAATTCCTTCTTGGTCGGTCCGGTGGCCATGGTGTGTTCCCGTTCTCCTGATGATGCTGGCGGCAAATTTCCGGTGCCATGAACAGCCCCGAGAGATGAGCTCGTCGTAACGTATTAAATTGAATACCCAATCAATATGAGGGCCCGGGCTGTTTGTCAACGAGGAGGGGGGCGTCGTAGATGACTGCGCAAATTGACAAAGGAAGGCCCAATCCTGAATAAGAGGCGTTCACCGACAGGCAGGAGAACGTCATGCATGTTTTGAAATACTGGTTCGGATACACGCTCTCGACGGTTCGCGGCTGGTTATACGCGCTGCGGCCAGGGAAGCGTCCTTTCGTGCGCAACGACCGCGTGCGCAACAGCCCCCTGTACGACGACGTCTGCACATGGCAGAAGACGCAGATGGAGTCCATGACTTTCGAGAACGACCGCCCGGTCAAGGCCTTGAAAGGCACCGTGGACCTGGCTCTCATGCGCCGCATCCACCGCCGCACGCTCCTGGAGATCAAGCATGAGCTGGGCGATCTGTGGCGGCCGTCCTCCGTGACACTGGACAAGGGCAGGGGCATCAGCCTGGACCAGTCCATCGCCATCATGCACCGGCTGCGCGACGCGGGCTTTCCCGACGACGCGCTGGGCGTGGTCTCGGTGGAGTTTGCCGGGCGGCGCCACTCCTTCGCCATCGTCCAGGACGCGCCTGACGATTTCTGGATGCTCGACAACGGCATGTTCTCTTTCAGCCCGGTGCGCGGGAGCGTGCTTCTGTCTGCCCGCAAGGACGTGCACGTGCTCATCGGCTTCAATTTCTTCGACGTCTGGAATTACTGAACGCAAACAATTTCTTGATCTAAGGACGGCAACGACAATGAAAATCATATCCACCACGGCCCCAGAACCGGTCCACTTCAATTCCGGTCCGGCCAGCGGCGTCACCGGACGGGTGGTCATCGGCCACAGCGACGGCGCGTCGAATTTCTGCATGCGCCGCTTCGACCTCGCCCCCGGCGGTCACACGCCGCGTCACACCCATGCCTGGGAACACGAAATCTTCTTCCACGCCGGCCAGGGCGAGGTTTTCCGGGCGGGCGAATGGGTGCCGGTGGGCCCCGGCGACGCGGTTTTCGTTCCGGGCGAGGAGGAGCACCAGATCCGCAACGCGGGTTCGGAGCAGTTGACCTTTTTGTGCCTGATCCCTTCCGGGGCGCCGGAAATCTAGTCGAGGTCCGCTGTGCAGATCCACGCCCGCAGATATGCCTATCTTTCCATCGGCGCTTCGGTCCTGACCATGGCCCTGAAGTTCGGGGCCTTTTTCCTGACGGGTTCCGTGGGCCTCTTTTCCGACGCCGTGGAGTCCGTGGTCAACCTGACGGCCGGCGTCATCGCGCTTTTGGCCATCATCGCGGCCCACAGGCCCGCCGACGACTGCCATGCCTACGGACACGGCAAGGCCGAATACCTGTCGAGCGGCATGGAGGGCGCGCTGATCTGCGTCGCGGCGGTGGGCATCGCCTACGCCTCGGTGCAGAGGTTTCTCGACCCCCAGCCCCTGGAAGCCCTCGGGACGGGCATCGTCGTGGCCACCGCTGCGGGGGCCGTGAATTTCATCGCCGCCAAGGTCATGCTCCGCGCCGCCAGGGAGTACGACAATATCGTGCTCGAGGCCGACGCGAAGCACCTGTTGACGGATGTCTGGACTTCGGCCGGGCTGGTGGCCGCCCTGGGAGTCATGCTCTTCGCACCCCCATCGTGGCAGATCTTGGACCCGGTGCTGGGCTTTATCATGGCCGTCAACATCGTCTGGACCGGCGTTTCCCTCGTGCGCCGCTCCGTGGCCGGTCTCATGGACGAAGGCCTCCCGCCCCGCGAAGTCGATGCCATTATCGATGCCATCGGGCAGGTGGCGGGGGAAGGGACTCAATATCACGCCCTGCGGACGCGCAGGGCCGGTGCGGTGCGGTTTGTCGATTTCCACCTGCTCGTTCCGGGCTCCATGACGGTGCAGCATTCCCACGACCTCTGCTGCGGCGTGGAGGAAGGCATTCGCGCCGTCCTGCCCGGGGCGCAGATCACCATCCACGTTGAGCCGCGGGAGGATCATGCCTCCTTTGACGGCTGGAAGGTGGGCGGGCTGTGCGACAGACGCTGCCAGCCGGAGGAAAAATGAAGGGTCGCGCTTCCGATACGACCGGCGATTGGGACGGGAGGTCCACCATGTGGAGATGTTGGATTGTCGTGGCGTGCCTGATAGCCTTCCTGGGCGCTGGCTGTTCGACCATGGGCGAATGGACCGGGAAGACGGTCAAGAGCGTCGAGAACGCGGCCGGCGATTTCAAGAGCGGGTATCGCAAGGGCAAGACCCAATGATCCTTCGCGCCTGAAAAAGCGTTTTGCACGCGGCCCCGCTGTCCCGGCGGGTTGCGGCCGGTCCGGCACCATGCGGCTTTGGCGGGTGGTGCCCGGCGTTCGGGGACAGCGGCAAAGGGTTTGCCAAACGGCCCGGAGCCGTATATTTTTATGCTCCGTTTTTGTTGAGACCATTTTCTGGAGGAAGGAATGAGTAATCCGGTGGTCCTGGTGGACACGACCAAGGGGGAATTCCTGGTCGAGCTCTTCGCGGACAAGGCCCCGCAGACCGTGGCCAATTTTCTGAGTTATGTGGATGAGGATTTCTACGTAGGCACCCTGTTTCACAGGGTCGTCAAGGGGTTCATGGTCCAGGGCGGCGGCCTCGACAACATGATGCGCGAGAAGCCGGTCAAGGCGCCCATCGCCAACGAGGCCGCAAACGGCCTCAAGAACCTCGAAGGCACCGTGGCCATGGCCCGCACCGCGGACCCGCACAGTGCCTGCGCCCAGTTTTTCATCAATACGGTCGACAACCCGGACCTTGATCATCAGGGCGAGGGCGAGTTCGGCTACTGCGTTTTCGGTCAGGTCATTGACGGGATGGATGTGGTCAAGAAAATTGAAAAAGTCCGGGTCAAAGCCCAGGGCGACCACGAACACGCACCCGCCGACCAGGTGTCCATCAACTCCATTACCCGTTTTGAATGACGCAAGACGTTGAAGTAAGGTAATCAAACATGAGCGAAGATTTTGCCGAGCTGTTCGCCTCCTACGAATCCCAGCGCAAGGCAGCCCTCAAGGCAGGGGACAAGGTATCCGGAACGGTCATCTCCATCGGCCAGAAGTCGGTGTTTGTCGACTGCGGCGCGTCCGTGGACGGCATTGTGGACCGCGAGGAACTGCTGAACGACGCCGGCGAACTGACCGTGGCCGAAGGCGACACGCTGGAGCTCTACGTGGTGGGCCTGACCGACGACAGCGTGCGTCTGTCCAAGGCGCTGACTGGCGCCGGCGGGCTGAACATGCTTCAGGACGCCTACGAGGGAGGGGTTCCGGTCGAGGGCAAGGTCAGGGAGCAGATCAAGGGCGGCTTCCATGTCGAGATCATGAAGCGCCGCGCCTTCTGCCCCGTGTCCCAGATCGACTCGCGTTACGTGGCCAACCCCGAGGACTACGTCGGGCAGACCCTGCAGTTCCGCATCACCAAGCTGACCGAGGGCGGACGCAACATCGTCGTCTCCCGCCGCGCCCTGCTTGAGGTGGAGCAGCAGCAGGCCAGCGCCGAGTTCTTCGACGGCGTCAAGCCCGGCGACGTGGTCGAGGGCACCGTGACCCGCCTGGCGGCCTTCGGCGCCTTCGTCGAGCTTGTGCCGGGTGTGGAAGGCCTGGTGCACATCTCCGAAATCTCCTGGGCGCGCATCCAGAGCCCCGAGGAGGCCCTGTCAGTGGGCGACCGCGTGCGGGTCAAGTACCTCGGCACCAGCGCCGGCAAGAAGCCCGGCGAGACCCGTCTGTCCCTGTCCATCAAGCAGGCCCAGGACGACCCGTGGAAGACTGTGTCCGAGCGCTTCAAGGAAGGCGACAAGGTCACGGGCAAGGTCGTCAAGCTCATGGAGTTCGGCGCCTTCGTCGAGATCGCGCCCGGCATCGAGGGCCTGGTCCATGTCAGCGAGATGAGCTACGCCAAACGCATCCACAAGCCCGGCGACGTGGTCCAGGTCGGCGACATGGTCGCGGCCGTGATCAAGCAGGTCGATGTCGAGAAGCAGCGCATTTCGCTCAGCATGCGCGACGCCGAGGGCGACCCGTGGCTGACCGTGTCCGACAAGTACCCCGTGGGTCAGACCTTCGAGGGCACCGTCGAGAAGCGCCAGCAGTTCGGCCTCTTCGTCAACCTGGAGCCGGGCGTGACCGGGCTTCTGCCCCAGTCCGTCATGGCCAAGGCCGAGGGCGAGGTGAAGTATGACAAGCTCGTGGCCGGCGACAAGGTCGTGGTCAGCATCGAGAGCGTAAACCTGCGCGACCGCAAGATCAGCCTGGGCACCGGGAAAAAGGACGAGGTTTCCGACTGGAAGGGCTACAAGCCCCAGGCAGGCGGGGACATGGGCTCCCTGGGCGACGTCCTGGCCAAGGCCTTGAAGAAGAAGAGCTAGGTCCTTTAAGGATTTCAACCCGTTCACTTCAACTCCGATGGAGGCGACCATGGCCATGGAACGATGGGAATGCCCGTGCGGTTACGTGTACGACCCGGCTGAAGGCGACCCCGACAACAACATTCCGGCGGGGACCGCTTTCGAAGACCTGCCCGAAGATTGGGTCTGCCCCAAGTGCGGTGCGGAAAAGGAATACTTCGAGAAGATGGGCTGAGGCCTGACGGTTTTCGGGTTCGTGGGGAGCGGGAAGCGATTCCGCTCCCTTTTTTTCTGTTGAATGGATTTTCGAGGAGAACGCGATGGACGAGGTCTTGAAGTACACGGCGAAGAACTGCTGGGAGCGCTACGGTTCGGACGGCGACAGGGCGCGGATGGACGCGCTGGCCGATGAGTTTCTCGAATTCCTGACGCGGTGCAAGACCGAGCGGGAGACCGTCGCCTGGGTTCTCGAGCAGGGCGCGGCCGCGGGATTTTCCGCAGGGCTGTCAAACGGCCTGGCCATGATTCCCTTCCGTTCCAAGGCCGTGCTGCTGGCCCGGAGGGGGCGCGCGCCCATGGCGCAGGGCCTGCGGCTTGTCACCGCCCACGCCGACACGCCGCACCTGGACCTCAAGCAGCACCCGCTGCACGAGGAGTGTCAGGTGGCCCTCATGAAGACGCACTATTACGGCGGCATCAAGAAATACCAGTGGCTGGCCAGGCCCCTGGCCCTGCACGGCACCGTGGTGGCCCTGGACGGCCGCGTCATCCCGGTCTGCATCGGCGAGGACGAGTCCGATCCCGTGTTCACGGTCCTGGACCTGCTGCCCCACCTGGCGCGCAAGCAGCGTGAGGAGACCGTGGAGAAGGCCTTCGTCGGCGAAAAGCTGAACCTGGCCTTCGGCCACGAACCGGCCACGGCCGGTGAGGAGGCCAAGGTCAGGCAGAAGGTCCTTGAACTCCTTCACGCGCGCTACGCCATCGGCGAGGAGGACCTCTTCAGCGCCGAACTGCAGGTCGTGCCCGCGGGCCGGGCGCGCTACGTCGGCCTGGACCGATCCCTTCTGGGCGGCTACGGTCAGGACGACCGCCTGTGCGTGTTCACGGCGGTCAAGGCTTTCCTAGACGCGCCGAGCGGGGAGCACACTCAGGTTCTGCTCCTCTTCGACAAGGAGGAGATCGGCTCCGACGGCGCGACCGGCGCCAAGTCGCGTTTCATGGAGCACGCCCTGGAGGACGTCCTCGACGCCTGGGAGCCGCAGACCCGTCTGCGCCACGTCCTGGGCCGGACCAAGGCCGTGTCGGCCGACGTGCACTGCCCCCTGGACCCGGACTACCAGGACGTGCACGACAAGCACAACGCCTCCCTCCTGGGCCATGGCCCGGTCTTTTCCAAGTTCACGGGCCACGGCGGCAAGTACGGGGCCAGCGAGGCCGACTGCGAGTACGTGGCCTGGTTCCGGGCCCTGCTCGCGGCCGAGGACATCCCCTGGCAGATGGCCGAAATGGGCAAGGTCGACGAGGGCGGCGGGGGCACCGTGGCCAAGGACCTGGCCGTCTACGGCATGGAGATCATCGATTTCGGCCCCGGCGTGCTGTCCATGCACAGCCCCTTCGAGATCAGCTCCAAGGCGGACCTGTACGCGACGGTCCAGGCCTACTCAGCATTTTACCGCAGCTAGCAGGCCGCCCCAAAATGGCGATCTGCTGCGTCAGCGAAAAAAGCCAGACCGCTTATGTATGCGAGAGTACACTGCGCGTCCTGGCTTTTTCCGCTTCCTTGCATCTCACCATTTTTGAACGGCCTGCGAATTTTGAATTTTTCAACAGTCAGCTAGGAGGACGGCATGCCTGTCATCATGGGAACGGCCGGGCACATCGACCACGGCAAGACGAGCCTCATCAAGGCCCTGACCGGCATCAACTGCGACCGGCTGGCCGAGGAGCAGAAGCGCGGCATCACCATCGAACTGGGTTTCGCATACCTGGACCTGACTCCGGACATCCGCCTGGGCGTCATCGACGTGCCGGGCCATGAGCGGTTCGTGAAGAACATGGTGGCCGGCGCGGCGGGCATCGACTTCGTGCTGCTGGTTATCGCCGCCGACGAGGGCATCATGCCCCAGACCCGCGAGCATCTGGAAATCTGTTCGCTGCTCGGCATCCGGGCCGGGCTCGTGGCCCTGACCAAGACGGACATGGTCGAGGAGGAGTGGCTCGAACTGGTGCGCGAGGAAGTCGGCGCCTACCTGCAGGGCACGTTCCTGGAGGGCGCGCCCATCATGCCCGTCTCGGCCCACACCGGCGCGGGCCTGCCCGAGCTGCGCGCCTCCATCCTGGAGCTGGCTACGACGTTCTCCCCGGACCGCCGCTCGGACCTCTTCCGCCTGCCCGTGGACCGCGTCTTCACCATGAAGGGCCACGGCACGGTCATCACGGGCACGTCCATTTCCGGCGTCCTGCGCCTGGGCGAGGAGATCGAGATCGTGCCCTCGGGGCATCGCTCCAAGGTGCGCGGCCTGCAGGTCCACGGCGTGACCACGGACACGGCCCGGGCCGGCGAGCGCACGGCCGTGAATCTCTACGGCCTGGAGGTGGCGGACCTTGAGCGCGGCGAGGTCCTGGCCCATCCCCAGACCCTCTTCCCGTCTCTGGTCTGGGACGTGGAGATGACCTGCCTGTCGTCGTCGCCCAACCCCCTCAAGCACCGCACCGAGGTCCATTTCCATCACGGCTCGCGCGAGGTCCTGGCGCGCCTCTTCTTCCTCGACCGCGACAAGCTGGAGCCCGGCGAGACGGCCGTCTGCCAGGTGCGATTCCCCACGCCCCTGCCCGGCGTGTTCGGGGACCGCTGCATCGTGCGCTCCTTCTCGCCTTTGCAGACAGTTGCCGGCGGGCGCATCGTCAACCCCCTGGGCCGTAAGGTCAAACGCCACTCCCGCGAGCTTGAGACCTTGAACTCCCTGGGCGCCATGGGCGGCGAGGAACTCCTCCTGGCCCAGTTGCGCCTGGCCGGCCGCACGGGCCTGACCGTGGCGGAACTGCGCATCATGACGGACATGGAGTCCAAGCTCCTGGACAAGACCCTGCAGCTCCTGGGCGGCCGGCAGCTCGCCTTCCAGTTCGACCGCGAGGACAAGCGCTATGTCGGCGCCGACGTCCTCGAAACCCTGGGCGCGGAGTGTCTGGCCTACCTCGGCGAGTACCACAAACGCGAACCCATGCGGCAGGGGCTGTCCCGGGCCGAACTCCTCTCGGGCTTTGGCCGGGGCATGCACCCCAAGCTGGTCCACTTCCTGGTGGAGCGGCTGGTCAAGTCCGGCCAGGTGGTCCTGGAAGGCGACACATTGCGCCTGCCGGGCCACGTGGTCTCCCTGGCCTCGGACCAGTCGGGCCTGCGGGCGCTGATGGAGTCGGCTTACACTCAGGCAGGCCTCATGCCGCCGACCACCAAGGCGTTTCTGGAGGAGAACGGGCTGGCCGCCAAGGACGTGGCCCAGATGTACCGCCTGCTGATGGAAGAGGGCGTGCTCATCAAGGTCAGCGAGGAGTTCTACTATGCCAAGACGGCCATGGACGATATCATCGCCCGCGTGCGGGGCTTCTTCGAATCCAATCAGGAGATGGGCCCGCAGGATTTCCGCGACCTGACGGAGCTGACCCGCAAGTTCGCCATCCCGGTCCTGGAGTACCTGGACAAGGAGAAGATCACCATGCGCATCGGGGACAAGAGGCAATTGCGCAAGAGGTGATGGTTTCGGTTCAATATGTTTGTGCGATGTGAAGAGTCCCCGCCTTGGCGGGGATTTTTCATTTCGGTGGGCGGGAGTCGCGATCCGTCGCGGGCCGGGCAAGGCCTGCCGGACCTTCCTCGCGGGCCTCGTAATGCTTCCCGGCCTTGAGCTTCGGGCAGAGGGGGATCGTTGAGCGTTTTACGGCCGGGAAGCAAACGATGCCTGGTTCGGTCGGACAGCCGAAAGCCCTTGCCCGGCCCGCGACGGACCGCTTGAGGCGGGGCGGAAGTGCGTGTAGAAAGAAAGATGTGCATGGAGTGCAGGGGGGGCCCCCTGCACTCCAATCTCCTTCGTCCCATCGTCCAGCGCAGGAAAGCAGTCCGTGCTTTTAGTCGTACTCTTCCCGGAGCCATCCCAGACAGAGGGTGTGGATGGTGTTGATGGTGGCCTGGATGGAACTCTGGTCGAAGAATCCCGAATGTTTCGCGTTTGTGGGACAACCGGTGGCGATCATGCAGTGCCAAGCGTTTTGCCAGAACGGAAGGGTGTGCGTTGCGCCTCCCCAGGTGGTGCAATCCGGCTGGAGGCCGGTCGCTGAACTGAGCGGCACCGTGCCGTCGCCCAGGTTGCAGTTGTCGGCCATGCCCGGTTCCGTGTCTCCGAAGTCTGACACTCGTAGCAGGATGAGCCGCCGTCCTTCCCTGATTCCCCTGTCCAGTTCCGCAAAGGGCGTGTCCCAGGGCACCGTATTTCCGTGGGATCCGTCGGCCTCGACCCAGCGGACTTCACTGTAGTCGCCCCTGCTGCGTTCCAGGATGCCCGGGATGTGCCGCAGGGCGAAATACCTGTCCCTCAGTTCCCTGTCCCCGCGCATGTCGTCTGGGCGGCGCGCCACGGTCAGGGTCATGTCCCTGGCCAGCCAGCTCACTTCCGAACAGGTGTTGTGTCTTCCGCTGCTGAAGAGCTGCATGGTGCGCGGATGGCTGTAGTCGCCGATTGCCGCGTGGAAATTACGGACCGCCTCCAGCCTGTTCAGAAATATCCTGGCCCGTGTTTCTGACCCGGGATCCGCCTCTGTCACCTCGCCATGAAACACGCGGCCCAGGGCCTCCCGGTCCAACGGTTCCGGTTGGAACCAATCGCCGTGGATCATGCCCCAGAAGTCGCTATGGCTGCTTCTGGCGTAGATTTCCCTGTACGGGTCGGCCTTGGGGTAGGACTGAAGGCCGTCCGGAGAGCCTGGATCCTGGACGTGCAGCCATTCCCGCCTGCCGTCGTTGGTGCGGTAGTGCTGGCTGGGCAGGAGCTCCAGGGCGCTCTCGGCGTGTGGGAAAATGGCGGTGATGGAGGGACCGTCGGGCCCGAGAACCTTGGCGCCGAGCATGCCCAGGATGTTGAAGAAGCCGTCCACCTCCTGGCCGGCGATCATGCGCCGGTAGGCCACCGGGGCGCCGTGCACGGGCTGCGCGCCGTGGATGACGCCGAGGACCTTTGCTGCGACGTCCCCGGCGTCATCGCCGCCCAAGGCCCAGCGCGCCACCAGACCGCCCATGGAGTGGGTCACGAGAATGACCTTTTCGGCTTTGATGGTGTGGATGAATTCGCGCAGTCTCTCCCCGGACACGCGGTTCGACTCCAGCCAGTTGTAGCCAAAGGCATAGACGGGCAGGTCCAGCAGTACCTTGAGGTGCGTCGCCCAGTTCTGGATGGATGTCAGCAGGTCCCCGTAAAAGCTCCAGGCTACGCTCCCCCAGCCGCGTTCTTCGGCTTTGGGGTAGTCGGCGTGATCCTTGGTGACTTCGTGCATGACGGTCAAGGGTTGCCCGATGAGGAGTTTGTAACGATCATAAGGTGTTGCTTTCATGTATAGTCCCGCCATGAACGAACTACTGTCAGGATTCCAGACGGGTGCATTCTTGGGATCCTTCAGCTTTGAGCCCATGATGCCGGGCACGAAGATGACGGCGATGGTATCGCGTTGGATCTGGATGATGTTGTCCCGGCATGCCTCACATTCCGTGCAAATCGGTTCCTTGAGCATTTCCCGCGGGGTCTTCCTGTGCCGGAGGGGGTCATCGTAGGGGATTTTAGGTTTGTCGTTATGCATCATCTTTCTCCTTTCATCTTGGCGTTCCATGCCTGGATTGATGTGAAATTATTAATGGCTGCATCCCAGATGCACAGGGCCTCGTCCTGAGCAGCGGCGTTGCAGCTCATCTCCAGGTAGATCGCAGGTCTTTGTGGGTTTTTGGCTTCTACTTCAATGGCCCACTGGGTATAGAGAGTCGATCGGTATTCACCGCATTCGTATGCGGAGAGGATATAGACTTCCTCCAGACCAGGCATCCCCTCGAAGGGGCGTTGGCGTGAACGGAGGAGTTTGAGATCAATGTTATTCCCATCGAGTATTCTTCGAATCGAAGTGATCGATTTGGCTGGTTCATCCGGAGTTGCGATCATGTACGCCCTGAGGCGCAGCGATATTTGCGGTGTGGTTTCTGTGGCGGGTAAGATTGCTGAAGCTCTGGCGTCCTCATCCCGCGTCTCCATACCCTGCACCCACCCCCTCCCCGTCCAGAACAAGTCAGCCGGTAGATTTGACCTGTCCGTGTGGTAGTGCCTGAAAAAGTCCAGGGTCGTCCCTTTCAAATCGCCCAGGCATTCCTTGCCGATCTCATAGGCGGTCTCCTCCTTGATGCGCAGAATCCAGTCCGGCATGGCCACGAATGTGTCGACCCAGTGCGCGCCGTTCTGGGCCGAGTAGCAGAGCAGGACGGCCGGGTGCCCGAAGTGCTCGCTGACGTCCTCCTGGACGAACCCGCCGCGGACGACGGGCGTGTTCTTGTAAACGTCGTAGTGCTTCCTGGCCTCGTCGCGGACCGGTTCCCACATGTCCCGGAACTGCTGTGCGCGGTCCCCGGAGTCCCAGTCCGTTTCCTCGATGGTCATGTGGTTGATCTTTATAAACCTGCCCTGGAACTCCAGCCCCTTGGGCACGGGGAAGAGGAAGCGCCCCACGGGGTAGAGGGTTACGGGCAGGGGTGGCTGGCTGGTTTTGGTGTGCTGCATGGTTTGGCAACCTCCGGCGAGAAGAAGTGTCAGGATGGCAAGAAGGCACAGTGCATGGCGGTGCGCACGGGACTTGGCCCTTGGGCTGGCGGCGGGGCCGCCTTGGGTGTCTGCTTGGCCCGCTGTCATGGTCGGCCGCCTTTTCCGCTCGGCAGAATGGGGACGTAATCGAGGTCGCCCGTCTGGTGCACCGTCGTTGTCTGGGCGTAGGTGTAGTCGCGCCATGGGTAGCCTTCGGTCGTGGCCTGCGGGTCGTCCTCGGGGCCCAGCCAGACCACGGTCTGGAACAGCCCCAGTTCCTGTCGGTCGCCATCGGCCGCGACGCTGAAGGTATGCATTACCGTTTCGGGGACGGCGACAGGCGGCTCGCTGCCCTGTGTCTCCAGGGCAAAGCCGACTCGCTTCACCTTGGGGCAGCCCACGAGCATTCCTGGGTCAGACATGGGAACCTCCCTGGTTGCAGAATCGGCGCATGACGGCCACGGCCGCGTCTTCGTCGAGCGGGGTGCGGGCAAGGGGGGAAAGGACCGGCATGGCCTGTGCGTCGGGGAAACACTCGCCGTGACGCAGGCAGCAGCGGACAAAGAGCTCCAAGGCCTCCACCCCCCACAGCCCCAGGGCCAGGCCACGGTTCACGTGGCGGGTGACAAAGGTCGAGAGCGCCTCGTTTGGCGGCAGGGCGAGGCCATGCTCCATTTTCTCATTGAACAGGGACTCGACGATGTTCCGGGCGACGATCCCGGGGCGCTTGTCGTGGAAAAGCCGGTCGTGGCGGTCCGTGAAGGCGTACCAGGGGCTGGGCAGGACCGTTCCCGGACGATGCGCTTCCGCCATGTACGCGTCCCCGTCCCTGTCGATGCAGATCCACCCGTCTCCTTCGTCCTGGGTCAGGATGCGGCGGATGGGCCCCAGCAGCGAGGGGATGTCCTCGGGTATGCCTTGGCAGATGCGTGTAAGTATGCGTCCATCCCAAAAGCGAAAGATGACCCGTTTCCCACCCCTCTTGATGAAGACCAGGCTGCGCAGATGGGCGAGTATTTCGGAGAAGGGGGCGTCCGAAGTGAAATAGAACCCCCATCCTGATGCCATGGAATCGTTGATCCAACGCTCCATGGGGGAATCCAGGGAAAGGGCCGCAAGCCGGGGAGAAATCTCGCTTGATTCCGCCAGCGTGGTTTTCAGGAATAGGATGGTTTTTTCCGCGTCGGGCTCATTTTCGTACAGTTGGGCCAGGGCCTCCTGGTGGCACAGAGGGTCCAGAATCAGCCAGACCGCGCACCCTTTGTCGCGGGCTTCCTGCAGAAGCGCATCCGGTTTTTCGACACGTCGGAGCGCGTCGCAGGCATTCATGACCTCCATCAATTTGACCTCCCGCATTGCAGTGTCCTGCCCCCGTCTCTGAGGGCGTCAAACAATCTTGTAGTGGAGAAGGTAATGCGTGATGCTAGGGAGTGATATTGGGCGTTATCAGTATTATGAGCTGCCTTTTTCGGGAGTCGCGGTCCGTCGCGGGCCGGGCAAGGGCTGCCGGAACTTCCTCGCGGGCCTCGTAATGCTTCCCGGCCTTGAGCTTCGGGCAGGAGGCGACGCGTTGAGCGTTTGGCGGCCGGGAAACAAACGATGCCTGGCTCGGTCAGACAGCCGACAGCCCTTGCCCGGCCCGCGACGGACCGCTTGAGGCGGGGCGGAAGGGTGTGAGGAGAGAAAGAGATGAATGGGGGTGCAGGGGGCGAGTCCCCTGCCCGCCGGAGGCATTCTTATCTCGGCGTCATGGCCTTTTTGGTCTTGGCCGTGGGCATGGCGGTGGCGGGGTCTTCGGGCCAGGGGTGTTTGGGGTATCGGCCGCGCATTTCGGCGCGCACGAGGGGGTAGCCGTTTTTCCAGAAGGAGGGCAGGTCGCGGGTGACCTGCAGGGATCGGCCGGCGGGGGAGAGCAGGTGCAGGACGAGGGGGTACTGGCCGCCTGCCAGGGTGGGGGTGTCGGCGCAGCCGAACATTTCCTGGAGCTTGACGGGCAGGACGGGGCCGGATTCCGGCGAGTAGTCGACGCGGCGGCGGGCACCCGAGGGGACGTCGAGGTGTTCCGGGGCCAGGCGGTCCAGGTGTTTGAGTTTTTCCCAACCGATGAGGTTTTTCAGGGCCTCCAGGAGCGGGACTCGGGCGAGGTCGGCCGTGGAGCGCGCGCCGGCGGCGAAGGGTCCGAGCCAGTCGGTCAGGGAGGACTGGAGGGCGGCGTCGGACAGGTCGGGCCAGGTTGTCTCGTCGAGGCTGCGCAGAAAGCGCACGCGGTCGCGCAGGGCGCGGCTCTGGTCATCCCAGGGCAGGCGCGAGACGTCTTTGAGCCCGGCCAGGAGGGCCCTGGTCACGGCATCCTGGTCGGCGGCCAGGGGCTCGTCCCGCAGGCAGAGCGCGTCGAGCATCAGCTTGCGACGGCTGATTACGCGGTCGAGGAGCGGGTCGAAGCGCACCTCGTCTTCGAAGCGCATGAGATCCCCGAAATGTTCGTGCAGTTCCTGCCATGAGAGCGGGGCCGCCTGCCAGATCCGGGCGTTATCGGCGCTGCCGTCCAGTTGCGCCACGGCCAGGAATTCGTGGCCCGACAGGGTGCTCGGTCCCGGCCAGACGGCCTTGCGGCCGCTGGTCAGGCGGTAGGACCCGTCCTCTTGGCGGCGTGCGATGCGGTCGGGGTAGGCCAGGGAAGTCAGGAGGCCGGCGGCTTCGGGGTCGACGGGTCCGGGTTTGACGGAGGCGAGCCGGGTGATCTGCTCCATGGAGGCCCGCAGCGTGTCGGAGAGCCCCCGCGGCCGCACGGCTTCGCGCAGGTCCGGGGAGGAGCGCATGATGCGGCCCGGTTCGCCCAGGATGGCGGCCAGGTGGGCCGCGGTGGGGCCGTGGCCGATGCGTTTGGCTGCGAGGACCATGTGGGCCAGGCGCGGGTGCAGGGGCAGGGCGGCCATGTCGCGGCCGTGGGCTGTGATGCGTCCTGCGTCGTCGAGGGCGCCGAGTTCCCGCAGGAGGCGTCTGGCACTCTGGAAATTTCCGGCCGGTGGCGGGGTCAGCCACGCGAGGTCCGCGGGGGAGGCTGCGCCCCACAGGGCCAGGTCCAGGGCCAGGGGGGTGAGGTCGGCCTCCAGCATTTCCGGGGCGGGGAAGGGTTTGCGGCTGACCTCGTCAGCCGGGTCCCAGAGGCGCAGGCACACGCCCGGCTCCGTGCGTCCGGCGCGGCCCTGCCGTTGGGCCACGGTGGCCAGGGAGGCGGGCTCCGTGACCAGGACCGTCATGCCGCTTCTGGGGTCGAAGCGGGGCAGGCGGGCCAGGCCGCTGTCGATGACGACGCGCACGCCCTCGATGGTCAGGGAGGTTTCGGCGATGGCCGTGGCCAGCACGACCTTGCGCGTTCCGGGCGGGGGCGGGGCGATGGCCCTGTCCTGCTCGGCCGCGGTCAGTGCGCCCAAGAGCGGGTGGATTTCCACGCCTGGCGGGGGCGCGCCGAGGAGTTCCTCCGTGCGGCGGATTTCGCGCGCTCCGGGCAGAAAGGCCAGGATGCTTCCCGTTTCCGTGGCCAGAGCCAGGGATACGGCGCGGGCCATGCGTTCTTCGATGAAGCGTTCGGGCAGGCGCAGGTAGCGGGTCTCCACCGCGTGGACCTGTCCCGGGCAGGACAGGATGCAGCACGGGGCCAGGAGCGCGGCCACGGCCTCCACGTCGAGGGTGGCGGACATGACGGCCAGGCGCAGGTCGGGTCGCAGGGCGGCGCGGACTTCGAGGCACAGGGCCAGACCCAGGTCGGCTTGGAGGCTTCTTTCATGAAATTCGTCGAAGATGACGCAGGCGTAGCCCATGAGTTCCGGGTCGTGCTGCAGCATGCGCGTCAGGATGCCCTCGGTCACGACCTCGACACGGGTTGAGGACGAGACCCGGATGTCCAGGCGCGTGCGGTAGCCGACGCGCTCCCCGGCCTTCTCCCCCATGAGGCCAGCCATGTGGCGGGTCGCGGCGCGCGCGGCCAGGCGCCTGGGTTCGAGCATGAGGATCTTGCGCCCGGCGGCCCAGGGGGCGTCCATGAGGGCCAGGGGGATGCGCGTGGTCTTGCCGCTGCCCGGCGGGGCGTGGATCACGCAGGCCGTGTCCGTGCGCAGGGCTTGAGACAGCTCAGGGAGGACTGCGTCAATGGGCAGCGGCGGCAGCGGCGGGAGCGTGGACGCCATGGCCTAGAACAGGGCGCGGCAGATCAGCAGGACGAGCAGGGCGTACAGGCCGGCCAGCCCGTCGTCGATCATGATGCCCCAGCCACCGGGCAGCCAGCGCTCCGAGGTCCGCACGGGCCAGGGCTTGGCGATGTCGAAGAGGCGGAAGAGCAGGAAGGCCGGGATGATCCACAGCGGTTCGGCGGCGCTCAGGGGGAGCAGGGCGATCCACTGCCCCCACAGTTCGTCCACCACCACGCAGGACGGGTCCTTGCAGCACAGGCACTTTTCGGTCCGTCCGGCGCACCAGGCTCCGACGGGAAAGAGGACGGCCAGGACCGCGAGGCGCGCCCAGAGGGGCAGGGGCAGGAACAGAACGGGGGCCGCGGCGGCGGCCGCCAGGGAGCCCCACGTGCCCGGGGCCTTGGGCATGCGCCCGGCCGGGCCGAGGGTGGCCAACTGGGTCGCCAGCCGGGAGGAGAGTGGTTCGGGTTTGGTTTCAGGCATCGGCCACTCCGATGGCTCCGATTTCCAGGAGGATGTTCAGGACCGAACGCAGGGGCAAACCGACTACATTGGTGTAGGAACCTTGCACCTCGTCCACGAGGAAGGCGCCGATGCCCTGGATGCCGTAGGCGCCGGCCTTGTCCATGGGTTCGCCCGTGGCCACGTAGGCCGCGAGCATTTTCGGGGAGTTGGCGGCCATGTGCACCCTGGTCGTCACGGTGCGGCAGACGGTCAGGGCGTCGCGTTCGCACAGCACGCAGAAACCCGTGATGACCTCGTGCCAGCCGCCGGACAGGGACGAAAGCATGTCGACGGCCTCGCGGCGATCCTGCGGTTTGCCGAGGATGCTTGATCCCCGGACCACGATGGTGTCGGCCGAGAGCACGATCTTGTCGGGATGGCGGGCGGCGATGTCGGCGCCCTTGATGCGGGCCATGCGGGCCGCGTAGTCGGCCGGGGCTTCGCCGGGTTCGGGCGCGGGCTCCTTCACGGCGCTGGGGACGACCTCGAAATGCAGCCCCTGCTCGGCCAGCAAGGCCTGGCGGCGGGGCGAGGCAGAGGCCAGGACCAGGGGCCGCCGGACGCGGAACGGGCCCTGGTTCACTTGTCCTCCAGGGGGGCGGTCAGGGCGTCGCGCAGAGCCTCGTCCAGGGTCGGGTGGGCGAAGATGTGCTCGTGCGCCGTGGTGCGGGTCCAGCCGTCGCGGACCATGATCTCGGCCAGGGTGACCAGATGCGAGGCTCCGTGCCCCACGGCGCTCAGGCCCTGCAGCACGCCGTCGGACCACACGGCCTTGACCAGACCCTGAGCTTGGCCGTGGGCCTGGGAGATGGGGTTGGCCCCGAGGTTGGCGCGGGAGATTTGGACGGGTTTGCCTGCGGCAGCGAGTTCGGCGGCGGTGGCGCCGGCGCGCATGACCTCGATGGAACCGTAGATGCAGCCCGGCATGGGGCCCGTCTCGTAGGGCGCGGTCGTTTCGCCTAGGGCGTGGCGCACGGCGTAGTGCCCCTGGTGTTCGGCGGCATGGGCCAGGAGGGTGCGGCCGTTGACGTCGCCGATGGCGTAGATGTTCGGCGCGGCCAGCAGGCAATCATCGGTGGCGATCCAGCCCCCTCCGCGCGTGTCGATTCCGGCGGTCCCGAGTCCGAGCCCGACCGTGTTGGGTTTGCGGCCCACTGCCACGAGGGCCTTGGCGCTGCGGATCTCCGTGCCGTCCTCCAGACGGGTCAGCACCGCATCCCCTTCGTTTACGATGCCTGCCACGCGCTTGCCCGTGACGATGTTCCACTTCTTGCGTTTGAGCATGCCGTGCAGGGTCTGGGCGATCTCCTCGTCCTCGGCCGGGGCGATGCGCGGCGCGGCTTCGACGAGGTCGATGCGCGTTCCCAGGCGGTTCCAGAAGTCGGCCATTTCCAGGCCGATGGCCCCGGCGCCGATGACGGCCAGGCTCTCGGGCGCCTCTTCCAGATCAAGCAGGTCCGTGGAGTCGAGGATGCGCTCGTGGTCCGGCTCAAGGCCGGGGAACCAGTTGGATGAGGAGCCGGTGGCGATGACGAGCGCGGAGAAGGACAGCTCGCGCACCGATTCGCCGGCGACACGCAAGGTCGTGGCCCCGGTCAGCTCGGCCGCGCCCCGGAAGAGGGCCACGCCGTCTTTTTCGAGGCGGGAGGACATGGCCTTGTGCGTGGCCGAGACGAAGGCGCCCTTGCGTTTTTTCAGCGCGGGCATATCAACTGCGATGGACCCGCTGCACAGGCGCAGCCTGGATTGGGCGTGCAGCCCCTCAAGGGGCGCAGTGGCGCCGAGGTAGAGTTTGGTGGGGATGCAGCCCCAGTTCAGGCAGGTCCCGCCGAGGTGTTCTTTTTCTATGAGGGCGACAGTTTTTCCTCTTTGACTGGCGAGAAGAGCTGCGGCATAACCGCCCGGTCCCGCCCCGATGACAATGATGTCAAAATGGCTCATGGAAATACCCGCTAAGGCTATTGTTGGGATTCGTGAACGAAGCTCACATGCCTAATCCGAAGCAGGGCGGAACTCAACCCTCAGGACGGTCCGGCGGCTTGGCGCCGGAAACCAGCTGGGTGCCTCGCCGTCGGATGCGGCGGTGACGGCGCGGTCCAGCCGCAACAGGAACCGGAACACTCGGATTTCAGACGCGAAGTTGCCGCCCGCCCACGGCTGGCGCAACACGGAGATACAATGCAGGACAATCAGAAGACCAAGAGCGGCGGTAGAAGAAAGGGAGTCGCCTCGCTCTTCGACGACTACGAGATCAAGGACCTCTTCAGGAGGTACATCCAGCTGTTGATCGTGGTCGAGGTGCTCATTTTCCTCGTCTGCTGGGTCTACCAGCTGGGCATCGACGAGGTGGCGGTCACGGGCAAGCCCGTCGACGTCCCCTTTCCCTGGAAAGCCTATTTCCTGGTGTCCTTCGCCGCGCCGGTGGCCTTGACCTTTCTCACCGGGATCGTGGTCGTGGCCTTCAATTCCTTTCTCTACGGCCAGCGCGGTCAGGCGGTCTTCAAGGAGGACGGGCTCGAAGGGTTTGCCGGGAAGCTGGCCAGAACCGCCAACTTCTGTTTCCAGTTGCCGTTTCTGCTGACCCTTCTGCTCCTGGGGGCCCTGATCGGCGTGGTGTACAACATTGGCGCCATCATGGACTTTCTGGCCAGATTCGGCGAGGCCGCATCCCGGTTCCTGCTCATCGGCCTTGGCTGCGTGCTGGCCGCGGGCACCATCTTCGGGGTGGTGCGCATGGTGCTCAACTACAAGCTGCGCAAGAAGAACATGGAATACGACTACAAGCGCGAGGTCATGGACCGTCTGGGGATCGCCATCCTCGACGAACGGACCATGATCGACAGCAAGGGCGCGGTGGTTTCGCCGAAGCCCATCGACGTCACCGCCGATACGCCCAAGGGCCTGCCTTCAGCGCCTCCCGTCGATATCCTGGAGGACAAGTCCGACTCCCTCTGACCGGTCTGCCGCAGCCTGCGGCCGGACCAAACCCGCCTTTTTTCTTTCGGCCCTTCCGCACTCCGAATAACCCGGCTTGACCGGGTTGTTTCATTTCAACGCGTGTTCGTCGACGCTCAATTCGTCTGGAACGCACTGTCGTTTTCAACAATTCTGGTTTGTTGGCTGCTATCGCATGTAATATTGATAAGCCCAGTCGGAATTCGTTCGTTCAGCGTTGTTGTGGCGTTATATTCGTACAAGGTGAATCCGAAAAGTTGTAGACTCAAAGAGTCTGAAATGAAAATGGTGTTTACAGACTCTGATTACCATGATAGCGGGATCACAAAAAAAATTGGGTAGTAAAGCAGTGCTGGAGGGGTAATTTCATAACAGGAAATGACGGGACCCGGGACGGATTTCTGCCGTTATCATCGGGCGACCGTGACAAGTTTTGGGCGTAACCAAGTTGGTAAGGAGGGTGTGTATGAGTGACTATTCTGCCTGGGATTGGGGCGTAGGCTCCAGAACCGTGGCCGACCTGACCGAATGTGACTGCGACGTTGAGTGGCGGGAGGAAAACCAGGCCAGCCCGGACGGCGAGCAGGTGGGTGCAGTCGTCAAGACCGGCGAGGGCGAATTCAGCGTCTGCGTCAACGGATCGTGCTGGGAACCCAGGTATGAGCGTATCTGGTATCTGCGGTACTCGCCCGATGGGCGTCTGGCCGGTCTGGCCAACGACCAGGGCGACTGGACCATGTGCGTCGACGGCGAGCAGTGGGAGGAGACGTACGGCTTCCTGTTCAACACCATGTTTTCCAAGGATGGATCGGTCATCGCCTGCTGCGTCGCGGATTCCATGACGTACGGCATGGTCGTGGACGGCGTGGCTTGGGAAAACCTCTACGCCAACGCCAACAATTTTCATCTGAGCGCCGACGGAAAGAAATCCGCCGCCGTGGTGCAGACCATCCCCCTGGGACAGGCCGAAGTCTTCAAGTTCAAGGACGGCATCTTTTCCGTGGCCGTGGACGGGGAAGCCTGGGGCGTCAATTTCGTCAACGCCTGGAGCCCGCGCTTCAGCGCCGACAATTCGTCCGTGGCCGCGCAGGTGCGTCTGAACCTGTTCGACTACACCATCGTCGTTGACGGCAAGCCCTGGGACGCCATCTTCAACCAGGTGTGGGAGCCCCTGTTCCATCCCAAGAGCAAATCGGTGGTGGCGCCGGTGCGCCTGTCCGGCAAATGGGGTATGGCCCAGGACGGCAAGGTCATCTGGCAGCCGTCGTTCTTCCAGACCTGGCAGCAGCAGTTCAGCCCGTCCGGCGACAAGCTGGCCGCCATCGTCTGCCCCGAATACGGCCGCTGGACCCTGGCCGTGGACGGCAAGCCCTGGAACACCACCTTTGGCGACATGGTCATGGACATGACCTTCAGCCCCGACGGAAAGCGCCTTGCCGCCCTGGGCAAGCAGGACGGCAAGTGGACGGTCTTCGCCGACGACAAGCCTTGGGGCGGCCAGTACGACATGTGCTTCGCCCCGGTATTCTCCCCCGACAGCAAGCATGTCGCAGCCCGGGTCGAGAAGAAGGGCAAGTTCACCATCGCGGTGGACGGCAAGGACTACGGCCAGGGCTTCGACCAGTGCTTCGATCCCACCTTCAGTCCGGATGGAAGCAAGGTCCTCATTCGCGCCATCGCGGGCGGGAAGTACATGAGAATCGTCGAACCCGTCGCAAAAATCATCGGATAAGGAGGCCCGACATGCAGGACATTTATTTGCTGGTATCCGGCCCCCTGGCCTGGGCGGCGTGGACCATCTTCGCGCTGGGGTCGATCTGGAAGATCTGGTCGACCCTGAGCGTCGCCAGGCAGAAGGACCAGGTCCTTCTCAACTACGTTTCCCTCAAGTACGGGCTCAGGTCCATCATCAACTGGTCCATCCCGTTCAACACCGTGAACATGAGGCTGCACCCCGTCTTCACGGGCGTGGCGTTCTTCTTTCACATCGCCTTCTTTGCGTTGCTGATCTTCGTGTCCGCGCACCAGATCATGATCGAGGAAGGCTTCGGCATCGGCTGGGTGACCATCCCCGACGCCGTGGCCGACATCATCGCCTTTGCCGTGATCGGCGCCTGCATCTTCTTCGGCGTGCGCCGGGTCGTGCGGCCCGAAGTCAAATATGTCACCGACTGGACGGATTTCGCCCTCCTCGCCCTCGTGGCCTCGCCGTTCGTGACGGGCGTCCTCGCCTACCATCAGCTGGGCGACTACATGACCATGGTCATCCTGCACATGCTGTGCGCCGAGCTCCTGCTCGTGGCCATCCCCTTCACGCGTCTGAGTCACATGCTTCTGGCCCCCTTGACCAGGGCATACATCGGTTCCGAGTTCGGCATGGTGCGCCACGTCAAGGATTGGTAAAAAGAGGAGAACGCTATGAAAGAACGCGTCTGGATAAAGGACGAAGGCATTGAAAGGGGGGCCGAGAAGCTGACCCCCGAAAGGATCGAGAAGACGATCAATCAGGTGCTCGACAATGAGGCCGGGTCCCGCCTGAAGGCGTACGTCGAGACGTGCGCTCACTGCGGACTGTGCTCCGAGGCCTGCCATTTCTACCTCTCCCGCGACCGTGACCCCCGGTTCTCGCCGGTGGGCAAGGTCAAGCAGACCATCTGGGAGATGCTCGACAAGAAGGGCAAGGTCTCGACCGAATTCATGAAGCAGGCCGTGCAGGTGGCGCAGACCGAGTGCAACATGTGCCGCCGCTGCGTGCAGTACTGCCCTTTCGGCATCGACATCGCCTACATGATGTCGCTGGTGCGCCGCATTTCACACAAACTGGAGATCACGCCGCTCTACATCCAGGATACGGCTCATTCCCATTCTGCGACCATGAACCAGATGTGGGTCAAGGACGACGAGTGGATCGACGCCCTGCACTGGCAGGAGGACGAGATGCGCGAAGAACTCCCCAACGCGCGCATCCCGCTGGAGAAGGAAGGGGCCGAGATCATGTACTCGGTCATCGGGCCCGAGCCCAAGTTCCGGACCCAGCTCATCTATCAGGCCGCGGCCATCATGAACGAGGCGGGCATGGACTGGACCATGCCGGCCACCCCCGGCTGGGACAACTCCGACATGGCCATGTACACGGGCGACTCCGAGATGATGGGACGCCTGAAGCGTCTGCATTTCGAAACGGCGGCCAGGCTGCGGGTCAAGAAGATCGTCATGGGCGAGTGTGGTCACGCCTTCCGCTCCGTATACGATACGGGCAACCGCGTTCTCGGCTGGCGCATGCCCCCCATTCCGGTCGTGCACGCCCTGGAGTTTTACTGGGACCTGCTGAACGAAGGGAAGATCAAGGTCGCCAAGCTGTTCGAGGAGCCCGTGACCTTCCACGATCCGTGCAACGTCGTGCGCGGCCGCGGCCTGCACGAAAAGGCGCGCGAAGTGGTGCGGGCCTTTTGCCCCAACTTCATCGAGATGACGCCCAACCGGGAACACAACTACTGCTGCGCCGCGGGCGGCGGTGTCATCAACTGCGGGCCGCCATTCAAAAACTCCCGCGTGGAAAGCAACAGAGTCAAGGCTGAACAGCTTCAGGCCACCGGCGTCAAGGTGTGCATTGCCCCGTGCCATAACTGTCACGGTGGACTTGAGGATATCATCCACAAGTACAAACTGGACATGCAGCTCAAGTTCCTTGGTGAGATTATCTACGATTGCATGGAAAAACCAAATGCTGTCTAGGGGTGAGTGATGAGACATAAACTATACAGATACGCCATCTATTGCTTCGTCGCGCTCTGCGTCACGCTGTGCAGCGTTCCGGCTTTTTCCCAGGAGGACACGGTTCTGAAGGTCGAGGCCTTCGGAACCCTGGAACGACCCGTCAGCGCCTTCGATCATGACACCCACAACGAGAAGGCGGCGATCGAAGATTGCGCCGCATGCCATCACGTCTACAAGGACGGCAAACTCGTGGAGGGCGAAAGTTCCGAAGATCAGGCCTGCTCGGAATGCCATACCCTGAAAGCCCAGGGCTCCCAGCCCGGCCTGCGCATGGCGTACCACCGCCAGTGCAAGTCGTGTCACGTCGAAAAGAAGAAAGGCCCTGTGGCCTGCGGCGAATGTCATGTGAAGAAATAATTCTTTTCGGTTCCGTTCAAAAAGCCCGGTTTCCCCTTGGAGACCGGGCTTTTTTTATATCTTTTACCGCCGTTTCGGGGGCCTTTGAGCTTCGGAGCGGCATTGTGTTTTTGTGTGTTTGTCCGCAATGCATATTTTTAACTTATTGATATTATACGCATAATTCGAATTGCGCGGGGTCTTTCCAGGTTCGGATTAGATTGTGAAAAAATGGATTAAGCCTTGACGAGATTTTTGGAATTCTATACCTCCGAGGTCGGAATAAATCATACCTGAACAGTCTGTTTCAAATTTCCTGTCCGGCTTTCGTGCGGACGTGTTCGCGGTCTGGTTTTTTCCGGGACAGAGGAGGGCGCCGGGAGGCGGTGCCTCTTGGCGAGGGTGGTTGCCGGAATTTTCCGGAGTGGATTTCAACAAAGGAATTTTCACATGGAGAAGGGAAGACCAATGCTGCGATGGGTCGGAATCCTGTGCGTAAGCATGGCAGTGGCCGGAATCGGTCTGAACGCTCTTGGGGGAAAGCAGGAACAGGTCGCTACGAAGCAATTGGGCGCCGATCTCGTCACCATCGATACGCTCAAGCAGTTCGGTGATCTCGAGTACCCAGTTGTCCGGTTCGAGCATGACAAGCACACCAAGGCCGTCGAAGGGAAGTGCGAATCCTGCCACAAGGTGACCGGTAACACGGTCACGGCCAAGTTCAAGCGCGAGGCAGACACGACCGCAGCCGAAATCAAGGCCGTTTACCACGACAACTGCATCAAGTGTCACACCGACACGTCCAAGGCCGGCAAGAAGAGCGGGCCCGAGAGCGGACAGTGCCGGACATGTCATGCCGGGCCTGCGGAAACGTCCCGCACGCTGCCGACCTTCGACAAGTCCCTGCACTACAGGCACCAGTCGTCCAAGATGGTCCCCGCCCCGGCCGGCCAGAAGGACAACTGCTCCAAGTGCCACACCCAGGACAAGCCCGAAAAACGCAATCTTTCCTTTGCCGAAAACAAGGACCAGTCGCACGAGAAGTGCGTGTCCTGCCACATGGAGATCGCCAAGGCCAAGCAGCCCAGCGGTCCCGTGGAGTGTTCCGGCTGCCATGACGCGACCGTTCGCGCCACGTTCAAGAAGGTCGCCGACGCGCCCAGGCTCGAAGCCGGCCAGTCCGATTTCGCCCTGCTCATGGCCGAACCCGCCAAGCCTTCCGCAGAGCCGGCCCTCGTCAACGCCGTGCCCTTCAATCACAAGAAGCACGAAGAGACGAACGAGAATTGCTCGGTCTGCCATCACACCGCCTCGACCAAGGGCGTGGTGGCTTGTTCCCAGTGCCACACCTCCCTTGGCAAGGAAGAGGGCGCCTTCATCACCACCGAGCAGGCCATGCACCGCGTGACCGCCAAGGCCAGTTGCGTGGGCTGCCACGCCCAGGCCCAGGACAAGAAGCAGTGCGCCGGTTGCCATACCTTCATGGGCCGCACGGGCCAGAAGACCGAGGCCAGCTGCGCCAAGTGCCACGTCAGCATCACGGCCGGCCCCGAAATGGCTCAGGACAAGACCATGCAGGTCAATACCGCGGCCATGCTCTATGATACCCGCGCAAAGTCCGACACGGTCGTGAAGATCGACGAGATCCCCGAGAACATCGAGATCGGTGTTTTGGCCAATGAATACCAGGCCAGCAAGTTCCCGCACCGCAAGATCGTGCAGAAGATCATGGAAGGCATGAAGGACGACGCCATGGCTGCGTATTTCCACGCGAGCCCCAACGCCGTCTGCTCCGGCTGCCACCACAACAGCCCCGCTTCGGCCAACCCGCCCAAGTGCGTCAGCTGTCACGGCAAGGGCGCCGGCCCCCTGACAGAGGCCAAGCCCGATCTGAAGACCGCCTATCACCAGCAGTGCATCGGCTGCCACACGGAGATGGGCATCGAGAAGCCGGCGGCCACGGCCTGCACCGAATGTCACGCCGCGAAAAAGTAACCTGCCTGCAAGGTCGCAATAACGAGGAGCTACTATGAAACGCAGAAAATTCATTGGCATGCTGGCTGGCGCAGGGGCCTGTTTGGCGGCGTCTTCGGCCAGTGCCGGTGGAAATCATCATTTTACGGGATATCCCGAGAGCTTTGGGGTGCTCTTTGACAGCACCAAATGCATCGGCTGCAGAAAGTGCGAAGCAGCATGCAACAAGGTCAACGAACTGCCGGCCCAGCCCGTGCCCTTCGACGACCTGACGGTCATGGACAAGCGTCGCCGTACGCACCACGACACCTTCACGGTGGTCAACAAGTACGCGGTCGGCGACAAGCCCGTGTACCGCAAGCAGCAGTGCAACCACTGCCTCGAACCGGCCTGCGCCTCGGCCTGCTTCGTCGGCGCCTTCAAGAAGGACAAGACCGGCGCCGTCAGCTACGACGCCTCCAAGTGCGTGGGCTGCCGCTACTGCATGATCGCCTGTCCCTTCGAGATCCCCACGTACGAGTATCATGACCCGGTCACGCCGCGGGTGCGCAAGTGCACCATGTGCCAGCCGCGCATCGAGGAAGGCAAGCTCCCCGGCTGCGTCGAGGACTGCCCCAAGGGCGCCCTGGTCTTCGGCCGCCGCGAGGATCTGCTGGGCATCGCCCGCGAGCGCATCCGCAAGCACCCCGACACGTACATCAACCACATCTACGGCGAGAACGAGATGGGCGGCACCAGCTGGCTCTACATCTCGGGCGCTCCCTTCTCCCAGATCGGCCTGCGCGAGGATCTGGGCATCACGCCCGCTCCGCAGTTCACCTCCGGCCCCCTGGGCGTGGTCCCGGCCATTGTCGGCCTGTGGCCCGTGTTCCTGACCGGCGCCTACGCGCTGACCAAGCGCAAGGAGAAGATCTCCGAGGAAGAGCAGCACCACGCCGTGGCGGAAGCCGTGGCCGACGCCCAGGCCGAAGCGGCCAAGAAGCTCAAGGCGGCCATGGACAAGGCGGAGCGCGACAAGCAGGCAGCCGTCGATCGTGAAGTGAAAAAGGCCCTGAAGGACGCGGAAGAGGCTCGCAAGAAAGAAGCCGAAGCCGCCGACGCGGGCGAGCAATAAGGAGGAGTGGCGATGTCTCACCACACCACACCCGACAAGAAATTCTGGACCCCGGCCAACATCCTGACGGCCATCATCCTGGCCGTCGGCCTGGTGCTGACCGTCAAGCGCTTCACCATGGGCATCGGTTCCGTCACCAACCTGACCGACGACAACCCATGGGGCATCTGGATCGGCTTCGACCTGCTCTGCGGCGTCGCCCTGGCCGCCGGCGGCTACACGACCTCCGCGGCCGTGTACCTCTTCGGCATGAAGAAGTATCACTCGGCGGTCCGTCCGGCCATCACCACGGCCTTCCTGGGCTACGCCTTCGTCGTCTTCGCCCTGCTGTACGACCTGGGCCGCTACTACCGGCTGCCGTACCCCCTGACCATCTACCCCGGCCCCACGTCCTTCCTCTTCGAGGTAGGCCTGTGCGTCGCCCTGTACCTGACGGTCCTGGCCATCGAGTTCTCGCCCGCGGTCTGGGAGACCCTGCGCTGGAAGAAGATGCGGCACTATGCCCACAGCCTGACCCTGGTCCTGACCATCTTCGGCGTCATCCTGTCGACCCTGCACCAGTCTTCCCTGGGCGGGTTGTACCTGATCGCCCCCTCCAAGCTGCACCCGCTTTGGTACTCCCCGTACCTGGCCCTGTTCTTCTTCGTTTCGAGCATCCCGGCCGGCCTGTCCATGGTCATCTTCGAGGGCGGCCTGTCCCACAAGTTCCTGCACCACAAGATGGACCAGACCCACATCGACGAAGCGCCCGGCGTGACGCTGGGCTTCGCCAAGGCCGCGGCCGTGGTTCTCTTCGGCTACTTCAACCTGAAGTGGATCGGCGTGGCCATTGACGACAACTGGCACTATCTGGCCACGGGCTGGGGCGCCTGGTTCCTGGTCGAGGTCATCGGCTTCGTGCTGGTGCCCTGCCTGATGTACGCCGTGGCCGCCCGCGAGAAGAACCAGAAGCTGGCTTTCTGGGCGTCCATCGTCACGGTCCTGGGCATCGTCCTGAACCGCCTGAACATCTCCCTGGTGGCCTTCAACTGGCAGCTGCCGTCCGAATTCCGTTACGTCCCGGCCTGGGAAGAGATCATGATCACCGTGTTCATCGTCACCCTGGAGATCACGGTCCTGCGTTTCTGCCTGAGCAAGTTGCCGATCCTGCACGAACACCCCGAATTCAAGGAAGCCCATTAAAGGAGGCGTACAATGGAATTCATGACGTATCATGACTTCATGTTCTGGACCAAGGGCATGGCCTATGTCGGAATGGGCCTTGGTCTGGTGGCGTTCGTGGCCTTCTGGCTGTTCGTGACCGAACGGGACGAGGACAGGTTCGCTGACAAGGAAGAGGAATAGGCTCGGTCCGTTTCGACCAATGAAGGAGTATTCGTATGTATGAGATATTGACTGGTCCGCTGCTCTGGATTTCCTTTGCGGTATTCTTTGTCGGCCTGACCGCCCGCGTGGTGCTCTACTTCAAGGGGCTGGACTGGCGGCTGGACCGCGTGGCCTACAAGCCGCACATGAACTACGGCATAAAGGGCGCTGTGCGCTCCGTGTACCGCTGGCTGCTGCCCTTCGGCACCCATAGCTGGCGGGCCAAACCCATCTTCACCATCATGTTCTTCGCCTTCCACATCGGGCTCGTCATCGTGCCCATCTTCCTGGAAGGCCACGCCGTGATGATCCGAAACGGCCTGGGCATCGACTGGCCGTCCATGCCGCAGATTCTGGCCGACGTGCTGGCCATCGCGGCGCTCATGGGCGGCATCGGCATCGCGGTGCGTCGTTTCCTGCTGCCCGAGGTGCGCATTCTGACCGATTTCAAGGACGTCATGCTGCTGGTCCTGACCCTGACCCTGCTGGCCTCCGGCATCATGGCCTCGTACCACACCGACACGTATTCGTTCTGGATCAACCTGCACATCCTGTGCGGCGTGATCGTGCTTCTGACCGCACCCTTCACCAAGCTGGCCCACATCGCGCTCTTTTTCTGCACGCGTATCCAGCTGGGCATGGATTTCGGGATCAAGCGCGGTGGAATGAAGTCCAATTTTGACTGGTAAGCCAAGAGGAATACAACATGCCCGAAGGAAAACTTTGCAATAAGAAGCCCGTTTCCTGCCGCGAGGAGCTGGATGCGCTCCTCTCCGACAGCAACGGCAGACAATACTATGCAGAAATGGAACAGCTGGACGTGGACGCCGACGCATTGTGGGCGACCATCCAGAAGACCATGAAGTCCAGAACCAAAACCTGGCTCGACATCTGCGCCCACTGCGGCCTGTGCGCCGACAGCTGCTTCCTGTACAGCGTCAACGAGCGCGACCCCAAGCAGGTGCCGTCCTACAAGATCCAGTCCACCCTGGGCGAGATCGTCAAGCAGAAAGGCAAGGTGTCCAACGAGTTCATGCGCATGTGCATGGACACGGCCTGGTCCAAGTGCACCTGCTGTAACCGTTGCGGCTCCTTCTGCCCCTACGGCATCGACATGGGCGTCATGTTCAGCTACCTGCGCGGCCTGCTGCACTCCCAGGGCTTCGTGCCGTGGGAGCTGAAGATCGGCTCGGGCATGCACCGCCTGTTCCGCGCCCAGATGGACGTCACCGTCGAGGAGTTCGTCGACACCTGCGAATGGATGGTCGACGAGGCCCTCGAAGAGTGGCCCTGCCTTGAGATACCCATCGACAAGGAAGACGCCGACATCGTCTACATGATCAACGCCCGCGAGGCGAAACACTACCCAGAGGACATCGTCGAGGCGGCCATCCTCTTCCACATCGCAGGCGAGAACTGGACCATGCCGTCCTCCGGTTGGGAAATGACCAGCCTGTCCATGTTCGCCGGCGACTGGGAGGCCTGCAAGATGCAGGTCGAGACGGTCTATGAAGCCATGGAGCGCCTGCGTCCCAAGCGCATGGTCGCCACCGAGTGCGGCCACGCCTACCGCGCCACGGTCATCGAAGGCCCGTACTGGGCCGGACGCCCCGACGGCAAGCCGCCCGTGGAGTGCATTCACTACGTGGAGTGGATGGCCGAGGCCCTTGAGATGGGCAAGCTCAAGATCGACCCCGCCAAGAAAATCAAGGAGCCCGTCACGGTTCAGGATTCCTGCAACTACGTCAGGAACGCCGGCCTGCGCGACTGCACGCGCATCATCATGAAGCACATCGCCGAGGACTTCCGCGAGATGGCGCCCAACAAGGAACACAACTATTGTTGTGGCGGTGGCGGAGGCTTCAATGGTATCGGCCGCTATCGCAAGCAGCGCAACGTCGCGCTGAAGATGAAGCGCGAGCAGATCCTGGCCACGGGCGCGAAGTTCGTCATCGCCCCCTGCCACAACTGCTGGGATGCCATCCGCGACCTGGAAGAGGAATTCGAAATCGGCATCCGCTGGAGCTTCCTGAAGCCCCTTCTGCTCAAGATGGTCGAGGTGCCCGAACACCTCCTGCCTCAGGAATAGGTCCGACGAGTCATCGGCCTGCCGCGCCATGCGCGGCAGGCCGCAAACAGAACGGGAGTTGACACATGTTTACAAAGATTCTGTTCGCCACCTCCGGCTCTCCCTGCTGCGATGCCGCCGCGCGCGTCGCCTTCGATCTGGCCGCGCGCTACAATGCCAAACTCTTCGTCTACCATGTCCTTGGCGTACCCAGCCGCGGGTTCAGCCAGGTGGTGGTCGACGTACGCACGGGCGAGAAGGTCGAGCTGGACGAGGATTACGCATTGTGGGTCAAGGATGAGCTCAAGAATACCTATGACCGCCAGATGAAGAGCGGTGTGGACTGCGAGATCGACACGGCCGTCGGCATCCCGCACCGCGAGGTGCTGCGCAAGGCCCGGCAGGAGGACGTGGACCTCATCGTCATGGGCGCCAGCACCACTGGCTGCGAGGCCGACGCCGACGCCTACCAGCGCCACTTCGCCGGCTCCACCCTGCAGCGCGTGGCCAAGGCCTCCAAGGCTCCGGTCCTGGTGGTCAACCGTCCGGTGGCCTCCTTCTGGGGCGGCTTCACCAACATCGTCTTTGGCGCCGATTTCTCCAAGGCTTCCGAGCACGCCTTCAAGTTCGCCCTGAAGACCGCCAAGGAACTGGACGCCAAGCTGCACGTTTTCCACGCCATCGACATCGGTTCCACGCACAGCCTGATCTCCCAGAAGCAGCTCGATGACCAGATGATCGAGGCCAGGGATCGGATGCGACGGAAATATCTCATTCAGACCGGGGATTTCAAGAACGTGTCGGCCGACATCTGGGAAGGCATCCCATATGTCGAAATCGTGAAGTATGCGCGCGAGAAGCAGGCCGACCTGATCATCATGGCCCACCATTCCAAGGATGTGGGCGATGAGGAGTCGGCCTTCGGCCACACCCTGGAGCAGGTGCTTCTGCGCGCAACGTGCCCTGTCGCATCGGTCAACCGTCCGGATAAGATTCAAAACGTGTAACTCTTTATCATTGTTGGGGGTGTATGATGGCCAAGAAAATCCTGATCATTGACGACGATCCCAATATTGTCACCTACTTGGAAGATATCTTCCAGGATGCGGGCTACTCGACCTGCAAGGCCACCGACGGCGCCGACGCCCTGGCAGTGGTCAAGCAGGAGAAGCCCGAGCTGATCACCCTGGACCTGGAAATGCCCAAGGAATGGGGCCCGCGCTTCTACCGCGAGCTGAGCCAGGAAGACGAGTACAAGAACATTCCTGTCATCGTCATCAGCGGACTGGCCGGCAACAAGTACGCGATCCAGAAGGCGGTCGCCTCCTTCACCAAGCCCTTCGACCGCGAGGAGCTGCTGAAGGCGATCAAGGAAAACATCGGGTAACGCCAAACTCAACCCGCAGGCGTCCTTGTCCCGTCTCGACACGGACAGGGACGCCTTCTTTGCGCCATGCACAACATCGTCATTTCCGAAGCCATCGTGATCATCACCCAGGACCCCGAGCACGGCAGGGTTCTGGGGCATATCCTCCATGAATACGGGTATCAGCCATCGAATTGCGACTACGATGACGCCCTTGTGACCGTAAGCGTGGTCCGGCCTCGCCTGGCCGTGCTCGGAATCTGCGATTGCAGGCTGGGACAGGGCGTCCTGCGCAAGATACGAACGAGCTTCCCGGAAGTGCGCATCATCGTGCTCGTCCCGGAGGACGAGTATCAGATGGGGCTCGATTTTCTTGAGGAAGGCGCGTCGGATTTCCTGTTCAAGCCCGTTTCGGAGCGGGCGTTGCGCATCGCCCTCGACCGTGCCCTGACCTTCATCGAGATGCGGAGGGACCGGGACCTTCTGGTCGAGAAGAGCAAAATTCTCGAATCAAGCCATCAGCTCTGCCGACAGCTTTTCGACGAGGTGCCGTGCTACATTTCCGTCCAGAACAGGGATCGCCGCATCGTGCGCGCCAACAGGCAGTTCAAGCTTGATTTCGGGTCCTGCCTCGGCGAGCGCTGCTACGAGATCTACAAGCACCGCACGCACCCGTGCCCCCAATGCCCGGTGGAGGAGACGTTCCGCGACGGCATGGTTCATCAGACCGAGGAAGTGGTCACCACGCGCACCGGACAGCAGAAAATCGTGCTGACCCTGACGGCCCCGCTGAAAAACGACCACGGGGAGATCAACGAGGTCATGGAACTGGCCACGGACATCACCCAGATCCGCGAGCTGCAGGACCGCCTGACGTCGCTGGGGCTGTTCATCGGTTCCATCTCCCACGGCGTGCGCGGCATGTTGACCGCACTGGACGGCGGGCTGTACAGGCTTGAGAAGGGAATCCAGAACAACGACATGGACCTGGTCGCCAACGGTGCGGAGCGGGTCAAGCTGATGATTTCGCGGATTCGCAATTCCGTCCTGGAGATGCTCTATTACTCCAAGGACCGCGATCTGAACATCCAGACCCTGGACGTGCAGACGTTCGGCGACGGCGTGGCCAATTTCGTGGAGCCCAAGGCCACCAAGCACGACATCCGTTTCCAGAAGGAATTCCATGGCAATCTCGGCCGGTTCGAGATCGACCCGGAGGTCATCTCCGCCGGCCTGGTCAACATCCTGGAAAATGCCGTGGACGCATGCATCGAAGACGAGTCCAAGGATCGGCACGTGGTGACGTTCATCGTCGAAGGCGACAAGAACAAGGTTTCCTTCGTCATCCGGGACAACGGGCCGGGCATCGATAGAGCCACCCAGGAGAAGATGTTTTCCCTCTTCTTTTCCTCCAAGGGCAGCAAGGGAACCGGCCTTGGCCTTTATATCGCCAATGATGTGGTGCATCAGCACGGGGGACAGATTGTCGTCGATTCCACTGTCGGCGAGGGAACTGAATTTCGCGTCGAGCTGCCGCGCAAATATGTAAAAAAAGACCAGCCCGCACCAAACGGCGACAATGGCCAGTTCAAGGCGGGGTCCTAGGGGGCGTGGACATGAATATTCGGAGGAACGCATGCGTTTGACAACGCGAAGCCGCTACGGGACCAGACTTCTCTTGGACATTGCCCTCAACGAGGACAAAGGGTGGGTGAATACGACGGACATCGCCCGGCGTCAGAACATATCGCAGAAGTACATCGAGAAGCTGATAACGGGCCTGCGCCGCGGCGGGCTCATCAAGAGCAAGCGCGGCCCCTTCGGAGGGCACAAGCTGGCCAAGTCCGCCTTGGACATCACTGTCGGCGACGTGGTGCGCGCCCTGGAGGAAAAGGTCGCCCTGACCCAGTGCGCCGAAGGGGAGCCCATCTGCGGCGAGTGTTCCCTGGCCGGAGAATGCGTGACCCAGTTCGTGTGGATCGAGGCCAGCAATGTCCTCATGAACACCCTCGACTCCTACCGTCTCGGCGAGCTGATCAGCCGCAAGGGCTGAGGTCCACCGCTCGGCAGCCTCCAGATCGGCCGCTTCCTTCGGGAAGCGGCTCCTCCTTATCCCTCTCTTTTTCCCAGAATGAGCTCCGCCATGGGGCGCTTGGGCACGAAGTGCCTTCCGGCTTCATCCCGCCAGTACCTGATGGAGCCGTCCGCGGGCACGTCCACGACGCTTACGTCCTCCGCAGGCTTGCCCAGCGCCAGGACCAGGCTGATCTCCAGTTCCGGCGCCAGGCCGAGGTGCGCGCGCAGCCGGTCGCGGTCGATGGCCCCGAGCATGCATCCGCCCAGACCCTTTTCCACCGCGCCCAGCAGCATGGTCTGGGCCATGATGCCCAGGTCGATCCTGGCCATGTCCCAGTCATGGGCCGTGTTGACCACGATGACGTAGGCGGCCGGACGCTCGGACGGCGCGGGCCCGTCCCAATCCTTGAGGTAGGCCGCCCATTTCAGGCAGGCGAAGACGGCCTCGTTGTCGGCCGGCGCGTTGCACAGGATGAAGCGCAGGGGCTGCCTGTTGGCCGCGGACGGACAGAGCCTGGCCAGTTCGACCAGTTCTTCGAGGGTTTGCATGGAGATGGCGACGCTGGTGTCGAAACGGCGGTAGCTGCGGCTGGCGGTGACGATGTCCTTGAGCATGCGCGCCTCCTCAGGTGTCGTAGATGTTTTCGAACCGCGCCTTGTACGCCTGGAACGATCCCTCCGCGATGGCCTTGCGGGCTCCGGTCACGACCTGCAGGAAGTAGGCGAGGTTGTGGATGGTGTTCAGGCGGTAGGACAGGATCTCCTGGGCCTGGTAAAGGTGGCGCAGGTAGGCGCGGCTGAAGTTGCGGCAGGTGTAGCAGGAGCACTCGGGGTCCAGGGGGCCGTCGTCCTCGGTGTACTCGGCGCGCTTGATGTTGACCTTGCCCAGGGAGGTGAACAGGGTGCCGTTGCGGGCGTTGCGCGTCGGCAGCACGCAGTCGAACATGTCGATGCCGGCGTCGATGCCGCGGATGATGTCCAGCGGGGTGCCCACGCCCATGAGGTAGCGCGGCTTGTCCGCGGGCAGCAGAGGGGCGCTGTGGTAGAGGATGTCCATCATCTCGGGCTTGGATTCGCCCACGCTCAGGCCGCCCAGGGCGTAGCCGTCGAAGGGGATGTCGATGAGCTGGCGGATGCTTTCCTCGCGCAGGTCCCGGAAGAAGCCGCCCTGGCCGATGCCGAAGAGGAGCTGGTCGCCGCTGCCCTGGGGATAGGCCTTGCGGCAGCGCTGCGCCCAGCGGGTGGTCAGGCCGAGGGACTTCCTGGTGTAGTCGTAGTCCGCGCCGTAGGGCACGCACTCGTCGAGGACCATCATGATGTCCGAGCCGAGGTTGCGCTGGATGGAGATGGCCTTTTCGGGCGAAAAGAAGTGCTTGGACCCGTCGAGGTGCGAGGAGAAGGCAACGCCGTCCTCGGTCAGCTTGCGCAGTCCCGAAAGGCTGAAGACCTGGAAGCCTCCGGAGTCCGTGAGGATGGGGCGGTCCCAGTTCATGAATTTGTGCAGGCCGCCGCGCCGGGCGATCATCTCGTCGCCGGGGCGCATGCACAGGTGGTAGGTGTTGCCGAGGATGATGCGCGCGCCGAGGTTTTTCAGGTCCTCGGGGCAGACGGCCTTGACGGTCCCCTGAGTGCCCACGGGCATGAAGATGGGGGTGGGGATGACGCCGTGGGCCGTGTGCAGTTCGCCGGCCCGGGACGCGCCGTCGGTATGATGTATGGTGAATGTTCCTGGTTTCATTTCGGTTTTCGTTTCGTTGCGGTTTTGGTGTCCAGGCCCGCCTTGGGGCACAGGTCCTCGAGTTCGCATTCCGGGCAGGCCGGCTTGCGGGCCGTGCAGACCTCCCGGCCGAAGAGGACCAGGTAGTGGTTCACGGCACCCCAGTCGTCCTGGGGGAAAAGTTTCATCAGGTCGCGCTCGATCCTGTCCGGCACGGTCTCGCGGGTCAGGCCCAGGCGGAAGGAGATGCGCTTTACGTGCGTGTCCACGGCTATGCCGGCCTGGACGCCGAAGGCGTTGGACAGGACGACGTTGGCCGTCTTGCGCGCCACGCCGGGCAGGGTCAGCATGTCCTCCATGGTCCGGGGGACCTGGCCGCCGTAGGCGACGACGATCCTGGCCGCGGCGGCGCGCAGGTTCTTGGCCTTGTTGCGGAAGAAGCCCGTCGAACGGATGACGACCTCGATTTCCCCCACATCGGCATTTGCCATTTGCTCCACGTCCGGCCACGTGGCAAAGAGATGCGGAGTGACCTGGTTGACCCGCGCGTCGGTGCACTGGGCTGAGAGCACCGTGGCGGCCAGCAGTTCCCACGGCGACGACCAGTGCAGCTCGGTCCTAGGGACCGGGTAGCGGCGGGCCAGCCGTTCCCGGATGGCCTCGGCCCTGGCGGGGATGTTCGGTTTGGTCATGGCGGATACCTCGTGCGGATGTCGGACCCCGAGTGAACGTGCCTGACAGTTTTTTTCCGCAACCTCAAGTTTTTTGCACGGAGGCGCGAGATGAGCGAAATCCTGGTTTACATGACGGCCCCGGACCTGGAAACGGCGCGCCGCATCGGCCGCACCCTGGTGGAGCGGCGCCTGGCAGCCTGCGTCAACATCCTGCCGTCCATCGAGTCCATATACTGGTGGGACGGTTCCGTGCAGTTCGAGGTCGAGACGGCGTTCCTGGCCAAGACACGGGCGGACCTCTACGACAGCCTGCAGGCTTGCGTTCTCGGGATGCATCCTTATGAAGTTCCGTGTATCGTGGCCCTTGGCATCGACCGCGGACACGCCCCCTTCCTGCGCTGGATCGACGAACAGACGGGGGCGGCCGGCGGAGCCCATGAAATGAGTTGACTGGGCAAAAAATTCGTTCATAGCAATGCGCAACGCATGATCCGAAGAGGAGAAGAGGTTTCGTGAGGTTTCACATTTTGACGTTCGGGTGCCAGATGAACGTGGCCGATTCCGACTGGCTGTCGCAGGCCCTGATTTCGCGGGGCTGGACCGAATCCGCGGAGGAAGACGCCCAGGTTTTCCTGGTTACCACCTGCAGCGTGCGGGAGAAGCCCGAACAGAAGGTCTATTCCCTGCTTGGCCGCCTCAAGGGCTACGCCGACCGCGATCCTGCCGTCTTCGTGGGCGTTGGCGGCTGCGTGGCGCAGCAGATCGGCGAGGAGTTCTGGAACCGCTTTCCCTTCGTGCGTCTGGTCTTCGGCACCGACGGCACGGCCATGGTGCCGAAGGCGCTTGAGCGCCTCGTCGAGGATCCGGCCCTGCGCGTCAGTCTGCTGGACTTCCTCGACCACTACCCCGAGCGCGAGCAGCCCGAGGAGGGTCGCGTCGGGGCCCAGGCCTTCGTCAACATCATGCAGGGCTGCGACAATTTTTGCGCCTACTGCATCGTGCCCTTCACCCGCGGCCGCCAGAAGTCGCGGTCTTCCGACGCCATTGCGGCCGAGTGCGAGTCCCTGGTGCGGCGCGGGGCCAGGGAGCTGACCCTGCTGGGGCAGAACGTGAACAGCTACGGCCAGGACGGACACGGCGACGGCACCACCTTCGCCTCTCTGCTGCGCCGGATTGCGGCCATTCCCGGTCTTGACCGGCTCAAGTTTACGACCTCGCACCCCAAGGACATCGCTCCCGAGGTCGTGGCGGCCTTCGGCGAACTGTCGAACCTGAGCCCGCAGCTGCACCTGCCCGTGCAGTCCGGCTCCGACGCAATGCTGAAGTCCATGGGCCGCAAGTACACGCGGGAGCGCTACCTGGGCATCGTCCGTGACCTTCGCGCGGCCTGCCCGCGCATCGCCCTGACCACGGACATCATCGTCGGCTTCCCGGGCGAGACGCAACGGGATTTCGAGGATACCCTGGAACTCATGCGGCAGGTCCGCTACGAGTCGAGCTTTTCGTTCAAGTACTCCGACCGGCCCGGGGTGCGGGCCGAGAAGATGGATTTCAAGGTGCCCGAGGAGGAGAAGGCCCGGCGGCTGGCCGTGCTGCAGGACCTGCAGAACCGCATCACCGCCGAGGAGCTCGAGTCCCGGGTCGGCGCCGAGGTCGACGTCCTGGTGGAGGGCACGAGCAGGATGCAGGACGGCGCGGCCCTTTTTTGGCGTGGCCGGGACGGCGGAGGGCGCATCGTCAACTTTCCTTCGCCCCTGCCCGACCTGACGGGCAAAATGATTCGCGTGCGCATCCTGGCTGCGAAGAAACACTCCCTAACAGGGGAGACCCGAGGTGAACCGTGGTAGAAATGACGGTATTCGGATTGGCCCTGGACGAGGATTCGCAGATGCCGATCCTCATTCTCAAGGACACGACGGAGGACATCATTTTCCCCATCTGGATCGGAGCCATGGAGGCCATGTCAATTTCCATGGCCCTGAACAAGGTGCCCGTGCCCCGGCCCATGACCCACGACCTGATCCTGAACATCCTGGAGAAGCTGGCCGCCCGGCTGGAGGCCGTCGAGATCGTGTCGATCCACGAGGGCACGTACTACGCCGAACTGGTGCTGCGCTCCGAAAGCGGGGAGAGACGCGTGGACTGCCGTCCGTCGGACTCCATTGCCCTGGCCCTGCGGGCCGAGGTGCCTATCCGGGTCTCCAAGGAGGTCATCGCCCTGAACAAGACCCTGCAGAAGGGCGTGTTCCAGGAGGTGGTCAAGGGCGAGGACAGCGAGAAGTGGACGGACATCCTCTCCAAGTACAGCCTCGACGACATCAAGTACAAGATGTGACGCGTCCGTGATCGACCTGCATACTCACACGACCTTCAGCGACGGGGTCCTCGTTCCGGCAGAGCTGGCGCGACGCGCCAAGGTGGCGGGATACCGCGCCGTGGCCATCACCGACCACGCCGACGCCTCGAACATGGACCTCGTGGTGCCGCGCCTGGCCGCCATGGCGCGAGAGTATTCCGTGTACATGGACATCGCCATCGTCCCCGGCGTGGAACTGACGCACGTGCCCGCGGCCCTCATGGCCCAGGAGGTCGAGCGCGCCAGGACCCTCGGGGCGCAGATCGTGGTCGCCCACGGCGAGACCATCGTCGAGCCGGTGGAGCGGGGCACCAATCTCGCCGCCATCGAGGCCGGTGTCGACGTGCTGGCTCACCCCGGACTGATCACCCCCGAGGAGGTCCGTCTGGCGGCCCAGAAAGGCGTGCTCCTCGAAATCACCACCAGGGCCGGACACGGGTACGCCAACGGCCATGTCCTGGCCCTGACACGTGCCTTCGGGGCCCGGTTCGTACTCAACAACGATGCCCACGAGCCCCGCGACCTCGTCGGGGCGGAGCTGCGCCGCCGGATCGCCCTGGGGTGCGGCATGTCGGAAGAGGAATATCGCGCCGCGGATGATCATGCCTGGGCTCTTGTGTCCCGGTGCCTTTCGCAGTAGTGAATCAAAATTTGTTATTTCGTCGAAAACTTTCGTAGTTCAAAAAGGTGAAACTTATGGATGCAGTAGCGCAGACAGGCGTTGTTGACCCGATAAACATGACGCAGTCCTTGGATTCAATGCAGCAGCTGGGTGCCGCGACGCAACTCGGCGGCATGCCGCAGTTCAGCTTCTGGGAAATGATCGCCAACGCGACGGTCGTGGTGCAGGGCGTCATGACGCTTCTGGCGTTGATGTCGCTCATCAGCTGGTCGATCATCTTCTTCAAGATAATCCAGATCAACCTTGGCCGGCGCAAGGCTCTGCAGGAGCGCGCCCTGTTCCAGAACGCAACAAACCTGGCCGACGGCGTGCAAACCCTGCGCGAGCAGGGCAACTCGGCCCTGTACCCCATCGCCAAGAAGGGGCTGCAGGAGTTCCGCCGTTTGGAACAGTCCGTCATTCATCCCAACCTCAAGTTCCGCGTGGCCGGCGACAACCTGCGGCGCGTGCTCGAGCAGGGCGTGACCGAGAGCCTGGGCGACATGTCCCGGTCCCTGGCCTTCCTGGCCACGTGCGCCAACTCCGCCCCCTTCATCGGCCTCTTCGGCACGGTCTGGGGCATCATGAACTCCTTCCACTCCATCGGGCAGATGAAGACCGCGGCTCTGGCCGCCGTCGCCCCCGGCATCTCCGAAGCCCTGGTGGCTACGGCCATTGGCCTGGGCGTCGCCATTCCCGCGACCATCGCCTACAACACCTTTCTGGGCATGATCAACACGGTGCAGTCGGAGATGGAGTGCTTCGCCAGCGAATTCCTCAATCGCGCCCAGCTCGAACTGCCCTGGATGAACAAGCGGGGAGAATAGGCCATGGGCATGCAGTTAAACTCAGGCAAGGGCTTCCTTGCCGAGATCAACGTCACGCCCTTCGTGGACGTCATGCTGGTGCTGCTCATCATTTTCATGGTGACGGCGCCCATGCTGACCCAGGGCGTGGAAGTCGACCTTCCGGAAACCAAGGCGGTGGAAACCCTGCCCGAGGACAGCGACACAGTCGTGCTGCATGTCCTCAAGGATGGGACCATCAAGCTGGACAAGTACGAGGTCAAGATCGAGGATTTAGGCAACCATCTCAGGCGGATGGAAATGCAGAAGGGTAAACTGCTGTATCTCCAGGCGGACAAGGATGTGGCCTACGGCGTGGTCGTCAAGGTCATGGCCGAGGTCAGGGCCGCCGGGGTGCAGAAACTCGGCGTGGTTGCGGAACCTGAAGAAGAGAAGCTCTAAGCTCAAGGCGTTGTCGTGTCGTATTCCCTGCGTCATCTGAGTTGGGTCTTCTCTATTGCCCTGCACCTTGCAGTGTTTATCGGAGGAGTCTACGTTTCCACCGATTCCCATATCAAACTCAACCTCAACAAGCGGATGTATGAGGTCAATCTCGTCGGGCCGCCGCATAAGGGCAAGCCCGGCGCCAAGAGCGCTCCCAGGCAGGCCGTGACGCCCGAGTCCGCGCCGCAGAAGGCGGCCCCGAAGGAAGCTCCGGTGGCCAAGGCCCCCGAGGAACCCAAGAAGCCCGAGAAAAAGGCCGCCCCGTCGGAAACGGCCAAACCGGTGCCGACAGAGAACGCCACGGTGGCCGAGGTCAAGCCGGAGGAGCCCAAGAAGGAAGAGCCCAAGAAAGAGGAGCCGAAAAAGGAGGCTCCGAAGAAGGAGGAGCCCAAGAAGGACGAAGCCAAAAAGGACGAGGGCAAGAAGGAAGATCCCAAGAAGGACGCCAAGGACGACAAGACCAAGAAGGCGCCCAGCAAGGAGGATATCCTGGCCGAGGCCCTGGGCGACGTGTCCAAGACCGCCAAGCAGACCCGACCCGGTGCCGAGGGTGCGGCCAAGGGTTCCACCAAGGGCGGTTCCAAGGACGCCCTGGCCGATGCCTTGGCCGATGCCGGCCGCGAGGTCTCGGGACGGGGCACCAGCGGCGACGGGACGGCCGAGGACGGCGAGGGTGAAGGTGAATCCACGGGCAGCCTGGAGGACTTCTACGCGTCCCAGGTCATCAAGGTCATCCGCCAGAACTGGAGATTCCCCCGCCTGTCCAACGTGGTCCTGGCCACGACCGTGGAGCTGCGGGTCAACAAGGGCGGCGAGATTCTCGGCTCGCGCATGGTCAACGGTTCCGGGCGCTCGGACTTCGACGCTTCCGTCATGCGGGCCATCGAAGACACCAGGAAACTGCCGGAGCTTCCCGAAACGCTGCCGACAACGTTCAGGATAACTTTTTACAATACGGAAAACGGGTAGGAGACGGTCTTGATCAGAAAACTCTCTTTGCTTGTGGTGCTCCTGTGCGTCGTCGCGGCTCCGGTCTGGGGCGCGGACGTGATGAGCATCGACATCTTCGGTCCGGGCCAGTCGAGGGTGAACCTGTTCGTGGCCGACCCGCTGTCCAAGGACAGCGTCGGTCCTCTCGGGGCCATCCCGGGCAACGCTCCCCTTGAACTGCAGCAGCGCATTCACGCCAACTGCGCCTTTCTGCCCTTCTTCAACATGCTCGGGGGCAGGGACATCGTCGGTGGGCCCAATCCGGGCGGGTACGTGACGCCGAACCTCGATCTCAAGAAGTTCCAGCTCTCCCGCGCCGACGTGCTGGTCACCGCGGCCTGGACGCCGCGGCCCGGCGGAGTGGGCGAGGTCGAACTGCGGGCCTACGAGGTCTACACGGGCCGCCTGATCGTCGGCAAAGGTTACAGCGTCAACACGAACCAGCAGGTGCCCGAGGTGGCGGCCCGCTTCTGCGCGGACCTGATGGAGGCTTTGACGGGCCAGGGTGACTTCTTCCGGTCCAACATCGCCTTCGTCAAGAAGGAGGGCAACCGCAAGCAGATCTACATGTGCACGGCTCAGGGCCTGAACCTGCAGAAGGTCACCAATCTCGACGGCATCTGCGTCAGCCCCTCGTGGTCCCATGACGGCCAGAAGCTCGTGTTCGTCTTCCTCGACAAGCAGCACCACAACCTCTGCGTCTGGGACCGCCAGACAAGGTCGCTGGAGACGAAAAGGCTTCCGGGCAACACGCTGATCGCGCCCGCCTTCACCAAGTCCGGTTCCGTGGCCATCAGCCTGGACATGAGCGGAAACCCCGAGATTTACGAGCTCAAGTCCGACTACAGCGTCGGCAGGCCCCTGGAACAGAACTGGGGCATCGACGTCAGTCCCGACTTCGATCGTTCCGGCCAGAAAATGGTCTTTGTTTCCAACAGATTGGGGAATCCGCATGTTTTCCTGAAGAATCTCGGCAGCGGAGAGGTCAAACGCGTCTCCATGACCGGGAAGTACAACACCAGTCCGAGCATCAGCCCGGACGGCACACAGGTCGTCTTCGCCCATATGGTCAACGGAGTTCATAAATTATTTCTTGCAGATCTGATCTCCGGGCAGGAACGCCAGTTGACATTTGGAGGGGGCAGTGATGAAGATCCGACGTGGTCCCCGGACGGGTATTTCATCGCGTTTTCGTCCAGCAGATCCGGACCGAAGCAGATTTATCTGACGACGAAGCACGGGGACGAACCTATTTTGATTCCAACCGGGCCAGGTGAGGCGAGCTCTCCGGCCTGGGGGAAATTATAGTGGCTAAGGCTTGGTTTTTTTTCGTTAATGGAGGAAGTTATGAAGAAGTTAGGTATTTTTGGATTGATCGTGTTGGTGTTTTGCCTGGCCATGGCCGGCGGCTGCTCCAAGAAGGTGGCGTCCACTCCTGCCGGCGCGACTGCTGCCGGTTCCGGTGACGGCTACGGCACGCAGGGCGGTCTGACCGCCGAGCAGCTCGAGGCCCAGCGCCTGGCCGAACTGCAGCGTCAGGCCATCGAGAAGATCGCTGCGGATCGGATCTATTTCGCTTTCGATTCCAACGAGCTGAGCCAGGAATCCCGTCAGATCCTGACGGACAAGGCTGAACTGCTGAAGTCCACCCCCGGCCTGAACCTGCTGATCGAAGGTCACTGCGACGAGCGCGGCACCAACGAATACAACCTGGCCTTGGGCGAACGCAGAGCTCGTGCCGCCTACGAGTTTCTGGTCCTGATGGGCGTGGACTCTTCCAAGATGTCCATCATCAGCTACGGCGAAGAATACCCCGCCGTGCAGGGCTCCAACGAGGCCGCCTGGTCCAAGAATCGTCGCGACGAATTCAAGGCCAGCGCCAACTAGGCTCTTCAGGGGAATCTCCCCTCGCAAAGCCCCGGGTTCTCCCGGGGCTTTTTTTTTCCGGTTAGGGCTTCCAGGCTATCATTGGATGCACACCGACGTCGTCGAACGTCGCTCCGAACGCATCATCACACGTGCCCCGTCATCGCGAGGGTAGCGAGCGATCCATCTTCGACGTGCGCTTACCTACATCGAATAAAGATCGTGAAAACTGGATTGCCGCGTCGAAGACTCCTCACAATGACGCATTGTCACGGCCGTCATCGCGAGCGCAGCGCGGCCTGGTCGGGCAACGCGCGAGATCCATCTTCGACGTGCATCGGAATGCATCCGGAACAGAAAGTGAAAGGATGATGACGGATTGGGGCAAAAAAAGTCCCGGCGGTTTTGTGTAACCTCCGGGACCTCTGGTGGAATCAGACGTTCTTCGCCCGCGTGGCGGGCAGGCGTTCCGTCAACTCAGGCGAACGTTCCACAGCTTTTCCAGCGTCTCCTCCGGGAGTTCCCAGATGCCGTGGTGCAGCCGCTCCATGCGCTCGCTGTCGTAGAGGAGCTCCTTGCGCTCTTTCTTGTTCAGGGCCGCCGGGCCGTGTTGCAGGACCCGGTCCAGCAGGGCGTCGCGGCGCTTGGCGATTTCAGGGGCGAGGGATCGTGGCCCGCGCAGCAGGTTGCGGTGCAGCGTGTTGATGGCCGGGACGACGGCGGCGCGTACGAACCCGTCCTCGGAGGGGATGCCGAATCCGCTGCGATCGTTGGACGTGCTCTGCATGTAGGCGTCTATGTCCTCGTATTCGCGCGGCAGGCGGACTTCCTCGGGGGTGACGAAGATGCGCAGGCGGCGCAGGAACCGTCCGACTTCGGCCCGGCTGGTGATCATGGACACCGGGATGGACAGCAGCAGCGAGATGACCAGCGGCGAACTCCACCAGAAGAAGACGCGGTTGATCTGAAAGAGGGCCGCGCCCCAGACCAGGGCCAGGAGCGTGCCGCCGCCGTGAAAGCGCAGGGCATCCCAGAAACTGGTGCCCTCGTCGTCGCGCTGCTGCGTGCCCCAGCCGATGCCCATGCCCATGAGGGTCAGGAAGACGTACTTGCTGTGGAAGAGCATGCGCACGGGGGCGAGCAGGGTCGAGAGGACGACCTCCGTCATGATGCTGCCGCACAGGGCGAAAAAGCCGCCGAACTGTTTGCGGCGTCCTTTGATCAGGGCCAGGAGCAGGGCGCAGACCTTGGGCAGGAACAGCACGATGGCCGTTCCGGCCAGAAGGCTCAGGGCCGGGATCGGGTCCCAGACCGGCCAGACGGGGAAGAGGGATTTGGTTGGAGTGAAGTAATCGGGCTGGACGAGAGCCTCGGACACGGCTTCGGCCGTGGCCAGGGCCAGGAACAGGAACCACAGCAGCGCCGAGCCGTAGGCCATGACGCCGTTCAGGAACAGGGCCCGGTGGCCGGGGAAGATGCCGCGGGTGAAGACCAGGCGCAGGTGCTGGAGGTTGCCCTGGCACCAGCGGCGGTCGCGCTTGAGCTCGTTCAGCAGGTTGGGCGGCACCTCCTCGTAGCTGCCCTCGAGATCATACGCCAGCCAGACCGAATAGCCGGCTCGGCGCATGAGAGCCGACTCCACGAAGTCGTGGGACATGATGTCCCCGCCCAGGGGCGGTTTGCCGGGCAGGCGCGTCAGGGCGCAGTGCTTCATGAACGGCTTGACCCGGATGATGGCGTTGTGCCCCCAGAACTGCGCGTCGCCCAGGAACCAGTGGTGCAGGCCCGCCGCGTACATGGGGCCGTAGGCCCTGTTGGCGAACTGCTGGGCGCGGGCGATGAAGGTTTCGCGGCCCGTGCAGGCCGGTGCCGTCTGCAGGATGCCGACGTTGCGCCTGCGCTCCATGATGCGCACCATGCGGATAAGCGTCTCGCCGGACATGACCGAGTCCGCGTCGAAGACGATCATGTAGGTGTAGTGGTCGCCGTAGCGGCGGCAGAAGTCGGCCACGTTGCCGCTCTTACGCTTGAGGTTGATGCGCCGGCGGCGGTAGAAGATGTGCCCGTGGGCCGACAGGTCGTTGCAGAGGCGGTTCCAGGCGGCCTCTTCCTGCACCCAGCGTTCGGGGTCGTTGGAATCGCTCAGAATGTGGATGTCGAAGCGGTCCGCGGCGCCAAGCCGTGTCAGGGAACGCCACACGGCCTGGATGCCGGCCATGATGCGCTCGGGGTCCTCGTTGCAGACGGGGAAGAGAATGGCGGTCCTGACGTTCTGGCGGATGGGCGCATCGAGCTCCCCGCGCGACCGGCTCACGGCGAAGCGGTCATCTCTCTTCAGCAGTGTCCAGAAACCTGCCAGGGCTGTCCAGAAGCCCAGTGAAATCCAGATGAAGAGCACGCAGTAGACGGCGATGATGGCGGCTTCAAGGACCGTCCGCCCCTTGTGCGGCAGAAGGCCGCCCATGACGTAGGCGGCAGTCAGGGCCGGAGCGAGGACCAGGATCAGGAGCAGGAGCCTGCGGCGTGAGGCGATCTTGCGCCACGGTTCATTCAGAAATTCGCGTTTCATTTTTCTCCTTCAAGGAGTCGTCCGCCGCCGTATCTGTGGGCGCGGCAGCGGGAATATCGGGTGTTGCGGGTCAGGGCAGCTGCATGTCCATGATCCGCAGCCCGGCCAGGAGCAGCGCATAGAGCAGGAAGTCGATCAGCGCCGTGTTGAAGAAGCCTGCCACCATGATCCACAGCGGCCGCATGAAGTTCAGGTAGACCCGCACCCACGGGCGACGATCCATCTCCTCCGGCCTCATGTGCCTCCTCCGGACGCCGGGTCCAGGAACGACATGCACTGCCGGTGTCTGCTCGGATAGCAATTCGCGCAGGATCCTCATGCCCCTGGCTTCCGCCTGGACCGGGTTGACGCCCGGGTCCTTGGCCAGTTCCGTCAGGGCCGCCAGAGCCAGTTCGTGCCGTGTCCTTTCCGGCAGGGGCAGGTGCCGCAGGTAGACGGCCATGCGGCGGCCGGCGGCCTCCATGCGGGCCTCCAGCAGCATGGCCGGGGTCTCGACCGGGGGGCGGAACATGTCCTGAAGACCGGTCTGGGATGGGTCAGCCGTTTCTTTTTTCATCACAGCTTGATGGCGTAGGACCATGTCTCCGTCAGCGGAGCCATGCCATGTTGCAGGGTGGCGCGCATCTCGATGAAGGGGCGCTTGTCCGACAGGACTAGGGAAAGGCCCGACGAGGCGTCGGGCTCGATCTCGAAGGCCAGGCGCCAGTTGCCCGTGACCTGATTCTTGTAGACGCGTTTTTCCAGAAGCTTGCCGCCCTCGCCGATCCAGACGTTGGCGTCCAGGGCGGCGTCGTCGGGCAGGTCGTCGAGCTTGCCGCCCGCGAATTCGAGCACGAAGAGCCTGGACCTTTCGCCCTTGCCTTTGGCCGTGCGCGTGAAAATGACCTGCCCCTCGGGCGATGTCACGCGATGCGGCGCCGTCCAGCGGGCCCTGTAGTCGAAGCGCAGGGGTTTGCCCGGTTCCGGCGTGACTTCCGGCGCCCAGAAGGAGACGATGTTGTCGTGAATCTCCTCGGGGGAGGGGATTTGCACCAAGTGCAGCTGTCCCGGACCCCAGTCTCCCTTGGGCTCGATCCACGCGCTGGGCCGGGCCTCGTACCTGGCTTCGAGGTCGAGGTAGTTGTCGAAGTCCGTGTCGCGCTGCATGAGGCCCATGCCGCGGATGTTGGGGGCGTTGAAGACGTTGACCGCCAGGGTCTTGGGGTTCTGCAGGGGGCGCCAGAGCCATTCCTCGTTCTCGAATCTGGCCATGAGGCCGTCGGAGTCGTGCACTTCGGGGCGGAAGTCGTCGTTGACGCGCGGGTTCGAGTTCTCGCCGAAGATGAACATGCTGGTCAAAGGGGCGATGCCGAGCCTGGCCACCGGTTCCCGCAGGAAAACGACCGATTCGACGTCCATGACGGTCTCGGCGCCGGGCGTCGCGTCGAAGCGGAAGGCGCCCGTGACGCGGCGCGAGTCGAGCAGGGCGTAGATGACGATGCTCTTGTCCTTCTTGCCCGGCTTCACGATCCAGAACTCCTTGAAGAAGGGGAACTCCTCGCCCGTGGCTTCGGCCGTGTCCACGGCCAGGCCGCGGGCCGAAAGCCCGTAGTGCTGACCCTTGCCCACGGCGCGGAAGTAGCTGGCGCCAAGGAAGACCAGAAACTCGTCGAGATATTTCTTGGTGTTGATGGCGGAGTGGATGCGAAAGCCCGCGTAGCCCATGTCCGCGGGAATCTGTCCGGCGAAGTTGTTGCCGCCGTAGTTGAAGGCCGTGGTGTCGAAGTCCAGGCGCGCGGGGGCGTCCTTGTCGATGATGTTGATGGCGACCGTGCGGTCGTAGAACAGCCCGGGATGGAAGAACTGCAGTTCGAAAGGCAGCTTTTCGTCGCGCCACAGGCTCTTTTCGGGATCGAAGCGGATGTCCCGCCACTGATCGTAGGAGATGTCACGCAGTATCTGGGGGACCTGGCCCTGGTTGTCCTCGAAGGGCTTGGCCGCGAGGTCCCTGGCCAGGGCCACGACGTTCTCAAGTCCGAAAGGGGCGGGCTGGGCAATGGCCTGGTTGGTCAGAACAAAAAGAAAAAGTCCGGCCACAAAGCCGAACGCTTTGAATCGCATGAACATTCGCTGTGCTCCCTGAAGTGAAACTCTGCCGCGTGCGGGCAATTTTCGGTATCTCCCCTTGTGCTTTTCGGAAGCGCTCGTCAAGAGGCAAGTCGCGAACCTTTGTGAGGCAAAGGCTGCGGGTCGCCGCCTGGACGTTTGGCGCCTGCTTTGTGCATAGCACGGATGCTGGGGGAAAGTGAAGAAGGAAGCCCGGCCGGACGAGGGAGGTTGGTGCTGGGATCCGGCCGGGCCTTGGGGTCATGGCTGATGTCTGCGGGATTCCACGCGCCCTTTGGCGATGAGTTCCTCCAGGTTGAACTTCCGGACGCGGTAGCCCATCTGGCGGGGGGTGAGATTGAGCTCGCGCGCGGCCTTGTACTGAATCCAGGCATTGCGTTTGAGGGCCGCCACCACTTCCTTGCGCTCCGTTTCCCGCAATGGCTGGCACTGTTCCGCCGGCGGTGACGGCGGTTCCTGGATGGTGCGGGCGGCATGTGGGCGGTGCGTTTCCGGGTTCAGGAAACCGCGGATGAATTCGGCTTCCACCGACTTGTCGTCGGTCAGGATGACGAGGCGCTCGACGAGATTTTCGAGTTCACGCACATTCCCGGGCCAGTCGTAGCCCAGCAGAAGGTTCAGGGCTTCGGCGGTCAGGGTCAGGCTGCGCCCGTATTCGCGCTCAAGCTCCTTCTGGAAGTGGTTCAGCAGGCGCGGGATGTCCTCTTTGCGTTCGCGCAGGGCCGGCACGCGCACCGGGAAGACGTTCAGGCGGTAGTAGAGATCCTCGCGGAAGAGGCCCTGGGAGACCAGGAGATCCAGCTCTCGGTTGGTGGCGCTGATGATGCGCACGTCGACCTTGCGCGTGCGGTTGCTGCCGATGCGCTCGAACTCCCGCTCCTGCAGGACGCGCAGGAGTTTGGCCTGCAGGGTCAGGGTCAGCTCCCCGATTTCGTCCAGAAAGATCGTGCCCAGGTGGGCGTCCTCGAAGCGCCCTGGCTTGGCGCTGTTGGCGCCGGTGAAGGCGCCCTTTTCGTAGCCGAAGAGTTCGGCCTCCAGAAGATTCTCCGGGATGGCCGCGCAGTTGACCTTGATGAAGGGGTGGGCCTTGCGGTCGGACAGTTCGTGGATGATGCGGCCGATGAGGGTCTTGCCCGTGCCGGATTCGCCGAGCAGCAGCACCGTGGCCTTGGTCGTGGCGACCTTGGCCACGTACTGCTCGACCTCCAGCATGGCCTGGCTCTTGCCCACGATGTAGGGCCCGTGGTTCTCCTTGGCGATCTGGTATTTGAGGGACGTGTTCTCCTGTTTGAGGGCCGCCTCCCTTTTTTTTACTTTTTCGTTCAGGCTCAGGAACTGCGAGATGAGGGTGGCCACCACGGTCAGGAACTCGGTGTCGGCGTCGAGCTGCTCCTGGCCCGTGAAGACCCGGTCCACGTTGAGGACGCCGATGGGGCTGCCATGCAGGAGGATCGGCACGCCGACGAAGGAGATGCGCTCGCGGCTGATGCGCCTTGTGCCGGTCTTGTCCAGGAAGAGCGGTTCCATGGAGATATCGGGCACCACGTAGGGCCTTGCCGTGCGGAAGATGGTCCCGGTGATGCCCTCGTCCATGCGGTACACGCCGCGCCGCTTTTCCTGGTCGGACAGGCCGTTGGACGTGGAGATGGCCAGACGGCCGGATTGGGGGTCGTAGAGGGTGACCGTGGCCCGGCGCATGCTCATGGTGTCCGAGAGAATCTTGAGGATGGACTCCAGGGCGCTCTCCAGGTCCAGGGCCTGGTCGATGACCTTGCTGATGGCCAGCAGAACCCGCAGTTCGGTGGAACAGGTGGACGTGCTCATGCCGCGTCAGAAGCAACAAGGATGCCGCGCTGTCCGAGCAGGCGAAGTTGAACCGTCGCTTGTATGTAACATGTTGGATATTAGGTTGAAAAAAATGATCTGTTCGGCGGCGGCTTCGCGATTACGCGGATATTTCGGGAGATTTGACGGCGGCGGGATGTCCTGAAAAAAAGTAATATTTACTTTTTTGTTACTTTATTCCTATTTGTTGCTGAATTTCTAAAAAATTTTAAACAAAAATGATTAATTTTTACCCGCGGTCCCGTCGTCAGGTGCTTCGGAGTTTGCGAGGGGCACGTCGCGCAGCAGGGCCGAGTTCGGCATGCCGTCTGCGGACAAGCCGAGTCTGCGCAGACAGTCGGCCATGGCGGCCATTTTCGGGTGACGGTTGGGGAAGAATGCGCGGGCATGGGCATTGTCCACGGCGGTGAGAACATCCTGAACCGTGATGCCGGAACTGTCGCGGGCCGGTTGCAGCGCCGGGCTTTCGCCGTGCGCCGTTCGGCTGAGGATGCCCGCCTGGTCGAGCATGTCGGTCATTTCGTGGATTTCGGCGATTGAGATGTCCAGTGCGGTGGACAGCTCCTTCTCGTTCGGAGGCGTTTCGCCGCGGTGAAAGCGGCTCACGACCTCGTGACATATGGCCAGGGCCAGAACCCGCGTCTGCGAGATGCTGCGGGTCGCGCAGCCCGATTCGGCTTGAGGAAACTCCGAATCGGGAAATGCGTGCACGATTTCCGCACCGAAGATGACGATGATCCAGCTCAGCTGCAGCCAGACCAGGAACAGGGGCAGGGCCGCGAAGCTGCCGTAGATGGCGTTGTAGCTGCTCACCCCGATTTGGAACCGGACATAGGCGACCTGCAGGAGTTGGTAGGCCGAGCCCGTCAGGACCGCGCCGAGCATGGCACTCCCGAGCCGCACCCTGGTGTTGGGCATGATCATGTACACCAGGGCGAACAGGACCCACAGCAGCACGTATGGGGCCAGGGCCAGGCCCAGGGACACGGCCGGGTCGACCACGTTTTCGAGGCCGACCTGCGAGGACAGGGCCGAGACCTGCGAGGCGATGAAGACCGTGACGCTGCCCGACATGATGAGCAGGACCGGGCCGATGATCATGACCGTCAGGTAGTCGCTCAGCTTGCGCATCAGGGGGCGCGGGGTGACGCCCCAGATGAGGTTGAAGCTCTCCTCGATGCGCCCCAGCACCTTGATCACGGACCAGAACAATACGGCCACGCCCACACCGGCGATGAGGCCGCCCTTGGTGTTGTCGAGCATGTTGCGGGCGAAGCCGATGACCTGCAGGACCACTTCCTGCTGCGCGGCGAAATGCTTGAGCAGTTCGCGCTCAAGCATCTGCTCGAAGCCGAAGCCCTTGGCCACGCCGAAGGCCATGGCCGCCAGGGGGACCAAGGACAGCAGGGAATAGAAGGTCAGGGCCGATGCGTGCAGGGGGCCCTGCCTTGCATCGAACCCTTTGGCCGCCAGAAACAGGGTGCGGAGCAGGCGGATCACGATCCAGGGAACGGGTCCGTGTTCGGGGCGGGTGCGCCACAATGCGGCTGTCAGGGAGTCCTTGAGGCGGTCCAGGGGATTCGTGCGTTCGTCCATGCTGTGTCCGGGTTGCGTTGCGCCGCTTCCGGATTCTGTGGCCATGAACCAGGCGCGCTGTCAACCTGGGAGTGCGCAATCAGCCGGTTGACGAGCGTGAACGAAAAAGGCCCCGCGCGGGGCGGGGCCTTGTGGAGGATGGCCGACCGGTCAGGGCTAGCCGAGGATGGCTTTCAGGTCTTCGTCCGGCGTGGTGATGGGCTTGATGTCGAAGTTTTCGACCAGCACGTTCAGGACGTTCGGGGTGATGAAGGCCGGCAGGCTGGGCCCGAGGCGGATGCCCTTGATGCCGAGGGAAAGCAGCGTCAGCAGGATGGCCACGGCCTTCTGCTCGTACCAGGACAGGACCATGGACAGGGGCAGGTCGTTCACGCCGCAGTTGAAGGCGCCGGCCAGGGCCACCGCGATCTGGATGGCCGAGTAGGCGTCGTTGCACTGGCCGACGTCCAGCAGGCGCGGGATGCCGCCGATGTCACCCAGCTTCTTGTCGAAGAAGCGGAACTTGCCGCAGGCCAGGGTCAGGACCACGCAGTCGCTAGGCACTTTCTCGACGAACTCGGTGTAGTAGTTGCGGCCGGGCTTGGCGCCGTCGCAGCCGGCGACCAGGAAGAAGTGGCGGATGTCGCCGCCCTTGACCGCGGCGATGACCTTGTCGGCCACGCCCAGAACCGCGTTGCGGGCGAACCCGGTCAGCACGCTGCCCTTGTCCTCGTCGGCCGCGAAGCCGGGCATTTCCAGGGCCTTATTGATGACCTGGGAGAAGTCCTTGCCGACGTGGGTCACGCCGGGCCAGCCGACCAGGCCGGTGGTGAAGATGTTGCCCTTGTAGGACTCGACCGGCTTCTGGATGCAGTTGGTGGTCATGAGGATGGCGCCGGGGAACTCGGCGAACTCCTTCTGCTGGTTCTGCCAGGCCGTGCCGTAATGGCCGTGGAAGTGAGCGTGCTTCTTCAGTTCCGGGTAGCCGTGGCAGGGCAGCATCTCGCCGTGGGTGTAGATGTTGATGCCCTTGCCCGCGGTCTGCTCCAGGAGCATGGCCAGATCCTTCAGGTCATGGCCGGAGACGAGGATGGCCTTGCCCTGCTTGGCGCCCAGAGGGACTTCCGTCGGGACCGGGTGGCCGTAGGTGCCGGTGTTGCCGCCGTCCAGGATCTCCATGGCCTTGAGGTTCACCTGGCCGCACTCCATGCACAGGCCGATGAGCTCTTCCAGGCCCAGCTTGTCCAGGCTCTTGGCCAGGGCGCGCTGCACGAATTCGTACACGCTCTCGTCCTCGCGGCCCAGGATGGCGGCGTGGTCGGCGTAGGCGGCTACGCCCTTGAGGCCGTAGATGAGGATCTGCTTCAGGGAGCGAAGGTCTTCGTGGGCTTCCAGGGCTTCGGAGATATTGTGCTGTTCACCCTGGGCGACGAGACCTTCGAGGGTCGCGGCCGGGGCGAAGGTGGCGGCCGGGGTGGCGACATTGACGCCGGCCTTGGCCTTGAGGGCTTCGCGGCGGGCCACGGCGTCCCTGATCAGGACTTCGAAGCGGGCCGGGTCGAAATCGACGTTGGTCAGGGTCGAGAAAACACCTTCGTTGACGAAGCGGTTCAGGTCGGCGTCGGACACGCCCTTGGCGCGGGCCTGCACGGCCACTTCGGACAGCCCCTGCAGGGCATAGATGAGAAGATCCTGGAGAGCGGCCACTTCGGGCTGCTTGCCGCACACGCCGACCTTGGTGCAGCCGGTTCCTTTGGCAGTCTGTTCACACTGGTTGCAAAACATGAGGAGTAACCTCCATGGTTGGGATGGTGTTGTCGTTTCCGTTGAGAAAGGGGTTTACGGGCAACCCGCGCCGGGTGCTTTGACCCATGTCAAAAAAGCTCTTTTCCCTGCGCCGGGACGGCCATGTCGTCCCCGTTGAAAAGAGCTTTACGTCGATGCCTCGCCCCCGGCTTTGACCCATGTCAAAAAACGCGTGTTTTCCTCGCGCCGCGGACCGAACCCTTGTGAACGATTGCTCTTTCTTGACAAAGCACCGGCCCCGGCACAGACGTTGAGCATACGTGCATCCAGCCAAAGGGAGCGACTCCATGGACCCCATCAACTTCAATTTTCTGTGCTCCGAGCCGGCCATGCCCAACGGCCGCAGCGTCGGCATCATCGGCGCCGGCCCGTCGGGCCTGGCCGCCACGGGCTACCTGTCCTGCCTGGGCTACCAGGTGGAGGTCTACGACAAGCTGCCCAAGCCCGGCGGCCTCATGCTCTTCGGCATCCCGGGCTACCGCATCCCCAAGGAACGCATCGACCTCGGCGCGCGCAGGCTGGAGCGGCAGGGCGGCGTCATCTTCCACACCCACACCAAGATCTGCTGCAGCGGCCCCCTGCACGACGAGGAGGGCGACCATTTCTGCCGCGAGATCCTGGGCTTCGGCGACATGGTCAAGAAGCACGACGCCATCATGATCTGCACGGGCTCCTGGCGTTCCCGCAAGCTGGGCATCCCCGGCGAGGGTCTGCCCGGCGTGTTTTCGGGCCTTGAGTTCCTCTTCCCCATCCGCGCCGTCAAATACAGCGCGCCCAACGTCAAGCTGCCCGACGTGCAGGGCAAGGCCGTGGCCGTCATCGGCGCCGGCCACTCGGCCATCGACGTCGCCCACAGCGCCATCCACCTCGGTGCGGCCAAGGTCTACCACATCTATCGCCGAACGAGCCGCGAGGCCCCGTGCGGCTCCTTCGAGGTCGAGCAGCTGAAGAACATGGGCGTGGAGTGGTTGGAGCGCAGTGCACCCTTGAGGGTCCTGGGGGAGGGCAGGGTCGAGGGCATCGAGATTTCGCGGCCCGGCAAGGACGGGCCGGAAACCATCGTCCTGCCCGTGGACCTGGTGGTGGCGGCCATCGGCGAGGTGGCCACGCCGCCCTTCGCCAAGGAACTCGGCCTGGAGAACGTGCGCAAGGGAGAGGTGCGCTGGCTGCACATGACGGCCATCGAGAACGTCTTCGTGGCCGGCGACGCCCTGAGCGGCCCGAGCAAGATCGGCAAGGCGGTCTACAGCGGCCTGCGCGCGGCCCGCTCCCTGGCCAACTGGCTGGACCTCAAGGCCCAGGACCGCCTGGACGCCTACGACTACAACGACCTCGTGGCCAACGAGGCCGGGTTCGGGAGGCAGGCATGAGCTGCGGCAAGACCCTCTACATCGACTACAGCCTGTGCATCGGCTGCGAGACCTGCGAATACGTGTGCCGCTTCACCCACGACACCTCGCGCATCCACATGACGCGCACCGTGGACGGCGTCATGGTGCCCCTGTACTGCCTGCACTGCGAGAACCCCAAGTGCGCCAACGCCTGCCCGCGCGGCGCCCTGAAGAAGGACAAGGACGGGGCCGTCATCCTGCAGCCCATGCTCTGCCGCGGCTGCCAGACCAAGAACTGCATCCTGGCCTGCCCCCACAGCGCCATGTTCGAGACGGACCGCGGGGTCATGGTCGCCAAGTGCGACATGTGCGCCCAGCGCCGCCAGGTCGGCATGGGTCCGGCCTGCGTGGAGATGTGCCCCTGCGCGGCCATCCGCTACGTGGACCGCGACGAGATCCCGTCCCTGGAGACGGAGAAGTCGAAGCAGGCGCACCAGAAGGTCCTGGAACATCTGAAGATGCCTGGGAAATGAACCGCTCCCGGTGATGCCGGAGTGCACTGCGCGAGAAAAGCAAGGGCCCGTTTTCGATGGCAAGCGGGCCCTGCTGTTTTTCGGGTGCGTGCGGTCCGTGACGGATTCACATGCGGGCTGCGGGTGAGGCCGGGACTGTTCAGCCCTTGGGCCGTTTTTGGACCGACCTGACCATGCGGCCGAAGGCCTTGTCTTTTCTGCGCCTGTCCAGGGCGGACATGGCGGCGTGGTCCGACTCCTTCTTGAGCTTCGTGTAGTTGGCGAAACGTTCCGGCGGCAGTTCGCCGCGCTCCATGGCTGCCCGCACGGCGCAACCGGGTTCGCGTTGGTGCGTGCAGTCGGCGAAGCGGCAGTCCGCGGCCAGTGCGGCCAACTCCCCGAAGCCCGCGTCGACGCGGTCCCCGGTGCCGAGGACGCCCAGTTCGCGCATGCCGGGCGTGTCGATGAGCATGGCGCCGGAGTCGAGCAGGATGAGCCGGCGGCGTGTGGTGGTGTGGGTGCCCTCGCCAGTGCCACTGACGGCGCGGGTCGCGAAGGCGTCCAGCCCCAGCAGGCGGTTGACGATCGTCGTCTTGCCCACGCCCGAGGAGCCAAGCAGGCAGTGGGTTTTCCCCGGCTGCAGGGCCGCGTGGAGTTCGTCGTACCCGGCGCCGGTCACGCTGCTGATCTCCATGACCCGGGCCGTGGTCACGGCGGCCACGAGGGCGCGCATGCGCTCCGCTTCCCCCGGGGCGAGCAGGTCCGTCTTGGTCAGGAGGACGACGGGCTGGACCCCGCCGTCCGCGGCCATGACCAGGTAGCGCTCCAGCCGGTTCGGGTTGAAGTCGAAGTGGCAGGCCTGGATGATGAAGGCCGTGTCGACGTTGGCCGCGATCGTCTGCTCCGCGCCGCTCTCTCCCGCGGCCCTGCGCCGCAGGAAGGCCCTGCGCGGCAGGACCTCATGGATGAAGGCCGCCCGGCCGTTGTCGTAATACTGTGCCGACACCCAGTCACCGACGCAGGGCAGGTCCTCCGCCCGGTCGGTCATGAAGGAGAGCTTTCCGCACAGCTCCGCCTCCACCTCGCCCGATTCGTTCCGTACGCGATACGAGCCGCGGTCCACGGCGCAGACCCGGGCCGGGGAGCGGCCGTCCATGTCTCGGGTCCGGGCCGCGAACCAGTGATCGAATCCAAGACGCTCCAGGGTCATGCCGGGCCTCACCAGCTTCGTTTTTCGCCGATCAGGCCGTGGGTGGCGAAGTAGCGGCCCCCTTCCATGCCCATCATGACCACGTCGGTCTTGGCGTGCTCGTTGTCGCTCTCCAGCCATTCGGCCCAGGCCCGGTCATGGCAGGTCATGTCGAAGGCGTCGCGCAGGGTCAGGCCCGTGCATTGCAGACACAGTTCTCTCCACCACTGCAGGGTGCAGAAGTTCATGCCGTCCACCCAGTAGGGGCGCAGGTCGGCCGGCACGGAGTCGAAGGCGTGGCGCAGGCCGGGGACGCCGACCGCGAGCAGTCCGCCGGGTCTGAGCAGCGGGAGCAGGTGCGTGCCCAGGAAGGCCGAGTCCGCGGCGAAGTAGTGCCAGGCGTCGATGGAGATCACGGCGTCGAAGGACTCCGGCTCGAAGGGCAGGGCGCGGGCCTCGCAGTGCACGGCCGTGACGCGATCCGTCAGGCCCGCCTCGGCGAAGCGCCGGGTGTTGTCCTCGGCCGGGATCCACAGGTCGGCGGCGGTCACGGTGCAGCCGTAGCCCCTGGCCAGGGCCATGGAGGTCAGGCCCATGCCGCAGCCCAGGTCCAGCACGCGGGCTTCGGGCGGGAGGCCTGCGCGGGCGAGCAGTTCGTCCAGGATGCGCAGGCAGTTGGGCCCCATCATGGTTTCAAGCTGGTATTGGCGGGAAAATAGCGTGGTCGAGTCAAAGGTCATGGTCGCATCTCCGTGTTTGTTTGATCGCGGAGTACACGATTGCTGCGCGTTCGTCGCGCCCCGGGACGGTTGTGAAACGAAAAAGCGCCACGGGGCTGACCCGTGGCGCTGTGTTCACCTTCCGGCGGTTCGTGCGCGAAGAATCCTGGCGATGGTCTTGGGCGAGAGAAAGAACTCTTCTGCCAGCTCCCGCACCCCCATGCCCCGGCCGTGCCGGGCATGAATTTCGCGGTTTCTGGCTTTGATGTTCGCGCGCGTCTGCGTGCGCTCCCCCCAGGCCTTCCTGCGGTCATCCCGGCGCGGGATGTACACGCACTGGCCATCGATATATTTCTGCACTGCCTCCAGAACGGTTTTCGGCAAGACTTCCGTGGCGTTGGTGTAGCCCATGATGCTCCTCCTCGTGATGCGCGGGTTGAGGACGGGGCAGGGGCCACGGACCCGGTCAGATCACCGGGCGTCGCCCCTGCGGAGCGTGCCGACAAAATCCTGTGATGCGCTGAACATCCAGACTCCGGGGTTGAGGGTTGCAGTGGGACGTCGTCCCGAACGGTACTCCGCATAGCGCGGGGAGGGCGCGTTGTCACTCTCTGCGGAGAGGCTCTGACGTGAATGGACAAAAGGCAAAATAAGATCTATTAATTGCAAAAAATATCATTAAAGGATCTTATTTTATCTCATGAATGTTTTTGCCCTGCACACTCCCGAAGACGTTGCCCGCCGACTGGCCGAACGGGTCAAGGCTCTGCGGCTGCGCCGAAACTGGAAACGCGCCACCCTGGCCGAACGGTCCGGCGTGAGCGAGGCGTCCGTGAAGCGGTTCGAGCGCACCGGGCATGTTTCCCTGGAAAATCTGCTGAAATTGGCCTTCACCCTGGACCGGCTGGAGGAACTGACCTCCCTGTTCGCCCCTGCCCCCGCCGCATCCATCGAGGAACTGGAATCCTTGCAGGAAAATGCACCCAAGCGGGGGCGAGTATGAACAAACTACGGGTCCTCTTGCAGTACACTCCCGAAGACAGGAGGCAGGTGGGCCAGTTGGCCGAAAGCCTGGGCCGCGTGTTCTTCGAGTACGATCCAGAGTTTTTGCGCGCGCCCCTATGGCTTTCGCCGTTCAAGCTGCCGCCCTTGCCCGGTCTGCACGAACACACGGACCGCGCCTTCGGCCCGCTGTTCGGCCTGTTCGATGATTCCCTGCCCGATGGCTGGGGGCTTCTGCTCATGGACCGCGCCTTCCGCCGTGCCGGTCGCGATCCCCACGAGGTCGGCATTCTGGAGCGCCTGGCCTACCTGGGCTCGGAAACCATGGGCGCGCTGGTCTATGAACCGGCCATGCCGCGCGAGGACGACCTGAACGAGAGCTTCGACCTGGGTCGCCTGGCACGGGAAGCGGTCCAGGTTCTGGACGGGGATGTGCAAAGCGCTCTGCCCCTGCTGCAACGGGCCGGAGGAAGCCCGGGCGGAGCACGGCCCAAGGTGCTGGTCGGCGTGCAGGGTGACAGGCTGATCTCTGGGCACGGGGAACTGCCCGAGGGATTTTCGCCTTGGATCATCAAGTTTCCGGCCCGGCAGGATGACCGGGACTCCGGCCCCATCGAGTTCGCCTATGCCCGCATGGCAGCCGCCGCAGGGCTCGTCATGCCGGAAACGCGCCTTTTCGAGGTCGGGAAGGAACGCTTTTTCGGCGTGCGGCGCTTTGACCGCCAGGAAGGCCGACGCGTTCACACGCACACCTTGGGCAACCTGATCCATTCCAACTTCCGCGTGCCCAGTTGCGATTATGCCGATTTTCTCAAGGTCGTGCGCATTCTGACCAAAAACCACCAGGATCTCCGTCAGGCTTTCCGGCGCATGGTTTTCAACGTCCTGACCCACAACCGGGACGATCACGTCAAGAACGTCTCTTTTTGCCTGGACGAGTCCGGAGACTGGCGGCTGGCGCCAGCCTATGACCTGACCTTTGCCCCCGGCCCGGGCGGAGAGCACTCCATGACCGTGCGAGGGGAGGGCAAGGCGCCGGGCAGACGCGAGATGTGGGCCGTGGGCCAAGGCGAGGGCCTCAGGGACAAGGACATGGCCGCCATGTACGAAGAGGTCCGGGCAGCGGTGGAACAGTGGCCTGTCCTGGCGGATGAAGCCGGGGTGTCGGGAGGAAGCGTGGGCAAGCTGCGAGCCGTCTTCGCACGCATGCCGGCGATGTGCGGTCGTTAGCCTGCATGCCTTGTGCGGACTGAAGGGGGGATGGAAATTTCAAGATGCGCGGCCGGGGGATGCCGGCCGCGCAGTTTCGGCAAGAGGAGGGGGCTTCGGCTATTTGCCCAGCGTCCCCATGATGCCGCGCACGGCTGCCGGCAGGTCGGCGGGGAGGATGACGATCTTGGCGTTGTCCGTCTCGCCCATCTTGCGCATGGCGTCGACGTAGCGCTGGCCCAGCAGGAAGACCAGGGGCAGTTCGCCGCTCTGGGCGGCTTCGGCCACCTTGGTGATGGCACTCCTGTCGGCCTCGGCCAGGACGATCTTGGCTTCGGCGTCGCGGCGGGAGGCTTCCAGACGTCCGTCGGCCTGCAGGATGGCCGCGGTCTTGTCGCCCTCGGCCCGGGTCACGGTGGCGCGGCGGGCGCGCTCGGCCGAGGCCTGCTCCTCCATGGCCCGCTGCATGGTCTGGGACGGGTTGATGTCCTGAATCTCCACGGTCTTGAGCATGATGCCCCAGTCGGAGATGTCGTCGGAGATGGCCTCCTTGAGCTTGGATTTGATCATGTCGCGCGAGGCCAGGGCATCGTCCAGGTCCATCTCGCCCACGATGGAGCGCAGGGAGGTCTGGACCAGGGTCTGGATGGCGACGCGGTAGTCCTCCACGCCGTAGACCGCCTTCTCGGGCGAGACGATGTTGATGTAGGCCACGGCGTTGGTGATGATGACGGCGTTGTCGCGGGTGATGACGTCCTGGGACGGGATGTCCAGGACGATGTCCTTGGTGGTCACCTTGAAGGCCACGGTGTCCATGTAGGGGATGATGATGTTCAGGCCCGGGGCCAGGGTGGTGTGGTACTTGCCCAGACGCTGGACCACGTACTTGTACCCCTGGGGCACGAGGCGCACGCCCATGGCGATGGTCACGATGACGAGCACGAGCAGGAAAAGGACAACGGTCAGACCTGGGGTCAGCATGGGGGTATCTCCTTGGTTTACTTGTTTTTCGTGGCAACGATCAGCGTGTTGCCCGAAACGTCGCGGATCTGGACGCGATCGCCGACGCGGACGGGTTCGTCGCAGATGAAGGACCATTCATCGGAGCCCAGCAGGGGCTTGGAGAAGCGCACGGTACCGCGCCGGTCGCCCTCGGGTTCCCGGATGACCTGGCCGGTTTCGCCCAGCAGGGCCTCGCGGGACATGCCGGCGCGGGTCTTGTCGGTCATGCGCGGTTTCATGACCAGGAACCAGAAGGCCGTCAGCAGGGCTGAAAACAGCGCCCAGAGCAGAAGCTGGGCCGTCAGCCCCAGGGCCGGGACGACCCACAGGAGCCCCCCGACGGCCAGGGCGCCCAGACCGAACCAGAAGATGGTGAAACTCGGGACGAAGAGCTCGGCAATGATGAGAATCATGCCGAAAACAAGCCAATGCCAGTACTGAAGGTCCATGGTTTCTCCTGTGTGGAGTGATTGTTCGTCGCCTGCTGTGTCTAGCTATCAGGGTCGGGCACGTAAATCCAGGAGCGCTTCGCCGCCGTTCTCCCGGCTGGGGCGCCCGACTTTCCCGTCCCCCGGTCGAAGGCCTTCCCGTCCGATGCGGATGACCGGCCCGTACGGCTCGTTTCCGCTCGTACACGTCTTGGTAGTCACTCCTTTTCGGTTCGCAATCCCGGCGGATGGGTGTCGTGGCCGTGTTCGCCCTGCGTGCGCATCCCACACGGACACAACTCTCCAGCTGCTGGAAATTATGTAAAGTATGTAGTGTCTGCAATTTCAATATACAAGTGTCCTCGGATTCACTTTCCGCGCTCAACTTCATATTCTTAATAAGAAAATGATACGAAGGAGGGAACCGTGGCTGAATTCAGAACGCGTATTCTCAACTGCACGCCATCCCGGAACACGGCATCGGATTGGACTTTCGAGGACGCCGCGGCAGCGGACCTGACGGACATGGAGCAGCCCCTGCCCGAATCCAGGGACCTGCGTGAACCGCTGTGGTGGGAGGTGGACGATCAGGGCGAGACGGGGTCCTGCGTCGGGTGGGCGGCGGCCAATTCCGTGCTCAGATGGCATTTCGTCAAGGCGGGCCTGCTGCCCGATTTCGAGAGGCTTTCAGCCCGGTATCTCTGGATGGCTGCCAAAGAGGTCGACGAGTACACGTCCTTCCCGACCACGTTCATCGAGATTGCCGGGACCAGCATCAAGACGGCCCTGGACATCGTCCGCAAGTTCGGCGCGGTGCCCGAGTCCGTTCTGCCGTTCGGCGAGGCGTCCCTCTTTCAGGGCCGTCCTAACTCCTTCTACGCTCTGGCCGCACGTTTCAAGATATCCAGCTATTTTTCCCTGGGCACGGACCCGCGCAAGTGGAGGGAGTGGATCGCCTTCAACGGGCCCATCCTGACCCGTCTGAACGTTGACGATACGTGGTACCGTGCCACGGAGAACAAGGGAAGGCTCGAAGCCTACCGGGCCGATACGGCGGGCGGCGGGCATGCTGTGGCCCTCGTCGGCTACGACCGCGAGGGTTTCGTCGTCCGCAACACCTGGGGCGAGAGATGGGGCGACCACGGCTTCGGCTACGCTTCCGACGCCTATGCGCGGGAGGCGTTCACGGAACTCTACGGCGTGGTCATGTGAGGCGTCTTGCCGTCCGGCATGTTCGCGCCTGACAGGACCGGGTTGAGCCGGATACGTGAAACGAACGGAGGTGTGCATGTTGTCCGCACCCGACGCGGCCTATGCGCGACTGCTTGACGTCAGCGGCGCGCTGGCGCTGCTCGTCGCCCTGGCCTTGCTCCTGGAGCGCGCCCTGGCGCTCGTGTTCGAATACCACTGGTTCCGCAAGGCTTCCGAGCGGATAGAGGGCCTCAAGAGTCCCATCGCCTTTCTGGTCGCCTGGTACACGTGCCGGCACGTCGACTTCGATGTGCTGTCACGCTTGTTTCCCGCTTCCGACGGGTCGATCCAGCCGACCCAGGTCGGCATTCTGATCACCGCCGCGGTGGTCGCCGGCGGAAGCGCGGCGGCCATCACGTTGTTCCAGGGTGTCCTGCACTTCGGCCGCGACGCCCGCGTAGGCCTGATCGAGGCCAACAGGGCCAGAACAGAGGCGGACTTGGCCGAGGCAAGATCGCGCAGGGAGAGGGCGGATACCGATTCGGCCCGCGCCCTGGCCGAGAGAGCGCAGGTTGAGGCGGGTGCGGTCAACGCGATGCGAACGTAGCGCCGCAAAAACCGCGCTTTCATTCCATGCCGTCTTGCCGCCTTGAGAAGCCGTCGAATATCCAGCCCTACCAACGGTCGTGAGTTCATATTGACAATCGGCCTTTTTTTTTACTACCCGTTTCGCGATACAAATTATGAGTTCGCTCAGCGGAACGAGTCGTCCGTTATCCAGCTGGGTCCATTCTTTCAGCGTATTTGCGGCGTCAAACGGGAAATCCATGGCAGGCAAGGACAACAGTTCCGAAACATTGGCCAAGGGCCTCTGGATCCTCGATATTTTCGGCGATGACGACGTCGGTTACACCCTTTCCCAGATCTCCCGCCGCACCGGCATCAACAAGACTTCCATATACAGATACGTCAACACGTTCTGCGAGCTGGGCTTCCTGAAGCGCGACGACCGCACGGGCCTCTACCGTCTGGGCGTGCGCATGCTGGCCCTGGCCCACGCCATGCTCGAAAAGAGCGAGTTGGAGCGCGCCGTCAAGACCCAGGTCGACGCCGCCCACGAGCGTCACGGCGTGCACATCGACGTGGGCATCCTGTCCGGCGACGCCATCTACCTCATCTACCGCCGCGAGTCCCAGGACACCAAGGCCTTCCGCTCCTTCAGCTACGGCTCGGAGCCCTATTACCTGGCGGCGGGCAAGGCGGCCATGGCCTTCATGGATCCGGGCGATCTCGCCGCCCTCGTGGGTCGGCTGGAGCTTTCGCCCAAGACCGACAAGACCGTCACATCTCCTGAGGCGCTGCTGGCCGACCTGCGCGAGTCCGCCGAGCGCGGCTACACGCGCAACCGGGAGGAGTTCGTGCCTGGGCTCATCGCCATCGGCGCCCCCCTGTACAGCCTGCGCACGGGCAAGGTGGTGGGCGGGGTCAGCTTCGACTCCTCCACGGACCGCTATTCCATGGAGGAGTTCGAGAAACGTTTCGCCGGCTACCTTGTGGAACTGGCAAAGAAGATTTCCGCAGTGGTGTCCTGGTAGGAAAAGGATTATTGCTGCGCAGGAACCCTGAGGGGTTCGTCCGGATGGGGAGAAAAGGGGCCGGAGCGTTGTGCTTCCGTTCCCATGGCAGACTCGCAGTGTCCGGCGCCGCTGAGGTGCCGGTACCACCCCGCGAGGTATGTCGGATTTCAACATTCACTGGAGGAGTTTGAGATGAAAAGACTTGTAGTCCTGTCTCTGGTTCTGGCCATGGTCTGCGGCTTTGCCGGCATGTCCCTGGCTGCCGACGACACCGTCCGCATCGGCGTGTTTCTTCCCCTGACCGGCCAGAACGCCTTCGGCGGCCAGCTGGAACTGGAAGGCGTGCAGATGGCCCACAAGGAAATGGGCGAGATCATGGGCAAGAAGGTCGAGCTGTTCGTCGTTGACAACAAGTCCGACAAGGTCGAGTCCGCCAACGCGGTCAAGCGCCTGATCGAAAAGGAGAAGGTCCAGGCCATCATCGGCACCTACGGCTCCTCCCTGGCCATGGCCGGCGGTGAAGTGTCCGAAAAGGCCGGCATCCCCCAGGTCGGCACCAGCTGCACCAATCCCCTGGTCACCCAGGGCAAGAAGTACATCTTCCGCGTGTGCTTCATCGATCCCTTCCAGGGCGCCGGCGCAGCCACCTACGCCTTCAAGGACCTGGGCGCCAAGAAGGCCGCCCTGCTGATCGACGTGGCCAACGACTACTCCGTGGGCCTGGCCAACTTTTTCAAGAAGTCCTTCAACAAGATGGGCGGCGAGATCGTGGCCACCCTGAACTACCAGTCCGGCGACCAGGATTTCACTGCCCAGCTGCAGGAAATCATGTCCAAGGAACCTGACGTCCTGTTCATCCCCTCCTACTTCGCCGAAGGCGCCATCATCATGAAGCAGGCCAAGGAACTGGGCTCCAAGTTCAAGATCATGGGTGGCGACGCCATGGACAACCCCGAAATCACCGCCATCGGCGGCGACGCCGTGGAAGGCTTCATGCACACGACCTTCCCCTACGATCCGTCCATGCCCGACATGAACCCCGTGGCCAAGAAGTTCACGGCCGACTGGTCCAAGGCCAACCCCGGCAAGGACCCTAACGTCAACGCCGCCCTGGGCTATGACGCCTACATGATCATCATGGACGCCATCAAGCGCGCCGGCTCCGCCGAGCCCCAGGCCATCACCGACGCCCTGGCCGCCACCAAGGGCTTCGTCGGCGTGACGGGCACCACCACCATCAACGAGACCCACGACGCCGAAAAGCCCGTCGGTCTGGTCATGATCAAGGGTGGCAAGAAGACCTACGTCGGCAGCATCACCCCCGAACTCTAATCCTCTGATTTCGCGCCTCGGGCGCGGCGGCGGCAGGGGCCTGGGCCCCTGCCGCCCATCAGAAAAGGACCTTCCATGAACCTGGCAACATTCATCCAGCATTTCCTGAACAGCCTGACCCTCGGCAGTCTGTATGCGCTCATCGCCATCGGCTACACCATGGTCTACGGCATCCTGCGGCTGATCAACTTCGCCCACAGCGAAATCTTCATGCTCGGTGCCTATCTCGTGTTCTGGGGCATCACGCTTTTTCACCTGCCCTGGCCTGTGGCCATGGTCGCATCCATCATCCTGGTCGCGGGGATCGGCATCCTGGTGGACCGCATCGCCTACCGCCCGCTGCGCGACGCGCCCCGCATCTCGGCACTGATCAGCGCCATCGGCGTGTCCTTTTTTCTGCAGAACGTGGCCATCGTCTTCTTCCAGGCCATCCCGCGGCAGGTCTACCGTCCTGCCTGGCTGGAGAACCCCATGCTCTGGGGCGACGTGCGCGTCCTGCCCCTGACCCTCTTCGTGCCGCTGCTCTCGCTCTTCCTCATGCTGGCCCTGGTCTACATCGTGTACCACACCAAGGCGGGGCTGGGCATGCGCGCCATCAGCAAGGACATCGAGACGAGCTACCTCATGGGCGTGTCCGTGAACAAGGTCATAGCCCTGACGTTCGGCATCGGCTCGGCCCTGGCCGCGGCAAGCGGCATCATGTGGGCCCTGCGGTACCCGCAGCTGCAGCCCATCATGGGCGCCATCCCCGGCTTCAAGGCCTTCATCGCGGCCGTGTTCGGTGGCATCGGCTCCATCCAGGGCGCGGTCATCGGCGGCGTGGCCCTGGGCTTCATCGAAATCATGACCGTGGCATTTTTCCCTGATCTGGCAGGATACCGCGACGCCTTCGCCTTTGTCCTGCTGATCGGCATCCTGCTGGTCAAACCGACCGGCCTGCTGGGCGTCAAGACGGAGGACAAGGTCTGATGAACCGCTCTACGACAATACTGCTCAACCTCGTCCTGATCGGCTGCCTGGGGCTTTTCCTGTGGTGGGCCGAGGGGAATCTGGACGGCTACAAGATCCAGATCCTGAACCTCATCGCCGTGAACATCATCCTGGCCCTGTCCCTGAACCTCATCTACGGCTTCACGGGCATGTTCAGCCTCGGGCATGCCGGCTTCATGGCCATCGGCGCCTACGTCTGCTCCATCCTCATCATGACGCCGGAGCAGAAGGAGACGCTCTTCATCCTGCAGGAGGCCCTGCCCTGGGTGCAGAACTCCCACGCGCCGTTCCTGATGGCGGTGATCGCCGGCGGGGTCGTGGCGGCCCTCTTCGGGCTGGTCATCGGCGCGCCGCTGCTGCGCCTGGGTGACGACTATCTGGGCATAGCCACCCTTGGCTTCGCCGAGATCGTGCGCGTCATCGCCAACAACATCCCGCGCGTGACCAACGGCGCGCTGGGTTTCAAGGGCATCCCCGACCACGCCAACCTTTGGTGGAACTACGGATGGTGCCTGCTGACCCTCTACTTCGTGATCCGCATCCTGAACAGCAACACAGGCAACGTCTTCAAGGCCATCCGCGACGACGAGACCGCGGCCAAGGCCATGGGCATCAACGTGTTCAAGATCAAGCTCCTGTCCTTCACCTTCGGCGCGTTCTTCGCCGGGGTGGGCGGGGCGCTGTTGGCCAGTCTTCTGACCACCATCGATCCCAAGATGTTCCTCTTCACCTTGACCTTCAACGTGCTCATGATCGTCGTCACCGGCGGCCTGGGTTCCATCACCGGTTCCATCCTGGCCGGCACGGGCATCACCGTCATGCTGGAGTGGCTGCGCTTCGTGGAGAACCCCGTGACCATCGGCGACTGGACCCTGCCCGGCATTCCCGGCATGCGCATGGTCGTCTTCTCCCTGGTGCTCATCCTCGTCATCCTCTTCCGCCGCGAAGGGATCATGGGCATGCGCGAAATCCACTGGGGCACCGTGGCCCGGCTCATCAAGGGAGGCAAGGCATGAGCATGATTCTCGAAACCAAGGGACTGACCATGCGCTTCGGCGGCCTGGTCGCCGTCTCGGACTTCAGCGCGAGCATCCCCCAGGGCAGCATCACGGGCCTCATCGGCCCCAACGGCGCCGGCAAGACGACCTGCTTCAACATGGTCACGGGCTTCTACAAGCCCACCGAAGGGCAGGTCTTCTTCGAGGGCAAGGAACTGACCGGCATGTCGCCGCATCAGGTCTGCCGCGCGGGCATCGCGCGCACCTTCCAGAACATCCGCCTCTTCGGCAACGAAACGGCCATCGAGAACGTCATGATCGGCAGCTTCGTGCGCCAGCGCACGGGGTGGATCCAGTCGGTGCTCATGACGCCCATGTCCCTGCGCGAGGAGCGCGAGATCCGCGACAGGTCCATGGAACTGCTCGACGTCGTCGGCCTGGCCGGCATCGCCCAGGAGAAGGCCAACAGCCTGCCCTACGGCGCCCAGCGCCGCCTGGAGATCGCCCGCGCCCTGGCCACGAAGCCGCGCTTCCTGCTGCTGGATGAGCCCGCCGCGGGCATGAACCCCCAGGAGTCCCTGGAACTGATGGATTTCATCCGTACCATCCGCACCCGCTTCGATCTGACGATCCTTTTGATCGAGCACGACATGAAGGTCGTCATGGGCGTGTGCGAGCACATGTGGGTCCTCGACTACGGCGTGACCATCGCCGAGGGCGGGCCCGAAGCCATCCAGTCCAACCCCAAGGTCATCGAGGCCTATCTGGGTGAGGAGTACGTGAAATATGCTTAAGATCAGCGACCTGCATGTATATTACGGGGGCATTCACGCCCTGAAGGGCATCTCCCTGGAGGCGCCCAAGGGCAAGGTCGTGACCCTCATCGGCGCCAACGGCGCGGGCAAGAGCAGCACCCTGCGGGCCATCTCGGGCCTCATCAAGAACAAGAAGGGCAGAATCACCTACAACGACCGAGACATCACGACGCTCGACCCGGTGGAGATCGTCAAGAGCGGCATCGTCATGTCCCCGGAAGGCCGGCGCATCTTCCCGCACCTCTCGGTGACCGAGAACCTGTACCTGGGCGCCTACAGCCGCAGCGACAAGGACGGCATCGAGAAGGACAAGGAGTGGGTCTTCGACCTCTTCCCGCGCATGCGCGAACGCCAGAACCAGAAGGGCGGCACCCTGTCGGGCGGCGAACAGCAGATGCTGGCCGTGGCCAGGGCGCTCATGAGCTCGCCCGACGTGGTCATGCTCGACGAGCCGTCCCTGGGCCTGGCGCCGCTCTTGGTCAAGGACGTCTTCGAGATCATCAAGGTCATCAACGCCCAGGGCAAGACGGTACTTCTGGTCGAACAGAACGCCTTCGCCGCCCTGAAGGTGGCGCACTACGCTTACGTTCTGGAGACCGGCAGCATCGTGCTGCAGGGCACGGGCGAGGAACTCCTGAACGACGAGCGGGTCATCCACGCTTATCTGGGCGGATGACGGCGGGAGAGAGCTGGAAAGAAAAAAGGCAGGCCCGAGGGGGCCTGCCTTTTTTTGTGAGAGGGGGCTGGGGCTGGGTGGACTGAATGGACGAGATGGACTTTATGGACGAACACGGACTTTCACGGACAGGCACGGACCATGAGAGTGGCGTGCCTTTTGTCCGTATCAGTCCGTGTCAGTCCATCTGGTCCATAAAGTCCATCTCGTCCTCTCGTCCATCCCCCTAAGGCACCAGCAGCACCTTGATATCACACACATTCGTATTCGTCGGCCCGGTCTTCAGCAGCTGCCCCAGCTGTTCGAAGTAGTGGTAGGCGTCGTTGTCGGCCAGGAAATGGGACGGTTCCAGGCCCAGGTCGCGGCCGTGTTCCAGGATGGCCGGGGAGGCGAAGGCGCCGGTGGCGTCGGTGGGGCCGTCGCTGCCGTCGGTGGAGGCGGCCAGGAAGACAGCGGCGCCTGCGTCCTTGGGCGAGCGGGCGTAGGCCGCCAGGTAGGCCAGGGCCATTTCCTGGTTGCGGCCGCCCTTGCCGCCGCCGCGCAGGGTGACGGTGGTTTCGCCGCCGGCGATGACGCAGGCCGGGCGCTCCACGGGCAGTCCGTGGGCGGTGATGTCCTTGGCGATGCCCAGGAAGAGGTGGGCCATTTCTCTCGCCTCGCCGGTCAGGTGCGACGTCAGGAGCAGGGTATTGTAGCCGAGCTTGCGGGCCATCTCGCGGGCGGCCAGCAGGGCCTGGTGGTTGGTGCCGATGAGCACGGTGCGCGAGTTGGCGAAGGCCGGGTCGTCGGCCTTGGGCGTGTCCGCGATGACGCCCAGGGCGACGTCGCGCAGCAGGGATTCGGCTGCGGGCGGGAGCTTGCCCGCCAGGCCGTAGCGTTCGATGATGCCGTTTGCCTCGGAGCAGGTGGTCCCGTCGGGCACGGTCAGGCCGCTGGCGATGGCGTCAAGGTCGTCGCCGATGACGTCGGACAGGATGAGGCTCAGGAACTCGGCCCGCGCCAGGGCCCGGGCCAGGCGTCCACCCTTGATGTTCGAGAGCTTCTTGCGCACGCAGTTGATCTCCTGGATGGTCGCGCCGCAGGCCAGCAGGGACTTGGTCACGGCCTGCTTGTCCTCCAGGGTCAGGCTGCGGCCGTTTTCGCTCCAGGGGGCGGCGAGGATGGCCGAGCCCCCGCCCGAGACGAGGACGAAGACGAGGTCGCCGGGCTCGGCGGTGCGGGCCAGGTCCAGGACCGATTCGGCCGCGGCGGCGCTGCGCTCGTCGGGCACGGGGTGGGAGGCCTCCACGAGGCGGATGCGGTCCAGGAGTTCGAGGTGGCCTTCCTTTACGGCCACGATGCCGTCGGCGATGCGCTCGCCCAGAAGCCTTTCGAGCCCCAGGGCCATGCGGGCCGAGGCCTTGCCCGCGCCGAGGACGAGGATGCGCCGGTAGCGGGCAAGGTCGTACTCGAAGGATTGCGATTCCGTGGCGACGCGCAGGGTGTCTCCGTCCAGGGACAGCACGCGCTCCATCATCTTCAGGGGGTCGACGCGGTCGAGGCCGGCGCGGAAGATCCGCTCGGCGTGGAGAAGGGGATCGGTCATGGCGGTATTCTCCCTGGCCTGCGTCACTTCAGGACCTCCGGGTTCAGGATGGTCGGTGGTCTGGTCCCGGCGAGCATGGCCTCGATGTTCTCGGCCGCCAGCAGTGCCATGTTGTCGCGGGTCGAGTGCGTGGCCGAGCCGATGTGGGGCAGCAGGACGGTGTTGGGGCAGTCCTTGAGCCCCTCGGCCATGCGCGGTTCCATTTCATACACGTCGAGGCCCGCGCCGCCGATTTCCCCGGCGTGCAAGGCGGCCACGAGGTCGTCCTCCCTGATCACGGGGCCGCGGCCGGTGTTGATGAGGATGGCCCTGTTCTTCATCCGGCGGAAGGCGTCGGCGTTGAAGAGGTGGCGCGTGGACGGCCGCAGGGGGGTGTGGATGGAGATGAAGTCAGATTCGCGCAGAAGTTCGTCGAACTCCACCCTGCGGGCGCCGAGGTCGCGCTCCAGTTCCTCGTTGCGGCTCGACGAGCTGGTGTAGAGGACGCGCATGTTAAAGCCCGCGGACATGCGAGCCATGGCCGTGCCGATGCGCCCCGCGCCGACGATTCCGAGCGTCCGGCCGCTGACGTCGGCGCCGATGAACTGCAGGGGCCCCCAGCCCGTCCAGGCGCCCGAGCGCATGACGGCGTCGGTCTCGACAACGCGGCGGGCCACGGCGAAGAGCAGGGCCCAGGCCAGCTCGGCCGTGGCCATGGTCAGGACGTCGGGGGTGTTGGACACGGGGATGCCGCGGCGCGTGGCCTCGGCCACGTCGATGTTGTCGTAGCCCACGGCGTAGTTCGCGTAGCCCTTGAGGTTCGGCGCGGCGTCGAAGAAGGCCGCGTCGATCCTGTCGGTCAGGAGGCCGATGACGGCGTCGGCGTCGGCGATACCGCGGTGCAGCTCCTCCGTGGTAAGGGGCCGGTCATCAGGGTTGACGACGACCTCGAAGCTGGCGCGGAGCCGGGTCAGTCCGGCCTCGGGTATGCGGCGGGTGACGAAGATTCTGGGGCGACTCATGTCGGTTCCTCCTGGTTGCGTGGTTGCTGCCGACCGTGGCGAGAGGCCGGCAGCGGAGCGCGCGGCGTCGCGGGACAGGTCAGCGTCCCGTCCTGCCGCGGCCTGGCTTTGCCGGTTTTGCCGGACGGGAAGCGGGGCGGGCGGGTTTCCCGCCAGTGCCGCCGGCCTTGGGCTTGCCGCCGCGTTCGTCGCTGCGTCCGACCTTGGGGCTGCGGACCTTGCCCCCGACGGTGTCGCCGGGTTTTCCGGACCTGCCGGAATCGGATTTCGTGCGCGTTGGGCCATCACCTGCGGGCTTGGGCCCTTTGCCGCGGACCGGCAGCTTCGCGCCCTTCTTGTCGGCCACCAGGGCCTTGATGGCCTTGGGCGCCTTTTTCTCGCTGACCGGGTTGCCGGGGCGGTAGAGCACGCCGTCGGGGATGTCGCTGTCCTGGGTGTAGCCCTTGACCGCCTCCACCGGGATCTTGCGGCCCAGGGCCTTTTCGATGGCCGCCAGCAGGTCGTGCTCCTCGGGACAGACCAGGGACACGGCCACGCCGCTGTGCCCGGCCCGGCCCGTGCGGCCGATGCGGTGGATGTACTCCTCGGGGAAGCCGGGCATGTCGTAGTTGACCACCAGCGGGAGGTTCGAGATGTCCAGGCCGCGGGCCGCCACGTCCGTGGCCACGAGGACGTGGATCTCGCCGGCCTTGAACTCCTCCAGGGTACGCTTGCGCAGGGATTGGCTCTTGCTGCCGTGCAGGGCCGCGACGTTCACGCCGTGGGCCGCGATCTTGTCGGTCAGCCGGTTGGCCCAGGTGCGGGTGCGGGCGAAGACCAGGATGCGGTTCCCCTTTTGCCTGTCGATGAGATGGAGGAGCAGCGGGAGCTTGTTGTCGCGTTCCACGAAATGGATTTTCTGGGTCACGGCCTCGGCCGTGATGACCTCGGGGGTGATCTCCACGTTCTCCGGGTTCTTCAGCATGCGCGCGGCCAGGGTCCTGATCTGCGGCGAGTAGGTGGCCGAGAAGAGCATGGTCCGGCGGTCTTCGGGCAGGAGTTCGAGAATCTGGCCGATCTCGCGGGAAAAGCCCAGGTCGAGCATGCGGTCGGCTTCGTCGAAGACGAGGAACTCGATGAGCGCCAGGTTGAGGAAGCCCTGTTCCGCCAGGTCCAGCAGGCGGCCGGGCGTGGCCACGAGGATGTCGATGCCGCGCTGCAGGCGTTCGATCTGCGGTTCGATGCGTACGCCGCCGAAGGCCACGGTGCACCGTAGACCGACCTTGCGCGCGTAGGCCTTGATGCTTTCGCCGACCTGCAGGGCCAGTTCGCGGGTGGGTGTGAGGACCAGGGCGCGGGGGTGGTGGCCGTTGCCGTGGCTGCCGCTCAGGACTTCGACGATGGGCAGGGCGAAGGCGTCGGTCTTGCCCGTGCCGGTCTGGGCCCTGGCCAGGATGTCGCGTCCGCCGAGGATGACGGGGATGGCCCTGGCCTGGATTTCGGTGGGGGCCTCATAGCCCTTCTTGCTGACGGCCTTGAGCAGTTCGGGGCGCAGGCCGAGATGGTCGAATGACATGTGGGTATCCTGAAAATGTTCTTGGGTATGTTCCGTATGGGGCGAATCGGTTCGATGATGGCCCGTGTCCATGACGCACGGGCCGCAAGCATGACGTCGTTCAGGTTTATTGTATAGACGGTAACCGGCCGGGTGTCCACCGCGGCACCCGGTTGCGCCCGGAATCTGCGGGCAGGCGAGGCGAGCGCCCGGCCTGATGCGTGTTTACCGCGCATTGTTTCGACAGATGCCCGCAGTGAGGCGTGGCCTGGTTGCGCTTGGCTTGATGGGGAAAATATGTTTCACAAGGAAAAACGATTCTGAGGGCGGCATGGCACCGGAGCATCATTTCACACTGGCGACATTCATCGGCAACAACGGCAGGATATGCATCCTCTGCCGCGAGATGGGTATCCGCAAGTCCATTACCGGCATCACGGCGGAACTCGGGCTGACCCCGCTCGTCCACATCGCCTCGGATGATTTCAGGGAACCCAAAGTTCAGAAGAGTTTCCTGAGCTTCCTGGCGGATGCCAGGGAACTGCTGCTGATCATGGACTTCAACAACGAAAACAGCCCGTCCTATTTCCATCTGCTCGACACCCTCTACGACCAGTACCGGGAGCGCCTCAAGGTCGTGGCCATCGTCGACAAGGCCTACCAGGGGCTCATCAGCCTGCTCTACGCCCGCGGGGCAAGGGCCGTGCTGGTCAAGCCGTTCATGCCCAAGGATCTCAAGGCCAGGGTCGTGTCCGTGTTCGCCGAACCGACGGTTCTGGAGCGGCTGGTCGAAGCCGGGCGCGAGTGCCTGGAGAAGGGCGAACTGGCCAGGGCGCAGGCCATCTGCCGGAAAATCGAGGCCGAATACGAGCATACGCACCAATCCCTGCTGTATTGCGGAGACGTTCAGCTTGCGCTGGGCGAACACAGGAACGCCGGGCGGTACTACATTCGTGGCTTCAGGGACGAGCAGTTGAGCTTCCAGGCCTACGCCAGCCTGGCCAAGCTCTGCGCGGCGACCAAGAGGACCCGGGGAGAGATTTTCTGGCTCAAGAAGTTCGCGCAGATCAACACCCTCGACTACACGAATTTCATCAGGATCGGCGAGTTGTGCCTTGCACAGAACAGGGGGGAGGAAGCCAGGGAGTTCTTCGCCAAGTCCATCAGCGCGGCGCGCAAGATCACGTCCGAGGAGCGTACGTCCGGCGTGATTTTCGAGATCGCCAACACATGCGTCGACAACGAGTCCCTCGACATGTCCAGGGAGTATGCGACGCTTTTGCTGCGCAACGGCAACGTGGACAAGACGCTCCTGAGCGAAGTCGCCTATTTCCGGATGAACAGGCTGGGCGACCCGGACGGGGCGTGCGGCATCTATTCGCTCCTGGCGGTGCGCGAGGAGAAGCGGGGCGCCAAGATGGACGTCGGGTTCTGGTCGACGGCCCTGTACAACGCCGCCATCTGTCACCACACGGCATACGGGGACCGGAAAATGATCAGGCAGAGGCACACGTCCAAGCGGGCAAGCGACTACATTCTCGAAATCTTGAGCGTCAATCCAGATTTCGGCAAGGACGACCCGGTCGTCTCCGCAAACATCACGGCCATCGCCACCAACCCGCTGCAGCAGAACATCCCCCTGGCCACGCTGTTGGTCAAGCTGGGGCGCGCGTAGTCGGGAATCGAGAAGCCGCCCGCAGTCGAAGCGCCCCGAGACGACGGGATCCGGCCGGATGCGGGCACGAGAAAATTTATTGCGGGGATGCATTTTTTCGTTTGACAATCCAGCCCCTCCTGTCTACTTAGGCCTTCCGTTTGCGCGGGCCAATAGCTCAATTGGTAGAGCATCTGACTCTTAATCAGCAGGTTCAAGGTTCGATTCCTTGTTGGCCCACCACGAAAGATCAGGCTGCATCGGTTACGGTGCAGCCTTTTTTCTTGCCCGGCCGCGATTTTCTTTGCAATTCGCCCCCGGTGCGCTTATGGGTCACATCTCTCGCGTGTGCAGACTTGCGCCTTGAAGCCCTGCGGAACATTTCCGCCTGCGGCCCGTCATCGTCTCGTCTTGGAGATTATTCCGTCCATCCGGTACGCCCGGCCTTCGATTGCTCATCACGCCAGTCGTCGATTTTCCTCCAACCACAGGATCTTTTGTGGATTTTTCCTCTTTTTCCCTCGACCGGCGTCTGCACGCCGGCATCCGTGACTGCGGCTATGTTTCTCCTACCCCCATCCAGGTTCAGGCCATCCCATCGGTGCTCGAGGGCCGCGACGTCCTCGGCCTGGCCCAGACCGGCACCGGCAAGACGGCGGCCTTCGCCCTGCCTCTGCTGCAGCGCATGATCGAGGCTTCGGTCCCGCAACGCGGCCCGGTGCGCGTTCTCGTTCTGGCCCCGACCCGCGAACTGGCTCTGCAGATTCACGAGACGTTCATCGCCCTGGGCAAGCAGACGGGCATCCGCAGCGCCGCGGTCTTCGGAGGGGTGGGCGAGACGCCCCAGATCAAGGCGGCCTCCCAGTCCAGCATCCTGGTGGCCTGCCCCGGGCGTCTGCTCGACCTGCTGAACCGCGGCCTCATCGACCTGTCCCACGTGGACGCACTGGTCCTGGACGAGGCCGACCGCATGTTCGACATGGGCTTCCTGCCCGATCTGCGCCGCATCATGGCCAAGCTGCCGGCCAAGCGCCAGAACCTGCTCTTTTCCGCCACCATGCCCCCTGAGATCCGCAAGATCGCCGACCAGATCCTGGTGCAGCCCGCCGTGGTGCAGGTGGCCAACACGGCCCCGCCGGAAAAGATCCGGCACAGCGTCTATCCCGTCCAGCCAGCCCAGAAGATGGCCCTGCTTGAGGCCTATCTCGGCGCGGAGAACTACGACTGCGTGCTTGTCTTCACCCGAACCAAGCACCGCGCCAAGAGCCTGGCCCGCAAGCTCGACCAGAAGGGCATGGCGGCCACCTCGCTGCAGGGCAACCTGTCCCAGAACCGTCGCCAGGAGGCCCTGGACGGCTTCCGCGCCGGCCGCTACCGCATCATGGTCGCCACGGACATCGCGGCCCGCGGCATCGACTGCACCCGCGTGACGCACGTGGTCAACTTCGACGTGCCCGACACGGCGGAGAACTACACCCACCGCATCGGGCGGACCGGCCGCGCCGACAGAAGCGGCCAGGCCGTGACGCTGGTTTCGCCCGAGGATGAAATCCAGATTCGGGCCATCGAGCGCATTCTGGGCGAGCGGTTGCCGCGGGTGCAGCTGGACGGATTCGCCTACGACCGTTCCGCCGCGGGCAGCGACTCCTCCTTCGAAGAGCCCAGGCCGCCGCGCACTCCGCGCCGCAATCCGTCCTCGTCGCCGCGGCAGGGTGCGCCAGCCGGCAGATCCTCCCGTCCGGCACCTGCCGGGCGCGACGCCGGCGTCAGGGCCGATCGCCCGGCTGCTTCGGGCCGTCGCCAGTCGGCGGAACGCTCCGATGCGTCAGGCCGGACCGCTCCGCAGCCCCGCCCCGCTTCTTCGCGCCGCGGAGTTTTCGGACTCGGCGCATCCTGATCCGCACCCGACTGAATGAAATGAGAAACCCCCGGCAGCAGTTCGCTGTCGGGGGTTTTGCACTTTTTGGGGTATGGATTTTCCGCCTATCGTCTGGGCAGGACCAGGCCTTCCGTGGTGTTGTCCTGCAGCGGCGCGACCTTGAAGAGCTGCCTGCCGCCGTTGGCGGGGGGCTGGGGCAGGGGGTTGAGCTTCATGGGGTCGGGCGGCCGGCCGCTGGCGTTCTGCGCGTCGGCGGGCGTCTGGGTCGGGTCGTTGAAAAGCAGGATGCTGACGCGCCGGTTGCGAGGGTCCTCGGGGTTATCCCTGATCAGGGGCTGGGTGGCGGCGTAGCCGGCCACGCGGACCATGCGCTTGGGGTCGATGCCGTACTCCTGCAGGATGAGTCTGGCCGAAGAGGCTCTGTCCGTGGAGAGTTCCCAGTTGGTGTAGCGTGAATTCGGCCCGCCCAGGGGTTTGGCGTCGGTGTGGCCCTCGACTGCGACATGGTTGGGCATGTCGCGCACGGTCTCGGCGATGACCTTGAGCACCTCGCGGGCGTCTCCGGTCAGTTGGGAGCTGGCCGACTCGAAGAAGGGGTTCCCTTCGCCGTAGAGCATCTGGATGCGTACGCCATTGTCGAAGGTGTCGACGATGAGCTCATCCTTGTATTCCTTCAGTTTTTCCTCGATGGCCTTGGCCATGGCCTCCTTGAGGATTTCCTCCTGGGACTTGCCTTCGCTGTACATGCCCACCGTCCCTTCCATCATGATGGGGACCAGGCGTTCGGTCTCGCTCGAACTCTTGCCGCCGGCGCCCATGGTCATGGACGGCGGCGGGCCGTCGAAGACGGAGAACTCCTTGAAATAAATGGAGAGCTGCTCCTTCTTTTCCTCGCTGACGTTGTTCAGAAGCCACATGAGCAGGAAGAAGGCCATCATGGCCGTGACCAGGTCGGCGTAGGCGATCTTCCAGGCGCCTCCGTGGTGACCGCCGTGACCGCCTTTCTTGACCTTCTTGATGATGACCGCTTTTTTCTCGGCCATGGCTACTTCTTGCGCACGGCGCTTTCGAGTTCTTCAAAGGTGGGGCGGGCCGAGCTGGGCACGGCCCGGCGGGCGGCCTCCAGGGCCAGGGCCGGAGCCCAGCCGAGGGCGAAGGACATGATGGCGGTCTTGGCCACATTGAGGAGCGTGTGCTGGTCGCGGACCTGGTGCTCGACGTTGGTGGCGAAGGGCGCGACGAATCCGTAGGCCATCAGGATGCCGAAGAACGTGCCGACCAGGGCCGCGCCGATGTGCGCGCCCAGGACCTCCGGCGGTTCGCTCAGGGCCCCCATGGTGATGACGACGCCCAGGACGCAGGCCACGATGCCCAGGGCAGGCATGGAGTCGGCGAGCTTGTTGATGGAGCCGGACGCGATCATCTCCTCTTCGTGGTGGGCCTCCATGTCGATGTCCATGATGGATTCGAATTCATGGGGCTCCATGCCGGCCATGGCGTAGGTCTTCACGTTGTCGCAGATGAAGTCGAGGACGTGGTGGTTTTTGACGACAAAGGGGTAGGGCGTGAAGATGCTGCTTTCCTTGGGCTTGTTGGCGTGGCTTTCCAGGGCGATGATGCCTTCGTGCTTGGCCAGGGTCAGCAGGTCGTAGAGCGCCCGCAGCAGCTGGAGATATTCGTCCTTGCCCGGGGATTTGGCCTTGAAGGCGCTGGCGAAGCCCTTCAGCGTGAGCTTGATGACCTTTATGGGCGACGCGACGAGGAAGGTGCCGATGGCGGCACCGAGAATGATGACGAATTCCGCGGGCTGCCACAGGACGCTGAAGTTTCCGTGCGCCATGATGTAGCCGCCCGCAACGCATCCCATGACAACCACAAGGCCTATGATCGCAAACATTGAGGTTTGACCTGCCCCTCTCTTTGAAGTGTAGCGTGATGGCGGTCAGCGGGGTTGCCCGCTGTCGCCTGCCGACTTGAAAAATCTACCGAAAAAAAAGCCTGACGTCTAACGCCGGATGCCGGGCGCAGAGGCGCGGTCCGGTTCCCTCTCACAAGGCTCAGGGCAACCTGGACCGTATGGCCTGGGCCTGCTGTGAGTACCTGGCCGCCTCGTCCTCGCGGCCCGCGTCGGTCATGGTCATGGCCAGGCTTTCCAGGGTCAGGGCCACGGAAAGGTCCTCGGGGCCGAAGAGAGCCTGTCGAACTTCCAGGGCGCGCAGGAGGGCGCCCTCGGCGCGCTGCAGGTTGCCGAGGCGGCGATTGACCACGCCGAGATTGAACAGGAGCTGGGCTACGTCGGGATGCTGCGGGCCGAGACTCGCCTCGCTGATGCCCAGGGCCCGGTCGTAGAGCGCGTCGGCTTCGGCGAAGCGTCCCCGCGCATACTCCAGGGAGGCCAGGTTGCCAAGGGATATGGCGATGTCGATGTGATCCTGCGGCAGGGAGGCCTCGCGCAGGCTCAGGGCGCGTTCGTAGGCCTCCTGCGCCTCGGTCAGGCGATCCTGGGCGCGCAGGACGTTGCCGAGGGTGGTCAGGGGCACGGCCGTGCGCACATTGTCGGCGCCGTAGGCCTTGGAGGCGATGTCGACCGCACGCCGCGCCGGCGCTTCGGCTCCCGCCGCATCGCCCTGGGCCGTGAGCACTTCGGCGAGGTTGGTCAGGGTGTTGACCAGCCAGGGGTGCCCGGGTCCCAGTGCCTTCTCCTTGATGGCCAGGGAGCGCTCCAGGAGCAGCCTGGCCTGGTCGGTGCGCCTGCGGGCCTGCTCGATGCCGGCCAGGTTGTCGAGGTTTCGCGCCACTTGCGGGTCTTCAGGTCCGAGGAGGCGTTCACGGATGGCCAGGGACCGGCGGAGCATGTTCTCGGCTTCGCCCAGCAGGTTCTTGCGGAAGTAGAGTTCCCCGAGGTTGTTGAGCAACTCTGCCAGGTCCTTGTCTTCGGCGCCGAACCGCTTCTCGCGGATGTTCAGGGCCCGGATGAACATCTCCTCGGCCTCGGCGGCCCGGTCCTTGGCGACCAGGAGTTCGCCGAGGTTTCCAAGGGTGGTGGCAACCTCGGGGTGTTCGGGGCCGAGGACCTTCTCCCGCATGGCCAGGGAGCGGCGCAGCGGTGATTCGGCCTCGTCGTACCTGCCCAGGGCGGCGTAGGCCACGCCCAGGTTGTTGAGGGACGTGGCCATGTCGGCGTTGTCGCGCGGCGTGAAGCCCTGGGCCAGATCGATCTCGCGCAGGGCCACGGCCAGGGCCTGGTCGAAATCGCCGCGGGCGTGGAGTTCGATGTAGGTCCTGTTCAGGGCCAGCCATTCGTCCTGGGCGGCGGTGGAAGGCGCCTGCCGCGCCGCGCAGCCGATGGCAAGCAGAAGGAAAAGGAATATGGTCAGTCGCTTCATGAAGTTGCGCTCCCTGGGTTCAGATTCAAAGTCGCGATACTATCCATCTCCCTCGCCGAGCACAACAGCTCCCATGAGGCCGTGGCCGCGGGATTTTCGACTTCAGCATGGAAGGGCCTGGGTCCCGCAGACAAGCCAGTCGATGGACCGGCCCGTGCGCAGCCCCGTGTCGATGAGCCAGTCCGGCGGGATGCGTCCGCTCTTGCGGGCGTTGGAGATGGCTGCGGCCGAGACGTTCAGGAAGGACGCCAGCTCCCGGTCCGTGCGCGCGCCAGAGGCCTGCCGCAGTCGCTCGATGACCATCGGGGCCGTGCGCAGGCCCACCTGTCCGGAGATGTCCCGCACCACGGCGTACATGCGAGGCTCGCCGTAGAACGTGTCGTTGAACACGAGGCGGGTCAGAACCGTGGAGTACTCGCCAGCCTGGTTGCGGATGCGGCATTCCAGATGCTGCTCGCGGTGTTCGCGCAGGGCGTTGTGCATGGCCTGGCGGACCTTGGGCAGGTCCTCGGCGTGGAGCAGGTCCAGCACGGGGCGCATGTCCAGGGTGTAGGCGTCGAAGGCCTCGGGCCGTCCGAAGATCGACGGGTTCAGGGTCTGGGCCGAACGGCGCAGGATGCGGCCCTGGTCGTCGGTGACCACGACCACGTCACCCTCGCCGCCGCGCAGTTGCTCCATGAAGGCGTTCTCCTGCAGGACCTTGGCCGAGATGTCCTGGGCGATGCCCAGCAGCCCGATGACCTCCTGGCGGTCGTCGTCGAAAATGGGCCGGCGGATGACCCGGTACCAGACCCGCGGGTCCGTCAGGTGGGGCACGGCCGGGTGGAGGAGCTCCTGCTTCTCCTCGAAGACCTTGATGGCCGCCTCGATGGGGAAGCGGGCCTGGCGCGGTTCCAGGAAATCGTACTCCGTGCGGTCGATGACGTCGTGGCGGGCGCGGCCGTAGGCCTGCAGGTAGGCCTGGTTGGCGGCCACGATGCGCAGGTCCCGGCCGCAGACCCAGGCCAGGTCGGGCAGGGCGTCGACGATGCGCGTGAACTCGCTGGCCAGCTTGGACGAGAACGGGAAGGGCCGCTCCTGGAAGTAGCCGCTGTAGGCGCGGATGCGGCCTTCGGCGTCGCGGATGGCCTCGGCACTGTACCACAGGGTCAGGGGCGAGCCGTCCTTGCGGCGCAGGGTTACGGCGCCGTTCTCCACTTCGCTGCGTTCGTTGAGCTGGTTGACGATGCGCCGGCGCGAGGCGGCGGTGTAGTAGAACTGCCGCGCCGGGCGGCCGACCAGTTCGTCGCGCGAATAGCCGCAGACGGCGCACAGGGCCGGGCTTGCGGCCTGGATGATGCCGCTGGGCAGGACCGTGAAGCCCATCTCCCGGCCCGGCCCCGTGGACCTGAAGGTTCCCCAGGCCAGGATCGTGATGCCGTCGCTGGTTGGAACGGCCGCGCACTTCCAGTTCACGTGGCGCGTGCCCGCACCGTCGGGCAGGACCACGCGCAGACGGAATTCCCGCACCGGCGGGCGGTCGTCGCCAGGGGCTTCACGTTCCCGGCCGCGGACCATGGATCGAAGCTCCTCCGTGATGTTCCCGGGCGCAAGGGCGCCGAGCGGGGTGTTGCCCATTTCCCGCAGGGTGCTGTTGGCGTAGAGCACGTCGCCGTCCTGATTCATGACCAGGGCCGGGTCCGGCATGCTTTCCAGACGGGGCGCATAGAACGCGACGAGATCGGAGCTGTTCATGGATTCACCGGGAATGAACGGGTTGGGGTGGTATTCATGAAATATGAATAATTTTTATGGTGTGATTCATTGACGTTTTATCTTTGCCTGCTACAGTCCCCGGGCCCTGTCAACTTCGACCGGGAAAATCACAAGAGGGGGAGAAGAGATGCGCAGATGGATCGTGGGCTTGGCGTTGGCGCTCATGCCGTTGCAGGCATGGGCGGCGGGATACGGAATCTACGAATGGAGCGCCAGGGGCAACGCCCTTGGCGGGGCCATGGTGGCCAGGGACGCCGACCCGTCGGCCGTGGCCTACAACCCGGCGGCCATCACGGACCTGCCTGGCGACCAGTTCCAGCTCGGCTTCACGGCCGTGGCCCCTTCGGGAACCATGGACGTCCATCAGGACGGCCTTGAAAGCATGGACTTCGAGGATCACGTCTGGCCCTTGCCGACCATGTATTACACTAGGCAGCTCTCGGACAACTACTGGTTCGGCATGGGCATGTTCTCGCGCGTGGGCCTGGGCACGGACTACGAAGACCCCGACACCTGGGCCGGCCGCTACAGCTGCTCCTACGCGGCCATCAAGTCCGTGAGTTTCACGCCCAACCTGGCCATGAAGTTCTCCGACGCCTTCTCCCTGGCCGTGGGCGTGGACATGACCTATCTGGATTTTGGGTATGACATGACTTCGGACGTATACCCGCCCCGCTCGTATAACCCGGCAACGAACACGGGGGATATCAAGCAGGAAATCTCGGCCGATGGATGGGGATATGGCATGAGCCTGGCGGCCCGCTACCGCCCCTATGATTGGCTTGCTTTCGGCATCCTGTGGCGTAGCGAGATCCAGCTCACGGTCGATGGGGAGGCCGAATTCAGTCAGAAGGGCGCCGTCCCTCTCGCTACGGCGCATCTCAAGGACTCTATTGGCGTTTCCGGTACCGAGCCCGTGCCCGAGTCCGTGACCATGGGCGTCATGGTTAAGCCCGTGGACCGTCTGAGCCTGGAGTTCGACGCCGTGTGGACGAACTGGAGCGCCTACAAGGAACTGGTCATTGAGTATGACGAGATCCTGGGCGACGTCTCCGCCCCCAAGAACTGGAGCAATGTCTGGCGCTTCGAATTCGGCGCCGAATACGCCCTGACGGATACCGTGGACCTGCGCGCCGGCTACGTCTACGACCAGTCCCCGGTCAACGACGACTACGAGGACTTCGCCGTGCCCTGCACGGACCGCCAGATCGTGACCCTGGGCGCGGGCTGGACCTTTCAGGACGCCTGGACTGTGGACGTGTCCTACGGCTACCTGTGGATGAAGGACCGCGATTACGAGCCGAGGACGCCCCGGGAAGGCATCGTGGACCTGGCCCGCGAGGACTCCCACGCCCACATGGCCGGCCTGAGCCTGACCTATCGGTTCTAACCCTCTTTCCAAGCCGGAAAAACACGAAGGCCGCCGCATCCTCATCGGACGCGGCGGCCTTTTGCTGCTGCAATCCGCGATCAGGAAAACATCTGCACGATCCTGCCCATCTGTTCTTTGACGTCCAGGGCGAGCTTCTGCAGGTCGACGTGGCCGAGATCGAAGACGTTGCCTTGGAGCCAGTAACCCTCCGGGGCGCTGGGCAGGGCCGCGTAGCCCCATTCCTGGGCGAGGTGGCGGGCATGGCGCAGCAGGGAGTGGAGCGTGCGCGTGTCTTTGTCCAGGGCCGGGTCGGGCAGGTTGTAGGTGGCGATCACTTCCGGGACGAAGTCCGGGAACGCCCAGCGTTTGACCAGCTCCGCGCCGAGTTCGAAGTGGTCGAAGCCGTCGAAAAGCTCCCGCTCCCGCTCGTATATCTCGGGCAAGGGACGGGTCATGTCCTCGCGGATGAATCTGGCGAAGGCCGTGTATCTGTTGATGATCAGCACGGGGATGCCGATGACGTGCATGAGCCCCAGGGGGTAGATGAGGGTCACCATCTCGACGGGCAGGGCCGCGACCTGCGGGCATTCCGGAACGAGCCGCTGCATGGTCAGGGAAACGGCCAGGTTCTGGGCCCAGATGTTCCGCAGGAGCTTGTTGATGTCGGCGTTGTCCGAGCGGAAGGCGGACTCCAGGACCACGTGGAAGACGATGCGCCGGATCTCCTTCAGGCCCAGCCGGTTGATGGCCACGCGCAGATCGATGATCTCCGAGACGCCGCAGAAGAGGGGTGAGTTCGCGCAGGCCAGGACGGAGCCGAAGAGGGCCGGGTCCAGCTCTATGGTGCGGGCGATGGCATCCATGTCGGGATCCGCAGCGTTCAAAAGCTTCATGAGTTCCATCCCGACGTTCTTGATGCCGGGGATGTTGAAATCGATCTGTGCGAGTCTTCTGACCGAATGCGCATGCATGGCTGTTTCCGGGGTTCAGGTTGAAGTTTGCCGTATAGCGATACAATTTCAGCGTGCATGCATCAAGCTCCCAGGCAGGCTGAACATAAAGTTCGACCCCGCCGCGTACCATCGGGCGTCGATAGCGCAAAAATTCATCGAGGCCGCGGCAGGCGGGATGCGAAAACCTTGTGGTTGTTCGTCGCCCGGCTTTGAAGTAAGGTTGCAGACGCAGCCCGGTTTACCTGTGCAGGAGTGTCCATGATCGTGCGTTTCCTCCTTTTTTTTCTCCTGTCCTGCCTGTTCGCGTGTTCGGAGGACGAGCCCGTGGTCAAGGTGGACATGTCGAGGGTGGAGAGCGTCGCCCCTCCCGGGACGACGGAAGCCATCACGTACGCCTATCTGCCCCAGTATTCCCATTCCGTCTCCTTCGAACGTCACCGCAGGCTGCTGGAATATCTGCGCCACAAGACCGGGCTTTCCCTGCGCCAGATATTCCCCAACACCTTCGCCGAGCACATCAAGATGGTCGAGCGGGGCGAGATCGACATCTCCTTCACCAATCCCTTTGTCTACATCTCCCTGGCTCGTCTGGGGTCGGAGGCCTTCGCCCGCATCGTCGAGGCCGACACCGGCGCGGACTTCCAGGGCCAGGTCATCGTGCGGGCGGACAACCCGGCCATCAACCGCCTGGAGGATTGCCGGGGCAAGAGGCTCATCGCCGTGGACCCCAATTCCGCCGGCGGCTATCTCTACCCCATGGGACTTTTCTACGACCACGGCATCACCCGCCAGGATTTCCACGAAGTCTCCTTCGCCACGGGTTCCGGCGGCCGCCAGGAGGCGGTCGTGCTGGCCGTGTATGCGGGGGCCTACGATGTCGGCACCATCCGCAAGGGGACCCTGGACGTAGTGCGGGACAAAATCGACCTGGACCAGATACGCGTCCTGGCCGAAAGCCGGCCCTATCCGGGATGGGTCTATTCCGCACGCAAGGGGTTCGACCCGGTCGCCAGGGACAAGATCGCCAAGGCCATGCTGGGGTTGCAGATCAGTAATCATGAACATGCGAAGATTCTCTCGGCTGCCGGCATGGTCGACATCATCCCCGCCCGCGACGAGGACTTCAAACCCATCCGCGACCTGATATCGCGCCTGCATCTGAACGAGGATGCGCAATGACGGGCCGCATTTCCCGCCTGAAATTCGAAACCAAGCTGAACCTGGGCATCATAGCCATTGTCCTCGGCATGGCCGTTTTCCTGCTGCCCGTCGTGGCACGCATGACGTCCTCGGCCCTGGTGGCGGAGAACAAGCTGCGCGGCGCGGCCCTGGCCGAGAGCCTGGCGGCCAGGGCCGTCAATCCGCTCCTGTCGCAGGACTACCTGACCCTGCGCAACATGGTCGGGGAGACAGGGGACGTGGTCTACGCCTTCGTCATGAACGCGGACGACCGGGTCGTCACCCATTCCTTCATCAAGGGGTTCCCCGTGGAGCTCATCGCGGCGAATGTCGTGGCGAGCGGAGAAAAGGTCAGGGTGCAGCTCATCGATACCGGCGAGATTTTCATCTATGACTTCGCCGCGCCCATCCTCGTTTCGGGCGAGCGCATCGGCACGGTCCGCGTAGGCCTGTCCAAGTCGCGCCTGAGCGCCACCACCAAGCAGTTCATCTCCGCCCTGGCCACCATGTTCGGCGGTGTCCTGCTGGCCGCCATGGCTCTCGGCAGCGTTTTCGCCCGCACGGTGACGCGGCGGCTGGCGCGCTTGCGCTCCCACGCCGAGGAACTTGTCGGCGGGAGCCTCGACAATCTTTCCGTCCTGCCCGGCGAGCATTTCTGCTGGGAGATCATGAGCTGCAACGAAAAAAGCTGCCCGGCGCACCACGACCTCGTGCGCAGGTGCTGGCTGGTGCCCGACACCAAGTGCGCCGGCCATGCCTGCAAGCTCGGCCCCAAGCCCGCCAGCTGCCGGGACTGCCCGGTTTTCCTGCAGTCCGTCGGCGACGAGATCCAGGACCTGGCCGAGTCCCTCGACTTCATGGCCTTCACCCTGCGCGACCACATCCGCGGGCTGCGGCAGGCCGAGCAAACCCTGACCAACCAGCAGCGGCTCCTGTCCACGGTGCTGGACATGAATCCGGACCTCATCTCCCTGGTGGACACGCGCATGATCTACCAGACCTGCAACCGGGCCTTCGCCCAGAGCGTGGGCAGGAGCGTGGAGGACATACAGGGCCTGAACGACTTCCATCTCTTCCCCGAAGACGAGGCCGAGCGCCGCAACCTCGAAGGCCGCGAGGTGCTGCTCACGGGCGGCCGCGTGGACCGGCAGGAAAAGGTGGAGGCTCTGGGCGGGGTCAAGTGGTTCCATGTGGTCCAGATTCCGGTCCAGGACGAGTCCGGCCGCATCGTGGGGCTTTTGCGCATGGACCGGGACGTCACGGACATCAAGGAGTACGAGCAGCAACTGATCCAGGCCCAGAAGATGGAATCCATCGGCAAGCTGGCCGGGGGCGTGGCCCACGAGATCAACACGCCGTTGGGGATCATCCTCGGCTACGCCCAGCTCCTCAAGGAGGACGCGCCCGTCGACAGTCAGCTCAGCCAGGATCTGGCCATCATCGAGAAGCAGACCAAGGTCTGCCGCAAGATCGTGGCCGACCTCCTGGGCTTTTCCCGGCAGGGCGAATCCGAGAAGCGCGAGATGTGCTTCAACAACTCCGTCATGGAGGCCATTTCCCTGGTCCGGCATTCCTTTGCCCTGGATCATGTGGACATCGTGACCCGTCTGGACGACAGCTTTCCCATCATTTACGGCGATCCCGAGAAGCTCAAGCAGATCTGGATCAATCTGCTGACCAACGCCAAGGACGCCATGCCCGAGTCCGGCGGCGTCATCGTGGTCAGGACCAAGCTCAAGACGCCCAAGGGCATCGTCACGCTGGAGGTGGCCGACAGCGGTTCGGGCATCGACGAGACGACGGCCAAGAAGATCTTCGACCCCTTCTTCACCACCAAGTCCGTGGGCAAGGGGACGGGGCTCGGGCTTTCCGTGTCCTTCGGCATCGTCAAGGACCACATGGGGGACATCCGGGTGGACAGCCCCCTGCCGGAGGACTTCGACCTGCCGCCGCTGCCGGCCGGGGCGACCAGCGGTCCGGGGACGATTTTTACGGTGGACATCCCTCTGGACCACTGCACCTTTCCCTGAGTGCCTGGTTCTCACGACTGAACGAATCGAACCCGCGCGGTCCGCACCCATCCGGGCCGCGTCTGGAACAAGGAGAAACGCATGGCTTCGATCATAGTCCTGGATGACGTTTCCGATGCGGGAGTGCTGGTGAAGAGGATCCTGGAACGCCAGGGTCATCAGGTCACGGCCTTCACCGAAGAGGAGGAGGCCATCCGGCACGTGGCCAAGGGCGGGACCACCTTGGCCATCCTCGACATCAAGCTGAAGAAGATGACGGGCGTGGAGGTCCTGGCCGAGCTGAAGAAGCACGATCCCGGCATCCGGGTCATCATGCTGACGGGGTACCCCACGCTGGAAACGGCGCGCGAATCCCTCAAGCTCGGGGCCAGTGAATATTGCGTCAAGCCCATCGACAAAGAGGAGCTGGAGTCCAAGGTAGCTGAAGTCCTGAAAAGCGGGCCCCAGGGCTGAGGCGGGAGGGGCTGCATGATCGCGTCACGTCTGCTGCGTCACTGGTTCACCCGCCTGCTGGCTCCCAACCGTCATATCCGGGAGAAGTACGAACACTTCAAGGAGTTGCTGCGCAGCGACTCCAGGGCGCTGGACCTCGTCGCCGACCTCGACGCGCATCTCTACGGGCACGACCCGGCCGACATGGCGCGGATCAGGTTTCTGCTCGGGGAACTGACCCAAGGCGTGGGCGAGATGGCCGACCGCCTCTGTCTCATGAACCCGCAGGCGTATGAATCCCTGCCCGAGAATCTGGACCGGATCTCCGCGGAGATATCGAGGCTCGTGACGCAACCGCCTCCCGCCGCGGATCCCCCGTATGTCCTGAGCCTCGACGAGGCCTGCGACCATGCCGGACAGGCCGGGGGCAAGGCCGCCAACCTGTCCTTTGCGCGCCGTCACGGTGTTCCGACCCCTCCGGGGTTCGTGGTCACGGCCTCGGCCTTTGTCCGCTACCTGCGCGACAATGCCCTGGAAGAGGAGGTCGAACGCCATTTTCGGGACATATCCCTCTCCAACCACGACGCCATCGTGCGCGTGACCGGGGAGCTGCAGGAGCTGATTCTCGCCGCCGAAGTCCCCTCGGACGTCGCCGCGGAGATCATGGACGCGCTGCGGAGCAGCGGTCTGGAGGGCCGGCGCCTGGCCGTGCGATCGAGCGCCGTGGCCGAGGACGGGGAGATCTCCTTCGCCGGGCAGTACGCCAGCGAACTCGACGTGGCCCCCGGCGACGTCCTGGGCGCCTACAAGCGGGTCCTGGCCGGGAAGTACTGCCCCCGCGCCGTGGCCTACCGCGTGCGGCACGGCCTGACGGACTTCGACACGGCCATGGCGGTGCTGGTCCTGCCCATGGTCCGCGCCCGGGCCGCGGGCGTGGTCTACACCCGCGACCCGGCCTGCGCCGCGGTGGGCGGGAAGGCCGTGGGCGTGTACGTCGTCGGTGGCCTGGCCGCCAACCTGGTCGACGGTTCGGCCACGCCGGGTAAACACTACCTCTCGCGGGAGCCGCAGCCGGACATCCTCATGGGCTGCGCCTGCGAAAGCGCGCCGATGGTCGACGACGCCGTGTTGCGGGAACTGGGGGCGTGGTGCATGCGCCTGGAGAACGTTTTCGGCGAGCCTCAGGACGTGGAATGGGCCCTGGACATCGACGGCCTCGTCATCCTGCAGTCGAGGCGCCTCCAGCAGGACGAGGACCGGGAGGCCTTTTCCTCCGAGGAGGCCAAGGCGGCCCCGCTGCTCGTGTCGGAACTGGACTGCGCCTCGCCAGGGGCGGCGTGCGGTCCGGTCTTTCATGTGGCCTCGGGGGCGGACTTCCGTTCCATCCCGCCGGGCTCCGTGGTTGTGACCGCTTCGCTGCGGCCGGCCCTTTCGCAGTTCCTGGACCGCATCTCCGGCATCGTGGCCGGCAGCGGGAGCCGGGCCAGCCACCTGGCCTCCGTGGCCCGTGAACGCGGGGTGCCCGTCGTGGTGGGGTGCGGGCCGGGCGTGCTTGGCGAAGGGGAGGTGGTGACCGTGGACGGCGGCGCCGGAAAAATCTTTGCCGGCTGCCTGCCGGGCGTCATGGCGCAAAGCCGCGACGTCGAGAGAATGCACGCCAGAATTCGGGCCGGGAACGAAGACCTGGCCGCCGTGGCGGTCCATCTCGGCCTGATCGACCCGGACGCGGAAAATTTCACGCCCGAGGGATGCCGGTCCTTGCACGACGTGGTCCGTTTCTGCCACGAGAAGAGCGTGGCCGAGATGTTCTCCCTGGTCGGCAGGGGCGGCAGGGGTTTGGGCCGGTCGCGCAGGCTGGCCACGGATCTGCCCCTTGTCATGTACGTCCTGGACCTGGGAGGGGGGCTTTCGCCGCAGGCCGGGGGCAAAGGGCCGGTGGACGTCGAGCACTTGGACAGCGCTCCCCTGCGCGCCATGTGGGACGGGCTGGCCGACGGGCGAGTGACCTGGGACAGCGGCCAGCTGCATGTGGACTGGGAGGAGTTCGACCGGGTCAGTTCGGGCATCTTCCGCATGGATTCCAGGATTCTCGCCAGCTACGCCATCATCGCCAGGGAGTACATGCACCTGAACATCCGTTTCGGATACCACTTTTCCATCGTCGACGCGCTGTGCGGCGACACGCCCGGCGCGAATTACGTCAAGTTCCGGTTCAAGGGCGGCGGGGCGGCCCTGAACCAGCGCGCCTACCGGCTGATCTTCGTGCGCGATGTCCTGGAGCGGTTCGGCTACGAGACCGTCATCCGGGGGGACATGCTCGACGCGTCCCTGGCCCGCGTGGGCATGGAGGAGACGGCGAGGGCGCTGCACGCCTTGGGCCTCGTCCTCGCCGTGACGCGGCTCATGGACATCCGGCTCTCGGATGTGCCGCAGGCCAAGCGGGAAGCGGCCTCCTTCATGCAGAGCTTTTTCCCGGAGGCCGCCCATGAGTGAAGCGTACAGGGCGACCTGGGTCACGGACCAGCTGGCCGTGGGCGCCGCGCCCATGAGCTACGAACAGCTCGATTACCTGCGGGCGGCCGGAGTCGGGGCCATCCTCAACCTCTGCGGCGAGTTCTGCGACCTGCACGACATCGAGTGCGCGGCAGGATTCGAGGTCTACCACATGCCCCTGGCCGACGAGGAGGCGCCCGAGCTGGAGGAGCTGGAAAAGGCCCTGGCCTGGCTCGACGAGGCCATCTATCTGGGCAAGAAGGTGCTCATCCATTGCCGGCACGGCATCGGGCGTACCGGCACCGTGCTCAACGCATACCTGCTGCGCCGGGGCCTGGGGCACCGGTTGGCCTGGTTCAAGCTGCGTACCCTGCGCTCCAAGCCGGCGAATTTCTCGCAGTGGTGGACCATCCGCAAATACGGGCGGCAGAGCCCCAAGCTGACCGTGCGGGAGCCGTCGCTGGAGATGCACAAGGCCGTGGACCTCAGCCCGTTCTTTCGCGACTACGAGGCGCTGCAGGCCAGGGTCGACGACGAGGCGGGCAGGCCCCTGGAAATGTGCGGCCGGGACCACGCCAGATGCTGCAGCACGCCCATTCAGTTGACCATGGTCGAGGCCGTGTACGTCACCCAGAGGATGAATGTCGTGCTCAGCAGCGAAAAGCGCCTGGAGGTCATCTCGCGGGCCGTGGAGACGGCGCGGCGCGAACGCCTTGCGGCCAGCCAGGTCAGCGCCGAGGAGTTCTGCCTGTCCGACGCCGACGCCCGGTGTCCGTTGCTGGAGAACGGGTCGTGCATCCTCTTTTCCTCCCGTCCCCTGCAATGCCGTTCCTTCAGCATGAACGAAGAAAAGGCCGGAAGACTCTGGGAAACGGTGCTCGCCCCCGCACTGGAAGCCTTGTCCCTGGAACTGTGGTTCGCTTTCGCCGGCACCATCGCACGGGGGGCCCTGCCGCATTTCGCGCTGGCGGATGTGGTTTCGGGGCGCTATGTACAAACGCTGTTCCACCTCATGGTGAAATCGCAGTGACACGTTGCAGTTTTTCATCACCTCAAGACAATGAGACAGGTGCATCAATATGAATGATACGATAAAGGGGATCATCGCGCAGTTCGTGGAGGCAACGACATCGGTCCTGCAGACCATGGCCATGACGGAGGCCAAGGCAGGCACGCCCTTTGTGAAGCAGGATGCCAGCGCAAAGGGAGACATTACGGGCGTCATCGGCTTTTCCAACCCCAAGGGCAAAAGCAGGGGGACGATGTCGCTGACATTCACGGCCGCAACTGCACTGGGGATCGTCAGCGCGATGATCTATGAGGAGCAGACCGAGATCAACGATGCGGTGACCGACGCCGTCGGGGAACTGACCAACATGATCTCCGGACAGGCGCGCAAGGGCCTTGTGGGCATGGGCATGATTTTCGAAGGCGCCATCCCTTCGGTCATCACCGGCTCCGGTCACATCATCCGCCACGTTTCCACGAGCGCCGTCCTGGCCATACCATTTGAAACGCAGTACGGACCGATGATGGTGGAGGTCTGCTTCAGCTGAGGCCCCTTTTTGTCAGTTGCGCGATCAATAATCTTTTACTATCCGAAAAAACCCCGGGAGGGGTTTTATTCATTCGTGAGAGGAGAAGATATGAAGCGCAGGGTATATTTCATCGAGGGAGACGGGATAGGAAAGGAAGTATGGGCCGCCGGCCGCCCGGTTCTGGACAGGGCGGTGGAGGTTGCCTACGGCGACGGACGCGGATTCGAGTGGGTGGAACTGCTGGCGGGCAAGAAGGCCTTTGCCGAAACGGGCTCCTACCTGCCCGAATCGACGCTAGAAGCCCTCAAGGGTGCCGACCTGGCCATGAAGGGGCCCCTGGAGACCCCGGTGGGCAAAGGGTTTCGCAGCCTGAACGTGACGCTCAGGCAGACGCTCGACCTCTTCGCCTGCATCCGTCCAATCCAGTATTTCAAGGGCATTGAAAGCCCGGTCAAGCACCCCGAGCGGGTGGACATGGTCGTGTTCCGCGAGAACACCGAGGACGTCTACGCGGGCATCGAGTGGCAGGCGGGCAGCCCCGAGGCCAAGCGGCTCATCGCCTTCCTCCGTGACGAGATGGGCGCAAACGTCGACGCCGAGAGCGGCATCGGCATCAAGCCCATGACGGCCAAAGGCTCCAAACGCCTCATCCGGCGGGCCATCCAGTTCGCCCTGGATCAGAAGCGCCGCAGTGTGACCATGGCCCACAAGGGCAACATCATGAAGTTCACCGAAGGCGCCTTCCGCAACTGGGGATACGAACTGGCCGCCGAGGAGTTTGCCGGTCGCCTCGTCCTGGAAGGCCAGGACTGCTGCCCTCCCGGCGCCCTGGTGCTCAAGGACAGGATCGCCGACGCCATGTTCCAGGAGGTGCTCATCCGCCCCGAGAACTACGATGTCATCGCCACGCCGAATCTGAACGGCGACTACCTGTCCGACGCCCTGGCCGCCCAAGTCGGCGGCCTTGGCCTGGCCCCCGGGGTCAACATGAGCTCCGACCTGGCCTTTTTCGAGCCCACCCACGGCACGGCCCCGACCATCGAGGGCAAGGACCTCGCCAACCCGGGCAGCCTCATTCTCTCTGGCGCGCTCATGCTCGATCACGTCGGCTGGCACGAGGCCGCAACGAAAATTCGCAAGGCCGTGGAACTGGCCATTGCCGACGGACGCGTAACCGTCGATCTGGCCTCGCAGATGACGGGCGCTCGCCAGGTTGGATGCGTTGAGTTCGGACAGATCCTGCTGGCCAATCTGGAACGGATTTAGGACGGCGCGCGTCGGACTGCGCAGAAATCCCCTACAGGGTGATCCTGCGCGATGCATCCGGTACGTACGGATCATGCCTGCCGTCATGATTCATCGGGTTTGGGCTGTTGAACTACTGCAAGCCCGCTCCTTTCCGGAGCGGGCTTTTTTCGTCGCACAGGGGCGGTGCTGCGAAAGCCAGCCTTGGCGATGCTACATAGTGCGATGGGATGCGTGCGGCTGATTCTCGACCCTGGAGCCGTTGTGTGATCCTTTTTGGAGCGACGCGGTGCGTATACGAGGCGTGAATCGAATTCAGCATGACGCATCGATACGGGCATTGTGTGGCTGTTTGGATCGAGTGTGTACGTGTATTGACAAAAAGAGTCAGGATTTGAGCCAAAGCGTCTGTATCAGGATGCGAAAAGTTCTTTAGCTCGCGCATTGTTTTTCTACTCATTATTTCTTGCTTTGACGACGCATTTTGTGTTAGTTAAAAAAGTATCAACGAATAAATGCAGGGTCTTGGGTCGCGAAAATAATCACTGAGGACGTAACGCTGTGAAAAAATTAGGTTTTTTTTCAAAGAAAAACGCCGGCGTAGGATTGGATCTTGGAAGTGAATGGCTGAAGATGGTGAAGATTCGGCCGGGAAAAGGCGACTTGGTCCTGGAAAGCATAGCCCGTTGCCCATGGCAGCCGGGTGATCTGGACAACAGTTCGGCCACCGCAAAGAAGATCAACGGGCTTTGGTCCGAGCTTCAGCTCAAGGAGCAGGTGGTTGTATCATCCATGGCCGGCCATGCGGTCATCGTGAAGCGGGTCGTGTTCGAGGCCGAATCTGCGAAGGCCATCGGCGATACGGTCATGAAGGACGCGCGCCAGTACATTCCTTTCGACATCAACGACGTCTTCCTCGACTACCAGGTCCTTGGCCCCGGCCAGAAAGAAAAGAGCTACGACGTGCTGCTCGTGGCCAGCAAGAAGAAGGTGGTGCAGAATCTGAGCGACGTCATTTCGCAATCGGGCCTTTCCCTGTCGGTGATCGACGTTGACTCCTTCGCCCTGTGCAACAGCTTCGAACACAATTATCCCGAGTTTCAGGAAAAGCCCGTCTATCTTCTCGACATAGGCGGCGCGCAGAGCGTTTTTTGCATCTACCACAACGGCCAACCTTCCTTCTTGCGCGAGGTTTCCTTTGGCGGCAGGGCTGTCACGGAGTCTCTCGCATCCATTCTGAACATCAAGCGCATGGACGCGGAGCGCATCAAGCTCAGCGGAAAGGACGATCTCGGGGAAAAGGAACTGCGGTCCATCTCTGAGGCCGTGAACAAGATTTTCAAGAACTGGTGCGACGAACTGAGGCGCCTCATCGGATTTTATCATTCGTCATCGAGTAACGTAACTCCTGCTGAATCTCTTTACTTGTCCGGGGGAGGGGCATTGCTTGGAGGGCTTCGGGATGTTTTTCATAAGGAATTGAATCTTGAAGTGCATTATCACAATCCTTTCCGCAAAATTTACGTTGATAACAATACGTTCCAGAAAGAGTACCTTGATGAGATAGGCCCACAGATGGTTGTTCCTTTCGGCCTTGCCTTGAGAGCAATTTAATACTGGATACTTATTATGATAAAAATCAATTTACTCCCTCAGCAAAAACGATCGAAGTCGACCAATGTCGAAAAAGGCGCAGTCTTCTTCATTCTGGGAATTTTGTTGATGCTTGGGTCTGTCTATGGTGTCGATTATTATTTTTCTTCGGAACTGAGTACGCTGCAGGCATCGGTGGCCTCGAAGCAGCAGACGAAGGCGCTGCTTGAAAAGGAGGTCGCCATCGTCAACAGCGTCATTCAGGAACTCAAGGACATAGAGACGCGGATCAAGGTCATCAAGGACATCCGCCTGCGCCAGGGGCTTCCCGTCAAATACATCGACGAGATCGTCGTGAACATGCCCAAGGACAAGATGTGGTTCGAGACGTTCACGATCAACGCCAACGGCAATATCGCCCTGAGCGGGGTCGCCCTGGACAACCAGGTATTCGCCAGTTACGTGGAACGCCTCAGATTGTCGAAGTATATCAAGTTGGTGGATACTCGCAGGACGTCCCGCCGGGCCGTGGACGGGCTCGGGTTGGTGGCCTTCGAGTGCTCCGTGATGGCCCAGGAGTATTTTGAAAACACAAATACGAATGGAACGACAAATGGATAAATCCGCAGTTTCCAAAAAATTAGGTGCGTTGTCCGCCCTGCAGAAGTTTCTGATATTTCTGGGCCTGACGCTCGCGGTCTACGGTGGGTACTGGTACTTCATCCTGGACGACAAGCTCACCCAGATCGCCAAGGCCACGCAGGAGATCGAAAAGCTCGACAAGGACATCGCCATGTTCAGGGCGCAGGTCGCGAACCTGCCCGAGTTGCGTCGCAGCCTGGAATTGCGGAAGAAGGAGCTGTACTACGCCAAGACGCTTCTGCCCGAAGACGCCAGGGCGCTGGAGATGCTCCTGTCCTCCTTCGAGCAGCTCGGGCGCGACGAAAACGTGGAATTCATCCTGTTCCAGCCCGGCGCCGAGCAGGTCCAGGAGTTCTACGCCACGAGGAGCATCCAGCTGCAGATCAGCGGGACCTTCCACCGTCTGGTGACCTACTTCGACCGGCTGTCCAGGCTGGATCGCCTCGTCAGCATCCAGAACGTCACCTTCAGCCCGGTGTCCGACTTTTCCCCGACGGAGAAATATCTGAACACCAGCCTGACGCTGCAGGTTTACAGGGCCCTGACCGAGGCGGAAATCAAGGCGCGTGAAGCCGCAAAACAAGCAAAAAAGTGACGCAGCCATGAAAGCACTTCTTTTACTCCCCACCCTGGTCCTTTTCCTCTGCGTCTCGGCCAGCGCGCAGACACCCCAAGCCGGTCAACCCGACGGGGAATTCCCCGACTGGATCACGTTCCCGTACCCCCCCTACAGCGGGGCGGGGAAAATCGATCCCTTCGTCTCGTTCATCAAGATCCGTGAATACGAAGCGATGCAGGCGGCCAAGAAGGCCAAGCTCGAAAAGAAGGCGACTACTCCTCTGGAGACGGTCGACGTCCACAGCCTGAAGCTCATCGGCATCCTGAACAAGGGCGCCGGGGTTTCCCTGGCCATGGTCGAACTGCCTGACGGCAAGAGCTACCTGATACGCCCCGGTATGACCATAGGACTCTATGACGGTGTCGTGACATCCATCGGAAACGAAATGCTCGTTGTTGAAGAGGATGTCATCGACGTATTCGGTGAAGCGAAAAAGAGAACAATTAATTTAAGATTGCGGCAAGAGAAGGAGTAGAGTGCTATGAAGATTTTCAGAGCGATATCTGGATTCTTACTTGTAAGTTGTATCGTTGTGCTGACTTCATGCGCAACACACTCCAAGCCTGCCCTCACCGATACCGGTACCGCGGATGCCCAGCAGCCCGCCTCCGGTCGTGAAGCCGTGCTGTCGGAATCCCTGGGCAAGACCATGATCGACGTGCCCATCGACGCGGGAACGCAGCTCTATGCGGACTTCGACGGGGACAAGCTCGTGAAGATCCTCTTCACTCCCGGTATCACGGATTTCGTTCTGCCCCTCAACGAGACGGCACTGGTCAGCCGGCTCGAAAAGGAGATGGACGGCGGACAGGTCAAGGCGCTGAACGTCTTCCTGAATTCCAAGAGCAAGTTCCTGCTCTCCCGCCAGTCCGACAGCCTCGGGCGGTTGATGCTCGTTTCCGATGACATCCCGGCCCCGGAGCTGCCGAAGAACGTCATCAGTACCCTCAATTTCAAGCCGACGAAGGATTCGTTGCAGGTCGTGACCTATTCGAGCCTGCCCTTCGAGGTCGTGCCCGAGCAGGCCGACGCGTTCAAGCTGACGTTCCGCAAGGCGCAATTCCAGCCATCCCTGCTTAAGAAGTATGACGTGAGCAAGCTCGGCACCAAGATCGAGACCGTGACCGCCTATAACGACAAGGACGGCAACGCCTATCTGGTCTTTGCCGGCGCCGAGAACCCGGCTCTGTCCGTGCTGCGCAAGGGCGATGAAACGTATGTCCTCGTCAAGACCGGCAAGTCCGCCCAACCCGCGGCCATTGCCGACGTCGACAAGGCTGCATCCGATGACCCGGTGTACAAGGAGAGCGAGATCCAGGAGCTGAACACGCTCTTTCCGGGCATGAAGGAAAACTACACGGGTGAGAAGATCTCCATCGACCTGCAGAACGCTTCCGTCGAACAGGTATTGCGCCTCATTTCCGAAATCAGCGGCTACAATCTCATCCTCGACGACGACATTTCCGGGAACATTTCCCTCAAGCTTGTGGACATCCCCTGGGATCAGGCTCTTGACCTCGTGCTGCTGCAGAAGAATCTGGGCATGGTCATCAAGGGCAACATCATGCGCATCGCCTCGGCCACGAAGCTCGAAGCCGAACGCGCCCAGTTGCAGAAGGCCCGCGAGGCGGCCATCCAGGCCCAGGAGAGCATGCGCAACCTGGCCCCGCTGAAGACCGAGTACATCCAGATCAACTACAACACGGCCGCCGAATTCGAGGGCAAGGTCAAAACCCTGCTGACGCCGAACCGCGGCACCGTTTCCTCCGACCCGCGCACGAACATCCTGATCGTGACCGACACCGAGGAGACCCTGGACCGGATTGACAGCTTCATCAAGAAGCTGGACCGCGCCGAGCGCCAGGTCATGATCGAGGCCCGCCTTGTCTACGCCACCGACGAATTCCAGCGCAGCCTGGGCGTCAAGTGGGGCACGACCTATCAGACCGAAACCACTGCGAATCTGCCGAATGAACAATGGCGCGGCACCTTCACGTCAACCGGCTTGAACGCCATCAACACCGCCAACGGCATAACGTTGGGCGGAACAGTCGGCAAATTCCTCGGTGAGGACCTTTTCGCCTTGGATGCATCCTTGCAGCTTGGTGAGCAGAAGAACCTGGTCAAGACCATATCCTCCCCGCGTGTCCTCACCCTGAACAACAACCGTGCGGAAATTCAGCAGGGCACGAAGCTCGCAACGGCCACGGAGTCGGAAAGCGGCGGTACGACGACCGAATACGAAGAAGCGGTGCTGAAGATATCGGTGCTGCCGCAGATTACGCCTGACAACAAATTGATCCTCGACCTCGACATCAGCGACGACAGCCCCAAGAGCGACGGCCGGGACATCGACACCAAGTCGACCAAGACGAAAATGATGGTCAGCGACCGCGAGACCATCGTCATAGGCGGCGTACTCAAGACGACGGAAACTTCCGAGAAGAGCCAGATTCCCGGGCTGGGTGACGTTCCCGGCCTGGGCTGGCTGTTCAAGAACAAGTACGAAACGAAGAACAAGGCCGAACTCCTGATCTTCATCCAGCCGCGAATTCTGTAGCCGGTTGAGAATTCAACCCTCAAGGCCGCCTGTCACCGGGCGGCCTTTTTTGTCGCGCATCCCGATGGGTCACCAAGCTGAATACGAAGAAAAAGGCACGCACCGCGTGCATTGCTGCGGTACATGCCTTCATGCGACAGGCTTGGGGCCGTGGTCGGGCGTTGCTCGTCCGAAATCGTCAGACTGAAATTTTCTCGGGGAAGAGGGTGTTGGCGTCGAAGTAGTGGCCGCGCACGCATTGGGCGTAGGCGTTGATGTCGGCGCCAGCGATGGCCTCGTACATCATGCGGTGCTTGTCGACCTGTGCATTGAGCAGGGACGCGGCGTGGTCGTAGTAGACCGCGATATAGGTCCAGTAGTAGTTGCCGAGGGAGTGCCAGGCCTTGGCCAGAGATTCGCTGTGGGCGCCCTGGACGATGGCGAGATGAAAGGACATGTCGTTCTTGCGCATGTTCTTGGTGTCGTTCATTTCGACGCAGACGGCCATGTTGTCGACACAGCTCTTGAGGTAGTCGAGGTCCAGGTATCTTGAGCGGTGCTTGATCACGCTCCAGCGGACGGCGAGGGCCTCGATTTCGGTGCGCACGTCGTAGTAGTCGTTGAGCTGTTCCTTGCTCAGCGTCCTGATCCGCGTTCCCTTGTACGGCTCTGTCTCCAGAACGCCCTGCGCGATAAGGTCCCGGATGGCTTCGCGTACGGCTCCCTGGCTGATGGACAACTCGCGGGCGAGTTTGGATTCTATGATCTTGTCGCCAGGATTGAGGTCTCCGCGCAAGATGGATTCCATGAGGTATTCTGCAACGTCGTCGCGCAGTACCCTTCTTTTCAACAAACTTTTCGTTTCCATTGTCAATATCCTTGCATGCAGTCAGGAAGCTGTAGTCACCTGTGCCTCTTTTTTGCGAGGCTGTCATTCGTCAGATTGCAGTTCGTCAGGAAATGCTTGATAATGTTTTCTTCGACAGGATTCGTAGATTTGAAATGAGCGACAAGCATAGTTTCTCCATGAAGATAGCTTGCCCTCACAAAACGGCATGGAAGCAGCATTGGATAATCGCAATGAGGGAGAGAAAAAAGAATTTCAAACCCACTTTGAAACGCATGCTCGGCGTGAACATTTTTCAAAAGAATCTGCATCGAAGATAAGGACATGTCTACAATCGTGCCATGATAGAAAAAAGCAGATTCATCTTTCGTTGAGAATATGACAGCTGAAATAGAACACTGCTTTCGTTGACATTGCCGTTTTTCATCAGGAGAAGTCATGGGCGCTTCCTGACGCAGAACATGTTCCGTGAGAACGTCTTCGATCAGAGATGAAATTGTCTTGTTTTCGATCCGACAGGCAGCCTTGAGTTTTGCGAGCGTGAGTTCATCGGTACGAAATGAAATTTTGGTATTTTTGCGTGGAGCGGATTTTTCAAGAGCGTCCATTATGCACCAGGACCTGCCGGATCACGAGTCACAAGTTTATTTGTTCAATAATTTTTTTTGGTTATTTCATAATTCCGATTGGGTTTCAATAATCTTTTTTCTGTAATAGTTTTCAGGTTTCCCGATGATCCGTGCGCGCTGCACTGAAACGCGGCTGCGAGTGTTGCATGAGTACTGGGCGCAGACTGCAATGATCCTGGGGGAGTGCGATTATTTTCAAAAAGTTTTTCTTCGGTATGAAGTTGCGTGAATCTGGTCGGTTGGCCTGATGTACCATGATCCAAAAGAGGGGGATTAACGATCCGTTCCGAGGACAAAGTGGAGGCAAAAAAGAAAAGGCTCCGAAAATCGGAGCCTTGAATTTTTGGTAGCGAGGGAGGGAATTGAACCCCCGACACTGCGGATATGAGCCGCATGCTCTAACCGTCTGAGCTACCTCGCCGTATTCGCGGTTTCGGGTCTCCCCGAAAGCGAAGTCGGTTAATATAGAGCGGGCTTTCAAATGGCAAGCACTTTTTTTTGTCGAACCGCGATTTTGGCGATTTGCCTCTTGGGCGGGTTTGGGGTAGTGATTAGAGAAAGTTCATCGGAACATGTCCGGATCCCGACGATCGGGTTCCTGCGCATGAGTAAGGAGGTCGATATGATTGCCAACAAGCGCACCCACATTCGCAAGGATTGTCTCGTGCCCGTCCGGTACACCTACGAGGGACAGCACAAGACGCATTACGCCCGCATGATCAACTACGGCGACGGCGGGCTTTGCCTCAAGACCCGGACGCCCATCGAGCCCGGGGCCAAGCTTGAGCTTTCGCTGGAAGGGTACACCCCCAATGAATCCTCCCTCGGCGAGTTCGACCGCTATCCCGTGGCCGTCTGCTGGACCAAGCAGATCCCCGAGCGGGGGCTGCCGGTGTACGAGACGGGACTCAAGTACAGAGGGTAAAGGGCCGGCCATCCGGCCCTTTTTTTGCGCCTTGTGCCCGGGGCCTTACGCCCGGGGGCCGTTCCAGAGGATGTTTGCGGGCATCTGCGTGACGGCCCTGGTGCCGGTCATGACCATGGCCTGCATGAGTTCCGTGCGCAGCGTCTGGGCATAGGCCGTGACGCCCTCGGTCAGGCCACCCATGGCCGCGATGCTGAAGGGCCGGCCGAGCATGACCGCGTCGGCCCCGAGGGCCAGCATCTTCAGCACGTCCCCGCCGCTGCGGATTCCGCCGTCCGCGATGATGGCGATCTTTCCCTTCATTTCCTTCGCGATGCCCGGCAGCACCTTGGCCGTTCCCGGCGTGTGGTCGAGCACGCGCCCGCCGTGGTTGGAGACGACGATGGCGTCCGCGCCCGCCTCCGCGGCCAGACGGGCGTCCTCCACGGTCATGACGCCCTTGACGATGAACTTCAGGCCGGCCTTGGCGATGATCTCGCGCAGGGTGGCCACCGGCTTGGGCGACACCGGCCGTCCCATCTTGCGCAGGGTGATGAGGCCGGCGGCGTCGATGTCCATGCCGACGGCGGATGCGCCCGTATCCCTGGCCTTGGCGAGCTTGTCATAGAGCTCCGCGTCCTCCCAGGGTTTGATGAACGGGATGCCGTGTCCCCCTGCGGCCGTGATGGCGGCGAAGCCGGCCTCGTGGATGAACGGCGGGACCCCGTCGCCGGTGCAGCCGATGATCCCGGCCTGTCTGCAGCCGTCGATGATGGCGGTGATGTACTCCTCTTCGGACCTCTTCCCGCCCATGTTGAAGGACACGCCGCCGATGGGGGCCGCCATGACGGGCATGGACAGCTTAAGGCCCAGCAGGGACGTGCTCGTGTCCGGCTCCGTGATGTCGTGCACGAGGCGCATGTTGAACGTGCAGTCGGCCAGGGCCTGCACATTGGCCATGAAGGCCGTTCCCGTGCCCAGGCCGCCCATGCCCGGAACCTCGCCGGCGCAGGCCTTCCCGTTGCAGACGGGGCAGACGCGGCAGTAGCCAGTCATCAGGTCGCGGGCTGTTTTGCGAATTTCCTTCATGAGTTCATGCTCCTTTTTTTGAGGTGAATACGATTTCCCGTGTATGTTCGAGATGTTCCGTCATGGCGGCGCAGGCACCGTCGGCATCGCGCAGGCGCAGCGCCGCCAGGATTTTTCGGTGGTCCTCCAGCGCGTTGCGGCTGCGCTCCGGCGACTGCAAGGTTTCGTCGCGACTTTCGAAGAGCATGTCGTGCATCTGCTCCATGAGCCTGACGATGGCGTGGTTGCCCGTGGCCGCCGCGATGGTGTCGTGGAGGTCCTGGTCGATCTCCAGGACAGGCTCCCCATGCCTCACGGCGTTTTCATAGGTGTGCATGAGGTCGTCCAGCCGTTCGATGGCCCGCGGGGAGACGCGCCGCGCCGCAAGGCGCGCGATCTGCGGCTCCAGCAGGAGGCGAAGTTCGAAAATGTCCTCAAGCCTGTGCCGTTCCCGGGCGAAGGCCTCGCCGAGTTGCCGGGCCAGTTCCGTCGGGCTGGCCGCCGCGATGTAGGTTCCGGCTCCCGGCCTGCTTTTGAGCAGCCCCGCCTGTTCCAGACTCTTGATGGCCTCGCGCATGGAATTGCGCGAAACGCCGAACAATTCCGCCAAGCGGCGTTCGGGCGGCAACCGGTCTCCCGGCTGCAGGTCGTCGACTTCCACCAACTCCTGCAGACGCGCGGCAATTTCTTCGTAGATTCTTTTTTGCTGTTGCGGTGTACTCAAGGTTGTGCTCCCGTGAAATTGGTCCTACCAATATTGCGGGGAGTGGTCAAAGGCAAGGGGAATCCGGACCTGTGGATGCACAGGCGTTGAATTTCAGGAAACCAGTCACGAGGAGGGAATCATGGACAACGCGCGCATCGTGGAGGTGTTCGAGGCCTATTTCGAAAAGTACAAGAAGACGGAAGGGGACCGGACGAGTTGGTCCGCGTATTGGACGGTCTATGCGTCCGGACGCAGCTTCGAGATCAATCTGACCAAGTGCCCCCGGGGAACGCGCTTCAAGATCTTCGCCGACAGGAAGAAGGTCGGCGAGATCGAGGGTTGGGACGCGTTTTTGGGCAGTCTGGACCGGTTGGAGGGGGAATACGGCCCGGTTTTTGAGCGCGGCGATTTCTTCGCCCAGATGGAGGAGATGCTCTGAGCGTGTCGACGCACTTCCGCTCCGAAAGCGCGCCGGGTCAGCTGGCCGGCTAGCGGAAGATGGCGTCGGCTTCCTGGCGGCGCAGGTCGACGACGGCAACCTTCATCCTCTCCACAACGTTGCGGATGTCCTGGCCGTCCCCTTCGATCCTGGGCATGAGGGATTCGGTGAAGGCGTTCTCGGCCTTGTTGAGGACGTTGCACTGGAGCAGATAATCCGTCTTGCTGCGGTATCCCGACCGGATCAGGGCTTCGGGCGTGCCGCCGGGGGCCTCGAAGAGCGTGCGGTAATGATCCGTGAGGGCAGCCATCCAGTCCTGGAAAAGCGGACGGGATTGCTCGGGAATCGCGCCGGCGCGTTCGAGCAGGCCGGCCGTGTCGATGGGCGCGCCGGTCTCCTGCGAGTCCATGGCCGCGTCGAGGGCGAGGCGGCGCGGTTTGGTGTAGTTCTGGACGAATTCTTCCAACCCGCTCGAATATTGTTTCATTTTCTGCGCGAAAAAGACGAAGAAGACCGGGACAAAGATCATCCACAAGGGCGGTTTGGGCTTGTCGAGCACGAAGGCGGCCAGTTTGTGGGCAAATTTCTTCTCGTACTCCAGGATGAGCTGCTTTTTTTGGGCTGTTGTGGTCATGGGCATGTTCAGTAGTAAGCGGGCCAGCGGCGGTCAAGGCCGGTTTTCGGATCCGTCGGCGCTGCTCACGGGACCATGACGGCCTGTGCGCGTATCGCGTCGGGCAATTTGATCCCGAACCGGTCCAGTTCAAACGCGCTGAACGTGTACGTTCCGGCCTGGGCGGTTTGGGGGAGGATGGCCGAGGGCGGGGTCCCGGCCAGTATCCGGCAGGCGATTTTCCCTGCCGCCTGCCCCTGGTCGAAAGCGCTCAGCACATGTCCGCCGATGGTTTTTCCCTTGCCCACGGCGAAATCCCAGAAGGCGAAGATCGGAACGGGCGTGTTGGCGTTGGCCCAGGCCAGGACCTCGTCCTCGGGCACGTGCTTGCCGGCGCTGTCGCGCAGGGTGTGGTACAGCCCGATGTAGACCGTGTCGAACCCTTCGGCCTTGGCGTTCAGAAGCGCCTCCCGCCAGTTGTCGAGCAGAGAGAACTGCTTCAGCTCAACCTGCACCTTGCCGAGGTTGAGGCGCGATTTTCCTTCAAAGGCCTCGTGGACCACCGCGTCGGACGTCGCGTCGGAGTCGAAGAGGATGAGGACCTTGGTGTCGTCGGTGTTCACGAGTTTGCACATGGAGTGCAGGGAGCGTTTGAGCAGGGGGCGCTCGAGGACCCCTGTCATGTTCGGGGCGGGAAAGAGCCCGTAGTCGCGCGGGTTGCGGTTGATCCCGAGGTACACCACGGGGGTGGGGCCGTTTTTCAGCCGGGGGCCAAGGTATTTGGCCGCGTTGTCGTCGCAGAGGATGATGAGGCTCCACGCCGCGGCTCTGATTTCCTCCCAGACCGCGTCGGCCCGCGCGCGGTGTTCGGCCTGCGGCGTGCGCTTGGTGTCGAGGTAGAAGTGGCGGATGGCCGCGCCACGTGGCAGGGATTGCAGCAGTCCTTCGGAGAGGCTTTGTTCCCAGGCGTACTCCTTGTGGTAACTGTGGATGATGCTTATAGTGGATTCGGAAAAGGCGGCGGAAGTGTCGAAGAGGATTGCAAGAAACGCTGTGAGAAGAATTCGCATTGCTTCCCCCGGTGGTGGATGTGAGCCGTTTTTTGAATACCACCGCACAGGCCAAAGAACAACATGAACGCACCCGAGTTGTCGCTTTCCCTTCTTGCCTGCAAGAATGCCTCCCGCCACGGACCGGAAACCGGCGAGAGGGAATCGGACGCCGGGCGACCCGCTGGAGGCGTGCCTTTTCTCGTCCTGTGCGCGCTTCTGTCCATTGCCCTGCATGCGGTCCTTCTCCTGGGGCTGGACCTCCGAACGGTCGGACACGACGAAGACAGGACCTTGCTGCTCGACATCGTGGCCCCGGCGGTCAAGCCGGCGCAGGTTCCTCCCGAGCCGGCGGCGTCAGCCAAAGAGCGGATCGAGGATGCGCCGAAGCCGCTCCCGAAGACGCCCGTTCACCGGCCCAGACCGGCCCGCCAGCCTGAAGCGGCGGCAAAGCCCGCCACGCCCAAGGCCCCGGCCGCAATCTCCGGCCCGGAGCCGGTAGCGCAAATCCCTCCGCCCGAGCCCCGGCTCCCCGAATCCGCCGCGCAGAATGCGGTGCCCATCGGACAGGTGGCGCAGCGGCCCGGTACGACGATCCTGGCCAACGAGTCGGGGCAGGACGCCCTCAAGCACGGCGCCGAGGCCAGGTTCATGCATGGCGTGGCCACGGAGGAGTTCGTCGAGGAAAACTATGTCGGCGAGTACACCCTGCACGATTCCAGCCGGGTCTGGATCGAGGACGACCGGGCCCGCAGCGGCCATCTCATCCTGCACGCCGAAAGAATGGGATTGCACCGGAAGCTCTACCGTTTCAACCGCTTCATCTATGTCTACGGCGACACGTCCGACTCGCCGTCGCCCATTCTCGGCTCTGTGACCTTCTTCTCCGACGGTTACCACATTCACCAGTTCCTGTGGGAACACAATTCCACGACCGCCTATTTTCCCCGCAGAAAATAACGATCCCCCTCGACGACCCAGGTTTTGGCGCAGAAGATTTTCGGGTGCTCTGCCCGGCACGTGCGCCGGTGGCTCCACGACGCGAAGGGTTCGCGCAGTTCGCCGGCTCGGTGGACCATGGGGTGCGCGTGCCACAATTCATGGTTGATTGACCAGTGTAATCAGGAATTCGTAATACTCTAGTCAAAATAGGTGTCACCTGTCGCGTCCCAATTTTGAAGGGCCCCTCGCATTTCGCGCGATGTCCTACATCGCCGTATGCAGATTGCAACAATCGTGAATTTCGATCCAAAGCGCGTTGACACATTGAATATTTAGAGGATATCGAAGCGCTCGTGAAAAAAAGGCCGAAGTCTCTGCACGCTATTACCTTTTTGAAGGAGGAGGGTATGAGTTTAAGCAGACGTGAGTTCGTCAAACTGTGCTCCGCAGGTGTCGCCGGACTGGGCATTTCCCAGATCTATCATCCGGGCATCCTGCATGCCATGACCGAAGGGGCGAAAAAAGCCCCGGTCATCTGGGTACAGGGTCAGGGCTGCACCGGGTGTTCCGTGTCCCTGCTCAACGCCGTGCATCCCAGGATCAAGGAGATCCTGCTGGATGTCATCAGCCTTGAGTTCCATCCCACCGTCATGGCCAGCGAAGGCGAAATGGCGCTTGAGCACATGTACGCCATCGCCGAAAAGTTCAAGGGCAACTTCTTCCTGCTGGTCGAAGGTGCCATCCCCACCGCCAAGGAAGGCCGTTACTGCATCGTCGGTGAAACCCTTGACGCCAAGGGCCATCACCACGAAGTGACCATGGCCGAGCTGATCAGGGACCTTGCGCCCAAGTCCCTGGCCACCGTTGCCGTCGGCACCTGTTCCGCCTACGGCGGCATCCCGGCCGCGGCCGGCAACGTCACCGGCGCCACGAGCGTGCGTGACTTTTTCGCCGCCGAAAAGATCGACAAGCTGTTGGTCAACGTGCCCGGATGCCCGCCCCATCCAGACTGGATGGTCGGCACCCTGGTCGCCGCCTGGAGCCATGTCCTCAACCCCAACGAGCACCCGCTGCCCGAGCTTGATGACGAAGGCCGCCCGATGCTCTTCTTCGGCGAGAACATCCACGAAAACTGTCCGTACCTCGAAAAGTACGACGCGTCGGATTTCGCCCCCACCTTCACCAAGCCCGGCTGCAAGGCCGAGCTCGGCTGCAAGGGCCCGTCCACCTATGCCGACTGTTACAAGCGCCGCTGGAACAACGGCATCAACTGGTGTGTCGAGAACGCCGTGTGCATCGGCTGTGTGGAACCGGATTTCCCGGACGGGAAGTCTCCTTTCTATGTAGCGGAATAATCAAGGAGGACGCACGTGTCACAAGCAGCTAATCCCGCCACTGACGGGAAAATCAAGATTGCCATCGACCCGTTGACCAGGGTCGAGGGGCACCTCAAGATCGAGGTCGAAGTCAAGGACGGCAAGGTCGTCGACGCGAAGTGCTCCGGCGGCATGTTCCGCGGGTTCGAGCAGATTCTCAAAGGTCGCGATCCCCGGGATTCCTCCCAGATCGTGCAGCGCATCTGCGGCGTCTGCCCCACGGCCCACTGCACCGCTTCGGTCATGGCCCAGGACGAGGCCTTCGGCGTGAAGGTCCCGACCAACGGACGCATCACCCGCAACCTGATCTTCGGCGCCAACTACCTGCAGTCCCATATCCTGCACTTCTACCATCTGGCCGCCCTGGACTACGTCAAGGGACCCGATGTCTCCCCCTTCGTGCCCAGATACGCCAACGCGGACCTGCTCACGGATCGCATCACGGACGGCGCCAAGGCCGAGGCCACGAACACCTACGGCCTGAACCAGTATCTGAAGGCCCTTGAAGTCCGCCGCATCTGCCACGAGATGGTGGCCATGTTCGGCGGCCGCATGCCGCACGTCCAGGGCATGGTCGGCGGCGGCGCGACCCAGATTCCCACCGCCGAGAAGCTGGCCGAATACGCCGCCCGCTTCAAGGAAGTGCAGAAGTTCGTGGTCGACGAGTACCTGCCCCTCATCTACACTCTGGGTTCCGTGTACACCGACCTGTTCGCGACCGGCGTCGGCTACAAGAACGTCATCGCCTTCGGCGTCTTCCCCCAGGACGACGAGCAGAAGACCTTCCTGCTCAAGCCCGGCGTCTTCCTCGACGGCAAGGACGAAGCCTTCGATCCCAAGCTGATCAAGGAATACGTAGGCCATTCCTTCTTCGACTATTCCGCTCCCGGCGGCCTGCATTACAGCGTCGGCGAGACAGTCCCCAACCCGGACAAGAAGGGCGCCTACAGCTTCGTCAAGGCTCCGCGCTACAAGGACAAACCCTGCGAAGTGGGCCCCCTGGCCCGCATGTGGGTAGAAAACCCCGAACTCAGCCCCGTGGGCCAGAAGCTCCTCAAGGACCTGTATGGCATCGAGGCCAAGAACTTCCGCGACCTGGGCGACAAGGCCTTCTCCATCATGGGCCGCCACGTGGCCCGCGCCGAGGAGACCTGGATGGTGGCCACGGCCGTTGAGAAATGGCTCAAGGATGTCACGGCCGGCGGAGAAACCTACGCCAAGCCCGAACTCCCGGACGTCGGCGAAGGCACCGGCTTCACCGAGGCCCCCCGCGGCTCCCTGCTGCACTACCTGAAGATCAAGGACAAGAAGATCGAAAGCTACCAGATCGTGTCCGCCACCCTCTGGAACGCCAACCCCCGCGACGACATGGGCCAGCGCGGCCCCATCGAGGAGGCTCTGATCGGCGTGCCGGTTCCGGACATCAAGAATCCCGTCAACGTCGGGCGCCTCGTTCGCGCCTTTGACCCGTGACTGGGCTGTGCCGTGCACGTGCTGCACGCTGAGACCGGTGAAGAACACGTCATCAACGTTGACTGATTCGTATCCGATGGATCATGAAGGGCCGGGCGACCGGCCCTTTTTTTTGAACGACGCCACAACGCAACGCGCCGCAACCAGGCGGTGCAGGATTTCGGAGAGCATGGCATGAAAAGACTTTTGGTGCTTGGGGTGGGGAATCTGCTGCTGACCGACGATGGGGCGGGGGTGCACGCGGTGCAGGACCTGTCCCGGGAGGAGTGGAACCCCGATGAGGTCGATTTTCTGGATGGCGCGACCTTCACCCAGGACATTTTCTACGTTTTTCAGGAATACGAGCGGGTGCTGGTCCTCGATTGCGTCAAGGGCGGCCGCGAGCCCGGCACCATCTACCGTTTCACCGAGGATAATCTGCGGGAGAACGGGGAGCAGCGCCTCTCGCTGCACGACATCGACCTCCTCGATTCCCTCAGGATGGCGGAGCTGCTCGGCCACAAGCCGCAGACCCTCGTCGTCATCGGCATCGAACCCCTGACCATCAGCGACTGGTCCATGGAACTGTCCGAACCCGTCAAGGCGAACTACCCGAAGTACCTGGAGGCCGCCCGGCGGGAAATCCGCGCCCTGTTGGCCTGACATCAATATAAAAGGCTCCGCCGGCAGCAACCGACGGAGCCTTTCATTTACTTCGCGGCAAAACCTATTCTTTCTTGCCTTCCTTCGATCCGGCCGGCGCGGCCTTGGCGGCCGGAGCCTCCTGGCCGGGAGCCTGCGCGGCCGCGGGCTCGAATTCCTTGCGCATTTCCTCGGTCAGGGTTTCGAGCTTGGGCACCACGCCCTGCATGTAGGTGCGGGCCACGGTCATGCTCTGCTGCATGAGCTCGGGCATCTTGGACGTGACCTTCTTGCCGAGGTCGGACTTGTAGAAATCCACCAGGCCCTTGGTCTCCTCTTCGGTGAAGACGGACGTGTACAGGTCCAGATACTGCGGCTTGACCTTGTCCCAGGCCATGTCCTCCTTGAGGATGGCGTCGAAGCGCTTGGAATACTTGTCGAGCTTGGGCTTGTCGGCTTCCTGGACGTTCATCTGGGCCGTGATCTGCTGGAAGATCATGGTCACCTGGGCCTTCATCTTTTCCATGACCATGTCGCCTTCGGTGATCTTGATCAGTTCCTCGGCCAGGGCCCGGTGCTCCTTTTCCCCGGCGACGGCCGTGGAGCAGGCAAGCATGAAACACAAAACAAAGGCAAATTTTCTCAACATGTTGTCTCCTTAAGGGAAGGGCGGGGACCGGTCGTTTGGGCTGGGCGGATGCGCGACGCTCGCGTGCCGGAGGGGGGCGGATATCGCCTGGACGGCTGCTCTCTAGTCCAAGCGGAGGCGGAAGACAAGTGGCGCGGGGACAGGCCTGGACCCGTCCCCGCACCGCGCGGCTCAGAGTTCGACCGTCACGAGGGACGCGGCTTTCTTGGCCTTGTCCACGGCCTTGTCGATGCTTTCGTCCCGGGCCACGACCACGCCCATGCGGCGCTTGCCGCCGACCTCGGGCTTGCCGAAGAGGCGCAGGTCCGTGTCGGGTTCGGCCAGGGCTGCTTCGAGGTTGCCGAAGCGGACCCGGTTCGATGTGCCTTCGACCAGGATGACGCTTGAGGCTGAGGGACCGTGCTGGCGGATGACGGGCACGGGCAGGCCCAGGATGGCCCGGGCGTGCAGGGCGAACTCCGAGAGGTCCTGGGAGATGAGGGTCACCAGGCCCGTGTCGTGGGGGCGCGGGGAAACCTCGCTGAAATAGACCGTGTCGCCCTTGACGAACAGTTCCACTCCGAAGATGCCGCGGCCGCCCAGGGCGCCCGTCACGGCCTCGGCCATGCGCCGGGCCTCGGCCAGGGCGGCGGGGCTCATGGGCTGGGGCTGCCAGGACTGCTGGTAGTCGCCGTCCTTCTGGTAGTGTCCGATGGGCTCGCAGAAGGTCGTGCCGCCGATGTGGCGCACGGTCAGCAGGGTGATCTCGTAGTCGAAGTCCACAAAGCCCTCGACGATGACCTTGCCCTTGCCCGTGCGGCCGCCTTCCTGGGCGTATTTCCACGATTTCTCGGCGTCGGCCGGAGTCTTGACCACGGACTGCCCCTTGCCCGAGGAACTCATGATGGGCTTGACCACGCACGGCGTGCCCACGGCCTCCACGGCCGCCAGGTATTCCTCGTAGGTTTCGGCGAAGCGGTAGGGCGAGGTGGCCAGGCCCAGTTCCTCGGCCGCCAGGCGGCGGATGCCCTCGCGGTTCATGGTCAGCTTCGCGGCGCGAGCCGTGGGGATGACCGTGAAGCCCTCGGCCTCCAGTTCCAGCAGGGTGTCCGTGGCGATGGCCTCGATCTCGGGGACGATGTAGTCCGGCCGCTCGCTCTCGATTATGCGGCGCAGGGCCTGCCCGTCGAGCATGGACACCGTGTGGGAGCGGTGGGCGACCTGCATGGCCGGGGCATTTTCGTACCTGTCCACGGCGACGACCTCGACGCCGAGGCGCTGCAGTTCAATGACCACTTCCTTGCCCAGTTCGCCGGAGCCGAGCAGGAGCACCTTGGTGGCCGTGGGGGAGAGGGGGGTTCCTATGTGCGCCATGTGTACCTCGCAGTAAAATTGATGTGTTCGGTGGCCGAAGCCCTAGCCCAAGTCGCCGCGGTTGGCCAGAGCGGGGACGGGATAAGGCTTGACGCATGCCCGCGCCGCGGGCCATAGATCGTGACTTTCCTGAGGATCGGAGGTTCCATGAACAAATTCGTATTGTCGGTCATCGGCAAGGACAAGCCGGGCATTCTGGCAAAAATATCGACCATTCTGTTTGCGCACGGCTGCAACATCGAGGACGTCAGCCAGACCATTTTGCAGACGGAGTTCGCATCCATATTCATCGTGCTCAACCCCGAGGGGCACCCCCTGGACACGATCGGCGCCGCGCTGAACGAGGCCTTGGGCGGCATGGGGCTGAGCGCCCATCTGAGTCCCATGACCTCGGCCGTCGCGCCGGTCCCGGCCCAGAGCCAGCCCTTCGTCATCACCACCCGCGGCGTGGACAAGCCCGGCACCATCTCGGCCGTGACCACGGCCATCGCCTCCCTGGCCTGCAACGTGGTCAACTTCCGGGCCATCATCACCCAGGAGGACGGCGTGGACGAGATGATCATGATCTTCGAGGTCGACATGCCCATGGGCGTCGATCATCGGCAGCTTCGGCAGGTCATGCAGCAGGTTTGCGCGGGCTTCGGGCTGGACGTCTCGGTCCAGCACCGCGAAATTTTCGAAACGATTCACCGAGTCTAGGAGGCCCGACATGCTCAACGACCGCGAGGTCCTCTCCACCCTGTCCATGATCAAGAACGAGAATCTGGACGTGCGCACCGTGACGCTTGGCATCAGCCTGCTCGAATGCGCGTCCCACGATCTTCCGCGTTTCACCGACGCCATATACAAGCGCATCACCACCCTGGCCAAGGACCTTGTCGCCGTCTGCGACGAGGTCGGCGACCGCTACGGCATCCCCGTGGTCAACAAGCGCATCTCCGTCAGCCCCATCGCCGTGGCAGCCGCGCCCTTCGACAGCCGCGGCATGGTCGAGGTGGCCAAGACCCTGGACCAGGCGGCCCGGGACGTGAAGGTCGACTTCATCGGCGGTTTCGGCGCCCTGGTCGAGAAGGGCATGGCCAAGGGCGACCTGGCCCTCATCGAGGCCATCCCCGAGGCCCTGGACGTGACCGAGCGTATGTGCTCGTCCGTCAACGTGGCCTCGACCCGCGCCGGCATCAACATGGACGCCGTGGGGCTCATGGGCCGCACCATCAAGGCCACGGCCGAACGCACCAAGGACCGCGACGGCCTGGGCTGCGCCAAGCTCGTGGTCTTCGCCAACATCCCCGAGGACGTGCCCTTCATGGCCGGCGCCTATCTGGGCGTGGGCGAGGCCGGTTCGGTCATCAACGTCGGGGTCAGCGGCCCCGGCGTGGTCAGGAAGGCCATCGACCGCGCCCTGCAGGACAACCCCGGCGCCCATCTGGGCGAACTGGCCGACGTCATCAAGCGCACGGCCTACAAGGTCACGCGCGTGGGCGAGATCATCGGTCGCGAGGTGGCCCGCATCCTGGCCGTGGAGTTCGGCATCGTGGACCTGTCCCTGGCCCCGACGCCCAACGTCGGCGACAGCGTGGGCGAGATCTTCCAGTCCCTGGGCCTGGGCGCCATCGGCGTGCCCGGCTCCACGGCGGCCCTGGCCATGCTCAACGACGCGGTCAAGAAGGGCGGCGCCTTCGCCAGTTCCCGCGTGGGCGGCCTGAGCGGCGCGTTCATCCCCGTCAGCGAGGACCTAAACATCGCCGCAGCGGCCGCCGGCGGACAGCTCTGCCTGGAGAAGCTCGAGGCCATGACCGCGGTCTGCTCCGTGGGCCTGGACATGGTCGCCCTGCCCGGCGACACCACGGCCGAGACCATTTCGGCCATCATCGCCGACGAGATGGCCATCGGCATGATCAACAAGAAGACCACGGCCGCCCGGCTCATCCCCGTGCCCGGCAAGAAGGCCGGCGACAAGGTGCATTTCGGCGGCCTGCTGGGCGAAGCCGAAATCATGCCCGTGCGCAGCAACGCCGTCTCGGGCGGCTTCGTCAGTCGCGGCGGGGCCATCCCCGCGCCGCTGCAGGCGCTCATCAACTGAGGTTGAGGCTGACCGGGTTTTGGGATAGCGGGCGGTGCATGACATCACCGCCGGAGGGATCCATGAACACCAAGGACGTTTTCGGGAAGGACCGGGTAGCGGCAGCCCTGGCCGCGGGCACCATTCTGCTCCTGTTCGTCTTCTTCTACGCCCTGCACCAGAACGTGGCAGGGCTCGGCCGCGAAATCGAGGAGCTCAAGCGCCTCAACGGCGCGGTGCTGGAACTGGATGCGCGCCATGCCGTCCTCGACGGCAAGGTCACCGAGCTTGCGACCCTGCCGCGCCGTACCTCGGCCATGGCCATGGAAAATCAGGTCAAGGCCATGGCCCACGCGGCCGAGGATCTCGACCGCCGGCTCGACGGTCGGCAGCGGGAACGGCTCGCCGCCGTCCGCGCCCTGCTGCAGGAGATCGGCGAGGACTTGCACGAGACGAAATGATCTGTCGCGACATCGCTGCCGACCGTCTCGAACGAGACCGCGCGTCATTTTCGTGGTCGCGTTCGTCGGGATGGCGGCAGTCCGTTCGATAAATGGCAAGGAGCCCCTCCTTCAAGGGGATGACGACGATTGAAAGAGGGCCCGGGAGTGCAGACTTCCGGGCCCTCTTTTCATTGTGCTGCAGCGTTTGCCCGAGGAGGCGGGAGGGCGTTTTGGCGGTGCGGATTGCAGGTGCGCCGGTCTGGGCGCGGTTTTCGCGTATGACGTTCACGGTCGATAAAATCTGATTAAAACAGTTGAGTTACAGAATGTTTCGAGATTTATGTTTACAAAAAATCGATAATTGAATAGGGCAACACGCAGGCCTATTTTTCAATAGGTTTAAATCGTCCAGCTGTTTGTATCTTGTCTGAGATGGATGCTTGCGGGAAGCATCCTGTCTTTAGTTGCGTCAAACCGGAGCACAAGGACACTGCCTTGAAAAAACGTTACGTACCCATCACCATTGTCTGCGGTATGTTGGCAATCCTGGCCCTGGGCGGCCAGTTCACGCCAGCCCCTTCGGAAGAGCTGCCTGTTCGTCTTCGGTTGGACAATAAAGGCGGCGATGTAGTTTTCACCCACTCGCGTCACGTGAAATACGTAGAGAGTAGTGGCGGGAACTGCGCGAAATGCCACCATGAAAGCGAGACGCCGGGCCTGACGCCGCTGCCGTGCGGTTCCTGCCATGCGACCGAGTTCGACGCCAAGTTCACTTCGGACCATCAGACCCAACTGCCGGCCGACACCTGCACCCGCTGTCACCATGCCGAGATGGGCAAGCTCAAATGGAGCCATGACGACCACGTGAGCCAGTACACGACCGCGTGCACCGACTGTCACCATGACACGAGCATCGAGGCCGAGCCGGGCGCGTGCAACCAGTGCCACGGCGAAAAGGCCGACGGCAACACCCCTGCCCTGCGCGATGCGGTGCACGCCAAGTGCGAAAGCTGCCACGCCGAGATGTACGAAAAGAAGCTGGAGGGATGCAGCGAGTGTCACGAACTGCTTCCCGGCAAGACCGGCCCCGCGCAACCTTCGTGCAACTCCTGCCATTACGATACGGACGCCACTCCGTTGCCGCATCGCATGGATTCGTTCCACGATCAGTGCATGAAGTGTCACGAAGAGGCTGGCAAAGGGCCTTTTGGCGATAAATCCTGTACCCGCTGTCATACCAGGTAAGACCATCATGATGAAATTACGCCTGAACACCTCGGTTGAAATCAAGGGCAGTCTCCAGGACATCCCCGCACCCGCTGCTGTCCGGATTCCCATTCAGAAGAAGCACAAGCCCGTGGTCAAGAAGAAGCAGATCGTCGGGCGCGGCCAGGTCATCGCCGAGAACCCGTCCAAGGGTGCCTACAATCTCGGTTTCGTCCATGCGAGCATCGACGGCATGGTCGAGGACATCCTGCCCGATGCCATCATCATCGGCCCCATCCCCGCGCCCAAGGAAGGGGAGGAGGCGGCCGTCCCCGCGCGTCCCGCCCCCTGCGCTGAACTCGACACGCTGGCCGGCGAGGACCTCTGCCGCAAGCTGCTCGAACTCGGCATCGACACGAGCGGTCTGCACGCCACCCGCACCCTCATCATCAACGGCCTCAACCCCGAGCCAGGGGTCATCGTCAGCGAACAGCTGGTCAAGGACGCCCAGGTCACCCTCAAGGCCGGCATCCAGCTTATCGAGAAGGCTCTCAAGCCCGGCACGATCAAGCTTGTGATCGCCTCGGGCAAGCAGATCTCCCTGCATGGCTGCACGACGGTGGGCGCCAGCGACGCCTACCCGGCTACCATCGACCCCCTCGTGGTCTATGCGGCCACGGGTGCCGAACGGCCCGACAACGTGGACGTCATTTCCGTCGCGGAGCTCTATGCCGTGGGCCGCGTGGCCGAGACGAAGCTGTCCCTCACGGAGACCGTGGTCAGCATCGGCGACAAGACCTTCGTCGCCCCCGTGGGCATAGCCGTGCAGGAACTCCTGAGCGCGGCCGGCGCATCTGCAGGAACGGACAAGAAGGTCGCCCTCGGCGGGCCCATGCGGGGCGAGGCCATTTTCGATCTGTCCGCAGGCGTCCCGAAAAACTGCTCGGCTGTCACGCTGGTGGAGGAGGGGCTCTTTCCTCCGGTTCAGCCCAACCCGTGCATCAATTGCGGCGAGTGCGTCCTGGCCTGTCCGGCGCGCATCCAGCCGGGCATGCTGTCCCGTTTCGCCGAATTCAAGATGTTCGACAGCGCGAGAATCGAGCATGTCGGTGCCTGTCTGGAATGCGGCATGTGCACGTTCGTTTGTCCGGCCAACCGGCCTGTTTTGCAATACATTCTCTTGGCCAAGCAATTCCTGGCTGCCCAGGATGCTGATGTGGCGACCTGTCGACTCCAGGATTGATGACATTGCCGTTCTTTTTGGTGCAACAAGATAAGAACAAAGAAAGGATAAGAGCACATGGCTAGCCAGGAAGTTACAAAAAATTTATTCAGCGTGTCTTCGGCGCCGATATGGCACTGCGGAAGAACCGTCCGATCGACGATGCTGCATTCGCTGCTGGCTCTTCTGCCTGCCGCGATCATGGCAGTGTACCGTTACGGTTATGATGCGGTTGAAGTGATCGCTTGGGCGGGGCTTACGGCGGTCGTGACGGAATTCCTGATGCAGAAGTGGATGGGTCAGGAATCGACTGCGGATGATTACAGCGCCTTGTTCGACGGCGTTGTCTTCGCGTTTCTTCTGCCGGCGACGGCCCCGGTCTGGATGGTGGTCATCGGCAGCGCCGTGACGGTCATCCTCGGCAGGATGGTCTTCGGCGGGTTCGGAGGCAGCCCGGTCTGCGCCCCTGCTATCGGCTGGGCCGTCTTGACGGTTTCCTGGCCGGACTTCATGGACCTCAACGGCATGCTCCTCAAATGGGATCTCGTCGAACCCTTGAGCGAACTCAAGTACTTCGGGGTCGATGCAGTTTCGGGCATCTCCAACACGTCCCTGCTGCTCGGGAGCAATCTTGGAGCGCTGGGAGCCTCGCAGGTGCTGCTGGTTGCTCTGGGCGGCGTCTACCTCCTGGCGACCAGGCAATTGCGCTGGTTCATCCCGGTTTCTTTTCTGGTCGGCGTGTTCCTCACTGGGCTGGTTTACAACATGATCGACCCGAAGCTCTACGCGCCGCCTCTGTTTCATCTCCTGTCCGGCGGGACCATGCTGGCCGCCTTTTTCCTGATGCCGTACCCGTCCTCCTCGCCCGTCTGGAAGCTGCCCATGCTGCTGTATGGCCTGTTCGGAGGCGCCCTGCTGATCATCATCCGGACCTACGGCATTTATCCTGACGGGGCCGTCTTTGCTGTACTGCTGATCAATTTGTGCACTCCCCTTATCGATCTCATTCAACCCAAGCCCTTTGGGGGGAGGTAGTCGCCATGATGGAAATCGTTCGCATGATTGTCGTTCTCTCGGCTATCACGGGACTGTCCGGGTTCGTGCTGTCCGGCCTCAAGGTCTGGACCACGCCCATCATCGAAGAGCAGGTGCTCATGAACGTGCAGGGGCCGGCCTTGAAGAAGATTTTTCTTGAAGGCACCAACGACCCCATTGCCGACAGGAAGAAGATGCCCAAGCCCGGTGACGAGAGTCAGACGATCAACGTCTTTCCCTCGATCAAGGACGGCAAGCTCATCGCAGTGGCCATGGAGGCCGCGGGCAAGGGCTACGGCGGCGACGTGAACGTCCTCGTGGGCTTCGACGTGACCAAGGACACCATCCTGGGCATCGGCGTCACGACCCACAAGGAGACCCCTGGTCTGGGTTCGCGCGTTGCGGAGCCAGCCTTCACCAAGCAGTTCAAGAACCTCGCCCTGGACAAGGCCGCGCTCAAGAAGGACGGCGGCGGCATCGACGCCGTGTCCGGTGCGACCTTCTCCTCCATTGGCGCATCGGCTGCGGCCAAGCAGGCTGCGACATGGTACACAAGTCTCAAAGACTCCATCAAGACTTCCTGGTAACAGAAGATTTTTCTAAGGAGCTATAGAATGGCCAGCTTGGTGCAAGAATTTACCAAAGGGTTGTGGAAGGAAATTCCGCCGTTCCGCCTGGTGCTGGGCCTGTGTCCGACACTGGCCGTGACGACCAACGCCGAGAACGGTCTGGGCATGGGCGCGGCGGTCGTCTTCGTGCTCGCCCTGTCCAACGTCATCATTTCCCTTGTACGCAACATCATTCCCAAAAAGGTGCGTATCGCCTGTTTCATCGCCATCGCGGCCTCGCTGGTCGTGGCGGTGGAGATGCTCATGCAGGCCTTCGCTTTTCCGCTGTATCAGCAGCTGGGCATCTTCGTGCCTCTCATCGTCGTGAACTGCATCATTCTCGGTCGCGCCGAGGCCTTTGCGGGCAAGAACCCGCCCCTGGCCTCCCTGGCTGACGGCTTGGGCATGGGCATCGGTTTCACCATGTCGCTGACCTTTCTGGGTGCGATCCGCGAAATCTTCGGCGCCGGAAAGCTGTTCGGCGTGGGCCTCTTCGGGCCGGATTTTCATCCCTTCACGTTCATGGTGCAGGCCCCGGGCGCGTTCGTGTGCCTCGGTCTCATTCTGGCGGGCATGAACTATCTGACCATCTGGCAGGCCAAGAGAAAGGGCGTGGAGCTTGACCCCAATTTCGACGCCGGATGCTCGGGATGCGGCGCCTGCAAGATGATGGACAAGATTGCCGCCCAGAAGAAGCTGGAACGCATGGAACCGGCCAAAGGCTAACTCTAGGGAGAGTGACTCATGGAAATTTTCCTCCTTTTTATTTCAGCCATCTTCGTCAACAACATCCTGCTGGCGCAGTACCTTGGCAACTGTCCCTATCTGGGGTGCTCCAAGGAGAAAGGCGTCGCCATCGGCATGGGCGCGGCGGTTCTGTTTGTCACGGTCCTCGCGACGGTGATCACGTTTCTTTTTCAAAAGTACGTCATGGTGCCGTTCCATCTTCAATACCTGCAGACGATTTTCTTCATCCTCGTCATCGCGGCGCTGGTTCAGTTCGTCGAGATGTTCCTGAAGAAAATGGTGCCGCCCCTGTACAAGTCCCTGGGTATTTTCCTGCCGCTGATCACGACCAACTGCGCCGTGCTCGGCGTGGCCATCCTCGTGCAGCGTCTGGAATTCGACCTCGTGACCGCCACGCTGTACTCCATAGCCGCCTCGCTGGGCTTTCTGCTGGCGATCGTGCTGATGGCGGGCATCCGTGAGCGTTTCGCCGTGACGCGGATCCCGCGGTCCATGCAAGGCGTCCCGAGCGGTCTGATCATGGCGGGGATCATGTCCCTGGCATTCCTGGCCTTCAAAGGCATGATAGCTTAACGAAGCGGAGAGAGTACGTATGATCATCGAGTCAGTTGTCTCCTTGTTTGGACTAGGCTTTGTCTCGGCCAGCGTTCTGTCCGTCGCTTCAAAGCTGCTCGCCGTGGAAGAGGACCCTCGCCTCGAGGTGGTTGTCGAGGCCCTGCCCGGCGCCAACTGCGGCGGCTGCGGTTTCGCCGGATGTGAGGCGTATGCCGCAGCGGTCATCAACGACCCGAGCACGCCGCCGAACAAGTGCTGCGCCGGTGGCCCGGATGTGGCCAAGCGCATAGCCGAATTGACCGGCAAGGCCGCCGGCGACGCCGACCCGATGGTGGCTTTTCGCCGCTGCGTCAAGGTCGAGGGCAAGGTGGCCAAGAAGTTCGATTACTTCGGCATCCAGAGCTGTGCTGCAGCCAAGCTGGTCCAGGACGGCCCCGACGCCTGCAAGTATTCCTGCCTCGGCTTCGGGGACTGCGTCCGGGCCTGCCCCTTCGACGCCATGTGGATCGAAGGCGATCTGGTGCACATCTCTCCCGAAAAATGCACCAGCTGCGGCACCTGCGTGCGCACCTGCCCCAACTCCATTCTGGAGCTCATCCCCAGGCGTTCGCGCGTCATGGTCTTCTGTTCGTCCCAGGACAAGGGCAAGGCCGTGAAGGACGTCTGCGAGGCCGGCTGCATCAGCTGCGGCGCGTGCATCAAGAAATGTCCGGCCCAGTGCATCACCATGGTCGACGAGCGTATCCACATCGACCACAAGGCTTGTCTGGCGTACGGTCCGTCCTGTGGCGAGGCCTGCGTCGAGAAGTGCCCGCGCGACATCCTGCGCTGCCTGAACCCCGACATGATCTCCGCCGCCCCCGATACGGAGCCGGCCAGATACCCTGAAGAGTCCCATGTCGCGGACCTGCAAGCCTAACCACGCCACAGAATCGGAGCAACGAACATGAAGCATGCGACTCAGATACACGACCGCCGGGCTTTCCTGAAAACCCTGGGCGTTCTCGCTGCCGGTGCGGCACTGGCTCCCGCCATCCGGGTTCTTCCGGCCTTCGCCGCGTCAGGGGTGATCAAAACGTCCGAACAGCGGATGCTCATGGGCACCTTCGTGAGCATGACGGTGCTCGCCCCGTCGCAGGGACTCGGCGAGGAGGCCACCGGCCGCGCCTTCGCCGAGGTCGAGCGCCAGATCGGCATTTTCAACCGTTTCGACCCGTCCACGGCCCTGTCCGCCCTCAACCGCGATGGGCGTTTGAACGGCGCTCCCCAGGAACTTTTGGACGTCGTCGCCTTCAGCGGCGATCTGCACCGGCGTTCCTCCGGGAGGTTCGACGCGACCATCGCCCCTGTGGTCAACCTGCTGGAGCGCAGTCACGGCAAGCCTGACGCCCAGGACATGAAGGAGGCGCTGGCGCTGGTCGACGGTTCTCGGCTGCGCAGCAGCGGTTCGAACCTGCGCTTTGACGTCGCCGGCATGTCTGCGACCCTTGACGGCGTGGCCAAGGGCTACATCGCCGACAGCGCGGCCGAAGCCCTGACCAAGGCCGGCGTGGTCAACTTCCTGATCGACGCCGGCGGCGACATCCGGGTGGGTGGCGCGTCCGACGGTCTGGTCCGTCCCTGGCGCGTGGCCATCGAGGATCCGGACAAGCAGGGCAACTACCCGGCGGTAATCGACATGAAGGCCGGCGCCGTGGCCACGTCCGGCGGTTACGAGGTCTTCTTCGACCCGTCGAAGAAATCGCATCACCTGGTCGATCCGGCCAGCGGCGCTTCGCCGCAGTACGTACGTAGCGTCAGCGTGAAGGCCCCGACGGTCAAGGAAGCCGACGGCCTGGCCACGGCCCTGAGCCTCATGCACCCGCGCGAGGCCCTGCGTCTCACGGAGTCCATGCTCGGTCACGACTGCCTGCTGATCACCTCCACCGGAGCGCGTATCTCGTCGTCTACCTGGGGCTGATCCCGTATTCCGCACGTTCATGGAAAAGCCGGCTCTGCCGGCTTTTCCGTTTTCTTGGCCCCAGCAAACCGCTTGATCCGGGCTGATCCATTTCCACGGCCATCTTCCCTTTATTCCGGCCTGTTTTCCCGTTATGCTGACGCGAAGCGTCCCAAGACGTTTCGGAAGACCTGCGGATTTCCATCCGCGGCTTTGGCATTGCGCCGCACGTGTCCCGGTCAGAGACTTTGTGCGTGGACACTCAGCAAATCATCATCCACGGATGGGTACGAATATGGCTTCGAAATGGATCTTGCGTGCCGTGCTCGTTGCGGTTCTGGGCCTTGCCGCTCTTGCGGGCGTTCTTTTCTTCGGGATCGACCCCAATGATTTCAAGCCTCAGATCGTGTCAGCCGTACGCGAAAACACTGGCCGGGAACTGATCATCGACGGTGACCTCGAACTAAGCCTCTTTCCGTATCTGGCCGTATCGATAGATGGCGTGCAACTGCGCAACGGCCAGGGTTTCGAGGGGCCATTCCTGACATTGAAGAACGCGCGCCTCAAGGCGCGGTTGTTCCCTCTTCTCCTGTCACGTCTGGAGGTCGTGGCCTTGGATGTCGAGGGCCTGTCAGTTTTCCTTACCCGTGACGCTGGCGGTCGCGGAAACTGGATGGATCTGGCCACGCCGGAAGAGCCCTCGGGAGCCGGTGGCGGCGGTTCCATGTTGAAGCGCGACAAGCGGGTGCCGGTTCTGGCCTCGCTCATCGTGGACGGCCTGAGCGTTTCCGAGGCGCGCGTGGTCTGGGACGACCGGCTCAAGGACAACCATTTCGATGTAAGCGGGATTCACCTGGACGTCTCGGATTTCGCCTTCGGGGAGCCGTTCGACGTGGACACGAGGGCTGCCGCGATCATCGGGGACATGAGCGGTGAACTGGATTTTTCAGCCAAGGCCGTCCTCGAACTGGACCGCCTGGAGGCGGAGAAGCTGAACCTGACCGCGCGCCTCAGCGGGGAAGGGCTCCCTCGGAGTCCGGAAACCATCACCCTGTCGGCCGACTATTTTTCCACGGACGGTCGTCTGGACAACGGGCGGATGCAGGGGCTGGGGCTCGACGTGCGTTTCGCCACCAGACAGATGCCGGGCGCAGGCAGTGCGGGCAACATGGAGGTGGCTCCTTTCAGCCCCAAGGACGCATGTGCGCGCCTGCACCTCCCGCTTCCGGCTTTCCATGATCCAAACGCCCTGGAGCGGATGGAGTTTTCGTGCGACTGGGCCGCCGTGGACGAGGGGATCGATGTATCTGATCTTCGTCTTGTCTTGGACAATTCGACCATGCTGGGCGGCATTTCGGTGCAGGGGCGGAAGAACCCGTTCGTTTCCCTTGATTTGCGCGTGGACAGCCTGAACTTCGACCGATACCGCATCCGCCCGGCCGAAAGCGCCGGCCGGCCGTCGTCAGAAACGGGCGAACCCAGCACCCTGCCCATGCGCGAACTGCGGGCATTGAACGGCAACGCGACTCTGGCCGTTGGCGACCTGACCGCGGCCAATGTCCGCTGCACTGAAGCCCTGCTGCGCGGTCATGCCGCAGGCGGGCGGCTGGTTCTCGACGAGGTGGCGGCAAGCGCATACGGTGGACGGTTGCAGGCGTCTGGCGCTCTGGACCTCAGGACGGACACCCCGGCGTATTCCTGGAGTCATGTGCTCTCCGGTCTGCAGATCGGCCCGTTGCTCGGGGCGTTGCATGGTCAGGAGTTCGTGACGGGCACTGCGGGCGGTTCGGCATCCGTCGAGACGAAAGGGCACGCCGTGCCGGTCTTGCTGCGCAACCTGGGAGGAACATATGATTTCAGGGTCGTGAACGGGGCGTTGAACGGCGTGAACATCGGCGCAAAGGTGCGCGACGGCATCCGGGCGTTGAAGGGGCAGTCCGCGGGCCCGGCGGAGCCGGAGCGGACGGTGTTTTCCGTGCTTTCGGGAAGCGGGAGTATCGTGCGGGGGGTGGAGACGAGCCGCGACCTGCTGCTGTTGGCGCCGCGTTTCCGCATCACCGGCGGCGGCCAGACGGATTTGGTGCCCATGGTCATGGACTATCGCCTCACGCTGCACCTCGATGGCAGCGAGGGCACGTTCGACGAGGGCGCGCTCGGGTTGCGCAGTTTCCCCGTCCGCGTCAGCGGCCCTGTCCATGAACCGACCATCGCGCCGGACACGAATGCCGTGCTGCGAAGCCTCGGCCTGTCCGGCAGCAGGGCCGTGGGCGATGCCATCAAGGGTGTGGGTTCAGGCCTGAACAAGGGCCTGGAAGGGCTGAAGCAGCTTTTCAAGTAAACGCGTGTTGAGTCCCATCACCGCACCGCGGCCGACAGCAATGAAGAAGGTTCATCCGGTTGAAGGGGCTATCACCGGATGCGTACTGACGTCATTGAACTATGACCCAAGCGCAACGCCACATGTGCACCATTATCGTCATCGCGAGGCGTCTTCGCCGTGGCGATCCATGCTTCGTCCGTCTTGAGTCCCGAAATCTGGATTGCTTCGTCGAAGACTCCTCGCAATGATGGGATAGACCCGCCCCCCATATGCCCATGGCATAACGGCATCGAATGTGCCATAAGTGAGTATCTCCAAACACTTAATCTGGGAGGCGGGTCATGAAACAAGTATGCCGTATTGGGCTTGATATCGCAAAGCATAAATTCCAGGTGCACGGCGTGGACAAGCACGGAAAAGACGTTTTCAACAAGCAGCTGAACAGAAAGGATGTTCTGGCGTTTTTTGCCAACCTTCCCGTTTGCACGGTGGGCTTGGAAGCCTGCGGAGGTGCGCATTACTGGGGGCGGGAGATACAGAAACTGGGACACACTGTAGGTTTGATTTCGCCTCGCCACGTGAAGCCGTTCGTTATCAACAATAAAACTGACGCTGCGGATGCCCGGGCCATCTGTGAAGTCGCAGGACGACCGTCAACACGTTTTGTGTCGGTCAAAACTGAAGAGCAGCAAGACATGTCTGCCTGGCATTGTGTCCGTGAGCGGTTGCTCAAAAGCCGAACCGCCCTTGCGAACCAGATACGCGGTCTTCTGTCCGAAAAAGGAATCATTTTGCCTCAAGGCATCACCCATGTACGCAAGCGCTTACCGGAAATTGTGGAAGATCCTCAGAACGGATTAAGCATCAAGGCTCGTGATTTATTCTCCGACCTCTACACAGAACTCCATGAGGCTGACGAACGTCTTGCCGAATTGGATCACAAGATGGAGGCAATCACAAAAGCCAACGAGCATTGCACTCGACTGATGAAGGTACCTGGTATTGGCCCAGTGACAGCCTCCGCGCTTGTTGCCCATGTGGGCGATGCCAAACAGTTCAAAAACGGCAGAGAGCTTGCTGCATACTTGGGGTTGACGCCCAGAGAGCATTCTTCCGGCGGAAAACAGAAACTTCTTGGCATCACCAAACGAGGCAACACATACATCCGCAAACTGTTGATACAGGGGGCTCGGAATGTTTGCCGGGCTTGGTCCGGCATTGTGGAAACAGCCAATGATAAACGCAAGGCGTGGCTTCAAGGAGTGGTTGCTCGACGAGGGCAATTTGTGGCCTCAGTGGCTCAGGCGAACAAAACCGCTCGAATTGCCTGGGCGGTATTGGCACGAGGCGAGGAATATCAGGCAGCAAAGGCAACGAACTGAGATATGCCGGGGCTGTCACGGCCCTTGCTATGCGACATTTTTTTGGATGTCCCACGCAAGGGCCGCGCCAGCCAACTGTGGATAAACGCGAAAAAACTCATCCTGTGGAGTGCCGCAAAACATGATGCACAAACGGTCGAACCGGCTTTGGGAAACTCCGGAAGCGTCATCGGCAGAAACATGCCGTCGCAATGTTTGGATTCCAAAGCGCGGATTTCATCAGGGCACGGTCTCAGTGACCAGATGCCGGATACATGACTGCATTCCTCTCGTTTGTTGCAAAATGTTTTGACACTGAGGGCGGGTCTATACATGACGGTCTTTCACAAATATCCCACAGCCTACCCATCATCCTCATCTTTTCCTCTTCACCACGCAAAAAAAAGAAAGGCCGCTCACGCGGCCTTCCCATCATCCCCATGATAACCGGGTCAAGGGGCGAGCCCCTTGCGGGGTGCGGGGCAGAGCCCCGCATTTCTCATCCCCTACTCGACATCCCACTGCGCCCCCTGGGCCGTGTCCTGGATGGTCACGCCGAGGGCAAGGAGTTCGTCGCGGATGGCGTCGGAGCGGGCGAAATCCTTGGCGGCGCGCGCTTCCTGGCGCTGGGCGAGTCGAGCTTCGATGAGGGCGGTGTCGATCTGCCTGCGCCGGACGCGGCTGGCCTTGAGCTGTGCCAGGAAGTCGGCGCTTGGCGTGAGGAAGAGGCCGAGGACTTCGCCCCAGCGCTCGAAGAGCTTGAGGGCGTGGCGCACGAGGTCGCGGCCCTGTTCGGACTTCTTGAGAGCCTTGTCCTCGAGGATGCGGTTGACGGTCTTCATGAGCACGAAGACGTGTCCCAGGGCGGCGGCGGTGTTCATGTCGTCGGCCATTGCCTCGTCCCACTTGGCTTCGAGGGCCGTGGATTCGACGACGATTTCGGCCGGCAGGGGGGAGTTGGTCCACTTGGTTCCGGCCACGTGGGCTTCGGCGGCGGCCTTGGTCAGGTAGACGCGCTTCAAGGCGCGTTCGGATTCCTCAAGGGCGTCGGCGGTGTAGTCCAGGGGGCTGCGGTAGTGCTTGGTGATGAGGAAGAAGCGCAGCACCTCGGGCAGGTAGTTGGCCAGGATGTCGCGGATGGTCACGAAATTGTTCAGTGATTTCGACATTTTTTCAGAATTGATCTGCACGAACCCGTTGTGCACCCAGTAGCGCACGAACTGCTTGTCCGTGGCGGCCTCGGTCTGGGCGCGCTCGTTCTCGTGGTGGGGGAAGGCCAGGTCCTGGCCGCCGCCGTGGATGTCGAAGGGCAGGGGCAGGTAGCGCTCGCTCATGGCCGAGCATTCGATGTGCCAGCCGGGGCGGCCGGGGCCCCAGGGGCTGGGCCAGGAGGGTTCGCCGGGCTTGGCGCCCTTCCACAGGGCGAAGTCGAGGGGGTCCTCCTTCTGCTCGCCGGGTTCGATGCGCGCTCCGGACTGGAGGTCCTCGATGTTGCGGCCCGAGAGCTTGCCGTAGCTCTGGTAGGAGCGGACGCGGAAATAGACGTCGCCGTCGGCGGTGGAGTAGGCGTGGCCCTTGGCGATGAGGTTTTCGCACAGGGCGATCATCTCGGCGATGTGTTCGGTGGCCTTGGGTTCGATGTCGGCGCGCAGGATGCCGAGGCGGTCCATGTCCTCGTAGAAGGCGTCGATGTAGGTGCGGGCGATGGTCTCGAAGTCGGAGCCTTCGCGGTTGGCGCGACCTATGATCTTGTCGTCGATGTCGGTGAAGTTGCGCACGAAAGTCACGTCGAGGCCGATGTAGCGCAGGTAGCGGACCAGGACGTCGAAGACCACGGCCGAGCGGGCGTGGCCGATGTGGCAGAAGTCGTAGGCCGTGATGCCGCAGACGTACATGGAGACGTGGCCGGGCTTGAGGGGGACGAATTCTTCCTTTTTCCTGGTGAGGCTGTTGTAGATCTGCATGCTCATTCCTTGTTGGTTCGTGGGCGAAACATGTTCAGGGCCGTGTGGACGCGATCCCGGATTCTGTCAACGGTCAGGAGGGTCAGCAGGGCCGAGAGTTCCGGGCCAAAATCGGATCCGGTCAGGGCCAGGCGGATGGGATGGTACAGGGCGCGGCCCTTGACGTCGGCCCGGGCGGCGGTTTGCTTGAGGAGTTCGGAGGCTTCGCTTGCGGCCAGTCGCGTCTGCGGCTCCGATGCTGGAAGGGCGTCGAGGAGCGCGTCAAGGACGGCCGTGCCGGTGGAGAATTCCGAAATAGCCGAAGCGCCGTAGCGGATTTCGTCGGCGGTGAAGTGGGGCAGCAGGGCGCGCAGGTCGTCCACGGCGGCGGCGTTGTCGCGCAGCCCGAGGACGAGGTCGCGGCGCAGTCCGTCGGGAAGGGCGTGCCACGGGTCGCCCGCGGGCAGGGCGTCATCCAGGGCGCGGACGTGGCTGTCAGGGTCGGCGGCGCGGAAGTAGCGGGCGCTCAAGGCCCGCAGCTCGTCGAGGTTCATGACGGCGTTGCCGCGGCCCAGGGCGAAGGGGTTGAAGGCCCGGGCCATGTCGTCCAGGGACTCGAAAAGCTTTTTGGTCGGCAGGGCCCCGGACAGGGAGGCGAGGTAGTGGACCACGGCCATGGGTTCGAGGCCGGCGCGGATGCAGTCGGGGATGCCCAGGGCGCCGCTGCGCTTGGAGAGCTTTTTGCCTTCGGTGTCCACCAGCAGGCCGTGGTGGGCGAAGCTCGGCGGCGTACCGCCCAGAGACTGGTAGAGCAGGATCTGGCGGGCGGTGTTGGTCAGGTGGTCCTCGCCGCGCAGGACCAGGGTCACGCCCATGTCGATGTCGTCGACGACCACGGCCAGGTTGTAGCTGGGCCAGCCGTCCTGGCGCAGGAGCACGAAATCGCCGAAGGCGCCGGACGGGACGCGCATGTCGCCCTTGATGAGGTCCGTGAAGGCGACGTCGGCCTGGCCCGGCAGACGGAAGCGCATGACGTGGGGCTCGCCCTGCGCGACACGGTCGGCGCGTTCGGCGGGCGGCAGGGCGGCGCAGCGTCCGCTGTAGCGCGGCGGGAGTCCCTTGGCCGCTGCTCCGGCGCGTTCGCGTTCGAGGTCGGCCTCGGAGCAGAAGCAGGGGTAGGCGCGGCCGTCGTCGGCCAGCCTGGCCACTGCCGCATGGTAGTGGTCCAGGCGCAGGCTCTGGTGCCGCACGGGCTGGTCCGGAGCCAGGCCCAGCCAGGCCAGGGACCACAGGATGGCCGCCTCGTGGGCGAAGGTTGAGCGCTCGCGGTCCGTGTCCTCCAGGCGCAGCAGGAAGGTTCCGCCGCTCTGGCGGGCCAGGAGGAAGTTGAGCACGGCGGTGCGCGCGTTGCCCAGGTGCGGCACGCCCGTGGGGCTGGGCGCGAAGCGGGTGACCCAGGGGCCGCCGGTCCTGAAATTGGTCATGCCGGGGTCCTTGCGGCCGTGACCACGGCCACGGCCTTGATGCCTTCCTTGCGGCCCGTGAAGCCCAGGTGCTCCTCGGTGGTGGCCTTGACGTTGACCTGATGGTCGGCGAGTTCCATGAGCCGGGCCACGTTGGCGCGGATGCCCTCCTTGTGGGGGGACAGGCGCGGCGTCTGGGCGATGACGGTAAGGTCGACGTGGGTCACGGTCAGGCCCATGCGGCGGGCCTTGTCCATTACTTCCGAGAGGAGGACGGCCGAGGAGATGTTGTCGAACTTCTCGTCGCTGTCCGGGAAATGTTCGCCGATGTCGCCCAGGCCCAGGCAGCCGAGGATGGCGTCGCACAGGGCGTGCAGGAGCACGTCGCCGTCGGAGTGGGCCTTGACCAGGGGCGCGCCGGCGATGGGCATGCCGCCCAGGACCATGGGCCGGGTGCCGCCGTAGGCGTGGACGTCGTAGCCGAAGCCGGTGCAGGGCACGGGGGCCGGGGCGGGGGAAGCGAGCACGCGCAGGTCCTCCGGGTTGGTGATCTTGAGGTTGGCGGCCTCGCCCGGGACGATCCGGACCGTGCCGCCGGCCAGTTCGACCATGCTGGCGTCGTCCGTGACCTCCCAGCTTTCGGCCAGGGCCTGCTCGTGGACCCGGCGCAGCAGGGCGGCGGGGAAGAGCTGCGGGGTCTGCACGGCGCGCAGGCTGTCGCGGCGCAGGGTGGAGACGACCGTGTCGGCCTCGACGCGCTTGACGGTGTCCGTGACGGGCAGGCCGGGGATGACGCCGTCGATGCCGTCGGTCAGCCCTGCGAGAAGAGCCTGCACGAGGGTAGGGCTGAAGAACGGCCGGGCGCTGTCGTGGACCAGGACCCGCCCGCAGCCTTTGGGCAGGGCGGCCAGGCCCAGGCGCACGGAGTCCTGGCGCCGCTCGCCGCCGGCCACGGCCAGCACGGGCACGCCGACGGGGCTGGTATGCTTGAGGAGTTCCAGTTCGCGGGCGCGCTCGCCCAGTTCCGGCGCGGGAAAGACGACGACCACGCCCGCCAGTCCGGAGACGGCGGCCATGGTCGTGACGCTGCGCCAGTAGAGGGGGCGACCCTCGTGGGGCAGGAACTGCTTGCGCGCGCCGCCCGTTTCGCAGGCCAGGCGCGAACCCTGGCCCGCGGCCAGGATGATGGTCCAGAGTGGATTCGTCATGATCGAAATTACGGAGCCGGACGATAAGCCGGATTCTGTTCCCGTTGCCGGGCGGCTGTCATTCCTCTAGGGCGGCGGTTGCCCGCCGTCTCCAGCAACCTACCCGAAGGATATCGACCGGGCCGGTCACCTTCCTATTTGGTCTTGCACCGGATGGGGTTTACCTAGCTTGCCGCGTCACCGTGACAACTGGTGGGCTCTTACCCCGCCTTTTCACCCTTACCCCGGCCGTGAGGCCGGGGCGGTCTGTTTCTGTGGCACTGTCCCGGGGTCACCCCCGCTGGACGTTATCCAGCATCCTGCCCTGTGGTGTCCGGACTTTCCTCCCCCAGCCTTGCGGCCGGCGGCGACAGCCTGTCCGGCTCCGTAAAAATCACTCGTTGCCCGAGAAGTGGCGCTCCCAGAAGATGATGCGCAGGCAGTTGGGACAGCTCAGGATCTGCTCGCCCTTCTGCAGGTCGATAAAGGTCTGGGGCGGGATGACGACATGGCAGCCCTTGCACACGCCCTCGCTGACGGGGACGATGACGGGGTTGGGGATGCGGTCGCGGATGAAGTTGTAGCGGGTCAGGATGGGCGCGGGCACGGCCTCGGAGGCCTTTTTCTTGTCCTTGTCCAGCTCGGCCAGGCGGGCGCGCTTCTCGGCCAGTTCCTGGTCCAGGTTGGCCTGCTGGGAGGAGATGGTCTCGGACAGGGCGTCGATGTCCTTCTGCAGGGCGTCCTTGCGGCCTTCGAGGTCCGAAAGGTCGGCCAGGAGGTTGGAACGTTCCTCCTCGCGGACGCGGTTCATCTTCTCCATGGTGTCCATCTCGCGCATCATGGCGTGATATTCCTTGGTGTTCTCGACCATCATGAGCTTGTTCTTGCTCTTCTTGACCTTCTGGGCGTCGTTCTCGATCTCGCCCTCGATGCGGCCCTTCTGCTCCATGAGGACGTCGATCTTCTCCTGGATCACGGACTGCTGCTGCTCCAGGTACTGCCTCTTTTCCTGCAGGCTCTGCAGCTGCTTGGGGGCTTCTTCGAGAATGCGCTCCAGGGTGATCATCTCCGAGTCGACCTTCTGCAGCACGACGAGCTGTTCGATCTGTTGGATATAAATGCTCAAGGTTACTCCTCCTCAAAAAACGTATCGTGAATCCGGGCTGTCCCCGGGGAGACTTCAGGCAAAGGGGTCGCGGCCCGGAAGAAAGACGACCCGCACGCCGGCGTCGGCGAGCTCGTGGGCCAGGCTTTCGCTCCAGATGCGCATCATGTTTTCCTCAAGGCTGAAATGGCCGACGTCGAGGGTCAGACCCAGGTCCTGCACGGCCTGGGCCTGGTGGTACTTCACGTCGCCCGTGAGGTAGACGTCGGCGCCGCGGGCAAAGGCCGCCGGGGCCAGATCCGCGCCGGAACCGGGGCAGTAGGCCACGGTGGTCACGGAGTCCGGGGCGAAGCCGACGCTGCGCGGCGCGGCCCGCAGCACCTCTCGCAGGCGGGCCGAAAAATCGAGCCAGGTCAGGGCCTGGGGCAGGGTGCCGATGCAGCCGAAACCGAACTCGCGGGCCGGGGAGGTCAGGGAGATCTCCTGGCATGGGCCCAGGCCGGCGACCCTGGCGCGGAAGCTTGCGGCGTCCTCGGGCCACAGCGCGCATTCCGAAGCTTGCGCGTCGCGATGCGTGCAGGCGTCCTCGAAGCCCCGCAGGACTTCGGCGTCCAGATGGGCCGGAAAGCGGAAGAGCGTCGGCGTCTCGCGGCGCGTGACCTCCAGGATGCGCATGTCCCGCAGCCCAAGGGCGCGCCCCAGCCAGTTGACGGGGCCGTCCGGGTTAGCGTCCAGGGACGTGTGCGCGCTGTAGAGCCACATGGAGGAGCCAAGCGTCAGCCGCAGGACCTCGTGGTACTCGTCCAGGCGGCTCGGCAGCCGGGGCGAGAGGGCCAGGGGGTGGTGGCAGAGCAGGAAGTCGGCCTGCAGGTCCACCGCCCGGCGCAGGGTGTCCACCGTGGGGTCCAGGGCCACGCACATGGTCCGGACCTCGGCCGCGGCAGATGCGATCTGCACCCCGCTCTTGTCCCAGGACGCGGCCAGATGCGGGGGCGCCGTGGATTCGATGCGGGCGATGAGGTCTTTGGGATGCATGGGGCTCCGTGAGCGAACGCGGCGCTCTTCGTCAGATGACAAGCAAAGCAGGAAATCTAGTAACCCGCCCCCGTGATGTCAATGCAGGGCGGCACCAAAAAAGGCTCTGGCCGAGGATGGCCAAAGCCTTGGGTCGACAGGGACTGCCTGTCCGGAAGGTGTGCGTGAAAGAGGGCGGCTTCCGTCTTTCGCGGACTTGTTCCGAACGATCTTCCAGGAGGTTCATGGCTCCGGAACACGGACGTTGAACACAGGGCGTTGCGGAAGTCAACCCGTCAGGCGGGCGGTCCGGTTCCAGATTCGCCGCACGACGGTTTTTTCGTCGTTCCATCCCGCCTCAGGCCGGCCACATCAGGGGCAGCAGCCAGACCGACACGACGAGCGAGATGACGGTCAGCGGCACCCCGACCTTGACGTAGTCGGTGAACCTGTATCCGCCCGGTCCCATGACCAGCAGGTGGGCCGGGTGGGACAGGGGGCTGGCGAAGCTCGACGAGGCGGCGATGGCCACGGTCATCATCAGGAGCTGCGGCGAGATGCCGAGGCTTGCCGCAGCGCCCAGGGCCACCGGGGCCATGAGCACCACCAGCGCCGCCGTGGGGATGACCTGGGTGCCCAGCACCGTCACCCCGAAGAGCGCGGCCACCACCCAGCGCGGGCCCATGTCCCCTACCAGGGCGATGAGGGCCTCGGCCCCCATCTGCGCAGCCCCGGTGTTCTGGATGGCCACCCCCAGGGGGAGCATGCTGGCGATGAGGAAGACCACCTTCCATTCGATGGCCTGGTAGGCCTCCTCCATTTTCAGGCAGCCGGTCACGACCATGACCGCCACCCCGGCCAGGGCGGCGATGGCGATGGGCGCCAGGCCCAGGATGGCGCTGCCCAGCACGGCGATCATGACGGCCGCGGCCAGGGGCGCCTTGTGCAGGCGCGGGGCCTGGGCCGCGGCCTGGTCCAGGACCAGGAAGTCGTCGTCGCGGGCCACGGCCTCCAGGCTCTGGCGCGGCCCGTAGACCAGCAGGGCGTCGCCGAACTGCAGGGGCATGTCCTGCAAGCCCGCGCGGGCGGGCCGTCCCTTGCGCAGGACGGCCAGGACGCTCAGGCCGTAGTGGTCCCGGAAGAGCAGGTCGTTCAGGGTCTTCCCGGCCAGGGTCGTCCGGGGCGAGAGCAGCACCTCGGCCATGCCGATCTGCTGCGATTCCAGTTCGGCGGCCAGCCGCGAAGACTGCTCGGAGATTTCCAGGTCCTGCAGCCCCTCGAAGACGTCGATGTCCCGCTTCAGCCCCTGGACCACCAGCAGGTCGCCGGCCCGCACGGTTTCCTCCGGGGCGGGCAGGCAGGTCACGTCGTTGCCGCGCACCAGGCCCACCACGGTCAGGCCGAAGGCGTTGCCCAGGCGGCTTTCAATCAGGTTGCGGCCGGCCAGGGCGGACCCTTCGGGCACCCGCACGGAGCAGAGGCTGAGCTCCTCGCACGCAGGCGTCCCGGCCGGGGCCTGCGTCACGGGCATCAGGCCCTCGACGAGCCCCTGGCCGGCCAGGCGCTCCAGGGCTGCGCGTTCGCCCTGCAGCACGAGGCGGTCCCCCTCCTGGAAACGATGGCGGCGAAAATCCCCCAGGCATTCTCCCGAAGGCGCGCCCAAGGCCAGGACGTGCACGCGGTGGTCGCGGCGCAGCCCGCTTTCGGCCAGGGTCCTGCCGACGAGGGACGAGCCCTTGCCGATGAGCCCCGTAACGACTTCCAGCCGGTCCGCGACTTCCCCGGTCTGCGGCCCGTCCGGCTCGACCCGCAGGTGCCGGCTGCCGTGGAAGCGGCTGACCTGGTCCGTCTGGCCGTGGACGATGACCAGGTCGCCGGCCTGCAGGGTTTCCTGCGCCCGTGGGGCGAGGATCAGCTCCCCTGCTCGGTGCAGGCCCACCACCGTCAGGTACAGGGCCGAGCCCAGACGGCTCTCGACCAGGCTGCGGCCCACCAGGGGCGAGGCCGGCGGCAGCTCGATGGAGAAGATGTGCGCCCCGACCTGATAGGAGGATTCGAGGGCCCCCGTGTCCCGGCCCGACCCTGCCCCCTTGGGCAGCAGGCGCAGGCCCACCACGACGGTGAAGGCGATGCCTGCCACGACCAGGGCGGCGGTGATGGGCGTGAAGTCGAAGAGGGCGAAGGTCGTCAGGCCCGCCGCGCGCAGGGCGTCGGTGGCCAGGATGTTCGGCGGCGTGGAGATGCCCGTGAACGGCCCGCCGAGGAGGCACCCCAGGGCCATGGGCATGAGCAGGCGCGCGGGCGGCCGGCCGCTGCGCCGGGCAAGGTCCATGGTCGCGGGCATGAGGATGGCGGCCACGGTGGTGGTGTTGATGAGGGCCGAGAGGATGCTGGCCGCGGTCATGAGGGCGATGACCAGCACGGTCTCGCTCCCGCGTGCGAAGTGCTGGAGGGGCTGGCCGATGCGGTAGGCCACGCCCGTGCGGGTCAGCCCGGCCGAGAGGATGAACATGGCCCAGACGGTGATGACGGCGGGGCTGCTGAACCCGGCCATGGCCTCCTCCGGGGAGACGAGGCCGGTCAGGGCCAGGGCGGCCAGGACCATGAGGCCGACCACGTCCACGGGTAGCCAGCCGCCGATGAACAGCACCAGGGCGGTGAGGACGATGACGAGGAGGATGACGAGAGGCAGCATGGTGCAGTGGACTCCGTGGATGAGTGGTCAGGGTTGCCCGGCCGACGTCACGCATGGCGGGGAAAGGCGCCTCCGGCCTGGTTCGGCGGATGAGCGGAGGGCCGTCCCGATGTCGCGCCGCGTTGAAACGATCAACATGGCAGGGCAGGACGGTTGGGGTCAAGGGCGAAAACGCGAATTGGAATAACCGATCAGCCTTCCCGAAAAATCCGCACGAATGTTTCCCGCGTGGGGCCGGCCTTCGGGGACGATCCTGTCATGAACGGACGGCCTGGCCCGAAAGGACTGCGTCGATGGCCCGGAGCAGTTCCTTCATCCCGACGGGCTTGGACACATGCGCGTCCATGCCGGCCGCGAGGAAGGCCGTCTTCTCCCCGTCCATGGCGAAGGCCGTCAGGGCGATGACGGGAATGCCCCGCTTGGCCCCGAGGCCGGGATCGCTGCGGATGAGCCGCGTCGCCTCGACGCCGTCCATGCCGGGCATCTGGACGTCCATGAGCACGAGCCCGAAGTCTCGCTCCCGGAGCAGGGCGACCGCCTCGTGCCCGGTGCGGGCGACGCTGACCTCGTATCCGGCCTTGGCCAGGAGCGCGTGCGTGGCGAAGATCGTCACCTCGTCATCCTCGGCCAGAAGGATGTGCGCCGGGTGCGGCGTTGCCTGGCGATCCTCGACCGGTTCCGGTGCGGTCGGGAGCGCATCGGTGGCCGCGAAGGTCAGGCTGAAGGAGAAGACCGAGCCGACGCCCGGCTCGCTTTCCACGTTCATGGTGCCGCCCATGAGAGCCACCAGCCGCCGGGTGATGGCCAGCCCGAGGCCGGCGCCCTGGTGATCCCTGGTGAACCCCGTGGTGACCTGGCTGAAGGGCTGGAAGAGGGTGCGCAGGGATTCGTCGTCGATGCCGCGCCCGGAGTCCGAAACCGCGAAGAAGACCCGCACGCTGCCGTCGTCTTTCGACCGCAGGGGGGAGGCCTCCACGGTGACATGTCCCGTGGTCGTGAACTTGAAGGCGTTGCCGATCAGGTTCATGAGCACCTGCTGGACGCGGACGGCGTCACCGGCCACGTATTCCGGGAGGGCCGGGTCGAAGTGGTGGCTGAACGCCAGACCCGACTGCAGGGCGATGGGCTTGAAGAGGTCGACGCTGTGTTCGAGGGCTTCGCGGAGGTTGAAGGGTTCGACGCGCATCTGCATCTTGCCCGCCTCCACCCGCGACAGGTCGAGGATGTCGGACAGCAGTCGCGTCAGCCGGCCCGTGGCCTGCAGGGCCAGGGCACAGGTGCGGCGCTGCTCCTCGTTACCCGCTCCGGACTCCAGGAGTTGCAGCGTGCCCATGATGCCGTTCAATGGGGTGCGGATCTCATGGCTCATGTTGGCCAGAAACTCCGACTTGGCGGCGTTAGAGGCTTCGGCGGCCTCCTTGGCCTTGACCAGCTCGTTCTCCATGCGCTTGCGCTGGTCGATGTCCACATGGGTGCCGACCATGCGCCGCGGGCGCCCGTCTGCAGTCCAATCCACTACCTTGCCGCGACTCATGACCCACTGCCATCCCCCGGCCTTGTTGCGCAGGCGGAATTCGATGGAAAAGGGTTCGTTGCGTTCGATGTGGTCCAGCTCGGTCCGCTTGGCCTCCTCGCGGTCATCCGGATGGAGCAGGCGTTCCCAGCTGTCGACGTTCAGTTCGAGGTCCCCCGGCGCATATCCGAGCATGCCCAGATAGCGGGGGCTGAAATACGTCTCGCCCGTTTCGAGGTTCCAGTCCCACAGGCCGTCGGTGGCGGCCTCCAGGGCCAGGGCCAGGCGCTCCTCGCTCTGGCGCAGGGCCTCCTCGGATCGCTTGCGGTCGGTCATGTCGATGCCGATGCCGGTGAAGTAGGTCCGGCCTTCAAGCTCCAGGCGCACGGCGGTGAAGAAGAAGGGGATCCGGCGCCCGTCCTTGGTCTGAAGCTCAGCCTCCTCGGCGCCGATGCCGTGCTCAAGCACGCGCTCGATGGCCTTGGCGATCCTGTCCTGCGTGGCGGGGTCGTCCCGGTACCAGTCCATGAGGTGCATGGTGGAGAGTTCCCGGTCCGTGTAACCCGTCATTTCGCTGTGCTTCCGGTTCCAGCGCACCAGCCGTCCGTCCTGGTCGTAGAGGTAGAGCAGACCCGGGATGCTGTCGAAGATGGCGTCGCTGAGGAGTCGTTCGCGGCTCAGCTGGGCCTCGATGATCTTGCGCTCCGTGATGTCGAGGTTGAGGCCCAGGATGCCTGCCACCTCGCCGTGCATGACGATGGGCGCGCCCATGGAGTGGAAGATGCGGCGCCGTCCGTCGGCCAGGGTCAGTTCCTCTTCCTGCTCGACGGTTTCCCCCGCAAAGAGCCGGGCGTGCTTGGCCTCCCATTTCCCAGCGTTGTCCGTGTGCATGGGCTGGTCGGCAAAGTCCGGGCCGCAGAAATCCCCCCAGTGCTCCTTGCTCAGCCGGCTCTGGATGATGCCGCGGCCGTCCAGGTCGCGGGCCCAGAAGTCCACGGGCAGGTTTTCAAGCATCGAGGCGAGCATGGCTTCGCGCTGGGCGAGCTGGGCCCGGGCCTGTTTTTCGGCGGTGATGTCGGTGTCGTTGCCCCGATAGCCGAGGAGGTTGCCCGCGCCATCGAGCAGGGGGAAGCCGTTGGTGGACAGCCAGATGTCGCGTCCGTCCCGGGTGCGCGCCGGGTTCTCGAAGTTCGTGAAGACCCCCTTGCGTTCGAAAACGTCGAAGGTCGAAGATTTGAAGGCTTCCCGTCCCTCTGCGGGGTGGAGGTCGTAGAACCGCATGCGACCGACGAGGTCTTCCGGGGCATAGCCCAGTACGGAAGCGGCCGCCTTGCCGACATGGGTGAAAAGACCGTCGGCGTTCACCTCCCAGGTCACGGTGCGGCTGTGCTCGGCCAGCTGTTCGAACCTGTCCTCGCTCTCGCGCAGCGAGCGCTTGTAATTGCGGAAATGAACGTGGCTCGCGCACAGTCCGGCCAGCCCGAGCAGGCCGATGAAGAGATGCGCGACGATCAGGCGCAGGCGCTGCTGCCCCGCGAGGTCGAGATAGGTCTGCATGGGCACCGAGACGCTGATGCCGCCGATGATGTCCCCCTGGGCGTAGCCCTGGACGCTGTGGCATTTGAGGCAGGGAGGATCGGCCTGGAGCGGGCGCATCAGCCTGAAGAAGGGCTGCCCGTCGAGGGCCTGCCGGGTGGTCTCCTTGCGGCTCCCGGCGGCGAATGCACGCAGGGCGGAGGATTCCCACTCGTCGGGGGCGTTTTCGGGACGCAGGGGCTTGAGGCTGGAGATGTGCCCGCGCAGGCCGTACTTTTCCTTGCCCAGTTCGTGCACCTGGCGTGTCATGTAGGACGGGTTGACCAGGGTCAGTGCCTTCCCTGCGGTCGTCTTGACATCGCGGTCCGGGACATGCGCCAGATGGGGGTTGGGCGGCGTCTTCTCCGAAGGCGGGACGTAGACGCCCCCCTGCATGGCGGCCCACAGCCTATAGGTCAGGTCCTTCTGGAAGGCGGCATTGGCTTCGGACTCGGCCAGCCCCGTCATCGACTGTTCGATCTGTTGCCAGTTCCAGCCGAGGGACAGGGCCAGCAGCACGATCCAGAAAACCGCGGCCTGAAGTGTCGATCGCAAACGTGTCATGCGTTATCCGAACCCGTGTCGAACCGGAACGTGCCGGGCTGTGCAGTCCGAGTGGTCATTGATCGAGGCTAGTAGATGTACAGCAAGGTGTAAAGGCTACCCTGCAGGTATGGAAAGTTCTCCGTACGCGTTTTGATATGTCGCAGGATCGAGGGCGTTTCGTTGGACGTTTGGAGCTGTATTCTGGTACGAGAAGGCACGTTTCGGATCGTCGGGCGCCGTGGGTACTGTCGGCCCCGGCATCCGGTGCGGGTGGAAGAGAACGTGTCCCCCTCCCGCGGGCATGGGCGGGTCTTCATGGGTCAACACGATATTTTCGATCGGACGGCATCCTTCGAAGCATTGCCGGCCGCCGAGGCCTGCCGGGCCATGGGCAGCGGTCCCGACGGTTTGGGCACGCCGGAGGCCGCGGCGCGCCTGGCCCGCTTCGGGCCCAACACCATCGCCGTCGCCCGCAACGCGTCTCTGCCGCTCAAGTTTCTGGCCAACTTCACCCACCTCATGGCCATGCTTCTCTGGATCGCAGGTTTCGTGGCCATCTTCGCCCGCATGCCGCAGCTCGCCTTTTCCATCTGGGCCGTGAACGTCATCAACGGGGCGTTAAGCTTCTGGCAGGAGTTCAAGGCCGAGAAGGCCACCGAGGCCATGCGTCGGATGCTGGACGAGAAGGCGAGCGTCGTGCGTGGCGGCGAGATCCTGCTGGTCGATGCCGCCACCCTCGTGCCGGGGGATGTCCTGGTGCTGGCGGAGGGCTGCCGGGTCTGTGCCGACGCGCGGCTTATCGAGTCCGCAGACCTGCGCCTGGACCAGTCGACCCTGACGGGCGAGTCGCGAAGCGTCCTCAAGACCCACGGGGCGGTCGCCGGCCGGGGTATGTCGCGGCTGGAGACCCCGAACGTCGCCTTTGCCGGGACGAGCGTGGTCTCGGGCACGGGCCGGGGCGTGGTCTTCGCCACGGGCATGGCCACCGAGTTCGGGAAGATCGCCGGTTTCACCCAGGGCATCGCGGAGGAGCTCTGCCCCCTGCAGAAGGAGATGCGCCGGGTCACGCGGGTCGTCACGGTCATCGCCGTGTGTTCGGGGTGCGTGTTCTTCCTCCTGTCCGTCCTGCTGGCCGGCATGGACTGGGCCGAAGGACTCGTTTTCGGCATGGGCATGATCGTCGCCTTCGTGCCCGAGGGGCTGCTGCCGACCGTTACCCTGTCCCTGGCCATGGGCGTGCAGCGCATGGCCGGACGCAACGCTCTGGTCAAGCGCCTCTCGGCCGTGGAAACCTTGGGCTGCGCCTCGGTCATCTGCACGGACAAGACCGGGACCCTGACCCAGAACGAGATGACGGTGCGCGAGATCTGGCTGCCCGGCGTCCCCGAGGGTGATGCCCTGCGCGTCACGGGCACGGGGTACGCCCCGGACGGCGGCATGTGGCGCGGCGACGAAGCGGTGGAGGTTCCCCGCGGTGGCGGCTTGCACGCGCTGCTGCTTTCCGCCGGGCTGTGCACCAACGCCCGCCTGCAGCCGCCCGGCGAAGGCAGTTCACGTTGGACGGTCATCGGGGACCCGACGGAGGCGGCCCTGCGGGTGGCGGCCCTGAAGGCGGGCGTCGATCTGGCCGTCGAGGAGCGGGCCACGCCCAGGTTGCGCGAATTGCCCTTCGACTCCAGGCGCCGCCGCATGAGCACCGTGCACCGCGGCGACGGCGAGACCCTGGTCCATGCCAAGGGCGCGCCGCGGGAGGTGCTGGAACTCTGCACCCGGATGCTCGCGGGCGGGGACGAGGGGCCCCTGGACGAGCCCGCCCGCGCCCGCATCATGGGCGCGGGCGACGGCTTCGCCCGTTCGGGACTGCGGGTCCTGGCCGTGGCCAGGCGGACCGTGCGCGGCGAAGGGCTTGCCGGCGCCGATCTTGGCCGGTTGCCGGCCGGGGACGTCGAGGCGGACATGACGTTTCTGGGCCTCGTGGCCATGATGGACCCGCCCCGGCCCGAGGTCGAGGAGGCCGTGGCCACGTGCCGTCGGGCGGGCATCCGCATTGTCATGATCACCGGGGACTACGGCCTGACGGCCGAGAGCGTGGCGCGCCGCATTGGTATCATCCGGGACGGGCGGGACGGGCGGGACGGGCGGGCGCGCATCGTCAGCGGCGCGGACCTCGACGCCATGGACGAGGCGGCCCTGGACGATGCCCTGAGCGGGGAGGTCATCTTCGCCCGCGCCGCCCCGGAGCACAAGCTGCGCATCGTTTTGGCCCTGCAGCGGGCGGGGCACGTGGTGGCCGTGACCGGCGACGGAGTCAACGACGCCCCGGCCATCAAGAAGGCCGACATCGGCATCGCCATGGGCCTCTCGGGCACCGACGTGGCCAAGGAGGCGGCGGACGTCATCCTCACGGACGACAATTTCGCGACCATCGTCGGCGCCATCGAGGAAGGCCGCGCCGTCTTCGCCAACATCAAGAAGTTCACGACATACATCTTCACGAGCAACACCCCCGAGGCCGTGCCCTTCATCCTTTTCGCCTTGAGCGGCGGGCGCATCCCCCTGGCCCTGAACGTCATGCACATCCTGGCCGTGGACCTGGGCACGGACCTGCTGCCGGCCCTGGGCCTGGGCGCGGAAAAGGCCGAGGCGGGCCTCATGGACCGACTGCCCCGAAACCTGCGCGAGCACGTCATCACCCCCGGCCTTCTGGCGCGGGCCTACCTGTTCCTGGGGCCGCTGCAGAGTCTGGCGGTCATGGCCGCCTTCTATTTCCTGTACTGGACCAATGGGCATTGGGGCCAGTGGCTCGACCTGCCGTCCGCCGGCCCGCTGTACGAGTCCGCCACGGCCATGGCCCTGGCCTGCGTCGTGACTACCCAGATCGGCAACCTCTTCGCCCAGCGCACGGAGCGGGCGTCGTCGCTTCGGGTCCCGGCCTTCGGGAACCGACTCCTGTGGCTCGGCGTGGCCAGCGAACTGGCGGTCGTCGCGGCCATCGTCCACTGGCCGCCGGCCCAGAGGCTGGTCGGGACAGGACCTTTCCCGCTTTTCAACTGGGTGTTCCTCTTCGCCTGGACGCCGCTCCTCCTGCTGGCCGACGAGGCCCGGAAATGGGTGCTGCGCCGGATGGAGAAAACCAAGCATACGGGAGTCGTTACATGAGATACGTCATCGTCGGGTGCGGTAGGATGGGCACGGGGCTGGCCCTGGCCCTGCGCCGCGGGGGCCACGACTTCGCCTTCGTGGACGACGACTCGGGGGCGGAGCGGCTCGAACCGTCGCTGCGGGACAGGCTGGTCGCAGGCGGGTGCTTCGACCGGGACGTCCTGGTCCGCGCAGGCATCGGACAGGCCGACGGGTTGGCGGCCGTGACGGGCAGCGACGAGACCAACGTGGTCGTCGCGCGGTTGGCCCGCCTTGTCTTCCGCGTCCCCAGGGTGGTGGCCGGCCTGCATGACCCGCAGAACGCGGAGCTCTACCGCCGGCTCGGCGTGCAGGTCGTCGCGCCTTTCGACTGGGCCGTCAACCGCATCGCCGACCTGCTCCTCTATGCGGAGTCCGAAGTTCTGGCGAGCCTGGGCGACGGTCAGGCCGAGATCGTGTGCTTCCCCGTCCCGCCGCCCCTCGAAGGCCGCAAGACGGGGTATCTGACGGTCTTCGGCGAGATGCACGTCGTGGCCGTGGGCAGGCGGGGACGGATCCTGCTGCCCTCGTCCGAAACGGCGTTCGAGCGCGACGACACCGTCTACGTCGCCGTGCTGCGCGAATCCTCGGAGCGGCTGCGCTCCATTCTGGCCCTGACGTGAGGTGAGCCATGAAGAAGGTGATCATCGTGGGCGGGGGAAAGGTCGGGACACACCTGGCGACGCTGCTGCTGGCCGGAGGGCATCAGGTCCGGATCATCGAGCGCCATGCCGGGGAACTCCGGGCCCTGCACGAGGCGCTGCCGGACGGGTGCGTCGTGACCGGCAGCGGCGCCGACCCGGCCGTGCTGGAGGCCACGGGCGTGAGGGACGCCGACGTCCTGGCGGCGGTGACCGGCACGGACGCCACGAACCTGGTGGCCACGAGCCTGGCGCGCTTCGAATTCGGCGTGCCGCGCACCATCGCCAGGGTCAAGGACCCGGCAAACGGCTGGATGTTCACGCCGGCCATGGGCGTGGACGCAGCCGTCAACCAGGCCGGGCTCATGGCCCAGCTCATCGCCGAGGAGATGTCCCTGGGCGGCATGACGACCCTGCTCAAGCTCTCCAGGGGCGACTGCTCCCTGGTGGAGCAGACCGTGCAACCCCATGCCCCGGCCGCGGGCAAGAGGGTCGTGGAACTGACCTTTCCGGCCGAATGCATCCTGGTCGCAGTACTGCGCGGCGGACGGCTGGTCATCCCCCACGGCGAGACCGTGCTCGTGGCGGGCGACGAGGTCATCGCCCTGGTGCACAAGTCCGCGGCGCAGGGGCTGTCGGGGATTCTCGGGGGGTGAGGGGGGCGCGAACGGTGGCGGTCCGGGGCCGGGACAGCGGCGGCCGAGTCTGGTAGGGTGGAGTTGAAAACATGGCGGAAGAGAGTCGTCGTCGGCTCGAAGCGGAAATTCCGGGACCGCAGCCGGGCCGCCCCCAGGCCCGCCGGTCCCGCGGCACGCTCGGCGCGCATCACGGCCCCGGCGGCCGTACTCGTGGGGATTGAGAAGACATGAAAAGAAAGCGTTGCCTGTTCGTCGCCGCATCGGCCCTCGTCTGGGTCCTGCTTGGGGCCTGCCCCTCCTGGGCCCTGCGCAGCTTCATGATGGAGCCCGGCACCGGCGTCTACGGTGTGACGCGCATGGTCCAGGCGCGGGAGCATGACACGCTCCTGGACATCGCCCGGGAGTTCGGCCTCGGCTACAATCAGATCGTGACCGCCAACCCGGGCATCGACCCGTGGGTGCCGCCCAGGGACAGTCTGGTGCGCCTGCCACTGACCTTCGTGCCCCCGCGCGATCACCCGGAAACGGGCTTCGTCGTCAACCTGGCCGAAATGCGCCTGTACTACTTCTTTTCAAACGGCGGCCACGACTTCTTCTTCACCGCGCCCATCGGCATCGGCCGGGAAGGGTACCTGACGGAACTGGGAGAGTACGCGGTCAAGAGCAAGACGGCCAATCCGACGTGGGTGGTGCCGGAGTCCATCCGCAGGGAGGAACCCGACCTGCCCGCCGAGGTGCCCCCCGGGCCGGACAACCCCCTGGGCGACTTCGTCTTCCGGCTCTCGCGCGGCCTCTACGGCATCCACGGGACCAACAAGCCCTGGGGGGTCGGGCGCCGGGTCAGCCACGGCTGCATCCGCATGTATCCCGAGGACGTGGGCGCGCTCTATCCGCTGGTGCCCGTCGGCGCCACAGTGATGGTCATCTACGAGCCCATCAAGTTCGGCTGGGCAGATGGGAAATTGTGGGTCCAGGTCTTCGAGGACTTCGACGGCAGGCTCGGCAATTCGCTGGCCAAGGTCATGGACGAGGTGCTCTATTACGAGACGGCCATAGGACCTCTCGAACTCGACCGCGCGGCCCTGGACAGGGCCTTGGCCGAAAAGTCGGGAGTGCCTATGGCCGTGGCGCGCCCCAGGAAGGAGTGAGCTACTTCTTCAGGGACTTGTCGAAGATGCGTTCGGCCTTGAGGGCCGCGGCCTCGGCTCGTTCGGCCGCCATCTCGGCCTTGGTTGCGGACTGTTCCGCGCTGGCGGCTGCCTTTTCGAGGCGTACGCCCTGGGCTTCGAGCCGCTGGCTGGCGGCTTCGGCCCTGGCAGCCGCGGCCTTGGCCTCTTCGGCCGACTGGCGCGTGCTCTCCAGCAGGGCCCTGTCCTCCTTGCTCAGGTTGGCGCAACCCGTGGCCCCAAACAGAAGCGCGGCAAGAAACAGTGTCATGGACAGTGTGAGAACCGTTTTTTTCGTCAACATCGTGCATCCTCCCATGCGTTGAGTGTTGCCGGTATCTTTTTAGGACTGTATGTTACTCCTCCACAATTTTCGAAGTCAATTGCTATTCCTCTTTCTGCTTGCTTTTTCCGCGTCCGGACTGCAGGCGGCAGAGCCGTCGGCCCGGCGCGTCGTTGTCGTGGACAAGGCCACGAGAGAGCTGACGCTGTACGTGGGCGGGCGGCTGGCGGCCAGTTTTCCGGTCAGCTTCGGCGTGGACCCGGTGTCGGACAAGGTCCGGGCTCATGACCTGGCCACCCCGGAGGGACTGTATTCCATCACGTACCACAAGAGCCAGACGCGCTTCCACCGCACCCTCGGCCTGTCCTACCCGAACCTGGCCGACGCCCAGCGGGGGCTGGCCTCGGGTCTGGTCTCCCCGGCGGCCTACAGGAGGATCCGCAAGGCGGTGCTCGCGTCCAGGCCGACTCCGTGCGACACGGGCCTCGGCTGCGCCGTCGCCATCCACGGCGGAGGCGTCTCCAGGCAATTCGGCGAGTTTCGGGAGCGGGACTGGACCGAGGGCTGCATCGCCCTGGACAACCGGGACATGGAGAAGCTCTTCAACCTCTGCCGGGTCGGGGACCCGGTCCTCATCTTCAACGGCGCGCGGGGCCTGTTCGGCCTTGTCAGGCCCTTCACGCAGGTGCCGGACCTGGCCGACGACGGGCTGCCGGACTGCCCGGACGGGGTCTGCGCCTACGAGGCGCGGCTGCGGACGTGGCTCGGGCCGACCGACGTGACCATCCGGGAGGGCGCAGGGTACGGCGTTTCCCTGGAGGTCGTGGTGTACGGGGAAGGGGGGGCGCCGGTCCTGGCAGTGACGGACCGCAATGCCGACGGGGAAATCTCCTTTCTGGACGGCGTGCGGGGCACGATGGCCGACGCGGCGGCCCCGGATTCGGCCTACGCCCTGCTCAGGAGCGCCGTTCTCGTCGCCCTGTTGGGCGGCGAGATTCCCGTCGTGGGGGGCGGGCGAGAGCTTGCTGTTTTCGGGCACCTCGACTAGTTCGGGAGCACCGGCCCGCAGTGCGTCACTGCAACCATCTGCAGCGGATGCGCAGGCGGGGTTCGGGTCCAATCACCCTGTTTCGCCCGGGAGGCCTTCATGTTCGGCATAGGTGTTCAGGAACTTCTGATCGTTCTGGTCATCGCCCTGTTTGTCTTCGGAGGCAAGAACCTGCCCCGCATCGGGTCCGACATGGGACGGGCCCTCAGGAATTTCAAATCCGCCATAAATACGCCCGATCCCGTCGACATCGAGCCGGTGAAGGGTCCGGAGGAAAACGGCCCCAAGGCCTGATGCTCTCTGCCGGTTTTCAGGCGTCGTCATCTTCACTCTCAACACGAGGAGATTTCGTCATGTCCAAGAAGATACTCATGCTGGTCGGCGACTATGTAGAGGATTACGAGGTCATGGTGCCGTTCCAGGCCCTGACCATGCTTGGCTACGCGGTGGAGGCCGTCTGTCCGGACAAGAAAGCCGGGGAGTTCGTGCGCACCTCCATCCACGACTTCGAGGGGGATCAGACCTACAGCGAGAAGCGCGGCCACAACTTCACGCTGAACAAGGATTTCGCCGCCGTGGATTCCGCCGAGTACGTCGGTCTGGTCGTGCCCGGCGGGCGCGCCCCGGAATACATCCGCCTCAACCCGCGGGTGCTGGAAATCGTGCGCGAGTTCAACGCGGCCGGCAAGCCCATCGCGGCCATCTGCCACGGCCCCCTGGTCCTGGTCACGGCCGGCGTGCTGCAAGGCAAGACCTGCTCGGCCTACCCGGCCTGCGGCCCGGACGTGACCTGCGCCGGCGGCCGGTACGCCGACATCGCCCTGGACAAGGCCCACGTCGACGGCAACCTGGTCACGGCCCCGGCCTGGCCCGCGCACCCGGACTGGATCGCCAAGTTCGCGGCGCTTCTGGGCGCGAAGATCTCCATCTGATCAGTTTTTTCCCGACGGGGCGGCCAGGTCCGCTCCGTCGGGACCTCGGCCTGCAACGCCGCTTTTTACCATTCAGGGGCGCAGCACGTCCCGCATGGCCCCGCAGAATACCTCCATCACCTCCTCCTGCGCGATACTGACCCTGATCCAGCCCGGAAAACGGAACCCCGTCATGGTCCGGATCATGACCCCCTTGGCCATGAGCTTGCGGTATAGCAGGGTGTCGGCCACCGGCACGCGGATCATGACGAAGTTTCCCTCCCCGCACTGGCACGGCAGATTCAGTTCCGTGCACAGGGCCTTTATCCTGTCCTTGCCCGCGGCCACCATGGCGCGCGTCCGGGCGATGAACGGCCCGTCGTTCTCCAGGGCCGCCGCCGCGGCCTGCTGGGCGAGGGAGTTGACGGAATAGACGACGTGGGTGCGGCGCACGATGTCGACCACGGCCGGGGAACCGCACAGGTAGCCGATGCGCAGGGCCGCCAGGGCGTACATCTTCGAGAAGGTGCGAAAGACGACCAGGTTGGGGTACTCGTCCAGGAGGTCCATGCCGTTGGGGAAACCGGGCTGGTCCACATATTCGAAATACGCCTCGTCCAGCACCACGATCCGCCGGCCGTTCACCGCGTCCAGGAAGCGGCGCAGGGTCCCCGTGTCCCACCAGGTGCCCGTGGGGTTGTTGGGGTTGCAGACAAAGAGGATCTTGGTGCGCTCGTCGCCGGCCGCGAGCATGCCCTTGGGGTCGAAGCCGAAATCCATGAGCGGGACCAGACGGGCCGCGATGCCGGAAAATTCGGCCACCCATTCGTAGACGGCGAAGGTCCTGTCCGCGGTGACGATGGTGTCGCCCTCGGCGCAGAAGGCCTTGATGACGCTGGTGATGAGTTCGCAGGAGCCGTTGCCGACGAGGAACTGGTCCGGCGACTTGCCGAAGCGTCCGGCCAGGATTTGCCGCAGGGCGTAGGCGTCGCCGCTGGGGTAGATGGGGGCCAGGCGGGGCGGGAAGCCCTGCACGATGCGGGCGGCTTCGGGCGGGGGGCCGAGGGGGTTCTCGTTATTGTTGAGGCGGTGCAGGTGGTCGACGCGGAAAAGCCGCATCAGCTCCTGGTCCGGCCTGCTCGGCGTGTAGACCTCGAAGCGCCAGACGTGGGCCGGCACCAGGCGTTCAAGATTCAGCATGCTGCAGCACCACCATGTCCGCCTGTCCCGCGTGGGGGAGCAGGACGCGAGGCTCGAAGCCGTTTTCCAGAAAGGCCGGGGCCAGGGCCGCCTGCCAGCCGAAGGCCAGATCCAGATGGGCCAGGATGTTGCGGTACCCTTCGGACTGGAGCAGCTGGACGTGCCCGCGCACGGTGGCGGAGGCATCCTCGCCGTCAAGCATGGGGATGATCACCGCCTGGCTGGCTTCGGGTCGGATGGACGTGGCGAAGACCGAGCGCCCGGCCACCTGTTCTCCCTGCCGGGAGGTGGGATGGATGTCGCGCACGAGGAAAAGCCGGTCGTACGTCTCCCGCAGGAAGCCTTCGAGGGCCGGGTGGGTCCATACCGCCAGGCCGTTGTCCTCGCGCATGTCCCGATACCAGACCGGAAGGGGGGCCGGCGTGCCGTCGGCCTGGGCCAGGGGCAGGGTCCCCAGCAGTTCGGCTTCACCCTCGGGCAGGTCTTCCGTGGGCATCTGGCTCAGGATGACCGCAACGGGGGTCCGGGCCACGGCGCCGACGAGACGTTCCGTCAGGCCTCGCGCGGTGGCGGCCCTCTCCCGGGTGAAGACGTACGGTCCGCAGAAGGAGACGCTGGTGGCGGACAGCGGTTCCCAGGTCATCAGGCCGCAGACCGTGCCCCCGCGGTCCAGGGCCAGGACGCCGCACAGCTCGCCGCCCCGGATCCGGTCGACCACCTTGCCCGGGGTCCTGAAGGCCGGAGGCACGAGGCGCTGGGGGTAGAGTGCCGCCGTCAGGGCGCAGGCCTCCTTGATCAGGCTCGGCTCGTCGGCCGGGAGAAACGTCACCTCGCCGCGGGGAGCGAAGCGTTCCGCCTCCCGGCTTTCGATGCCCGGATAGGAGCGGTCCATGCGCAGGCGCAGGGTCACGTTTGCGCTGTCGCGGTGCGCCTCGAAGCCGTCGCTCATGCGCGCGGCCAGGAGCAGGCCCATGGCCTGCAGGTTGTCCTCGGCGCAGGCGTCCCCGCACGCGGTGATGTTCATGGCCCAGAGGTCGGCGTCGCGGGCCGTGAAGGAAAACCGCGTGTCGACGTGACTCGCGCCGGGTTCGAGACGCAGTTCGAGGGGCGCCTTGGGGGCCAGTTCGGCGAGGTAGGCCAGCAGTTCCTCCACGGCCATGGTCAGGCGCAGGGCCTTGCCGTGGTCGAGGCCGAAAACCGCGCCGCACTGCTCGGCCACGCCCTGGACCATGGGAATCCAGGCCGGGTCCGCGTGCAGCTTCAGGGTGATGGTCTTTTCGCGTGTCATCTGCGCCCGTCCTTTGCCAGGGCGAAGCAGGCCCTGAATTCGTTCATGTCGCCGTGGCGGCGGTAGGTGCACTCGTCGGCCAGTTCCCGGACCAGGAAGATGCCCAGGCCGCCCGGCTCCCGTTCGTCGAGCCCTGCATCCAGGTCCGGAGCCTCGCGGCCGAGGGGGTCGAAGGCCACGCCCCAGTCGCGCAGGATCAGGCAGAAGCTGGCCGCATCCGGGGTGAGCAGGCAGTCCACCTCCATGTCGCCTCCGCCTTGGGGGTAGGCGTAGCTGCCGATGTTGACCACCAGTTCCTCGACCACCAGTTCGAGCCTGGCAGCCAGTTCGGCGCCGAGGCCCAGGCGAGCGCCTCGGCTGCCGACAAAGTCCTGGACCAGGGCGAGGCTTTCGAGGGTGGCCGGGATGCGCAGGCAGACGCCCCCTGTCGTTTCCATCACCCCTCCAGGGCCGCGTCCGCGGACGGGTGGATCGTGAACAGCTTCAGGAATCCCGAAACCCTGAAGACCTCGTCGACCATGCCGGACAGGCCGCAGAAGGAGAGGCTGCCGCCGGCGGCCTTGAGGCGCTTGCCGGCGGCCAGGATGCTGCGGAGTCCGGCGGAGCTGATGTACTCGAGCCCGGTCAGGTCCGCGACGTGCGTCGTGCACCCCTGTCCGAGCAGTTCCGCGCAGGCGGACTCGAAACGGGGGGCGGAGACGGCGTCCATGCGGCCGGAGCAGGTGAGCAGCGCTTTTGTCCCGACGGTCCGGGTCTGGATGTCCATGGTTGTCTCCTTATGATGGTGAAGTTCGCCCTGGGCCTGGGCCGAGATAGCGCACGGCGAGCATGGTGATGTCGTCCGACTGCTCCGCGTCTCCGGCCCAGGCGGTGACCGACGCGGACACGGCCAGGACCAGGTCGCGCGCTCCGGCGCGGGCCTGCCCGGCCACGGTTTCCAGGAGGCGGTCGTCCGAGTACAGTTCGAGGTCCGGGTTCATGGCTTCGCTCACCCCGTCGGTGGAGAGGAAGAGCGCGTCGCCGGGGACAAGGTCGAGGGTGCCGGTGCTGTAGTCGATGTCCGGCATGGCCCCGGCCATGGGCTCCTCCATGCCGGCGATCCGCTCCGGGGGAAGTCCGGCGCGCAGCAGCAGTGGGGAGGGATGCCCGGCGTTGCCGTATCCGAGCCTGCCCGTGCGCGTGTCCAGGACGGCCAGGAAGAGGGTCACGAACATGCACGAGTCGTTGTCCGCAGCCAGCTCGTCGTTGACTCTGGCCAGGATGCGGCCCGGCTCCGGCTCGCGCTCGGCCACGGCCTTGATCAGGGTCTTGGTCACGGCCATGAAGAAGGCTGCGGGCACGCCCTTGCCCGAAACGTCGCCCACCAGGAAGCAGAAGCGGTGCCCGTCGATGAAGAAGAAGTCGTAGAGGTCTCCGCCCACTTCCCGCGCGGGCAGGATGGAGGCGAAGACGTCCAGTTCGGTCCTGTCGGGGAAGGGCGGAAAGGTCTTGGGCAGGATGCCCATCTGGATGTCGTGGGCGATGCGCAGCTCGGACTCGATGCGTTCCTTGGCGGCGGTGGTCTCGGTCAGGTTCGCGATGTGCCGCTTGAGGGATGTCCGCATGCGCTCGAAGGAGGCGGCCAGATCGCCCACCTCGTCGCCCGGGGCGATGAACGGCATGGGCTGGTCGAGATCGCCCCCGGCGATGCCGGCCGCCGCACCGGTCAGGATGCGCAAGGGGCGGGTGATGGAGCCCGAGACCAGCAGGACCACCCCGGCCAGGACCGCGAACCCGGCCAGACCGATACCGGCCATGACGCGGGTCAGCCGGTTCACGCCGGCCAGCAGTTCGTCCTTGGGCAGTACCACGCCGAGGGACCAGTGCTCGTCAGGCAACGGCTGGAAGGAAACGAAGGCGGCGCCCACGCCGGGGAAGTCGGAAAATTCGACGAACCCGGACCTGCCGGAGACCATCTCCGTGCCGAGCTCCCGCAGGGGCGGGTGGTTCAGCTCTTCGGCATGGGTGAAGATCGTCTCGTTCATGATCAGTTCCGCGTCGGGGTGGGCGATGTAGGCCCCGTAGCGCGAGAGCAGAAAGACGTGCCCGTTGTCCGAGACCCGGATGGAGGAGATCATGCGCTGCAGCCAATCGAGGTTGACGTCGGCCGTGACGACGCCCGTGAGCTGCAGACCCCGGGGCGTCACCCGCGCGAAGGGGGCGGAGTAGGTGACCATGAGGGCTTTGCCGCCGCCCTCGTCGAAATAGGGTTCGGTCCAGATGGGTTGATTGAGCTCCCTGGCCAGCTGGTACCAGTCCATGGCGAAGTAGTTGTAATCCGCTCCGCCGAGGGTGGTGGAGGTGACGTGGCTGTCCTGCCTGAAGGAGAAGGGGGCGAAGAACCGGCGGCCGGCTTGAAAGGCGTGGGGCTCGAAAGCGATGGCCGAGCCGAAGATGCCGGGGTTGCTGAAGAGAATGCGGCGGGTCAGGTCGCGCAGCTCGCTTTCCCGCATGTCCGCGTCCTCCAGGGTGGCGGCCACGGTTTCCGTGACCTTGGCCGTGGCCTTGAGCTGGGCGCTGATGCGGCCGGCCGTGGACTGGGCCAGCAGCGCCCCGTTTTCGCGGGCCATGTCGACCATGGTCCGTCTGGAGGACTCGAAGGCGTAACCCGCCACGAGGACGACGATGGCCGTGACACAGGCCAGGATCAGCAGCGACAGGCGGGTGGCGATGGCCATGCGTTTCATGGCCCGGGCTCCATGACGAAATCCGCGTAACCGGGCGGGTCGGAGATGAAACCCTGTTCCACGAGGGCGGCGGTCGCGGCCTCGAAGTCGGCGCGGTCCAGGTTCAGTCGCGGGGCGCCCCCGGCCAGGATGATGTCCTGCATGCGGGCCAGCATCCAGCGCTGGTGGGCCCGGTTGGCCCTGACCTTGTGCTCCTTCATGCGCCGGACGACCAGTTCCAGGGCCTCTTCGGGATGGGCGAAGACGTAAGTCCACCCTTCCAGGGTGGCCTGGGCCACGGCCCGCGCCGCAGTCGGGTCGCGTTCGTAGGTCTCGCGCAGGCAGTAGAGCCCGTCCTCCGGGAAGTTGAGGTCCAGGTCGCGGAAAAAGAAGGCGGTCATGTCCTTTTCATCCAGGCCGTAGGACATGAGGGTGTGGTATTCATTATACCACATGGCCGACACGGCATCGAGGCCGCCGCGCATGAAGAGGTCCATGGACGGCGCCTGCTCCACGACCTCCACCTCGATGCCGAGGCGCTTGAATAGGGCGCGGGGCTGGATCTGGAAATCCGGACCCCACATGCCCACGCGCCGCCCCTGCAGGTCGTTCAGGGATCGCACGCCCGAGTCCTTGCGGGCCACGAGCATCAGGGCCGACTGGTGCACGATCTGGCCGATGTGGACCAGGTCCATGCCGGAGGCGCGGCGTTCGAGGGCCGTGGACAGGAACATGGTCGCGAATTCGGCCCGGCCTTCGGCCAGGTGCCGGGAGACGTTGATGTCCGGGCCGCCTGGCACAATTTCCAGGTCGACTCCACGGCGGGCGTAGAAGCCTTTCTCTTCGGCCATGAGGACGCCGGCGAACTGGGCCTGGGGCAGCCAGTGCAGGACCAGACGCTGCGTCCCGGCCTGCGCCGCCCCGCAGAGGACGACGAAAAGGACCGTCAGGAGGGCCGCCCTCATGGCCGGTGTGCCTCGAGACGCAGAAGCAGGTTGGCGGCCACCTGCCGCCTGTAGTCGGCCGTGGCGCGGACGTCGCTGACGGGGTGCACCGCGGCGCGCACAAGTTCGGCCGCCTGCGTCAGGTTGTCCGCGGTCAGTTCGCGTCCGGCCAGCCACTCCTCGGCTTCGCGGCAGCGCAGCACCGTGGGGGCGACGCTGCCCAGGGCCAGGCTGATGCGGCGGATGCGCCCGCCGTCCAACTCGAGGCAGGCCGCCAGACTGGCCACGCTGATGGCCAGGGCCCGTCTCCGGCCTATCTTCTCGAAGTGCTGGACGGCTCTGGACTCCGGCAGCGGGACGCACACGGCGGCGAGGATTTCGCCGGGCCGCAGGACCGTCCGTCCCGGTCCGGTGATGAAATCCTCCACGGGGACTGCGCGGGTCGAGGACCGGGAGGCGAGTTCGAGGGTCGCCCCCAGGGCGTACAGTGCGGGCAGCGTGTCTCCGGCCGGGGAGGCGGTGCAGATGTTGCCGCCCAGGGTGGCCTGGTTGCGGACCAGAGGGGAACCGAGCCGGCGGACGGACGCGCCCAGCAGTGGCAGCCCGGCGGCGATGTCCCTGCATTCGAGCAGCTCCGTCAGGGTCGTGGTCGAGCCGATGCGTACGATACGACCGGACACGGACACGCCGCGCAGGGCAGGGATGCGTTCCAGGCAGCAGATGGGGCCGGCCGGCAGGCCGGCGCGGAGCCCGACAAGGAGGTCCGTGCCTCCGGCCATGACCCGCGCCTGCGGGTCATTCAGGAGGGGCCACAGCGCGTCCAGGGAGGAGGGCAGGTGCACGCGCCTCATCGCTCGGCCTTTTCCACGGCGTCGAGGATGCGCGAGTAGCCCGTGCAGCGGCACAGGTTCCCGGACAGCCCCTCGCGGATGTCATCCCTGGACGGGTCGGGGTTGCGGGCCAGCAGGTCCGCTGCCGCCACGACCATGCCCGGCGTGCAGAATCCGCACTGCACGGCCCCGTGCTCGGCGAAGGCGCGCTGCAGCGCGTGCGGCCGGTCCGGAGTCCCCAGACCCTCGATGGTGGTCAGGACCGCGCCGTCGAGCTGGGCGGCGAGGGTCAGGCAGGACAGCCGGGCCCGGCCGTTCAGCAGGACCGCGCAGGCCCCGCATTCGCCGGTGCCGCAGCCTTCCTTGGTTCCGGTCAGGCCGAGGTCTTCGCGGATGATGTCCACGGCCCGCTCGTCCCCCCGCACGTCGCGCTCCACGTCCCGGCCGTTGACGCTGAAATGGATGATCATGCCCGTTCTCCGGCTGAAAGAAGGTGCAGCACCGTTTCCGGCGTTATGGGGGCCCGGACCGCGTATCCTCCCAGGGCGTCGGACAGGGCCGAGGCCACGGCCGGGAGGGGCCCGTTCAGGCCTACCTCGCCGACGCCCTTCATGCCGAAGGGGCCGCTATGCTCCAGGGTTTCCACGGCCAGTGAGCGCGTGTCCGGCAGGTCCATGCTGGTGGGGATGAGATACGTGGACAGGTCCCGGGTGGCGACTTGGCCGTCCGAGGTCGCGAAGTCCTCCAGCAGCGCGAAGCCCAGCCCCTGGGCGACGCCGCCCTCGATCTGCTGGTGGAAATTTTGCGGGTTGAGGACGCGCCCGCCGTCCGTGGCGGCCAGATAGTCGCAGACCCGGACCGCGCCCGTCAGCTCGTCGATCTCGATCCGCACGAGGTGGGCCGCGTAGGGGAAGATCAGATGCGGAAAGCCCAGAGCGAAGTCCTTGCCCGTGTCCGGCACCTCGCGGGACACGGGCATGAGATATTCGGCCACGCAGATGCGGTCGTCGCGCGTGAGCATGGCGCCCAGGGAGGACAGGGGCAGCTCCCGGCCCGTGGGCAGATGCCGGACCGCGCCGGGCACCAGGGTGAAGCCGCCGGGCTCGTCGATCATCAGCGCCAGCGCGGCGCGGCGGATCAGCTTGGAAGCCATGAGTTCGCAGGCCTGGATCAGGGCCTTGCCGAAGGTGTAGGTCGTGCGCCCGGCCGCGGCCGACCCAGACGGGTGGGCCAGCTCCGTGTCCGGCTGGACGACGCACAGGCGGCCGGCGTCCTGGCAGAGGGTCTCCCCCGCGATCTGGGCGTAGGTGGAGGCGTTGCCCTGTCCCATGTCGCTCACGCCGCTGTAGATGGTGAAAGATCCTTCGGGCGTGAGTTCGATCTTGGCGATGGCGTTGTCGGCCAGCCCCCGGCCGTAGCCCATGCCGTTGAACACGGCGGCGACGCCCACGCCCCGGCGCGTGAAGCGGGGGGCGGCCTTTTTCCAGGCCTGCCTGGAGGTCCAGAGCTCGTCTTCGCGCAGGCGGCGCAGGCATTCGTCCAGCCCCGTGGAGGCGGTCAGGGTCACGCCGGAGCAGTTGCGGTCCCCCCTGCGCAGGGCGTTCTGGCGGCGCAGGTCCAGGCGGTCCCGGCCGAGGCGGTCGGCCAGGCGGTCCATCATGCCCTCGAAGGCGAAGCTGACCTGGGCCACGCCGAAGCCCCGGAAGGCTCCGGCCACGGGATTGTTGGTGTACACGCACCAGCCCCTGCAATCCATGCTGCCGATCCGGTACGGCCCGGCGGCGTGCTCCATGCCCAGTTCCATGATCTCCCCGCCCAGGTGGGCGTAGGCTCCGGTGTCGAACCACAGTCGGCAACGCAGGGCTTCGAGGGTGCCGTCGGCCATGGCCCCCAGGGTGTACTCCAGGCGCGCGGCGTGGCGCTTGTAGCCGGCCAGGAAGCTCTCCTCGCGGTCCCACCACATCTTGATCCACCGCCCCGGCAGGCGCATGGCGGCCAGGCCCAGCAGGCACTGCACCGTGCTGCCGTCCTTGCCCCCGAACCCTCCGCCCAGAAAGGGGCTCTCGATGCGGATCTTCCATGGCGCAAGGCCCAGGGCGTGGCCGATCTCGAAACGGTCCCGAAACGGCGCCTGGGTGGAAACCGTCATGTGGAGGACGCCGTCCTCGTCCATGCGGGCCACGCCGTTTTCCGTTTCCAGAAAGGCGTGGGCCTGGGAGGGGGTGAAAAAGGTTTCCTCAAGGATCACGTCACATTTTTTCAAGGAGGCCTCGGCGTCTCCCTTGAGGATTTCGGCGGTCAGCAGCAGGTTGGAGCCGTGGCCTTGATGGATCAGCGGGGCGTTTTCGGCCAGGGCAGCGTCCACGTCGCAGACGGCGGGCAGGGGGTCGATGCTCACGCCGATGAGGTCAAGGGCCCTGCGCAGCACGTCGCGGCTGTCCGCCACCACCAGAGCCACCGGGTCCCCGGCGTGGCGGACCCTGCTGCCGCACAGCACGGGCATGTCCTTGTGCACGATGCCCTGACGGTTGGTGCCCGGAACGTCGGCCCGGGTCAGCACCCGGTGCACTCCCGGAAGGCTCGCGGCCCGGGCCGTGTCGATCTCGCGGATCAGGCCGTGGGGGACGCCGGCGCGCCGGACCCCGGCCCAGAGCATGCCTGGCGGGTAGTGATCCGTGCTGAAACGCTCGGCTCCGCAGGCCTTGGACAGGGCGTCCAGGCGCGGGCGGGCGGGGCCGATGTCGTAGGGTCCGTGTGGCATGGACGCTCCTTGATGGGAAAAACTGAAAAACTCTGCGAAAAAAAAACGCTTTCTGTCAACACAAGGCGCTGTCCGCACCGTGCGCGGCTGCCGTGCAGGAACCCCGCCGCAAGCTGCCGTCATTGTGCGGACCGCGGAAAATGTGTACGAGGCAATGCGCCGCGCTGCCTCGTCGTCGGCAGATTCCGGCGCTTCGCCGGGGGCGGGGCCGGGAGCCCGGCGGAGAAATCCGTTCCGGGCGGAATTGTCCGGGCGAGTCGCTCCGTGTCCGGTCAGGGAAAACGTCAGGGGGATTCATGGATTCGAACAGTGTCTTGTCCATTCTCGAAGGCCACGCGGCACGCCATCCGTCCAAGGCGGCGCTGATCTTCGAAGGGCGATTGGTGAGCTACGACCGGCTGGTGCGGGACATCCGCGTCCTGGCCGGCGAACTGCTGCGCAGGGACGTGGTCCCGGGCGACAGGGTGGCCCTGCTGCTGCCGGACAGCCCGGCCCTGGTGACGTGGTTTTTGGCCGCCCTGGCCGTCGGGGCCGTGGCCGTGCCCATCAACGAGCGCGTCAGCCTGGCCGACCGGGACTTCATCCTGCACGATGCCGGGCCCCGTCTGCTCGTGCTCTGCGCCGGGCGGGGTCACGACACGTCCTGGCAAGGACCGGTCCTGGAAACCGATCCGGGCGAACCCGCCGGCCGGCCGGATGCATCTTCCGCTCCGTTGCGGACCGCCGCCGGCAGGGACAGTTCCGGCTTCATGCTCTACACGTCCGGTTCGACGGGCAGGCCCAAGGGCGTGCCGCACGACTGCGACGACCTGGCCGTGCCGCCGCACACCTTCGCACCGGCCGTGCTGGGCGACGCGGCAGACGACATTTTCCTGTCCTCCAGTAAGATGCCCTTCGCCTACGGACTGGGCGTCCAGATCGGACTGGCCCTGGGAGCGGGCGCAACCCTGGTCCTCAATCCGGGTCCGCCCGATCCGGAAGAGATCATGGGCCTTGTGGCCAGGCACCGGGTCAGCGTCTTCTTTTCCGTTCCCACGGTCTACCAGTCCCTGCTGCGCGCGCGTTCGGGCGGGGAAGACATGTCGTCCCTGCGTCTGTGTTATTCGGCGGGGGAGGCGCTGCCCGCCCCCGTGTTCACGGAGGTGCGGGACTGGCTCGGGGTGGACATTTTCGACGGACTGGGCACAACCGAATCGGGCTTCGTCTTCCTGTCCAACCTGCCGGGATCGGCGTTCGCCGGAACCCTGGGCCGCGTTGTGCCCGGCTATGAGGTCCGTCTTGTGGACGAGCGCGGTGAAGACGTCCCTTCGGGCACGCCCGGACGCCTGCGCGTGCGCGGTCCGGGGCTGGCGCGGGGCTATTGGAACCGGCCCGAGTCCACGGCCAAGGCCATGCTGCCGGGAGGCTGGCTCGAAACCGGCGACTTGTGCGTGGAGGAGGACGGGTTCTACCGGTACCAGGGCCGGGCCGACGACATGATCAAGTCGGGCGGGCTGTGGGTTTCGCCGATCCTGGTCGAGGACTGCCTGCAGACGCACCCGGCCGTGGCCGAGTGCTGCGTCGCCCGCTGCACGCTGCACGGTCTGGACTACCCGGCGGCCTTTGTGGTGCCCCCGGCCGGGGTCGAAGCCGACGGCAGGCTGGCCCAGGCCTTGCGGCGCCACGTCCGCGAGCGTCTCCCCAAACACATGGTCCCGGCCATGGTCGAATTTCTGCCGTCCCTCCCGCGCACGGCCACCGGCAAGATCCAGCGTCACAAATTGCGGCGATGAGGCCGCTGTCACCAGCTACACCAAGGAGATGACCATGACTGTCACCCGCGAAGAGTTGTTCGATCTTTTCCTGGACGCCGGCGTTGAGCCGGATGTCGTCGACGGGCTCGACCCCAGCCAGCCCCTGTCCAGGCAGGGCGTCGATTCCGTCGATTACCCGGCCATCCTGCTGGCCATCGCGGACCGGTTCAAGGTCAGCATCAGCGAAAAAGAGGCGTGCGAGCTGAAGACTCTCGAAGATTTCGAGAAGCGCCTGAACAGGTAGGCTGCGGGCCGGGGAGACCCGGCCCGGTTTTCAGGTCGCCAGGGACTCCCGGTCGGCCCGGATGAAGGCGAACAGTTTTTTGGCCTCGTCGCCGAGCAGCCTGGGCAGGGAGAAGTCCGGCTCGGCCGGGAGCTTCTGCAGCAGGAGCACGTCGGTGCCGGTCCAGAGCGGGAGCACGCCGGCGTAGAAATAGCCCCGTGCGCGGGCCGTTTCCACGGCTTCCGGCAGGGCCGGATGGGCCAGCGGCAAGTGCAGGTGGTACGCGTGGCGGCCCGGGTGACGGGTTTCGAAGGCGTCGATGGCGGCCTGCATGTCCGTTCCCGGTTCGTGGACCAGGAGCTTGGCCAGGGACGCCGCATCCATGGCGGTCGAGGTGCAGCGTGTCGCTCCGGTGGCCGGCAGGGGTACGCCCGGACTGCGTTTCAGTCCTGCCGCGGCGTAGATGTCCTGGATGAACCGGGCGTAGCGCTTGGGCAGGTGGACGGTGTGTGGTCGGTCGCGAAAGACGCGCATGGCGTTGAGGAGCGAAATCCGCCCGCCGACCCCGTCGATGCTCTCCTCGGGCCTTGGCGGCATGGCTTCCAGTTCCATGGCGTAGTAGCCGTAGGCGAATTTTCGCACCATCTTCTGCGTGCTCAGCAGATCACATACGCACTGTCCGAACACGGCATTGAGGCCGAGTTCCTGTGGCAGGGAGTCGATCGTCGCCGCGGTCAGGTTCACGGCCAGGAACCCGCTGCGGTATCCGGGCAGGACCATGAGCCCTCCCGATTCCATGATGCCCTCGAAAGGGGCGGCCCGGAACAGGGCCGAAACTCCGACCACGTCTCCGGACGGGGTGCGAGCCACGTACTGGTACAGGTCCGGCCCCGCGTTCGCGGCCGCGATGCTGGCCGGGTCGTAGACATAGTCCAGGGGGAAGTTCTCCCCGTAGACGGCGAAATACAGCCGGGCCACGCCCTCGGCGTCTTCGGGCCTGAACGGGGCGATATTCACGTCCTGGCCGGGTTCGATGGTCCCGGGGTTGGCGCGGAGCCAGTCCAGGCATTCCTGTCGGGTTCTGGTGGGGTGCATCGGGTTTGTTCCTTGGCGGAAGGTTCAGGAATGGGTCGGCGGGTCCTGGGCCGTGCTGCGGTGCACGAGCAGGCCGGCGCCGAGGGCCATGGCCGCGGAGAGCCGGAAGAGCCAGGCGTGGGGCAGGCCGGCGCTGGGCACGACGCGCAGCAGGAATTCCATGAGCGGGGGCATGACGGCGAAGGGCAGCATGGTGGTCAAAGAAAAGATGCCGAAGCCCCGGCCGCTTGCGGAAGGCGGGATGAAGTGGACGAGCAGCGCCGTGGTCGCCGAGACCAGGGCCACGAAGGCCGCGCCGTGAAAGATCCGCAGGCAGACGAGGGACGCCGTGTCCCTGGCCAGGCAGTAGCCGAGCAGGGCCAGAGCGGTCATGACCAGGCTCGCGCACATGACCGGCAGGGCGTTGCCGGGCCCGAGCCTGGGGCTGATGAGCGGACGCAGGACCAGGGCGGTCAGAGGTTCGAGGGCCAGAATCCAGCCGGACCAGAAGGGCGAAATCCCGATGGAGATGAGGTAGGGATACAGGCCGTAGAACACGGCGATATTGCCGAAGCCGAACAGGGCCACCGCGCACAGGGACAGAAAGGGGTACGAGAAGAGGGCTGCGCCATGTGCACACGAAGGCATTGCATGTTCCTGAAACGGTTGCTGATGACCAGCCCATAACCGGATTGGCCGTCCTTTGCCAGAGGGAAGGGTACGCGCCCCAAAGGGATGGCGGGCCGGGCCCGGCCGGGCGAAGATCGTGACGGACTGCAGTGGCGGGCTTTGTGGAGGTCGAAAAAACAAAGGGACCGGACTCCGTGTCCGATCCCTTGAACGATGATCAGCGAGATGGCGAGGTGCTACTTCTTTCCGCCGCCGTTGCCTCCACCATTTCCACCACCATTTCCACCGCCGTTGCCGCCGCCGTTACCACCGCCGTTGCCGCCGCCGTTACCGCCGCCCTTGCCGTTGCCACCGGCGTTACCTCCACCCTTGCCGTTTCCTCCTGCCTTGCCGCCCTTGCCCGATGAAGCGGACGCCGCGTCGCTGGATTTGCCCGTGGCGGTGTTGCGCGTTGTCAGGCCGTACGCGTTGCCATAGCTGTTCATGGCGCGGTTGCGGTTGGCCACGCTCTTGCCGATGGTGCTGGGATGCACGCCAAGCTCCTGCGCGATTTGGCCCCAGCCCATGTCGAGGCTGCGCATGGCCGCCACATCCGCTGCGGTGACGTCGACTGCGGCCGCCGCAGTCGCGGCGTTGAAATTCTTCACCGCCGTGTCGTACGCGGAGAGCGCGTCCGCAGCAGCCTGCTCAAGAGCCGGGTCGCCGGGGGTTGCGGCCAGATTCGCGTTCGCCTGCTCCAAGTCTGCCGTGGCGTCGGCGAGGTCGGCCGTGGCATCGGCGAGCTCTGCATCGGCTTTTTCCGTTGCGGCCGCAGCCAGCCCTTCGGCAATGCTCGACTGTGTCGGGTTGCTGAAGGCCGGTGCGGGGGCGTCGCCGGGATCATCCGTTTCCTGGGCCATGACCGGAAGGGCCGACAGGGTTGTCAGCAGCATTGCGGCCAGAAAATACTTGAGGATGGTACGCATGGTGATTCTCCTTTACGCTATTGAACCTTGGTGAAGATGTTGACGGACTGGGCCAGGCTGTGCGTCCCGGCGTCCGTTTTGATGCTCTCGGGTGTGTCGAACCAGCTCGGCGCGAGGCGCGCCGGGGCGACTTTCGGGTACTGGCGGCGAACATATTCCCTGACGGCCAGGGCCCGGTCCCTGGCCAGGGCCGTGTCGCCCTTGACGTAGGCGACGACGTGGACGTTCAGGTCCGCCTTGTCGTTCAGCATCTCGCCGATGCGCCTCAGCGATGCTTCGCCGTTTTCGGTCAGCGTCGCCGTTCCAGGCCTGAACTCCACGGCCTTCAGGGGGATGGTGCGCAGCCCGATGACGTGGTTGCGCCACGAGAAGTCGCCGGCTTCGTTCAGCATGCGCACGCCCTGCCGCGCAAGGGGGGCGTCCGGGTAGTTCTCCAGGTAGCGGTGCATGGCCAGCTTCATCTCCCTGTCCCGCTTCAGGCGCTCCAGGGCCACTGCCCTGTTGAACATGGCCTGGGGTTCGTCCGGGTTCAGGGAGAGGGCCTTGTCGTAGAGTTTCAGCGCCTCGGCGTTTCTGCCGCGGTCGAGCATGTTGTGGGCCAGGTAGAGGTTCGCCGAGAGGTGGTCCGGGTCGATGGACAGGGCCTTTTCGTAGGCGGCCCTTTCCTTGTCCGGCTTCATCAGCGCCCACCAGGTCACGCCTTCCCAGAAGCGGTAGTCGGCGTTGGCCGGGGCCAGCTTCACGGCCTTCTGGATGAACGGCAGCGCCGCTTCGGGTTTGTCTCCGCCCAGCTCGAAGCGGGCCATGAAGTAGTTCAGTTCAGGGTCGTCGGGCCACTGGGCCACCCTGGGGGCGAAGGCCGCCCGGCCGGCGGCGAAATCTCCCCTGTTCAGGTAGTATTGCCCCTGCACCGCATGGTATTCGCCTTGGACCTTGCGGACGGCGGCGTCCATGTGGGCGCAGGCTCCGATGGTCAGGGGCAGCAGCAGGATGATGATCGTACGGATGATGTTTTTCATGGCACAAGGATATACGTTGGCCGGACCCGAAGGTCACAGACTATTTTGCGGTTTTGCCGGGGCTTCTGCGGATGTCACGGCCGGTCAGCCCCAGTTCCTGCAGGAGTTCGGCCGGCCCGCCCCCGTCGTCCAGTGTCCGCATGGCGGCGTCGGCCACGGCGGCGTCGGCCATGCCTGCCTCGCGGGTCCGCTGCACCACGCGGAAGAGTTGCGTCCACTGGGCGGACAGGGAACCTGCGGCCAGGCCGCGGCGCAGGATGGCGTCGGACAGGCGCGCGGGAAATGCGACGGCGTTCAATGCTGCCCGCGTTCTGGCCGCCGTGGCCAGTTCCGCCGGCGACGCGGGCGGCGCCAACGCCGCCATCTCATCCAGTTCCTGGCGCGTGAGTCCGACCCGCAGACTGTCCCCGGCCATGACGACATCGTCCGGCGACGGTTCCCGACCTTCCCTTGCCAGGGCGTCCCGGGCGAACGCGTAATCGCTGCGCATGGTCTCCAGGGCCTGGATGATGGCCCGGCCGGCGACGCGTTTGGCCAGCCCTTCCTCGGCCTTGGCTATGAAGGGCGCAGGCGGCAGCCCGTCGGCCCTGGCCTGGTCGATGGCGGCTTCGATGGCCTGGGCATCGCCGGCGCTCAGCCGTCCGTCGTCCTGGGCCTGCCGCAGGGGCGCGTCGAGTGCGGACGCCAGGGCGTCCACCGGTCCCGGTAGCCATGCCGCGGCTACGAGGAACGCAATGAGCAGGATGCTAAAGCGCCGCGCCATCGCCGTTTTTCACCAGCAGGATGGAGTTGCGGCTGCCGAAGCCGTCGTCGACGCTGAGGGCCGCCGCGGCGTCGGTCACGGGCGTGGTCCCGTCGACGAGAAAGACGTATTCGTGGCTGCCGGGCGGCAAGGCCGTCGTCAGGGTCCACAGGCCCGTGGCCGGGTCGTTGCGCATGGTCCAGCCCGCAGTCTTCCAGCCGTTGAAGCTGCCGATGACGGCCACTTCCCGCGCCGAGGGCGCGGCCAGGACGAAGGTGACGGGCGACAGGCCTGCCGGTGTACGGCCGCTTCCGGTCCCGGGATTGATGGTGAAGAACAGTCCCAGGGCGAGCAGCAGGCAGGCCGCGGCGGCCAGGCCGCCGAGGGGCGAGACGCGGATGGTTCGCGGCTCCGTGAGCCAGCCGATCACCCGCGCCATCCGCCGCTTCGGGCCGGGCAGCGGCGCGGCGGCGCCGATGCGGTCCATGACGCGGGCCGCGAAATCCGGACCCGGATCCATGGCGCCGAGGCGGCGCAGGCCGGAGGCGAGTTCGTCGTTCGATGTATCGGTGCGATGTTTCGCATTCATGGTGTTCCTTCCTTCCCGTAGAGTTTCCGCAGCATGTGCAGGGCCCTGTGCACGCGCATTTTGGCGCCGCTCATGGACAGCCCAAGGGTTTCGGCCACGGCGTCCAGGGGCAGGTCCTCGATGTACCGCAGGGCCAGGGCCTCGGCGTATTTGGGTGCAAGCCCCCGCAGGGCGTCGAGAAGCCTTGCGGCTTCGAGGCTGGCCAAGGGGTCGTGTCGCGGGTCGGCCTGGATCTTTTCCAGGTCCTGCCTATACAGGGGTTCGCGCACGACCCGCCGCGCACGGTCGCGGGCCAGGTTCAGGGCCAATGTGTAGAGCCAGGTGAAGAAGCGCCGCCGCGGGTCGTAGGAGGCCAGCCGCTCGTAGGCCCGGACAAAGGCGTCCTGGGCCATTTCGCCGGCTTCGTGTTCGTCCCGGCTGAAGCGCAGCATGAGACGGTAGACCGGTCCCTGATACCGCCGGACCAGGACGGCGAAGGCCTCGCGTTCGCCGTTCAGGGTGCGCTCCACGGCCATCGCGTCGTCTCTGTCGGTATCCGGCGTATCCATGCTTAAGCATATACGCGCGGGAGAGTAGATTTGTCACATCCTTCGGCGGGAAAAGCCCTGGTGAACTCACGACGCGACGTGATTCTCACCGAATCTGCTGGCTCCAGTCGCCACGATGCCGGTATCGGAAGAATCCGCAAGGTCATCGGTATGATCGGCAGGCGGATGCCGGCCGACGAGTCCTTCCGGCACTGCTGTCCGACGTGCGTTTGCGGCCCATGATCGGCTGTCGGGGGACTCTCGTGTCGAAGAACGGGCTTGCCATGAATGATGTATTTGTCATAATGACATAGTTGTCATTATAGGTGGGTGCAGGACTTCCGGGCAAGCATATGTCCACCTGCCAATCCTTCACCTCTAACCCGTTCAAGGGAGTCGGATATGGAACGCAAGTCCACGCAGGAGCAGCAGGCTGAAGCCGCCATTTCCAGGCGAAGCTTCCTCAAGATTTCCAGCGGGATGGTTGCAGCATCCCTCGTCGAAGCAAGCTTCGTCCATCCGCCCGGGGCCAGGGCCGCGACCACGCCCAAGCCAACTTCGGCACCTGTGGCCGGCCGCCCCAATGTCCTGTTCGTCTTCACGGACCAGGAACGATATTTTAAGCGCCATCCCGAGGGCTTCACGCTGGCCGGGCATGAGCTGCTGCGCGAACGTGGCGTGACCTTCCACAGACACTATTGCCCGGCGGTCATGTGCACCAGCTCCCGATCCGTGCTGATGACGGGCCTGCAGACCCCGGACAACGGCATGTTCGAGAATTGCGACATGCCCTACGTGAAATCCCTGTCCACGGAAGTGCCGACCATCGGCCACATGCTGCGCAAGGCCGGCTACTACACGGCCTACAAGGGGAAATGGCATCTGAATCGCGATTTCGACACCGACCGGCCAGAGCGCCTTTTCACCAAGGAAATGGAGGCCTACGGGTTCTCGGATTTCGTCTGGCCCGGCGACGTGCTGGCGCATACCCTGGGCGGGTACAAGCACGACCACATGATCGCCGGCAGCGCCGTCTCGTGGCTGCGCGACAAGGGCCGGTCCCTGGCCGATGAAGGCACTCCCTGGTCGCTGTTCGTGAGCCTCGTGAACCCTCACGACATCATGTACTTCAATACCGACCTCTCCGGCGAGAACGTGCAGGACACCGGCAAGCTCCTGATGGTTTCTTCGCGGGCTCCGAAGCACCCCCTGTACGAAAAGCGCTGGAATGCGCCGCTGCCGGGCAACCTCCGCCAGCCCCTGGACGCTCCGGGCCGGCCGGCCGCCCACGGTGAATTCAACCGCGCCTGGGGCTACACGCTGGGGACCATTCCCACGGAGCCGGCCCGCTGGGAGCGCTTCAGCGACTTCTATCTCAACTCGATGCGCGCCGCGGACCTCGAACTGACGACAATCCTCGACGAACTGGATGCCCTCGGCCTGACCGAGAATACCATCATCGTCTTCACCTCGGACCACGGCGAAATGGGCGGCGCCCACGGCCTGCGCGGCAAAGGCCCCTTCGCCTACGAGGAGGCCATCCATCTGCCGTTGATCATCTCCCACCCCGAGGTGCAGGGCGGCCGGGACTGCGCCGCCCTGACCGGGCATGTCGACATCGTGCCGAGCATACTCTCCATGTGCGGCGTGGATGCCGGCAGGCGGGCCGAATTCGCCGGCCGGGAACTCCCGGGGAAGGACTTCTCGGCGGTTCTCACCAGCCCCGGCACGGCCGACGTGCATGCCGTTCGCGACAGCGTCCTCTTCACCTACAGCGGCATCTCGACCAACGACAGCGAACTGATCCGTATCATCGCGGAAGCCAGGGCAGTTGGCCAGGATCCCAAGGCCGCCGTGCAGAAGGCCGGGTACCGGCCGAACATGAAAAAGCGCGGCAGTCTCCGGACCGTATTCGACGGACGCCACAAGTTCACGCGCTATTTCTCACCGATGGAGCGCAACAGGCCGGAGAGCCTCGACGAACTGTATCGCTGGAACGACGTCGAACTGTTCGACCTGTCCGCCGACCCGAACGAAATGGACAATCTGGCCGTGGACCCGAAAGGCAATGCCGCGTTGGTCACGGCCATGAACGGCAAGCTCGAAGCCATCATCAAGGCCGAGATCGGCATCGACGACGGCCGTGAGATGCCCCGGGTCGAAGGGATCGAGTGGAGCATCGACCGTCTCGATCTGTGAACTTGTGTATTGAAGACCAAATCCAAACCGGGGTAAAATTCATGAACAGATATTGTGTCCGTACACGCACGCGGATCCGGGTGTCGGCGCTTCTTCTCCTGACAGTTGCGGCTTTAGGCGTCTTGCCAGCATGGTCTGCCGAGAGTGGCGACACTCTCCGCTATTCCATCACTCCCTACCTCTGGGCCACGAGGATGAAAGGCGACGTCCAGGCCGGGCGACTGCCCAAAACGACGATGGACATGAAGTTTTCCGACATTCTCGACGTGTTGGACTTCGGCTTCATGACGGCCATCGAGGTGCGGAAGGGACGCCTGGGCTTTCTCTTCGACGGCATGTACATGAATGTCTCCGATTCCGCGGACGCGCGGAGCGCCGACGGCGCGGTGTCCGTATCGGCCGAGGCGGAGGTGAAACAAACCATGTTGGCTTTCGCAGTGGCCTGGCGCGTTCTGGAAGAGCGGTTGGCGCTGGATGCCGTTGGTGGCATGCGGTACAGCAAAATCGACGTGGATGTGGATATCGACGCACGCCTGGTCGGCGGACCGTCGGGTTCGGTTGGCCGCTCGGGCGACAAGGATTGGGTGGATCCCTATCTCGGGCTGAGACTGATTTTTCCGGTTGGCGGCGGGCTGAGCCTGGTCGGCTACGCTGACGTCGGCGGTTTCGGCGTCGGCTCCGACTTCACCTGGCAGGCTCTGGCCGGCCTGGAGTACGCGCTGTCCGAGTCCATCATCGCCACCTTCGGCTACCGGTACCTGAAAGTCGACTATGACAAGGACGGGTTCAGCTACGACATGGCCAACGACGGCCTGTACGCCGGCATGACCATGGCCTTCTGAATCTTAAATTGCGGATGCTTTTCACCATGACGAATCGAACGAAGCCGATCGACCACAGGACGCTCGTCGCGGCAGAGCGCCGGGAAAAAACTCGGGCAAAACTCCTGCGGGGCGCAATACATGTTTTCGCGCAGCACGGAGCAGAGGCCTCGGTCATCGAGCTGGTCATAAAGCAGGCTGGCGTATCCCGAGGCACATTCTACAATTACTTCCGCACCAACGAGGAATTGTTTCTGGAAGTGGCCAGGGAAGTGAGTAACGAGATCATCACCATCGTCGACCCCATCGTGCAGAGGCAACGGGACCCCGCCGCGAGTCTTGCCTGCGGCCTTGTGTCGGTTGTCAGGCTGGCCGTGAACAACCCCGTGTTGGCCCAATTCGTGTGCAAGGGCGGCCCGGGCGCCCTCAGCGCAGGAAACCTGACCACCACGGTCGTGCCGCGTGAGATCAAAAACGGCATGGCGGCCGGGCTCTTCACTGTGCCCGATGAGCAGCTCGCCTTCGACCTGATTTTCGGTCCCGTGATTATGGCCTTCAACGCTGTGATCAATGGGAGAGCGTCGGAAGAGTACGCCCGCAACCTGGCTCAGGCCGTGCTACAGTCCTTGGGAGTCGAAGTCAGCCGGGCCCGCTGCTACGCGAGGCTGGATTTCGACGACGTGAGCATCCCGGCCGACTCTCTGTTTCATTGCTGAAGCCTGAGGATATAGTGTGTTTTTACATATCCCCCGGGCATTCCAGAGAGAGGAATGCATTGCCTGTGGACGGAGTTTTTCAGCGTCGTTGCATCTCAACATGAATGTTCAAGGAGCGGTTGTCATGAAGAAAATTATCCTTGTCGCGTTGCTGTTCTCATTGTGCGCGTGCGCCACGGGCGGGAAACAGTCCGCCACGGACTTCAACCCCGCGGACCACTTCCTCGGCGCCGATTACGCGAAGCTGCAGGAAAACCCCGACCTGAAGGGCGGGCTGGGATGGAGGAACACGGCCTTCAGCCCGGCAACCTACTCGGCCTTGTACATCGAGCCGGTGGTGCTGTGGCAGGGCGAGGACATGGCCAGGGAGTCGGGGCTGAAGATGGCGGATCTGAAACTCCTGGCCACGTATTTCCATGACGTGCTCACGCAGGTGCCCGACGGCAAGGCGCTGAAGCTGTCCTCCCAGCCGGGGCCGGGCGTCATCGCCGTCAAGGCGGCCGTGACCGAGGTCGAGGCCAGCAGTCCCGTGTCCAACGCTCTGACCTCCGTGGTCCCCGTAGGCATCATTCTTTCGGCCGGCATGAAGGTCGCGACGGGCCAGGCCGTTGGCGTGGGCAAGTGCGCCGTGGAAATCCGTTTCGTCGACTCCGTGACGGGGGAGACCCTCGCCATGTTCGCCGACACGAAGGTCGGCAAGAAATATGACACAGCCGGCTTCACCAAGACCGGGCAGTCCGAGGAAGCCATGAACGAGTGGGCCGCCCTGCTGAAGGAACGCATTGATGTCGTCTGGGGACGGACCAAGTAGCTGAGCGGTCTCTCGGACGTCGCGGCGTGGGGTGATCGTGCGCCGCGACGTCCGCTTGGGTCCGTGCGCCCGGTTGAAAACGGTAGCGCCGCGGGGTTGTCTCGCCTGTCCCTCCAGGCAAGGTTATCGATTATCCTGGCTCCCGGAACCCATCAATCCTGTTCATTTTTCTCGCCTGATCAGATATGGGAGGCTGACGCCATCCGGAGAAGCCTGAAATTGCGGACAGACGCAGATGAAAGCGCCCTCCCGCCAAGGCGGCCGGCGGTGAAACCCGGTTCAAGATGAAAGGAGATGCCCATGAAAGGCTGTGAAGTGCGAGTGCGTGAATGTTTCGCTTTCCGTCCCCTGGTCGCGCTGGCCGCGGCCTGGGCGCTTCTGCCGGCGTTGTTCCTGGGCGTCGGGTGCAGGCAGGCCGAGCAGGCAGTTGCCCCCCCGCCCCCCGTCGTCGAGGTGGTGACCGTCGCCCGGCAGGACGTCCCGGTCTACAGCGAGTGGATCGGCGCCCTGGACGGATCCGTCAATGCCGTCATCCGCCCCCAGGTCACGGGGTATCTCGTCAGGCAGAATTACATCGAAGGCGACAAGGTGCGCAAAGGGCAGGTCCTCTTCGAGATCGACCCGCGGACCTTCGAGGCCGAGGTCAGGCAGGCCCGGGCCGCCCTGGAACAGGCCAAGGGCGATCTGGCCGCGCAGGATGCTTCCGCGGCCACGGCCCGCGCGGACCTGGCGCGCATCCGGCCCCTGGCCGCCAGGAACGCCGTGTCCCAGAAGGACCTCGACTACGCCGTGGGTCGCGACCTCATCAGCAAGGCCGCCGTCCTGACGGCCAAGGCCGGGATCTCCGTGGCCGAGGCCAATCTGGAGAAGGCCCTGCTGGAACTGAGCTTCACCAGGGTCGTGTCCCCGGTGGACGGAGTGGCGGGCATCGCCAAGGCCCAACTCGGCAACCTGGTGGGCCCCAACGTGCAGGAGGAGCTGACCTCCGTGTCCGCCCTCGACCCCATCAAGGTCTACATCAGCGTCAGCGAGCAGGAGTATCTGAGCGTCCGCAGGTCTGAAAGCGACGCCGCGCAGATTCCGATGCAACTGGTCCTCGCCGACGGGTCCGTCTATGCCCAGAGCGGGAAGATGGCCCTGGCCGACCGTCAGATCGACCCCACCACGGGCACCCTCAGGATAGGCACCCTGTTCCCAAACGCCGACGGCTTCCTGCGGCCAGGGATGTTCGGAAAGGTCAGGGCCATGATGCGCGTCAGGAAGGACGCGGTGGTCGTCCCGCAGCGGGCCGTGACGGAACTGCAGGGCAAGTACCTCGTGGCCGTCATCACCACGGACAACAAGGTGCAGATCCGTCCGGTCAGGGTCGCCGAGAGGGTCGACTCGGGGTGGGTCGTCGAGGAGGGGCTCGAGGCAGGGGAAAGCGTGGTCGCCGAGGGGACCCAGAAGGTGCGCCAGGACATGACCGTCACCACCAGGCCGTTCGTGCCCGCGGCGCCGGCTCCCGCGGCCAAGGGGTAAACGCATGGCCAGATTCTTCATCAACCGCCCCATCGTGGCCATGGTCATCTCGATCCTCATGGTCATCGTCGGCATCGTGGCCATGGTCGGCCTGCCCATGGCCCAGTTCCCCGACATCGTCCCGCCGGAGATCAAGGTCTCGGCCGTCTACACCGGCGCCGACGCCCTGACCCTGGAGCAGGCGGTGGCCACGCCCATCGAGCAGCAGATGTCGGGCGTGGACAACATGAACTACATGTACTCCATCAACGCCAACAACGGCGAGTCCAAGCTGACCGTCAACTTCGACATCAAGACCGACCCCAACACGGACCAGCTCCTGGCCCAGATGCGGCAGGGGCAGGCCGAGTCGCAGCTGCCGTCCGACGTGCGCAACTATGGCGTGACGGTGCAGAAATCCACGGCGTCCCCGCTGATCATGTTCGGCCTCTTCTCCCCGAACGGGACCTACGACAACGTCTTCCTGGCCAACTACGCCTACATCAACATCAACGATCAGATGACCCGCGTGAAGGGCATCGCCAGCGTGACCGTCTTCGGCGCCGGCCAGTACGCCATGCGCCTGTGGGTCAAGCCCGACCAGCTGGCCAAGCTGAACATCACCATCCCCGAGATCGTCAGCGCCATCACCGCCCAGAACACGGTCAACCCGGCCGGCCAGGTCGGCGCGCAGCCGGTCCCGGCGGGGCAGGAGTTCACCTACACGGTCCGGGCCCAGGGCCGCCTGCAGTCCGAGGAGGAGTTCGGCCAGATCGTGCTGCGCGCGGGTTCCGACGGGTCGGTGGTGCGCGTGCGGGACGTGGCGCGCATCGAGCTCGGGGCCCAGACCTACAGCCTGGAAGGGCGCCTGAACGGCAGGCCCGCGGCCCTCATCGCCCTCTACCAGATGCCGGGCACCAACGCCGTCGAGGCGGCGAACGGGGCCAGGGCCCTGATGGAGGAGCTCAAGGAGCGCTTCCCGCCGGACCTGGACTACGTGGTCTCACTGGACACCACCCTGGCCGTGACCGAGGGCATCAAGGAGATCCAGCACACCCTCGTCGAAGCCCTGGTGCTGGTCATCCTGGTGGTCTTCGTCTTCCTGCAGGGCTGGCGGGCGACGCTCATCCCGCTGCTGGCCGTGCCCGTGTCCCTGGTGGGCACGTTCATGCTCTTCCCGCTCTTCGGGTTCTCCATCAACACGCTCTCGCTCTTCGGCCTGGTCCTGGCCATCGGCCTGGTCGTGGACGACGCCATCGTCGTGGTCGAGGCGGTGGAGCACCACATCGAGCACGGCCTCTCGCCCAGGGAGGCGACCTTCAAGGCCATGGAGGAGGTTTCGGGCCCGGTCATCGCCATCGCCATCATCCTGGCCGCGGTCTTCATCCCCACGGCCTTCATCCCGGGCATCACGGGGCGGCTCTACCAGCAGTTCGCCCTGACCATCGCCATCTCGGTCATCATCTCGGCCTTCAACGCCCTGACCCTGAGCCCGGCGCTCAGCGCCCTGCTGCTGCGGCCCAAGAAGAAAGGCTCGGGGCCCCTGCAGAAGTTCTACGACTGGTTCAACCGCGTCTTCGGCCGGGCCACGGACGGCTACGTCGGCATCTGCCGCGTGGCCGTGCACAAAAGCTTCGTGAGCCTGCTGTTCCTCGTGGGCATCGTCGTCCTGACGGGGTTCTTCGGGGGCAAGGTGCCGACGGGGTTCCTGCCCGAGGAGGACCAGGGATACCTCTACGCCGGCATCCAGCTTCCCGACGCGGCCTCACTGCAGCGCACTGCCGCGGTGGCCACCGAGGCTGAGAAGCTGATCATGGACACGCCCGGCGTGAAGTTCTGCACCTCGGTCATCGGCTACAGCATGCTGAGCCAGGTCACCAACACCTACAGCGCCTTCTTTTTCATCACCCTCGAGGACTGGGCCATGCGCAAGGTCCCCGAGGTCAAGTACGAGGCCATCAAGCAGAACCTCAGCCGCAAGCTGGCCGGGATCAGCGGGGCCGTGGGCTTCGCCTTCTCGCCGCCGGCCATCCCCGGCATCGGCACATCGGGCGGCGTGACCTTCATGCTCGAGGACAGGGCGGGCAAGGACATCGCCTTCCTGTCCGAAAACGTGGACGCATTCCTGGCCGCGGCCCGCAAGCGGCCTGAGCTGGCCAGCGTGACGACGACCTTCCGGCCCACGGTCCCGCAGCTCTTTGTCGACGTGGACCGGGACAAGGTCCTCAAGCAGGGCGTGAACATCAACGACGTGTACAAGACACTGCAGAGCTTCATGGGCAGCGGCTTCATCAACTACTTCAACAAGTTCGGCCGGCAGTGGCAGGTCTTCATCCAGGCCGAGGGCGACTACCGCACGAACATCGACAACATCGGGCAGTTCTACGTGCGCAACAGCGCGGGCGGGACCGTGCCCCTCTCGGCCCTGACATCGGTCAGGAACATTTCGGGGCCCGAGTTCACCATCCGCTACAACCTCTACCGCAGCGCCCAGATCAACGCCAACGCCGCGCCGGGCTACAGCTCGGCCCAGGCCATGCAGGCCCTGGAGGAGGTCTTCGAGGAGACCATGCCCTCCGAGATGGGCTACGACTACATGGGCATGTCCTTCCAGGAGTGGCAGGCCCAGAAGGGCGTCTCGGCCATGGCCATCTTCGGCTTCTCGCTGCTGTGCGTCTTCCTCATCCTGGCCGCGCAGTACGAGAGTTGGTCACTGCCGTTCTCGGTCCTGCTGGGCACGCCCATCGCGGTGGCCGGGGCCTTCGGGGCGCTCCTGCTGCGTGGGCAGGAGAACAACGTCTACGCCCAGATCGGCCTGGTCATGCTCATCGGTCTCTCGGCCAAGAACGCCATCCTCATCGTCGAGTTCGCCAAGATGGAGTACGAGAAAGGCAGGCCGCTGCTGGAGGCCACCCTCGAGGGCGCGAAGCTCAGGCTGCGGCCCATCCTCATGACCTCCTTCGCCTTCATCCTCGGCTGCGTGCCCCTGGCCATCGCCTCCGGGGCCGGCGCCGTCTCGCGCCAGGTGATGGGCAGCGCCGTCATCGGCGGCATGACGGCGGCCACGTTCATCGGCGTCTTCCTCATCCCCGTGACGTTCTACGTCGTGGAGAAACTCGGCGGCAAAAAGCACGGTTCGAAGCAGACTCCCAACACTGACCGGCCGCAGGCCGAAGGCGTGGAGGGAAGACATGCGTAGCTTCATCACGATCCTCATGCTCATGGTTCTGGGAACTGGCTGCACCCTGGGCCCGGATTACGCGCGTCCCGACCTCGACGTCCCGTCCGCGTGGCGGGTGGATGCCGGCGAGGCAAGGGCCCTGGCCGACACGGCCTGGTGGGGGCAGTTCGGTGACCCGGTCCTGGACGGCCTCATCGACACGGCCCTACGGGAGAACAAGGACCTCCTCATCGCCGCCAGGCGCGTGGAGGAGTTCGAGGCCCGCTACGGCATCGTGCGCGCGGACCTTTTCCCCCAGGTGGGGGCGGGGGCGTCCTACACCCGGGAGCAGGTCACCCGGGAGGCGGAGAACAAACCCGCGCCGGGCTTCGCGACCCTGACCGAGACGTATTCGACCAGCCTCAACGCCGCCTGGGAGATCGACCTGTGGGGCCGCATCCGGCGCAGCGCCGAGGCGGCCAGGGCCCAGCTGCTGGCCACGGAGGAGGCGCGGCGCGGTGTCGTCCTGTCCCTGGTCGGCGGCGTGGCCTCGGCCTACGTCAACCTGCGCGGCCTGGACCGGCAGCTGGAGATCGCCCGGGAAACCGCGCGCAGTCGCGAGGAGTCCTACAGGATCTTTCAGGAGCGCTACGACGGGGGCGTCATCTCCCTGCTGGAGCTGACCCAGAACAAATCCCAGTACGACGAGGCCCTGGCCAGCATCCCGCCCATCGAGAAGGCCATCGCCCAGCAGGAGAACGGGCTGTCCGTGCTGCTGGGGCGCAACCCCGGCCCCATCCCCCGGGGGCGGGCCATCGGGGAACTGACGCTGCCCGCCGTCGCGGCGGGGTTGCCCTCGGACCTCCTGGAGCGCCGCCCGGACGTGCGCCAGGCCGAGCAGGCCCTCGTCGCCGCCAACGCCCAGATCGGGGTGGCCAAGGCGGCCTATTTCCCGGCCATCTCCCTGACGGGCCTCTTCGGCTTTGCCAGCGAGGATCTCACGGACCTCTTCCTGAGTTCCGCCCAAGTCTGGAACTACAGCGCCCCGCTGACCGCGCCCATCTTCACGGCCGGCAAGATATCGGGCGGCGTCAGGGCGGCCGAGGCCGCGCAGGGGCAGGCCCTGGCGGGTTACATGCAGGCCGTGCAGAACGCCTTCCGCGAGGTCAACGACGCCCTGGCGGACCAGCAGCAGACGGGCCGGCAACTGGCCGCCCAGGAGCTGCAGGTCGGGTCCCTGCGCCAGTACGACGAGATCGCCAGACTGCGCTACGACGAGGGGTACTCGGACTTCCTGACGGTCCTCGACGCGGAGCGCAGCCTCTTCAACGCGGAGCTGTCCTTCACCAGGACCCAGGTAGCCCTGCATCAGGCCATGATCGGGCTGTACAAGGCCATGGGCGGGGGGTGGATGCAGGATGCGGCCCCCGGCGCCGTCGGGCCTCGGGGCCAGGTGGGTGCGGAATGACCCCGACAAGTTCTTGCTCCTTGAAATCTTTGCCATCATGGAGCGCAGGACAGGCATGGTAGAGATGGCGACGGTCATCCGGGGCGCCGATCCGGACGATCTGCCGCGGCTGGCCGCACGGCGTCTCTGCGCCGAGCTGCGCGGTGTCCTCGACGTGCGGGGCCGTGCGGTGCTCGCCGTGCCGGGCGGCAGGAGCGTGGCCAGGGTTTTCGAGGCCATGCGGCAGGAGCGGCTGGACTGGGGACAGGTCCATGTCTTTCTGGTCGACGAGCGGCTGGTGCCCATGGACCACCCCGACAGCAACTTCAGGCTGCTGCGCGAGCACCTTGTGGACCCTCTGGCCCGGGAGGGGCGGATGCCCCCACAGGCCCATCCGTTCCCTGGCGACGCCCCGGACCCGCAGCGGGCGGCGCGGGACTACGACGGGGCCCTGGCGGAGCTGGGTTCCCGGTTCGACGTCGTTCTGCTCAGCGCGGGCGAGGACGGGCACGTGGCGTCCCTTTTTCCGGACCACCACTCCGTCATGGACGCGCGGCACGGGTTTTTCGTCATGGACGACGCGCCCAAGCCCCCGCCTGGCAGGATGAGCGCGTCGGCGTCCCTCCTGCGCGCCTGCGGGACCGGTGTCCTGCTTTTCGCCGGCCGGGCCAAGGCCGCGGCGTTCGCCCGATTCACGGATCCTTCCGCCTCCGTGTCCTCCTGTCCGGCCAAGCTGGTGCTGCAAATGGGGAATCCCTTCGTGTTCACGGATCTCACGTGAACGCCGAAGCGGACTCGTCCCGGCCCTGGGGGCGTTTCGTCCTGCTTGACCGGGCCCGGGGGGCGTGACACATCGGGGGCCTTCGGAAAGGCGGAGCCCCGCGGAGTTGGCATGATGAATACGGCAATCGACCCGTCGCGCCGTCACGAGACGGAACAGACTCCGGCCTCGGACCCGCGCCGGGGCAGCAGCGCCCCTGGCGTGGTGGCCTGCCAGACCTGCGACCTGCTGACGCGGCCTTCGGGCGCGGTCGGCACGACCTCCCTCTGTCCGCGTTGCGGGGCGGTGGTGCACCGGCAAAAGAGCAACAGCATCGACCGGCCGCTGGCCTTCGCCCTGAGCGGGCTGATCCTTTTCGCCATCGCCCTGACGCACCCCTTCCTGGCCATGAAGAGCGGCGGATTCGTGCAGGAGACCACGCTGCTGACGGGCATCTTCGAGCTCTGGAAGCAGCACCTCTACGGCCTGGGCGCGCTCGTGCTCCTGACCTGCGCCCTCATACCCCTGGCCCAGCTCACGGGCCTTCTCTACATCCTCGTCCCCCTGCGCCTGAACGCCGCGGCGCCGGGGAGCGTCGCCATTTTCCGGGCCATCCTGCACGTCAACTCGTGGGCCATGATGGAGGTCTTCGTCATCGGCATCCTGGTGGCCCTGGTCAAGCTCGCCAAGATGGCGACCATCGTGCCGGGGGCGGCGGTCATGGCCCTGGGCCTGCTGACCGTGGTCACCACGGCCGCCATGGCGACCCTCGACCCGCCGCTCGTCTGGGCGCGGCTGGACCGCCGCCCATGACCGGCGGATACACTTCCGCCAGGCAGGCCGGGCTGATCGCCTGCCACGACTGCGGGCTCCTGGTGCCCGCCGGGACCGTCGGCCCCGGCCATGGGCGCTGCCCGCGCTGCGGCGCGGCCCTGCACGCCCGCAAGCCGAGCAGCATCGCCCGTGCCTGGGCCTTTCTGCTGGCCGCAGCCATCATGTACGTGCCGGCCAACATCCTGCCCATGACCATCACCACGGCCCTCGGCGCGGCCCAGTCCGACACGATCATGAGCGGCGTCATCTATTTCATCCACAGCGGCTCGTGGGAGATCGCGGCCGTCATCTTCGTCGCCAGCATCTTCGTGCCCATGGCCAAGCTGGTCATCCTGATTTTTCTGCTGACAAGCGTCCAGCTGCGCTGCCGCTGGCGGCCCAGAGACCGCACCGTGCTGTACCGCATGACTGAGCTCGTGGGCCGGTGGTCCATGGTCGACGTGTACGTGGTCACCATCCTGGTCGCCCTGGTCAAGCTCGGCGCCGTGGCCAACATCGAGGCCGGCCCGGCGGCCGTGTTCTTCGCCGTGGTGGTGGTGCTGACCATGCTGGCCGCCGAGAGTTTCGACCCCCGCCTCATCTGGGATGTCATCGAGGAGGATTCATGACTGATAGTGAAAGCCCCGCGGAGCTCGCGTCTCCCGCCCAAACCCGGAAAAGCCGCAGCCTCTCGCTGGTCTGGATCGTGCCGCTGGTGGCCCTCGTCGTCGGCGGGTGGCTCGTCTTCAAGGCGCTGAGCGAGAAGGGCCCCGTCATCACCATCATGTTCTCGTCGGCCGAAGGGCTCGAGGCCGGCAAGACCAAGATCAAGTACAAGGACGTGGTCATCGGCCAGGTCGAGACCATCCGCCTGGGCGACGACCTGAAGCGGGTCGTGGTCACGGCCGAACTGGCCAAGGGGTACGACCGGTACCTGAACGACAGGACGCGCTTCTGGGTGGAGCGCGCCCAGATCCGCGGCGGCACGGCCTCGGGCCTGACCACGCTGTTTTCGGGCGCGTACATCGGCGTCGATCCGGCCCTCGAAGGGCAGCCAACCGTGAGCTTCGTCGGCCTCGAAGTGCAGCCCGTCGTGACCACGGGCCTGCCCGGCAAGCATTTCTGGCTCAAAGCCAGGAAGCTCGGCTCCCTCAAGGTCGGCGTCCCGGTCTACTACCGCCAGATCCAGGTCGGCCAGGTCGTCAGCTTCGGCTTCGCCCCCGACGGCCGGACCGTCGACGTCCAGGTCTTCATCGAAGCCCCCCACGACGCCAAGGTCACCCAGAACACGCGCTTCTGGAACTCGAGCGGCCTGGATGTGTCCCTTTCGGCCCAGGGGCTGAAGATCGACACGGAGTCCCTCATCACCATCATCTCCGGAGGCCTGGCCTTCGATGTGCCCGACGGCATGGAGCCTGGCGGGGAAGCGGCGGAACACGCGACGTTTCAGCTCTATCCCACCCGCGAGAGCATCCAGGAGAAAACCTACACCCTGCGCAGGACCTGGCTGGTCTATTTCGACCAGTCGGTGCGGGGCCTGAGCATCGGCGCCCCGGTGGAGATCTACGGCATCAAGATTGGCGAGGTGTCCGGCATCGACCTGATCTACGACGAGAAGCGCAGGGAACTGCGCGTGCCCGTCCTGCTTTCCGTGGAGCCGGAGCGGATCCAGAACGTGCTGAAGGCCATTCCCGAACAGGAGGCCGGGGAGAGCAATCCCCTGCTCAGATGGTTCGTGGAGGACCGCAATCTGCGGGCCCAGCTCAAGACGGGCAACCTCCTCACGGGGCAGCTCCTGGTCGATCTCGGGTTCTACCCCGACGAGCCCAAGGCCGCCCTGGCCCATGAGAACGGCCTCCCCGTCATCCCCAGCATGGGCGGCTCCATCGAGCAGATCCAGGAGAGCATCGCCAGGATCACGCGCAGCCTGGAGAAGGTGCCCTTCGAAAAGATCGGACGGGATTTCGACCTGCTGCTCAAGGAAGCCACGACGACCGTCAGGGACGCCGGGGTGTTCGCGCGGCGCCTGAACGGGGAGACCGCCCCGGCGCTGCAGGCCAGTCTCGGGGCCCTGCAGACGACATTGCAGGAGGTGCAGGGCACCGTCGGCAAGGACTCGCCCCTGACCTACAACCTGAAGAAGTCTCTCGAAGAGCTGGCCCTGACCCTGCGCTCCCTGCGCGAACTGACCACCGCCATCGAGAGCCGGCCGCAGTCACTCCTGTTCGGCAAAGGAGAGAAGGAAGATGAAAAGTAGACTCACCCGCGCGGCGCTCCTGGGCCTGGCCTGCGCCATGCTGCTGGCCGGTTGCGCCGGGAAGGCGCCGACCACGTCCTACTACAGCCTGCACGTTCCGCAGGCTGCCGCCACGACCCCGGCCGGGGACGCGGTGTCCTTGAGCGTCGGCCCCGTGACCCTGCCCGACGTCCTCAAGCAGACGCGCATAGTCACGGGCGGGGAGAACGGGCGGTACCGCCTGGCCGAATACCACCGCTGGGCCGGCGAGGTGGACCGGGACATGGCGCGGGCCGTGGCCGAGCGGCTTTCGATGATTCTCGGGACCGAGAACGTGTCCCTCTTCCCCTGGGACCAGCAGTCCCGGCCACGGTTCCGCGTCCTCGTCGACGTGGTGGCCATGGGCGGCAGCCTCGGCCGCGAGGCGACGCTGTCCGCCCGCTGGACCCTGCTGGACGCGGAAGGGCAGGGCGGACCCCTGGTGCGGCGCACGGATACGGCCCAGCCCCTGCCGGACGCCGATCACGCCACCTGGGTCGCGGCCCAGCAGCGCAACGTCGAGAGGCTGGCCGACGACATCGCCGCAGCCATCGCGGCCGCGCGGGACTGAAAGGGGGGCTGCAGCCGGGGCCGGACCGGGCAGCGGCTGCCTCGGCTGCACGGGGCTAGAAGTTGAGTATCCTGTCGGCCTTCTGCAGCTGTTCGTACAGAAACTTCATGCTCGACATGGTCACGTGAACGCTTGCATCCACGCCGTTGATGCCCATGCACTTGCCTCAGGCGACGAGCACGCCCTCGCTCAGGGCGAAGAGCTTGGCCTGTTCGGCGATGGGGAAGGTTTCGCTGTCGCCAGCGTAGAGGTCCACGGCCGGGCCGTTCAGAAACAGGGTCACGTCTTCACCTTCGGCCAGCAGAAAGTGGCCGAACCTGACGGCGTTCCACTTGATCTCCGGGTCCGGGCTGGACAGGACGAGAAGTATTTGCATTTTCGTTCTTTTCGGTAGTCATCCATCGATTTTTCCGATGAATAAGCGGCGTCCGGAATCGTCGTCAAGCTGTAACGGTCCCGGATGCTGGAGTGTGGCTTTCCGCATGCCTACGTTCACTCTCGCTTTGCGGGGCTGGCCAGGTGCTGTGAGGAGCGAGGCGTGGCTAGGTGTTACGCGGTCACCAGAGACGCAGCGGATTTCGGATTGCAGCCCTTGGGGAGGGCGCGGCGTCAAGGCCCTGAAGATCCCTGCCGCCCTGGCCTGCTTCTGGCTGGGGCAGTCGGAAGTGATTGGCTAGCGGACGGGCTCAGAGGGGTACTTCGTGAACGGCATGGCCAGCATCCTGTGCAGGGAGCGGAATTTTCGCTCCCTGAAGATGTTCAGGCCCAGGGGCATGGCTTCGTGGCCCGCGGCGGGCTGGTCCTGATAGGTCGCGAAGAGGCGGTCCCACCAGGGGAAGCAGAAGCCGAAGTTGCGGTTCATCTCCCTGCCGTCGGTGGAGTGGTGGATGCGGTGCATGTCCGGGGTGACCAGGAAACGCCGCACGACCCTGTCCGCAGTCAGGGGCAGGAAGAGGTTGGCGTGGTTGAACATGGCCGCGCTGTTCAGGATGACCTCGAAGGTCAGGACGGCCGCGGGCGGCGGGGCCAGCAGGGCCACCAGGGCGAGCTTGAAGGCCATGGAGGCGATGATTTCCATGGGGTGGAAACGCACCCCCGTCGAGAAGTCGAAGAAGGTGTCGGCGTGGTGCATGCGGTGCACCCGCCACAGGGGCCACCAGGCGTGGAAGGCCCGGTGCTGGGCGTACATGGCCAGGTCGAGGATGAGGATTGACAGGGCGATCTCCATGTCCAAGTTCAGCCCGAGGGCGGGGAAGAGGCCCAGGTCCGCTTCACGCATCGTCGCCGCCAGGGCCATGGGCGCCACGGGGAAAAGGAGCCGGACAAGCATCGACGACACGGCCACCACGCCCAGGTTGCCCACCCACCTGAGCGTTCTTCCCGCCTCGGGGGCTCTGCGCGGGCGCACCGCCTCCAGGACGGCCAGAAGCGAGCCGGTCAACACGAAGGCGCCGAGCCTGATGACATTTCCGGTATCCATGGAACTCCTGCCGCGTGTCTGAGCCGGGGCGCAATCGGCTGCATATCCCGCGATCACCCGACCCTACACGGTTCGGGTGTATCTTTCCAGGGGGGGCTCGTCGGCTGATTGCGGTGCTTCACCCGCTTTTAGCCTTGACAGGAGTGCGGGCCTGGTTAAGAAGTGAGTTATTGATCACTTATTTTATGAGGCTGCGCATGACACAGGTTCCCAAATATCTTTCGGCCGAGGAGCGGCGGGCCATGACGGTCAAGACCGTGCTGGATCTGGCCTCGGTCTGCAACCCGGCCGAGATCACGACCATGGCCATCGCCGCGCGCATGGGGTTGTCCCAGGCCGCCGTGTTCCGGCATTTCGCCACCAAGGACGAGGTCTGGCAGACGGTCATGGACTGGGTCTCCGCCGAACTGCTCGCCAGGGTCCAAGGGGCCGCCGCCGGGGCTGCGGGGCCGCTGGCTGCCCTCGAGGCCGTCTTCATCGCCCACATAGGCTTCGCGGTGGAGTACCCGGGCGTGCCGCGCATGCTTTTCGCCGAACTGCCGCGTACCGAGCCCACGCCGGCCAAGAAGGCCCTGGAGAACCTGCTGCGCACCTACGGCGACATGCTCGCCGCGCTGCTGGAGCGGGGAAAGCGGGAAGGGGAGGTGGACGAGGGCCTCGACGTGCCCGTGGCCGTGGCCATGTTCATCGGGTCCATCCAGGGCCTGGTCATCAAGTCCCTGCTCGGCGGCGACATGCGGCACGCCGCGGACGCGGCCTCCCGGACCTTCGAACTCTACCGGCGCGCCGTGAGGAGGCTGCCATGATCCGCGCCACATCCCGCAAGACCGTCGTCCTGACCGCCATCCTGGGACTCCTTGGGACCGCCTTTCTTTTTGTCGCGACGCGTTCGGGCCCGTTGGCGCCCGTGCCCGTGGTCGTGGCCGAGGTGAAGGACATGGCCGTCAGGCCGTCGCTGTTCGGCATCGGCACCGTGGAGGCGCGCTTCACGCACGCCATCGGACCCACCGCGGCCGGCCGGGTGCGGACCCTGTCCGTGCACGTGGGCGACAGGGTCGAAGCCGGGCAGGTTCTCGGCGAGATGGATCCGGTGGACCTCGATGAGCGCCTCGCCGCCCAGAACGCCGCCCTGGACCGGGCTGCCGCGGCCGTGCGGGCTGCCGAGGCCCAGGTGGCCGAACTGCGGGCCAGGGCGACCTATGCCCGGTCCCAGGCCGGCCGTTTCGAATCCCTGGCCGAGTCCGGGGCCGTCAGCCGCGATTCCCTGGAAGCCCGCCGTCAGGAGTTCGCCGTGGCCGAGAGCGGCCTGGCCGCAGCCCTGGCGTCCGTCGAGTCTGCCAGGCACGAGCACGAGCGCCTGCGCTCCGAAGGCGAGGGGCTTGCGCGGCAGCGGGATACGGTCCGGCTGGTCTCACCCGCGCCCGGGCTGGTCACGCGCCGCCTGGCTGATCCCGGCACGACGGTCGTGGCCGGTCAGGCCGTGCTGGAGGTCATCGACCCCGCCAGCCTGTGGGTCAACGCCCGTTTCGACCAGCTGCGGGCCGCAGGTCTCGGGGCCGGCCTCCCAGCCCGCCTCGTGCTGCGGTCGCGCACCGGAGAGGCCCTGCCGGGCAGGGTCCTGCGCGTGGAACCCGTGGCCGATTCCGTGACCGAGGAACTGCTGGCCAAGGTCGTTTTCGAGCACCTCCCCGACCCGCTCCCGCCCCTGGGCGAACTCGTCGAGGTCACGGTGGACCTTCCGGCCCTGCCGCCGGCCCCGACTATCCCCGGCAGCAGCGTGCAGCGTGACGGCCAGGCCCTCGGCGTCTGGCTGGCGGAAAACGGCGAGATCCGCTTCGCCCCCGTGGAACTCGGCCCCGGCGACCTCGACGGCATGGTCCAGGTCCGCTCGGGCCTGCGCTCCGGCCAGCGGGTCGTCTCCCACAGCAAATCCCCGCTGACGGCCCGCAGCTCCATCAAGATCGTCGACCGCATCGAAGGGGGCGCGAAATGATCAGCCTGGCCGGACGCGACATCCTGCACGCCTGGGGCAAGTTCGTGTTCACCGGCATTGGCCTCGGCCTGCTCATCGGCGTCACCCTGTCCATGGCCGGCATCTACCGCGGCCTGGTCGAGGACGCCACCATGCTCCTGGACAACAGCCGCGCCGACCTGTGGGTCGTCCAGCAGGACACCCTGGGCCCCTACGCCGAGTCCTCGACCATCCCCGACGACGCCTACCGCTCCATCCTGGCCATGGAGGGCGTGACCGGGGCCGCCAACGTGACCTATCTGACCATGCAGGTCCGTCACGACGGCGGCGACGTGCGCGCCATGGTCGTCGGTGTGGTCCCCGGCGGCCCCGGCGAACCGGGACAGCCGACCTTCCTGACCGCCGGCCGGCACATCACCCGCGGCCACTACGAGGCCGTGGCCGACGTCAAGACGGGCTTTGGCCTCGGCCAGGAGATCCGCATCCGCCGCAACGTCTACACCGTGGTCGGCCTGACGCGCCGCGCCGTGTCCTCGGGCGGGGACCCCATGGTCTTCATCCCGCTGAAGGACGCCCAGGAGGCCCAGTTCCTGAAGGACAACGACGCCATCGTCCGGTCGCGCCGCCGCACAGCGGAAAATCCGGCCTTCAACCGGCCCGTGCCCGGTCTTCTGGACGCCGTCATCGCCTCCCAGTCCACAAACTCCAACGTCAACGCCGTCCTCGTGCGCCTCGCCCCAGGACGCGCGCCGGGCGACGTGGCCGCGGACATCCGGCGCTGGACCCGTCTGGAGGCCTACACCCGGCCCCAGATGGAGGAGATTCTGGTCCAGAAGCTCGTGGCCACCTCGGCCCGGCAGATCGGCATGTTCCTCGTCATCCTGTCCGTGGTCAGCGCCGCCATCGTCGCCTTCATCATCTACACCCTGACCCTGGGCAAGATCCGCGAAATCGCCGTGCTGAAGCTTATCGGCACCCGCAACCGGACCATCGCCGCCATGATCCTGCAGCAGGCCCTGGGCCTGGGGCTCATCGGCTTCGTCGTCGGCAAGATCGCGGCCACCCTGTGGGCGCCCATCTTTCCCAAATACGTGCTCCTGCTCCCCGGCGACGCGGCGCGCGGTTTCGCCGCCGTCATGGTCATCTGCGCCCTGGCCAGCGTCATGGCCATCCGCGCGGCCCTCAAGGTCGATCCGGCCGAGGCCATAGGAGGCTGAACATGACCACAGGCATCCGCATCGAAGACGTGCGCAAGCGCTACGGTCACGGCGACACGGCCGTGGACGCCCTCAAAGGCGTGGACATGGAGGTCGCCCCCGGCGAAGTGGTGGGGCTCATCGGGCCTTCGGGCTCGGGCAAGACCACGCTCCTCAAGTGCCTCGGCGCGGTCATCGAGCCCACAAGCGGCAGGATGACCCTGGGCGACGACCTCATCTACGACCACGGCTGGAAAATTCCCGACCTGCGCGCCCTGCGCCGCGACAAGATCGGGTTCATCTTTCAGGCGCCCTATCTCATCCCCTTTCTCGACGTCACCGACAACGTGGCGCTGCTGCCCATGCTCTCGGGGCTGCCCAACTCCCAGGCCCGCTCGCGGGCTCGCGAACTCCTGGAGGCCCTGGACGTCGGACACCGCGCCCAGGCCATGCCGTCACAGCTCTCGGGCGGGGAGCAGCAACGCGTGGCCATCGCCCGCGCCCTGGTCAACCGGCCGCCGGTCATCCTGGCCGACGAGCCCACCGCACCCCTGGACAGCGAACGCGCCTTGGCCGTGATCCGCATCCTGAACCGCATGGCCGCGCAGTTCGAGACCGCCATCATCGTCGTCACCCACGACGAGAAGATCATCCCGACGTTCCGGCGGCTCTACCAGATCCGCGACGGGCGCACCCACGAGCAGGCCGGGGATGGGCGGGAGGTTTGAGGGTGGGAAGGGAAGAGATGCGGGGCTCTGCCCCGCGCCCCGCAAGGGCCGCTGGCCCTTGACCTGTTTATGGGGTAGGTGATGAAGCCCGGGTGGCGGGACCGCCTGGGAGGAACGCGTTCCTAAGGAGAAATCTATGGCCGATCAATGTGGACTTATGGATTTGACTGAAGAGGATGTCCTGGACGCCATGCGGTCCATGCAGGGCTATGTGGACATCACGCCCGGAACCTTTCGGGAGATATACGAGCTGGCCTACGACCTGGCCCTGAAGCGCGTCCGGGCCCTGGGCAGGGCGGACGAGATCATGTCCTCGCCCGTGCACTGCCTGGAAAAGGGCATGAAGGCCCCGGACGCGGCCGCGCGCATGGCCAGCCTCGGCGTCAGCGGCGCACCCGTGCTCGACGGCCAGGGGCGGGTCTGCGGCGTGGTTTCGGAAAAGGATTTCCTGCGCCGGATGGGGCTGCCGGGCACGGCCACCTTCATGGCCGTGGTCTCCACCTGCCTGAACACGCCGGGCTGCATGGTCGCGGACCTGCGCGGGCTCCTCGTGGACGACCTCATGACCAGCCCGCCCGTGGTCGCTTCTCCGGAGACGCCGGCGTCCGAGGTTTCGGAGCTGTTCGCCAGGCACTCCATCAACCGCCTGCCCATCTGCGACGCGCAGGGCCGCCCCGTGGGCATCGTGACCCGGACCGACCTCGTCGGCGCCATGTGCGGGAGGTAGGCGTGGAATACTTCAGAAAAATGCGCGGCACGACCCAAAGCCCGCCGCGGGTCGGGAATGCCGAGGTGGTCTGGTCCTGGGTCGGGGCCTTTCTGGGCATCGCCCTGGTGGGGCTCATCGGCGCGGCCTTCGTCGACAGGCTGGGCCAGGGCCTCCTGATCGGCTCCTTCGGCGCCACGGCCGTCCTCGTCTACGGCGCCGTGCGCAGCCCCCTGGCCCAGCCGCGAAACGTGCTCGGGGGGCATGTCATCTCCGCCCTGATCGGCGTGTGCGCATTCCAGCTCTTCGGTGACGCCGTCTGGCTGTCCGCCGCCGTGGCGGTCTCCACGGCCATCGCGGCCATGCACGTGACCAAGACCCTGCACCCGCCCGGAGGGGCTACGGCGCTCATTGCCGTCATCGGCGGCGACTCGGTGCACGGCCTGGGCTACATGTACGCCCTCGTGCCCGTGGGCTTCGGGGCGGCGGTGCTCCTGGCCGTGGCCGTGCTCGTCAACAACATCCCCAAAAGTCGGCGCTACCCCGAGTTCTGGTTCTAGCTGCCGAGCGACATCGTTGCGGCAAAAACGGCTGGAACATTCCTGTAGGCCATGGTACAAGGGGGGGCATTTTCGTCGATGTCACCGGCAACCTGAAAAAGGGAGGGAAACCATGTTCTGTTTTCAGTGTCAGGAAACGGCCAAGAATACCGGCTGCACCATCAAGGGAGTGTGCGGAAAACCGGAGGAGACAGCCAACCTGCAAGATCTTCTGATTTTCGTGCTGCGCGGCATCGCCGTGTACGGGGAACGCCTGAAAGAACTGGGGCAGCCCGACCGCTCCAATGACGACTTTGTCCTGCAGGGCCTCTTTGCCACCATCACCAACGCCAACTGGGACGACGCGCGCTTCACGGCCATGATCCAGGAGGGCCTGGCCCGCCGCGACAAGCTCAGAAGTGCCTTCCTGGCAGCCTACAAGGCCAAGAACGGCAAGGACTTCAGTGAACCCCTGTCCGAGGCCGCCACGTGGAGCGCGCCTTCGTCGGCCTTTGCCGAAAAGGCCAAAACCGTCGGCATCATGGCCACGGAGAACGAGGATGTGCGCTCCCTGCGCGAGTTCCTGATCATCGGCCTGAAGGGCATCGCCGCCTACGCCGAGCACGCCGCGGTGCTGGGCTTCCGCAAGGCCGAGATCGACGACTTCATGCTGGAAGCCCTGGCCTCGACCACCAAGAACCTGTCCGTGGACGAGATGGTCGGCCTGGTCATGAAGGCCGGACAGGTGGCGGTCACGACCATGGCCCTGCTGGACGAGGCCAACACGAGCACCTACGGCCACCCCGAGATCACCCAGGTCAACATCGGCGTGGGCACGAACCCGGGCATCCTCATCAGCGGCCATGACTTGAAGGACATGGAGGAACTGCTCAAGCAGACCGATGGCACGGGCGTGGACGTCTACACCCACGGCGAGATGCTCCCGGCCAACTACTACCCGGCCTTCAAGAAGTACAAGCACTTCGTCGGCAACTACGGCGGCTCCTGGTGGCACCAGAACCCCGAGTTCGAGGCCTTCAATGGTCCCATCCTGCTGACCACCAACTGCCTGGTGCCGCTGAAGAAGGAAAACACGTACCTCGGCCGCCTCTACACCACGGGCGTGGTCGGCTACGAGGGTGCCACGCACATCCCGGACCGCCCGGCCGGCGGGGCCAAGGACTTCTCGGGCATGATCGCCCAGGCCAAGAAATGCGCGCCGCCCACGGAGCTGGAAAAGGGCACCATCGTCGGCGGCTTCGCTCACCATCAGGTCATGGCCCTGGCCGACAAGGTGGTGGAGGCCGTCAAGTCCGGCGCCATCAAGCGCTTCGTGGTCATGGCCGGCTGCGACGGCCGCCAGAAGTCCCGCGAGTACTTCACCCAGGTGGCGGAGGCCCTGCCCAAGGATACAGTCATCCTTACGGCCGGGTGCGCCAAGTACCGCTACAACAAGCTGAACCTCGGCGACATCGGGGGCATCCCGCGCGTGCTGGACGCCGGCCAGTGCAACGATTCCTACTCCTTGGCCGTCATCGCCCTGAAGCTCAAGGAGGTCTTCGGCCTGGACGACATCAACAAGCTGCCCGTGTCCTACGACATCGCCTGGTACGAGCAGAAGGCCGTGGCCGTGCTCCTGGCCCTGCTGTTCCTCGGCGTGAAGGGCATCCGCCTCGGGCCCACGCTGCCGGGCTTCCTGTCCCCGAACGTGGCCAAGGTCGTCATCGAGAAGTTCGACCTCAAGCCCACCGGCACGGTGCAGGACGACATCGCGGCCATGATGGCCGGGAAATAGAAATAGGGGGGCTTCGGTCCCCCTTCTTCATGTCGTTTCGCCGGAGCCCTCTCGTTGCCGGTCTTTCCGGAACGTCCCGATATTGTCTTGGCGGGCGGAGGCCTCTGAGGTAGGAAGTTCAACGCAGCCGGTGCATCGTTCAGGGCTGCCGGAAAACCTCATGGACATTCTCAAGATCCTCATCGTCGACGACGAAACCAACATCCGCAAGACCCTGGCCTACTGTCTGGCCGCCGAGGGGCACACGGTCGTGGCCGTGAGCAATCCGGCCGACGCCATGGAGGAAAGCCGCAGGCTCGTCTTCGACATGGCCTTCCTCGACCTCAAGCTCGGGGAGGAGAGCGGCATGGACCTCATCCCCGCCCTGCTGGCCGACTCGCCCTGGATCAAGATCGTGGTCATCACGGCCTTCGCCTCCATCGAGAGCGTGGTCGAGGCCATGCGGCGAGGCGCGACGGACTATCTCTCCAAGCCCTTCTCGCCCGACCAGGTCAAGCTCGCGGCCGGCCGCATCGCCCGCATCCGTGAGCTGGAGACCCAGATCGCGGCCCTCAAGGAGAACATGCAGCGTCTGGGCCCCGAGGACAGGCTGCAGAGCGCCAACGTCGGCATGCAGCGGGTCATGGAGTTGGCCAGGAAAGCGGCGCCCTCCGACGCCATCGTCCTGCTGCAGGGCGAGAGCGGCACGGGCAAGACCGTCTTCGCCCGGGCCATCCACGCCTGGAGCACCAGGGCGGCAAAGCCCATGGCCGTGGTGGCCTGTCCGGCCATTCCCTCGGAGCTGCTGGAGAGCGAACTCTTCGGCCACGCCAAGGGCGCCTTCACCGGGGCCATGCGCGACAATCCGGGGCGCATCGCGGCCTGCGAGGGCGGCACCCTGTTCCTGGACGAGGTCGGCGATCTGGCCCCCGGCGTGCAGGCCAAGCTGCTGCGCTTCATCCAGGACAAGGAGTACGAGCGCCTGGGCGAGTCCGCGTCGCGCAAGGCCGACGTGCGCATCATCGCCGCGACCAACGTCGATCTGCAGAAGCGCGTGGCCGAGGGCCGCTTCCGCGAGGATCTCTTCTACCGCCTGAACGTCATCAGCCTGACCGTCCCGCCCCTGCGCAGCCGCCCCGAGGACATCCTGCCCCTGGCCATGGATTTCCTGGCCTACTTCGGCCGGGCCAACCGCAAGCGCATCCTGGGCTTCACCGACGAGGCGCAACTCGCCCTGGCCAGCCACCCCTGGCCCGGCAACGTCCGCGAACTGCGCAACGCCGTGGAGCGGGCCGTGATCCTGAGCTGCGGCGAGATGATCGGCAGGGCCGACCTGCCGGACAGCGTCGTCCCCGCCGACACCGCCCCGAAGATCGGCGATCCCGTCCCCCTGGCGGCCATAGAGGAACTGCACATCCGCAGGGTCCTGGCCGCTTCGGCCTCCCTGCAGGCCGCCGCCGACGCACTGGGCATCGACCAGGCCACCCTGTGGCGCAGGCGCAAGGCTTACGGCATCTGATTTTTCCTTTTCGGCCTTGCACAATGCAAGGTCCCAAATCCCCGCATCACGCAAACTGCAATACCGTTCCCTGGTTCTTTCTCTCAAATATTTGAAATATATAAAAAATATGTTTGGCCTGGCCCTTGCTTTCGTAGGGCCAGGCGCGGAGGGCAACGCATGACGCTCAAAAAAAAGATTCTGCTCGGTTACGGCCTTTCCTTCGCCTTCATGGGCCTGGTCGTCATTCTGGCCGTGGTCAACCTGATTTCCCTGGGCAGGGCCACCGAGGCCATCCTGAGCGAGAACTACCGCAGCATCCTGGCCGCGGAGAACATGGTCGACACCATCGAGCGCCAGGACAGCGCCATCCTTCTGATGCTGCTGGGGCAGGGCGGCGGTGCGGAACTCTTTCGCAGCAACGAGGCGGCGTTTCTCGAATGGCTGGCCAAGGCCAGGGACAATGTCACCGTCGGCGGAGAGGGAGAGCTGCTGCAGGGCATCGAGCGCGACTACGCGGCCTACCGCAGGGCCTTCGAAGTTCTGGCGGCAACGCTCCCCGATCACGGCGCGTCCGAGGCGGCGGGCTACCTTCGCGACGTCTCGCCGCTGTTCACGCGGGTCCGGGACGCCTGCGTCAGGCTGCGCCTCCTCAACGAGGAGGCCATGTACGGGGCCAGCCTCAGGGCGGGCGAGGTCGCGCGCAGCGCCATCTGGTCCACGTCCCTTGTGGCCGCGGTGTCCCTGGGCGTGGCCCTGGTGTTCAGCATGGTCCTGGCGGACCGCATCGTGCGGCCCATCAGGCGGTTCATGGAGGCCTCGCGCCATATCTCGGACGGCGACTATGCGGTGCAGGTCCCGGTGGGCGGGTCCGACGAACTGAGCCATCTGGCCGGCGAGTTCAACCGCATGGCCAACCAAGTCGGACGGTACCATGCCATGAACATCGAGCAGATCATTGCCGAGAAGGACAAGAGCGAGGCCGTGCTGGCCAGCATCGAGGATTCGCTCGTGATTTTCGACACGCAGCTGCGTGTCACGGGCATCAACCCTGCGGCGCGGCGTCTCTTCGGGACGGATTCCGCCGGACCCGGCGACGTGCATTGCGCCGACATCGTTCCGGACGCCAGGGTCTGCGACCTCGTCCGGGCCACGGTGCGCACGGGGCAGCCGCCGGCCATGCCGGACGAGGAGCGCATTCTGGTCTTCAAGGGCGAAGGCCGCGCCGCGCACCACCTCTTCTCCGTGACGGCCATCGGCAGCGGGAAGAACCTGTCCGGGGCGGTTCTGCTGCTGCGGGACATCACCCGGCTGAAGCAGGTCGAGCAGCTCAAGAACGACTTCGTCATGGCCGCGTCCCATGAACTGCGTACGCCCCTGACGAGCATCGGCATGAGTGTGGACCTGCTCCTCGAACATGCCGCGGGCAGCCTGACCGAGAAGGACCGGGAACTGCTGGTCGCGGCGCACGAAGAGGTGGTGCGCATGAAGTCGCTGGTCAGCGACCTGCTGGACCTGTCCAGGATCGAGGCCGGCAGGATCGAGATGGAGTTCGAGCCGGTGCCGGTGGGGACGCTCTTTTCGCACGTGCAGTCGGTCTTCAGGAGCCAGATGGACTTGAAGGACATTTCCTTCCTTCGGGAGATCGACGGGGACGGGCCGTCGGTCCGGGCCGATGCGAACAAGATCGCCTGGGTGCTCAGCAACCTCGTCTCCAACGCCCTGCGCTACGTCGGCCGGGGCGGGCGCATCGCGCTGCGGGCCACCGATGACGGGTCCTGGGTCCGCCTGGCCGTGGCCGACGACGGGCCGGGCATCCCGCAGGAGTACCAGTCCAGGATATTTCAGAAATTCGTGCAGGTCGGGGACAGGGAGAGCGAGGGCTCGGGCCTGGGGCTTGCGATCTGCAAGGAGATCGTGCGCGCCCACGGCGGCACGATCTGGGTCGAATCGGAACCGGGGCGGGGGAGCACGTTCGTCTTCACCTTGCCCAAGGTGTTCAGGGAGTCGTAAATGAAGTGCGCAAAAGCAAGTGTGTGTCCGGTGGTCCAGGGCGGGAAGCTGCTTCTCGTGGACCCGGACGGTGTCGTCGGGGGCGCTTCCCCGGAGGAATGCGTCTCCGGCACCATGCAGTGCCTGGAGCGGACGGCCGATGGATGCGTGTCCACGGTAGCCGTCGTGGCCGCCAGCAACGCGCAGGCCCGGAGGTTCGCGCTGCCGGATCTCGTCGGCCTGCTGAAACGTTCCGGCCGCGTTCGTAGCGTCGTGGCGGTCATGCCGCATCGGCACCGCGTGCTGCTGGAGAGCTTCCGCCGCAACGGGGCCGATTTCATCGCCGTCATGAATTTCAGGAGGCTGGACGCTGCCGGGATCGAAGAGGCGGTCCTGCGCCTCGGTGCCGCGGACAGCCCCGAACGCCAGCTGGCGCTGGTCTGCCCCTTCCTGAACTACTGCGACATCGACGAGCGAACCGAAATGGCCGTGTGCGGCGCATACCGCAACAGGATGGTCCTCGGGCCGCAGCGCCTGCAGGCGTGGTGCGAGATGGCGGCCCATGCGCACTGCGAACAGTTTCTCCATCCCAGGCGCTGCGCATGACCTTCCGTTCCCGCATGCTGAAGATGCATCCCGCGGCCCTCGTCCTGGCGAGTTTCCTGGCCGTCATTCTCATCGGCACCCTGCTGCTCATGCTGCCCGCGGCGACCATTGCCGGCCGCATCGCCGCCGTGGACGCCCTGTTCACCGCGACCTCGGCCGTGTGCGTCACGGGCCTGACCGTGGCCGACACCGCCACGACCTTCACCATGTTCGGCCAGGCCGTCATCCTCGGCCTCATCCAGGTGGGGGGGCTTGGCCTCATGACCATATCCGTGGCCCTCTTCAACTGGCTCGGACGCAGCGTCTCCATCCGGCACAGGCTGGTCATGCAGGATGTCTTCACCCACACCCCGCGCGAGGACATCGTCAGCCTCGTCAGGAGCGTCATTCTTTTCACGCTCGGCGTGGAAGCCGTCGGGGCCGTCCTGCTCACCCTGCACTGGCTTGCGGAGTATCCGTTCGGGAAGGCTCTCTATTTTGGCGTCTTCCATTCCGTCTCCGCGTTCTGCAACGCCGGGTTCGCTCTCTTCCCCGACAGCCTGGTGCGCTACAACGGAAGTCTGCTTCTGAACTTCGCCGTCTGCGCCCTCATCGTCATCGGCGGCATCGGCTTCCCCGTCTTGTACGACCTCCAGGCCTGGGCGACCGGCCGCAAGGGGTCCAGGGGTCGTTTGGCGCTGCAGACCAAGGTCGTGCTCTGGACGACGCTCATCCTCATCACGGGCGGCTCCGTGATGTTCTATCTGCTCGAAATGCACGGCTCCCTGCCGGACGGGCCCCCGGCGCAGAAGTTCCTCGCCCCGGTTTTCCAGTCCATCACCTGCAGGACGGCCGGCTTCAACACCGTGGACATCGGCGCCCTGCAGGACGCGACCCTGACGTTCATGCTCTTCCTCATGTTTTTCGGCGCGTCCCCGGGATCGTGCGGCGGCGGCGTGAAGACGACGACGCTGGCCCTGCTGGCCGCCTTCACCATCTGCCGCGTCCGCAAAAGCCCGCGCGTCAACATGTTCCGCAAGAGCGTTCCGAACGAGACCGTGACCCGCAGCGTATCCCTCGTCCTGGTTTCCCTGAGCATCATCGGCCTGGCCGTGTTCCTGCTCCTGGCCGGGGACGCGGTGGGCGAGAGCGCCCTGGTCACGCCGCACGGGTCGTTTTTGTCCTACATGTTCGAGACCGTGTCGGCCTTCGGCACGGTGGGGCTGTCCATGGGCATCACCCCGTCCCTGACGCTCTGGGGTAAGCTGGTCATCACCTGCATGATGTTCATTGGGCGTGTCGGCGTGCTGACCTTCACCTACATTGTCGTCGGCGCAGGCCCGGCCAGGGGCGTCGAGTATTCCGAAGAAAACCTGATGATCGGATAGAAAAGAGGTCTGAAGATATGAAACGTTTTGCGGTGATAGGCCTTGGCAACTTCGGATTTCACGCCGCCAAGGCGCTCTACGAGGACGGCAACGAGGTGCTGGCCATCGACTCGGACCGGGCCAGGGTCCAGTCCATCGATCCCCATTGCTCGGAGGCCATGGTCCTCGACGCCACGGACAAGGAGGCGGTCAAGTCGCTGGGCCTGGAGGAGACGGACGGGGTCATCGTCTCCACGGGGACCAAGATCAGCAACAGCATCCTGATCTGCCTGTACCTGCAGGAGGCCGGGGTGAAGAAGATTCTGGCCAAGGCCATCGATGACGACCACGCCAAGATCCTCCGGCGCATGGGCGCCACCGAGATCATCCATCCGGAACGGGACATGGCCATCCGCGTGTCCCGCAACCTCTCCCGCCCCAACGTGCTCGATTTCATCCCGCTGGCCGAGGAGTTCGACATGATCCAGGTCGGCGCGCCCCGGGATTTCATCGGCAAGTCCCTCATCCAGCTGAACCTTCGCGCGCGGTACAACGTGCACGTCATCGCCATCAAGGAACTCGTGCCCGAGAACTTCGTCCTGGTACCGCCCGCGGACTACGTCATCAAGGACAGCGACATCCTCGTCATGCTCGGCAAGTCCGCGGACATCCGCCGGATCAAGGAACTCAAGTAGCCCGGCGGCAGGCGCCCATTCGGCTAGTCCCGCTTGAAGAAGAGCGGGTTGTCCGGAACCTTGCGCGGGCGGCGGTTCTCGTCCACGGCCACGTAGCGGAACAGGCCTTCCGTCACCAGCTGGCGTTCGGCCTCGTAGGCCCCGACGAGCTGCCGGGCCCAGACCTCCAGCTTGATGTCCATGGAGGAGGTCCCCACACGTTGCAGTTCCGCGTAGATGCAGACGGTGTCTCCGACCTTGACCGGCTTGTCGAAGGACATCTTCTCCACGCTGACGGTCACCGTCCGGCCCTTGGCGATCTCCGAGGCCATGAGTCCGCCGGCCACGTCCATCTGGGCCAGCATCCAGCCGCCGAAGATGTCGCCGCTGGGGTTGGTGTCCTTGGGCATGGCCAGGGTGCGCAGGACCAGCAGCCCCTTGGGCTGGCGTCCTGGTTTGTCGGGCTCTGACATGGGCTCTCCTCGCGGTGCGGCCGCGGCCCGGACGGGCGCGGCCGGGTTGGGGTTGCGTTCCGGCATTTTTCATCCCTACCAGCAACACCATCCCGTTGTCGAATCGCGGGGGGCCGCTTCGGGGCCGGGGCGACGGGACGCCGCCGGCTCAGGTCCAGGTCCCTGCCGGTTCCCGCAGGCCGCGCAGGAACGCGCCGAGCGCCTTGTCCTGCTTCAGGATGTGTTCCAGGAGCCATGTCGTGAAAAAGTCGCTCAGGAACGCAGCGTCCCTGCCGCCCATCTCCAGGCCGAAGCGGCGCAGCTCCCGCACCAGCCGTTCGTGTTCGGCGTCATGTTCCCTGCGGTTCGGGTAGTCGTGCTGCAGCATGAGCCTCAGCTCGGTGGCGAAATGGTATTCGGTGTACGCCAGGAGCACCTTGAAAAGGCTCTCGACCACCAGGCCGTCCCCGACCTGCAGGGTGGAGCACAATCTGTTGACCAGCGAGACCAATTCCGCGTGCTGCTCGTCGATCTCCCCCACGCCCACGACATGGTTTTCGCTCAGCCTGACGCCGGTTTCGGGCTGTTCTGCCTCTCCGGCAAAGGCGAAGCCGTTTCGGCCCTTCTTTTTGCTCAGGTACATGGCCATGTCCGCGGCCATGAGCAGGCTGTCCATGTCGGCGCCGTGCTCGGGATAGAGGCTGATGCCGACGCTGGCGCCGACCGAGCACGTCAGCGTGTCGGACAGGGGAATCTCGGGGGTCACCGCGCTCAGGATCTTCCGCGTCACGAGTTCGGCCCCGTCCTGGCCCTCGATCTCGCTGAGGATGACCACGAACTCGTCGCCGCCCATTCTGGCGACGGTGTCGGTGGCCCGCACGGTTTCCACGAGCTTGCCGGCGATGGTCTTCAGGACCGTGTCGCCCGCGTCGTGGCCGTGCTCGTCGTTGACTTTCTTGAACCCGTCCAGGTCGAGGAAGAGGATGCCCAGACGCTTCTGGTTGCGTTTGGCGACGGACAGGGCGTGGGACAGGCGGTCGAAGAAGAGCGATCGGTTGGGGAGTCCCGTCAGTCGGTCATGGTAGGCCAGTTCATGCAGGTGCCGCTCCGTCTCCTTGCGCTCGGTGATGTCGTGGGCCGCGGCGTAGACCAGGCCGTCGCGACCTGCCGCGGACCATTCGAGGCAACGGTAGGACCCGTCCCTGTGCCGGAATCTGGCCACGAAGTCGGAAATGGTCTTGCCGGCGGCGATGTCGGCCAGGGCATCGAAAACCGCTTGCGTGTCGTCGGGGTGGAAGAGGTCGACGCAGTGTTGCCCTTCCAGTTCCCCGGCAGCGTACCCCATGCCCTTTTCCCAGGCCGGGTTGAGTTTTTGGCAGACGCCCTGGAGGTCGGCGATGACGAGCAGGTTCGGGGAGATGGAAAAGAAGCTTTCGAGTTCCGTCCGGACCGACTGCAGTTCGATGCCCATGCGTTCGGAACGGAGCCGCGTCGTGCGGCGCCAGCGCTGCGAGCCGAAGAGGGCTGCGGCCCCGGCCAGGGAGACGGAGCAGAAGAGGACGACGGAGACGCGAACGTTATGGCGCCAGTACAGGAATACGGTGTGCGTGTCCCGGCCGACGCCCAGGACCAGCGGCGGACTCAGCTTGAGGCTCGGCGACTGCACCGTGCGCAGGATGAGCAGGGACTCTTCCTGCGCGGCATAGCTTTTCCCCTCGAACAGGGCGGATTCGAGTCCGCTCTCGATGTGACGCGTGAAGAATGTGCCCGGGATGGCCAGGTTCGAGCCGATGAGTCCCGGTCTTTCGGGCACCCAGAGGAGGATCGTGCCCGAGCCGTGGACCAGCCTGGCCCATGAATTGGGAGCGTACAGCACGGCGGTCATGATGGCCCGGAAGAACTCCGGGTCGACGGAGGCCGTGATCAGGCCGGCGAAGGAGCCGTCCGGCGCGATGAGGCATTTCGTGATGTTGACGGTCAGGTCGCCGACGGTGCTGTTGAAGGGGCGGCTGATATAGAGGACATCGTCGGCAGGCCGGTCGCGGGGAGTCGTGAAGTATTCCTGCTCCGCCGCGTTCTGGCCTGCGTGCTCATCGAGGTTGGACGCGAGGATTGCGCCCGACGCGTCGATGATGTCCAGGGAGCGGACGCTGGTCATGGCCGTGGCCAGGATCTTGAGTCTGGCTGCGGTCGAAAGGGCCCCCGAACTGTCATGAAGGCGTTGCGTGAGCGCGGGTGGGGGGAATGCGTCCCGGAGGTTGCCGAGGGTCGCGCCGATCTTTCCGAGCTGGGTCTCGACCATGTACTCGCTGACCGAGGCCACGGCCGTCAGGCGTTCCTGTTCCCGGGCCTTGATGGCGGCGTATTCACGCTGATTCGCGTATGTCAGGACGGCAGCCAGGATGAAGGCGCAGACCGCGAAGGTCGTCCATTCTGTGCGGAATGTATCCGGCTTGCCGGGCATGGCTTGCCTCCCGTCACATCGCCCCCAGTTACACGTTCCTGCCGTGATGGGTAACAGACTCCCTGCGGCGTGTCACCCCGGATGAGCAAATCTGCCGGGTGCGGGCGCGGGAGGACGCTTCGTCAGGGCCGGCGGCAGGCTCTGGCGATGGCCGCCTCCAGGGCGTCGATTCCTGCCGGCTTGCCGACATAGTCGTTCATGCCATGGGACATGAATCTCTCGCGGTCTCCGGCCATGGCGTAGGCGGTCAGGGCGATGATGGGGACCGGGGCCCTGCCGGTCCGGGTTTCCGTCTCCCTGATCAGCCTGACGGCTTCGGTCCCGCCCATGAGCGGCATCTGGATGTCCATGAGGATCAGGTCGAAGTCGGCATTTTCCCAGAAATCGAACGCCTGGCGGCCATTGGTCGCCAAGACGACGGCGTGGCCCGCCTTTTCCAGGATGCGCCGCATGTAGAGCTGGTTGGACGGATCGTCCTCGGCCACCAGGATGCGCAGGCCAGGGCGCGATTCTCCGGTTCGGGCCCCGGCCCGCATATCCCTCTGGGCGCCTGCGTGCAGTTCGAAGGGCAAAACCACATGCATCGAGGTGCCCATGCCCGGCTCGCTTTCGATGAAGATGTTCCCGTCCATGAGTTCCACCAGGCGCTTGACGATGGCCAGGCCCAGGCCTGCGCCCTGGTATCTGCGCGTGTAGGACCCCTCCACCTGGACGAAGGGCTTGAACAGCTCGCCGAACTTGTCGGCGGGGATGCCGATGCCCGTGTCGTGCACGGAAAAGAGAACGCGCAGCGCATCCGCCCGCGGCGAGGCCAGAGGCGTCATCTCCAGGGTGATGGAGCCCGAATCCGTGAACTTGAGGGAGTTGCCCACCAGGTTGAAGAGGACCTGTCTCACGCGGGCGGCGTCGCCCACGAGGCGCTGTGGCAGGTCGGGATGCAGGGCGCAGGACAGGGGCAGGCTCTTTTCCCGGGCCGCGAGGCTGAAAAGGTCGGACACGGATTCGGCCAGCTCCGCCGGACTGAACGTTTCGCGCACGATTTCGACCTTGCCGGCCTCGATCTTCGAAATGTCGAGGATGTCCGAGAGCAGCCGGGTCAGCCGGTCCGAGGAACGCAGGGCCATGGACACGAACTCGTCCTGCTCCTCGTCCAGCTGCGTGGATTGCAGGAGCTGCATCATGCCCATGACGCCGTTGAGGGGCGTGCGCAGCTCGTGGCTCATGTTGGCCAGGAACTCGGACTTGGCGCGATTGGCGGCTTCGGCCTCCTCCTTGGCGCGTAGCAGGCTCGCTTCGACGGCCTTCTGGCGGGTGATGTCCAGGGCGCAGACCAGGACCAGCGGCGCGCTTTGCACTTCCAGGTAGTCCGCGCTGAGCAGCAGGCAGCGGTCCTCGCCTCCGGACTCGCCGTGCAGCAGCCAGAATTCCACGTTCTGTCTGCTCTGCCGGTCGGCGAAGGTGTCCCGGATGACGCCGCTCATGGAGCACATCGGGCAGGTCTGGCCGAATCCGCAGCCCAGCGGTGACGCGTCGTGGTTCGGGCAGCCCAGCACTTCGCCGCAGCGCAGGCCCAGGATGTCCTCCTCGCTGCGGCCGATGAACTCCAGGGCCGCGCGGTTGAGCTTGCGGACCCGCGTCTCTTCATCGAACAGCACCATGACGACCGGGGCGCTCTTGTGCACGGCCGAAAGCTCGGTCAGGGTCGACTGCAGGTCGTTTTCGGCCTGTTTCCGGGCCGTGATGTCGCGGTTGCAGCCGCGCCTGCCGAGGTATTTGCCGTCGGCGTCATAGATAGCCTTGCAGACGTGGCTGATCCAGACGACTTCACCGGAGGGCTTGACGATGCGGAATTCCATCTCCCTGTGGGCCGGGCGCAGCGCGTCTGCCTCGTCGAGGTGGGACAGCCAGCGCTGCCGGTCGTCGGGATGGATGACGGAGCGGATGTGCAGGCCGAAGTCGCCAAGAAACACATCCGGGGCCAGGCCCGTGATCTCGCGCGAGGCCGGGGAAACCCAGAGGTACTTGCCGTCCGGGCCCCGCCAGTATTCCCAGTCGTGGGTGTTGTCGGCGATGACGCGCAGGCGCTGCTCGCTCTCCCTGAGCGCGCTTTCGGCCAGTTTGCGCCCGGTGACGTCCTCGCGGATGAGGATGCCGCCGCAGATCCTGCCCGCGTCGTGCAGGGGGATGCCCCTGACGCTTTGCCAGGCCGACCCGCCGGCGGAGAGGCGCGGGATGAAGACGCTCTCCAGGGCCAGGGGCTGGCCTTGGATCAACCCTTCGAGTTCGTCCCGCAGACCGGCGGAAACCAAGCCGGGCAGTTCCGTCAGATGGAGGCCGAGAAAGAATTCCGGGCCGAGTCGACCCCTGGCGAAGGTTTCCAGATGGAACCGGTTGACGAAGGTCACGCGTCCGTTGCGGTCATAGGTCATGATGGACAGGGGGAGGTTGTCCACCATGGATTGGTAGACGGCCGCATTCGACCCGCCCGCGTCCTGGACAGGGCCGGGCCGCGACTGCAGGCTCAGGAGCAGACTTTCCAGCTCCGCGATGCGCGCACGTGCGGCGATGAGATCCTGCTCGAGGCGGGAAGAGGGGGGCGGCGCGGATGAATCGTGCATGGTTCCGGGGCTGCGGTTGTTTCGGGGCCGGAAGGCGCCGGCCCTGCCCGGATGCCTGCCGGGGCGGTTTTCGGTATAATCCATGTGACAGATGGCGGGGGCCGTGGTCAAGGGCGGGGAGAAGCTCCCTCCCCCATTTTTGGGGCTCCACTTTTTCCCTATTCTCAAGTATGGTTTTCTTGAATCGGCATGCGCGGCGTCCGGCGCCGCAGGGTTTTGGCTCTCAATCTTTTCAGGAGGGAACGCGAATGCAATCAAACAGGAACGACGGAGGCTGGAGCCCGTATCTGGCCGGGGCCCTGGTGGGCGTGCTGGCCATTCTTTCGGCCTATGCCACCACGGTCTGGCTGGGCAAGACGACCTATCTCGGCGCCTCGACGACCTTCGTGCGCGGGGCGGGCATCATCGAGAAGCAGGTCGTGCCGGAACGCGTGGAGGCCAACGAATATTTCACCAAGGAAAAGGTCAAGGTCGACTGGCAGTTCATGCTGGTGCTGGGCATCTTTGCCGGCGCGTTCATTGCGGCGTCCACGGACAAAAGCTTCAAGCTCGAAGGCGTGCCCCCGGTCTGGAAGGAGCGCTTCGGCCCGTCCGTGGGCAAGCGGGCCGCGGCCGCCTTTCTCGGCGGCATCGTGGCCATGTTCGGGGCGCGCATGGCCGACGGCTGCCCGAGCGGGCACGGTCTGAGCGGCATGATGCAGCTTTCGGTCAGCGCCTTCGTGGCCCTGGCCATGTTCTTCGGGGTCGGCATCGTCGTGGCGGCAATGGTCTACGGGAGGAGGAAGTGATGGACACTGCGCAGATCATGGGACTGGTCACCGGCATCCTGTTCGGGTTCCTGTTGCAGAAGGGGCGCGTGTTGCGCTTCGAGAAGCAGGTCGGGGCCATGCTCCTCAAGGACATGACCATCCTCAAGTTCATGCTTTCGGCGATCATGGTCGGCATGGTCGGCGTGGCTCTGTTGTCGGATGCGGGAGTGATCGCCCTCAGTCACAAGCCCATGAACGTCGGCGCCATCCTGGTCGGCGGCGCCCTGTTCGGAGCAGGCTGGGCGGTCATGGGCTTCTGTCCGGGTACATCCGTGGGCGCCCTGGGCGAGGGCCGCTGGCACGCCGTCTTCGGCATCGCCGGCATGATCGCCGGCGCGGCCCTCTACGCGGAACTCTACCCGCTGATGAAGGCCACGGTCCTGTCCTGGGCCGACCTGGGCAAGATCGGCCTGCCCGAAACCCTGGGCGTTTCGCCCTGGGTGGTCATCATCGTCTTCATCGCCGTGGCCCTGGGGCTTTTCCGCTGGTTCGAGAGCAAGGGGCTGTGAGGGGAGAGGCGGCAGGGCCGTGGACGAGATGGACGTGATGGACGGTATGGACGCTGCCTGGGGAGAGCTTCGTAATGGCCAGTTCTGCCGAGAGATCCTGGGCAGCCATCAGGTCCATGACGTCCATCTCGTCCATCACGTCCATATCGTCCATTGAGCCCTTCCTCCCCCCAGTCCCTTTCACTTCCCGAAGCCGCAGGCCGGGTAGCGGCAGGTGCCGCAGTTTTCGCACAAGCCGCCGTGGCCCAGGGCCACGATGTCGCGGCGCGTGAGGCGTTCCCCGGCCAGGATGCGGGGCACCACCAGGTCGAAGATGCTGGCCTTGTAGTACATGACGCAGCCGGGCAGACCCAGGATGGGCACATCGCCCAAGTAGGCCAGCATGAACATGGCGCCTGGATAGGTCGGCGCGCCGTAGGAGACGACCTCGGCCCCCGTGGCGCGGATGGCCGCGGGTGTCTGGTCGTCGGGGTCCACGCTCATGCCGCCGGTCACGGCGATGAAGTCCGCGCCCTGCCGGACCAGGGACGTGATGGCGTCGACGGTCAGGCCGACGATGTCGGACACGAAGACCTGGTCCACGACCTCGCTGCCCAGGTCGTCGAACTTGGCGCGCAGCAGGGGGCCGAAGCCATCCTTGATGCGGCCGTGGAAGATCTCGCTGCCCGTCGTCACCACGCCGACCTTGGCGCGCCGCAGCGGTTTGACCTCGATCAGGGGGGCGTGTTCGGCGCAGACCGCCTCGGCCGCGCGCATGAGTTCCTCGGGGACGACCAGCGGAATGACCCGCGTGCCGGCCAGGACGCGGCCGGGGCGCACGCGCTGGTGGCGGTGGATGGAACTGAAGGTCACGTCCTCGATGGAATTGAGGCGCATGAGCCCGTCCACGTCGATGCACAGCAGGCCGTCCTCTTCGGCGGTCAGCGTGACCTTGCCCTCCTGGGGCTCGCTCAAGGCGATGCCGCGTCCGGCCGCTGCCCGGGCCAGTCGGACGGCGGCCGTGTCCTCGTGCACGAAGCCGTCGGCCGGGTCGAAGACGTACAGATTGGCCTTGCCGATATCGAGCAGGACCGGGATATCCTCCTCCCGCACCACGTGTCCGCGCCTGAAGGCCGGGCCCTTTTCGCCTCCCGGCACGATCCGGGTGATGTCATGGCAGAGCACTGTTCCGACAGCGTGTTCGACAGCGATGGTCTTCATGTTCGTCTCCTCGTTCAGGGTCTGAAATTATCTTCCGCATCCGTCCGGCGCATGGCCAGCAGACTCAGGTAGTCGTCCATGGTGTCCACGTCGCGCAGCACGGCGGGGTCACCGATTTCTATCCGTTGCACATGCCGGGGATTGTCCCGCAGCAGTTTTCGGGCGCCGACATCGCCTGTCAGCCCCTGTGCATCGCGCATCATTTCGCGGCCGATGATGGCGGGGTTGCCGGGACGGCCCTCGTGGACCGGTACGAGGGCCCAGGGGAGTTCGGTCAGAAAGCGCGTCACGAGAAGGTCGATGAGCGGGGCGTCGACCAGGGGCTGATCCCCGAGAAGGAACATGACGCCGTCGGCATCGGGCCCGTGGGTGAGCCCTGCGCGAACCGACGTGCTCTGGCCGGAGGCGAAGTCGGGGTTCAGCACAATGTCGACGCCGCGCGCGTCGATCCGCGACAGGATCTCCGCATGGGCGTTGCCGAGGACCAGCGCGAGGTGCGCGAGGGTCGAGGCCCGGGCCGCATCGATGACGTGCTGCAGCAGCGGTCGGCCGTGGAGGGGCAGGAGCTGCTTGACGGCACCCATGCGCCGTCCGAGCCCGGCGGCCAGGATCACGCCGCGCACGTTCATGACCGGACCTCCATGACGCACGGCGTGCGCCCGGCCGAGCCGATGCAGGCCCGGCGGGGCATGGCGCCGGCATCATGCAGCAAATCCAGTATCGCGCGTCCGTGTTCGAGGGCCTGCGGGGCGTCGGCCTGGTTCAGCCAGAGCAATTTCGCGGCACCTTGGGGAGCGCCCTTGAACAACCCTTCGGGGTGGGCGCAGACACGGGCGACGGAAGCCGGGGTGACCGGGGTTCCGAAAGCGAGGCCGCTCAGTTCCTCGAAACACGTGCTCCGGCAGACGTGGCGTTCGTCCAGGGGCGCGCCGACGCCCGTCAGCCCCGCCACGGCCAGGACATGGGTGCTGCGGCCGGGGACGACAGGCTCGTGCGTGGCAGGGGCCTTGAGGGGCAGGCAGCGCGCGCCGTCGGCCTCGACCAGGATCCAGTCGAAGATTTCCGCGTCCAGCAGTCTGTGGATGAATTCCGGCGTGAGCCCCATGAGCTTGCCGTTCTCCATCGCCCAGGCGATGCAGACCGGGCGACCCGGGGCCGCTGCGTCCCGGCATTCGCCGAGGAGCGCCTCGTTGTTCTCGGCCAGGATGAGACGGGCCTGCCGCGGCTCGGGGGGAAATATCCTCGTCGTGGTCGTGCAGGCCACCCGCCGCCCCCGTTCGGCCAGTTCCGCGGCCAGGCGGTACATGGCCGTGGTCTTGCCCCCCGCGCCGACGATGGCCAGCAGGCCCCGCTCGGGCAGGGCCAGGGCCTCGGTCATGGTTTCGGGTCCGGTCAATTGTACGCTCTCATGATGCACTCAAGCACCGCCCCGCCGATGGCGCGGCCCTTGTCGGAGATGGTGTGCAGGTAGGCGATGTCCCCGCGCGGGTCGATGTCCCCGAGTTTGAGGCCCAGGGGCACGTGGCCGTTGGGCCGGATCTGACCGCGCAGGAGTCCGGAGATCTCGGCCGTGACGGGCGAGCCGTCGACTCGTCCCAGGACCTGCCCCTTTTTCACCAGATCGCCGAGCGAGCAGTCCCAGACCAGCTTGCCCGGTACGGGCGCGCGCAGGACGCGTTCTTTCGAAAATCCGCCGATGGTGCCGGGGATGCCCGTGTTGGGGGCGGCCGCGCCCTGGGTGATGATGCGCCCAAGGTCGTGCCCGCGATTGGTCTCGACGACGAGGTGCGCGTCCTTCCCGGCCTCGAAGCCCGGCCCCAGGCCGACGACCAGCGGTGCGTCGTGGACGCTGGTCCCCAGGTTGCGTTTGGCGATGATGGCGTCCACGAGCACGTCGGGCCGGATGGCATCCAGGCTCCGCCATTCGGGGTCCACCAGTATGGGTACGTCGCCTGCGGCCCAGGCCGCCTCGATCTGTTCCGGCCCGTCGATGCGCACGCCGCGCACGTCTTCGACCATGCAGGCGCCGTCATGCACGGCCTCGCAGAAGCTGACCGTGCGCCGCACGGCCAGGGGGTGCTTCGTCTCCAGGATGACGATGCGGCGCAGTCGCGCGTGGTACAGGCGCCAGACGATTGCCGAGGCCATTTCACCGCCGCTCTTGATGGCGATGACCCGTTCGTTCAGGTTCATGGCTCCTCCTCGTGATTTCGTGAACGGGGGAGGGGTGGCCTCCCCCGGTTGTCACCAGCCCCAGGTCAGGTATTCGTGGATGGAGTCCGCGGCCTTGCGGCCCGCGCCCATGGCCAGGATGACCGTGGCCGCGCCGGTGACGATGTCGCCGCCGGCCCAGACCCCTTTCTTGCCGGTCTTGCCCGTGTCCGCGTTGGCCGTGACGTAGCCCCACTTGTTCAGCGGCAGGTCCGGGGTGGAGCGGGTCAGCAGCGGGTTGGCCCCGGCGCCGATGGCCACGATGGCCAGGTCGCACTCGACGACAAACTCCGATCCGGGCACTTCCACGGGCCGCCTGCGCCCCGAGGCGTCGGGCTCGCCCAGTTCCATGCGGATGCACTCGATGCCCGTCAGGCGGCCTTTGTCGTCGCCCAGGTAGCGCACCGGGTTGCACAGCAGTTCGAAGTTGAGCCCCTCCTCCTCGGCGTGGTGGATCTCGGCCTTGCGGGCCGGCATCTCGTCGCGGGAGCGGCGGTAGACCAGGCTGACCCTGTCCGCGCCCAGGCGCATGGCCGTGCGCGCGCTGTCCATGGCCACGTTGCCGCCGCCCAAAACGGCCACATGCTTGCCGCGCGGGATGGGCGTGTCCACCTCGGGGAAGAGGTAGGCCTTCATCAGGTTGGCCCGGGTCAGGTACTCGTTGGCCGAGAGGACGCCGACGAGGTTCTCGCCCGGGATGCGCATGAACTTGGGCAGGCCGGCGCCAACGCCCAGGTACACGGCGTCGAAGCCCTGCTCGAGGAGCTCTTCAACGCTCACTGTGCGTCCCACGACCACGTCGCACTCGAGCTTCACTCCCTGGGCCTGCAGGCAGGACACCTCGGCGGCGACGATGTCCTTGGGCAGCCGGAATTCCGGGATGCCGTAGACGAGCACGCCGCCGGGCTTGTGGAAGGCCTCGAAGAGGCTGACCTCATGGCCCTTGAGGATCAGGTCGCTGGCCACGGTCAGACCCGACGGCCCCGAACCGACCACGGCCACGCGCTTGCCGGTGGCCGCCTCGCGGGAGGGCAGTTCGCAGACGTGGTGCTTGCGTTCCCAGTCGGCGGCGAAGCGCTCCAGGTTGCCGATGGCCACCGGTTCTCCCTTGCGGCCCAGCAGGCAGTTGCCCTCGCACTGGACCTCCTGGGGGCAGACCCGGCCGCAGACGGCCGGCAGGCTGTTGCGTTCCCAGATCTTGCCGATGGCCTTGTCGAAGTCGCCGGCGGCCATGTGCTTGATGAAACCGGGAATGTCGACGCCCACGGGACAGCCCTGCACGCAGGCCGGGCTCTTGCACTGCAGGCAGCGCGAGGCCTCGGCCACGGCCTGTTCCGGGGTGTAGCCCAGGGGCACCTCCTCGAAGTTGCGGGCCCGGACCAAAGGCGGCTGTTCGGGCATGGCCTGACGCGGAGATTTTTCAGCGGCCATCTAGTGCCTCCCTTCGCATTTGCAGAGTTCGTGGCTGTGCCGCTCCTGCTCCGTGTAGGCCCGCAGGCGCAGGATCAGCTCGTCGAAGTCGACCTGGTGCCCGTCGAACTCCGGCCCGTCCACGCAGCCGAACTTCGTCTCGCCGCCAACGGTCACGCGGCAGCCGCCGCACATGCCCGTGCCGTCGATCATGATGGGGTTGAGGCTGACCATGGTCGGCACGCCGTAATCCTTGGTCATGAGCGACACGAACTTCATCATTGGCACCGGCCCGATGGCCACGACCTGGTCCACGCCGCCGGCGTCGAGCTTTTCCTTCAGCACTTCGGTCACGAAGCCCTTGCGGCCGTAGGAGCCGTCGTCGGTGCAGATATGCAGTTCGCTGGAGGCCCGGCCCATCTTCTCTTCGAGGATGAGCAGGTCCTTGTTGCGGGCGCCGATGATGGCGGTCACGTCGCAGCCGGCCTGCTTCATGCCGCAAGCGATGGGGTGCAGCACGGCCACGCCGGTGCCGCCGCCCACGCAGACCACCTTCTTTCCGGGTTCGATGTGGGTTGGCTGGCCCAGGGGGCCGATGACGTCCTGGTAGGCTTCGCCGACCTGCAGGCGCCTGAAGAGCTCCGTGCTTTTGCCCACGACCATGTAGATGACCGTGACCGTGCCCTTGTCCGGGTCCGTCTCGGCCATGGTCAGGGGGATGCGCTCCCCGTTCTCATTGGCCTTGAGGATCAGGAACTGCCCCGGCCTGGCCTTGGCCGCGATGCGCGGGGCCTCGATCTCGTTGAGGATGACCGTGCCGCCGGCCATCTCCTCGCGGTTGACTATGGTGAACATGACGTTTTCCTTAGAATGCTTTCATGATCATGAGGGTGGTCACGTTGCCCTGGGAGTTGACCTTGTTCTCGAACTCCCACAGCGAGCGCAGGGACACGCCCAGGCCCCAGTCAGGGACGAAGACGCTGACTTCCGGGCCCACGGCGTAGGCCTCCTCGCGGTCGTCGGTGGTGCCGGGGCCGCTGTCGTCCGTGACCTGCCAGCGGCAGTAGCCGGCCAGGCCCACGTCCCAGATCTTGGCCACGGTCTTGCCCAGGCCCCACTCGAAGTGGAAGTCGTCGCCGTAGGTCACGTCCGTGTCATCCTGCTCCGAGTGGATCTCGTAACGGGACAGGACGGAGGCCGACCAGGTCCGGGCCTCGTCGAAATAGAGGGTCGCGCCGGCCGTGAACATGCCGGTCCAGAAGCCCTTGCCGGGGCTGGCCGGTTCATCGGCGTCGAAGTCGCCCGTGGGCAGGTACACGCCCACGCCCAGGGCCGCGTCGTAGCGCGGGCCGTGCCAGGCCAGGATGACGGGTTCGATGAGGATGTCGCCCAGCCCGAACTCGTTGTCGTCGAAGAGCGACATGCCGCCGGCCTTCATGGAGATGTCGGTGTAGACCAGCGGCACGCAGATGTCGGCCACGACGTTGGCGCCCAGGATCTCAAGGTCCGAGGAGTACACGAGGCGGTTGACCAGGGCGTAGACGTTCACGTCGAAGTCGGCGTCGATCTCGTCGCCGTGCTTGTCCCGCAGGTCGTCGGCCGTGTAGAAGAGATTGTACATGCGCCAGTAGACGCCCTGCGGCGGCAGGGTCGCGCCCTTGATGCCCTCGGCGCCGCTCACGTAATGCCCCGATCCGGCCAGGGCCATCGATCCCGTCATCAGCAGGGCCGCCGTCATGGCGGCAAAGAGCAGTTTCTTCATATTGTCCCTCCAGGGGGAAGCGGCGCAAGGGGGTCGCCCCTGCGCCGTCGTGTTCATGAATTCAGGGCCTTGAATACGCGTTCCGGCGTCATCGGGATCTTTTTGAAGCGATAGCCCGTGGCGTTGGCCACGGCGTTGGCGATGGCCGAGGCCGGGCAGACCAGACTGCACTCGCCCGCGCCCTTGGCCCCGAACGGGCCTGTGGGGTCGTTGCCTTCGACGATGATGGAATGGATCTCGGGTATGTCCTCGGCCGTGGGCAGCATGTAGTTGTGCATGCTGTACTGCTGCTGGCGGCCCTTGTCGTTGTAGGTGATCTCCTCGCTCAGGGCGTAGCCGATGCCCTGGACGGCTCCGCCCTCGATCTGGCCCTCGACGATCATGGGGTTGATGGCCCGGCCCACGTCATGGGCGGCGGTCAGCTTGATGACCCGGACCTGGCCCGTGCGCGTGTCGACCTCGACCTCGGCGAAGCAGGCGTGCCACGGCGGGGCGTTTTCGGGCACGATGCGGCCGACGCCGATGAATTGCTTGTTGCGGACGTGGGCGTGGTAGGCCAGTTCCTCCATGGTCACGGAGTTGCCCTTGCCGTCCTTGACCTCTTCGAGCTGGCACAGGCCCGAGCCCGAGCATTCGTCGAGGCTGCCGGCCATGGGCGCGATGACGCCGTTTTTGATCTCCAGGCGTTCGGCCGCAATGTTGAAGTAGCCTGCGGCGTATTCCAGAATCTGCTTGCGGGCATCGGAGGCCGCGGCTTTGACGGCGGTGCCCGCTGCGTAGCAGGTGCGGCTGGCGTGGCTACCGATGTCGAAGGGTGTTCCCAGCGTGTCGCCGTACGTCAGGCCGACGTTGTCCATGTTCATCCCTAAGGTTTCGGCCGCAATCTGCACGAGGCTGGTGCTCGTGCCCGTGCCGATGTCCGGAACGCCGGAAGCGACCTGGGCCGAGCCGTCGGACTGGATGGTTACGTAGGCGTTGTCGTAGTCCACGCAGAAGGGCCAGGCGTTGCTGACGTGGGTGCCCACGGCCATGCCGAGGCCGCGCAGCTTGACCGCGCCGGGTTCATGGAGTTTGCCGCGGCGCGACCATCCGATGCTTTCGGCGCCCCGGCGGATGCATTCGGGCAGTTCGGACGTGCCGCATGGATACGGGAGACACCACGGGTCGCCGGGGCGCATGATGTTCTTCATGCGCAGTTCCATGGGGTCCATGCCGAGCTTTTCGGCCATCATGTCCACGGCCTGCTCCATGGCCAGGTTGCCCTGGGGGTTGCCGAAGCCGCGCATGGCGCCGGCGCTGGTGCAGTTCGTGTACACGCTGTGCCCGAAATAGCGCTGGTGCGGGATGCGGTAGATGGCCAGGGTCATGGCCCCGCACACGCCGGGGAGTTCCGCGCCGAAGGTGCAGTAGGCGCCCGTGTTGAAGACGGCCTTCATGTCCAGGGCCTGGAACGTGCCGTCCTTCTTGGCGCCGAGCTTGACCGTGACATATCCGGCGTGGCGCGTGTCGGAAGCGATGAAGTCTTCCTTGCGGGTGTAGATCATCTTCACGGGCCGCTTGGCCAGCAGGGCCAGGCCCATGGCGATGGGCTCGGCCTTGCCGCTCAGGCCGATGCGCACGCCGAAGCCGCCGCCCACGTACGGCGGCGCCAGGACGCGGATCTTGCCGGCCGGGACGTCGAAGATCTTGCCGAGAATGGCCCTGGACGGGTGCGGGGTCTGGGTGGTGGACCACACGGTCACGTTGCCGTCACCGTCGACCTGCGCCACGGCGGCCTGGGTCTCCATCTGGACCTGCTTGACCACGGGCAGTTCGAAGGTCTCCTCGATGATGACATCGGATTCGGCCAGCCCCTTCTCCACATCGTTGTAGGGAATCTTCACTATTTCGGCCGGGATGTTTCTGCCCTCGGGAGTGCAGCCCTTGCCGGCATGTAGTTCGGGCGCCTCGGGCTTCATGGCCTCCAGCGGATCGAAGACCGCAGGCAGGATTTCGTACTCGACCTTGATCAGGGACAGGGCCTTTTCCGCCACGGACTCGCTCGTGGCGGCCACGGCGGCCACCTCGTCACCGACGTGGCGGACGACCTCGTCGAAAAGCAGCTGGTCAAGCACGCGCTCGAGCTGCGGGATGGTCAGGAACATGGGCACGGCGGCGTTGAAGAGGTTCTTGGGCCCGTTCTTGTGGGTCATGATTGCCTTGACCCCAGGGAGTTTCTCGGCCTCGGAGGTGTCGATGGACACGATGCGGGCGTGGGGGTGCGGGCTGCGCAGGACCTTGGCGAAGAGCATGCCCGGCAGGAAGATGTCCGTGGTGAAGAGGCCGCGGCCCGTGGTCTTGTCCACGCCGTCGCGCCTGTTGACGCTTTTTCCGACATATTCGAACTGGCTCATAAGTCTCCTCCCTTGACAGCGGACGCCCGGAGCTTGAGGGCGGCGTCCTCGACGGCTTCCTCGATTTTGACGTAGCCTGTGCAGCGGCAGATGTTCCCGCCGACCGCTTCACGGATCTGTTCCTTGGAGGGGGACTTGTTCTTGTCCAGCAGGGCCTTGGCGGACATGATCATGCCCGGCGTGCAGAAGCCGCACTGCACGGCGCCCTTGTCGATGAAGCTCTGCTGCAGCGGGTGCAGGCCGCCCTCGCCCTCGACGCCTTCGATGGTCTGGATGTCAGCGCCCTGGGCGCGCATGGCCGGGATGAGGCATGCGTTCATGGCCTTGCCGTTGAAGATGATGGTGCACGCGCCGCACTCGCCCTTGCCGCAGCCGCGCTTGGTGCCCGTGAGGTGCATTTTCTCGCGCAGCACGTCGAGGAGCATCTCCGCGGGGGAGACGGCTATCTCGATGACCTCGCCGTTGAGACGGAATGATATGATCTGGTTCGGCATGTTCTTCCTCCGTTATGCTTTGCGGGCATCTTCGACTGCCGCTTGAAGGACCCGTTCGACGAAAACGGGCAGGACTCCCATCCGGTATTCCTTGGAGCCGCGGATGGCGCTGCTGCGGAACATGGCCTGGTTGCGGGCCAGCTGTCCGGCTTCGGTCATGGTCGCGGCGGTGACCGGGGCGCCCTTGAGGAAGGCCTCGGCGTCAAGGGCATGCTGCGGACCGGCGCCCACGGGGGCGATGATGAGCCGCGCCCACTCGAATTTGTCGCCGTCGAGGGCGATCATGGCCGAGACGGCGAGCATCGGCAGGGCCAGGGCCTTGCGCTGCTCCATGCGCAGGTAGGCGGAACCCTGGTTCTTTTGCTTCACGGGAAATTTGACGTGGGTCACGACCTGACAGCAGCTGTCGATGCAGGACAGGCAGACGCCGGCGTACATGTCTTCCAGTGGCATGGACTGCATGCCTTCCTGCGTGGTCACTTCGGCCGTGGTCTCCAGGCAGGCCAGGGCCACGGCGGCGTCGGCGGCCGGGTTGCCGGTCACGATGTTGCCGATGATGGTGCCCATGTTGCGGATCTGCAGGGAGCCGACCTTGCGGCAGGCCTGGGCCAGGGCCGGGGCGTGCTTCAGGATGAGCTCGGATTTCGAGGCCTGTGCGTGGGTCACGCTCGCGCCGATGCGGATGAACCCGTTCTCCTCCGTGATGTTCTTGAGTTCCGCGATCTGGGTCAGGTCGACCAACACGTCGCAGGTGTTCTTGCCGTCCTGCAGCTCCAGCATCAGGTCCGTGCCGCCGGCGATGATCCGGGCCTTTCCCCTGTTGGTGCTGAGGACCGTGACCGCTTCGGATACGGTCGCCGGGAAAACGTAGTTTTGAACCATAACTGTCCTCCGTGGTGTTTTCGAACGCGGCCGGGATGCCGGTGCCGAAATTCGATCCCTGTATTGGAAGGAACGTGCCAGGTTGTATGACAGCGCAACATGTTGGAATATAAGAATGGCGCGGGCGAGAAAAGAAAAAGGCCATAACTTATGTTATGGCCTGGGTGAGGCGAGATGCAGTGGGAAAATCAATTCAGATCATGGTTTCACATAGATGGGATCAACTATTCCCCGGGTGCGGGTTATGCAAAAAGTTATGAACCGCCTTTTTTCAAGCGCTTGCTGAGCGCCGGCTGGGAGATGCCGAGCCAGCGTGCGGCCAGGGTCTGGACGCCGCCCGCGCGGCTCATGGCTTCGCGCACGAGGGCCTGCACGGTCTCCTCGATGGTCGGCAGGGCGGCGGGGAAGCACAGTTCTTCGGCCGCGCCGAAAAGTTCCGAAGTGTCGTTGTCCGGTCCGCAGGAGAAGTCGCCGCCGTTCCAGCGGCCCATGGCGTCGAAGACGTAGGCGCGCAGCTCGCGCACGTTGCCGGGGAAGGGGTAGGCGCGCAGGCGGCTGACGAGGCAGCGGCTCGGCTTCGGTGCGTCCTTGCCGAAACTGGTCGCGGCCTCGGCGATGAAAAGCTCCAGCAGCACGGGTATGTCCTCGGGGCGTTCGCGCAAGGGCGGGATGCGGACCATGTGGGTGCGCAGGCGGTAGTAGAGGTCCTTGCGGAAGCGGCCCTCGCGGGTCATGGCCTCCAGGTCGCAGTTGGTGGCCACCACGACCCGGGCTTCGGACGGGCGGGGCACGTCGGCCCCCAGGGGCAGGTACTCCCGCTCCTGCAGCAGGCGCAGCAGCTTGACCTGCGACGATTCGCCCAGATCGCCGATCTCGTCGAGGAAGAGCACGCCGTCGGCGGCCTGCTCCACCAACCCCTTGCGGGCGGCGACGGCCCCGGTGAAGGCCCCCTTGCGGTGGCCGAACAGGGTGTCGCTGAAGACCACGTCGTCGAGTCCGGCTACGTTGACGGCCACGAAGGGTTTGCGCGGGCAGGTCAGCTTGTGCACGGCCCGCGCGGCCAGCTCCTTGCCGACGCCCGTCTCGCCGAAGATGAGGATGGGTTCGGACGACGCGCTGACCGCCTCCAGGTACTGGAAGATCTGCCGCATCTTGGGGCTGTCCGTGGAGAAGTGCTCGAAGGCCTCGGGCCGGGTCAGGCGGTCCAGCACGAGGCATTGGCGCAGGGACGTGTTCTCGCGGCGCAGCCGGCTCATTTCCAGGGCCGTGCGCACGGAGGCCACCAGCCGCTCCTCCTCCACGGGCTTGGCCAGATAGTCCAGGGCGCCGAGCTTCATGCACTCCACGGCCGACTCGATGGACTCCACGCCCGTGGCCACGATGACGGGCAGCTCCGGACGCGCCTCCCGCACATGGGCCAGGATCTCCTGGCCGGTCACGCCGGGCATGCTCAGGTCGAGGATCATGGCCCCCAGAGGCCGTTCGTCGATGATGCGCAGGGCCTCGGCCGGGCTCTGGCAGCAGACGGTGTTGTCGATGCCGCTTGAGCGCAGGCACAGGTCGAAGCTGTTCAGGATGTCGGCCTCGTCGTCGACGATGAGGACGGGAAAGGGCTGGATCATACCGCGGGGTCTCCTTCGTGGCGGACGGGAAAGGTCAGGGTGACCGACGTCCCTTCGCCCCGACGGGAATGGATGGTCAACTCCCCGCCGTGCTCCTGCATGATCCGGGAGGAGATGGAAAGCCCCAGACCCGTGCCCCCGCAAGCTCGTTTGGTGGTGTAGAATGGGTCGGTCACGTGGGGCAGGTCGTCGGGCTGGATGCCCTGGCCCTCGTCAGCCACCTCGAGCCAGACCTGTCCGCGCCGCGTGTCGAAGCCGGTTCGGATGCGGATGGCCTTGGACCTATCGTCCAGGGCTTCGCAGGCGTTCTGGAGGACGTTGATGACGACCTGCTCGATCTTCTGGAAATTGCCCCTGAAGTGCGGGATGCCGAGCCCATAGCCGATCTCCAGGCGGTCCGTGGCCTTCTGCAGCTGGTTGTCGAGCAGCAGCGCCGCGGTCTTGAGCACGCCGTTGATGTCGATGACCTCGTTCAACACCGTGGAGCCTTGACGGGCGTAGTTCTTGAGGTCCTGGACGATGTGCTTGATGCGCTTGGACGAGGACATGACCCCGGAGAAGAGGTGCGGCACGCGCTCGCGGGCGAAGGAATAGCGGAGGTTGCCGAGAAGGAAGTCCCCGTGCTCGTCCATGTACTGGTCGAGGATGACCCGCGCGTCGTACCACATGCGCGACAGCAGGGGGACGTTCAGGATGATGGAGTTGTTGGGGTTGTTGATCTCGTGGGCCACGCCCGAGACCAGGATGCCGAGCGACACCATCTTGCCGGCCTGCACGAGCTGTTCGTATTCGACCTTGGCGCGCTTTTCGGCGTCCTTGCGCTCGGTGATGTCGCGGAAGGCGATGAGGGTGGTGCCGGAGCGCAGGGCGGCGCGCTTGACGTTGGCGATGAGCACCCGCCTGCGGCCGAACTTGTCGGTGATCTCGACCTCCAGGTTGTTGAGCTCCTGCGCCGTCTGCAGGTCATGGGGCGAGTAGAAGCGGGAGCCGACGAGGTCGAAGATGGTCCCGAAGGCGGCGATTTCGTCCGCGTCGTAGCCGAAGATGCTGTCCACGTTGCAGCTGACGAAGACGATGCGCCCCTCGTCGGTGGTCAGGAAGATGGCGTCCCAGATGCTCTCAAGAGTTATGCGGTGGAACTCCTCGGACTCCTGCAGCATGTCGACCCAGCGCTTGTAGCTGGTCAGGTCCTTGTAGTTCTTGACGATGCCGAGCACCTCGCCCTTTTCCCCGCGCAGGGCCGCGGCCTTGACCAGGCAGGACTTGCGCTCGCCCGACTCGGACACGAACTCCTTCTCAAAGTCGGTCTTGGACGAGCCGACCACGATCTCCTGGATGATGCAGTGGTCCGTGCACCTGTGGCGGCAGGGGAAGATGTCGAAGCACTTCTTCCCGAGGATGTCGTCGGCCGGCTTCTCGACCAGCTGGGCGAAGGCGAGGTTGGCGCGGACGATGTTGCGGTCCGAGTCGAGGACGAGGATGCCGTCACCCGAGGTGTCGAAGATATGTTCGAGTTCCATGTAGGCGTGTTCGAGATGCCGCTCGGTGCGCTTGCGGCGGGCGATCTCCTCGTTCAGGGACTCGTTGTACTCCTGCAGGGCCCGCGTCCTGTCCTCGATGATCTTCTCCATCATGTGCAGCAGGGCCTGCTTTTCATTCTCCTTGATCTTGAGGTCCGTGATGTCCTTGAAGGTCGCCAGCACGTAGCCCTTCCCGTCCACTTCGATGCGGTTCAGGACGACCTGGGTGTCGATCATCATCCCGTCGCGGCGGATGTCCTTCCACTCGAACTTCTGGATGTTCCCGCGCAGGGCCTCGCTGACCTTCCTGCTGGCCATCTCGTAGGAGTTCTCCCCGTCGGGTTGGAAAAGGGGCGCGAAATCGCTCGGGAAGAACCCGATGATGTCCTCCTTCTCGCACCGCCAGATCTGGCAGGCCTCCCGGTTGCACTCGGACAGCTTCTCGTCGATGAGCAGCACGCCGTCGGACAGGCCCTGGAAGATGGCCTCGTACTTCTCCAGTTTCTTCTGCAGCCGTGCGATTGTCCTGTCCTTTTCCGCCAAAAGCCGAGCCGTGTCCTTAGGCTGGGTTGCAGGCTTCGAATCGCCGAAATGGGGGATGTCCATGATGCCCTCGCCGGGAAACTTCAGTGAGCAGGCAGTCCGGGAACGGGTTTGTTCTGCCCGGAAGGTTTTTGTGTGAAGCGACTTCATAGCGGAGGCAGGGGGGAGAATAAAGGAAGAAAGTCCGCTGCACGAATTTCAAGGCCTTGGAAAAGCGAAAGGCCGGTTGAGCCCGGCCTTTCGCGTGCGTCGCTATTTCGCGCCTCGTTCCTTGTACCAGTCGCTGGAGTCCTCCAGGAGGCGGTTCAGGCGCTGGACCATCTTGTGCGGGTCGGCCAGGTAGCCGTCCATGAGCAGGGCGGATTCGTAGAGCTGTTCGACCACGGTCGCCACGAAGTCGTCCTGCTCGTTCTTGGCGAAGACCGAGAGGAGATTGCGGACCAGCTTGTGGTCCTGGTTGATCTCGAAGATCTTCTTGGGGATGGAGGAGTCCTTGGTCACCATCTGCATGATCTTGTGCATCTGGGAGGTGGACCCGTCGGGGCTGACCAGGCAGGACGGGCTCTGGCTCAGGCGCTTGGAGATGCGGGCCTCGGTGATGCGGTCGCCCAGGATCTCCTGCACGCGCTTCAGGAAGCGGTCCATGTCCTTGCTCTCTTCCTTGGACAGCTCCTCGGGCTTGTCCTTCTTTTCGGCGCTGTCGGCGAACTTCTCGATGTTCGTGATGTCGGCGTTCTCGGTGGCCTTGAGCTCGAACTCCTTGAACTTGCGCAGGCTGTCCATGACGAACTCGTCCACGGGCTCGTAGAGGTAGATGACTTCGAGCCCCTTGGTGCGGAAGATCTCCAGGTGCGGGTTCTGCTCGATGGCCTCGCGGCTGGGGCCGGAGATGTAGTAGATCTCCTTCTGCCCGTCCTTGGCCGCCTCGATGTACTCGTCCAGGGAGATGAGGCCGTCCTTGTCCTCGTGGCGCGAGGAGTTGAAGCGCAGGAGCTCGCCGAAGGCCTCCTGGTTGGCGAAGTCGGCGTAGCCGAGCTTGAAGCGCTTGGCGTGCTCCTTCCAGAACGTGGCGTAGCGATCCTTGTCCTGGCCGAGTTTTTTCAGGTGCGAGAGGATCTGCTTGGTCAGGGTCTGGGCGATCTTGCGGATGAGCAGGTTCTCCTGCAGCGTCTCGCGCGAGATGTTCAAAGGCAGGTCCTCGGTGTCGACCACGCCGCGCACGAAGCCCAGGTACTCGGGGATGAGGTCCTTGTTCTTGCTCTGGATGAGGACCCGGCGCACGTAGAGGTCCAAGCCGTAGTTGTCGCGGTCGAAGCCGAAGGCGTCCTGGCTGCGGGGCGGCACGAAGGCCAAGGCCGAGAACTGCACGGGCGCGTCGACGCTCAGGTGCAGGGTGTCCAGGGGCTCCTCGTGGTCGTAGGTCAGGAACTTGTAGAACTCCGCGTACTGCTCGGGCGTGACCGAGAATTTGTTCTCGCGCCACAGGGCCGGCACGGTGTTGGCCTTCTCGCCCTGCACGAGGATGGGGAAGGAGATGAAGTTGGAGTGCTTCTTGATGATGGACGTGATGCGGTGCTGCTCGGCGAACTCCTTGCCATCTTCCTTGAGGTGCACGGTGATGGACGTGCCGCGCGGCAGGTCCTCGTCCAGTTCGGCCACGGTGTAGGTGCCCAGGCCGTCGGAGGTCCACTCGACGGCCTTTGCGCCGGGGCGGAAGGAGCGGGTGCGGATGGTGACCTTGTCGGCGACCATGAAGACCGAGTAGAAGCCCACGCCGAAGCGGCCGATGATGTTGGAGGAGTTGCCCTGGTCGGCCATGGCCTGCCGGATGAACTCGGCCGAGCCCGAGCGGGCGATGGTGCCGATGTTGTCGACCAACTCGTCCTGGGTCATGCCGATGCCCGTGTCGGCGATGACGAGCTCGCGCTTCTCCTCGTCGGAGGTGATGCTGATCTGCAGGTCGAGCTCGGGGCTGACGATCTCGGCCGAGCGGTTCTGCTCGAAGCGCAGCTTGTCCAGGGCGTCGGAAGCGTTGGAAACCAGCTCACGCAGGAATATTTCCCGGCTCGTGTAGAGAGAATGGGTAATGATGTCGAGGAGTTGTTTGATTTCGGTCTTGAATTCGAATTGTTGTGCGGAAGACATGTCCACTCCTTGGTTTGAAAATTTCGATGGCACCAAATAAATGGCCTTGGCCGGTTGTCAAGGGCGGCGGCAGCAAGGTGATTTTCCCCGCGATTTTTGCTTGACCGGGGCAGGGGGCTTGGGTAGAGAGTTTTTCCTCTCACGTGGTGGGTGTAGCTCAGTAGGCAGAGCACCTGGTTGTGGCCCAGGATGTCGCGCGTTCAAGCCGCGTCACTCACCCCATTCGCACATACGGGACAGCTCGCTGTCCCTTTTTTTCTCCCTCGTGGTGGGTGTAGCTCAGCAGGCAGAGCACCTGGTTGTGGCCCAGGATGTCGCGCGTTCAAGCCGCGTCACTCACCCCATTTGACACTCAGGCAGAACCGGATAAGAACTGGTTCTGCTTTTTTTTGGAGGTCTGTTTGGCATTCACCGGCATCAACCATCTTGCCATGGTCACGGCGGACATGGACAGGACCGTCCATTTCTGGCGCGACCTGTTGGGCATGCGCCTGGTGGTGGGCATGGGGCATCCGGGGTACCGCCACTACTTCTTCGAGATCACGAAGACGGACTGCATCGCCTTTTTCGAGTGGCCGGGCGTGGAACCCGTCGCGGAGAAGGACCACGGCGCGCCGGTCAAAGGGCCGGCGGCCTTCGACCACATCTCCTTCGGGGTGGGACGCGTCGAAGAACTGCACCGCCTCAAGGACCTCCTGGAAGCCAACGATTTCTGGGCCTCGGAACTCATCGACCACGGGTTCATCATCTCCCTTTATTCCTTCGACCCCAACAACATCCCCATCGAGTTCAGCTGCCCGGTGGCCGACTGCGACGTGCACGCCCACCCCATCATGATCGATTCCCACCCGACGCGTGCGGCCCTGGAAGGCAGCGAGCCGCGCGGCGAACGGTGGCGGCGGCCTGAGGGTCCGGCGGTCGAGCACGAGACATACCCCGGCGAGGCGCATTCCGTGCGCGCCGCGTTCAACAGAAAGAAACCGTGACCGCGGTCCGCCCGCGGCGCTTGTGTAAGGATATATAATGGACAAACTCGTCATCGAAGGCGGCGCTCCCCTCAAGGGGAGCGTGACCATCAGCGGCTCCAAGAACGCCGCCCTGCCCATCCTGCTGGCCTCCATCCTCGTCGACGGGGAGGTGCGCCTGTCCAACGTGCCGGATCTGCGCGACATAGGCACCACCCTGAAACTCCTGGAACTGCTGGGCTGCACGGCGGAATACGCGGAAGGGGAGGTTTATCTCAAGTCCTGTAACCTGAAGCCCGAAGCCCCCTACGATCTGGTCCGCACCATGCGCGCCTCGGTCCTGTGCCTGGGGCCGCTCCTGGCCCGCCTGGGCCGCGCCCGCGTGGCCCTGCCCGGCGGCTGCGCCATCGGCGCCCGGCCCGTGGACATGCACCTGAAGGGCCTGGAGCAGATGGGCGCGGTCTTCGAACTGGAAAGCGGCGACATCATCGGCAACTGCGACCGCCTGAAGGGCGCGCACATCCAGCTCGACTTTCCGACCGTGGGCGGCACCGAGCACCTCATCATGGCCGCCACCCTGGCCGAGGGCGAGACGGTGCTGGAGAACGCGGCCCGCGAGCCCGAGATCCAGGACCTGGCCGAGTTCCTGAACAGCTGCGGGGCCAGGATCACCGGCCACGGCACGAGCGTGGTGCGCATCCAGGGCGTGGAGAGCCTGCACGGCACCTCCTACAGCGTCATGCCGGACCGCATCGAGGCCGGTACGTACCTCGTGGCCGCCGGCATCACCAAGGGCGATCTGACTTTGAAGGACTGCCCCGTGGACGCTCTCGACGCCGTGATCTTCAAGCTCCGGGAGATGGGCATGGTCATCGAGGGCGACAGGGACTCCCTGCGCGCCTCGGTGGACGGTCCCCTCTCCTGCGTGGACCTGTCCACGCAGCCCTATCCCGGCTTCCCCACGGACATGCAGGCCCAGATCATGGCGCTCATGTGCGTCAGCCGCGGCGCGGGCATCATCACCGAGGGCATCTTCGAGAACCGCTTCATGCACGTGCAGGAGCTGGCCCGCCTGGGCGCGCACATCTCCCTGTCGGGGCAGAGCGCCATGGTGCGCGGCGTGGACTCCCTGAAGGGCGCCACGGTCATGGCCTCGGACCTGCGCGCCAGCGCCTGCCTGGTCCTGGCCGGCCTGGCCGCCACGGGCCGCACGGACGTGCGCCGCATCTACCACCTGGACCGCGGCTACGAGCAGATGGAAGTCAAGCTCGGCGCCGTGGGCGCGAGGATCAGGCGCGAGCAGGAATAAAGGCCTGTCCGTCTGCGGCCTCACAGTTTGCCGCACGCCACAAAAAACCTCGCCGAGACAATATCCCGGCGAGGTTTTTTGTGGCGCGGGACCGGCTGACTGCTACTCCTTGGTCGCGTTCCCGTTGGCCTTGGGCGGGTCGGGGAAGTGGAGTTCGCGTTGCAGGAAACCGCGGATGCGCAGGTATTCGGTGATGTTGTTCTCCCCGCGCAGGACCATCTCCCAGCCCGGCCGCTCCATGACCACCAGGACCGGGATGCCCTGGAAGCCCTTCATCTTGAAATAGGCCCGCGCCGTACGCACGGTCTGGCGCAGGTCGTCGCTCACGGGCGTCGGCTCTGGCTTGTCCAGGCTCTCGACGCGCAGGATCTCCAGGAAGGGGTTCTGCTTGCCTTCCGGGGTGTTCAAGACCGTGGCCAGGCGGTAGAAATCCTCCTCCTTGTTGTCCGTGCAGGCCAGGTGCCATTTGCCGGGCAGGGTCTGGGCGTTGATGGACAGGTTGGCCAGGATCTTGGAGCAGTGGTCGCAGTGCAGGCTGAAGAAGAGCACGTGCTGGGGCGCGTTGTCCGGGGAGTTTTCCCAGGTCGTGAAGGCCGTGTCGACGATGGCCGGCGGGGTGACGTTCAGGTCCAGCACCGCATTGGCCGCGAACCCGCCCGTCCATACGGCGATGCCCAGGAGCACGGTCAGCAGGGTCCTCCGCACCCAGGAGAACAGGGACAGGGTGACGAAGAGCATGGCCCCCACCGCGACGCACAGCAGGCATTTCTCCTTGAGGCCCATGAACTGGAAGCCCAGGATGGCGCCGTCGAAGGCCAGGGCGCCGAAGAGGAGCAGGGTGGCCGAGCCCCAGATCCACTTTTTGTCGTAACGGCCGCCGAAGAAGGCCAGGGACCACAGGAACCAGAAGAAGGCTGCGCCCATCTTGATGAGGTTGCCTTCGCCGAAGCGCACGTACTCCCCGACCACGTCGCAGGACGAGGTGGTGCAGAAGGAGGTGTGGCGGATGGCCTGCATCCAGACTTCGGCCGAGAGGAACGAGGCGGCCAGGAAGAGAAAGGTGAGCAGGGCGTATCGTGAGACCTTGGTCATGACAGACTCCCGGTTGAATGAATGCGTGTTTGTGTATCGCTTCAGGGCGTTGCGTCAAGCCGTGTTGCGTCGCGGCTACCGCAGGCGCACGGCGTGCTTCTTGAGCAGTTCGTAGAGCCGTGCGCGGGAGAGCCCGGAGCGCTCGCATGCCGCCGCCACGTCGCTGCCGCACTGTTCGGCGAGCTGCTGCAGGTAGGCCTTTTCGAGCTGGTTGACGACCGTTTCGCGGGCGTCCCGGAATTGGGGCAACGCTCCGCCCGGCACGAAGGGCATCTGCAGGGGGCAGGTCAGCGGGCCCGGGTCGATGACCACGGGCTGAGCCTTCTCGGGTTTGGGCCGGAAGGCGCTCCTGGCGATGCCGATGCGCACGTCGATGGGCAGGTGATGGCTGAAGAGGCTCGGTTCGTCCGCGGCGTTGTCCACGGCCACGGCGATGGCGTTGACGAACTCGCGCACGTTGCCCGGCCACTGGAAGGCGGCCAGGGCGCCGAGGAATTCGGGCGTGAGCTGCTTGGGCGGGGTCTGGTTCTCGCGGCAGATTTTTTCCACGTAGTACTCCGCGAGCAGCGGGATGTCCTCCTTGCGTTCGCGCAGGGACGGGATCTGGATATGATGCCCGTTCAGGCGGTAGAAGAGGTCGCTGCGGAAGTTCCCTTCCTCGACCATCCTGCGCAGGTCGCGGTTGGTGGCCGCGATGACGCGGAAGTTGCTGGCGACCTCCTCCTTGGAGCCGATGGGCCGGAACTTGCGCTCCTGCAGGACGCGCAGCAGGTTCTTCTGCAGGTCGAGGCCGAGTTCCGCGATTTCGTCCAGGAAAACCGTGCCGTTGTCGGCCAGCTTGAAGAGGCCGTCGCGCGACTCGTGGGCGCTGGTGAAGGAGCCCTTGACGTGCCCGAAGAGGGTGCTTTCGGCCAGGTGCGTGGACAGGTTCGTGCAGTCGATGACCACGAGCTTGCCAGGCGTGTCGCTGTTCTCGTGGATGCCGCGGGCGAAGAGTTCCTTGCCCGTGCCCGTCTCGCCGGTGATGATGACGTTGGCCTTGCTGCGCGCGGCCTTGCCCATGGTCTCCAGGCAGGCCATGATCTTGGGGCTCTCGCCGATGATGGCGCTGCGCTTGACCTTGCGCCGCCCGCCGGCGCCCTTGGAGGCGCGGTAGGCCATGGCCCGCTGCAGGATGAGGGTGATGGCGCTGACCGAGATGGGCTTACCCACATAGTCCCAGGCGCCGTTGGCGATGGCCAGGGCCGCGCCGTCGGAGTCGCCGTCGCCCGTGAGGATGACCACCTCGGGCATGGACGCGGCGGCCTGGAACTGCTTGATGTGGGCCAGGCCGTTGCCGTCGGGCAGGTTCACGTCGAGGAAGATGAGGTCGCAGCCCGGGTCGGCCATGAGGGCCAAGGCTTCCCTGATGGAATGGGCCACGCTGCAGGTGTGCCCCATGCGTTCGATGATGCGCTGGAAGGAGCGGGAAAAATCCTGGTCGTCGTCGATGATGAGAATGTCGGCCACGTGTGTCTCCGGGTGATGGTCTGTCCGCATTTGTCGGATTCTGTCCGGAAAAGCAAGATTCTTGTGCGCCCTGCGTGACGCTGCGCCATTTTATGAAAACATCCTCGGCTTGCGTCTGGCTTTTTTGAAGTCTTGGATGTAAAAGGAAAACTTCAGTCCGGCCAGTCAGGCCAGGCGTCGGCATCGGTCCGTGCAATGCCTGCCGGGACGCGCCCGCGCCGGCCCGTGACCGTCAACGTTTCGTTCGCCAAGGAGTTCGCCGTGAAAATGACCGAAAAAGCGATCCGGGTGCTCAGGTCGAGGCCCCATGCCGTTCCCGCCTTTCTGACCATCCTCGTCCTGCTGTCCTGCTTCGCCGGGGCCCAGGACACCGGCTCGCTCATCTTCGAGCGCTGCCAGGACTGCCACGAGATGGACAAGATCTGTCTTGTCAGTGGAAATGACGCCCAGTGGTGGCAGACCACTGTGCTGCGCATGGTCGAGTACAAGAGCGAACTGCTCTCGGCCGACGAGACGGCCGCAGTTTCCGCTTTCCTGGCCGATCCGCAGAAACGCGCCTCGGTCTGCACCCCCAAATGACAACACCGGAGGAAATCATGAAATACGTATTCGTTTGTCTTGCCGCGTGCCTGTTCTTTGCCGCCCCCGCCCTGGCCGAGGGTCCGGCCGACCTGTTCGCCAAGAACTGCAAGGGCTGCCACGGCGCCGACGGCTCCAAGGTGGCCATGGGCATGACCAGGCCTTTGAACTCCCTGACCCTGGACGAGGTCAAGGCGGCCCTGGCCGGCTACAAGTCCGGGACGTACGGCGGAGAGAAGAAGGCCATGATGGAGCGCGTGGTCAAGCCCCTGTCCGAGGCGGACCTGGAAGCCCTGGCCGCCCACGTCGACAGCCTGTAGCCGCGTGGTCCCCGGGCCGGCCGGATCGTCCCGCAAAGGGGGCCGGCATGTCCGGGGACCGTTTTCCCGACTCCCGGGCCCAGGGCCCGCACATCCCGCCGAGGTCAAGGTGCGTCCAATCATCCTCCTTCTCGTTTTCCTGCTGCTGCCCGCGCCCCTCGCGGCCCAGACCGGCGTGCAGCAGGCCCGCAAGGCCGCCCAGGCGGCGTCCGCCCAGGATCAGACCACGGCCGGGCAGGCGGAGCAGGCCATTGCGCCCGCCGACCATTCCGGCCACGACATGACCGGCCACTCCGGCCACGGCGCTCCGCCTGCCGCAGAGTCCGCTCCCGGAGCCGAAGCCGATCACGCCATGCCCGCCGCCCCGACCGAACCCGCCCCGGCGCCGCATGTCCACCAGGAGCCCGCTCCGGCGGCCCAAGAGGCGCAGGACGTCGGCGTGACGGAGAAGCTCGGCGGGCACATCGCCGCCGAGGCCAGGTTTCTCGACGAGAGCGGCCGGGCCGTGACCATCGGGCAGATCATCGACAAGCCGACCATCGTCGTGCCCATCTATTTCTCCTGCCCGAACGTCTGCGCCATCATCCAGAGTTCCCTGACCCAGGTCCTGCCCGACGTGACGCTCACGCCGGGCGTGGACTTCCAGGTGGTCAGCGTCAGCTTCGACGAGACGGACACGCCGGAATTGGCGGCCAACCAGCGGCGCAACTACCTGGCGGCCATGGACTTCAAGTACCCCGAGAGCGGCTGGCGCTTCCTGACGGGCGACGAGAAGAACATCCGCCTGCTGACGGACTCCCTTGGTTTCGGCTTCCGCCGCACGGGCAAGGATTTCATGCACCCCGTGGTGGTCATGGCCGTGTCGCCCAAGGGCAAGATCGTGCGCTACCTCTACGGCACCAAGCCCCTGGCCTTCGACCTGACCATGGCCGCCACCGAGGCCGGGAAGGAGCAGGTCGGGCTGTCGGTCAAGCGCGTCCTGGCCTACTGCTTTTCCTACGATCCCGAGGGCAAGCGCTACGCGTTCAATTTCATGAAGATCACGGCCACGGGCATACTCGTCATCCTGGGCGTGCTCCTCGTCTCCCTGCTGCTGGCCGGCCGCAAGAAGCGCCGGCCGCGAAACTGACTCCGGAGGTCTCGATGCCCAGTCCCGGCGAAACCGTGCCCTTTCTCGATCCGCTTCCTGGCAAAAGCGGCCTGACGTCCTGGATTTTCTCCACGGACCACAAGCGCATCGGCATGCTCTACCTGTGGTGCATCCTGACCATGTTCGCTGTCGGCGTGGTCATCGGCGTGCTCATGCGCCTGGAGCTCATCGCCCCGGGCCGGACCATCATGGGCGCCCAGACCTACAACGCCATGTTCACCCTGCACGGCGTGGTCATGATCTTTCTCTTCGTCATTCCCGGCATCCCGGCGGCTTTCGGCAACATCCTGCTGCCCCTGCAGATCGGGGCCGAGGACGTGTCCTTCCCGCGGCTGAACATCCTCTCCTGGTGGCTCTACCTGACGGGCGCGGTCCTGGCCGTGACCAGCCTCTTCACGGGCGGCGGGCCGCCGGACACGGGCTGGACCTTCTACGTGCCCTTCAGCGAACGGACCACGACCAACGTGTCCCTGGCCGTGGTGGCCGTCTTCATCCTGGGCTTTTCGTCCATCCTGACGGGGCTGAACTTCATCACCACCATCCATCGCCTGCGCGCGCCCAAGATGAGCTGGGGGAAGCTGCCGCTCTTCGTCTGGTCCCTGTACGCCACGGCCTGGATCCAACTCCTGGCCACGCCGGTGCTGGGCGTCACCGTGGCCCTGATCTTCATCGAGCGCCTGCTGGGCGTCGGCCTTTTCGACCCGGCCAAAGGCGGCGACCCGCTCCTGTACCAGCACCTGTTCTGGATCTACTCGCACCCGGCCGTGTACATCATGATCGTTCCGGCCATGGGCGTGGTCTCGGAGATCATCCCGGCCTTCGCCCGCAAGTCCATCTTCGGGTACAAGGCCATCGCCGTGTCGAGCCTGGCCATCGCCTTCGCCGGGTCCCTGGTCTGGGCCCACCACATGTTCACCAGCGGCATGAGCGACACGGCCGTGCTTGTCTTTTCCTTCCTGACCTTCGTCGTGGCCATCCCCTCGGCCATCAAGGTCTTCAACTGGGTGGCCACGCTGTACAAGGGCTCCATCTTTCTCGAACCGCCGCTCCTCTTCGCCCTGGGCTTCATCTTCCTCTTTTCGGCCGGGGGGCTCACGGGGCTGGTGCTCGGCTCGGCCGGCACGGACATCCACGTCCACGACACGTACTTCGTGGTCGCACACTTCCACTACGTCATCTTCGGCGGCACGGGCTTCGGGCTCTTCGCGGCCATGCACTTCTGGTTCCCCAAGATCTTTGGGCGCATGTACGACCGGAAACTGGCCACGGCCAGCTGGTACCTGCTCATCGGCGGGTTCAACATGCTCTATTTCCCCATGTTCCTCATCGGCCTCATGGGTATGCCGCGCCGCTACTACGACTACCTGCCCATGTACCAGACCGGGCACATGATCTCGACGGTTGGGTCGTGGGTGCTGGTCGCGGGACTGGTCACCATGTTCTGGGGGCTTTCGAAATGCCTGCACGGGCCCCGCACCGTGGGCCGCAACCCCTGGGGGGCCGCCACCCTGGAGTGGACCCTGCCGAGCCCGCCGCCGCACCTGACCTTCCTCGACCCGCCGGACGAGGTGCCGAGTCCCTACTCCTACGCGGGGGTGCAGCGCGATGCATGAACAGCACAAGGACTACCTGGGCGACAAGTTCGGCATGTGGCTCTTCCTCTTCACGGAGATCCTGCTTTTCGGCGGCCTCTTCCTCCTCTACGCGGTCTTCCTGCGCCGCTACCCGGCCGAGTTCCACCAGGGGGGGCTTGAGCTGTCGCGGCTTTTCGGGGCGGCCAACACCGTGGTCCTCATCACGTCGAGCTTCACCGTGGCCCTGGCCATCTCGGCCCTGCAGCAGGGGAGGCGCGGGCTGTGCCAGGGCCTCCTGGCCGCGACCATCGCCCTGGCCGGCGTGTTCATGGTCAACAAGTACTTCGAGTGGACCGCCAAGATCGCCCACGGCATCTACCCGGGTTCGCCGGAACTGGCCCAGTCGGGTGGGACGAACATCTACTTCGGGCTCTACTACGTCATGACCGGTGCCCACGGGCTGCACGTGATCATCGGCGCGGCCGTACTCGGCTTCTGCATGCTGCGCATCGGGCAGGGCCGGGTCACGGCCGAGGACTTCGGGCTGCTCGAGAACGGCGGCCTGTACTGGCACCTGGTGGACCTGGTCTGGATTTTCCTTTTCCCACTCTTTTACCTGATCAGCTGACATGACACACAAGCACATCATGCCCTTTGGCCTTCTGGCGAAAATCTGGCTGGCCCTGCTGGTCCTGACCGGGGTCACGGTGGGCGTCGCGTCCTTCGACCTCGGCTTCCTGAACGTCCTTGCGGCCATGAGCGTGGCCTCGGCCAAGGCGCTGCTCGTCATTCTCTTCTTCATGCACCTCAAGTACGAGAACAGGGTGCTTGGCGCCTTCGTCATACTGGTCTTCGTCATTCTGGCCATCTTCATCGGCCTGACCTTCTTCGACGTGGCCTGGCGGCCGGAGGCCGGCGCATGACCCCGTCCATCATCCAGGCCGGCACCGACGCAGCGGCCAGGGTCGACCAGACCTTCCTCCTCATCTTCGGCGTCTCGGCGGCCATCCTGGTCTTCATCACGCTGCTCATGATCTGGTTCGTGTTTCGCTACCACCACGCGCGCCACCCCCAGGCCGCGGACATCCGCGGCAACGTCTGGGCCGAGGTCGCCTGGACCGTCATTCCGACGCTCCTGGTCATGGGCATGTTCTGGTCCGGCTGGACGAGCTTCAAGGCCCTGCGCTCGGCCCCGGCCGACGCCATGCGTGTACGCGTCACGGCGCGCATGTGGTCGTGGGTCTTCGAGTACGAGAACGGCAAGCGCGCCAGCACCCTCTACGTGCCCGTGGACCGCGCCGTGCGCCTGGACATGACCTCGGCCGACGTGCTGCACAGCTTCTTCGTCCCGGCCTTCCGCATCAAGATGGACACCGTGCCCGGCATGGAGACCTACGCCTGGTTCCAGGCCGCGCGGGAAGGCAGCTACGATATCCTCTGCGCCGAGTACTGCGGCCTGCAGCACGCCAACATGCTCTCCACCGTGGAGGTCGTCAGCGCCGAGAAGTTCCGGAAATGGTACGAGGGCGAAGCCTCGGGGGACGAGGCGGCGGTGGGGCTCCTGGAGTCCTACGGCTGCACGGGCTGCCATTCCCTGGACGGATCCGAACTGGTCGGACCGACGCTCATGGGCATCTACGGCAAGGACCGGCCCGTCGTCGACGGCAACGGCACGCGCACGGTGGTCGCCGACGAGGAGTACTTGCGCCGCGCCATTCTGGAGCCCGAGGCCGAGCTGGTGGCCGGGTACGAGGGCATGCCGTCCTACAAGGCGGAGATGCCGGCCGAGGACCTGGAGAAGATCATCCGCTTCCTGACGGGTGGGGCCGAACGCGATCTGGACAAGGGCAGGCGGCTCATGGAGGCCGAAGGGTGCCTGAGCTGCCATTCCACCGACGGGTCCGAAATCGCGGGGCCGAGTTTCAAGGGCATTTACGGGCACAAGGTCCTTCTGGAGGACGGGACCGAAGTCGTGGCCGACGAGGCCTATCTGGCCGAGGCCATCCGTGACCCTGAAAAGACCATGGTCAAGGGCTTCGAGCCGATCATGCCGGCGTATCAGCACCTGGGCGACGAGGACGTGGCCGCCATGATCGACTACCTGCGTTCCCTGTCGGGGCGGCCATGATGAGGGCGGCCGCGTCCCTGGTCCGGCCGGGCGTCTCCCTGGCCGTGGGCCTCTCGGCCCTGGCGGGCTGGCTGCTGGTTTCGGCCGGGCCGCACGCCGCGCCGGCCGCGGGTCTGGCCGTTTTTGTCGGGACCTTCGCCCTGAGTGCAGCCGTTTCGGTCCTGAACCAGGTCCAGGAGCGCCATCTGGACGCCCTCATGGAGCGCACCAGAAGACGTCCCCTGGCCAGCGGCAGCATGAGCGCCTGGCAGGGCCTGGCCGTGACCGGCCTGCTGCTGACCCTCGCCGCCGCGTGCCTGTGGGCCGGCTTCGGGCCGGGCTCCCTGGCGGTCATCGCCGTCGTGCTCGGCCTGTACAACGGCCTCTACACCTACCTCAAACCCGTCACGGGCTGGGCCATGATCCCCGGCGCGGCCTGCGGCGCGCTGCCGCCGTGGATCGGCTGGCTGGCCGGCGGCGGGGCGGCGCTGGCCCCGGAGCCGGTCTACCTCTTCGTCCTCTATTTCGTCTGGCAGATGCCGCATTTCTGGATGCTGGCCGAGGCCAACGCCGAGGACTACGCGGCCGCCGGATTCCCGGTGCCGGCCAACAGCTTTTCGGGCTTCTCGCGGCGCGCCATTCCGCGCCTGTGGTCCCTGGCCCTGGCTTCCCTCGGCGGCATGGCGCCGCTGTTCGGCCTGTTGGCCGGGCCTGGCCACGCCTACGCCCTGGCCACGGTCTGCCCAGCCTACGCCGCCCTGGCCGTGTTCGCCAGAGCCAGGGTCCTCAGGTTGGCCTCCGACGGTTTCCTGGCCGCCGTGGTGGCCCTGGCCGTGGCCGAACGTCTGGCCGGCTGAAGGCGGTCTTTTCCGCGGCCGCGCCCCGGCCCACGGTCCGGGCGTGTTCCACGAACCTTGTGTCCCCGCGCGATGCGCACTATGTCCAGCGCATTCCCGGCCGGGTCGCTGCCGCGAACGGCCGTGACGGGTCATCCTTTTTTCCGAGAGTTCTGCATGGGGTATTATCTGACACTCGGGGCGCTCCTCGGCCTGTCCGCCGGACTCGCGCCCGGGCCGCTCCTGACCCTGGTCATCTCCGAGACGCTGCGGCACGACGTCCGGGCGGGCGTCAGGGTAGCCCTGGCACCCATGGTCACCGATCTGCCCATCATCCTGCTGACGCTCTTCGTGCTGTCCAGGCTGGCCGGTTTTCACGGCATCCTGGGGGCCATCTCCATCGCCGGCGGCATTTTCATCCTGTCCATGGGCTATGAGGGCCTGCGCACCAAGGGGTTCGACGTGCACCTACAGGATGCGCCGCGCAAATCGCTGCGCAAGGGGATCCTGACCAACATGCTCAGCCCCCATCCCTACCTGTTCTGGTTCGGCGTCGGGGCGCCGACCATGACCAGGGCTCTGGACGTGAACCTCCTGGCCCCGGCTGCGTTCATCGCGGGCTTCTACGCCTGCCTCGTGGGCTCGAAGATCGCCCTGGCCCTTTTGGTCGGGAGATCCAAGTCCTTCTTCAAGGGCAAGGCCTACGTCTGGACCATGCGGCTTCTCGGCATGGCGCTCGTGGTCCTGGCCCTCATGCTGTTCCGCGACGGTCTGCAGTTGACCGGCCTCGTTGCGGCCCCGCAGACCTGATTCCGCACCGGTTTCCCCCCACTATCCGCAACCGCGAGGACAACACCATGCCTCAGACCACATTCATCGCCAAAACACCGGCCTTCGACGCGTACCGACATGCGTCGAGAGAACAGCTCGACGGGCTCGTCGCGGCCCTCGTCAAGCGCGCCCGTGACCTCGACCCGCAGCTGCACATCCTCGCCGGGGACATCGACGGTGCGGGGATAGCCCGCCAGACCGCAGCCCTCTTCGAGCGCTTTCCCGACCCGCAGCACCGTCCGCCGCTTTTCGGCGTTCCGGTTGGCGTGAAGGACATCATCCGGGTGGACGGCGCGGCCATGCGGTGCGGCGCCCTGCTGCCCCCGGTGCTGTTCGAAGGCCCGGAGGCCCGCTGCGTGCGCATGCTGCGCGAGGCCGGGGCCATCATCTTCGTCCAGACCGCGACCACGGAGTTCGCCTATTTCGAGCCGGCGGCGACCAAAAACCCGCACAACCCGCGGCACACCCCCGGCGGTTCCAGCAGCGGGTCGGCCGCGGGCGTGGCCGCGGGGCTCTTTCCCCTGGCCCTGGGCACCCAGACCGTGGGGTCCGTCATCCGGCCCGCCTCCTTTTGCGGCGTGGTCGGCATGAAGCCGTCCTTCGACAGGATCCCAACCGACGGGATCGCGTATTTCTCGCGCAGCGTCGACCATGTCGGATTTTTCTGCCAGAGGGCCGCGGACATCCCCTTGGTCCTGGCGGCCTTCGATCCGCAGCCGGGCGGAGGCAGCCGGCCGGAGGCGCTGAAGGTCGGCGTTCCGGCGGGTCCGTACCTCGCCCAGGCCCCGGCCGGGACCCTGGCCTGGTTCGAGACGGTCCTGGAGGCCCTGCGCCACGGGGGCGTCGAGGTTGTCCGCGTGGACTGCCTGGAGGGCATCGGGGAGATCGGGGCCCTGCACCGCGACCTTACGGTGGCGGAGTTCGCCGTGGAGCAGGAGGGGCTTTTCGGGGAGTACGCCCACCTCTACCGTCCGGTCACGGTGGCCGCCATCGAACGGGGCAGGGCGGTTCCGGCCGACCGGGTGGCCGCGGCCAGGATGTCCCGCGGGAACCTGCGCCGCGAGCTGACCTCGCTCATGGACGCGCACTCCCTGGACCTGTGGGTCTGCCCGTCGGCACTGGGTGAAGCCCCCGAAGGCTGCGGGAGCACGGGCGACCCGGCCATGAACCTGCCGTGGACCCACGCCGGCCTGCCCGCGATCTCGCTTCCCGCGGGACGCGGGGCGGCGGGCCTGCCGATGGGCCTGCAGTGCGTGGGACGGTTCGGCCAGGACCAGCGGCTGGCCGCGGCCGCGGCGCGCCTCGAAACGGCGCTGTGCGGGCTGGGGTGAAGGCGGGACGGAGGAGCGGGAAGGTCAGCCCTGCCCGCGCCAGGGCGGCGGGGTGAGGGACTGCCGCAGCAGTTCGAGGAAACGGCGGGTGCGGGCCGCACGCATGTGGCGGGGCCCGAGCAGGGCCACCACCGGGGCGTCCGGTGCCCGCCACTGGGGCAGCAGGCGCACCAGGCGCCCGGCGCGCAGGTCGTCGGCCATGTCCCATTCCGAGCGCAGGACGATGCCGAACCCGGCCAGGGCCCAGTCGCGGACGACGTCACCGTCGTTGCAGGACACGCCCTCGTCGATGCGCACGGTCTCGTGGCTGCCGTCAGGTCCGGAGAAGCGCCAGAGGGTCACGTCCTCGTCGTTCTCGCGCAGGGTCAGGCAGGCGTGCCGGGTCAGGTCCGCGGGCGCGTGCGGCGTTCCGCGCCTGGCCAGGTAGTCGGGCGAGGCGCACAGCAGGCGGTCGTTGGGCGCCAGGGTCAGCTTCTGGAAGGGCTGGGAGTGCAGCTCGCCGATGTGGATGACGATGTCCCAGGCGCTCGGCTTGAGGCGGATGGGGTTGTCGGAGAGCTCCAGGCCGATGCGCACGTCGGGGTGCCGCCGGCTGAAGTCCATGACCGCGGGCGCGATATGGCGCCGGCCGAAACCCGTGGGCCCGGCGATGCGCAGATGCCCGGCCACGACCCCCTTTCGTTCGCACAGCCTTTCGCTGACCTCCTCGATCTCGGCCAGGATGCGGGCCGACCACTCGGTCAGCAGCTCCCCCTCGTCCGTCAACGTGATCCGGCCCGCGCTGCGGTCCAGCAGGCTGACCCCGAGCCGCGCCTCCAGGGCGCGCAAGCGCTGGGACACGGCCGGGGGCGTGACATTGAGGCTTCGCGCCGCGGCAGCCAGGGACGGGGCTTGGGTCACGGCGGCAAGGAATTTGAGGTCGTCGGTCGAGAGCATTAAGGCTGAACTTAATCCTGGATTCAGAAATTGTAAATTGAACATGACGCTGCGCATGGTATGATGGGGCCAAATCTCTGCCCGGAGGACGCATCATGAACGCACTGCTCGCACCGTTTCGGACCCGGGACGCCCTGCGCGGCCTGCCCTGCCCCCTCGAAGCCCTGGACACGCCGTGCCTGCTGTTGGACGAGGCGCGCATGGACGGCAACATCGCCCGCCTGCGAAGCCGTCTCGCCGCGGCCGGAGTGGCGTTTCGCCCGCACCTCAAGACGGCCAAGTCGTGGGAGATCTCGCGGCGTCTGATGGCCACGCCGCATGGACCGGCCACGGTCTCGACCCTGCGCGAGGCCGAGGCTCTGGCGGCCTGCGGCGTGACGGACATCACCTACGCCGTGGGCATCGCGCCGCAGAAGCTCCCCCGCGTGCTGGCCCTGCGCCGGCAGGGCGTGGACCTGACGGTGCTGCTGGACAGCGTGGCCCAGGCCCGGGCCGTGGCGGCCGCGTCGGACCCGGCCGACCCCATACCGGCGCTCATCGAGCTGGACTGCGACGGCCACCGCTCGGGCGTGCAGCCCAGCGATTCGCAGCTGTTGCTGGCCATCGCCCATGCCCTGAAGCCCGCGGCCCGGCTGCGCGGCGTGCTGGTCCATGCCGGGGAGAGCTACGAAGCGCGCGGCGAGGAAGCCCTGGCCGCTGCGGCCGAAGGCGAGCGCGCGGCGGCGGTGGGAGCGGCCAGGACCCTGCGGGACGCGGGCTGGATCTGCCCCGTGGTCAGCGTCGGCTCGACGCCCACGGCCTTTTCGGCGCGCAGCTTCGAAGGCGTGACCGAAGTCCGGGCCGGGGTCTTCGTCTTCTTCGACCTGGTCCAGGCCGGCATCGGCATCTGCGGCGTGAGCGACATCGCCGTTTCGGTCCTGGCCACGGTCATCGGCCACCAGCGTGACAAGGGCTGGGCCATCGTCGACGCGGGCTGGACGGCCCTGTCCTGCGACCGGGGCACGGCCGGTCAGGCCGTTGACCAGGGCTACGGCCTGGTCTGCGACACGGGCGGGAATCCTTTGGGCGAGCTGGTGGTCAGGGGCGTCAACCAGGAACACGGCGTCGTGGCCCCGCGCTCGGGCAACCCGGCCGACCTGCCGGACCTGCCCGTGGGCACGCGGCTGCGCATCCTGCCCAACCATGCCTGCGCCACGGTCACGCAGTTCGACCGGTATCATGTCGTCGGCGCGGGCGGGGAGGAGGTTACGGCCGTGTGGCCGAGGTTGATGGGGTGGTAGGGGGGCGTGGTGTGGACGAAATGGACTGTATGGACTGTATGGACAGGCACGGACTGGTCGGTGCGGGGAGAGAAGGATGAAATTTGTCAGTGAGGATGTGGCGGGCAGGGTTGTGAGCATGGGCGAGGCCATCGCGGCGGTCGAGGCCATGTTCATGGAGTACGGGCGCGGCCTGGCCGAGGTGTTTCCGGTGGCGCAGGGGCGGGGGCCCGAGGCGGACACGTCGTTCAGCGTGAAGAGCGGCCTTATCGCCGGGAGCAGGAAAGTGGGGCTCAAGGTCGGCAGCTACTGGCCGGGCAACAGGGCCCGCGGGCTGGCGGCCCACGCCTCGACGACCCTGCTGCTGGACCCGGACACGGGCTATCCCGAGGCCCTGGTGGCCGCCTCGCACCTGACCTGCCTGCGCACGGCCGCTTCGGACGCCGTGGCCGTGAAGCACCTTTCGCGCCCGGACAGCCGGACCCTGGCCGTGTTCGGCGCCGGCCACCAAGCCTGGTTCGAGGTGCTGGCCATGCGCGAGGTGCGCGCCATCGAGAGGGTCTTCGTGGTCAACCGCTCGGGGCAGGCCGCCGAGGATTTTGCCCAGCGAATCCGCGAGGAACTCGGGCTCGAAGCGGCGAGCGCTTCCGCGCGGGACGCCCTGGCCAGGGCCGATGTCGCCGTCACGGTCACGGCGTCGCGCGGGCCGCTCTTCGAAGCCGCGTGGGTTCACCCCGGCACGCACGTCTCGGCCATGGGCGCGGACCAGCCCGGCAAGCAGGAACTGGACACGGCCCTGGTGGCCCAGGCAGCTCTCTTCGCCGACGTGCCGGCCCAGTCCGTGAGCATCGGCGAATACGAGGCGGCCTTCAAGGCCGGCCTGATCACCGAGGATCGCATCACCTCCATCGGTGCGGTGCTGAACGGCGCGCCGGGCCGGGTTTCAGGCGAGCAGGTCACCGTCTACGACAGCTCGGGCATGGCCCTGCAGGACCTGGCCGTGGCAACGCTGGCCCTGCGCAAGGCGGAGGAATTGGGGCTGGCGAGGACGGTTTGAAAGGGGGGAGTGGACGAGATGGACCAGAATGGACGAGATGGACTGGCACGGACTGGCACGGACACTGTACCATCCATCTCGGGGGGCTTGTTCTTGTCCGTGTCGGTCCGTGTTCGTCCATTCTGGTCCATCTCGTCCATTCGAGTCCATTTTCCTCAATACCCCAGACTCTCCCCCACCAGCACCACGTGAATCCTGCCTTCGTCGCGCTGGCCCTCGATGATGGTCCAGGCGTTGCAGATTTTCTGCGGACTGGAGCAGCGGTGGCAGCGGCCGTCCTGGGTGCAGGGGGGCTCGTGGGCGGGGTTCAGGGCATTCAGGCGCAGGTTGTTCATGGGTGCGGCGAAGTCGCGGACGCGGTCCATGGCCGATTCCAGATCGCTGACGACTTTGTTCATGCCGACCAGCAGGATGACCTTCCTTGGTCCGAAGATCATGGCCGCCACGCGGTTGCCCGTGCCGTCCAGATTGACCAGCCTTCCGTCCAGAGTCACGGCGTTGCAGCTCGTGACCATGACGTCGGCCGTCAGGCCGCGCCGCCGCCGCTCGTCGCCTTCGGCCGGGGTGAGGCCCGGGACGTAGGGGTCGATGAGTTCCACGCCGGGCAGGGCGGCGATGTCCTTCCACAGCCCGAGCGACCCGACGGATTCCGAGCCGCAGCGGATGACGGAGCACGGTCCCTGGATCAGGGACAGGATCTGGCTGCGCGCCTCCTCGACGGTTTCGGCGTAGCTGCCGTGCATGCGGCGCCTGTTGAGCTGCTTGATGAGGCGTTCGGCGTTCAACTGCCGGAATTTGCGGGTCGGTGCGTCCATGGAAAACCTCCGTGTATGGCGCTGGCGAGGCAGCGGATGATGTGTATGCGATGGGTCTGACGTATTCCCGGACGCGTCGTCGCGCAAGCCGTTCATGTTCGGTGCCCGTTGCTTACGGCGCGTCGTGATGCCCCTGCAGGAAGCCGATGAAGTCCGTCACTCCTTCCCGCCTGGCCACGACATAGTGGGCGACGTAGCGGGCGAAGGAAATGTCCCGCCCGAAGACATGCCACAAGGCGCCAGGGGCGGCGAAATCCGGGCCGAAGAAGGCGGCGACGCTCGGGTGCAGGGGCTGTTCGAACTCCGGGAAGGGTTCGTCCAGGACCGCAAGGGCATATTCGTCCGGGGGTTCCATGCCGAGCTGTTGCAGGACGCCCCTGGCCATGTGGTCCATGAGGAGCCTGCCGGGATGGTTGACGGTGTTGAAGATTCTGGACCTGGCGTATTCGGCTTCGAGCACGTCGACGTACGGCACCGGGGTCAGGGCCTGCTTGCTGCGCTCCTGGGCGAGGGATTGCGCGATGACGGTGCGCAGGTCGAACTTCGCGGGCAGGTCGGTGCGCAGGTACAGAAGCATTGTTTCCTCGGGCGACAGGCCCTGCGCGATGAGTTCGTCGAGGAGCGTGCAGCGGAAATTGAAGCCGCCTTGCCCGCTCCAGCCGGGCCAGTACCCTTTGAAGAACATGTTGGGAATGCACAGGCTGCGGGCCGATGCGGGCAGCCTGGCCACGAGGCGCTCCGAAGCCAGTTCGCCCCATTGGGGGCCGAGGTGCTGGTACAGGAAGAGGTCGCAGCGGGCCAGCATCTCGTCCGGCACGGGCTCGCGGGTGTAATTGGTATACTGGACGCACTCGAAGCGCTCCGCGAATTCCCGCGAGGTCATGAGCCGCGCCAACAGCGGTTCGCCTTGGCAGTTGGCGTGGAGAATGCAGAGAAGTTTGCCCATCAGGTCCTGGAACGGATTGAAATATCAGTGAAACAGGATCGTGATGCGTAGCACGGAAGGGCTGCGGGGGCAACTTCCGGCCGCCTCGCCCATGCAGCCCTGGGGGGACGCGGGCGAGCCTGCCGAACGGAGTTGTTGGCGGGTCCCGAAGGGCGTAGTCTTGGGGAAACAGCCGGGGAGGGACCATGGGCGAGCTGCCGGCCACATTCGTGTTTCACGGGGACTTGCGCGACCTGCTGGGGAGGGGGAAAGCCGGGGCCGACGGGCGTGTGACGTATCCCGTCACGCGGCGCACATCCGTCAAGGACGCCATCGAGGCCCTGGGTCCGCCGCACACGGAGGTGGGGACCATGGAGGTCGACGGGCTGGCCGTGAGCTTCGGACACCTGCTGGAGCCCGGCCGCAGGATCGACGTCCAGCCCGTGCCCGCGCCCTTCGACGTGCTGCGGCCGTCGCCGCTGCGCCCGGAACCGTTGCCCCGCATCGCCTTTCTCGTGGACGCCAATGTCGGCCGGCTGGCTGGTCTCCTGCGCGCCCTGGGCTTCGACACGGCCTACGACCCGTCCCTGGGAGACGCGGCCCTGGCCGAACAGGCCGCGCGCGAAGGACGCATCCTTCTCAGTCGCGACCGTCTCCTCCTCAGGCGCGGCATCGTGGTCTATGGCCGTCTGATCCGCTCACGTGACCCCGAAACCCAGCTCCTCGAAGTCCTGCGTTTCTTCGGCCTCAGGCCGCCCTTTGCGACCTTCACCCGCTGCCTGCGCTGCAACGACCCCCTCCAGACCGTGTCCAAGGCCGAAATCATGGACCGCCTGCTGCCCCTGACGAAGCTGCATTACACCGATTTCCGGCGCTGCCCGCGCTGCAACCGCATCTATTGGGCCGGCTCGCACCACGAGAGGATGCACGAGCGGGTGGGGAGGATTTGCCGGGAGCTGGGGGGAGGGGAGACTGAGGTGGACTGAGATGGACAGAGATGGACGAACATGGACGAACACGGACGAACACGGACGGGGCCGCGACAACGTGACGGGCGGGTGCCTGGTCTCAATGTCCGTGACCGTCCGTGTTCGTCCATCTCTGTCCATTCCCCCGTCACCCCATCCCGACCTTGCCTTCTCCCACCGCGCACAGCGCCTGTTCCAGGTCCTTCATGGCCACGGGTTTGGCCAGGTATTCGGTGAAGCCCTGGGCCAGGAATTTTTCCCTGTCGCCTTGCAGGGCGTGTGCGGTGAGGGCGATGACGGGCAGCGTCAGTCCCAGGTCCTGACGGATGCGCCGGGTGGCTTCGGTGCCGTCCATGAGGGGCATCTGGATGTCCATGATGACGCAGTCGAAGGACTGCTCGTGCAGCAGGTCCAACGCCTGCTGTCCGTTGGCCGCGCAGGTGGGGTTGTGTCCGAGCTTTTCCAGGGTGCGTTTGAGGAAAATCTGGTTGATGGAATTGTCCTCGGCGACCAGGACGGACAGGCTGCCGGAGGTGTTCCTGAGCGCGGTCTCGGTTTCCGGTTCCGCGTCGGCGTGAAGGGCGTATTCAAGGGGGATGCCGACAAAGAATGTCGAACCGGCACCCTCCACGCTCTGCACTTCGATGGCCCCGCCCAGGATCTCCACGAGTTGCTTGACGATGGCCAGCCCCAACCCGGTGCCCTGGTGGGTCCGGGTGGGGAAATGGTCGGCCTGGGTGAAGCGGTCGAAGATGGTCGGCAGCTTGTCCGCAGGGATGCCGCAGCCCGTGTCGCGGATCTCGAAGTGGAGGACGACGCCCTGGCCGTCCCCGGTGGGGGTCGCTGCGCTCAGGCACAGTTCCACCTCGCCTTGCTCCGTGAACTTGATGGCGTTGCCGATGAGGTTGAAGAATATCTGGCGCAGGCGCAGTTCGTCCCCGCAGAGCATTTCCGGCATCTCGGCATCCAGGCGGAGGGATAGTTCAATGCCCTTTTCCCTGGCCCGGGGGGTGAAGAGGGCAATGGTCGCGTCGAGCATCTTGCGGACCTGAAAATTCGCGGGGTTGAGCACCAGTTTGCCGGCTTCGACCTTGGAGAAGTCGAGGATGTCGTTGATGATGTGCAGCAGGTTCTGGCCGGATTGGCGAATGAGGGCGAGGTAGTCCCGCACGGCCGGGGAGGACGGATTGTTCAGGGCCAGCTCGGCCAGCCCCATGATGCCCGTCAGCGGGGTGCGGATTTCGTGGCTCATGTGCGCCAGGAAAAGGCTCTTGGCCTCGTTGGCCTCCTCGGCCTTGCGGCGGGCCCGCTGCAACTCGCGCAGGGTCTGGCGCCGGATCTGGCCGATGACGGCCAGAAAGGCGATGACCACCAGCAGGGCCGTGACGACGATGCCGAAAATCGTGAACAGGCGCCTGTTGGCCTCGAACAGGCTTTGGGGGCGGTTGAGCACAGTGGAGTCCGGCGGCAGGAGCCGTTCGCTGATCTGGAAGCGCGCAAGTTCGCGGTAGTCGAAGAGAAAGCGGTTGGCCGAACCTTTGACCACCGGGATTTCCGCGGGCGGAGTCCCGGCCAGGATGCGCAGGGCCATCCCGGCCGCGAGGCGTCCCTGTTCCGTGCCGTTGATCAGCTTGCCGCCGACAATGCCGTGTCCCAGGAAAAAATCCCAGAGCCCGTAGAGCGGGCAGCGGGCGTTGGCCCTGATGAGCGCGGCGCTCGGGCCGAAATCCAGCATGCGCCCGTCGAGGCCGGGGATGGCGTTGTTCAGGAAAAGGATGGTGCCTGGGCCCAGGGCCGCGACTTTTTCCACCAAGGCCGGCGTGGGGATGTCCTGCCAGAAATGGAACCGGGCCCGACTGGCGTAGGCGGGCATGAGGCGCAGGAACTTGCTGCGGTTGGAGCGGTCGGTGCTCGATTTCGCGCCGCCGATGATGACGATGTCCTTGGTGTCGGGATGCAGCGTGAGGGCCGTTTCGAGGGTTTCCTGGGCGGAAATGATCTCCGATACGCCGGTCACGTCCGTCTCGCCGTGCAGCATCTCGTTCTGGAAATTGTTCACGCCGCAGAAGACGATGGGAATGCCCCTGAAGAGTTCCTCGCGCCGCTTCAGGACAAAGGAAAAGGCGGCGTCGTCGGAAACCACGACGAGGTCGAAGGTCATGGTGCGCAGGTGCGCCGCGATGACTTCGGCCTGCATGGCCATGAGGTCGGGGTCGGGAAAGCGCTTGGCGTCGAGGTATTCCGTCGTGATGGTGCACGTCTGGTTGGACTGGGCCAGCGTTTCGGCCAGCCCCCTGTGGATATCGTCGGTCCAGCTCAGCCCGGGGTTGTAGGAGTGCAGCACGAGGATGTTGGGAGGCATGCCTTGGCGGTCGTCCCCGGCCGCGAGAGCGTGTGCGGGGACCGACAGCGCGGCCAACCAGAGGGCCAGGACAATGACGATATCATTCAACAAGGGCGGCCGCCTCCTGGGAGAGACGATGCGGGATTTCGATGCCGAGCTTGCGTGCGGTCAGGCTGTTCAGCATGATCAGTCCTCTGGTCTGGGTGATGACCGGGATGTCGCCGGCGCGTTCGCCGCCGAGGATGCGCAGGGCCAGGGACGCGGCCAATGTCCCGTGTTCGACGCCGGTCTGGATCACGCCGCACAGCGTGCCGTCGGCCACGGTGTAGTCGTAGAATCCCAGAGTTGGAAGGGCGGCGTTGTCCCGCGTCCAGAGCATGACCTGTTCGCCAGGCACGATGCGTCCTTCGGTATCGGTCAGGTTGGTGTAGGTCATGACGGCCAGGGCGTCGTAATCGGAACTGGCGGCCCGGACTCGCGCCCGCCATTGTTCGAAGCTGTCGACGGCGAACCAGGAGACCTCGATGTCGTCCGGTCCGGAGGATTTCATCTTGTCGGCTTCCGCCTGGCTCGAAGGGCGGGTGTCCCTGAGGACCGCGATTTTTTTGATGGACGGCTTCAGGCGCCGCAGCAGTTCAAGCCCCTTGGCCCACGCCAGGTTCTCGACCACGCCCGTGACATTGATTGCCGGGTATCCGTATGTGGAAGGGGCTTTGTTCACGCCGCAGAACACGAAGGACGGGGCCGAGGCGTTGCCGGCGTACTGCGCGGCGAAATACTTCTGGGCGTTGTCGTCGCTGACGATGACGACGTCAGGCCGGAATTCCAGCATGATGTCCGTGGCCTTGCGGCCGGCGGCAATGATGTCGGCCTCGCGCGGCCGGAGGTTCGTGTCCATGAAGAAGGTGCGTATCTGCACCTGTCGCGGGAGCAGTTCGCGCTGCAGCGCGTCGTCGATGTCTGCGGTCCAGGCGAAGCCGCGGTCGTAGCTGTGCACCACGAGCACCCTTCTGCCCGGAAAACCGCCGTCCGCGGCGGCGGGCGGCACGGCGCTCGCGAGCAGGAGCAGGAGTGCGAAAATGACGTTGCAGTACATGTCCCATCATGTCACATGCGGCTGCGGCCCGCAATATGGCCTGCCTTTTCCGGCCGCCGGGCGGCCGTTGTGGACGGGATGGACGAAATGGACCATATGGACACCATGGACGGCCGAGTCCAGGCCAAGGAGTCCCCATGCTAGGCGCCATCGCCGGTGACATCATCGGCTCCATATACGAGCACAGGCCTATCAAGACCAAGGAATTCCCCTTCTTCGCCGCGGGTTGCCGGTTCACGGACGACACGGTGCTGACCGTGGCCGTGGCCGACGCCATTCTCTCCGGGCGTGAATACGCCGAAGCCCTGCACGATTTCGGCCACCGCTACCCCCGCGCCGGCTACGGCGGCTCTTTCCTGGAGTGGCTGCACGCGCGGGAACGGGCGCCCTACGGGAGCTGGGGCAACGGTTCGGCCATGCGAGTCAGTCCCGTGGGCTGGGCCTTCGACAGCGAGGACGACGTGCTCGAGCACGCCCGCCTTTCGGCCGAGGTTACCCACGACCACCCCGAAGGGATCAAGGGCGCGCAGGCCTTGGCCCTGGCCGTGTTCTTGGCCCGCACGGGCTGTTCCAGGGCGGACATGCGTCGGCGCATCGGCGACCTGTTCGGCTACGACCTGGGCCTGTCCGTGGACGAAATCAGGGCGGACTACGCCTTCGACGTCTCCTGCCAGGGCAGCGTGCCCCAGGCCATTGTCTGCTTCCTGGATTCCGACTCCTGGGAGGACGCCGTGCGCAACGCGGTGTCCCTCGGCGGCGACAGCGACACTCTGGCCTGCATGGCCGGCGCCGTGGCCGAGGCGTACTACGGCGAGGTGCCCGCACATTTGGCCGACAAGGCCCTGCGCTTCCTGCCCCATGACCTCGGCATCGTGGTCGAGGATTTCCGCCAAATCTTCATGGACGACCTGTAACCCGACAGCGTTGCCCATTGCCGATCGCAGCGGCGGTCCATGGACGTGTCCGGCCTTGTCAATCGACCGCCCGTCATCTATGCACTGGCGAGTTTGCCCGACCCGTCCGGGTCCTGACCGGCACATCACCTTTCAAGGAGTTCATCATGCTCTGGATTCATCCCCTGCTGCAACTCGCCGCCACCGCTCTGGCCGTCTACGTGCTCTCCCTCGGATGGGTCCGCTTCCTGGCCAACCATTTCGGGAAGCGCGGCAAGTTCATGTGGGCGGACCACGTCAAGCTCGGCAAGATCACCCACATCATGTGGATGGCGGGGCTGGTGTTGGGGCAGTACGCCGTGACCCGTGAATGGGGGAACAACGGAGTGACCGGCAACCACTACATCATCGGGCAGGTCATTATGCCGTGCATCGCCGGCGGCTACATCACAGGCGTCATCATGGACCGCGACAAGAAGAAGCGCCGCTACATGCCGCTCGTCCACGGCGTCTTCAACGCCCTGGCCCTGCTCCTGGCCCTGGCCCAGGTCGCCACGGGCTGGCTGGTCATCCGCGAGTTTCTGCTGAACTGACGGGGTGCGGGAAGGTTTTTTTGGAGGCGCTCTTCGGGTGAAGGGCGCCTTTTTCGTATACGAGGGACGTGCCGTGGCGCCGCGGTCCGTGCGGGCTGGTGCGAACACTATTAAAATGATTGTCGATGTCTGCGGGCATGCCAATCGGTCATATATTTCCGGAGTGATACACATCATATGCCGTCTGCACATTCCATGATTTCCGTGCCGCTCAAGGTCGGTACCGTCGTCTTGCCCTCGCGGCAGGCCCTGGCGCCCATGGCGGGGTTGGGGCATGTGGCCATGCGGGAGGTCATTGCCGGGTTCGGGGGGTACGGGTTCATGGTCACGGAGATGTGCAACGCCCGGGCCGTGCCGCAGGAGAACCGCCTGTTGTCGCCGGTCTTCCGCTGGCGGGACGAGGAGGCGGGGAGCCTGGTCTGCCAGATTTTCGGCGGCGAGCCGGAGGAGATGGCCGCGGCCGCGCGGCGCATCGAGGCCGAGGGGCTTTTGGGCGTGGACATCAACATGGGTTGTTCCGTGGCCGCCATCTGCAAGAAGGGGTACGGCGCGGCGCTGCTGAAGGACCCGCAGCGCGCCGTGGCCATCGTGCGGGCCGTGCGGGAGGCCGTGCGCTGCCCGGTCATGGTCAAGTTCCGCAGCGGCTGGGAGAACTCGCCCGACCTGGCCGTGGACCTGGCCCGGCGCTTCGAGGACGCCGGCGCCGACCTGCTGACATTTCATCCGCGCGTGGCCCCGGACCGCCGTTCACGGCCGCCCCGCCCCGAGCACATCATGGCCGTGGCGCGGGCCGTGTCCATCCCGGTCTTCGGCAACGGCAACGTCTTCTGCGCCGCGGACTGCGCGCGGATGCTGGATGATACGGGTTGCGCCGGGGTGTCCATCGGGCGCATGGCCATCGCCAGACCCTGGATTTTCGCCGAGCTGGCGGGTACGTTTACGCCCGACGAGGACGTCTACCTGCGCACGGCCCTGGCCGTCATCGAGGCCATCTGGCGGCACTACGAGCCGACGCGGGCCATCAAGATGTACAAAAAGTACGCCCCGTACCTGGCGGCCAACTTCGTCTTCGGCCACAGCCTGTGGCCCGCGCTGGTGCGCGGCGAGACCCGCGAGGACATGGCGGACAACGCCGTGCGCGTGCTGGGGCCGCGGCCGCAGGTGGCCTCAACCCCCAACGCCTTTCTCTTCACGGCCTGACATGGAACAGCTGCTCCTCGACTACGGCCTCTACGGGCTCTTCATCCTGGCCTTCCTGGCGGCCTCGGTCTTTCCGGTGCCCTCGGAGCCGGGGTTCGCGGCCATGATCCTGGCCGGGTCCGACCCCGTGGCCTGCGTCGTCGCCGCCACCCTGGGCAACACCCTGGGCGCGGCCACCACCTGGGCCGTGGGACGATGGGGGAGCGAGGCCTTCCTGCGGCGCTTCCTGGGCCTGTCCGAGGCCAACCGCGAGCGCGCGCGGCGCATCTTCGCCCGCTTCGGGCCGTGGAGCCTGCTGCTGGCCTGGGCCCCGGTCATCGGCGACCCGCTGTGCGCCGTGGCCGGCCTCTTCAGCCTGCCCATGATCCGCTTCTTCCCGCCCGTGCTGATCGGCAAGTTCGCCCGCTACGCCGCCCTTGCCTATCTCCTTTCCTGACATAGCAGGAAACATGGAGGATTTCATGCTGACTCTGCATTCCCCTCTCGACATGCACGTCCATCTGCGCCAGGGCGACATGCTCTCCCTCGTCGCGCCGCACACGGCCCGCTCCTTCGCGGCCGCCGTGGTCATGCCCAACCTGACGCCGCCCGTGACGACCACGGCGCAGGTGCGGGAGTACCGGCAGGCCATCCTTCAGGCGGCGGGGCGACCCTTCACGCCGCTCATGACCCTCTTTTTCCGGGAATACTCCCGCGCCGAGCTGGAGAAGGCCAGGCCGCACGTCATCGGCGTCAAGCTCTACCCGGCCGGCATGACCACCAACTCCGAGGCCGGCCTGGCCGACATGGACCGCGCCGCGCCGACCCTTGAGATCATGGAGGACCTGGGGCTCCCGCTGCTGATTCACGGCGAGGGCTGCGGCTTCGTCATGGACCGCGAGGCCGAGTTCCTGCCCGTGGTTGAACGCTGGGCGCGGGTCTTCCCGAAGCTGCGCATCGTGTTGGAGCACGTGACCACGGCCGCCGGGGTCGCGCTGCTGGACCGCTGCGACAACGTCTTCGCCACCGTGACCCTGCACCACCTGTTCATGACCCTCGACGACGTCATCGGCGGGCTCATGCGGCCGCACCTCTTCTGCAAGCCCGTGGCCAAGCGCCCCGAGGACCGTTCGGCCCTGCGCGGGGCGGCGCTTAACCACCCCAAGGCCTTCTTCGGCAGCGACACGGCGCCGCATCCCGTCAGCGCCAAGGAGGCCCCGGGCTGCGCCGCCGGCATCTTCTCCGCGCCCGTGGCCCTGCCGGCCCTGGCCGCGCTGTTCGAGGAGCTGGGCGCCCTGGACCGGCTGCAGGCCTTTGTTTCGGACAGGGCGCGCGCGGCCTACGCGTTTGCGCCGCCCGAGCGCGAGGTCGTGCTGGAGCGCCGGGCGTGGACCGTGCCCGAGCGCTTCGGCCCGGTCGTTCCGTACATGGCCGGGCAGACCTTGAACTGGATGGTGGTGGCGTAGCATGTACGTCGCCATGCTGCGCGAGAGGGGCCGGCCGCGCTTCGAGCTGCGCCGGACCGTGCTCCGGGAGGAGGGCCTGGGCTTCGAGGTCCTGGCGGACCTGGGGGCCGATCCGGGGCGGGTGGCCCGTTTCGGGCCCTTCGGCATGTCCTACGCCGAGGAACTGCTGGAGGCCCTGGCCCATCTGGACCTGGACCCGGACAGCCTGGACGAGGCCTTCGCCCCCTTCGCGCCCCAGGGCTACAGCCCGCGCGCGGATCGGGGCAAGGTCTGGAGGCGCACGGTACTGACCCGCCTTCAGGAGGACGAGATCCGCGCCCTGCACCCCTTCGACCGCCGGCGCATGGCCTACCTGCGCTCGGGAGAGGTCAACCTGAGCCGCATCGACGAGGTCAACCCGAAGATGTTCCGCGGGCTGGTGGGCAAGGGCCGCGACGAGGTGGAGCAGCTCTTCCTGCGCATGGAGCGCGAGCTGCCCCGGCGGGAGGCGAGGAACTACGTGCACGCCATCCTGAACCTGCAGCGGCATTTCGCGGATCTCACGGCGCGGACCATGCCCGAGGCCCTGGACCCGGACCGCCTCGACGAAGCCTTCATGCGCGAGTTCTGCGCCATCCACGCAGACCCGTCCTTCGGGTCCGGTCTGCCCTCGGGCCCGGCCGACTATCTGCGTCGGTACGCCTTCATGCACTTCGACTGCGACTTTCCGGCCGACGACGGCTTCAGGCGCATCTTCGAGAACTTCATGAACGACTTCCGCCGTCCGCAACCAACGGCCCGGCCCGTGGAACCCGAGCGGGTGCGCGAGCTGTTCGGCCTGACCATGGCCGAGATCGGGAGGATGTCCAGGCGGGAGTTCGCGCGGGTCTTCCGCAAGAAGGCCATGTCCATGCACCCGGACAAGGGCGGGGATCACGACGCCTTCGTGGAGCTTCTGGAGACGTACAAGCGGATGATCAGGGGGAAGAGCGAAGGGTGAGGGGAAGAGGGCAGGCATGGACGATCTGGACTTCATGGACGAGATGGACGTTATGGACCAGGCACCGCCCAGTCCATGCCGTCCATGAAGTCCATATCGTCCATCACTGCTTAAATCCGCGCCTAGGCCCTGGCGTCCTCGCCCTGGAGCATGGCCAGGACCATTTCCTTTTCCGTGTTCATGCGGCCGCGCACGCTGGCCTGCACGGTGGCGGTGGAGGAGCCGAACTGGGATTTGCGGTTCTCGTAGACCTTGTCGATGAGCTTCTGGGCGAACCTGTTTTCGGGCAGTTCGCTGTCGATGGACTTGATGGCGCGGCTGAAGATCCTGGCCGCGCCCGCCGGGCCGTGCTGGACGGCCGTGCTCCACAGGGCTTCGCGCGCCGCTGCGGGCAGTTCGTCCACGTTCATGCCGGTGCGTGACAGGATTTTGTCCTTGGCCGGTTCGTAGTGGGTGGATTCGATGAATTCCCGCTGCAGCCGGCCGAATTTTTCCGGGTCCTGTTCGGCGATGCTGCGCCAGGCGTCGGGCATGCGGCCCTTGGTCGAGCCCGTGTTGGCCGCCCCGGCGCCCTTGAGCTTGGCGGCCCAGTCGGGCTCCTTGTCCTTCAGAAATTCGATGAACTCCTTCATGGTGCCTGGTTTGGAGGCGATCTGGTAGGTGCCGTAGGAGGTGCCGCCGTTCTTGTCGTAGCCGATGGCGCTGACCCCTTCCGTCCCGGACTCGAAGGCGGCCGAGAGTTCGCCGATGCCGGCGTGGGCGTCGGCAGCGCCCTTGCCGCCGGCCGTGGCGGGGGACTGACGCATGAGTGAGGCCAGGCCGTTCAGGGCGCTCTGCATCAGCGAGTTGTCCATGCCCGATCCGCCGAGCCGGGTTCCGAGAGCCTGCGTGTCGCCACCGTCCATGGCTTGGCGCATGTGGGACTGGAACCTGTCCGCGCTGGCCGCGGGCCGGCTCTGGCGCTCGGGGGCCGTGCCGAGCATGGTCATCAGCTGTATGGGATCGATAAGGCTCATGCGTGATCTCCGTGTCAAAAACCTGGCAAAAAGGTGCTTTGCCCCTTCAAAGCAGGTTTCGGGCCATCGTGCTCCAGTCACGGCATGATATTAAATTATCTTGAGTATGAAAGGGGTTATGACTATCGGAGGCGTTCGACTCGTGTGACGGGAAGACGGCAGGATGTTCCCGCCAGTTGTCCGCATTTCGCAGCCCCCGACAAGGAATATTGGAATCATGTATCTCAGATCGTTCGAGTATTTTCGTGCCGTGACCATCGTGATCATCGTCATGGGCCACAGCTATGGCATTGCAGGATGGGAATTGGAGAGTTTTCTGGACCGCACCCTGGCCAATCTCATTTCAGGGGGGACTTCCCTGTTTGTGTTTATCTCGGGCTTTCTTTTTCATCACGTTTTCTATCCGAAATTTCATTATCCAACATTCATCAAGAAGAAATTAAAAAACGTATACGTGCCATATCTGATTCTTTCCGTCATTCCTGTTTGCGTCGCAATATATACTGGGATTCCATATAAAGAATATTATTTTGGATTAACAGATACTTTTTATGACCAAATTATTCGGCCTTTCCTGCTTTATTATTGGCATGGTGGTGTTCTTGTATATTGGTATATACCATTTATAATGGCTGTATATATTATTTCTCCGATTTTTGTATATTTTATACGGATGAATCAGAAGCAAAGAATTTATATAGTAGTATTGTTGACTATAATTTCACTTTTTATGCACAGGCCTGTAAATAATTTATCAATAACTCAGTCTGTTATTTATTTTTTTTCTGTTTATATGTTTGGTATTCTGTGTTCGATGGAGAGAGATTTTATTTATAAAAAACTTTATGAAAAAGATTTTTTGCTTTTTCTTGTTGTGCTGATTTTGGCAATTTTACAGGCAGCTGTCATGCCGACAAGCGGCAATTTACAGAATCATCCGTTCGAGTTCAATGGAATAGACATATCTTTGCTTCAGAAAATGGTCATGTGCGTTTTTTTCATGGTCTTTCTGCACAGGTTTGAAGCGTATGATTCCCGGTTCTTGAAGCAACTGGCCACTTCCAGTTTTTCCATCTATTTCCTGCACGGGTGGTTCATCTGGCTGATCTGGGAAATCAGAGACTGGTATGATGCCTTTTTCGGCCTGCATCTTCTGCCGATCCTCTCCGCCCTCGTCATCTGGCTGTCTTATGTCGTGGCCTTGCGCGTGCGTAAGGCCTTTCCGGACCGCAGCCGCATGCTCATCGGCTGGTGACGCCGTCTCCGTCGGATGCGACGGAGGCGCTTCGTCTTTCGCCCTGTCATCCAGGCGCGTGGTTCAAAAGAACCGGCGCGCCCGGCCGCGTGAACTCTCGGCAGGGTCTGTCCTCGTCCTGCCGCTGATTCGCCACGTTCTTGTCAGTTTTGGTTGCCAGTGATAGGGTTTGTTTCGGTTTCCCGTCACACCTTCACAAGGAGAATTTCGCATGAAACGTCTTGTTCTGCTGATGGCACTGATGCTCGCCGGTTCTTCCGTGGCCATGGCCGACACCCTGCAGTTGCTGACCTGGAAGGGCTACGCGCCCAAGGAACTTGTCGACAAGTTCCAGGCCGAGACCGGCATCAAGGTCGAGGTGACGTACTCCAACAACGAGGAAATGATCGCCAAGCTGCGGGCCACGCGCGGCGCGGGCTTCGACCTGGCCCAGCCCAGCCAGGACCGCATCTCCTCGGTGCAGGAGGAGTTCGGCATCTACCAGCCCATCGACTACTCCAAGATCCAGGCCGAACTTTTCATTCCCTCCATGCTCGACGCCGTGAAGAAGAACACCCTGGTCGGCGGCAAGTCCTACGCCGTGCCCTTCTGCTGGGGCACCTCCGGCCTGGTGGTCAACTCCGCCCAGGCCAAGGGCGCCACGTCCTGGAAGGCGCTCATCGACCCGCAGTACAAGGGCCGCATCAGCTACCGGCTGAAGAGGCCCGTGCTGATCGGCCTCGGTTTCGCCATGGGTTACGACCCCTTTGCCCTCTACGCCGACGAGAAGGCCTACGGCGAGATGCTCGCCAAGATCGAGGCCGAGCTGATCAAGGCCAAGCCCCTGGTCAAGAACTACTGGGCCAACGGCGACCAGTTGCTGGAATCCGTGCGCTCGGGCGAAGTGACCGTGGCCGAGGCCTGGGACAACGGCGGCTGGAAGCTGCACGACGAGAACAAGGACCTCGACTTCGTGGCCCCGGTCGAGGGCGCCCTGGGCTGGATCGACACGTTCACCATCCCGGCCAAGGCCAAGAACGTCGAGGCCGCTTACGCCTGGATCAACTTCATGCTCAAGCCCGAGAACAGCGGCTACTTCACCTCGGCCGAGAAGACCCCCACGGCCTCCAAGGACGCCGCTCCCTTCGTCGACAAGGCCTTCCAGGCCAACTTCGACCGCTCCTTCCCGCAGGCGGTCATCGACAACATCAAGTGGTACCCGCCCGTGCCCGCCAAGCTCGAAGCCATGGAAGGCAAGGTGCTGGACAAGGTCAAGGCCGCCAACTAACGTCCCGCGGGTCCGCAGCCGCTCGGCTGCGGACCCCTCCCCAATTTTCTCACAAGGAAGGCGCATGCAACCCGATCTGGTCGTTTCCCGTCTGGTCAAGGATTTCGGAACGTTTCGGGCCGTGGACGACGTCTCGTTCCCGGTGCCCAAGGGTTCCTTCTTTTCCATCCTCGGCCCCTCGGGCTGCGGCAAGACCACGCTTCTGCGCATGATCGCGGGTTTCGAGGAACAGACGGACGGGACCATCGAGATCAGCGGCCGGGACATGCGCGGGGTCACGCCCGACAAGCGGCCCGTCAATCTGGTTTTCCAGCATCTGGCGCTCTTTCCCATGATGGACGTGGCCGAGAACATCGCCTTCGGCCTCAAGCGTCGCAAGGTGTCCTCGGCCGAGATCCGCAGGCGTACGGAGGAGATCCTGGAACGCGTCGACCTGCCCGGTTACGGCGCCAAGCGTATCAACCAGCTTTCCGGCGGCCAGAAGCAGCGCGTGGCCATCGCCCGCTGCCTGGTCCTCGAACCGAGTCTCCTGCTTCTGGACGAGCCCCTGGGCGCTTTGGACCTGAAGCTCCGCGAACAGATGAAGGTCGAGCTCAAGAAGCTGCAGGCCAAGATCGGCACGACCTTCATCTACATCACCCACGACCAGTCCGAGGCCCTGGTCATGTCCGACACCGTGGCGGTCATGAACCGGGGGCGCTTCGAGCAGGTCGGCACCCCGCAGGAACTCTACGGCGACCCGCATACCCCCTTCGTGGCCGGGTTCGTCGGCGACAGCAACCGCTGGGAGGGCGAGGTGGTGGAGATGGACGGGGAGACGGTCCTGGTCCGCACGGACGAGGACCTGGCCTTCCGGGCCCGGCGCAAGGCCGACGCCGGCAAGGGCCCGGCCACGCTCTTCCTGCGGCCCGAGGCCATGGTCATCGAGCCCGCCGACGCCGCGGGTCTCAACACCTTCCCGGTCACGGTCAAGGCCATCCTCTTCGACGGCGCCAACAGCCGGCTGCTGACGGCCACGCCGTCGGGCCACGAGCTGCTGGTGGCCCTGCCCCAGAACCGCGCCTTCGACCACATCCGTCCCGGCGCGGACATCACCCTGGGCTGGCACCCCCAGTCAGGCATCGCCTTCGGACGCGGGGAGGGCAGGCCATGAGGCGCGGCGGGCTGTTCTGGCTCTTTCTCACGCCGGTCCTGGTCTGGCTCTTCCTGCTCATCGTCCTGCCGCACCTGGACCTGCTGATCCTGAGCTTCCGGGCCGACGGGGCCTGGAGCCTCGAAAACTACGGCACCTTCTTTTCCGAGCCCATCTACTGGCTGACCTTCGTGCGCACGGCGGCCTACTCGGTCATCACCACCTTCCTGACCCTGGTCGTGTCCTTGCCCGTGGCCTTCTACATCACCAAGCTCTCGCGGCCCGGCGTGCGCGGCTTCCTCATGGTGCTGCTGCTCCTGCCGTTCTGGGTCAGCGAACTGGTGCGCGTCTACGGCTGGATGATCCTGCTGCGCGAGTCCGGGGTGCTGAACTACTTCCTGCTGCAGCTGGGGATTCTGGAGAAGCCCGTGGAGATGCTCTACAACGACGCGACCATGATCATGGGCCTGGTGTACACCTCCATGCTCTTCATGGTCGTGCCCCTGGTCTCGGTCATGGAGGGCCTCGACGACAGCCTCGTCGAGGCGGCCTACGACCTGGGCGCGAGCAAGACCTGCATCTGGCGCACGATCATCATCCCGCACTGCAAGCCGGGCATCACCTCGGGCTCCATCGTGGTCTTCATGCTCGTGCTCGGCAACTACCTCACACCCAACCTCATGGGCGGCAAGAACTCCCTGTGGTTCACGGAGCAGATCTACAACCAGTTCATCGCCAGCTTCAACTGGAACCAGGGCGCGGCCTTCGGCTTCATGCTCCTGGTGCTGAGTTCCCTCATCATCTGGCTGGGACTGAAGATCACGGGCCAGCGCCTGGGCGAGGTGGCGTCATGATCCGTTCCCTGCCCAGATCCCGCGCCTACGACCGGTCCTTCGTGGCCTTCGTGGTCCTGTATTTCGTCTTTCTCTTCGCGCCGCTGCTGGTGACCTGCGTACTGGCCTTCAACGACTCCGACTTCCCGTCCCTGCCCTGGCGGGGACTTACCTTGGACTGGTTCACCTCGGCCGGGCCGAAGCGCGTCGGCATCTTCGAGGACCCGGACAACCTGCGCGCCATCTGGGTCAGTTTCCAGACGGCGATTTGGGTGTCCGCGTCCTGCGTGGTGGTGGGGGTGTGCGCCGCCTTCCTGTTCGAGCAGGAGAACTTCCGCGGGAAGAACTTCCTCTATTTCCTCATGCTCGCGCCCCTGGTCATCCCCGGCGTGATCCTGGGCATCTCCATCCTGCTGGGCGCGACCACGGCGGGCGTCTATTTCGAGGACCACTGGAACCTCGACATCGAGCTCTTCCGGCCCAGCTTCTGGCTGGTGGTGGTGGGGCAGTTCTCCTTCATCACCACCTTCGTGACCCTGGTCGTGTCGGCCCGGCTGCGCAAGTTCGACCGCTCCCTTGAAGAGGCTGCCCTGAACCTCGGCGCCACGCGCCTGCAGGTCATCTGGCACATCACGCTGCGCTACCTGCGCACGTCCATCATCGGCTCCGGGGCCGTGGCCTTCCTGATGAGCTTCGAGAACTTCAACACCACGCTCTTCCTCGTGGGCTCCCAGCCGACCCTGCCCATCAACCTCTACCTGCAGGTCCGCGACGGCTCCACGCCGGTCATCAATTCCGTCTCGTTCCTGCTCATCGTGGGGACCTCGCTGCTGGCGCTGGGGAACCTGTACCTGGACAGGAAGGAGTAGGGGGGAAGGGGCTGCCATGGACGAGATGGACGAAGTGGACTCAGGCCCACGCGCTCTCGGGAAACCCCGTCCATATCGTCCATATCGTCCATACCGTCCATCACAGCCTCCTCCCCCCGTTTGACTTTGCCTTCCCCCGGGGCCAATAAAAAAGCCGCTCTTGCAAGCGGCTTTTTTCATCGGCGCGGAAAACGCGGTTATTTGCGGGCGCTTTTGTTGATGGTCTCCACGAGTTCCGCGGCTGCCTGGGACGATGCGCCCTGCTGGGTCTGCTCGTCGAGGGACTGGGCCTTGGGCCAGCGGCAGCGGTGGTAGGAGATGGTGGCCTTCTGGGAGAGCTGGTCGATTTTGGCCAGCATGACGCCCATGGCCTCCTGAGTGATGACGATGTGCCCGCATTCGGAGCACTTGGGCACGGGGACGTCTTCGAAACAGAAAAGATGATTACGGCACTCCATCTGATAGGAGATGTTTTCTTCAGCGACGGCGTCGCATCCGCATTTTTGGCAGATCATGGCAACCTCGTGTGGTCTGGTCTGGGACTGGTAGTCTGGTAATGAACCGGGACAATCGTTCCTTATAAGCATGTTTTCGAAGTTTGGCAATCACTTGTCTACGCGGCTGAAATCATGATTTTTTATGTTTCACGGGAAAACCGGTCCGGCAGGCGTCAGGTGGCTTCCTGCGGTCGGTGTTTCGTGCCGGTTGGCACTCATCTTGTATATGTTTTGGAGGTACTATGAGCAGAATCGGTTGGGTCGGGATAGGCGTCATGGGGCGGTCCATGTGCGGTCATCTGCTGGCCGCAGGCCACGAGGTCCGCGTTTTCACGCGCACGAAGGCGTCGGCCTCCGGCGTCCTCGAAGCCGGGGCCGTGTGGTGCGACCGGCCTGGGGACGTGGCCGAGGGTTCGGATTTCGTGTTCACCATCGTCGGCTACCCGTCCGACGTGCGCGCCGTGTACCTGGCCGAGGGCGGACTGGTTGACCGGGCCGCGCCCGGCTCCGTGCTGGTCGACATGACCACCTCGGAACCGGCCCTGGCCGTGGAGATCCACGGGGCCGCCGCGGCACGCGGTGTGCACGCCCTGGATGCGCCGGTGTCCGGCGGCGATCTCGGCGCCCGGAACGCCGCCCTGGCCATCATGGTCGGCGGCGGTCAGGAGCCCTTCGACAGGACCGTGCCTCTGTTCGAGAAGATGGGGAAGAACATCCGCCTCATGGGCGGGCCCGGTGCGGGGCAGCATACGAAGATGAGCAACCAGATCCTCATCGCCGGCACCATGATCGGCGTGGTCGAATCGCTCCTTTACGCCGTGCGCGCGGGCCTGGACGTGGACGCGGTCATTGACGTCATCGGCAGCGGGGCTGCCGGTTCCTGGTCCATCAACAACCTGGGCCGGCGCATCGCCAAGGATGATTTCGATCCGGGCTTCTACGTCAAGCATTTCGTCAAGGACATGGGCATCGCCTTGGCCGAGGCCAAGCGCATGCGCATCAGCCTGCCGGGCCTGGCGTTGGTGGAGCAGCTCTACGTGGCGGCCATGGCCCAGGGTCTGGAGAACATGGGCACCCAGGCCCTCTACATCGCTCTGAAGAACATGAACGCCGCCAAATAGGGCAGCGGGCCGCGGGGCCCCGCCCCGCGGCTGAAAACGGCATTTCGCGGAGAATTCGTGCGCATCCTCCTTTTCGCCCTTTGTCTGTTCTGCTTCATCCCCCACGCCTCGGCGCAGGAGGAGCAGAAGATCAACATCCTCTACCTCAACTCCTACCACAACGGGTACGAGTGGTCGGACAGCATCTTCGAGGGCGTGCGCGACACCTTCCGCAAGAGCGGGAAGAACATCTATCTCCAGATCGAGTACATGGACTCCAAACGGTTCTCCGGGGAGAAGATCAACGAGATCCTGCTCAACTACTACACCTTCAAGTTTCGGACGATGCATTTCGATCTCATCGTCACTTCCGACAACAACGCCTACGAATTCATGTCCCGGCACGGTGAAGAGCTGTTCCCCGGCGTGCCTATCGTCTTTTGCGGCATCAACGACGTCGAGGCCGGCGCGGTGCCCATGCGCGACCGCATGACCGGCGTGCTGGAAGAGTTCGACGTGCCGTCCAACATCGCCACGGCGCTCAAGTTCCATCCGGGCAAGAAGCGCCTGGTGGTCATCGGCGACCAGAGCCTCACGGGCGTGGCCATCGCCAACCAGGTGCGGGCGCAGCTGCATCTGCTGCCGCCAGAGATCGAGGTGGAGTTTCTGGACGAGTTCAGCCTGGAGGAACTGGTGTCCAAGGTGCGCTTCGCGGCCGCGGACAGCATCTTCTTCTTCATCCCCTTCTACAAGGACGTGGGCGAGGCCGTGTACTCGGCCCAAGACCTCCTGGAGATCGTCTGGGAACAGACCGGGGCGCCCCTCTACGGGGCGTGGGAGTTCCTGCTCGGGCACGGGCTGGTGGGCGGCAAGCTCATCAGCGGCTACGCCCACGGCCAGGCCGCGGCCAAGATGGGCCTGCGCATCCTGGACGGCGAGTCGCCGGCCCGCATCCCCATCACCGTCAGTCCCGACGAGCCGCCGAAGTTCGACTACCGGGTGCTCATGCGCCTCGGGATCAACCTGAAGCTCCTGCCCGAAGGCAGCGTGCTGATCAACGAGCCGTCGCCGTTCTATTCCATCAACCGGCACCAGTTCTGGACCATCATCGTCAGTCTCGTCATCCTGTCCATGGTCCTGGTGCTGCTGGTCATCAACATCCTCGAGCGCAAGCAGATCGAGGTGCGCATCAAGAACCAGCTGTCCTTCCTGCGCACCCTCATGGACACGCTGCCCGTGCCCATATGGTTCACGGACCGCAGCGGGAGCATCGCCGGTGTCAACCGGGCCTTCGAGAACTGGTTCGGAGTCGGCTGGCAGCAGGATCGCGCCTTCGCCTCGCATGGGCCGGTCCTGCCCGATTCCCGTTTCGCCCCCATGCTCGACGCGCGCATGGATTCCTTCGAGGGCCAGATCCAGCACGGCGACGGGACCTTGCGTTCGGCCGTGTTGCACAAGGCCGTCTACGCCGACGCCCAGGGCGACAACGCGGGCGTCGTCGGCGTGATCTACGACATCTCCGACCGCAAGAAGGCCGAGGACGACCTGCGCGCGGCCGAGGAGAAGTACCGCACCATCTTCGAGAACTCGGCCCTGGGCATCTTTCAGACCACCCCCGACGGCTCGTGGATCGTGGCCAACCCGGCCCTGGCGCGGATGCTCGGCTATGCGGGCCCCGAGGAACTCATGGCCGAGAACCCCAACATCGCGACCCTCTACTATCAGCAGAGCGACCGTGAGCGCGTGGTGGACCTCTACGAGCAGAACCGCGGCGGCATCGAGGCCGAAATCCTCTTCCGTCGGCGCGACGGGGCCGTCATCACGGCCAACCTCAACGCCCGGGCCGTGCGCGGCTGCGACGACGGCTTCTGCCATTTCGAAGGCTTCATTGAGGACATCACCGACCGCAAGGCCGCGGAGCTGGCCCTGGCCGCGTCCGAAGCCATGCTCCAGCTTGTCCTCGATACCATCCCCCAACTTGTGCACTGGAAGGACAAGCGGCTGCGCATCATCGGTGCCAATCGCAACTTTTTGGCTCACGTGGGCCAGGCGGAGCTGGCGTCCATCCTCGGCAAGACCTACGGCGAGGTCCTGACCGACGCCGTCGAGATCCAGCGCATCGCGGAGCTCGACCGGGAGGTCATCGAGGCCGACGAGCCGCATTTCCGCATGCGCATGGAGACCCGCAACGCCGTCGGCGAGGCCATGTGGCTGCTGGTCAACAAGGTCCCGCTGCACGGGCCGCGGGGCGAGGTGGTCGGCATCCTGAGCACGGCCGAGGACATCACCCAGACCATCAGCCTCGAAAAGCAGCTCCTGCAGTCCCAGAAGATGGAGGCCATCGGCACCCTGGCCGGAGGCATCGCCCACGATTTCAACAACATCCTGACCTCCATCATGAACTCGACCGAGCTGGCCATGGAGGACATCCTCGAGGGCAGCATCGCCTGGAAGGACCTGGAGCGCAGCCTCAAGGCGGCGGTGCGGGGCAGCGGCCTCATCAAGCAGATCCTGACTTTCAGCCGGCCGACCCAGGAGGGTTTCGTGCCCACGGACCTGCGCGAGGTGGTCAGCGAAGCCGTGGCCCTGATCCGCGTGTCCATGCCGCGCAACATCAGCGTGCTTTCCCGGGTCGAGGACGACCTGCCCCTGTGCCTGGCCGACCCGACCCAGGTCCACCAGATCGTCATGAACCTGGCCACCAACGCCTTCCAGGCCCTGGGCGCGAAGGGCGGCACCATCTCCATCAGCCTGGGCGGGCTGTCCCTGGAGCGCGACGATCCCCGCTGCGGCGGCCTGGCGCCCGGCCAGTACAGCCTGCTGCGCATCGAGGACGACGGGCCGGGCATTCCCGGGGACATCCAGGACAAGATTTACGACCCGTTCTTCACCACCAAGGGCAAGGGCGAGGGGACGGGGTTGGGGTTGGCCGTGGTGCACGGCATCGTGCGCAATCATGGCGGGGGAATCCGGCTCGACAGCGTCCCCGGGCGGACGCGCTTCGACATCCTGCTGCCGGGCATGAACGATTCCTGCCTCCTGCCGGGAACGTGCGACAGCGGCGTGGCCATGGGCAGCGAGCGCCTGGCCTTCATCGAGGACGACGAGGACCAGCTGCAGCTCATCCCGCGCGTGCTCGCGCAGCTCGGCTACACGGTGCACCCGTTCCATTGCGCGGCGGAGGCCATCGAGGCCGTCTGCGGCGGGCTCGGGCTCGATCTGGTCATCACGGATTTCGACATGCCTGGCATGAACGGCTTCGACGTGGCCGCGGCCCTGAAGGACTGCCGCCCCGAGCTGCCGGTCATCATGGTCTCGGGCCGCAAGCACGCGGCCGAGTTCGCGCCGCAGTCGGGCAACATCAGGCTGTTCGTGAGCAAACCCTATAACAAGGACATCCTCGGGCGGGCCATTCGGGATGTTCTGGACAAGGATGCATGATGGCGAGGATTCTGATCATCGACGACGACAGGCAGGTCTGCGAAACCCTCGAAAGCCTGGTCCACAGGTTGGGCCACGAGTGCCATGCGGCCCAGACACTGAAGGAGGGACTGGCGCAGTTGGGCAGCGGGGAATTCGACCTCGTCTTTCTCGACGTGCGCCTGCCCGACGGCAACGGGCTGGAGGCCCTGGGTCAGATCCGCAGCCAGGCAGCGCCGCCGGACGTCATCGTCCTGACCGGCCAGGGCGACCCCGAAGGCGCGGAGCTGGCCATCCAGGGGGGCGTCTGGGACTACCTGGTCAAGCCGTCGCCCATCAGACAGATCAAGGAGACCCTCAATCGGGCCCTGGCCCAGCGGCAGGACAGAAAGGACCTCGCCCTGGATCTCACGGACGTGGTGGGGCAGAGCAACGCCATGCGCCAGTGCTACGAACGCCTGGCCCAGGCCAGCGGCTCGGACTCGACGGTCCTGGTCACGGGCGAGACGGGCACGGGCAAGGAACTGCTGGCCCGGACCATCCACCGCAATTCGGGCCGGGCCGACCGCGCCTTCGTGGTCGTGGACTGTGCGGCCCTGACGGAATCCCTGCTGGAGAGCATCCTTTTCGGCCACACCAAGGGCGCCTTCACGGGTGCGGCCCGGGACCGCGTGGGCCTGGTCAAGCTCGCCGACGGCGGCACCCTGTTTCTGGACGAGATCGGCGAACTGCCCCTTTCGGCCCAGAAGACTTTTCTGCGCGTCCTGCAGGAGCGCCGTTTCAGGCCCGTGGGCGGGAACCAGGAACTGCAGAGCGACTTCCGCCTCATTTCGGCCACGAACCGGGACCTGTCGGCCATGGTCGCGGCGGGGGAGTTCCGGCAGGATCTCTTCTACCGCATCAACACTATCCACCTGACCCTGCCGCCTCTGCGCGAACGGGAGGAGGATATCCTGATCCTGGCGCGGCACCACATCGACAAGCTCTGCCGGCAGCGCAACATCCCGGTCAAGGAGATGGACCCGGAGTTCATGGCCATGCTCCGTCTCTACGATTGGCCCGGAAACGTCCGCGAACTCTTCAACACCATCGAACAGGCCTTCGTGCTGTCGGGCGCGGAGAAGACGGTCTACGTGCAGCACCTGCCGCAGGCGGTGCGTATCCGGGTGGCCAAATCCATGCTGGAGAGGAGTCGGGAAGATGCGGTGGAAGAGGCAGGAGACGGAGGGGACGAAGAGAATCTCCCTTCATTGAAGGACTTCAAGACCGCGATGGAAAGGGAGTACCTGCAGAGGCTCTTGCGGGCCCATGGGAGGGATATCCCCAAGATGCTCGGCGTATCGGGACTTTCCCGGTCTCACCTGTACGCCATGCTCAAAAAGCACGGCCTCGAGGCGTAGCTTGCGATCTATTCTTCGTCGACTTCCTTGCCCAGCCAGTATTCCTTCCAGGAATCGAGGATGTATTCCGTCTTGACCAGCACGCTGTCGCCGTCATTGATGCGCTGCTTCTGCATGGGGGTCAGCAGCTGCGACAGCTGCATCGTCTCGTTCTGAGAGAGGCCTCTGATAACGCCGCTTTTGGTTATGCTTTTTCCTTTCATCACAAACCTCCGTTTTGTGTCTGATAATGCATCAAATGCGATTGTGGCAAGATGCGCGCCGATTTTTTTAGCAAAATAATTGCCAATCAAGACGTATCGGCGCGTTTTGTTCGCCCTTGATTTCGTATCGTCCTGATTTTCAGTATGTTATGCGCTCGGTCTTTTTCAGACCGCCGCGGGGCGAGTTCATGTGCATGCACCGAGTGTGCATTTTTGAAACACCGCATGTGGCGTCTTGCGACGTTTGTGCACACCTGTGCGCAACGTCGGCCGGTCTGGCCGCGGAAATCCCCTTGCTGAAAAATGGTTGTTTAGTCAACCAAATTGTGCTACCCAGATCGGTCATGCGCAGTCCGGAAAATCAGACGCATTTTCGGCGATGCTCCGTCGATCGGTTCAGCGATCACGCCCGGTCAACCCCGTCAGCGGAATTCGGGTGGTCGGGAGGGCCGAAAAAGGGGCTGAGTACGCCGTCGGAGAATCCCGGCATTGGCATGTCCGGAAAACCGGACACGGGGGCCGTGAACGGCAAATCCGCCTTTAACCTTGCAATTACGCGCGTTAACCGGATTGAAGTTGTTTGTTTGCATTCCGCAAATATCGTGGTAGTTCTGCGGACAAACCCATGTTGTCTTTTTTTTCGGACAAACCGGAGGGAGGGGAGTGCTTGAGATGTCGATGATCTCGTAAATTATTTGTATTTCGGATGGTTAGATTGATTTTACCCGATGGCACAAAACTTGTTTCTACAGGTAGTGTCGCACGCTGTGGATGCGCACGCCTTGAAACACCAACCAGGCTTTAGGAGAAGATACATGGCAAAAAATATGAAAACCATGGATGGGAACACCGCCGTCACCCATATCGCCTATGCGATGAGTGACACGGCCGCCATTTACCCGATCACCCCCTCTTCGACCATGGGTGAGATCGCGGACGAGTGGGCCGCTCAGGGCCGTCTGAATATTTTCGACCAGAAGGTTCTGGTCCGTCAGCTGCAGTCCGAAGCCGGAGCAGCCGGTGCGGTGCACGGCTCCCTGGCCGGCGGCGCGCTGACCTCCACCTTCACGGCCTCCCAGGGCCTCTTGCTGATGATCCCGAACATGTACAAGATTTCCGGCGAGCTGCTCCCCGGCGTCTTCCATGTCAGCGCGCGCGCCATCGCGGCCCACGCCCTGTCCATCTTCGGCGACCACCAGGACGTCATGGCCTGCCGCCAGACCGGCTTCGCCATGCTGGCCTCCAGCTCCGTGCAGGAGTGCATGGACCTGTCCCTGGTCGCCCACCTGGCCTCCCTCGAATCGAGCATCCCCTTCCTGCACTTCTTCGACGGCTTCCGCACCTCCCACGAGATTCAGAAGATCGAGGTCATCGATTACGAAGACATCAAGAAGATCGTGAACTACGATGCCATCGCCGACTTCCGCGCCCGCGCCATGAGCCCGACCAACCCGACCATCCGCGGCACCGCCCAGAACCCCGACATCTACTATCAGGGCCGTGAAGCCGCCAACATCTATTACGACCAGGTGCCGTCCATCGTCGTCGAGCAGATGAAGAAGGTCGCCTCCATCACCGGCCGCCCCTACAAGCCCTTCGACTACGTCGGTCATCCGCAGGCCGAGCGCGTCATCGTGGCCATGGGCTCCGGCTGCGAAACCATTGAAGAAGTCGTTCGCCACCTGCTGGCCAAGGGCGAGAAGGTCGGCCTGGTCAAGGTCCGCCTGTACCGTCCCTTCGTGCCCGAGTTCTTCCTGCAGGTCCTGCCCGCCACCGCCTCGGTCATCACGGTCCTCGACCGCACCAAGGAACCCGGCGCCAAGGGCGATCCGCTCTTCAAGGACATCTGCACCGCCTACATGGAACGCGGCGAAATGCCCGAGATCGTCGCCGGCCGCTACGGCCTGGGCTCCAAGGAGTTCACCCCGGCCATGGTCAAGGCCGTCTATGACAACATGATGGTCTCCCAGCCCAAGCACCACTTCAACGTGGGCATCGAGGACGACGTCACCAACACCTCCCTCGACGTGCCGGCCTTCGCCGACACCACCCCTGCCGGCACCGTGCAGTGCAAGTTCTGGGGCCTGGGCTCCGACGGCACCGTCGGCGCCAACAAGGAAGCCATCAAGATCATCGGCGACAACACCGACATGTACGCCCAGGGCTATTTCGCCTACGACTCCAAGAAGTCCGGCGGCATCACCGTGTCCCACCTGCGCTTCGGCAAGGAGCCCATCCAGTCCACCTACCTGGTCAACGCGGCCGACTACATCGCCTGCCACAAGTCCAGCTACGTGCACACCTACGACGTCCTGGAAGGCATCAAGGACGGCGGCACCTTCGTGCTGAACTCCGCCTGGACCGCCGAGGACATGGAGAAGGAACTGCCCGCCTCCATGCGCCGCACCATCGCCAAGAAGGGTCTCAAGTTCTACAACATCGACGCCGTCAAGATCGCCACGGAAGTGGGCCTCGGCAACCGCATCAACATGGTCATGCAGACTGCCTTCTTCAAGCTGGCCAACGTCATGCCCTTCGAGGAGGCCGTTGCCCTGCTCAAGAAGGCCATCAAGAAGGCCTACGGCAAGAAGGGCGACAAGATCGTCAACATGAACATCGGCGCCGTGGATCAGGCCATCGAGAACCTGGTCGAGATCAAGGTTCCCGCCTCCTGGGCCGACGCCGTCTGCGACTGCAAGGGCGAGAAGGACGAGCCCGATTTCGTCAAGAACGTCATGCGTCCCATCCTGGCCCAGAAGGGCGACAGCCTGCCCGTGTCGGCCTTCGAGCCCGACGGACTGTTCCCCGTGGCCACCTCCCAGTTCGAGAAGCGCGGTGTGGCCATCAATGTGCCCGAGTGGATCGCGGGCAACTGCATCCAGTGCAACCAGTGCTCCTTCGTCTGCCCGCACGCCGCCATTCTGCCCGTGCTGCTGACCGAGGAGGAGATGGCCGAGGCCCCCGAGACCTTCGAGACCATCGACGCCCTGGGCAAGGAACTGAAGGGCATGAAGTTCCGCATCCAGGTCAACACTCTGGACTGCATGGGCTGCGGCAACTGCGCCGACATCTGCCCGGCCAAGAACACCGCCCTGGTCATGAAGCCCCTTGAGACCCAGACCCCGAAGGAAGTGCCCAACTACGACTTCTCGGTCACCGTGCCCTTCAAGGACAACCTCATGCGCCGCGACACGGTCAAGGGCAGCCAGCTGCAGAAGCCGCTGATGGAATTCTCCGGCGCCTGCTCGGGCTGCGGCGAGACCCCCTACGTCAAGGTGCTGACCCAGCTCTTCGGCGAGCGCATGATCATCGCCAACGCCACGGGCTGCTCCTCCATCTGGGGCGCCTCCGCGCCGACCACCCCCTACACGGTCAACGCCGAAGGGCATGGCCCGGCCTGGGGCAACTCCCTGTTCGAGGACGCCGCGGAGTTCGGCTACGGCATCCAGATGGCCTACGCCCAGCGTCAGGCCAAGCTGGTGGACCTGATCGAGAAGGCCCTGCAGGGCGAACTGCCCGAAGACCTGGCCGAAGCCTTCAAGGGTTGGCTCGAGAACCGCGCCAACGCCGAAAAGTCCAAGGAATACGGCGACACCATTCGTGACATCCTGGCCTTCACGCATCGCAACGACCTCCTCGAGGAGATCTTCGCGAACGAGGAACTCTTCACCAAGAAGTCCTTCTGGATCTTCGGCGGCGACGGGTGGGCCTACGATATCGGCTATGGCGGGCTGGACCATGTTCTGGCCTCTGGCGAAGACATCAACGTTCTGGTGATGGATACTGAAGTGTACTCCAACACTGGCGGGCAGTCCTCCAAGGCGACCCCGCTCGGCTCCATCGCCAAGTTCGCTGCCGCAGGAAAGCGGACAGGGAAGAAGGATCTCGGACGCATGGCCATGAGCTACGGCTATGTCTACGTGGCCACGGTCTCCATGGGCTACGACAAGCAGCAGCTCCTGAAGGCCTTCCGCGAGGCGGAGGCCTATCCCGGACCGTCCCTGATCATTGCCTACGCGCCGTGCATCAACCAGGGGCTCCGCAAGGGCATGGGCAAGACCCAGCTCGAGTCGAAGCTGGCCGTGCAGTCCGGTTACTGGCCGCTGTACCGCTTCAACCCCCTGGTGGCCGACGAGGGCAAGAACCCCTTCACCCTGGATTCCAAGGCTCCGGACGGATCCATCCAGGAGTTCCTGGCCAGCGAAAACCGCTACGCCCTGCTCGAAAAGATCGCGCCCGAAGACTCCAAGCGTCTGCGCAGCCAGATCGAGCAGGACTACATGCACCGTTTTGCGATGTACGAGTACCTCTCCAAGCAGGAGTTCGCTCCGGTTCAGGCCGCTTCCGAGCCTGTGGCCGCAGCCGCCCCTGCCGGTGAGGGCTGTACGCTTTCGGCAACCGCCGAGCACTCCGGGGCCAACAAGCCCGCAGAGCCCTGCGATGACGGCCGCGCCGGAAAATAGGTAAAGGCTCGCCGCCTGTCCGCGGGGTGGGGTACCCGCGGACGGGCGGCCAATTCATCAGTTTTATTTGGAGGGAGATATGTCAATTCCTGTCTTGGCAATGGTGGCACTGTTGCCCATTCTGGTGGCTCTTGTTCTGATGGTCGGCATGAACTGGCCTTCGACCAAGGCCATGCCTCTGGCGTTCCTGACCTGCGTACTCGGCGCCGTCGGAGCTTGGAATCTGCCTGCTGGCTACATCGCCGCCCTGTCCATCCAGGGCGTGATCACCGCCATCGGCGTGTTGATCATCGTCTTCGGTGCCATCATCATCCTGTACACCCTGAAGTACTCAGGGGGCATGGAAACCATCCAGTACGGGATGCAGAACATCAGCCGTGACAAACGCATCCAGGCCATCATCATCGGCTACATGTTCGCGGCCTTCATCGAAGGCGCCGCCGGTTTCGGCACGCCTGCCGCCCTGGCCGCCCCGCTGCTGCTGTCCCTGGGCTTCCCGCCCCTGGCCGCCGCGGTCATCTGCCTGGTCTTCAACTCCTTCTGCGTGTCCTTCGGCGCGGTCGGTACCCCCATCCTGTTCGGCCTGAAGTTCCTTGAGCCCCTGGTCAAGGCCGCTGCCGAATCCGGCATCGCGGGCCTCAACTTCGCCGACTACGGCACCTTCGCCAAGGCCATCGGCCAGTGGGTCACCCTGATGCACGGCCCCATGGCCATCATCCTGCCCATCTTCATGCTCGGCTTCCTGACCCGCTTCTTCGGCCAGAAGAAGTCCTGGTCCGAAGGCTTCGCCGCCTGGCAGTTCTGCGTTTTCGCCGCCGTGGCTTTCCTGGTTCCCTACCTGGGCTTCGCCTGGCTGGTCGGTCCGGAATTCCCGTCTCTGATCGGTGGTCTCGTTGGCCTCGGCATCATCGTGGCCGGTGCCAAGGCCGGTTTCTGCGTGCCCAAGGAAACCTGGGACTTCGGCCCCCAGTCCACGTGGGACGCTGCCTGGACCGGTACCATTGCCACCAGCACCAACACGGTCTTCAAGGAGCACATGAGCCAGTTCAAGGCTTGGTTGCCCTACATCCTGATCGGCGCCATCCTGGTCGTGACCCGCATTCCCTCCCTGGGCCTCAAGGCCGTGCTGGCCGCCCAGAAGATTCCCTTCAACGACATTCTCGGCTACAAGGGCGTGTCCGCCTCCATCGATTACCTGTACCTGCCCGGCACCATCCCCTTCATGCTGGTCGCCATCCTGACCATCGCCATCCACGGCATGAAGGGTGACGCCGTGAAGCAGGCCTGGACCGAATCCATCGCCAAGATGAAGGCCCCGACCATCGCGCTCTTCGCCGCCGTGGCCCTGGTCTCCATCTTCCGCGGTTCCGGCGTGGCCGACCCGCTGCTGAACCCCAACAACTACCCGTCCATGCCCCTGGCCATGGCCAAGACCGTCGCCGCCATCGCCGGCAACGCCTGGCCCATGCTGGCTTCCTACGTGGGCGGCCTCGGTGCCTTCATCACCGGTTCCAACACGGTCTCCGACCTTCTGTTCGCCGAATTCCAGTGGGGCGTCGCCCAGCAGCTGGAACTGCCGCGCCAGATCATCGTGGCCGCTCAGGTCGCCGGCGGCGCCATGGGCAACATGGTTTGCATCCACAACATCGTGGCGGTCTGCGCCGTCACCGGCCTGATCGGCCGCGAAGGCATGATCCTGAAGCGCACCTTCTGGCCCTTCGTGCTCTACGGCATCGTCGTGGGCATCGTCGCCTCCCTGATGTGCTTCGTCTTCCTGCCTCACCTGTTCTAGTTGTCAATGCGGTCCCGGGAGTTGCGCAAGGCTTCCGGGACCGCTTCATCCATATCAGCGAGCCTCACGCAAGGAGAGAATAATGATTTCAGCGAGTCTGCTCACCGAGTTCCAGAATCTGCTGGGCAAAGACAATGTCCTCGTAAGCGAGTCCGACCGCCACGCCTATTCCTACGATGCCGCCGTCCTCGACGCGGTCGTCCCGGAACTGGTGCTGCGTCCGACCAACAGTGAACAGCTGGGCAAGACCGTGGCTCTGTGCAACGAGAACAAGTTGCCCATGACTGTGCGCGGCGCCGGCACCAACCTGAGCGGCGGGACCATTCCGACCAAGGAGCACGGCGTCGTCATCCTGACCAACGGCCTGAACAAGATCCTCGAGATCAACGAGCAGGACCTCTACGCCGTGGTTCAGCCCGGCGTGGTCACCGCCAAGTTCGCGGCCGAAGTCGCGCGTCGCGGCCTCTTTTATCCGCCGGACCCGGGCTCCCAGGCCGTTTCCACCCTGGGCGGCAACGTCAGCGAGAACGCCGGCGGTCTGCGCGGCCTGAAGTACGGCGTGACCAAGGACTACGTCATGGGCGTGAATTTCTGGAACGCCGAGGGCGAGTACGTCAAATCCGGCGGCAAGACTGTCAAGTGCGTCACTGGCCTCAACATCGCCCAGCTCATGGTCGGTTCCGAAGGCACCCTCGGCGTGTTCGACGAGATCATCCTCAAGCTCGTCCCGCCGCCAGTGGCCTCCAAGGCCATGCTGGCCGAGTTCGACGACATCAACAAGGCCTCCGAGACCGTGGCCGCCATCATCGCCAACAAGATCGTGCCCTGCACCCTTGAGCTCCTGGACAACGCGACCATCAACTATGTCGAGGATTTCACCAAGGCCGGCCTGCCCTGTGACGCCGCGGCCATCCTGTTGATCGAGGTCGACGGCGGGCACATCGCCCTGGTCGAGGACGACGCCGAGAAGGTTGTCGAAATCTGCAAGAAGCACGGCGCCCGCCGCGTGCAGATGGCCAAGGACGCCGCCGAGAAGAACAAGCTGTGGGAAGCCCGCCGCAACGCGCTGCCGGCCCTGGCCCGCGCCCGCCCGACCACCGTTCTCGAAGACGCCACCGTGCCGCGCAGCCAGATTCCGGCCATGATCAAGGCCATCAACGACATCGCCGCCAAATACAAGCTGCAGATCGGCACCTTCGGCCACGCCGGCGACGGCAACCTGCACCCGACCATCCTGACGGACAAGCGCGACAAGGAAGAGTTCCACCGCGTGGAGCAGGCCGTCGACGAGATTTTCGACGTGGCCCTGTCCCTGGGTGGCACCCTGTCCGGCGAACACGGCATCGGCACGGCCAAGTCCAAGTGGCTGGAGAAGGAAACCTCCAAGGCGACCATCATCTACTCGCGCAGACTGAAGAAGGCGGTTGACCCCAACTACCTGCTCAATCCCGGCAAGATCATCGGAGGCTAGTCATGCACGAAGATCTCCATCAGCTAGCCAAGATGCTGCACGAGCTCGACGACCAGATGGTCGCGTGCATGAAGTGCGGCATGTGTCAGGCGGTCTGCCCGGTATTCTCCGAAACCATGAAGGAGGGCGACGTCGCCCGCGGCAAGATCGCGCTTCTGGAAAACCTGTCCCACGAGATGATCGCGGACGCCGAGGGCGTGCAGGAAAAGCTCAACAAGTGCCTGCTCTGCGGCTCCTGCGCGGCCAACTGCCCCAGCGGCGTGAAGGTGCTCGACATCTTCTTCAAGGCCCGCGTCATCGTGAACACGTACATGGGCCTTTCGGCCACCAAGAAGGCCATCTTCAAGGGCCTGCTGACCAAGCCCGCACTCTTCAACTCCGTGCTGGACGTGGCCTCCAAGTTCCAGGGCGCGTTCACCAAGACGGCCAACGAGGTCATCGGCTCGTCCTGCTCGCGCATCAACGCGCCGGTCATCGGCGAGCGGCACTTCATGCCCCTGGCCAAGAAGCCCCTGCGCAAGCTGGAACCGGCCCTGAACACCCGGCCCGGCAAGGGCGGATACCGCGTGGCCTTCTTCCCCGGCTGCGTCATCGACAAGATCTACCCGCAGGTCGGCCAGGCCGTCCTGAAGGCCCTGCGTCATCACGAACTGGGCATCTACATGCCCGCGGGCCAGGCCTGCTGCGGCATCCCGGCCCTGGCTTCGGGCGACAAGGAGTCCTTCGACAAGCTCGTGAAATGCAATCTCGAGATCTTCGAAAAGGAGAACTTCGACTACCTGCTCACGGCCTGCGCCACCTGCACGGCCACCATCCACGAGCTGTGGCCCATGATGTCCGGCGACAAGACCGAGAGCATGCAGGAGCGCATCGCGGCCCTGGCGGCCAAGACCATGGATGTGAACCAGTTCATGGTTGACGTGCTCAAGGTCGCCGCGCCGGTGCAGGGACACGGGACCAAGGTCACGTACCACGACCCGTGCCACCTCAAGAAGTCCATGAAGGTCTTCGAGCAGCCCCGTGCGCTCCTTAAGAGCAACCCCAAGGTGGAGTTCGTGGAGATGTCCGAGGCAGACCGCTGCTGCGGCTGCGGCGGCAGCTTCAACCTGCAGCACTACGGGCTGTCCAAGGACATCGGCAAGATCAAGCGCGACAACATCGTCGCGTCCGGCGCCCAGGTCGTGGCCACGGGCTGCCCGGCGTGCATGATGCAGATCTCCGACATGCTGTCCCAGCATGGAGACAAGATCGCAGTCAAACACGTTATGGAAATCTACGCGGAAACGCTGTAAACAGATGGCGTCGACGTCGGTCCTGTGCCGGCGTCGGCGCCTTTCCGTCAGTGATATTTCAACATGCCGAAATCATGAAAAATATACCTGACGGAAGTTTTCTCTTTTTTTCGAAATTTTACAGCTTGTGTAACCAACCAATTTGATTTACCGACCGTGAAACATCACGGGACGGGACACGTCGGAAACCGGACCGGCATTCAAGGGAAGGAATATGGCCAGAAATCTATACATCACGGCGACGGAATCTCGCAGCGGAAAATCAGCCATTGTCCTCGGCGTCATGCAGATGCTCCTGCGTGACATCCGCCGGGTCGGCTTCTTCAGACCCATCATCAACGACGTGCCGGACCGCAAGGATCACGACATCGACCTGGTCCTGTCCCAGTTCTACCTGGGCCTGCAGTATCATGAGACCTACGCCCTGACCATGCGTCAGGCCAAGGAGCTGGTCAACGCAGGGCAGCACTCCATCCTGATCGAAAAGATCATCAACAAGTACAAGGAGCTGGAGAGCAAGTGCGACTTCGTCCTGCTTGAGGGCACGGACTTCGAGGGCACAAGCCCCGCCTTCGAGTTCGACATCAACGCCGACATCGCCGCCAACCTCGGCAGCCCGCTTCTGGTCGTGTCCAACGCCTGCCAGAAGACCGAGCACGAGATCATCAGCGCCACCAAGCTGGCCGTTGAGTCCTTCGCCGACAAGGCCGTGGACATCCTGGGCGTCATCGTCAACCGCACGGACGTGCCCGACCGCGACGCGCTGCGCATCGCCCTGAAGAAGACCCTGAACAAGTCCGAGACGCTCTTGTACATCATCCCCGAGGTGGCCATCCTCGGCAAGCCCACCGTGGCCGACGTCATGAAGTGGGTCGGGGCCGAAGTCCTCTACGGCCGCGAGAACCTGGGCGCGCAGGTCGACGACATCGTCGTGGCCGCCATGCAGATCGAGAATTTCCTGAACTACATCGAGCGCGGCAGCCTCGTGGTCACCCCTGGCGACCGCTCGGACATCGTCGTCAGCAGCCTGGCCTCCCGGCAGTCGTCGTCCTACCCTGACATCGCCGGCATCCTGCTGACGGGCGGCATCCGCCCCGGCAAGGCCGTGGACCGGCTCATCGAGGGCTGGACCGGCGTGCCCGTGCCCGTGCTGCTCGGCAAGGAAGCCACCTTCCAGACGGCTCGGCGCCTCTACAACATGTACGGCAAGATCGAGCCCGGCGACCAGAAGAAGATCGCCTCGGCCCTGGGCGTGTTCGAGGAGAACGTGGCCACGGACGAACTGCGCCAGCGCCTCGACACCCGCAAATCGACCAAGGTCACGCCGCAGATGTTCGAGTACGGCCTCATTGAGAAGGCCAAGAAGCACAAGCAGCACATTGTCCTGCCCGAGGGCGGCGACGAACGCATCCTGCGCGCGGCCGACATTCTGCTGCGCCGCGGCGTGGTGGACCTGACCATCCTTGGCGACCCCAAGGCCATCTCCTCCATGACCTCCCAGCTGGGCCTCAACCTGAGCGGCGTGAACATCATCGATCCCGTGATGTCGCCGGACTACAACGACTACGTGGGCACCTTCATGGAACTGCGCAAGAAGAAGGGCGTGTCCAAGGAAGTGGCCTGCGACTGCATGGTCGACCCAACCTATTACGGCACCATGATGGTCTTCAAGGGCCAGGCCGACGGCATGGTCTCCGGCGCCATCAACACTACGGCCCACACCATCCGCCCGGCCTTCCAGATCATCAAGACCAAGCCCGGCGCGTCCATCGTGTCGAGCGTGTTCCTGATGTGCCTCAAGGACCGTGTCCTGGTCTTCGGCGACTGCGCCGTGAACCCGAACCCGACGGCGCAGCAGCTGGCCGAGATCGCCATCAGCTCGGCCGAAACGGCCCGCATCTTCGGCGTGGACCCGCGCGTGGCCATGCTGTCCTACTCGACCGGTGATTCCGGCGCGGGCGGCGACGTGGACGTGGTCATCGAGGCCACCCGCATCGCCCGCGAAATCGCCCCGAACCTGATGCTCGAAGGACCGCTGCAGTACGATGCGGCCATCGACCCCGAGGTCGGCGCCAAGAAGCTTCCCGGGAGCCAGGTGGCCGGACGGGCCACGGTCTTCATCTTCCCGGACCTGAACACCGGCAACAACACGTACAAGGCGGTCCAGCGCGCCGCCAACGCCGTGGCCATCGGCCCGGTCCTGCAGGGCCTCAACAAGCCCGTCAACGACCTGAGCCGCGGCTGCACCGTTCCCGACATCGTCAATACCGTGGCCATCACGGCCATCCAGGCCCAGGCCGAAAAAGGCTTAATATAACGAGGATACCATGAAGATTTTTGTCATCAACTCCGGGAGTTCCTCCCTCAAATACCAGCTTCTCGACATGGAAAACGGTTCCGTCATGGCCACGGGCCTGGTGGAGCGCATCGGCGAAACCGTGGGCAAGCTCAGCCAGAAGAACTGGCCCGGCGAGTCCCGGCAGGCCGAAGTGGAGCGGGAGATGCCGTTCCCTGACCACCGCGCGGCCATGCACACCGTGGTCGACCTGGTCACGGGCACGGACACGGGCGTCATCGCCTCGGCCGCCGAGATCGACGCCATCGGCCACCGCGTGGTCCAGGGCGGCGAGACGCTGTTCAAGAGCACCCTCATCGACGACGACGTCGTGGCCAAGATCCGTGACAACTGCCACCTCTCGCCCCTGCACAACCCGGCCAACCTGGTCGGCATCGAGGTGGCCCGCGAACTCTTCTCTGGCGTGCCGCAGGTGGCCGTGTTCGACACGGAATTTCACCAGACCATGCCCGCCGAAGCCTTCATGTACCCGATCCCGTATGAGCTGTACGAGGAACTGCGCATCCGCCGCTACGGTTTCCACGGCACCTCGCACCGCTACGTGGCCCAGCAGGCCGCGGCCATGCTCGGCAAGGCCGCGGACGAGGTCAATCTGGTGACCCTGCACCTGGGCAACGGCTGCAGCATGGCCGCCGTGCGCAAGGGCAAGTGCATCGACACGTCCATGGGCCTGACCCCCCTGGCCGGCGTGATGATGGGCACCCGCAGCGGCGACATCGACCCGGCCATCATCCCCTTCCTGATGAAGGAGAAGGGCCTGGACATGGGCCAGATCGACGACATCCTGAACAAGAAGAGCGGCCTCAAGGGCATCTGCGGCATGAACGACATGCGCGACATCCACGCCGCCGCCCATGACGGCGACACGAAGGCCGCCCTGGCCGTGGACATGTTCGTCTACAGCATCAAGAAGTACATCGGCGCCTACTACGCCGTGACCGGCCCCCTCGACGCCCTGGTCTTCACCGCCGGCATCGGCGAGAACGACGACGAGGTGCGTGCACGCGTGTGCGCCGGCCTCGAACACCTCGGCATCAGCATCGACCCCCAGCGCAACGCCGGACGCAAGAAGACCGCCATCGCGGTCCAGGCCGACGGCAGCAAGGTCGCCATCCTCGTCATCCCCACCAACGAGGAACTGGCCATCGCCAAGGCGACCCTGAGCGTTTTGAAATAGGATCAGAGCCTCCCCCTCCTTGCGCCCCCTCGGGAATTCACTTTCCCGGGGGGGCCTTTTCGTTTCTGCGCCGCCTGTTTCCGGCCAACCGCGCCGTGGCCGCCTCAAATCCGTTGTTTTCTCCGGCTTGATGTGCAAGTCTGCCGACCTGACGAAACCGGCCCGTCTGCCAATGGCGCCGGGCACATGGAGGATCGATGAAAAGATTGTTTGTTCTGCTGCTCGTCTTCGCCGCCGGCGCATATGCCGCTGCCGCGTATCTGCTCGGCGGACAGGCCCGCGAGCAGTATTTTTCCCTGTTGAAGGAGCACGAACGCTCAGGCCTCGTGTCCTTGACCAACCAGTACTACGAGCGCGGTTTTCTCGCTTCCCGGGCCGCGACGCTGGTGGAGGTCGCCTTTCCCGGAGCGGAGCAGGGAGGCGTGGCGGCGAAGACCGTGCGCTTTACGCTGCGTCATGAACTGCGGCATGGCCCCATGCCGGATCTGTTCGACGGGTTTTCCTTCGACACGGCCCTGGCAACCATGAAGAGCGTCGTCGAACCCGTCGATTCCGGCGACGACGTCGGGAAGCTGTTCGCCGAGATCCCGGAGCTGGCGCAGTCCAGGTCCACGCTGCGCGTGGGCTTTTCCGGCGAGATCAAGGGCGATCTGACGGTTCCCGCCTTCGAGAAGAGCGGCGGGGAAGGGGAGCGCCTGACCTGGGGCGGGCTGACCCTCAACATCGTCCATGAGCCCATGACCGGCGCCGTGCGGGGCGATTTCTCCCTGCCCGGCCTGTCCATGGCCGCGGACCGGGGCAGGGTGGCGCTGGATGGCCTGACCGGCACCTTCGACCTGGTCGAGGCCTTGCCGTACCTCTATGTCGGCCGGGCCGACGGCGCGGTGGCGTCCATCAACATGACCCAGCCGGGTGCAGAGAGCGTCCTCGTCACGGATCTGCGCGTGTCGTCGGAAAGCAGCTGCGAAGCCAACCTGGCCGCGATGCTCCAGAAGCTCGACATCGCCAGGGTCGAGTACGGCGGCGGAGCTTTCGGTCCGCTGTCCTGCGACTTCGAGGCCAGACACCTCGACGCCCTGGCCCTGAGCGAATTCCAGTCCCGCCTGCGCCTGCTTGCCGGCGCGAGCGACGTGGACGTCGACGCCCTGTCCGCACAGGTCGGGGAACTGTATGTCACCCTTTTCGGGAAATTGCTGGCCGGAAAGCCCGAGTTGCGCATCTCCCGGCTGCGCCTGGGCACGGCCCGGGGCGACCTGACGGGCTCCCTGCAGGTCAGAAGCGACGCGCCCGCCGGACAGGCCGCGGTCAATCCGCTGCTCCTGCTGCCCTATGTCAAGGCCGAGGCCGAACTGATCGCCTCCGAAGAGCTTCTCGTCGGCCTGCTGGGCCTGGACGTGCGCAATCAGGACCCGGCCGCCACGGACGAAGCCGTGGACCTTCTGGCCAGGCAGCGCTTCCGTGACCAGATCGAGCCACTGCTGGCCCGGGGATTCCTGACGCGCGACGGCGCGAACATCACGGGCCGGGCTTCCCTCAGCCAGGGGCATCTGACGGTCAACGGACAGTCCACGCCGCTGTTCTGAGGCGGCGTACCAGCGCCTGCGGCCGGTCGCGACCGGGAGGAGGTTTCGAACGGCACTCCGGACAGGCCCCCGGTGCATGAAGCACCGGCACGACGAACCGCAACCGCAAACCGGAGATTTCATGTTCCGCTTTGTCCACGCCGCCGACATCCATCTCGACAGCCCCCTGCGGGGCCTCGAATCCTATCCCGACGCCCCGGTGGAGCAGATCCGCGGGGCCGCCAGGCGGGCCTTCGACAACCTGGTCGACCTGGCCATCGATGAGGGGGCGGCCTTCGTCCTCCTGGCCGGCGACCTCTTCGACGGCGACTGGAAGGACTACAACACGGGTCTCTACTTCACCCACCGCATGGGGCGCCTGCGCGAAGCGGGCATCCGGGTGCTGCTGGTTTCGGGAAACCACGACGCCGCGAGCCAGCTGACCCGCACCCTGCGCCTTCCGGACAACGTGACCCTCTTCCCGCACCGCAAACCGGCCACCGTCACCCTCGACGACCTGGGCGCGGCCGTGCACGGCCAGAGCTTCGGCGGCCGCGTCGTGTCCGAGGACCTGAGCCGGGACTACCCACATGCCGTGCCGGGCATGTGCAACATCGGCCTCTTGCACACGAGCCTGACGGGGCGGCCGAACCATGAGAACTACGCACCCTGCACCGTCGAGGGCCTGGCCTCCCGGGGCTACGACTACTGGGCCCTGGGGCACGTCCACCGTCGCGAGGTGGTCGGCCGCGACCCGTGGATCGTCTTCCCCGGCAACATCCAGGGCCGGCACATCCGCGAGACCGGGCCCAAGGGCTGCGCCGTGGTCACCGTCGAGTCCGGGCGCGTCACAGGCGTGGAGTTCCGCGATATCGACGTGCTGCGTTTCGAGGTTTGCCGTGTTGACCTGACGGGTTGCGCGGGTTCCGACGGTGTGCGTGACCGGGTGCGCGAGACCCTGGACGCGCGGCGCCGGGAAACGGACGGTCGTCCCCTGGCCGTGCGGGTAACCCTGGAAGGGCGAACGGATCTGCACGCAGGCCTGCACCGCGACCGGGGGCTCCTGCGCGAGGAGTTGCGGGCCCTGGCCGCGGACCTGGGCGACGTGTGGCTGGAGAAGTTGGAGGTGGCCACCCGGCCGACGGTCCCCGACCTGCCCGATGAGGATTCGCCCCTGGCCGGCCTGGAGCAGGCTGTGGCCTCACTGGAACTCGATGGGTCGCTCCTTGGCCTGGCGCCGGAGTTCGAGAATTTGAGAGGCCGCCTTCCGGCCGAACTGCTGGCAGCCGAGGACCCGTTCCACCCGGACGAGGAGGGGATGGCCTCGCTTCGCGACGAGGTCCGGGAACTGCTCATGGCCCGGTTGCAGGAGGGACGCCATGCGGATTGAGCGCCTGGAACTCGCGGCCTTCGGCCCCTTCACCGGCCGGGTCCTTCTTTTCGACTCGAATCTTCCCGGCCTGCACGTGGTGCACGGCCCCAACGAGGCCGGCAAGTCGAGCGCCCTGCGCGGCCTGCAGGCCCTGCTCTTCGGCTTCCCGACGCGCACGGGCGACAATTTCCTGCACGCCTACGACCAGTTGCTGGTGGGCGGGCGCCTGCGCCGCGACGACGGCCTGGCTCTTTCCTTCCGTCGGCGCAAGAAGGCCAAGAACGACCTTTTCGACGAGTCCGACGGCTCCCTCGGGGCCGACGCGCTGACGCCTTTTCTGCACGGCGTGGGGCAGGACATGTTCTCCGCTATGTACGGCATCGACCACGAGACCCTGGTCCGCGGCGGCCAGGGCATCCTGGACCAGGAAGGCGAGGTGGGGCAGGCCCTGTTCGCCGCCGGGGCAGGCTTCGCCTCCCTGCGGTCCGTGCTCAAGGGGCTGGAGGACGAGGCCGACGACCTGTTCAAGCCCCGCGCCTCGACAAAGGCTTTGACGGCCGCTCTGGCGCGCCACAAGGAGCTGCATTCGCAGCTGCGGTCCGCCAGCCTGGCCGGGCACGAGTGGCAGCGGCACAGCCAGGCCCTGGCCGAGGCCGAAGGGGAGGTGACCGCCCTGTCCGCCCGCCGCCAGGAACTGAGCCGCGAGACGAACCGTCTGGAACGGCTGCAGCGGGCCCTGCCCTTCCTGAGTCGGCGTCGGATGCTTTTGGAAAAACTTCAGGAGATGGGTGAGGTTTTTGCCCTGGCCGAGGATTTCGGCCTGCGTCGGCGCGCACTGGAAGACAAGGGCCGGACCCTGCGCGTGCGGCTGGAGGCGGCCGAGGCGCGGCGACGGGAGACCGTTGAGCGCATGGCCGCCCTGGGCGCCGAGAGGATCGTCATCGACCATGCCGAGGACATCGAGAACCTGCATCAGCGTCTGGGCGCGTACCGCAAGGGCCTAGAGGACCGCCCCGGTCTCGACGGTCGGCGCAGTACTTTCAAGATCGAGGCAGCGCACCTGCTGCGCCGCATCAGGCCCGAACTGGACGTGGAACGGGCCGAGACCCTGCGCCCAGGTCTGGCCAAGCGCAGAACCGTCCAGACCTTGGCCCAGCGTCACGAGGCCGTGTTCCAGGGCGTGCGGCAGGCCGGGACGCACCTGGCCGAACTGCAGCGGGACCTGGAAAGCCGAAAGGCCGAGCTGTCCGCCCTGGGCCGGGAGGCCGACGGCTCGGCGCTGGCGCTGGCCATCGGGGCCGCGCGCAAGGCTGGCGATCTGGACGAGGAACTGCGTCAGCGCGTGGCCGACGGGCAGAGGCTGCGCGGCGTCTGTCTGGCCTCGCTGGAGCGTCTGGGGCTGTGGCGGGGGAGCCTCGAAGCCGTGCCGTCCCTGCGCCTGCCCCTGCCCGAGACCGTCAACGAATTCGAGGCGGCCCTGCAGCGCCGGGACGAGGAGCTGCGCCGCCTCCGTCAGGAAGAGGAGCGCGCCGTCCAGAATCTGGAGTCCCTGGATCGCGAATTGCGGGCCATCGAGCACGCCGCCGTGGTCCCGTCCGAGGCCGATCTGGCCGACTGCCGGGCCAGGCGTGAGGAGGGGTGGGGCCTTTTGCGGCGGCAATGGCTGGGCGGCGAGGACATCACGGCCGAAAGCTGTCTCTACGCCGAGGACGGGTCTTTGCCCGAAGCCTACGAACAGTGGGTGGTCAAGGCCGATCAGACGGCCGACCGCATGTACCGGGAGGCCGACCGGGTCCAGAAGCACGCCCAGTTCCTGGCCGGCATTGAGTCCGCCGGGTCCGTGCTGGACGGGCTGCGGGCCGCCATCGCCGCGGAACTGGCCGAACGCGAGGCCCTCCTGGCCCGTTGGCGTGAGCAGTGGTCGCCGTGCGGCATAGAGCCTCTGGGCCCGCGCGAGATGCGGGCCTGGCGCGCGAATTTCGACGACCTCGGCCGCAAGGTCGAGGAACTGGACCGGGCTCGCTCCGAACTGGCCGTACGCCAGGCGCGGCGCGCGGAGCTGCGCGAGCTGTTGCTGCGCGAGCTTGAGGCCCTGGGCGAGGCCGCGGACCGGACCGGAGAGGAGCTGTCCCCGGCCTTGCGCCGGGCCGAGGCCTTGGCCGACGCGCTGGGTGCGGGCCGTGTCAGGCGCGAAACCCTGGCGCGGGCCGTGGCCGAACTGTCGTCTGCCGTGGGCAAGGCCGAGGTGGCCGCGGACGCCGCCCGCAGGCAGGGCGACGAGTGGCGGGAAGCCTGGGCCGAGGCCGTGGCTTTCCTGGGCCTGCCCGGCGGCGCATCGCCCGAGGAGGCCGCCGACTACGTGGAAACGGTCCAGGAGTGTCTGGCCAAGCTCGACGAGGAGGATGTGCTGCGCAAGCGCATCGCTGGCATCGACCGCGACGCGCGGACCTTCGAGGACGACGTGCGCGGCGTCTGCGGCCTCGTGGACCCGGTCGCCGCGGATCACGACGCCGCCTTGGCCGTGGGCCGCCTCAAGGCCCTCTTGGCCCAGGCGGTGCGGGAGCAGACCGTGCGGGCTCGGCTGGAGGAAGACGCGGCCCAGGCGGAACGGGAAATCCGCTCCCTGTCCGAAGACATGGCTGTGGTCGGGGAAGGGCTGGCCGCCCTGCGGGCCGAGGCGCGCGTCGATGACGACGAAGGCATGACCGAGGCCGAACGGCGGTTCGCCGCCTGGTCCCAGCTGCGCGGTGAAGCGGACAAGGTCGAGGCCGACCTGGCCGGCATGGCCGAGGGCGGAAGCCTCGATGATCTGGAGTCATTGGCGCGCGAGCACGACTCCGACGCCCTGCCCGGACGTCTGGCCGAACTGCGCCTGGAGCTGCGGGAACAGGTCGAGCCGCGGCTGCAGGAACTGGCCGAGGTCATCGGGCGGGAGAAGAACGAACTGGCGCGCATGGACGGCTGCGACGCCGCGGCCCGCGTGGCCGAGGAGATGCAGGAGGTCCTGGCGACGATTTCGCGCCTGACGGGGCGTTACATCCGCCTCAAGGTCGCCTCGGGGGTGCTGCGCGCCGAGATCGAACGCTACCGCTCCGCCAACCAGGGGCCGCTTCTGTCCATGGCCTCGGATCTCTTCCGCGACCTGACCCTCTCGTCCTTCATCGGTCTGCAGGCTGACATCGACGAGAGCGACCGGCCCGTCATCCTGGGCCTGCGGCCCGGCGGCGAGCGGGTCCGGGTCGATGGCATGAGCTCCGGCACCCGCGACCAGCTCTACCTGTCCCTGCGACTGGCGAGCCTCTCCTGGCGCGCACGGACCGCCGAGCCCATGCCCTTCATCGTCGACGACATCCTCATCAACTTCGATGAAGTCAGAAGCGAGGCGACCCTGAAGGCTTTGGCCGAGATGGCCGACCGCACCCAGGTCATCCTCTTCACCCATCAGGCCTACGTGGCGGACCTGGCCCGGGGGCTGGGGGACGGGGAGAGGGTGTTTGTGCACGGGCTGTAGATTTGTATCAGCGCGGCCGCGTGCCGGACGGTCTCCGGCGATGGCCGTCGAAACTCCCTCGCCGGCCTCGTAATGCTTCCCGGCCTTGAGTTTTGGTCATTGGTCGGCGCTTCGAACGTGACACGGCCGGGAAGCAAACGATGCCTGGATCGGTCAAACAGTCGACGGCCCTCGCCGGAGACCGCCCGGCACGCTCGGACCGAGCGTAGGGCGGGATGGTGGAAAGGCAAGTGGAGATCGATCCGCTCGGACCCAGCTTTGGGCGGGGTGACGGAAAGGCAAGGGAATATCGATCCGCTTGGAGCGAGCTTTGAGCGGGATGGCGGAAGAGCAAGGGGAGAGAGCTGTTCCGCCGCCCGTTTCAGTCGTACTCTTCCCGCAGCCATCCCAGACAGAGGTTGTGGATGGTGTTGATGGTGGCCTGGATGGAACTCTGGTCGAAGAATCCCGAATGTTTCGCGTTTGTGGGACAGCCGGTGGCGATCATGCAGTGCCAAGCGTTTTGCCAGAACGGAAGGGTGTGCGATGCTTTGCCCCAGGTGGTGCAATCCGGCTGGAGGCCGGTCGCCGAACTGAGCGGCACCGTGCCGTCGCCCAGGTTGCATGTGTCGGCCATGCCCGGCCCGGTGTCGCCGAACCCCGACACACGCAGCAGGAACAGCCGTTTTCCTTCCTTGATCCCACGATCCAACTCCGCAAAGGGCGTATCCCAGGGGACTGCCGGGCCATGGGTGCCGTCGGCCTCGACCCAACGGACCTCGCTGTAGTTGCCCCGGCTTCGTTCCAGGATGCCCGAGATGTGCCGCAGGGCGTAGTACCTGTCCCGCAGGTCCCTGTCCCCGCGCATGTCGTCCTGGCGGTGCTTCACGGTCAGGGTCACGTCCCGGGCCAGCCAGCTCACTTCCGAACACGTGTCGTGGCGTCCGCTGCTAAAGAGTTGCATGGTGCGTGGGTGGCTGTAATTCCCGATTGCCGCATGGAAATTTCGGACCGCCTCCAGCCTGTTCAGAAATATCCTGGCCCGTTTTTCCGATCCGGGATCAGCCTCTGTCTCCTGGCCATGGAATACGCTGTCGAGGGCCTGTTCCTCCAGGGGTTCCGGCTGAAACCAGACGCCGTGGATCATGCCCCAGAAGTCGCGATGGCTGCTTCTGGCGTAGATTTCCGTGTAAGGATCGGCCTTGGGGTAGGACTGCAGCCCGTCCGGCGAGCCTGGGTCCTGGACGTGCAGCCACTCCCTCCTGCCGTCGTTGGTGCGGTAGTGCTGGCTGGGCAGGAGCTCCAGGGCGCTCTCGGCGTGGGGGAAAATGGCGGTGATGGAGGGACCGTCGGGCCCGAGAACCTTGGCGCCGAGCATGCCCAGCACATCGAAGAAGCCGTCCACCTCCTGCCCGGCGATCATGCGCCGGTAGGCCACCGGCGCGCCGTGCACGGGCTGCGCGCCGTGAATGACGCCGAGGACCTTGTCGGCGACGTCCCCGGCGTCATCGCCGCCCAGGGCCCAGCGGGTGACCAGACCGCCCATGGAGTGGGTGACGAGGATGACCTTTTCGCCCTTGATGGTGCGGATGAATTCGCGCAGTTTCGCGCCGGACACGCGGTTCGACTCCAGCCAGTTGTAGCCGAAGGCGTGGACGGGCAGGTCCAGCAGCACCTTGAGGGGCGTTGCCCAGTCCTGGATGGAGGTGAGCAGGTCGCCGTAAAAGCTCCAGGCCACGCCGCCCCAGCCGCGTTCTTTGGCTTTGGGGTAGTTGGCGTGATCCTTGGTGATTTCATTCATGAGGCTTGGTTTATTTTTGATGAGAAGGTTGTAGCGATCTTCAGGCGTTGCTCCCATGAACAGTTTGCTCATGAAGAACGGATCTTCCGGGTTCCAGATGGGAGCATTTTTTTGGTTCTTCAGCTTTGAGCCCATGATGCCGGGCACGAAGATGACGGCAATGGTGTCGCGCCGGACCTGGATGATGTTGTCCCGGCAGGCCTCGCATTCTGTGCAAATAGGCTCCTTGAGCATTTCTCGCGGGGTCTTTCTGTGCCGCAGGGGATCGTCGTAGGGTATTTTCGGTTTGTTATGCATTATCTTCCTCCTTTCATCTTGGCGTGCCATGCCTCAATGGATGTGAAATTTTCGAGGACTGCATCCCAAATGCGCAGGGCTTCCCTGTGATCATCTGTCTTGCATTCCATTCTTATGACAATTCTCGGCCGTTCTGGATTCCTGGGTACCCCTTCGATCGTCCATTTGCCCGAGAATTCCGTTTCATGTGCGCCACTTTCCTTCGGGGAGAGGACAAACGCTTCCTCCAGGCCGGGCCTGCCGGCGAAGAAGAGTTGGCGTGAACGCAGGATTTTTAGGTCTGCTCCGTGGGCTTTGATAATTTTTCGGATCGCGGCGATCGATTTGGCTGGTTCATCTGGTCTGAAGATCGTGAACGCCATGAGGCTCAGCGATATTTCCGGTGTAGCTTCAGTTTTTGTGCGCAGTGCGTAGGCATCGACGCTCTCATCCCATGTCTTCATCCCCCGCATCCAGCCTCTCCCCGTCCAAAACAAGTCCGCCGGGAGGGCTGATCTGTCCGTGTGGTAGTGCCTGAAGAAGTCCAGGGTCGTCCCTTTCAGGTCGCCCAGGCATTCCTTGCCAATCTCATAGGCTGTTTCCTCCTTGATGCGCAGAATCCAGTCCGGCATGGCCACGAACGTGTCGACCCAGTGCGCGCCGTTCTGGGCCGAGTAGCAGAGCAGGACGGCCGGGTGGCCGAAGTGTTCGCTGACGTCCTCCTGGACGAACCCGCCCCGGACGACGGGCGTGTTCTTGTACACGTCGTAGTGCTTCCTGGCCTCGTCGCGGACCGGTTCCCACATGTCCCGGAACTGCTGTGCGCGGTCCCCGGAGTTCCAGTCCGTTTCTTCGATGGACATATCGTTGATGTTTATGATCCTGCCCTGGAACTCCAGCCCCTGAGGCACGGGGAAGAGGAAGCGCCCCACGGGGTAGAGGGTCACGGGCAGGGGGGGCTGGCTGGTTGTGGTGTGCTGCATGGTTTTGCAACCTCCGGCGAGAAGAAGTGTCAGGATGGCAAAGACGCACAGCGCGCAACTCTGTGCACGGGAGATGGGGTTTCCACTGACGGCGGGGCCGCCGTGGGTGTCTGTTAGGCACCGGGTTATGGCCGGCCGCCTTTTCCGCGCGGCAGTATGGGGATGTAGTCGAGGGCGTCCGTCTGGTGCACCGTCGTGGTCTGGGTGTAGGTGTAGTAGGATGGTTTTTTCCGCGCCGGATTCCAACTCGTACAGGCGTGCCAGGGCATCCTGGTGACACGGAGGGTCCAGCATTAGCCAGATCACGCATCCTTTGTCCCGGGCTTCCCGCAGCGGTGCGTCTGGACCTTCAACACGCCGTTGCGTGCCGCAGAGATTCATGACCTCCATCGATTCAGTCTCCCGTGTGCAGTGTTCTGCCTCCGTTCGCAGGCGTCAAAATTCACTTGGAGGAAGACGGTATTATGGAAGGACCGGGTGTGATATTGGGCGATTTCAGTATAGTGGAAGACGCAATTGCGTAAGTGGTCGCGCTGCGGCGTTGAATGCTGTGAAGATCCGGGCATGGACGGGGAGCGGGTGCTCGTACACGGGCTGTAGGAACGGGAAACGAGGGCATGTTCTTCGTGATGGCGGTTAGAACCGCGAGCATCTCGGTGTCATCCCCGCCTTCGCGGGGATGACACATGAGTAGGGCGATGACGTCACCACGTTGACCAGGCTGGCGGCAACAAAATCGACCCTCGCAATGCTTCCCGGCCTTGAGTTTTGGTCATTGGGTGGCGCTTCGAACGTGACACGCCCGGGAAGCAAACCATGCCTGGCTGCGCATTCCGGAGAAACTGAACACTGATTCCATGCCAAACTGAACACGCGTTCCGGCTGAAACTGACCAGGAAATCGAAGCGAAGCGACGCTGGTTTTGGAACGCTATGGGAACTGGTCAGTTGGGGTCAATGATGGATTTCATCTTCCGCATGGATTCTCCTTTGAGGTTGAGCTGGTAGGCGTTGTGGACGAGACGGTCGAGAATGGCGTCGGCCATTGTCGCGTCAGCGAGGTAGTCGTGCCAGGCCGCGACGGGCAGTTGGCTGGTGACGATGGTCGAATGCCTTCCGTGACGGTCTTCGAGCAGTTCAAGCAGTTCCCTGCATGCGGCTGGGGTCATCGGAGCCAGCCCCCAGTCGTCGAGCACGAGCAGAGGGGTTTTGGCAAAGGACCGCATGAGCTTTCCGTACCGGCCGTCGGCTTTGGCGATCAGCAGATCCTCCATGAGCCGAGGCAAGCGCATGTACAGGGCGTCGAAGCCTTCCAGACAGGCCTTGTGAGCCAGGGCGCAGGCCAGAAAGCTCTTCCCTACGCCGGTCGGTCCAGTGATGAGCACGTTGTGTCCCTTGCCGATCCAGGAGCAGGAGCCCAGGCCCATAACCAAGGGTTTGTCGAGACCCCTTGGAGTGTGGAGGTCGATGTCCTCGAAGCAGGCCGCGTGCCTGAGCTTTGCCCTCTTCAGTCTGGTCGTAAGACGGCGGTTCATGCGGTGCATCTTTTCGCGGTCGATGAGAAGCGCCAAGCGCTCTTCAAAGGACAGTTCTTCGATGCCCTGCATGGCCCGCTGTTCCTCCAGAGCCCTGGCCATGCCGCCAAGGCCGAGGGCATTGAGAGTCTGCGTGGTTGGGTGACTCAGCATGAGGCCTCCTTGCGATAGTATTCCGGGCCGCGCACGTTGTCGTGGTGTATGGAGGTCTGATCAGCGTTGCGGATCGGCAACGGCAGACGGTCCAGTCCGGTCTTGAGGATGGACTTGAGGCTTTTCTGAGAAAGGGCGCCCAGATGCAGCGCCCGTTCGCAGGCCGCGTCCAGGCGTTCGGGACCGTGCTCCTTGGCCAGCCCAATGACGCCCAGGCAGGATCTGTAGCCCTGCACAGGATGTTTGCGCGAGTCTATGATGGCCTCGGCCAGCGCAAAGACATTGGGGCCGAGCTTCCGTGCCCATTCCATGATGCGCTCCGGGGTCCAGCCCGCGTATTCTTGGTGGCTCTTGGGCATGTGTTCCATCACGGTCGTATGCCGTCCTTTCTGCATGGACCTAGGATGCACGGACACGCGCTGGCCCTTGTGGAAGCATTCCACGCTGGTGGCCGTGATCCGAACGTCGACACGTTTTTTGATGAGGCTGCACGGCACGGAGTAATAATGCCCGTCCACTTCGACATGGTAGTCGATGTTGACCGTGGCCTGCTTCCACTCGGCAAAGACGTAAGGGGCGCACGGCAGCGGGAGGAGTGCTGGCTTGTCGAGGGTTTCGAAAGCCTCCCTTCGGCTGCCCGGCAGCTTTTTGAACGGTCGGGAGTTGAGGTCGGCTACCAGGGCGGCGATGGCAAGGTTGGCTTCGTGCAGGGACAGAAAGATCCGGTTGCGCAGTCTGGCCAGAATCCAACGCTCCACAATCTGCACGCCGACCTCAACCTTGGCCTTGTCCTTGGGCTTGCGCACCCTGGCCGGGATGACGGCCGAGCCGTAGTGTGCAGCCATGTCGTCGTAGGTCGGATTGATGTCGGGCTCGTAGCGGCAGGCTTTGTTGACGCCCGACCGCAGATTGTCGGGGACAAGCAGATGCGGGGCGCCGCCGAAAAAGGTGAAGGCGCGGACATGGGAGCCGATCCAGTCCGGCAGGCCCTGCGTCCACGTGGCCTCGGCAAAGGTGTAGTTGCTGGCACCAAGCACGGTCACAAAGATCTGGGCCTCGCGAACCTTGCCGCTGAACGGGTCCTGGATGGGAAGGGTCTGGCCGGCGTAGTCAATGAAAGCCTTTTCCCCGGCCAGATGGATTTGGCGCATGGATGGCTTGAGTTTGCTGACGAAGGCGCGGTAGCGGTCGCAGAAGCAACTGTATTGCAAGCCGTCGGGTTGCTCTGCCTTGTACTCCTCCCAGAGCAGAAGCAGGGTCACAGAGCGTCGTTTGCGCTCTATGTGGACGTCGGCCCAGTTCGGCTCCGGCCGCTTCACAGTGCTCGGCGGCAGGGGCGGAAAGAGCAGGCTCTCAATATCCGAGTCGGACAAGCCGGGCGGCAAAGGCCAACCTATATTGGCCGCCCGAGATCGACGCAGATACTCGATTGCGGTGTTGTGTGAAATGCTGAGGCTCTGACCGATCTGTCGCACGGTCAGCCCTGATTGAAAGTGAAGTCGTAAGACGTCTTTGATCTTGCGCATGGATAACCTCGAATTGGCCATGGGCACCTCCTGAAAAGGAGTATGCCCGAGTTATCCAGCGCCGCACCCGCTGAGGAAATTTTTCCCGTGGGATCGAACACGACCCGGTGTTCAGTTTGTTCCGGAATCGGTGTTCAGTTTCCCATGGATTCCGTGTTCAGTTTGCCGCGGAATCGGTGTTCAGTTTGCTCCGGAATCCATGTTCAGCTTGGATCGGAATACGCAGCCTGGCTCGGTCAAACAGTCGACGGCCCTCGTCGGAGACCGCCCGACAAGCTTGAACCGAGCGTTTGGCGGGATGGCGGAAAGGCAAGAGAGGACAATTGTTCCAAGTGCTTCCCGTTTCAGTCGAGCTCTTCCCGGAGCCAGCCCAGACAGAGGTTGTGGATGGTGTTGATGGTGGCCTGGATGGCGCTCTTGTCGAAGAATTCCGAATGTTCGTTTGTCGTGGGGCAGCCGGTGGCGATCATGGAGCGATGGGCTCCATCCCAGTAAGGTAGGGTGGACGTGGCGTTGCCCCAGGTGTTGCAGTCCGGCTGGAGGCCCGTGGCCGAACTGAGGGGGACCGTGCCGTCGCCCAGAGTACAGATGTCTTTGTCGGCCATGCCCGGTTCCGTGTCTCCGAAGTCTGACACTCGTAGCAGGATGAGCCGCCGTCCTTCCCTGATTTCCCTGTCCAGTTCCGCAAAGGGCGTGTCCCAGGGCACCGTATTTCCGTGGGATCCGTCGGCCTCGACCCAACGGACCTCGCTGTAGTTGCCCCGGTTGCGTTCCAGGATGCCCGAGATGTGCCGCAGGGCGTAGTACCTGTCCCGCAGGTCCCTGTCCCCGCGCATGTCGTCCTGGCGGTGCTTCACGGTCAGGGTCACGTCCCTGGCCAGCCAGCTCACTTCCGAACACGTGTCCTGGCCGCCGCTGCTGAAGAACTGCATGGTGCGGGGATGGCTGTAGTCGCCGATTGTGGCGTGGAAATTCCGGACCGTCTCCAGCCTGTTCAGAAATATCCTGGCCCGTATTTCGGAGTCGGGATCCGCCTCTGTCTCCTCGCCATGGAAGACGCGGCCCAAAGCCCCTTCCTCCAGGGGGTCCGGCTGGAACCAGTCGCCGTGGATCATGCCCCAGAAGTCGCGATGGCTGCTTCTGGCGTAGATTTCCCGGTAGGGGTCGGCCTTGGGGTAGGAGTGAAGCCCGTCCGGAGAGGATGGGTCCTGGACGTGCAGCCATTCCCGCCTGCCGTCGTTGGTGCGGTAGTGCTGGCTGGGCAGCAGCTCCAGGGCGCTCTCGGCGTGGGGGAAGATGGCGGTGATGGACGGGCCGTCTGGCCCAAGGACCTTGGCGCCGAGCATGCCCAGGATGTTGAAGAAGCCGTCCACTTCCTGCCCGGCGATCATGCGCCGGTAGGCCACCGGGGCGCCGTGTACGGGCTGCGCACCGTGGATGACGCCGAGGACCTTGTCACCGATGTCTCCGGCGTCATCGCCGCCCAGGGCCCAGCGTGTGACCAGGCCGCCCATGGAGTGGGTCACGATGATGACCTTTTCGGCCTGGATGGTGCTGATGAAGGCGCGCAATTTCGCGCCCGATACGCGGTTCGACTCCAGCCAGTTGTAGCCGAAGGCGTAGACGGGCAGATCCAGCAGCACCTTGAGGGGAGTGGCCCAGTTCTGGATGGAGGTCAGCAGGTCCCCGTAAAAGCTCCAGGCCACTGAGCCCCAGCCGCGTTCTTCGGCTTTGGGGTAGTCGGCGTGTTTCTTGTTGATTTCGTTCATGACGGCTAAGGGTTTTTCTATGAGGAGTTTATAACGCTTTTTGGGCTTCGCTTTCATGTACGTTTCAAACATGAACGAGAGATCGTCTGGATTCCAAACGGGGACATTACCTTTATTGAGTTTTGACCCCATTATGCCGGGCACGAAGACGACGGCGATGGTGTCGCGCCTAACCTGGATGATATTGTCCCTGCATGCCTCGCATTCTGTTGAAATCGGTTCCTTGAGCATTTCCCGAGGTGTTTTCCTGTGGCGCAGTGGATCGTCGTAGGGTATTTTCGGTGTGCTGTTGCGCATGTTATCTTCCTCCTTTCATTTTGGCGTGCCATGCCTGAATGGATGTGAAATTATCTATGGCTGCGTCCCAGATGCGCAGGGCATCGTCCTGAGCTTCTGCGTCGCAGAGCATCTCCAGGTAGAGAGCAGGTCTTTGTGGATTTTTGGCTTCTGTTTCGATGGCCCACTCGGCAAAGAGTGTCGATTTTGGTATGCCGCATTCATGCCCGGAAAGGATAAAGACTTCTTCCAAGCCGGGCATGCCTTCGAAGGGGCGTTGGCGTGAACGCAGGAGTTTGAGACCGATGTTATTCCCATCGAGTATTTTTCGAATCGAAGTGATCGATTTGGCTGGTTCATCAGGCGTTGCGCTTGTGTACGCCCTGAAAGTCAGCGATATTTCCGGTGTAGTTTCCGATTTTGCGCGCCACGCGTAGGCATCGATGCTTTCATACCGCGTCTTCATACCCCGCATCCACCCCCTCCCCGTCCAAAACAAGTCCGCCGGAAGATTAGACCTGTCCGTGTGGTAGTGCCTGAAAAAGTCCAGGGTCGTCCCTTTCAAATCGCCCAGGCATTCCTTGCCGATCTCATAGGCGGTCTCCTCCTTGATGCGTAGGATCCAGTCCGGCATGGCCACGAACGTGTCGATCCAGTGCGCGCCGTTCTGGGCCGAGTAGCAGAGCAGGACGGCCGGGTGGCCGAAGTGTTCGCTGACGTCCTCCTGGACGAACCCGCCGCGGACGACGGGCGTGTTCTTGTACACGTCGTAGTGCTTTCTGGCCTCGTCGCGGACCGGTTCCCACATGTCCCGGAACTGTTGTGCGCGGTCCCCGCGGCCCCAGTCCGTTTCCTCGATGGTCATGCGGTTGATCTTGATGCTCCTGCCCTGGAACTCCAACCCCTGAGGCACGGGGAAGAGGAAGCGCCCCACGGGGTAGAGGGTCACGGGCAGGGGGGGCTGGCTGGTTGTGGTGTGCTGCATGGTTTTGCAACCTCCGGCGAGAAGAAGTGTCAGGATGGCAAGGGCGCACAGCGCGCAGCGCTGCGCACAGGACATGGGGTTTCCGCTGACGGCGGGGCAGCTACGTGTGTCTGTTCGGCCCCGGGTCATGGCCGGTCGCCGTTTCCGCCGGCGGAATGGGGACGTAATCCAGGTCGCCCGTCTGGTGCACCGTGCTGGTCTGGGCGTAGGTGCAGTCGCGCCAGGGCCTCCTTGCGGCAGCCGGGATTCAGCAGCAGCCAGATCGCGCATCCTTTGCCCCGTGCTTCCCGCAGACCTTCGTCCGGATTATCGACACTCCGAAGCGTGCCCCAGGAATTCAAGACCTCCATCGATTCAGCCTCCCGCGTTGCAGTGCCCTGCCCCCGTGCCGGGGGCGCCGAACATTGTTTTGGTGGGAGACAGTAAAGCGAAAGGTCCAAGAGTGATATTGGGCGATTTGAGTATGATGGATTACTGAATTGCGTAGATGACGCCGCGTCGAGGCATGATGGGGGGTGTATCAGTGCGGCCGCGTGCCGGGCGGTCTCCGGCGAGGGCCGTCGAAACTCCCTCTCCGGCCTCGTAATGCTTCACGGCCTTGAGTTTTGGTCGTCGGGTGGCGCTTCGAACGTGACACGGCCGGGAAGCAAACGATGCCTGGATCGGTCAAACAGTCGACGGCCCTCGCCGGAGACCGCCCGGCACGCTCGGACCGAGCTTTGGGCGGGGTGACGGAAATGCGAGAAGGATGTCCGTTCCGCTCAAATCGAGTGTTGGGCGGCATGGCGGAAAGGCAAGGGGAGATCGATCCGCTCGGACCGAGCGTTGGGTGTAATCGAAGAAAGATCGGGTTTGGGACGGCAAGCATCTGACATGTGTCGACTTGTACCCGGAATGACCGCATAACCACCGCGTCATCCCCGCGGAGGCGGGGATCCATGCCCCCATCCGCACCTCAAGGGCGCTTTCCGCAGGTTATCGTCCGTTGCCCGGTATCAAAGCCCCTCCTCCCGCACCCGCATCCCGTCCGCAAGCGTGTCCGGCGGATGCAGGATGACCCGTTCTCCTTCCTTCAGCCCGTCCCGCACTTCGGCGTACAGGCCGTTCTCGCGTCCGATCCCCACCGTCCGCACCGCCGCCTTGCCGCCTTCCAGCACAAAGGCCATCCATTCCCCGCCGCGCCGGAACAGGGCGCTCGTCGGCACCTGCGGCACGTCCTCTCCCCGCCAGGTGACGATGCGCGCCTGCACGCCGTAGCGGTCGCCGAGCATGACCCCGTCGGGCAGGGCGCCCGTTAGTTCGGCCCGCACCTTGACCCGCTGTTCCTCCACGCCGATGGCCGAGACCTTGGTGAAACCGCCGGGCTCCACCGTCGTGACCCGCGCGCGCAGAACGCCTTCGCCGCCCCAGTGCTCGATGAGGGCCTCGGCGCCGGGGGCCACGGCCACGGCGTCCGTGGAAAGCAGCTCGATCTCGATCTCCAGGTCTCGCGGGTCGCCGACTTCCATGATGGGGGTGGACGGCGCCACGGCGCGGGCGTTCTCCTCCATGACGGCCAGCACGTACCCGTCCACCGGGGCCAGGATGGTTACGGCCTCGGTCCTGCCCGAGACGTCGCCGCGGCTCAGGGTCGCCCGGGCCGCTTCGGCCTCGTGCACGGCCACCTGCAGGGCGAAGGAGGCCGTCTGCAACTCCCGCTCCAGGACGCGGACCTGGTTTTCGGCCCGGTCCCAGTCCTGTCTGGCCACGGCGCCGTCGGCCAGCAGGGCGTCGAGACGCGAGAGGTCCGTGCGCGCCAGCCCGAGGCTCGTGCGCACCCGCTCCCGCTCGGCCCGCCTGGCCTGCACGGCCGCCTCGGCCGCCTGGAGCCTGGCCTGGGCTTCGGCCCGGGTGCGGGGTGTCAGGAAGGTCGACGGTTCGGGCGTCAGCACCGCCAGGACCGTCTTGCCCGCCTCGATGGGCGCGCCGGCGCGCAGGGCCACGCGCTGCAGGAAGCCCGCCATGGGCGGGAAGACCACATAGCGGCTGCGGATGCGCGTCTTGCCTTCCTCGGTCACGGTCACGGCCATGGGTCCGCGGGCCACGGCGGTCGTCTGCACCGGCATGGGCTTGGGCCAGAGCCCCGCCGCGAGGGCTGCGGCCAGCGCGAGGCAGAACAGGGTGATGAAGAGCGTGCGCCACGGGCGGCGCTTGCGTGCGGTGTTCATTCGGGAGCCTTCAGTACGGAGAGGAGTTGCAGGTTCCGGATGCGGCGCCCGACCACCAGGAATGACGCCAGGGAGGACGACAGGACGATGAGCACGGCCGTGGCGTAGGCCCTGTCCGTCAGCACCAGGGGCATGCGCACAGACTCGGTGTTGGCCGTCATGACCAGGACGCGGGCCAGCTCCCCGCCGATCCACAGCCCCGGCAGCAGGGCCGCCAGGGTCAGGACGGCCAGCTCCGAGAGCAGGATGACCGTGGTCTCGGCCTCGGAGAAGCCCAGCACGCGCAGGGTGGCCAGGTCGCGGGTGCGCTCGGACAGGGCGATGCGCGCCCCGTTGTAGACCACGCCGCAGGACACGATGACGGCGAAGGTGAAATAGACGCCCTGCACCACGCCCATCATGTCGCCCATGGCCGACCGGAAGCTCTCGCGGGCCGAGGACGTGAAGACGGCCGAGGCGATGGCCGGGGTGTCGGCGACCTCGCGCAGGAAGTCGTCGCGGCGGAGGTTGTCGAGGACCACGTGGGCCCCGCTGACGACGCGCTCCTCGCCCATGAGCCTGCCCAGGGCGTGGAGGTCCATGTAGGCCCCGACCCCGGCGAAGTCCGTGATGGTCCCGGCCACGAAGGTTTCGAGCACCGGGCGGCGGCCTTCCTGGACCTCGATGCGCACGGGGTCGCCGGGGGAGAGTTCCAGTACCTCGGCCAGCTTCTCGGACAGCAGCAGGCCGGACAGGGGCAGGTCCACGGCCCGCCCCCTGTCGTCCAGCAGCAGGTTCAGGCGCGCGTCGGGGGGGCGGCCCGTCAGGCCCACGCGGCGCTCCCGCAGGCCGTTCACGATGCGCCCCTGGACCACGCGGAAGGGCTCGGCGTGCAGCACGCCGGGCATGGCCGCCAGGGCGTGCAGGGCGGCGGGGGAGCCGGGTTCGATGAGGGTCACGGTGGCGTCCTGGCGCTGGGCCAGGCGCCACTGGAAGTCCATGAGGTAGTCGATGCCGTCGCCCATGGCGCCGGGCACGATGGGGATGGCCGTGGCCATGGCCAGGCCGAAGGCCGTGAAGAAGGCCTGCCAGGGCCTGCGCTCCAGGTTGCGCAGGGCCATGCGCTGCATGGGCGAGAGCAGGCGCATGAGCCCCATGCGCTCAAGGAACGACGGCTCGAAGCGCGCCGGCGGCTCGGGCCGCATGGCCTCGGCCGGGGGCAGGCTCACGGCCTGCCGCACGGCCCCCAGCACGCCCAGGAAGGACGCCCCGGCGCTGGCGCCCAGGGCCAGGCCCAGGGCCCACCAGTCGGGGCGGAAGACCAGGTTCGGGAACTGGAAGAACTTCCGGTAGATCCCCACCAGGTTGTCGCCCAGCCACAGGCCGATCACGGAGCCCAGCAGGGTGGCCGCCACCACGGCCGCCAGGGCGAACTGGAAGTAGTGCAGCCCCACGTCCGCCGAGGAGTAGCCGAAGGCCTTGAGCTGGGCGATCTGCTCGCGCTGCAGCCGCACCAGCCGGGTCAGGGCCGCGCTGGTCATGAAGGCCGCGATGGACAGGAAGATGACGGGGAAGGCCACGGCGAAGCCCTTGAGCATGGCGATGCGGTCGTCGATGAGCTTGGTCGAGACGTGCTCGGAGCGGTCGAAGGCCACGAGGGCGCCGTAGGGGGCCAGGATGCGGTCCAGGGTTTTCTTCACGGGGCCGGTTTCGGCCCCGGGCGCCAGGGTCAGGACGACGCTGTTGAAGGCGCCGCTCAGGGCGAAGGCGTCGGCCAGGGCGCCCTCGCTCATCCAGAAGATCCCGTAGCGGAGGTTGTCGGGCACGGTCTCGCCGGGCCGCGTCTCGTAGACGTATTCGGGCGACATGCCGATGCCGACGATGCGCAGGCTCGTGCGTGCCCCGTACATGGTCGCCTCCAGGGTGTGGCCGGGCACGAAGCCGTGGGTCTTGGCGAAGGGCTCGCTGACCACGACCTCGTCCGGGCTGTAGGGCTCGGGCAGGCGGCCCTGGCGCAGGTGCAGGCGGTTGACCTCGGTCTGCCGGCCGTCGGGCAGGGACAGGATCAGGCCGTCGGCCGGTTCTCGCAGGCCCGGCAGGTCGAGGGTCAGGGTGCCCCTGACGCGCGTCTCCAGGGCCGCCACGCCGTCGATCTCCTGCAGGCGCGCCTTCAGGGCGTTGGGGGCGCGCTTGAGGTCGCAGAAGACGTGGGCCAGGCGGTGAGAGGCGTAGTATTCGTCCCGGGCTGTCTCCAGGGACATGACCAGTCCGCGGGCCATGATCATGACCATGAGGCCGCAGGACATGACCAGGGCCACGGCCGCCATCTGACCTTTCATGGACCACAGGTCCCGCAGGAGCTTCACGTTCAGGGCGCGCATCTCACCACACCAGCTCTTCCGCCCGGCGGCGGGTGTCGTTGGTCCGGATGTCCGTGATGCGGCCGTCCGAGAGCAGGATGACGCGGTCGGCCATGTCCGCGATGGCCACGTTGTGGGTGATGACCACGGCCAGGGTGCCGAGCTCGGCGTTGATGCGCTCGATGGCCGAGAGCACCGTGATGCCCGTGCGCACGTCCAGGGCGCCCGTGGGCTCGTCGCACAGGAGCACGTCAGGGTTCTTGGCGATGGCCCGGGCGATGGCCACGCGCTGCTGCTCGCCGCCCGAGAGCTGGGACGGGAAGTGGTCCAGGCGCGCCGAAAGCCCGACCAGGCCCAGGGCCTCGGCCGGCTCCATGGGCTCGTCGGCGATGTCCGTGATGAGGGCCACGTTCTCGCGGGCCGTGAGGCTCGGGATGAGGTTGTAGAACTGGAAGATGAAGCCCACGGACTCGCGGCGGTAGGCCGTCAGGGTCCTCTCGTCGGCATGGGTCAGGTCCTGGCCGCGGTAGGACAGGGCGCCGCTGGTGGGGGTGTCCAGGCCGCCGAGGATGTTCAGGAGCGTCGACTTGCCGCTGCCCGAGGCGCCCAGAAGCACGACCAGTTCGCCAGGGAAGAGGTCCAGGCTGACCCCGCCCAGGGCGCGCACCTCAGGGGCCGCGCCGGAATGGTAGACCTTGGTCAGGTCGCGGGCGCAGAGGAGGGAGGAGGAAGGTGGTGCGGTCATGTCGGGGGCTCCGTGTATTGGTGCTGAACAACTGAAGCACGAATGTGGGTTTGAGGTCAATTTGTGCGGGGCCAGAAGAGGGGGGCGGTGGCACGTCCATATCGTCCATCAAGTCCACTTCGTCCATTCTTGGGAAAGTCGTGCAGAGCGGCGCGAGGCGCTTCGTTCCGGCAAGGGCCGGCGAAACTCCATCGCCGGCCTCGTAACGTTTTCCCGCCGCTTCTTCGGACTAAGGCTGGAGCTTCGGGCGACAGGCGACGGGAAAACGAACGATGCCTGGCTCAGTCAGACAGTCGACGACCCTTGCCGGAACGAAGCGCCCCGCTCGGGCGTCTCATGGGGCGGAAGAAAGCGGGAAAGATAGGGGGAGGGGAAAAAGAGGCGCCCCCGGGAGGTGGGGGCGCCGGAAGATCACTTCACGTGGCAGCTGTTGCAGGCCAGGGGAGCTTCGCCCTGTCCCTGCTTCTTGAGGTCGCGGTGGCAGCCCACGCAGCTCTTGGAGGTGTCCTTGGTGGTGTGGAAGGCGTTGTAGAGGGAACTCGCGGTCGTGCGGTCCTTGGCGTTGTCGTGGCAGCCTTCGGACATGCAGCTCTGGAAGGTGTAGGTCTGCGGCACGGTGTGGTGGCAGTCCTGACATGCGATGTGCATGTGCGAAGCGTGGTTGAACGTCACTTCGGCTTTCTTGGGGGTGTAGTCCTTGACGCCCTTGGCGCTCATCAGGACGCTCTCGGGCATCTCGACGCTTCCGGCCATGGCGGTGGCGACACCGCCCAGAATCAGCAGCCCCACGAGCAGGGCAAGGGTTCCAATCCGTTTCATCCGATCCTCCTTGAAATGTTCTTCAATCACGCACGAGGCCCGCGGTTCCGCCGTTTCCGGGGACAGGTCGGCGGCGGGCCGGCATCCCTCGACAAAGTTTTTCCCTGTATATTCATCCCTTGCGGAGGGCAAGACTTTAAATGTGAAGTTTGTCACGAGGTGGGCGCTGTCGGTCCCGTACGCCCATTCGGCATGATCGCGTCTTGACAGGCCCCGGCCTGCGGGTAGGAATCGGGACGGCGCGCGCTCGGCACGGCGGCGCGAAAACAGAGCAAGGAGCGTTCATGCCCGACCCACAGCCCCTCGAACCCCTGGTCCAGATGGACATCGTCAAGGTTACGGCCGCCGGACCCGCCCACGAGATGGACGTAGTGGCCACGGAAGTGCCCGTGACCATCATGGCCGGGGACACGGAAATCGCCACCCTGATGTGCACCCCCGAACATCTGGACGACCTGGTCAGAGGCTTTCTGCACACCTCGGGACTTCTGGACAGGCCGCAGGATTTCCTCGGCAGCGAGGTCGACCCGGCCGTGTGGGCCGTGCGTGTCTCCCTGGCCACGGCCGTGGACCCGCAGCGCCTTTCGCGGCGCACCTTCACCTCGGGCTGCGGCAAGGGCGTCATGTTCGCCAGCGCCGCGGAGCTGGAAGTCCGCTCGCCCCTGGCCGGCGGCTTTTCCCTGCCCGCCGCGCGCATCCAGGAGCTGGCCAACTGGTTCCGGCGCTATTCCGACCTGCACCACGCCACGGGCGGGGTGCACACCGTGGCCCTGAGCGTCGAAGGCCGGGAGCCGGAGCTCATCCGCGACGACGTCGGGCGCCACAACGCCGCCGACAAGGTCGTGGGGCGGGCCCTGCACGACGGCATCGACCTGTCCCGCACGGTCATGGTCACCTCGGGCCGCATCTCCTCGGAGATCGTGCACAAGGGACGGCGGGCCGGCATCCCCATTCTCGTCTCCCTCGGCGCGCCGACCCACCAGGCCGTGCTCCTGGCCCGCGACATGAACCTGACCCTCATCGGCTTCGCCCGGCAGAACCGGTTTTCCATTTTCGCCTCCGCGGAACGCGTGGCATGAGCGGGTCGACGTGCCGCCGGGTCGCGCTGGCCGTGACATGGTTCATGGCCCTGCTGCTGGCGGGGTGCCTGCGGGAGGACGCGCGGCTCCTGGAGCCGCGGGCGGCCCTTGAACTCGTGGAGCGCAACCGGGGAAAGGCCGATTTTTTGATCCTTGATGTGCGCACGCCGGGGGAGTTCCGGCAGGGCTATATCGAGGGGGCGGTCTTGCTGGACTACTATGAGCCGGATTTCCGGGAGCGTTTCGCGGCCTTGGACCGCACGGCGACCATTTTCACCTACTGCCGCAGCGGCAACCGCAGCTCGCACGTGCTGGCCCTGGCCGACGAACTCGGCTTCCAGCGCGTCTTCGACCTGCGCGGCGGGATTCTGGCCTGGAAGAGCGAGGGGTTGCCCCTCGCTGGAAGCGGGACTGCCCCCTAAAGGGTAATGATTTTGTCGGCGACGTGCTGACTGGTGACCACGTCGAGCATGTTGGTGACCTCGCCCACGACCTTGCGGTCCATGAGCTTGAAGAATTCGAGGCAGGTGCCGCAGACCAGGATGGACACGCCGGCGGCTTCGAGTTTTTTCAGGTGCTCCGAGGCCGGGTTCGAGTCCGTGGCCAGCCTGACGGCGCTGTTGACCAGGATGATGCGCCACAGGGCGTCGCCCAGCTCCGGCAGGGTGGCCAGGAAGTTGCCCATGAGGCGCGAGCCCAGGGTGTCGTCACCCTGGCCGATGACGTCGCGGGTGATGAAGACGAGGATTTTCGGGGCGCAGACCGGGCAGGACCGCTCCGAAGGTTGCGTTGCGGGGGCCGCCGCTGCGCCTTCAGCCCCTGCCGTGCGGGAAGCGGTGATGGTCCACAGGCCGCCGTCCTTGCGCATGTCGTCGATGCGCATGCCCTTGCTGGCCAAATAGCGGCTGACATTCTCCTTGGCCGCGTCGTTGTCCACGATGACCTGCATGTCCTGCGGCGACTCGGAGTCCAGAAGCTGCTTGCAACGCAGCACGGGGTTGGGGCATGGTTCGCCTTCGCAATTGAGAATGATGGGCATGGCCGGGCTCCTTGTTTTTTTTTTCGATGCATTACGCAGCGTTGCGGAGCGGTCAAATCGTTTTGATCTATCAAGTTACCATTTGACCATCGGCAAATCCGATTCGATTTTTAACAGGAGACAGCAGTGCGCCTTTCCTTCCCCCCGCGGCTCATCGGGGCCATCCTCGTGCCGATCGTGCGCCTGTGGTGCATGACCTTGCGGCTGGAGCGGCGCAACCTGGCCGTTTTCAAGGATCCGGCCCTGCGCGCCAGGCGCCCGGTCATCATCCTCTGGCACGACGAGATCTTCCCCCTCATCCCCTCCCATTCCGACGAGCACATGGCCTGCGTGGTCAGCCAGAGCAAGGACGGCGAGCTTCTGGCCACGGTTCTCGAGGGCTTCGGGTTCAGGACCGTGCGCGGGTCCAGTTCCCGTGGCGGGATGCGCGCCCTGGTCGCGGCCAAGCGGTTCATGGAGGAGCACGACCTGGGGGTCATCTTCACCGTGGACGGTCCGCGCGGGCCGCGCCACAAGGTCAAGCCGGGGGCGGTCTTCCTGGCCAACCTGGCCGGGTCGCCCGTGGTTCCCGTACGGGTGGTCATGGAGCGGGCCAAGATATTTCACAAGGCCTGGGACAAGTTCCAGCTGCCCTGGCCCTTTTCGCGTTGCGTCATCGTCTACGGCGATCCCGTCGACCTGCCGGACTGCACCAGGGATCCCGAGGAAATGCAGCGCCAATGCGAGCGCATCGAAGAACTCATGAACTCCTTGGGAGCCATCTGATGCGGCAACTTCTCTACAACGCCTTCCTGCCCCTGTGCTCGTCCCTGTCGCTGAAGGACATCCATGCTTTCGGGAGAGGTCTGGGCTGGTTGATGTGGACGGCCTTGCCCGCGCGCAGAAAGGAAACGACGGCCCGCATCCGGGACCGCCTCGGGCTGGAGGAACGCCAGGCCAGGGAACTGGCCAGGGCCAGCTTCCGGCACAGCGCCTGCGCCTTTCTGGAACTTTTTCATGCCCGTTACATGGACTATCGTTTCCTGGCGGAGCGCGTCGAATACGAAAACCCGGAGCTTTTCGCGCGCATGTGCTCCTCGCCAAGGCCCATCGTCGGGGTGACCGGGCATCTCGGCAGTTGGGAACTGCTGGGGGGAGTTCTCAAATGCTTCTCCAGCAAAACCGATTGCCAGGTCGTGGTCCGTCTGCCCAAGGACCCTGCCCTGTCCGACCTGCTCATGCACATGCGCTCCCAGAGCAAGATCAGGGTCCTGCCGCATCGCGACGCCGCGGTCTCGGCCCTGGGGCAGTTGCGGGGAGGTGGCTTGAGCGCCTTCCTGGTCGACCATAACTGCAGGCGCGCCGAAGCCCAGTTCCTGCCGTTTCTGGGCGAAGTCGCGGCCGTCAACAAGGGGCCGGCCATCCTGGCCCTGCGGGCCAAGGCCGAGGTCTGGCCCTGCTTCCTGCTTCGCTTGCCCGAGGGGCGCTTCCGCTTCGTGACCCTGCCCTGCCTGGACACCGCCGGGCTGACGGGGAGCAGGGCGGAGCGCATCGAGAGCATCTGCCGCTTTTACACCGACGCCGTGGAGCGTATGGTCCTCAGGCATCCGGAACAGTGGTTCTGGATGCACCGCCGCTGGAAAACCCGTCCCTGACCACCACATACAGACGCGAGGTGACGCCATGTCCTTGAATCGACTCATTCCCGCCGCCAGGGGAGAAGCCCCGGCGGATCTTCTCATACGCGGATGCATGCTGGTCAATGTCCTGTCCGGCGAAATCCACCCCGCGAGCATCGGCGTCAAGGACGGAGTGTTCCTCGGCATCGGCGACTACGAGGCCGAGGAAACCCTGGACGCCGAAGGTCGCTTCCTCTGCCCGGGGCTGGTGGAAGGGCACATCCACATCGAATCGACCTTGCTCGACCCCGTGCGTTTCGCCCGGGTGGCCGCCGGCCACGGCACGGCCGTGACCGTCTGCGACCCCCACGAGCTGGCCAACGTGCTGGGCCTCGACGGCATCCGCTGGCTGCTGGAGACCACCTGCAAACTGCCCATGGAGATCCGCTGCATGATGCCGTCCTGCGTGCCGGCCACGCACCTGGAGACGGCCGGGGCCAGGATCTCGCCTCAGGAAATTCAGGCCATGCTTGAGGATTTTTCCGAGCGCATGCCCGGTCTGGCGGAAATGATGAATTATCCCGGCGTGCTGTTTCAGGACCCGCAGGTCCTGGCCAAGCTCGTCGCAGCCGGGACGAGGCCCATCGACGGCCACGCGCCTGGGCTGACGGGCCTCGACTTGAACGCCTACATCCTGGCCGGTCCGGGGAGCGACCACGAGGCCGTGCACCTGGCCGAGGCCCGGGAGAAGTTGCGCAAGGGCATGCACGTCATGCTCCGCGAGGGCAGTTCCGAGAAGAACCTCGTGGAGCTGCTGCCCCTGGTCAACGATTTCAACAGTCAGAACTGCTCCCTGGTGACCGACGACCGCCACTGCGACGACCTGTTGCGCCAGGGCCACCTCGACCACGCCGTCCGGCTGGCCGTGAACAACGGCCTCTCGCCCCTGCGGGCCATCCAGATGGCCTCCATCAACACGGCGCGGTATTTCCGCCTGCACCGCAGAGGGGCCGTGGCCCCGGGCTACAGGGCGGACTTCATTCTCCTCGACGACCTGGATTCCTTCGCCATCTCCTCCGTCCATCTGCGCGGCAGGCATATCGACGACCAGCCGTGGGACGCCGCCCCCAGCGGCGTGACGGTGACGGGCAGCGTCCGTCTTGGTGGCCTGTCCACAGATTGTCTCGACATCCCGGCCCGGGACGGGCGGGTCCGCGTGATCCGCACGGTGCCGGGACAGATCGTGACCGAGGTCGACCTCGTCAAGCCCAGGGTCGAGGGCGGCCTCGTCTGCGCCGACCCTGACGCGGACGTGGCCAAGCTGGCCGTGTTCGAACGCCACCACGCCACCGGGGGCAGGGGGCTGGGGCTGGTGCGGGGTCTGGGCATCCGGCGGGGCGCCCTGGCCGGAACCGTGGCCCACGATTCCCACAATCTCATCACGGTCGGCGTCTCGGACGCCGACATGATGCTGGCCGTGCGGACTTTGGAGGCGTGCGGCGGCGGCTATGTCTGTGTCGAAGGCGGCCGGGTGCTGGAGCTTCTGCCCCTGCCCCTGGCCGGGCTCATGAGCGACCGCGAACCCGCAGAGGTCGCGGCGGGCCTGGATCGCCTCAACGCCGCGGCCCGGTCCCTGGGCTGCCCCGCGGACATCAACCCGTTCATGCAGCTGTCCTTCCTGTCGCTACCGGTCATCCCGAAGCTGCGACTGACCGACAGGGGGCTGGTGGACGTTTCCTCCTTTGATTTTGTGTCGTTACACGAATAGTGCTTGCGTTCGTCTGTACGTGCAATTAATTATTCTTCCTGCTTGAAAACGGCGCAACTGAGGAGAAAATTATGTGGGCGCGACTGAGTCTGAAGTGGAAGATACTGCTGATTACCGGCTGCGGCCCACTGGTCCTGGCGCTGGTCATGGCCTGGATGCACATACGCGACGTCACGGACGCCGCCATTGGCGGCAAGCTCAAAGAGAGCCGCTCCGTGGTCATGATGGCCGAGTCCGTGCGCGAGGACATGGCCCACAAGCACAAGCTCGGAGTGCTCCGTCCGCTGGATGAACTCAAGGATGATCCGGCCAGGCTGCTGCAATCCGTGCCCATCGTCACGGCCATGAACACGGCCGCGGCCAAGGCCGCGGAGGCCGGGTACGAGTTCAAGGTGCCCAAGGAGAGCCCCCGCAACCCCAAGAACGCGCCCAATGACCTGGAACGGAAGGTGCTGGCCGAATTCAGCTCCTCGAACATCCAGGAAAAGGTCATCGTCGAGAAGGACAGACTCCTCTATTTCAAGCCGATCCGTCTGTCCGAGGACTGCCTGTACTGCCACGGCGACCCCAAGGGCGAGAAGGACCCGACCGGGGGCGTCAAGGAAGGATGGAAGGCCGGCGAGGTGCACGGCGCGTTCGTCGTCATCTCCTCCTTGAAGGAGACCAACGCCGCGATCCTGTCCAGCGAGCTTACCGTCGGTGCGGTCACCATGGGCATACTCCTGCTGGTGGGCGCCGTTTCCTGGCTGCAGATCCGGGCCAGCGTGCTGCGGCCACTGCGCGAGGCCGGCGACTACCTGGAGCGCCTGGCCGACGGCGACATGACTGGCGAACTGACGGTCAGCCGCAAGGACGAGCTGGGCGACATGCAGGGGCACCTCAACCACATGGCCTCGAACCTGCGGGTCATTGTCCGGGACATCACCGAGCGGGCCAGAGTCCTCCTGGGCTCCTCGGCCGAGCTGGAGACGATGTCCGACGGGCTGCTCAGGAGCGCCGAGGAGCTTTCGGCCAAGTCGAACACCGTGGCCACGGCCTCGGAGGAGATGAACGCCAACATGAACTCCGTGGCCGCGGCCATGGAGCAGGCCTCGACCAACGTCGGCACCGTGGCCACGGCGGCCGAGGAGATGAGCGCCACCATCCACGAGATCGCCGGCAACACGGACAAGACCCGCGAGGTCACCCAGCGCGCCGTGGCCAAGGCCAACTCGGCCTCGCAGCGCGTGGATCAGCTCGGGGTGGCTGCCCGCGAGATCGGCAAGGTCACTGAGGCCATTACGGCCATATCCTCCCAGACCAACCTTCTGGCCCTGAACGCGACCATCGAGGCGGCACGTGCCGGCGAGGCCGGCCGCGGCTTCGCCGTCGTGGCCAACGAGATCAAGGAGCTGGCCAACCAGACGGCTTCGGCCACGGAGGAGATCCGAGACCGCATCGCCGGCATCCAGGGCTCCACGACCGCGACCATCGAGGAGATCGGCCAGGTCATGGCGGTCATCGAGGAGGTCAGCACCTTCGTCTCGACCATCGCCGCCGCCGTGGAGCAGCAGTCCGCCGCCACCCGCGACATCGCCGAGAACGTCGGCCAGGCCTCCATGGGTATCCAGGAGGTCAACGAGAACGTGTCCCAGGCCTCGGTGGTCACGGGCGAGATCGCCAAGGACATCGTCCAGGTCAGCACCGCCTCGGGGCGCATCTCGACCAACAGCACGGAGCTCAAGCAGAGTTCCGAAAACCTCTCCCTGCTGGCCAGGGCTCTGGAGGGGCTGGTCAAGAAGTTCAAGGTGTGACGGGTCGTTGCCGAAATTGATCGAGACAGAACGCGTCCTTCGGGGCGCGTTCTGTCTTTCACCCCCCAGGCCCTTCCGATTGTCGCTTCCTTCCCGGTCTTTTTCGTCATACCTCTCCATCATGGACGTCCGCATTGCGTCCGAGGGAGGTAATGCACATGAAAGGCTTTCTTCGCGCCTGGCTCCTGATCCTGCTCCTTGCGGCAGACGCCCTGTCCGCACCCGCACATCTCTACAGATACATGGACAACCCGCAGCCCGTGGGCAGCGGCAACCTGAGTTTCCTGGTCTGGAACGTCTACACCGCCACCCTGTACGCGCCCGCCGGGAGCTGGCGCCCTGACGGGCCCTTTGCGCTGCATATCGTCTATCACATGGAACTCAAGGGGGCGGACATCGCGACGAGGAGCATCGAGGAAATGCGCCGGCAGGGCCTGGACGACCCTGAAACGCTGCGGCGCTTCGGGGCGCGCATGGAAGCGATTTTCCCTGACGTCGTCAAAGACATGACCCTGACGGGGGTGCGCGACAGGGCGGGAGGCACGCTGTTCTATAGGAACGGCGTTTTTATCGGAGCCATACGGGAACAGGAATTCACGGACCGCTTTTTCAATATCTGGCTTTCGCCCGAAACGAGCGAGCCGAAGCTCCGCGCCCGACTGCTTGGCGGCAGTTGAGCACAGGCCCCGGCGGACGGTGCGCACGGCGCCGGGGCTTGGGGAGCTTTCTCTCCACACACTTTCAAGGCGGCATGGAGCCCCCCTGAAAGCGCGTGGCGTCTAGGGCTTCTTGAAGCCGTACCTGGCCAGGATGGCTTGGCCTTCGGCGCCCTTGACGAAGTCGATGAAGGCCTGGCCCAGGTCCTTGCTCTTGGAGGTCTGCACGAGGGCGATGGGGTAGCTGATGGGCTTGTGGCCGGCCACTTCGGCCGCGACCTTGACCTTGTCGGCGCGCAGGGCCGCGTCAGTGGCATAGACGAAGCCGGCCTGGACCTCGCCGCGGACCACGTAATCCAGGGCCTGGCGTACGCTCTCGGCCAGCACGAATTTCGACGTCAGAGCGTCGTAGAGGCCGGCCGCGGTCAGGGCGCCCTTGGTGTAGCGGCCGACGGGGACGGATTCGGGGTTGCCGATGGCGACGAGCTTGATCTGTTCGCCCTGCAGGTCAGCGGGACCGGTCAGGGGCTGGGCGCCTTCGGCCGGCACGACGAGCACCAGGGCGTTGCCCGCGAAATCGACCCTGGTGGAGGGGTCGACGAGCTTTTCGGCCTTGTTCATGGTTTCCTGGTCGGCGGACGCGAAAACATCCACGGGCGCGCCCTGCTCCATCTGCTGCAGGAGCGGGCCCGAAGCCGCGAAGTTGAAGACGATGGTGGTTCCGGGGTGGGCCTTTTCGAAGGGGCCTTTCATGTCCTGGAAGGCGTTGGTCAGGCTGGCCGCCGCGGAGACCAGCAGGTCGCCGGCGAAAACGGTCGTCGAGAAGAGGATGAGGACAAGGGACAAAAGTGCAGTCAGCGTTCGTGATTTCATTATGGTCTCCTTTCCAGGTTGGTGTTGATTTTCCTCTGGCCTCGGGCAAGCCTGTTTGGCAACGTGGTCACGCATGCAGGCCAAAGCGTGACTGCATTGCTCATGTCTTTGCGTATCGTGCATGTGTTTTTAAGGGGGGATTGCATGACTCAGTCCGGCGCAGCCTTGCAGATTGATACAAATAAAATGGATCAACTTGATCCGAATGCATTGCTACATCTTGCCTTTTTGGCCCAGGAGGAGATTTCTCGGCGCGGCATGGGAATCCCGGCCGCCGGGACCGGGAAGGCGCCCAAGGCGGCGCGCATGTTCCAGGTTCCCGACACGGTCAAGCATCTGAGTCTGGCTCAGCTCGACGCCCTGACCAGGTCTTTCCGCGACTGGCTGCTCGCGGCCCGCGACACCCGCACCCGGCAGGGGCGCATGCGCATGTGGCTGCTGTTCCTGCTGCTGCGCCATACGGGCATGCGCCTCGGCGAGGCCCTGGAACTCGACGACCGCGAGGATTTCGACTTGGCCCGCGGCGTGGTCCGGGTCAGGGGAGAGGCGTCGCGCGAGATCCCGCTGCCCGTGGAGGTCGTGGACGGTCTGACGCTGTTCTTCGACGACCCCATGAGCATGGAGCTTCGCGGCCAGGTCTTCCGCCTGGACCAGGGCTACGTGCGACGCAAGTTCTCCGAGCGCGGCCAGGGCACGGACATCCCGCGCGACCTCCTCAACCCGCGCGTGCTGCGGCATTCCCGCGCGGTGGAACTGCTGCGCGGCGGGGTGCCGCTGGTCGTGGTCGACGCCATGCTCGGCCACCAGAACCCGTCCTCCCAATATGTCAGCTTTTCCGATGCCGACACCAGGAGGATCATGAACCATTACATCTACGAGGAAAGAAAGATGAAGACGTCGGCCCGCAACATGTTCGTCGGTCAGATCAGCGCCATCCGCGACGGCGCCATCCTGAGCGAGGTGGAGGTGACCACGGCCTCGGGCCTCAAGGTCGTGTCCGTCATCACCAAGGAGAGTTTCCAGAATCTGGGTCTGGCCATGGGCATGACGGTCATCGCCACGGTCAAGGCCCCGTGGGTCGTGCTGGTCAAGGAGGACTCCATGTTCAAGACCAGCGCCCGCAACAAGTTCTGCGGGAAGATCTCGGCCGTCAACGTCGGTCAGATCGCGGCCGAGGTGGTGGTGGACCTGGCCGACGGCACCAAGATCACCTCGCTCATCACCGACGAGTCCGTGAGCAAGCTCGACCTCAAGGTCGGCGACGACATCTGCGCCATGGTCAAGGCCTTCTCGGTCATCCTGACCCTCGAATAGACCTTCCGGATTCCTTTGTGTGCGGGGCCCGGTGCGACGAGTTCGCGCCGGGCCCCATTTTTTTTCAGAACTGCATCGCCAGCTTGGCGACGACGCGGTAATCCTCGACGGGCTGGGTGCCGTCCATGTCGGCGTACACGGTGATGGGCGCGGCCAGCCCCAGGACCATGTTCAACGGTTCGACCCTCAAGCTCAGCTCGGGGCCGAGGAAGATCATGTCGCAGCCCGAGTTGGGATCCTTCCTGGTCACGCCCGGAGCCATCTGCTGCGTGTTCTTCTCCTGATGCACCCCGTTCATGGCCAGGCCCGCGGTGAGACATTTGCTCAAGGCGAAGCCGTAGCCGAGATCGTACTGGAACATGTCGCCCTTTTCCAGGTCATGCTCCCCCTCGGTGTTCAGCGTGCACATGAGCTGTCCGTCCAGGCGGGATCGGCCGAATACCCGGGACGCGCTCAGGGAGGCCTTGGGGTTCCAGGAACCTGTGCTCAACTGCAGAAAAGGCCCCATGTACGGCTGCGTGCCGAAGGTATTGCGGTTGTCGCTGTCGGCCGTGGGGATTTCAAGGCCCAGGCCCAGGGCCAGGGAAAGCGGGTCGCCCTTCTTCTGCGACAAGGCCTGCCAGCGTCCCATGACCTGGATGTCGCCCAGGCCCTGGACATCGCTTTCATCCGTCAGCCCTTTGGCGTTCTTGCGCTCCAGTTCCTTGTCGAAGGCCGTGGCCGTGACGAACGCTTCGAAGCCTTCGAACACCCCGGCGCGGAAGGTCAGCTGGCCGGCGTGGGCCGTACGTCTGCGCTTTCCGAAGCCGGGATCGTCCTTGGATGAACCCGTGTAGATCTTGAACTGGTCATAATAGACGTATTTGCCGATTACGGCGAATTTCATGGGATCGAAAACATTGCCGTCTTGAAACGTGACCGGTGCGAGTGGCTTCGGTTTTGCCGCTGAAGTCGCGTTGTCTGCATATGCTGCAGATGACAGCAGGATGCAAAAAGAAATGATTGAGAGCAGTAAAAGACGCATATGGATCTCCTTGTGATGATTTGAAAATTCATATGCGTCATTTTTATCGAGTTGGTCTATGCTGTCACGGATGTGATCGAAAAAGTGATTGCGGGATAAATTGGATAATGATGTTCGAAATTCATTCTTACATGCTGCACGGGCAGAATCGTTCCCATCCCATGAGGGCCGCAGCTCCCGCGATGGTGGTGCCGTAGAAGATGACCGGCTTTTCCGTCAGGAAAATGTCGATGGTCCCGTTGGCCAGGGTCGTGCCCGTGACCAGGAGCAGGTCGGCCCAGCGCAGGACGTCGGCCGTGGCGTTCCCGCCTTCGATGAGGGCGCCGTGCCGGACCTGGCCGATGTTGTCGGGGTCGAGGTCCAGGACGCGCATGGTGAATTCGCCGCTCAGTGCCTTGATCATGGCCGGCTGGAACCCGGCCATGCCGATTTTCGGGGCGCCGTGACGTTCCCGGATGTGCGCGGCGATGCGGCTCGAACACTCGGCCGGGCCGGCGTCTTTGCAGTGAATGGTGCACTCGGCCCTGTCCATGCTGCGCATGACGGCGTTCAGAGTGGCCACGAAGACGGCACTGGCCTTGGGTGCGGTCAGGTCCAGGCGGGCGATGTCGGCCAGGGTGCCCTGATAGTTGCCGTAGGTGTCGGTGAAGGCCTGCCCTTTGGCACCCTTGAAGCGCGCCTCCATGAGCTTTTCCTTGCCTTTCTGGATCGGGAAATCCTGGCCTTCGGGCTTGCCGATGGCCTGTTCGACGGTCAGCGGCGCGGCCGTGACCTCGACGGTTTCGTCCATGAGGCCCGCATCCTTCCAGATGTCGACAGCCCGCTGGCGGACCTGTTCAAGAGTGTTCATTGTGGTTCTCCGTGTGTTTTTAGATGGCGGACAGCCGTTTGAGCGTGAGGAGCATCCCGCCGGAGATCGTGGCGATGATGGCGCACAGGGCCATGGCGCGGTCGAGCTCGCCGGTGAAGACGCAGTTGTAGATTTCCAGGGACAGGGTGTTGGTCCGGCCGATGATGTTGCCGCCGAGCATGAGCGTCACGCCGACCTCGCCCATGGACCGGCACAGGGCCAGGAGCCACCCGGCCAGCACCGGCCTGCGGACCGTGGGCAGCAGGACCAGACGGAACGTCTGCCAGGGCGTCTTGCCGAGGACGGCCGCCACTTCGGACAGGCGCTTGCCCTGGTTGCGCAGGGCCGCCTCCACGGGCTTGACCAGCAGGGGCAGCCCCGAAACCATGGACGCCAGGACCAGCCCTGGAAAGGCGAAGACGACGTCCACGGGCATGACGGCCGCCAGAGGGCCGTTTCGACCGAGCAGCATGAGCAGGATGAAGCCCGTGGCGATGGGCGGGAAGACCAGCGGCACGGCCACGAGGAAATCGACCACGGTCCGGGCGGGCGAGGGTTTTCCGCTCAGGTACCAGGCCAGGAGCACCCCGCACGGCAGCAGCGCGCCCCCGGCGCTGGCCAGGACTTTCAGGGTCAGGAGCAGCGGACCGATGGTCCTCGGGTCGGTCAGCGACTCCAGCATGCCTACAGTCCGTGCGCGGCGATGATGGCCTTGGCGCCGTCCGTGCCGAGGAAGTCGGCGAACGTGCGGGCGGCGTCGGGGGACGGGGCGTTTTCCATCCGGATGCAGGCGATGGACACGGGCTTGTAGAGCTTCTCGTCCATCTCCCTGTACCCGCCGATCTGGTCGGGAGCGGCCAAAGCCTGGGTCAGGTTCATGAACCCGGCGTCGACCTCGCCCGTGGCCAGGTAGGTGAAGACCTGCGGCACGGTGCCCACGACCACGAGCTTGTCCTTGAGGGGTTCGCGCAGGCCGCTTGCGTCCAGGTACTGGGCGGCGGCCTTGCCGTAGATGGTTCGCTCCGGGTCGGGCATGGCGATGCGCGCCACGGCCGGGGACTTCAGGTCGGCCGGTTCGTCCTTGCCCTTGGGCCAGGCCAGGACGAGGCGCCCCCTGCCGAGGGCGGCGCTTTCGGCCAGTGGCAGGGAGGCGGCGCGCAGGAAGCCTTCCTCGCCGATGAGCAGGTCCACCTTGCCGCTGGTCTTTGCCTGGCCGATGACCTGGCCCATGTTGCCGTAGATGCGCTCCACAGTCGCCCCGGAGTTTTTTGTGTACGCGTCGGCCAGGGCGTCGACCACGGGTTTGTAGCCGGCGCCGGACGCGATGAGCAGGGTCTCACCGGCCAGGGCAGGGAGGGCGAGGAGGAGGAAGAGGAGGATAAGCAGCGATTTTTTCATGTCGGGTCCTTATGCGCAGACGCGGGTTGAGAGACGGCCGGCGGCATGCCGCGCCCCGGCGATGGCTCCCGTGAGCCATTCGGGGTCATGGCGGCCGTCGGTCATGGGAAAGATGGAGTCGCCCAGTTCAGAGGCTTCGTGCAGGTCGTGGGTGACCAGCAGCACGGGGATGTTCAGGCTTGCGGTCAGGTGCAGGAGTTCGCGTCGCAGGTCCTTGCGCGTGGGCGCGTCCAGGGCCGAGAAGGGTTCGTCCAGCAGCAGGATGTCGGGGCTGCTGGCCAGGGCCTGGCACATGGCCGCACGCTGGCGCTCGCCGCCGGAGATGGCTTCGGGCTTGCGCCGGGCCAGGCGCCGGATTCCGAAGCGGGTCAGCAATGTGTCGACCATGGCTTTGTCGGGACAGGAGAAGGCGACGTTTTTCTCGACGGTCAGGTGGGAGAAGAGGGGGTAGTCCTGGAAGACCATGCCGATGCGCCGTTTGCGCGTCGGCATGTCCGTTCCGGCCGCCTTGTCGAAAAGCACCCTGCCGCCGAGCTCGATGCGCCCCCAGTCCGGAGTTTCCAGACCGGCCACGAGCCGGATGAGGGTGCTTTTTCCCGCGCCCGAGGGGCCGACGATGGCCGTCAGCTCTCCCCGTGCGCAGGACAGTTCGAGGCGCAGGTCGAAATGCGGCAGACGTTTGCGTAGCTGGATGCAGAGTCCCATGCGATGCTCCGGGCTTGTCGGTCCGGGGTGATGGAATCGGACCGTATTTCCCTCTGAGTTAAAGGGAAAAGGTTGCGCCCTGCAACGAGGTCACGGAAGGGGATGGAAGCGTGACCGTTCAGACGGTCTGCGTCTGGGCGGCCAGAAAGAGAGGGTCGAGAATCTGTCGGGCGGACTCCGTCCTGCGGCGCGTCTCGTAGTCGACCACGTCCAGGACCCGGCCCCGGCCGAAGGCCACCAGGGTCTGGGCGAAGTGGTCCACGTCGTCGAGGTCGTGGCTGACCATGACCATGGGCATGTCGAAGCGCTCCAGGATGGCGAAGAGCTCGGCGCGCATGCGCTCGCGCAGGGGCTGGTCCAGGGCGGTGAAGGGCTCGTCCAGGAGCAGGAGGTCCGGTTCCGTGGCCAGGGCCCTGGCCAGGGCCGTACGCTGGCGCTGGCCGCCGGAGATCTGGTTCGGGCGCTGTCCGGCCAGATCGCCCAAGCCGCAAAGTTCCAGCAGCTCGTCGACGCGCCGCCGGTGGGCGGGCTTCAGGGGGCCGAGGAAGGGTTTCAGGCCGAAGGACACGTTCTCGCGCACAGTCAGGTGCGGGAGAAGAGCGTAGTCCTGAAAGACTATGCCGACGTTGCGCCTGCGGGCCGGCACGTTCAGGCCGGAGGCGGCGTCGAAGAAGGTCCGGCCCCGGACCTCGATGCGTCCGGTCCGGGGTTTGAGCAGCCCGGCCAGGGCCATGAGCGTCAGGCTCTTGCCCGAGCCCGAGGGGCCGAAGAGGGCGATGCGCCGTGACGATGCCTCGAATTTGGCCTGCAGGCAAAACTCCGCCCCGGGTGCGCAGACACGGGCCTCGATGTCGCAGGTCACGGTCGGGGACGTTGTCGTTGGGGCCGAAGAGGCGTGCGAGGTCTCGGTGCGGCTGATGAAGAACATGTTCATGCCTGCCATTTCGGGGTCAGCAATCGCCCCGAGACCCAGAGGATGAGGGTGCACAGCACGGAAATGACCAGCACGAGCTGCGCGGCCAGGCTGTCCTGGCCGGCCTGGGTGGCGCTGTACACGGCCAGGGACAGGGTCTGGGTGCGGCCGGGCAGGTTGCCGGCGATCATCAGCGTGGCCCCGAACTCGCCCATGGCCCGGGCGAAGGCCAGCATGGTGCCCGCCAGGATGCCGCGCCCGGCCAGGGGCAGGCAGACCTGCAGGAAGACGCGCCACTCGGGGTAGCCCATGGTCCGGGCCGCGTCCTCGAACTTGCGCTCCACGCCGTCCAGGGCGGCTCGGGCCGACTTGAAGATGAGGGGGAAGGAAACCACGGCGGCGGCGATGACGGCCCCCTGCCAGGTGAAGATGAGCGTCACCCCGAAGGCGTCCTGCAACCAGCGCCCCAGGAAGCCGTTTCGGCCCAGGAGAACGATGAGGTAGTAGCCCAGGACCGTGGGCGGCAGGACCATGGGCAGGCTCAAGATGGAGTCGAGCAGTTCCCTGCCCGGAAAGCGGAAGCGGTGGAAGACCCAGCCCATGGCCACTCCGGCACCCAGGGAGGTCAGGGTGGCCAGGGCAGCCACGCGCAGGCTGAGCTGCACCGGGAAGAGAAAGGTCATGTCCATTCGCATTTTCCGTGGCGAGGGTTGGGCGGTGTTCCGCCTTGGGTGAGTTAGAGGCTCTTGAGCAACAACCGGGCCGCAGGAGGTGTTTCCGACGTCGCTTCTCGGACTTCCAAGATCCCTTAGCTTTCCGGCCCGTTGGCCTCAACCCGGTCACGGTGGCGCGGAAAAGCGTGATCGGGAGCTGCGATGATATCCGTTCCTTTCCGGACGGGTTGCGCTGTGGATTGCTACATATTTGCAGCAGATTACATAAACGTAGTCATTGTGCGTGCAGATATCGCGCACTTTCGAATATTTTTGCGATGCCGCGTTATTCTCTTCCAAAGCATCTCACACTTCAGTCCCTGTGCATACCGCAAACCGCGTAGCTTCGGTGTCGCAGCGGTATACGATGCGCCGAATGTCCATATCTTTGCTTCTCCATTAAATCCAGGGCTCCATTCCGGTTCACCGGAGCGTGGCGGATAATTTTGGCCAGAGGAGTTGACTGTGGGTAGATTAAAAACTACTAAAATGAACGAGAGCACGAGATTTGAAATCGTCGTCTATCAGACAATCGAAGGGATAGCCCCGTTCGAAGGCTGGCTTCTCAAACTGCGCGACAGGCTGGCCAAGGTGCACGTCTTGCGGCGCATTCAGCGTAACCGCTCAATCGCCCCCATCTTCCATGGTGGCAAATGATCTGCGATAAGGCATGAAGGAAAAATACCCTATTTTTTGCGCGGTTTGGGCTTGGGGAGGCTTGGGAGAAGGGATCGGTCCACGTGCTGCGGCATGAGCGCCCGCATGTCTTCCGTGGTCTGCGTTGCGGGGAAGCGTTCGAAGAGGAATTTCAGGTAGGCCTGGGGCTCGATCTCGTTGGCCTTGGCGGTTTCCACCAGGGAAAAGAGCATGGCGCTGGCGTCAGCGCCCTTGGGGGCGCCGGCAAAGAGCCAGTTTTTCCGACCCAGGGCCACGGGGCGGATGGCGTTCTCGGCCGCGTTGTTGTCGGGCGTGAGCAGGCCGCAGTCCACGTAGCGCACGACCCGGCGCCACTGGTTTCGGGCGTAGGTCATGGCCTGCCCGAGCAGGCTTTTGGGCGGGACGTGATCGATGCGCTCATCGAGGATGGTCCGTATCGCGTCGAGGATGGGTACAGCCAGTTCCCTGCGTTTGGCGACCTTTTCCTCCGGCTCCAGTTCTTTGATGTTGTGCTCGACCTTGTAGAGCAGGCCGATGAGATCCAGGATCTCCTTGGCCGTCCCGTGCATGATCTTTTTCGAGGTCGCCTTCTGGACGTCCATGAACTTACGACGGATGTGGGCCATGCAGCCGACATGGATGATGCCATCCGATTCACCGAGAGTCTGGTACCCGGAGTAGCCGTCGGTCTGGATGTAGCCCTTGTACTCGCCCAGATACTCTCTGGGGACGGAACCCGATCTGGACGGATCGTAACGATAGACCACGGTCGGCCGCTCGGGGTTGCCGCCACGGAAGAGCCACAGGTACGACGTCGAGGTATCGGATCGTCCAGGCTCCTTGAGGACTTGCAGGGTGGTTTCGTCCATGTTGATGACCGGGCCGGATCGGATCTCCGCCTGGAACAGTTCATGGAGCGGTTCCAGCGCCTTGGCCACGGCCATGGCCCATCCGGACATGGAATGGCGCGGAATGTCCACGCCCAGGCGGGCGAACTGCTTGGTCTGGCGGTAGAACGGCATGGCATCGACGAACTTTGCGGTGATGACCTGCGCCAGCAGGCTCGGCGTGGCGATGCCCTTGGGGATGATCTGCGGCGGCATGGGCGCAATGCGCACCACCGGCATGCCCTCCTCGCCGTCACAGGCCGGGCAGGCGTACTTGGGCCGGATATGGCGCTCGACCTGCATGATGGCCGGGACGTAGTCGAGCTTTTCGGAGACTTCTTCGCCGATGCGCTTCAGGCAGGTCCCGCAGGCGCAGACTTTCTGGTCCTCGGGCAAATCGTGAGTGATTTCGATGCGCGGCAGATTGTCCGGCAGGGGCTTACGTCCCCGCTTTGCTCTGGTGTGGGCCGGGACCTCGACGACGGGTACTTCTACCGGTTTCGCCTCTGCGATCCTGACGATGGGAAGCGGCAGAATGCCCTGGTAGAGGTCTTTGGATTTCTCGGACTTGGGAGCGTACAGGGCGGCCTGCAACAGGGCCACGCGGTCCTGGAGATGGTTAATCTGCTGGTAGCAGTCGCAGACCAGATGCTTGAGTTGCCCGACGTCGTCGGGAAGGTTTTCAATGTCTCCCATGCAAATGCATTTAGCAATAATGCATTGAAATAGCAAGGATTTTATTGCTAGAGAACCGATTTGTAGTATAGTCTTTGATGGGCTCCTTGCGGCGTCAGCGTGAGTCCATCAAGGAGCCAGCCGAGCTGCTGCGGGGTGACGTTCATGACCTCGGACACCCGCTCGGGCCAGCAGAAACGATGCTTCTCCAGGCGCTTGTACCAGAGACAGAATCCGTTGTGGTCCCAATACAGCACCTTGATGGCGTCGCGCCTGCGGTTGCAGAAGACGAAGAGGTGCCCGGAGAAAGGATCCAGATCAAGGATTCCCTGGACCATCATGCTCAGCCTGTCGATACCGGCCCGCATGTCCGTGGTGCCGGGAGCGAGATAGACCTTGGCCGCGGGCATCCTCAGCATCGGGGCTCCAGCACGGATAACAGCCGGGTCAGCGTGACCTCGTCGAAGTCGGCCGGGATATCGAGGGCGTAACGGGTGCCGACCATCAATCCGATGGACGGAGCCTTCGGTGCCAGGGTGAATGGGAGAGGGACGATTGCGGGCGGCAAGGCGGACACGTCCACTGATGCCGAGCGCGATTTACGCAGCCAGTACCGGAATGAGCTGAAATTCAGGCCGTGCGCCGTGCAATACGCGGCCTTGCTCATGCCGCTGTGCCGCCAATGCTCAACATGAGCGAGCCATCGGGCAGCGCGGTTCTGGCGGATGTGAGATTTCATAAGGACCTCCTTGGATTGAAGGTCCTTTATCTCATAGCTTGAAATTATTGGAAGATGGGCTTCGCTGAGCGCTTACCATTCAGCGTGCAACTCTGGGAAATTTCGGTGACCAGAGGGGACTCGGCGATGGATTGTCCGAACTGCGCATTAACCACGGGCCTGGATATCGAGTGTACTACACGCAGGATGGCAACACGATCGTTCTGTTACTGTGTGCCGGGGACAAGCATACCCAAACTGCGGACATTCAGCGGGCCAGGGAATACAGGGCCGACTATGAACGGAGGAAGAAATGAGCGCTACAAAGCCCTTTGATGAAGTGGCCATAAGGATGTACCGGGAAGATCCCGCTTTGGCGGCGGACATGCTCAATGCATGCCTGGAAGACGGCGATACGGAAGGATTCTTGCTGGCGCTGCGCCATGTTTCCAAGGCTTTTGGCGGCATGCCTGAAGTTGCCAGGGCTACAGGCCTGCACGAAAAGACGCTCTACAAGAGCCTTTCCAAGAAAGGAAATCCCAACCTCAAAACGCTGATGGGTGTGGCTGGAGCAATGGGGATGCGGATCGCCTTGGTCCCTGCGGAAAAGCAGTGTGACCACCGTGTGTGATTTTTATTTCCCAGAACTTCTGCCACCACGAAAATTCGCATAACGGCGGATTGTCATTCTTGCTTGCGCTCTCCACCTCTTTTCCTGTAGCTCAATGCATTCGGTCCCGAGTCGTGCATTGCGCACAAGGCAACTCAACAACATCAGGAGAATGACATGTTCGCTGTAATGGTCAATGTTCACATCAAGCCGGAATACAGAAAGGAATTCGTGGAGGCCATGCTTGACGACGCACGCGGGTCCGTGCGGAACGAGAGCGCATGTCTGTTGTTCAATGTGGTCCAGGACAGCGAGGACGAGAACTGCCTGCACCTTTACGAAGTCTATGCCAGCGCCGAGGCCTTCGAAGAGCACAAGAAGACCCCGCATTTCGTTCGCTGGGTGGAGACCACCAAGAACTGGCTCGCCAGCCCCTTGGAGATCGCAACGGGTGTCCATCTTTTTCCCGATGACGGAGTCTGGAAAAAGCAGGCCTGAGGGCCTGTTTCGGGGTAGAGACTGGGGGGGTCAGATCTTGAATATTGAATTTTCTCCGTCTGGGTCTCTGAGACTGCCTCACACATATCCCTGCATGCACCCAATATTGACGTCGGGCTAAGCCATGGCTAAGTCTTTTCTTAAAAGACAGATTACAAAGGAGGGCTTTATGTCCACAGCCATAGTGCCGATGCACAAGGCAAAGAGTACCCTTTCACAGTTGGTCAAGCGTGCCGCCGGGGGTGAAACCATTTTCATCGGCAGCTATGGCCGGGCGGAGGCCGTACTTTCTTCAGTCGCCAACGCCAAGCCCAAGAAACGCCTTGGTCTTCTGGAAGGCAGGCTGATTGTTCCCGATGATTTTGACGAACCCTTGCCTGCGGAAATTCTAGCCGCTTTTGAGGGGAAAGCCAAATGAGGCTGCTGCTGGATACCAACGCGCTGCTCTGGGCGCTGGTCAATGGACTGCGCATTGACCCGGTGAGAGAGCTGTTGCTTGCGGATGAGAACGAAGTTTTTGTGAGCACCGTCTCCTGGTGGGAAATCGCCATCAAAACGAATATCGGAAAACTGGACGCCAACTTGACCGAACTTCGCGCTTCAGCGCAGGAAAGCGGGTTTCTGGAGCTGCCGCTTCTCGGCTCCCACGCGGAAATGCTGGCGACGCTATCCAGGTACCACAACGATCCTTTTGATCACATGCTGGTGGCTCAGGCCATGGCCGAACCCATGCGGCTGATCACCGGCGACGGAGTCCTCGCCAAGTACACGCCTCTGGTCATTCTCATCTAGTCCGACGGGGTCTCTGGCCGAGTCTGTGAGGTCGACAGCATTCGTGCTTTCCGACTCAAAACTTCCGCATTCTGATGAAGCCGGTTCCTCGGCGTCCACGTTCCAAAAAACCGCTTGAATTTCTTGGCCATGTTGAGCGGCCGTCACTCCACATGCCTGGCCTGCCTCTTTCCGGGGCTCACCGTATTCCTGGCCTGCAAGGAGCCGGGATGGACGGTCATGTTGTCTGAGATCACCACGGGCAGTGGGCGGCCTTTGACCTTGAGAAGATCGGCGGCGATGGCGTTGGCCGCTTCGTCCTTGGCCAAGCCGAGCTCGTCGGTCAGGTTGGTGAAATCATGATTTCAAAATCGAAGAGAAGGTCATATGTGTTTTTTATAACATATTGAAAATATTGATTGAAATGTTATTCAGCCATCATCTTTGCGCCGGTTGCCTGTTCCGCAATGCGCGGCCACGGGTGCAAGAACCAGAAACCATGGAGGTTTTGATGGCTACGTTTTCACGGCGAGGGTTCATGAAAATTACCGGGGCGGGCGTTGCGGCCATGTCCCTGGGACAACTGGGGTTCGATCTGAAGCCCGCCTACGCGTACGCGAAGGCGCTGAAGATCGAGGGGGCCAAGGAAGTCCTGTCGGTCTGCGGCTTCTGCTCCTGCGGGTGCGAGATCATCATGCACGTCAAGGACGGCAAGATGATCAGTTCCGAAGGCAACGCAGACTATCCCATCAGCGAGGGCTCGCTGTGCCCCAAGGGCGCGGCGTTCTACAGCATGCACGTCAGTGACCACCGCGTCCTGAAGCCCAGATACAGGGCTGCCGGCAGCGACAAGTGGGAAGAGAAGGACTGGGACTGGATGCTGGACAACATCGCGCGCAAGATCAAGGACACGCGCGACAAGGATTTCATCGCGAAGAACGACAAGGGCGCCACGGTCAACCGCTGGGAAACGTATTTCCAGCTGGGCACCTCCCAGATGGACAACGAGGAATGCGCCGTCACGCACCAGATGTGCCGGGCGCTGGGAGGCGTGTACATCGATCATCAGGCCCGAGTCTGACACGCTCCGACTGTACCGGCTCTGGCAGAGTCGTTCGGACGCGGCGCGATGACCCAGCATTGGATCGACATCAAGAACGCCAATGCTATTCTGATCATGGGCAGCAATGCTGCCGAGCACCATCCCATTTCCTTCAAATGGGTGTTGAAGGCCAAGGACGCGGGGGCCACGGTGATCCATGTGGATCCGAAATTCTCGCGCACGTCGGCCAGAAGCTGCATGCATGTCCCGCTCAGAAGCGGCACGGACATCGCCTTCCTGGGCGGCATGGTGAAGTACATACTGGAGAAGGACCTCATCCAGAAGGACTACGTCACCGAATACACCAATGCCTCCTTCATCGTTGGCGATGACTACAAGTTCGAAGACGGCCTCTTCTCGGGCTTCGATCCGAAAACGAAGAAATACGACCAGAAGAAGTGGGCCTTCGCCAAAGACGAAAACGGTGTGTCCAAGCGCGACAAGACCCTCAAGGACCCGCGCTGCGTATACCAGCTGCTGAAGAAGCACTACGAGCGCTACGATCTGGACAAGGTTTCCTCCATCACCGGTGTGTCCAAGGAAAACCTGCTCAAGGTCTATGAAGCCTTTTCGGCCACGGGCAAGCCCGACAAGGCCGGCACCATGATGTACGCCCTGGGCTGGACCCAGCACTCCGTAGGCGTGCAGAACATCCGCCTTGGCTGCATGATCCAGCTCCTGCTGGGCAACATCGGCGTGGCCGGCGGCGGCGTCAACGCCCTGCGCGGCGAGCCCAATGTCCAGGGCTCCACGGACCACGCCCTGCTGTGGCACATCATCCCCGGCTACAACAACACCCCGACCACGGCCTGGCCGACCCTGGACGACTATCTGAAGGGCAACACCCCGGTCACCAAGGATCCCAAGAGCGTAAACTGGTGGCAGCACCGGCCGAAATACATGGTCAGTCTGCTCAAGGGCTGGTTCGGTGACAATGCCACGCCCGAAAACGGGTTCTGTTACGACCTGCTGCCCAAACTCGAACCGGGCGTGAAGTACTCGAGCATGTTCATGTTCGACCGCATGTACGCCGGCAAGATGAAGGGCGGCGTCATCTTCGGCCACAACCCGGCCATGAGCTTCCCCAACACGCACAAGGTCCGCGCGGCCCTGCAGAAGCTGGACTGGCTGGTGGTGGGTGAGGTGCACGACACCGAGACCGCGTCCTTCTGGCGTCAGCCCGGTCTGGATCCCAAGAAGATCAAGACCGAGGTCTTCCTCATGCCGTCCTGCCAGAGAGGCGAGAAGGACGGCACGACCTCCAATTCCGGCCGTTGGCACCAGTGGCACTACAAGGGCGTCGAGCCCGCCGGCCAGAGCAAGCCCATGGGCTGGATGGTGGTCGAGATCATGAAGCGCGTGCGCGCGCTCTACGAGAAGGAGAAAGGCGCGTTCCCCGAGGGCGTCCTGACTCACGACTGGCTGAAGGAATACGACCCCGAGGAACTGGCCATGCGCATCAACGGCCGTTTCACCAAGGACGTGACCATTGGCGACAAGTCCTTCAAGAAGGGGCAGCAGGTCCCGGCCTTCCCCATGCTGCAGGCCGACGGATCCACCACCAGCCTGAACTGGGTGTACTGCGGAGGCTATCCCGAAGCCGGCAAGAACCTGGCCAAACGCCGCGACCACGCCCAGACCCCCATGCAGGCCAAGATCGGTTTGTATCCGAACTACACCTGGACCTGGCCCGTGAACCGCCGCATCATCTACAACCGCGCCTCCGTCGACGTGAACGGCAAGCCCTTCAACCCCGAACTGCCCGTCATCGCCTGGGAAGAGGGCAAATGGATCGGCGACATCCCAGACGGGCCGGCGCCGCCCATGGCCATGGAGAAGGGCGTCTACCCCTTCATCATGCACACCGAGGGCCACGGCCAGCTCTATGGTCCGGGCCGTGTGGACGGTCCGTTCCCGGAACACTACGAGCCGGTAGAGACACCCGTGGCCAAGAACCCGTTCTCCGGTCAGCTCAGCAACCCATGCGTCGACCTGTTCGAGAGCGACATGGATCTGTACACCAAGCCTGCGGATCCGAAATACCCCATTGTGCTGACTACATACAGCATGACAGAGCACTGGTGCGGCGGCGGCGACACCCGCAACACCCCGTACCTGCTCGAAGCCGAACCGCAGCTCTACGTCGAGATGAGCCATGAACTGGCAAAGGAAAAGAGCATCAACAACGGTGATGTGGTGGTCGTGGAGAGTATCCGCGGCAACGTCGAGGCCGTCGCCATGGTGACGGTGCGCATCACCCCGTTTACCGTACAGGGCAAGACCGTGCACCTCGTCGGCATGCCCTTCTGCTTTGGCTGGACAACGCCCGGCTGCGGCGACGCCACCAACCGGCTTCTGCCGTCGGTGGGCGAGCCCAACGTGACCATTCCTGAGTACAAGGCGTGTCTGGTGAACATCCGTAAGGCCGACAAGGTCACGGAACTGGCAAGGTAGGAGGGAACGACATGGCAAAAAGCATCTTCATCGATACCACCCGTTGCACGGCTTGCCGTGGCTGTCAGGTGGCGTGCAAGCAGTGGCATGACCACGAGGCCGTGCCGACCCTGCAGACCGGCACCCATCAGAATCCGCCGGATCTGACCCCCCACAACTTCAAACTCGTCCGTTTCTCCGAAAAGAAGATCGACGGACGCATCTACTGGCTCTTCTTCCCGGACCAGTGCCGCCATTGCCTGCAGCCCGCCTGCAAGGCAACGGCCGACGGGTACGTAGACGGCGCCATCGTCATCGACGAGGCCACGGGCATCGTCGTGTGCACGGAAAAGACCAAGGAACTGTCCAAAGAGCAGTGCGACGAGATCATCTCGTCGTGTCCGTACAACATCCCGCGACGCAACGACGCCACGGGCATGTTGACCAAGTGCGACATGTGCATCGACCGCGTCCATGCCGGACTGATCCCCATGTGCGTCAAGACCTGCTGCACCGGGGCCATGAACTTCGGCGAGCGCGAGGACATGCTGAAGCTCGCCAAGGAGCGTCTGGACAAGGTCAAGGCAGAGAGCCCGCAGGCCGCCCTCGAGACGGTCATTGTCTGCGACTCCGGCAATGCCTGCGAGCTGCTCGACGCCGAAGATCTCGGTGTCATCTACCTCGTGAGCATGCCCCGTGAAATGTACCATCAGTACGCGCGGCGTGAAATGAAACCCCTGAACCGGGCCGACTTCCTGGCCACGCTGACCCGGCCGATGCGCAGCATCCTGGGCTGATCATCATAACAAGGCCCGCCGGGTTTCCCGGCGGGCCACTTTACAAGGAGAAGACATGCCGTCCAAAGGAACTCCGGGAATGAAGGCCGCGTTGCAGAAAACGGACAGGAGTCACGAACCCTTTCGCGAGATCATCGACCGCTTCGGGTTGCTTCTCGGCAGGCAGGCGGAGGCGCGCGACAGCCTCGAACCTGTCGATCTCGGCACCTTTGCGCCCGACGAGCAACGCTTTCTGAACGGTGAACCCCTCGTCAATTTCCTGGATACCGAACTTCTCCAGGGGCCGTTCCGACAGACCGCATCTCGCGTGTGGCCCGTCATGGGCGTCATCTTTCCCAGTCTGGCCGAGAGCCTGACCCTGCTCGAACGCAAGCTTGCGGATGTCCCGGCCTTGTCCTCGCAGTGCCTGCAGGCCGTGGCCCAGGGCGACGGCGAAACGTTGGATTCCGCGGCGGCTCGGATCGGGGTCACCTCCGATTTCCTGCTCATGGCCCTCGGCGCCGCCTATGCTCCCTGCATCGCAGCCCATAGACAGGCTCTGGTGTCCAAGGCGCCCGTGGAAGTCTGGCGCAAGCCGTACTGCCCCGTCTGCGGCTCGGATCCGGATCTCGCCGTTCTGGAGAATCACCCCGACGCGTCCGAATTTCTCGTCTCCAAGAGCGGAGAAGTCTGGCATCACTGCCCGGTCTGCGCGCACCGCTGGCGTTTCATACGCATGGTCTGCCCCGGGTGCGGAAACCAGGACCACCAGACTTTGACCCGCTTTACCCTGGCCGAATCGCCGCGGGAGCACGTCTACGCCTGCGAGCAGTGCCGGCAGTATCTCCCGTGTCTGGATCTCGTAGAACAGGCCGACAAGATCGATTTCGACCTGGCCGCGTTGAAGGCGATTCATCTGGACGCCGCGGCCCAGACCAGGGGATATGTGCCTCTTTCGCCCGCGCCCTGGGCAGCCCTGGGCTTTGCGGAGGAACAGACCAAAGCCTCCTGAAATCTTCACCCTCCTCCACGGTGACAGGCCGTCAGCGGACTTGGGCGAGTCCGCTGGCGGCCGCTTTCATTTCCGTGGGCCTGGGCACGAAGGCGCACAGGGCCTGGGCCAGAACGGGCAGGAGATCCTGGTCCCTTGAATTGTAGCGCAGTTCGCATTCCTTCAGATAAAGCGGAAAATGGGAAGCCTGCACGCCGCGCATCTGGCGCAGGCGCTGTTTGGAGAAGGCCCAGAAGGGGGAACCCTCCACGGGCAGGCGCCTGTCCTCATGCTTGACGTACCGGGCGGGCCACAGGGCCGGACCGCAGGAGACCAGCGATTGATACTGCTTGTAGGGCGCGGTGTAGACCACCTGGCCGATGCTTGCCGTCTTGAGGCAGAAGTTGAGTTTGAAGTGGAGCAGATTCTCGGCGCTCAGGTCGGGGAGCAGATCGCAGATGGCCATTCCGCCGAGTTCGATGATCCCGAAGACCGGGGCGTTGACCATGTCCCGCTCGGGCATGGGGTTGCCCGGGCCGGGCCAGACGCCGGCCGCGTAGAGGCGGGGCGCGTCCAGGGCCTGGGCCAGGATGGCCCGTCGGACCGTGTCCGCCGCCTTGAGCACGGTGGCGTAGCTGACGGCCATCTGCTCGCCGATGGCCGCCGGGGAGACGTCCAGGGAGAAGAGCTTCAGGAACCAGAGCCACTGCTGGGCCGTGAAGGCGCAGCGGTTCAGGAAGCGGCGGCTGAAGTCGTGGAAGGTGTAGCCGCAGCGTCCGCATCGTCTCCGGCCATCGGACAGGCGGTACAATTTCCGATTTTTGCAGGCCGGGCAATGCCGCTGATGGTTTTTCCAGCAGAAATCCAGAAAGAAACGCCTGGCCGTTTTTTCTGAAAAAGTCATGGAATTGAAGGTTATTATGTTAATTTTAGCCATCATTGTCCGTGCCAGGGCGTGATTGTGTTCATGTCGGCCGATATGCTGGCTGCGTTTGTGTCACAAAGTTTGATGTCAAACAAGGCATAATCATCGGCCCCTTCATGATCCGGACGCAATAAAAGGCATTATTCTGGAGTGGTACAATAATGTAGCATTATTTCGGGTAATTGTGCGAGCGTGAGGGGAGGCCAAAGCGTTTGGTTGTAGAAGTCGTCCTAGTTGTCGACAGGCTTTTGGGTGGTATGAGTCAGTACGTACATCTTCTTCAATGTCTTTGACTCTCAATCTCACACTCGGAGCGCTCATGAACTTGCCCGAAGGATCTTCCGCCCTCAGCTACGCGAGCCCGGTCATCGGACCCTACACCATCGACGAATTCATTGCCGCCGCAGCCCGCTTTCACGGGTATGCCGCCCCCGGTCTGATCCTGGGCGGGTTCATGGTCCATGAAGCCAAGTCGCACATTCCCGAGGGCATCCTTTTCGACGCCATCTCCGAAACGGCCTGGTGCCTGCCCGATGCCGTGCAGATGCTCACCCCTTGCACCGTGGGCAACGGGTGGCTGCGGATTTTCAACCTGGGCCTCTACGCCGTGTCCCTTTTCGACAAGCATACGGGCAAGGGCGTGCGCGTGGCCGTGGAAACGGCCCGGCTCGACCCCTATCCGACCATCCGGGAGTGGCTCTTCAAGCTCAAACCCAAGAGGGAGCAGGACAGTGATCGCCTGCGCGTGGAAATCCGCACGGCCGGCGCGACCATCTGCTCCGTGACGGAGATCTCCCTGCGGCCGGAGTTCATGGGCGGACGCGGCAAGGGGGCCATCGCGGCCTGCCCGTCCTGTGGCCAGGCCTATCCGGCCCGCGACGGCTCGGTCTGCCGTTCCTGTCGCGGCGAGTCCCCCTATGCGGGCTGGATCGGCGGGCACGACCGGCGCGAGCTGGGATTTGAGGGCCCACGGCTTCGGATCGTCACGGCCGAGCAGGCCGTGGGCGAAAAGGCCCTGCACGACATGACCTGCATCGAGCCGGGCGAGAGCAAGGATGCGGCTTTCGCCCGCGGCCAGGTGCTCGACGTGGGCGATGTCTGCCGCCTGCAGCGCATGGGCCGCTTCGAGGTCTACGTGGAGGAGGACGAGCAGGACGGGACCTGGGTGCACGAGGATGATGCAGCCCGGGTCATGGCCCGGGCCCTGGCCGGAGAGGGGATCGACTGCTCCGGCGACCCTCGCGAGGGCAAGATCACCATGGTCGCCGAGCGGTCCGGCCTGTTCTGCGTCAGGGAGGCCGCCCTGGAAGAGTTCAACGCCATTCCGGGCGTCATGTGCGCCACCCGCCACGCCTTCAGCGTGGTCGAAAAGGGGCAGCAGGTGGCGGCGACGCGGGCCATTCCCCTCTACCTCGAACGCAACGTGATGGCCGACGCCATGCGCGTTCTGGACGACGGCCCCGTGGTGGAGGTCCGCCCCCTGCGCAAGCGCAGGGTCGGCATCCTGGTCACGGGCACCGAGGTTTTCCAGGGGTTGGTGGACGACCGCTTCATTCCGATCATCAGCGCAAAGGTCGAGGCCTTCGGCTGCCCCGTGGCGGCTACGGACATCGTGCCCGACGACAGGGAGCGCATTGGATCCGCCGTGCGCGGCATGCTCGCCCGTGGGGTGGAGTTGCTCGTCACCACGGCCGGGCTGTCCGTGGACCCCGGCGATGTGACGCGCCTCGGGCTGGCGGACGCCGGGGTGGAGAACATGCGCTACGGCACGCCCATTCTGCCCGGGGCCATGACGCTCCTGGCGAACGTCGGGGAAGTGGACGTCATCGGCGTCCCGGCCTGTGCATTGTATTTCAAGACCACGAGTTTCGACATTCTGCTGCCGCGGGTCCTGGCGGGGATGTCCCCGTCGCGGCGCGACCTGGCGCGCCTGGGCCATGGCGGCATGTGCATGCAGTGCAAGCGCTGCACGTTCCCCAAGTGCCCCTTCGGCAAGTGAGGAAGATCATGAAGACACCCACCGTTCGCATGCATCTGTGGCTGGAATCGGGCGAGAGCGTCTATTTCGGCATGGGGCGGCTCATGCTCCTCGACATGATCGAGGAGCACGGCTCTCTGCGCAAGGCGGCCGAGGCCATGGGCATGTCCTACCGCGCGGCCTGGGGCAAGCTCCGGGCCACCGAGGACGCCCTCGGGGTGGTGCTGGTCGAGTCCAGCGGCACCCGGCGCGGGGGATGCCACCTGACCCCCGCAGGCAAACGTTTCCGGGACAGGTTCAGGGCCTGGTTCACGGCCGTGGAAAAGGTTGCCGTGGACCAGGCGCAGTACATCTTTGCCGAAAGGGTGCAGAGCTTCGAGGAAAAACGGCGCACATCGGTCAGGCCGGCGCGCATGGCCGCCGAACTACGTCCCGGCATGTAGGTCTGGCGACGTTCGGGCCGGGCTTTGAGCCCGGCCGGGAGTTTCGGTCAGACTCCAATCAATGGTTATGCCCGCTGCAGACCTGCAGTTCTTCCAGGTCATGGTGCGAGCTTGCGCATTCGTCCGTTCCGTCCGCGTTGCGGATCAGGCCCAACTCCCTGTTCTCCATGGCCTCCAGCGCGTAGGCCACGGTCATTCCCGTACCGCGGTACCGAGTCACGGCCTCGTCGGCGAGAAGTTTGAAGGCCTCTTCGCCCAACTTGCCGGTGATGACCGCTTCGCAGCGGTGTTCGAGGACTGTCCTAACCAGTTCGAGATCCGACCCCGCCTGCGGGATGTGGGGGAAGGGAGTGCAGACCATGGTCTCCATGTTCACGACGAGCAGATAGGGGGCCTGGGCGAATTCGTGAAAAACCCGGCTGTTCAAAGAATCCGAGGCGGCTGTGACGGCTATGTTCATGTGGGCTCCTTGCATGATGGTTTTGTGCGGCGCGAGCATGTATCGTGCCTTGTTGGACATATTTCAAGGGTAAAATGTCGCGTCCGGCAATTTACCTCCGCATGCGAGTGTTTTGGCCGTCCGGGAAGGCCAGACCCGGCCGGGCCGATTCCGGTACTGACGCCGCGGGGATTGATTTCGAGGCGAAATGAAGCGGTCGGCAGTTGAGTGTGTTTCTTTTTGACCCATCGATGTGCCCCATATTGTCCCTATTTGCCCCAATTCCGTGACCGAAAGCGACTCGCCATGGTCAAATGCGGTGCGGAATCAATTTTTCCAGCAATAAAAATATCGTATTTTCAATATGATGCGAGATGGTTGCGAAGGCCTTCGTCTTTTCGGATACGTTGGCCTTTTTTTTGCCTATGTCATGAAAATGTGTCGTTATTGACATAACCGTGTGTCCATGCAGCCTTCACCGTCCACACGCATGCGCGGGTCCGGGAAGGAGAGTTGTGTATGACACGATTTGTCCTTGAAATATGCCTTGATTGGCATAAATCTAAATTCACAATGTCTTGCTTGACGTAAATAAGGTTGCGTTCATCGATGAAAGCCATCCCCGTAGAAGAAGCTGTAGGTACCGTTCTCTGCCACGACATCACGCGCATCATTCCCGGCGAAACCAAGGGTGCCGCCTTTCGCCGCGGTCATATCGTAACTCCCCAGGACATCCAGGCTCTGCTCGATATCGGCAAGGCCAATCTCTATGTTTTCGACCCTAGGGACGGCTACGTCCACGAGGACGAGTGCGCCCTGCGCCTGGCCCATGCGGCGGCGGGGCAGGGCATCACCGTCAGTTCGCCCTGCGAGGGCAAGTCCGCCCTGACCGCGACCCATGACGGCGTCCTGCATGTCGACGTCGAAGGGCTGTTCCGTCTCAATTCCATCACCGACGTGACCTTTGGCACCATCCATACCGGCCAGTGCGTCAAGGCCGGGCGGGTGCTCGGTGGCACGCGCGTCATCCCCCTGGCCGTGCCCGAGGACCTGCTCCGCCAGGCCGAGGACGTCTGCCGCCAATACGCTCCGCTGATCGAGGTCCGCCCGCTCAAGCCCGCCAGGGTCGGCGTTGTGACCACGGGCAGCGAGGTCTACACCGGCCGCATCAAGGACGGATTCGGCCCGGTCCTGCGCAGGAAATTCGAACACCTGGGCTCCACGGTCCTGGATCAGGTCTTCGTCTCGGACAAGGTGGAGATGACCGTGGCCGCCATCCGGGATCTCGTCGCGCGTGGGGCCGATTTCATCGCCGTGACAGGCGGCATGAGCGTGGACCCCGACGACCAGACCCCGGCGGCCATCCGCGCCACCGGCGCCGAGGTCGTCTCCTACGGCGCGCCCACCTACCCCGGCGCCATGTTCATGCTGGCCTACCTGGGCGACGTGCCCATCGTCGGCCTGCCCGGATGCGTCATGTACTACAAGGCAAGTATTTTCGATCTGGTCGTGCCCCGTCTCTTGAGCGGGGAGCGGCTGGAGAGGAAGGATATCGTTGCGTTCGGCCACGGAGGCCTGTGCGAAAGCTGCCCCACCTGCCATTACCCGGCCTGCGGCTTCGGCAAGCTCTAAGACCAATCGCGGAATCTGTTTGAAATAACATGTTATTTGGAGGAACCGGAATGATCAAAAAGCAAATCGTGGTCAATGGCATCGCCAGGAACCTGGTGGTCGACGCTGAGGACACCCTGGTCAACGTGCTCCGCAAGAGCCTGGGCCTGACCGGCACCAAGGTCGGTTGCAACGAAGGCCAGTGCGGCGCCTGTTCCGTCATCATGGACGGCAAGGTCGTGCGTTCCTGTGCGACCAAGATGAAACGCGTCGAAGACGGCGCGAACATCACCACCATCGAAGGCATCGGCACCCCGGCCAACCCCCATCCGCTGCAGCAGGCCTGGATGCTCCACGGCGCGGCCCAGTGCGGCTTCTGTTCGCCCGGTTTCATCGTCTCCGCCAAGGGCCTGCTGGACACCAATCCCAAGCCCACCCGCGACGAAGTCCGCGACTGGTTCCAGAAGCACCGCAACGCCTGCCGCTGCACCGGTTACAAACCCCTCGTGGACGCCGTCATGGATGCGGCCAAGGTCCTGCGCGGCGAAAAGAGCACGGCCGACCTCGAGTTCAAGATGCCCAAGGACGGCAGCGTCTGGGGCACCCGTTATCCCCGCCCCTCGGCTCTGGCCAAGGTCACAGGCACCCTGGACTTCGGCGCCGACCTCGGCCTGAAGCTGCCCGCCGGCACCCTGCAGTGCGCCCTGGTGCAGGCTGAAGTGTCCCACGCCAAGATCCTGTCCATCGACACGGCCGAAGCCGAGAAGATGCCCGGTGTGTTCAAGGTCGTGACCCACAAGGATGTCAAAGGCAAGAACCGCATCACCGGCCTCATCACCTTCCCGACCAACAAGGGCGACGGCTGGGACCGTCCCATCCTGTGCGACGAGAAGATCTTCCAGTACGGTGACGCCATCGCCATCGTCTGTGCCGACACCGAGGAGCAGGCCAAGGCCGCTGCCAAGAAGGTCGTGGTCAAGCTGGAGCAGCTGCCCGAGTACATGAGCGCCCCGGCGGCCATGGCCGAGGACGCCATCGAGATTCATCCCGGCACGCCCAACGTCTACTACATCCAGAAGATCGCCAAGGGCGCCGACACGAAGCCCATCTTCGAAAAGGCCGACGTGGTGGTGGAAGGCAGCTACTACACCTCCCGCCAGCCCCACCTGCCCATCGAGCCGGACTGCGGCTTCGCCTACATCGACGACGAAGGGAAGCTCATCATCCACTCCAAGTCCATCGGCCTGCACCTGCACCTGTACATGATCGCCCCCGGCCTTGGCCTGGAACCCGATCAGCTGCATCTCGTGCAGAACCCCGCCGGCGGCACTTTCGGCTACAAGTTCAGCCCGACCCTGGAAGCCCTGGTCGGCGCCGCCGCCCTGGCCACGGGCCGTCCCGTGAACCTGGTCTACGACTATCGCCAGCAGCAGGCCTACACCGGCAAGCGTTCCCCGTTCTGGACCGACGTGCGCCTGGCCGCCACCAAGGACGGTAAGCTCCTGGGCATGGAAACCGACTGGACCGTGGACCACGGCCCGTACTCCGAGTTCGGTGACCTGCTGACCCTGCGCGGCGCCCAGTACATCGGCGCCGGCTACGACATCGCCAACATCCGCGGCGAAGGCCGCACGGTCTGCACCAACCACTGCTGGGGCGCTGCGTTCCGCGGTTACGGCGCTCCCGAGTCCGAGTTCCCGTCCGAGACCCTGATGGACGAACTGGCCGAAAAGCTGGGCATGGACCCCTTCGAGCTGCGCTACAAGAACATCTACCGCAAGGGTTCCACCACCCCCACGGGCCAGGATCCCGAAGTGTACAGCCTGCCGGAGATGTTCGACATCATGCGGCCCAAGTACGAGGAAGCCAAGAAGCGCGCCGCAGCCGCTTCCACCGCTGAAATCAAGCGCGGCGTCGGCATCTCCCTGGGCGTGTACGGCGCCGGCCTCGACGGAGCAGATTCCGCCGCCGCCGATGCCGAGCTGATGGCCGACGGCACCGTCACCATCTACGACTGCTGGCAGGATCACGGTCAGGGCGCCGACATGGGCACCCTGGGCACGGCCCACGAGGCCCTGCGGCCGCTGGGCATCACCCCCGACAAGATTCGCCTGGTCATGAACGACACCCGCGTGGCCCCGAACACCGGCCCCGCCGGCGGCAGCCGTTCCCAGGTCGTCGGCGGCCAGGCCATCATCAACGCCTGCGAGCAGCTGGTGAAGGCCATGACCAAGCCCGGCGGCGGTTTCCGCACCTATAAAGAAATGGTCGCCGAGAAGCTGCCCCTGCGCTACAACGGCAAGTGGACCGCTCCGGCCAAGGATTGCGACGCCAACGGCCAGGGCAGCCCCTTCTGCTGCTACATGTACGGCCTGTTCCTGTCCGAGGTGGCTGTCGAAGTCGCCACCGGCAAGACCACCGTCGAGAAGATGACCATTGTCGGCGACATCGGCAAGGTCAACAACTACTCCCTGGTCGACGGCCAGATCTACGGCGGCGTGGCCCAGGGCATCGGCCTGGCCCTGACCGAGGACTACGAGGATCTGAAGAAGCACGCCACCATCCGTGGCGCCGGCATCCCCTACATCAAGGACATCCCGGACGACATGGAGATCATCTACGTGGAAACTCCCCGTGCCGCCGGTCCTTTCGGAGCTTCCGGCGTCGGTGAGATGCCTCTGACCGCTCCTCATGCCGCGGTCCTGAACGCCGTGTACAATGCGTGCGGCGCCCGCGTCCACGAGATTCCCGCTCTGCCGGAGAAAATCCTGGCCGCGATGAAGAAATAGTGACCCGTTCAACCCCCCTCCGGGCGTATTTGCGCCCGGAGGGCTTTTTTTATTTCAAGGAGTGGGCATGGATCAGAAGGAATTGCGGGAATGGGAAGCCAAGTGCATCCAGGAGGAGCCGCCTGCGTGCCGTGCGGGTTGCCCCCTGAACGTCGACGCCAGAGCCTTTGTGCTGTCCATGGCGAGGGGCGACCTCGACGGGGCCCGGGCCGTTCTGGAAAAAAGCATGCCCTTGGCCGCCGTCACGGCCAGGCTGTGCGAGGCTCCCTGCGAAGTCTATTGCATCCGCAAGGACCTCGGCGGGGCCATCGCCGTGGGCGGGCTTGAGCGGCAGTGCATCCGCGAAACGAGCCCCAAGGGAAAAATCCCCCGTCTGCCGGCCAGGCCCAGGAAGGTCGCCGTGATCGGCTCCGGGCCCAGCAGCCTGACAGTTGCCTTCGACTTGGCCAGAAAAGGCCACCCCATCAGCGTGTACCATCTGGGCGAAAAACCCGGCGGATGGCTGCGCGGACTGGACGAGTCCTTCCTGCCGCAGACCGTGCTCGACGCGGAGTTGCAGCGCCTGGGCTCCCTGCACGTGACGTTCGTCTCCGTCCCGGCCCTTGACGCCGCCCTGATCGAGGTCCATCCGGCCGATGCAATGTATGTGGGTCAGGATGATACAATAGCCCCCGATCTCCTGGCCCTGCTGACTCCGCCCGATCCCGAGACCATGGCCCTGGAGCGTCCGGGCTGGTTCACGGGCGGCATGGCCGGACGCGAGTTCCGCTTCATCAGCGCCGTGTCCCAAGGGCGCGAGGCAGCCGTTTCCATCGACAGATTCCTGCAGAACGCCTCCCTGACGTCGAGTCGCGTGCCCCTGCGGGACGGCCGTACGGATCTCTTCACCCAGACCTTCGGCATCGAACCCGTCGAACGGGTCGTCCCGGCCGGCCAAGGCGGGTTCACCCGGGAGGAGGCCGTGAGGGAGGCCGGGCGCTGCCTCGACTGCCAGTGCCTGGAGTGCGTGAAGCACTGCGTCTACCTCGCCGAGCACGGCGGTTACCCGAAGTCCTATGCGCGCCGCGTGTTCAACAATTCGGCCATCGTTCAGGGCATGCGCCAAGCCAACACGTTCATCAATTCCTGCTCCATGTGCGGGCAGTGCGAGACCCTGTGCCCCAACGACTTCTCCATGGCCGACATGTGCCTGGACGCGAGGCGGGAGATGGTGGACCTGAACCGCATGCCCCCATCGGCCCACTGGTTCGCCCTGGAGGAGATGCGCTCGGCCAAGGATGCCCAGGCCGCCCTGATCCGGCACGCCCCGGGCGCCTCGGCCAGCGACGCCATATTCTTTCCCGGCTGCCAGCTGGCCGGCATCAGGCCGGAGCAGACGCTGCGGCTTTACGACCGTCTGCTTGAGATCGAACCCAGGACCGGCATCTGGCTCGACTGCTGCGCGGCCCCGGCCCACTGGGCCGGCCGGCGGGAGGAGTTCGCGGCGGTCCTGTCGGCGATGGAAAAGATGTGGAGCGGCATGGGGCGCCCCATGGTCGTGACCGCCTGTTCCACCTGCCTCAAGATGTTCCGGGAGCACCTGCCCGCCTTCGGGGCGGTTTCGGTCTGGACGCTCCTGTCCGAAAGCGGGGTGCAGGCCGCCTCGACGGGCCGGCCCCTGGCCCTGTCCGACCCCTGCACGTCCCGCCACGACGCGCAGACCCGCGACGCAGTGCGCTCCCTGCTGGCGCGGCTGGGCCAGCCCCTGGCGGAGCTGCCCATGTCCGGCGAACTGACGGAGTGCTGCGGTTTCGGCGGACTCATGGACAACGCCAACCCGGCCCTGGCCCGCAAGGTGGCGCAGGCGCGGGTGGCCCAGTCCGAGGCGGACTTTCTGACCTACTGCGCCATGTGCCGCGAGCAGCTCGCCAGGACGGGCAAGCCCGTGCTGCACATCCTCGACCTGCTCTTCCCGGAGACGGCCAGGCCAGCAACGGAGCCGCCGGCGGGCATCTCGGCGCGCCGGGTCAACCGGCGCAGGCTCAAGGACGAGATCCTGGCTCGCCACGGCCTGGACCGCGGGCCGCGTGAACCGTGGGAGGAGCTGCGCATCGTCGTGGCCGACGATGTCGCGGCCATGCTCGAAGAACGGCGCATCCTGGAGGACGACGTGCGGCGGGTCCTGTTCGCGGCGTCCAAGGGCGGTCGCGTCCTGCGCCACGGCGGGGACGGGCGCCTCATCGCCGCGTCCCGGCTCGGGGAGGTGACCTTCTGGGTCGAGTACCGGGAAGGGGCGGACGGTTACGAGATCCTGAAGGCCTGGAGCCATCGCATGCGCATCGCGGGAGGGGATTTATGAGCCTCGTTTTCATGCCCGAGGACATGGACTGGGTCTGCGAGCCGTGCGGCGAGCGACTGCAGTCCGGTAAGGTGGAATTGGACTACCTCGGCAACGCCTTTCACGTGGAACTGCCGGTCTGTCCCAAATGCGGGGCCGTGTACATCTACGAGGATCTGGCCCTGGGGCGGATTCACGAAGTGGAGCAGTTGCTTGAGGACAAGTGAGCTGTACGCGTCCGCACCTGTCAGGGTATCCTTGGGCCGGACCCTGCGGCCCGGCGGGGAGGCGTTGACGCGGCGCATGCTGCAGCTTGCGCGGCCGGCTCCAGGAAGCAGGGCCCTCGATGCCGGTTGCGGCTGCGGGACGACCCTCGGGCTGCTGCTTGAGCGCGGGGCGAGAGTCTTCGGTCTGGACCTGAACTCAGCTTTTTTGCGGGAGTCCGCCGGGGACGGGCGCGCGGTGGCGCGGGCCGACCTGGCGCATCTGCCCATGGCTGACGGGAGCCTGGACCTGATCGTGTGCGAGTGCACCTGGAACCTGACGGACAAGGAGCAGGTGCTGGCGGAGTTTTTTCGGATCCTGCGGCCCGGCGGTGTGCTCGCCCTGTCGGACATCTACGCACGGGGATATCGGGCCGGGGAGTGGCCCGTGCGCTGCTGCTTCGCCCAGGCCACGGATCTGCAGACCGTGCTGGAGCAGGTGGCCGGGGCCGGTTTCGGGATCGACGTGGTCGAGGACCACACGTCCATGCTGAAGAAGACCGCGGCGGATTTCGTGTTCCGCCACGGTTCGCTATTCGGATTCTGGCATGCCGTGACCGGAGACGCCAGCCTGGCCGAGATGGCCTGCGCGGCGTCGCGGGAGTCGAAGCCGGGGCTGTTTTTGCTGATGGCGCATGTTCCGCTGCAATGACTCGACGGAGTGAAGGCGGGAAGAGAGGCCTGGGTGGCGCGGGGGGCGGCCGGGGCGGTGCGGGCTTTTCAGGCCGCGCCGGAATTCCTTCGCGGGCCTCGTAATGGTTCTCCGTCGCGTGCCGGGAGTGTCTGGGATGACCAGGGCGCGGGGCGACGGACAACCAAACGATGCCTGGCTCAGTCAGACAGCCGACGCGGCCTGAAAAGCCCGCACCGCCCCGGCCTTGGCGCGTTGGTGGCAAGTGAATTGTCTGCCGGCGTGTTGAGTTGGCGATTTTGGCTGAGATGAGGTTGCCCGCTTTGTCCTGACGTCATTCCCGCGAAGGCGGGAATCCATGCCTTTGACGACTCGGGAACCATGGATCCCCGTCTGCACGGTGATGACGCGGTGGTGATGCGGGAGGATGCCGCCAAAAATAACGCCGAAACGTCGCCCCAGAAAGGCGTCATTCCCGCGAAGGCGGGAATCCATGCCTTTGACGACTCGGGAACCATGGATCCCCGTCTGCACGGTGATGACGCGGTGGTGATGCGGGAGGATGCCGCCAAAAATAACGCCGAAACGTCGCCCCAGAAAGGCGTCATTCCCGCGAAGGCGGGAATCCATGCCTTTGACGACTCGGGAACCATGGATCCCCGTCTGCACGGGGATGACGCGGTGGTGATGCGGGAGGATGCCGCCAAAAATAACGCCGAAACGTCGCCCCAGAAAGGCGTCATTCCCGCGAAGGCGGGAATCCATGCCTTTGACGACTTGGGAACCATGAATCCCGGCCTGGACATGGATGCCGTCACGGACGGACTTCCTTCGGGGCATGTCCGCGCTTGCGAGTCCCGAGTGTTCCATTTCAACTTCATTCATAACGAAATTTTGAGGCCGACATGAACGAATACGATCTCGATATCCTGCGCCTGCACACGCAGGGCTTCTGTTGCGCGCAGATCATCGTGCAGATGGCCCTGGAGATGCAGGGTGTGGAGAACCCGGGGCTGGTGCGGGCCATGTCCGGGCTGTGCGTTGGGTTTTCGTCGCCCCAGGGCGCCTGCGGGGCCCTGACGGGTGCGGCCTGCCTCATTGCCTCCTACGCAGGCAAGGGCACTGCGGCGGAGGAGGCCGACGACAGGCTGCCGCTCATGCTTTCGGAACTGGCCGAATGGTTCGAAGAGTATGCCACGGCGCGTTTCGGAGGCATCAGCTGTTCGGCCATCGTGCCAGACGGCAAGCCTGACGCATCCGTCTGCGGCGGGCTGGTTTCCGAATGCTACGGCAAGGTCCTGACCATCCTTGTGGAGAATGGCATCGACCCGAGCGCGGCACATGAGTAGGGTGGTCGGCACGGTCGGCAGCGTGTGCCCCGAGTGTCTGGGCCGGGTTGAAGGGCAGCTGGTGGAGGATGGCGGGTGCGTGCGGCTGGTCAAACGCTGCCCCGAGCATGGCGAGTTTTCGACCGTGGTCTGGCGTGGGGAGCCGGCGTTTTCGAGCTGGGCGCGGCCCAAGATCCCCTTCGGCGGCGGGCCGCGCGAAGCCGTGGGGCAGGGGTGCCCTTACGACTGCGGCCTGTGCGCCCGCCACAATCAGCGGACCTGCACTGCCCTGGTGGAGGTCACGTCGCGCTGCAACCTGGGCTGCCCCGTGTGCTTCGCCGACAGCGGCGGGGCTGGGCGGGACCTGGACCACGACACGCTGGCGCGCATGTTCGACCAGATAATGGCCCGCACGGGCGGCTGCAACCTGCAACTCTCGGGCGGCGAACCCACGGTGCGCGGGGATCTGCCGCAGATCGTGGCCATGGCCAAGCGGGCCGGCTTCGGCTTCGTGCAGCTCAACACGAACGGCCTGCGGCTGGCCGAAGCCCCCGGGCTGGCCGTCGAGCTGGTCAAGGCCGGGCTGTCGTCCATCTTTCTGCAGTTCGACGGGGTGCGCGACGAAGTCTTCCGTTCCCTGCGCGGCCGGGACCTGTTCGAGATCAAGGTTCGGGCGGTGGACAATGCATCGGCGGCGGGCCTGGGCATCGTCCTCGTGCCCACGGTGGCGCGTGGCGTGAACACGGACCAGCTCTGGGACATCGTGCGCTTCGGCCTGGACCGCCAGCCTTTTGTACGCGGCGTCCATTTCCAGCCCATGAGCCATTTCGGACGGTATCCGGCCGACTTCGTCCCCGACCACGTGACCTTGCCCGAGCTCATGACGGGCCTGGAGGCGCAGAGTGGCGGCATCGTCAGGGTGGCCGACTTCCTGCCTCCGGGCTGCGAGCACGCCCTGTGCTCCTTCTCGGGCAAGTACATGACGCGCGAGGACGGCAGCCTCACGCGCCTGGGCAGCGCCTCCTGCGACTGCACGCCCAAACCCGCCGAGGCCGGCGCCCTCAAGTCCATCGGCGTCACCGCCCGCCAATGGTCCGCGCCAGCGGCACAGGCCCTCCAATCATCGCATCCCCCCCTAAAGGGTCAAGGGGCCGAGCCCCTTGCGGGGCGCGGGGCGGCGCCCCGCATCTCTTCCACTCCCACTCCCGCTCCCACCCCCGACAACGACCTCGACCGCTTCCTGGCCAGGGCCCGGACCCACACGTTCACCATCTCGGCCATGGCTTTCCAGGACGCGTGGAGCCTCAATCTGGAGCGCCTGCAGGGCTGCTGCATCCATGTGGCGCAGCCTGACGGGCGCCTGGTGCCTTTTTGCGCCTTCAACCTGACGTCCCGCGACGGCCGCAGTCTGTACCGGGGGCGTGCGTGAGGGTCAGCACCGTCGACGGCCTCACGTCCCGCAGGCTGGGAATCTCCGGTCCGCTGGAGCGGGGTCGTCTGGAGGGGGCGCAGATGGCGGCGCTGCGCGCGACGGTCCTGCACGCGCAAGCGGGCAGTCCGTGGTACCGCGAGCGGTTGGCGGGAGTGGCGGCGGAGACGCTGCGTTGTCCGGCCGACCTGGCGCGGTTGCCTTTCGTGACCGTGGCGGATGTGGCCGCCTTCGGCCAGCGCATGGTCTGCGTGCCACAGGGCGAGGTGGCCCGCATCGTGACCCTGCAGACCTCTGGCAGCACCGGGGCACCCAAGCGGCTGCACTTCACGCGGGACGATCTGGCCGGGACTCTTGATTTCTTTCTGCACGGCATGTTGAATTTGGCGGGGCAGGAGGACCGGGTTCTGGCCTTGCTGCCCTTCAGTCAGCCCGACAGCACCGGGGACCTGCTCATCCGTGCCCTGACCGGCGGCGGGGTGCACTGCGCCGGGCTTTGGCCGCCTGAGGATGTGCAAGGGCTGGCCGAGTTCGTCGTGCGCGAGGGATATTCCTGCCTCGTGGGCCTGCCCCAGCATCTTCTGGCCCTGTCGGATGCGCTACCCTTCGGCGCGATCCGGACCATGCTGCTGTGTTCGGATTACGCCCCGCCGGCCCTGCGCCGGCGCATCGAGGAGGCCTGCGGCTGCGAGACATTTCTGCACTACGGCGCCACGGAGACGGGCCTTGGCGGCGGCGTGGAGTGCGAAGTCCATGACGGCTGCCATCTGCGGGAGTCCGACCTTCTTTTCGAGATCGTGGACCCGGTAACGGGCGCGGTTTTGGGCGAGGGGGAGGAGGGCGAGGTGGTCGTGACCACGCTGGGCCGCCGGGCCATGCCGCTGCTGCGCTACCGCACGGGCGACCTGGCCCGCCTGGCCAAGGGGCGGTGCGCCTGCGGCGGCGTCACGGCGCGGCTGTGCGATGTGACCGGACGCGGGAATGCGTGCGTTCTCGGCGGGGGTTTCAGCTTGACCAGCCGGGAACTGGACGACAGGCTTTTCGACGTGGAGGGACTTTTGGACTACCGCGCCACGCTGGAGTCTTGCGCAGGCGCGGACCGCCTGGGCATTGAATTCCGGGCCGGGGCGGGGCATGAGCATCTGGAGCGGGACCTGGGGCTGGCCCTGCGGCGCGTGCCCGGGGTGGCCGCGGCCCTGGACCTTGGGAGTTTGAGCCTGGCCCCCATGCGCCGGGTCGAGGCCTTTTCGCCGTCCCACACCGTCAAGCGCACCATCAACGATCAACGCGGGAGCACGCTTTGAAGGATATACTCGAATCATTGCTGGAGACCCTGGCTCAGGGGCGGGACGCTGTCTTCTGCGGCATCGTCGAGAGCTCGGGCTCGGCCCCGCGCACATCCGGGGCCAGGATGCTGGTCTTGCCGGGAGGCGGCATCCGCGGCTCCGTGGGCGGCGGTCCCGTTGAGGGGGCCAGTCTGGCCCGGGCCAGGAAGATGCTTGAGAGGGGCGAGTCGCACGTGCTGCTGCCCTTCGACCTGAATTCGCACACGGCCGCCCAGGCGGGCATGGTTTGTGGCGGGGCGGTCAAGGTGCTGCTGCAGCGCGTCACGCCCGAGTGTCGCGGCTTTTTCGAAAAGCTGAAGGACCTGCATGACGCGCGGCAACGGCCGGCCCTGGTGACCGTCATGGGGCCCGAACGGGCGCTTGCCCTGGCCTTGTGGTCCGAGGCGACGGGCCTGGATGGCGCGGAATTGCCCGAAGGCATGGCTCTTGAGCTGGCCCGCAAGGCGTCGAAGACGCGCCAGAATTTCAGCCTCGAAGGCGATGGTCTGCGCGTCTTTGCGGAGCCTCTGGTCGCACCCACGGTGCTGCACCTCGTCGGCGCGGGGCACGTGGCCCTGGCCACGGCCAAGGTGGCGGCCTTCGCCGGGTTCGAAGTGGTGGTCATGGACGACCGGGCCGAGTTCGCTAGCACCGAGCGCTACCCCGAGGCCCGCGAGGTGCGGGTGCTGGAAAATTTCAACCAATGCCTGAAGGATCTGGGTCCCGACGACTACGTGGTCATCGTCACCCGCGGGCACATGCACGACCGCGATGTTTTGGCCCAGGCCCTGCGGACCGAGGCGGGGTACGTCGGCATGATCGGCAGCCGCAGCAAGCGCGACGCGGTCTACCGCTCCCTGCTCGAGAACGGCTATACGCAGGCCGATATCGACCGCGTCTTCTGTCCCATCGGTCTGACCATCGGCGCCGACACGCCCGAGGAGATCGCCGTGAGCATCGTCGGCGAGATGATCGGGGTGCGTGCCGGGGTGCAGGGATGACGGTCGGGCGTTTCGGCGCCGTCATCCTGGCGGCCGGTTTCTCCTCGCGCATGGGCGGCTTCAAGCCCCTCATGGATCTCGGCGGGATGACGGTCCTGTCGCGCTGCGTGCATGTGTTCCGGGAGGCCGGCATAGGCAGCCCCCTGGTCGTGACGGGGTACCGCGCCCCGGAGGTCGAGGCCGAGGCGGTCCGGCTGGGCGTCAGCGTCACGCACAACGCCGCGTATGCGGACGGCATGTTCTCGTCGGTACGGGCGGCGGCGACCGCCTGTGCAGGCCTGTCCGACCTGGACGCCTTCTTCATTCTTCCGGCGGATATTCCCCTTGTGCGGCCGGCCACGGTCAGCCTGATGCTCGACGCCTACGACGGCCGCGTGGCCTATCCGGTCTTCGCGGGCGAGCGCGGCCACCCGCCGCTGATTCCCGCAAGCCTGATCCCGGGCATTCTGGGGCATGACGGCAGTGGCGGGTTGCAAGGTCTGTTGGAGGATGCGCCATCCCTCGACGTCCCGGTCTGGGACAGGGGCATCCTGCTGGACGCCGACACGCCCGACGATTTTGCCGTCCTGCAGCGGCGCGTCCCCTGTCTGCATGTGGGGGATCGTGACGAGGCCCTGGCCCTGGCCGGGCAGTCCATGCCCGAGCGTGGCCTGGCCCATGGCCTGGCCGTGGCCGCGGTGGCCCTGCGCATGGGGGAGGAACTGAACCGCAAGGGCGCGGGGCTCGATCTGGATCTGGTCCACAACGCCGCGTTGCTGCACGATGTGGCCAAGGGCTGGCCTCACCACGAGGCCGCCGGCGGCGAGTTGCTTGCGCGTCTGGGCCTGGGCGGCCTGTCGCGGACCGTGGCCGCCCACCGCGACGTGCCGCCTCCTGCATCGGGCCTGCTTACGGAAAAGGAGGTCGTCTGCCTGGCGGACAAGCTGGTGCGCTGCGACAGGCGAGTGCGCGTGGAGGACCGTTTCGGCGAGAAGCTGGCCCTGTATGCCTGCGACGAGGAGGCCTGCGCGGCCATTCGCGGCCGCATGCACAACGCCCTGGCCCTGCGGGGCATGGTGGAGAAGGCCTGCAGTCGCGGTTTGGAGGATATTCTGGCCGGGGTGCTGTCGTGAGCGAGGTCTATCTCATCCGCCACGGGGAGATCACGCAGACCGCGCCGCGTCGCTTTGTGGGCCAGACGGATCTGCCTCTGACGGACCGTGGCCGGGAACAGATGGCCGGAGTGGGCCGTTTTTTGACCGGCCGTGGCGTGGCGCGCCTGCTGTGCAGCCCCCTGGCGCGCTGTGTGGAGAGCGCGGGCATCGTCGGCGCGGTCCTGGGGCTCGTGCCGGAAACCATGCCGGATCTCCGTGAAATCTACCTCGGTGCCTGGGAAGGACTGACCGTGGAAGAGGTCCGCGATCGTTTTCCCGGCCGCTACGAGGCCAGGGGCCGCAACCTGGCCGGCTTCCGTCCGCCGGGCGGAGAGAGCTTCGCGGACGTGCAGCGCCGGGCCTGGCCCGCCTTCGAACTGGCTGTCACGGATATGGACGAGCCCCTGGCCATCGTGGCCCACGGCGGCGTGAACCGCGTCCTCCTGTGCCGCATCCTGGGCATGCCCCTGGAGAATCTTTTCCGCCTGGAACAGCACTACGCCTGCGTCAACGTCCTGCACGCCGGGGACGGTGAATGCCGCGTCGCCGCCATGAACCTTCCCGCGCTGTGAGCGTACCGCTTTGCGCGCGCTCCATCAAAAAGGCCGCCGGTTTTGTTTCCCGGCGGCCTTTTTGATGCGAATCGGAGCCGACCTAGAAGCGGTACGCCAAACTTACTCCGAACAGGTGGGCGTCGCCGTCCTCGAAGTCGGCGGTTTCGGACGTGCCGCCGCTGACGTAGATCGTCGCGCCCTTGCGGTCGTTGATGAGCAGGTAGGTGTAGCCCAGGTCCACGCTCCAGGCTTGGTCGTGCCAGCCCAGGCCGGCGCAGAAGAGTTGGCGGTCGTTGGCCGGGACCATGTAGTCGGCCCGCTCGGTGCGAATGGGCGTCTCGTCGTAGACGTAGCCCGCGCGCAGGTCCCAGGCCGGGGTCAGGGCGTATTCGGCGCCGATGCCCAGGCGCCAGGTGTCCTGCCAGTCCTTGAGGGCGGCGCCGGTCGAGGACCCGTTGATGCTGATGTCGAGTTCCTCGTACGAGGACCAGCCCGTGCGTGTGACGTCCACTTCGAGGCTCAGCCTGTCCATGGGGGTGATGCACATGCCCAGGGACCAGGAATCGGGCAGGGTGATCTCGCCGTCGGCGTCACCGTTCAGGGATGGGATATCGCTGTCGGCCTCGCCGCGCGGGTGCACGTCGATGGCGCTGCGGTACATGAGCCCCAGCGACAGCCAGTCCGTGGGCGCGTACCAGGTGGACAGGTTGACGCCAACGCCCACGTCGTCGCCCTGGACCTTGAGGTCGTAGATGCTCGCGACCTTCTTTTTTTGCGTGAACTCGAAATAGTTGGCCTCGGCGCCAACGCCGATGGACCACGTGTCCGTCAGGCGCATGCCCAGGACCGGGGTCAGGGACACGCTCTTGATGCTCGCGAAGTAGACGCTGTCGTTTCCGGCCCAGTTCTCGTCGAACTCCGTGCCCAGGCCGAAGCGGTTGAAGGCGCCGACCCCGAGCCAGTAGCGCTCGCCCAGCTGCGTGACCGCATAGGCGTGCGGCAGCAGCCACACGTTGGATTCCCCGTCGCAGCTCTCCTCGCCTTCGATGGACACGGTGGCCATGGGAGCCACCCCGACCAGGCCGGTCATGACCTGCGTGCCGTTCAGGCCCGTCATGGCCGCCGGGTTGGACGCCACCGCGGACGCGTCGGGCCGCCTGGCCATGGTCGTTCCGCCCAGCGCGATGCCACGCGCACTCCACTCATAGACGGCGAATCCGGCCGCCAGCACCTGCTGTCCCGTCAGCAGCAGCGCCAACACGACAGCGGCAACAACTTTCCCCATTGTTCCTCCTCATCTGCCAAGGTTCATGCGCGACCGGCCGGACGCGCGACAACCTCGGGCCCATAAGCCCTTTTGTCTGTCATCTCAAGGACAAGTGGAAGAGCGTGCGCTCAATCCGGCGCGTTCAGACCATGCACGCTCTTGGGAGAACCCAGGGTATGCGGTGGCTCACGGCATTGAGTGTGTGCCGGCACTTCTATGCATTGGGGCAAACGGGCCGAAGTCGCGAACCTGCCAGCAACGCCGGCCAGATAGGCCATGGCGGCCCGACCCGATGACATCCCTGCGGGAGAACGATTTTTGCTTCCAGAGCTGATTGGCCCGCAATGCGGCAACATCTTCCTGCAAACGGAGGCGACATGAGAATCGACGGCGCCGCGTCAATCGCCGACATGTATCTTTCCGGCCGGACCCACACCCGCGCCGCGGACACGGCCCGCACGGCCCGGGGCGACACGGTGACCCTGTCGTCCGAGGCCAAGCGGCTGCTGGAACACTTCCGCACCATGCAGTTCGAAAAGGACAAGGACGCGTCCGCCGGGTCCGATTCCGGGCAGGCGGCCTCCCTGGCCTATTCCGCCGGACGGGTGGAAGAAGGCGCACCGGCAGGAAGCTCCGCAGTTTCCGTCGCCGGTGCCGGCGCAGGCGCGTCGGGCGGCTCCGGGACGGGCAGCCAGGTCGAGGACATCAGGAAGCGCATCAAGGACCTGATGGACAAGGTCAAGCACATCATGGACAGCGATCTGCCGCCCGAGCAGAAGCAGACCGCGGCCGCGCCATATCTGCAGCAGATCCAGGAACTGCAGCAGCAGTTGCAGGAACTGATGGAGGCGGGAAAGGAGTGATGCGGGACAGGGGACGGTCTCGCCGCACTGTCCGGGGCCATTTGGCACATAGTGTTTCACTTTTCGCGAGGATGGGAGCAGGGTGATCGGCGGCCCGACCTGCCTTGCCCTGAATGTCGAAGATGGCGTTGATCATGCGTGATATTTGCGTCAAAATTCAACGCTGATCGAGAAATGACCGACATCCGAGTCAACGGGGGGCATCGCGATGAAGTGGTGTCTGGCCTCGTGTCGGATGATCTTCGTGTGACACTATTTTTTCATCGGGAGAACCATGCTGATCCACTGGCACATCGATCCGGTCATCGTTTCCTTCGGGCCTTTCGCCCTGCGTTGGTACGGCCTGCTGTTCGCCGCGCCGTTTCTGGCCGGACTGTCCTTTTTCAGGCGCGTTTTCCGTGAAGAGGGGATTGCTGAATCGAACCTCGACCGGCTGCTGTTGTACGCCGTGCTCGGCACGGTCATCGGGGCGCGGCTGGCGCACTGCCTTTTTTACGACCCGCAGTACTATTTCGCCAACCCGCTGAAGATTCTGGCCATCTGGGAAGGCGGGCTGGCCAGCCACGGCGGCATCGCCGGGCTGGTCTGCGGGTTCTGGCTGGCCGCGCGGAAGTTTTCCCCGCCGGTTCCCCTGCTGTGGCTCCTCGACCGGCTCGCCCTGCCCGGGGCTCTGGGCGCGGTCTGTATCCGGCTCGGGAATTTCATGAATTCGGAGATCGTCGGCAAGCCCACTTCGGGGTCGTGGGGCGTGGTCTTCGACCTCGTGGACCAGGTCCCACGGCACCCGGCCCAGCTCTACGAGGCGGCCGGGTATCTGGCGACCCTGGGCGTGCTCGTCCTCCTGTACGCGCGGCTTGGCAGGCGCACCCCCCTGGGCCTGCTGACCGGGTGTCTGCTGACCCTCGTCTTCCTGGTGCGCATAGTCGCGGAGTTTCCCAAGGAGCCGCAGGCCGTTTACGAGGCCGGGCAGGCCTTCAGCGTGGGCCAGTGGCTGAGCGTGCCGTTTCTCGCGCTGGGCATCGGGCTGGTCGCGTACGCCGTGAAGCATCCGCAGACCGCTGCCGGCATGAAGGAGCGGCGCAAAGGGAAGCGGTGACACGGCCGGCGCGTCCCTTGGAATGCCGGCGGAGGACTGCGATGTGCGGAAATTGTTCGACTTCGGCTCGGGCCGCATCGTCAGGGAGTTCCGGGTGAATCTGCCGCAGGCGTTGTGCGAGGGTAGCGAGACGCTGCAGATTATCTTTCATCATCCGCCTGCCGGCGGGTCAAGACGGGATGCGCGGGGTCTGAGCCAGGCAATGGGTGACCTCATCCGCTTTCATCCGGCCTGCGGATTCAATCCGGCCGACCCCACAATGTCGACAGCGGCGCGGCCAGCAGATTCGGCCCCAGGGACAGCGTTTCCGTCCCGTCGTAGAGGATCACGCCCAGACGCATCCTTTCGCCGGCAACGGCGCAGAAACGCTTGAGCCCGCGCAGGTCGCGCTCGGTGACCGTGGCCGCGGCCTTGATCTCACTAAAGTGATTTCGCCTTGGGGATTTTCGATGACAACATCCACTTCATACTGAATAATTTGGATTTTTGTTTGTGATAATTTGGAATTTCAGGCGTGATGATTTGGAATTGAAAGTGTGATTTGTTGGAAATTTGATCGTGATGAATCAGGCTGTTCGGAAGGCCTGTCCGCCACTGGGCGGCAACCGGTGCGGGCTTGCACCTGTAGGACGTCGTGTCTGCGTTGCATGGTTCCCGTGGGCTGAAATGAAAAACGCCGTTCCGGTTGTCCGAAACGGCGTTTTCAGTGGCGAGGCGTCGCGGCCTTGCGGGCTCGGCGCCGGCCGATGTCAGTAGCGCTTGAGTTCCTGCTTGGCGAGCACCCTGTACACGCCGTCGCCACCCGCCGGATGGACGAGGAGCGTGGAGCGGCCGTCCATGCAGATGGTCTTGAGCTGATCGGAGATGGCGATAGGCGCGTCGCTGTGCACTGCGGCACCGTCCGGCGTGCGGATGGACTCTACCGATTCGAAGGCCAGGATCCTGTCCGCGGTCACGACTTCGCCGTCGCGGCCGAGGTGGAACCAGCCCCGGAAGCGGCCGTCGTTGCCCCACAGCCTCAGGCCGATGCCCGCCAGGGCGCCGATGACCCCTCCGCCGGTGCCGCCGTGTTCGGACAGATGCACACCGAGCTCTCGCGCCAGGGCGTAGGCCTCGGCCTTGGTCAGGACCTCCTTCTTGGCGCGCAGCCCGAAGGAGATGAGGGCTTCCCTGGTCCCGTTGAGGGGTTCTGACGCGACGCACAGTCCCGGGTCGGAGCCGGGCGCGCTGTGCCGTTCCAGAAAGGCGCTCAGGAATTCGACGTACTTTTCACCCGGCACGTCCGTGTCGGCCGTGAATACCATGGAACTGTTGTGGGAGGTGTAAGGGATGTCCGGGTGCACGAAGAGCTGGTGCCTGGAGATCTGGGAATACCGCCCCCAGCCCATGCCCGTCATCTCGCGACAGGCGTCCTCGACCAGCCAGCCGGTGCCCTTGCTTTCCAGATTGTCCGTGTCGTCCATGCAGATGATGAGCTTCATGACGCAGCTCCTGAATTGTTTGGGTTGGTTGGGAGAAGTCCGCGGGCCTCGAGCTTGGTCAGCAGAGCCGGCACGGGCAGGGCGCCCAGGGCTCCGAAGACCATGCCGCTTCCCGTCTTGATGGCCGTGCTGAGCATCAGGACCTGTAGGTCCATGCCGACCATCCATTCCGAGAACAGCGAGACAGGGGCCCTGGCCCCGGCCGCGAGGAATCCGGCGAAGGCGAAGGCCAGCAGGTTTTTGCGGCTTCGACGCAGGAACGGCACGCAGAAATCCACGACCAGGGCGGGGAGGACGTAGCTGACGAGCCCCAGGGGCCCCAGCTTGCCGCTGCCCGTGAACATGCCCAGCAGCCCGGCCATGACCGCCGCCATGGTCGCGCTCCAGGGCTTGCGGACGCACAGGGCCGCCAGCAGCAGAAAGAGGATTAGGAAGAACATGGAATGTCCCGGCATCTTGAGATTGAGGCGCAGCAGGAGCTTTGTGGACAGGATCAGCAGGGAGCAGAAGCCCAGGAAGAGGGATTCCTGCAGGGTGAAGCCGAACATGTGGTTACGCATGGGGCGCTCCGGATTGTGGTGATTGCTGCGGGCCGGGCCAGACGGTGCGGTCGGGATGCAGGCCGTACCAGCGGCAGTGCGCGGCCAGGGCGATGTCCCGGGCCAGGGCCAGGCTGGTCACGATGGCCGGCAGACAGATGACGCGCACCAGCGTGCCCCAGTTGACGGGGGTCAGGAGTTCGCGGGGCAGGATGCGGGCCCCGCGCAGCACCTGGCTTTCGTAGGTCTGGACCGTCACGCCCCACAGGGTGGGGAAGAAGAAGACGCAGGTCGAGAGCACGAAGCCCATCCGGGCTGGCAGCACGCGGACCAGCAGGCGGGCCATGTCGCCGTGGTGCGTGGTCCGCATCAGCAGCACGCCGGGCAGGACGAGCAGGACCAGTCGATACGCGACCCTCGCCCCTTCCGGCAGGCTCTGCGGCCCGTAGCGAAGCAAATAGAGGGCCAGGACCAGTCCGACCTGCCAGACGAAGACCAGAACGAGGCGCTTCCAGGGGTGCCGGTGCGCCCCGGAAGCCACGGCCAGGGCCGCCGTGCCGAGGGTCAGGACCCACAGGCTCCAGGGGCCGTGCCAGAGCATGGCGGCCAGGGCTAGGCCGAGGGCTGCCGTCATGCGGGCCACGAGATGAGTCTGCTTGACCCGCTGAGTGTGTCGGGATGCGCCGCTCAGCATGGTGTCAGCCCCGTGCGGTCGAGGCGGTGGATGCTGTGCGCCCCGTGCGTTGCGGGCCTGCGGTGCAGGGCGCAGACGACGGATGTTCCGCCGCGGCAGAGGGTGTGCAGGATGTCCCAGACCCGGGCCGCGCTGGTGGGGTCGAGGCCGACGAAGGGGTCGTCGAGGAGGAGCAGTTCGGGCTCCACGGCCAGGACCGAGGCCAGGGCCACGAGATGTTGCTCGCCGTGGCTCAGCAGGAAAGGCGGGCGCTGCGCGAGGTCCGACAGGCCCAGCCCGTCCAGGATCTCCAGCGCTAGTTCGAGGCGGCGCGCCTTGGGTAGCTTCCGGTATTCCAGGGGAAAGGAGACTTCCTCCAAGACCGTGTCGGCCGTCAGTTGCCGGGCCGGGTTCTGGACCAGCAGGCCGACCCGCCCGCGCAGCTTCGCCGGAGCCGGGGGCAGGCCCAGAACTTCGGCCGTTCCCGACGACAGGGTTTGGAAACCTGTCAGGCAGCGCAGGAGAGAGGTCTTTCCAGATCCGTTGTCACCGTGGATGATGGCGATTTCGCCTTTTCGCAGCGTGAAATTCAGGTTGTCCCAGATGCGCCTGTCGCCCAGTTCAAGGGACGCGGACGAAAGGCGCGCCATGAAGGGAGTATCGGCAAGCTGCGGCGGGCTCGAAAGCGGGACCGGGGCCGGGTGGACGACGTCGCGCAGGGTTGCGTCGGCGATGCCGAGGGTGCGTTGGATGACTGTGAGCGCGATGGGGTCGTGTTCGCATAGCACGACGCTGCCTCCCGCGGCCAGAAAATGTCCGAGAAAGGCGTCGAGGGCTTCGATGCCGGGCTGGTCGAGCTGGGCGCAGGGCTCGTCGAGGAGCAGGACAGACGGGTCCATGACCAGCATGGAGGCCAGGAGAAGCTTGTACTTCTGGCCGACGGACAGCGTGCCGACGGGACGGTCCAGGGTCACTTCGGCGGCGCCGAGCCCGACGCGGGCCATGGCCTGCAGCATGCGGCCGGTCATCTCGGCCGGCGTTACGCGCAGGTTCTCCAGCCCGAAGGCCAGTTCGGAGCCGATGTCCGGGCAGAGGAGCTGCGTGTCGGGGTTTTGCAGGATAAGCCCGATGCGACCGGGCAGGGCTTCGGACACGGGGTGGCCGTCGAGCAGGACCTTGCCGCCGGGACCGGGGGGATGCAGCCCGGCCATGGTCCGCAGCAGCGTCGATTTGCCACTGCCGGTGGGGCCGGTGATGCAGAGGCATTCTCCGGGGCCGACGTTGAGGTCGACCCCGGAGTAGAGCGGGCCGGCGATGCCGGCCGCGCTGACGTTTTGCAACGTGAGGTTCATCAGAAGACGTAGTCGATGCCGCAGTACAGCGTCCGGCCGGGCCGGGGGAAGCCGTAGCTTTCCTCGTAATCCTCGTCGAAGAGGTTGTTGACGCCGGCGTAGACGCTCAGGGCCTTTTCCAGAAAGGCATGGCTCAGCTTGAGATCGACCAAAGTGAAGTCGTCCATGCGCTTCTTCAGGGTGGCGTCATCGTTGTACGTGTACTGGTTGGCCACGTACTGGAGTCCTGCGTACAGGGTCGTGCCGAAGGGGCAGGTGTATTTGCCTTCCAGCGAAACAGTGTCACGGGGACGGTATTGCAACTCATCGCGTTCGGAGCCGTCAGATTTGTCCTCGGAGTCCAGATAATTGTATGCTGTCCTGATCCAAAGCGAGTCGAAGAACGTGTTTTCCAGTCCAACTTCAAAACCGTGAAATAGATATTCTTCAAAATTCGTGTAGGTTTCCTTTTTCGGTTCAAGAATGGTCGGAGTCGCAACCTTTTCAATCATGTCCTGCGCTTCGATCCGGTAGACCGATCCGCTGAAGATCGTCTTGAACGGTAGCTCCTGGGTCAGGCCGATTTCGAAATGCTTCGCAACTTCGGGCTCTAAATCCGGGTTGCCGGATGCGGAGTCGAAAAGGTTCCGCACTGAGGCGAAGCGCACCTTGCGGGCGTGGTTGGCGGAGAGGGTCGTGCCTTCGAAGGGGCGGTAGCTCGCGCCGAGGAGATAGGTCCAGTCCGTGGCCGTTTCTGATTCGGGGCCGGTCTGGGCGACGTAGCTGCCACCGGCGACCAGGGTCACCTGATCGATGGGAGTGATGGTGTATTCCAGTCCGGCCGAGTATTCCTGCAGATCCTGGTTCACACCGATGTCGGTCTTCTTGCCTTTAGTGTTCGTAGAGAACCCAGATTCGTCCCAGCTTTGATTTTCGCCGTTGAGGGCGGTCGTAAGGACGCCGAGTACATCGAAGTCGTAGCTGGCGCGGAGGGATGCGCCAGCTACGCTGCTTGTGGAACGACTTTTGCCGTTGATAGCGTCGTATGTGTCGTCTTTGAAGGTTTTGGTCAGTTCGTTACGCTGGTTCGCGTATACGGCCGTGTCGAGAGACAGGGGGAAATCGAACTCGTGGCGAAGGTTGAACTGGGTGCCCACCTCGCTGTAGTCCTCCAGGCGTTCGTACTTGGCCGTCTTTCCGAAGGGGTCCTTGCTGTCGGTGATGACGGACGGCGGCTTGCCGTAGCTGCCGCCGCTGTAGGAGAAGACTGCGCCGAGCTTGGTGCTGTCGCTGATGTTGTACCCGCCGTTGAAAAAGGCGCTGTCGCGGTCACGGTCGCTGTTTTCACGCTTGTCGGAGTCTTGCGCCGCATTCCGGTCGAAGTCGTCGGAAATCGGATATGCTCCGGAATTGAGGCTGCTCACGCTGCCGAAGAAAAATCCCTTTTCGCTTCCGCCGGACAGGGAAGCCTTGCCAAGGTAGGAATCGACCTCCCCGGCCCGTACGCCCACGGAACCGTGCATGCCCTGTTCGCCGCCCTTGGTGATGATATTGATGACGGCGGCGGTTCCGCCGGCCCCGTAGAGCACGGAACTGGCGCCTTTGGTCAGCACGATGCGGGCGATGTTCTCGGCCGGGATGGAGGCCGGGTCGAACTGTCCGTCGTAGGTGGACTGAAAGGGCGTGCCGTTGATGAGCAGCTTGATGTGGCGCGTGCGGAAGCCACGGACGTCGATGCGCGGGGTGCCGTCGGCCGCGGTGCGGATGTACACGCCCGGCAGCATCTCGATGGCTTCGTTGAGAGTGGTTGCGCCGCGCATCTCGATGTCTTCTGCCGTGACCTCGGCGACGTTGGTCACGTCTTCGACGCCGGGCTTGTCGGATTTGACAACGATTTCACCCAGGACATATTCGGCCTCCTGGGCGGATGCCGGATGTGCCAGGACCAGGGCGAGGAGAAGCATGAAGACCTGCTGGAATCGGGTCATGGGAATCCTCATGTGTAGGAAGTTGAAGATAGGGTCCTTTGCCGGAAGATTTTATTATGTCTGCGTAGGTATATTTAGGAAAAATTTTAGTCAATACGGACACATATGTCTTTTATGGCATAATATATGGCGCGCGTTCACGATCAGCTGCATCCAGGATGTGGACGCGTCAAAAGATATCCCGGTGAGAGCGGATGTGCACGACATCTGGCTTTTGTCGGCAAGGAAAACTTTATGAACGCACAAGAAACCCGCACCCTCGGCCGCGCCCTGTGGCGATTGGTGCGTTTCGCCCGGCCCCATGCGCGGCGTATCGCCTTGGGGCTCGCGGCCAATGCGGGGGCGCGGTTTTTTGATCTGCTGCCCATGATCGTGGTCGGCCGGGTGGTGGACACGGTGTCCGTGGCCCTGCGGGACGGGCAGGCCCTGGCCGAGACTGATTTTCTCTGGGCCGGGCTGCTGGTGCTCGGCACCTTCGCGGGGCTGGCCGTGTTCCAGAGCGTCAGCGACTACACCCTGGACAGCGCGGCGCAGATGATCCGGCACGACCTGCGCGTGGAACTCTACACCCACGTGCAGCGCCTCGACGTGTCGTACTTCGAGTCCCGCCAGACGGGCGACATCATGGCCGTGCTGGCCGGGGACGTGGACAACCTGGAGCGCTTCTTCTCGGACACGTCCACGAGCATCGTGCGCCTGTTCATCACCTTCACCGGCATCTACGGCATCCTCTTCTGGCTGGACTGGCACCTGGCGCTGCTCCTTTTGGCGCCAATGCCCATCGCCGTCTGGGCCGTGCGCTTCTTCGCCACCCGCGTCTCGCCCCAGTACCGCACGGCGCGCAAGGCCGTGGGCGAGATCAACTCCATCCTCGAGAACAACCTGCAGGGCATGCACGTCATCCAGGCCTACTCGGCCCAGGACCACCAGACGGGCCGCATCCGCCAGCGCTCCGAGGAGTACCGCGACGCGGCCGTGCGTGCCGCCCTGGAGCGCTCGCGCTTCGTGCCCCTGCTCTACGGCGTGGCCGGCATGGGTTACGCCCTGCTCATCGGGGTGGGCGGCTGGATGACCTTCTCTGGCATCGGCCCAAGCGTCGGCGACTTCACGACCTTCGTGCTCCTGGCCATGCGCCTCATCCTGCCGCTCTTCGTCTTCGGCATGCTCATCAACCAGATCCAGCAGTCCGAGGCCTCGGCCCAGCGCATCACCGAGATCTTCGACACGGCGCCCACGGTCCGTGACGAGGCCTCCGCCGCTCCCCTGCAGGGCGCGCTTGAACGCGTCGAGGTCCGAAACATGTGTTTCGCCTATCCCGGCCGCGACAAGGTCCTGTGCGGCATCGACCTTTCCCTGGAGCGGGGCAGGGTCCTCGGCGTGGTCGGGCCCACGGGCGCGGGCAAGAGCTCCCTGGCCAAGCTCATGCTGCGCTACTACGACCCCATGGGCGGCGAGATTCTGGTCAACGGCCGGCCTCTGGCCTCGGTGCCCCTCGACAGCTGGCGGGGCCGCATCGGCTACGTGTCCCAGGAGGCCTACCTCTTCCACGGCACAGTGGGCGAGAACATCCGCCTGGGTTCGCCCAGTGCCGTGGATGACGACGTCCGGCGAGCGGCGCGCCTGGCCGGGGCCGCGGAGTTCATCGATGCCTTGCCCGACGGGTACGGCACCCTGGTCGGGGACCGCGGCATGAAGCTCTCGGGCGGCCAGCGCCAACGCATCTCCCTGGCCCGGGCCATCCTGCGCGACCCCGAGTTCCTCATCCTCGACGAGGCCACCGCCAGCGTGGACACGCGGACCGAGGAGGTCATCCAGAACAATCTGAAGGAGCTGCGCGGCGACCGCATCACCCTGGCCATCGCCCATCGCCTGTCCACGGTGCGGCAGTGCGACGAGATCGTGGTCATCGTCGACGGCGTCATCGTGGAGCGCGGGACCCATGCCGAACTGGTCGGCGCGGGCGGCGTCTACGCCGGGCTGTGGCAGGTGCAGAGCGGGGAATAGGGGTCAGGCGCGGATATTGCAACTCACTGGCAAAGCCATGTGCGCGCGGCGGGTGTGACGGTTTCGGTCAGCGCTGCGTATATCTTTTGTGAAGGAAATGAAGCCGTTGGCCTGGGAGTGTACGCCCGCCCGATTGGCTTCCCGCATGGCGGAGAGGGATGTTTGTCCGGAAAAGGTGGATTTTTGTCCGCCGGCAGGCGCGCCTGCAAGGAGTCGTTATGAAGTTCGTATCTGGAATGTCGTTTGTTCGCCGGTACCGGTTCGCGTTCGCGCTGTTCGTAGTCTCTTCCCTGCTGAGCTGCGGGGCGGCCTTTGCCGACAAGGTGTTTGTCGAGAACGATGTCGTCATTATCGGGAAAAATTTCGTGATCTCGACGCCCTACGATGACGGCGTCGTGCTCGAAAGCAAGAAGGGCGCATTCGCGCCCACGAAATTCTTCGGCGCGGAAGGTACCGCGGCCATGCTCTTTCTCTACAACAGGATCACCCGCGACATGGGGGTGGATCTGGTCATGCATACCTACAAGGGCAGGATCGACCGTAGGGCGGCCGAAGAAAAGGTCGATGCCGTGCTGCGTTTCTACCGCGACAACGAACTGATTTTCAAAAGCAGATTTGTGGAGCAGCCCGCGACGAAGATCGGCATCTGCCGGTTCAGGGTCTGAACGGCCCTCTCCAGGCTGCTCAAGCCCGTTGACCTGAAAGGCGCGCAGCACTGCGCTGCACAAAAAAACGCCTCCTGCCGATACCGGCCGGAGGCGCTGTCTTTTCTGCGGAGTCCCGTATTTTTCAGTACTTGATGGCCGAGAACCGCATCAGCTTGTCCCACTGGTGGGTGGAGGTGATGCGGCGGATGGTGCCGGTCTTGCCGCGCAGGACCAGGGAGTGCGTGGTCGCGCCCGTGCCCGTGTAGCTCACGCCGCCCAGGAACGTGCCGCCGGAGATACCCGTGGCCGCGAAGAAAACGTTGTCGTCGCGGATCAGGGTGTCCGTGGTCAGGACCATGTTCAGGTCCAGGCCGAAGTCCAGCACGTTCTTCCTCTCGTCCTCAGACTGCGGGTCGAACTTGGCCAGGATCTCGCCGCCCAGGGCCTTGATGGCGCAGGCCGCCAGCACCCCTTCGGGCGTACCGCCGGTGCCGAACATCATGTCCACGGACGAGGTCGGGTCCACGGCCATGAGCGCCCCGGCCACGTCGCCGTCGGTGTGCAGTTGGATGCGCGCGCCGGCGGCCCGGATCTGGGCGATGAGGTCCTTGTGGCGGGGCTTGTCCAGGACGAAGATCATGAGGTCCTCGACCTTCTTGCCCAGGGCCTTGGCCGCGGCCTTGAGATTCTGGCCCACGGGCGCGTCCATGTCGACTACGCCCTTGGCCGGGGCCGGGACCACGAGCTTCTTCATGTAATAGCTCGGGCCCGGGTTGAACATGGTCCCGGCCGGTGACAGGCCGACCACTGCGATGGCGTTGGGCCGGCCGTAGGCCAGGAGGTTGGTGCCCTCCACCGGGTCCACGGCCACGTCAACGGCCGCGCCGCGGCCCGTGCCGACGTGCTCGCCGTTGTAGAGCATGGGGGCCTCGTCCTTTTCGCCCTCGCCGATGACGATGCGGCCGTCGATGTCCAGGGTGTTGAAGGACAGGCGCATGGCGTCCACGGCCGCGCCGTCGCCCTCGTTCTTGGCGCCCTTGCCGAGCCAGCGGGCCGAGGCCAGGGCCGCGGCCTCCGTGACCCGGACCAGGTCCATGGCCAGGTTGCGTTGCGGTGCTTCCATCATTCCTCCGGACATCACTCGCCCTTGATGAACGCGATGAGGTTCGCGGCCGTGAAGCCGTACTTCTCCTTCAGCACGCCCGCCGGGGCCGAGGCGCCGAAGTGGTCGATGCCCCAGACTTTTCCGTCCAGGCCAACGTACTTGTACCAGAGGTCCGAACGGCCGGCCTCGATGGCCACGCGGCGCGAGACGGAGCGGGGCATGACGGATTCCTTGTACTCGGCGCTCTGTTCGTCGAAGAGCTCCATGCTCGGCACCGAGACCACGCGGATCTTCATCTCCGGCAGGGCCTTGGCGGCCTCAACGGCCAGGTGCACCTCGGAGCCCGAGGCCAGGAGCAGGGTCTCGGGCGCGGTGCCTTCGGGGTCGCGGACCACGTAGGCGCCCTTGGCCACGTGCGCCTCCAGGGGCTGGGGCAGGTCGAGGACCGGCAGGCCCTGGCGGGTGTAGACGAGCACCGACGGCCGGGACTTCTGCTTCAGGGCCACGGCCATGCAGGCCGTGCTCTCGCGGGCGTCGGCCGGGCGCAGGACCAGGAGGTTCGGGATCAGCCGCAGGGAGCTGACGTGCTCGATGGGCTGGTGGGTCGGGCCGTCCTCGCCGACGAAGAAGGAGTCGTGGGTGAAGACGTGCAGGACGGGCAGGTGCTGCAGGGCCGACATGCGGATGGCATTACGTTCATAATCCGAGAAGACCAGGAAGGTCGCGCCGAAGGGAACGATGCCGCCGTGCAGGGCCAGGCCGTTCAGAATGGCGCCCATGGGGAACTCGCGCACGCCGAAGCAGAGGTTGCGGCCCGTGGGGTTGGTTGTCGCGTTGAAGATGCCGGCGGTGACGCGGAACTTCTCGGTCTGGTTGGACGGGTCGAGGTCGGCCGAGCCGCCCATGAGGGTCGGCAGCTGCTCCATCATGGCGTTCAGGCTGGCGCCGAAGGCCTTGCGGGTGGCCACGCTGGCGCCGGTCTCGAACTCGGGCCAGGTCAGGCTGCGTTCGCACGCGGGCTGCGTGGCGTTCTTCCACTTGTCGGCGAAGGCCGGGTCGGCCAGCTTGGCGGCCAGGGCCTTGTCCCAGGCGGCGCGGCTCGCGCTCAGGGCTTCGAAGCGGGAGCGGAAGTGGGCGAGCACGTCGGCGGGCAGGTGGAACTCCTCGTCCGGCAGGCCGAGCTTGGCCTTGGTGGCCTTGATCTCGGCCTCGGGCAGGGGCGAGCCGTGGGTGGACTCGCTGCCTTCGAGGGTCGCGCAGCCCTTGGCCATGGTCGTGTGGCCGATGATGATGGTCGGCTTGGCCGTCTCGGCCTGGCCGGCCAGGATGGCCTGGCGGATGGCCTCGTGGTCGTGCCCGTCGATCTCGATGACCTGCCAGTGCATGCTCTCGAAGAGGGCCTTGTAGTCCACGTTGTCCACGCGGCAGGTGGGCCCGGCCAGCTGGATCTTGTTGCTGTCGTAGTAGGCGATGAGCTTGCCCAGGCCCCACTGGCCGAAGAGGGCGGCGCTGCCGAGGAAGATGGGCTCCTGCACGTCGCCGTCGGACACCAGGACGTAGGTGTGGTGCCCGGCGGTCTCGGCGTCGAGGTAGGCGCGCAGGAAGGTCTCGGCCACGGCCATGCCGCCGGACATGGCGAAGCCCTGGCCCAGGGGGCCGGTGGTGGCCTCGACGCCGTCGGTCATGTCGTGCTCGGGGTGCCCCGGCGTCTTGCTGCCGAACTGGCGGAAGGCCTTCAGGTCATCGACGGAAAGGATGCCGCGCAGGGTCAGCAGGGCGTAGAGCAGGGCTGACTCGTGGCCGGCCGAGAGGACGAAACGGTCGCGGTTGAACCACTTGGCGTCCTTGGGGTCGAAATTGAGGAATTCCTTGAAGAGGACGTATGCGTAATCCGCCGAAGACATGGCCCCGCCGGGGTGGCCGGAGTTGGACGCGCGGACCGTGTCCATGATCAGGCCCTTGATGACGTTGACGGACTTGAGATCGATCTGTGAAGCGTTGGTGGTCATGGTGTTTCCCGTGATATTCTCAAAAAATGCGCGGTTAGGGTTGATGTGGGGAGTCGATGAGGTCCACGCGGCGCTGGTGGCGTCCGCCCTCGAACCCGGTGGCCAGGAAGGCGTCGGCGATGGCCTTGGCCAGGTCCACGCCAATGATGCGCTCGCCCATGCACAGGACGTTGGCGTCGTTGTGCATACGGCTCATGCGCGCCATGTACTCGTTGGCGCACAGGGCGGCGCGGATGCCGGAAAAGCGGTTGGCGGCCATGGACACGCCGATGCCGGAGCCGCAGATGAGGATGCCCAAGGCCTGGCGGTTCAGGACCTCGCGGGCCAGGTTGCCCGCGATGAGCGGGTAGTCGCAGCTGTCGAGGGAGTGGGTGCCGACGTCCACGGCCTGGCAGCGGTCCTTCAGGTGTTCCATCAGGATGTTCTTGAGGCCGAAGCCGGCGTGGTCGGAGCCGAAGACGATGGTGCGCATGCTATTTGCCCTCTCCGCTGCGGTCCCGGACGTATTCCGCCCTGGTCGCCTCCAGGTCCTTCTCCAGGTGCGCCAGTTCCTCGCGCAGGAAGGCGATCTGCTTCAGGGTCAGGTCGTTGTCGCTGGTCTTGGGGTCGAAGGCTTCGCCCTTGGCCTGGCTTTCGGTGAAGCTCTTGCCCAGGTTCTGATATTCCTCGGCCAGGCGCTTCTCCATCTGCCGGATTTCCCAACGCCGGAAGCCCCTGATGAAGACCCATTTGGTCTCGCTGAACAGGAGCCTGAATCCGGCGGTGACGGGTTTGACGATATCTGCGAGCATGCACTCCCTCCGATGTTTGATCAGTTGTACTGGGGTTTGGTCGTGATGCGCATCCACTGCACATCCTGGGGCAGGGTCAGGTCCAGGTCCGAGGAGCGCCAGTCACCGCCGGGCTCCAGGGATTTGACCCGGAGCACGGCCTTGCCGTCCCTGGGGGAAGAAAAGGTGTACCTGTCGTAGAGCTGGCGGTCGGGGAAGGCCGGCGAGGCGTAAGGCTTCTCGCAGGTCAGGGTCCAGCCGCCGCGGCCCGTGAGTTCGAGGGTCTGCAGGTCCTCGGAGGCGACCATGCGGGTCACCGCGCCCTGGGCGAAGGTGAAGCTGATGCGGCCGTCCCGGGTGCCCTGCACGCTGGAGTATTCGCCGCCGAGAACCGGAGCCAAGTCGCCGGTCAAGAGGCTGCCGATCTGCTTGGCGTTGAAGGGCACGGGGATCTCGAAGAGCCTGAGCCCGGCTTGGGCGCTTGGGTGGTGGTAGGCCTTGTTCTCAGAGGGGATGTAGGCCAGCCAGAGTTCCGGGGTCTCGCGGATCATGGCCACGGAGGCGCCGGTGCCCGAGGCGAGGTCGAGCCGCACGAGGCTGGCGGCGTACCCCCAGAGCTGGCCGACCAGCCTGCCGTTGCGCTGCGGGGTCTCGATCTGCAGGGAGAAGCGGGCCGTGACGCGGTCGGTCTCCGAGGTGAGGGGGCGCAGGACGGACCAGACGCGGGATACGGCCTCGGGGTCGCGGACCGGGATCTGCGGCGCGCAGCCGATCATGAAGGAAAGGAACAGGGCGGCCAGAAGGGGTGTCAGCGTTTTCGGCATTTTTGTATGTGTCATCGTGTCCGGCCGGTTTCATTGAGTTTTGCGCGCACGGCCTCGGCGTTGTCCCCGTTCAGCTCCAGGGAACGGGAATAGGCCTTGCGGGCCTCGGCCGTGTAGTTCAGCGCGCGGGCGATGTCTCCGTAGTGTTCCCAGATGACCGGGTCCGAGTCCACCAGCTCCACGGCGCGCTTGATTTCCGCCCAGGCCAGACGCAATTTCTTCTGCTTGAAATAGACCCAGGCCAGGGAGTCGACGAAATAGCCGTTGTCCGGCTTGACCTGCAGGGCTCCCTGGACGAGCAGCAGGGCCCGGTCCAGGTCCCGTTCCTGCTCGGCCAGGCTGTAGCCCAGAAAGTTCAGGGCGTCGGCGTGTTCCGGGTCCTTGGCGATGACCCGCTCCATGATGGCCATGGCCTGCGCCCGGTCGCCCATGCGGTCGTGGACGAGGCCCGTGCGGTAGAGGATGGTCAGGTTGTCGGGCCACTGCTTTGCGGCCAGGCTCAGCACGTCCAGGGCCTGCTCGAACTCGTTCTCCCGTTCGTGCAGCTCGGCCATGACAATGCGGAATTCGGGCTGCTTGGGGAAAAGGCCGATGGCCGTTTGGCAGAGCTGCCGGGCGCCGTCCTTGTCACCTCCGTGGTAGAGGAGGTGGATGCGGAAGATCAGGCTGCGCTCGTAGTGCGGGTGGTTGACCGGGATGGTCTCCAGGTATTTCACGGCCTGTTCGGGGTTGTCCCGCCCTTCGTATTCGAGGATGGCCAGGTAGAAGAGGGCGTTTTCCGGGATGGGCCGCTGCTGGGCCAGAGGGTCGAGGAGCTGGGCCGCGTGGTCGTAGAAGGCCAGGTTCAGGAACAGGTTGGCCGCTTCCAGGGTCAGCGGCAGATCGTCGCTGAATTGCTGGACCAGGGCCAGGGACTTGTCGGGGTTGTTGAGCTTGAGGTTCAGGTCCACCAGACGGAAGACGATCTGCTGGTTCTCGATGCCGGCGTCGAAGAGTTGCGAAAAGACGCGCTCGGCATCGACGTAGTTCTTCTGGGCCTCGTAGGTCAGACCCATCTCGATCCAGGCGTCGTAATATTCGGGGTCGGCGGCCACGGACTGCTGGTAGGCGGCGATGGCCTTGTCGTAGAGTCCCAGCCCGAAATATCCCTTGCCGAGGAGAAAATCCGTGGTCGGCGTGACCTTGTCCACGGGGATGGCCGACAGGCGGTCGACGGCTTCGCCGTAATTCCCCTGCTCCATGCGGTACGCGGCGGCCTCGTGGGCGAGGTCGAGGAGTTCCGGGTGCTTCTTGCGGTAGTCGTCGAGGACGAGGACTGCGTCGTCGTACCGGCCCTGGGCGGCGTAGGTCTTGGCCAGGGTGCTGAGCAGAAGCTCGGATTCGGGGTATTTGTCCAGACCCTGGCGCAGGAGCAGCAGGGCGTCCGCGAAGCGCGAGGCGCGCCAGTAGAGGTTGCCCAGGTCGATGTAGAGTTCCGGGGTCGGTTCGATGGCCACGGCTTTTTCCAGGGCCTGGATGGCTTCATCAGGCCTCTGCTCCTGGAGCAGCTCGCGTGCGGCGAGATAGGAATAGATGGCCTCGGCTTCGGCCGACGGGGCCGGTCTGGAAGGCTGGGAGGGGGCCTCCGCCGACTGGGCGCGGGAGTCCGGCGCCGCCGGATGGGCGGCGCACCCGAGCAGGGCGGCCAGGAGGACCGGGAGCAGAAACCGTATGGCAAGGGTGATGATCATGGAATGAGGCGTCCGGAACAGTCATTTTTCTGGCAAAATGTCTGTATTATCAGATAGATTTTTCTGCCCATGTTCAGGCCGAGCTCGATGAACTCCGGCCCGTAGATCTTGCCTGCCGGGGTTCTGAACGTGTTCTGCACCGCAGCGACCATTTCGAGGCCGGCCGGGAACTTGTCCAGAATCTGCTCCAGGGTCCATTCCTGGTAGTTGCAGATCTCCCACAGCGTAGTCATGAAATTGTCGGGCCCCCAGCGGAACTTGTCCGCGTCATAGAGGGCGTCGGCCAGGAGCTGGGTCCGGTCGTGGCCGAAATCCATGGGAGGGGAGAAGGCTTCGTGGCAGCGCACGGCCGAGGCGATCATCTGCTTCTCGTCGTCGGTAAGCGGGTAGTCGCGCAGGATCATCAGGGACAGCTCGGCGCCCCGCGAGGCGTGCTCGCCCTCCAGCCGGCAGGTGTCGTGCAGCAGGCCCGAGAGCATGGCCATGAGGGCCAGCCGCCTGGCCGCGTCGAAACCCAGGGCCTTGGCCTCCCCGAGGACGAGGGCCGAGGCCTCGATGGCCACTTTCTTTGAGTGCTCGATGCCGTGCCCGAACTCGTCGTTCAGGAAGGGCAGCACGTCTTCGCGGCAGCGCAGGACCATGGGGTGGGAGAAGAACGTGTCCCTGGCGGAGGCCAGCTCGGCGCTCATGGCGGTGTAGAAGCTGGGCAGGGATTCGGGCGTGACCGTGGCGCTCTCCTGCTTGATGCGGCGTAGAATCTCATTCTTCATGTTCGATCCACTCGGCGGAAAAGTCCTGGATGGTGCTGGACATCTGGTTCTTGATCTTCTGCAGGAGCCTGGCCTCGATCTGGCGCACGCGCTCCCTGGTGATGCCGTACTTGTCGCCGATCTCGCGCAGGGTGATGGGCGTGTCGGCCAGAAGGCGCTGCTCCAGGATGTCGAGCTCCTTCTCGTTCAGCCCGTCCCGGATGGCCTCGATGTTGTCGTGGATGAGCACGCTGATCTCGTCGGCGGCCATCCTCTCCTCGATCCCGGCCTCCAAGGCGGGGATGAAGTCCATGGGCGTGAAGCTCGAGTCGTCGCCGATCTTCATGTCCAGGGACACGTCGTGCTGGCCCAGACGCTGGCCCATCTCCACGATGTCGGCCTCGGAGACCTGCAGGTTGTCGGCCAGGGTCGAGGTGCTCGGGTCGAAGCCCTGGGCCTGCAGGCGCTGGCGCTCCTTGCCCAGGTTGTAGAACAGCTTGCGCTGGGCCTGCGTCGTGCCGATCTTGACCATGCGCCAGTTGTCCATGATGAACTTGAGGATGTAGGCCTTGATCCAGAAGGACGCATAATAGGAGAACTTGATGCCCTTGTCGGGGTCGAACTTCTGGACCGCCTTCATGAGCCCCACGTTGCCCTCCTGGATGAGGTCCAGGACATTCTTCATCCAACGCCGCTGGAAGTCCATGGCGATCTTGACCACCAGCCGCAGGTTGGAGGTGATGAGGATGAAGGCCGCCTGATCCTCCTTCTCGTCGCGGTAGCGGCGCGCGAGGTCGAACTCCTCGTCGGGCTCCAGGGCTCTGAATTTCTTGATCTCCTGGAGATAGATGTGCAGCGGGTCGAGGGTGGCCACCTCGCGCCGGGCAGGCGCGGCCAGCACCAGCGGGCCGGCGGTCAACGGGGGCGTGTCTTCGAGCCCGTCGTCGCCGTCATCTTCGTCGATGTCTTCGATGACCTCGACGGGTTCCGCTTCGAACTCCTCGTCCAGGGTTTCGTCTTCGAGTGGCTGTTTGAACTTCATGATGGTGCGCGTTTAGGGGCGATCCTTAGGCGTCTGAGGCCGAAAATGAGGAGAAAACCGGTATCCGGGGGGACGCTTCGAGTACGAGGGGGCGCCGAATCACTCCGCTATTTCAAAGTCTGCAATCATAGAGTTTTTGTTTGTCCTTTTCAATGATTTTCAGTAGGGCACTTCGTTCAAACCGGTGCCGACACGGCCGTGACGCGAGGTGTACAATGCGCGATTTTCGCCGTTCCCTGAAGGACGGAAACATACTGATCTTCGACGGAGGCATGGGCAGCCTGCTGCAGCGCCGGGGGCTCAGGCCCGGCCAATCCCCCGAGGAGTTCGGCATGGCGCGTCCGGAGGTCGTGTCCGCCATTCACGGCGAGTACGCCCGGGCCGGCGCCCGTGTCGTAACCACCAACACCTTCGGCGCGACCCGCCACAAGCTTCCCGCGGGCCTCGACGTCTTCGAAGTCAATGAGACCATGGCCCGGGCCGCGCGTCAAGCCGTGGGCGAGGGCGTTTTCGTGGCCGGCAGCGTGGGCCCCACGGGCAAGATGGTCGAACCCCTGGGCGACATCACTTTCCGAGGGCTCGTCGAAATTTTCAAGGAGCAGATCCGCGGCCTCGTGGCCGGCGGCGTCGACCTGATCCTGGCCGAGACCCAGTTCGACCTGGCCGAGGCCCGCGCCGTTGTCGTGGCCGCGCGCGAGGTCTGCGACCTGCCCGTGGGCGTCAGCATGACCTTCGAGGGTGGCGTCAGCCTGACCGGCACCAGCCCCGAGGTCTTCGCCCGCACCATGGAGAACATGGGCGTGGACCTCATCGGCTCAAACTGCAGCGCCGGCCCCGAGGAACTCATCCTGGTGGCGCGCGCCATCCTCGCCTCCTGCTCCGCGCCCGTGCTCATCGAACCCAACGCCGGACTGCCCGAACTTGTCGACGGCGCCACGGTCTTCCGCCTGCCCCCGGACCCCTTCGCCGCCACTGTTTCCACTCTGGCCGCCGACGGCGTGGCCTGCCTGGGCGGGTGCTGCGGCACCACGCCCGAGCACATCAGGGCCCTGTCCGCCCTGTGCGGCGACCGGCCCGTGGCGCGTCCGGCCTTCGAGGACCGGCCCTGCCTGACGGTCACCTCGCGTTCGGTGGCCGTGGACTTCGGTTTCGACCGCCCCTGCCGCATCATCGGCGAGCGCATCAACCCCACGGGCAAGGCCGAGCTTGCGGCCCAGCTGCAACGGCTTGAAACCCGCCAGGTCCTGACCTTCGCCGAGGAGCAGATCGTCGCCGGCGCCGACCTGTTGGACGTCAACGTCGGTGCGCCCATGGTCGACGAGACCCGCATGCTGCCCCTGGCCGTGCGGGCCCTGACCAGCGCCCACGCCGCGCCCCTGTGCCTGGATTCAAGCAACCCCGACGCCATCCGCGCCGCCCTGGAGGCCTACCCCGGCTCGGCCCTGGTCAACTCCATCAGCGGCGAGGCCGAGCGCATGGAGACCCTCGGCCCCCTGTGCCGCGACTACGGCGCGCCCTTCATCCTCCTGCCCCTCAAGGGCCGCAAGCTGCCCGTCACGGCCTCCGAGCGTCTGGCCATCATCGAGGAACTCCTGGCCAAGGCCGAGGAACTGCGCATCCCGCGCCGCCTCATCCTGGTCGACGCCCTGGCGCTGACCGTGTCCTCCAAGCCCGAGGCCGCCAAGGCCTGCCTGGAGGTCATCCGCCACTGCCGCGAGCGCTGGGGCCTGGGCTCGACCATGGGCCTGTCCAACATTTCCTTCGGCCTGCCGGCCCGCGACCTCATCAACTCCACCTTCCTGGCCATGGCCATGGGCGCGGGCATGACCTCGTTCATCGCCAACCCCAACACCGCGCGCCTGCGCGAGAGCCTGGCCGCGGGCGAGGTGCTCCTGGGCCGCGACCGCCAGGCCTCGTCCTTTATCGCCGCCTATTCCGGCTGGACCCCTGGCGCCTCCGCCGGGCCCGCCGTGGCCGCGACCGCCGAGGAGGAGGGCAGCCCGGTCTTCACGGCCGTCATGAAGGGGCAGAAGGACCGCATCGCCGATCTCCTGGCCGGGCGCATCGCCGAAGGCGCTGACCCGTTCGCCCTGGTGGACGGCGAGATGATCCCGGCCATTGCCAGGGTCGGCGAAAAGTACGAGAGGAAGGAATATTTTCTGCCGCAGCTCCTGCTGTGCGCCGAGACCATGCAGACGGGCTTCGACTCCATCCGCCACCTGCTGGTGCGCGAGGGGCAGGAGGCACGCGACACCGTGGTCATGGCCACCGTCGAGGGCGACATCCACGACATCGGCAAAAACATCGTCTGCCTGATGCTCAGGAATTTCGGCTACAACGTCGTGGATCTGGGCAAGGATGTCGCCGCCGCCGACATCGTGGCCGCAGCCGTGGAGCACGGCGCGTCCGTCATCGGCCTTTCGGCCCTCATGACCACGACCATGGTGCGCATGGAGGACACCGTGCGCCTGGTGCGCGAGCGCGGGCTCACGTGCCGGGTCATGGTCGGCGGGGCCGTGGTCACGCGCGCCTACGCCGACATGATCGGCGCCCACGGCTACGCCGACGACGCCGTGGCCGCGGTGCGGGTGGCCACGCAGCTGTGCGCCGAGGTCCGGCAGGGCTGACATCACTTCGACATCACGGGATCGTACATGGAAAAATTCGTACTCAGAAAGGCGACCATCGCCGACGTCAAGGCCATCCACAGGCTGCTCATGGACTGCGCCACCAAGCGCCTGCTCCTGCCGCGTTCCTTCGGGGAACTCTATTCCCACCTGCGCGACTTCATCGTCGCCGAGGACAGGCAGACGGGCGAGGTCGTGGGCTGCTGCGCCCTGACCATCACCTGGGAGGCCCTGGCCGAGGTCCGCTCCCTGGCCGTGGCCGAGAGCGCCCAGGGCCAGGGGCTGGGACGCAGGCTGGTGGAGTTCTGCGTCAGCGATGCCCTGACATTCGGTGTTTACAAGGTCTTTGCCTTGACCTATCAGGTCGCCTTTTTCCAGAAGCTGGGATTTTCCGAAGTGAGCAAGGACATTCTGCCCCAGAAGGTCTGGGCCGATTGCCTCAAGTGCCCCCAGTTCCCGGAATGTGACGAAGTGGCCATGATGATTGAATTGTAAGAGAGTGGAGTGCTCATGAAATTCGTCCAGCTTTTCGACCGGAACCAGATCGAGGCCCGCGCGCACGAACTCGGTCGTCAGATATCCGAACATTACGGGGATGAGCCCGTGGTCTGCGTCTGCGTACTCAAGGGCGCCTACGCCTTCTTCACGGACCTGATGCGCAACCTGACCATCCATCCGAGCATGGATTTCGTCCGCCTGTCGAGCTACGCAGACCAGACCTCGCGCAAGTCCAAGATGGTCTTTTCCAAGGACATGGAGATCGACATCAAGGACAAGCACGTGCTCGTCGTCGAGGACATCGTCGACACGGGGCATTCCATGCAGTTCCTAACCAGGGTCCTTGAGGCCAGGGGGCCGAAGTCCATCAGGATCGCGGCCATGATCGACAAGACCGAGCGCCGCGAAGTCGACATACGGGTCGATTTCGTCGGTTTTCCTCTGGATAAAGGCTATATCGTCGGCTATGGGCTTGACTACGCCGAGCAATACAGAGAACTTGACGGCATCTACGACCTCAAGTTCTCCGAAGCGTAGTCCTTTAGCCAGATTGACCTTTTGCAAGGACAGGCCATGATCGTTCAATGCCCCGAGTGCACGACAAAATACAATCTCGACGAAAGCAAGATCGGCCATGACGGCACCAAGGTCCGGTGTACGCGCTGCAAGAGCGTCTTCACCGTTTTCCGCCCCAAGCCTGCCGAGCCGGCGCAGCCGCTAGCCCCGGCGCAGGCGGCTCCGGCCGCTGCCGCGCCGAAACCTCCTGTCGACGATTTCGCCGATGACGGCTTTGGCGACGTTTTCAAGGATGCGCCGGCCGCTGCCGCGCCGAAACCCGCGGTCGACGATTTTTCCGATGACGGGTTCGACGACGTTTTCAAGGATGCGCCTGCCGCTGCCGCGCCGAAACCCGCGGTCGACGACTTTCTTGAAGACGAGTTCGGCGACATGTTCAAGGATGCGCCCGCAACTCCCGCCCCAAAACCCGCACCAAAGCCTGCCGTCGACGAGTCCCTGGAGGACGAACTGGAGGCGCTGCTCGACGCCGGAAAGGCCAGGGCCGCGTCCAAGCCTGCCGCCAAGGATTCCATCGAGGACGATCTGACGGCCATGCTCGAGGAACGGATGGCCAAGGCCGCCCCCTCGCGGCCCGTGGACAGGGAGATGCTGGCGGACCTCGAAGGCGCCTTCCAGCAGCCCCTCGTCGGTTCCGCCGACCGCGACCCCCTGCGCGACGAGGACGCTCCCGTCGCCAAGGGCAAAAAGTCCGGAAAAACAGGACTTGTCCTTGGCCTGCTCATGGTGCTGCTGGTCTGCGCCGGCGCCGGCGTCTATTTCTTCCGTCCGGCCCTGTTGGGACTCGGGACCGAGCCCCCGGCGACCCCGGCCGCCTCGGGCGCCGCGCCGCGCGAAGGCGCGGCCCAGATCGCCTTGGAGAACGTGAGGCAGTACTTTGTGCCCAACGAGAAGGAAGGACAGCTCTTCATCATCGAGGGCAAGGCCGTGAACCGCTTCCCCGAAGCCCGCGAACTCATCCGCCTCAAGGCCTCCCTGTTCGACAGCCAGGGCAAGGATGTGGCCTCCCAGGAGTTCATGTGCGGCAACGTGGTGTCTCTCTACCAGCTGCAGGTGTCCTCCAAGGCCGACATCGAGGCGGCCCTGACGGCCAAGGTCGGCATCCTGACCAACAACACCAATATCCAGCCCGGGGCCTCGGTGCCCTTCATGACCGTCTTCTTCCACGCGCCGGAAACGGTGGAGGAGTTCGGGCTGGAAGTGATCCAGTCGACGCTGCCGCAGCAATGACAACCAACCCGAACCCCACGAGGCAGGCTCCGGCCTGCCTTTTTTATTGCCCATGAAGACCAGGACCGCTTACGTCTGTTCGGCCTGCAAGGCCCAAAGTCCGCGCTGGCAGGGGCAGTGCCCCAAGTGCCAGGCCTGGAACACCCTCGAACCGGTCCAGGTGCAGTCCGTCCAGGGGACGGCTCCGACCGCGAATCGCCCCGTGGACCTGCGCGACATGCCGCAGTTCCAGGAAGACCGCATCAGCACCCACCTTTTGGGCCTGGACCCGGTTCTGGGCAGCGGCTTCGTGCCCGGCGGCGTCATCCTCGTGGGCGGGGAGCCCGGCATCGGCAAGTCCACGTTGCTCCTGCAGGTCGCCTCAGCCATGGAGAACTCCGGCAAGGCCGTGATCTACGTCTCGGGCGAGGAGTCCCTGTCCCAGATCCGCGGCCGGGCCGAGCGCCTGGGCATGCTGGGGGGGCGGCTCACGGCCATGGCCTCCAACCAGGCCGAGGACATCCTGGCCTGCATGGAGGATCGGCCGGCCCTGGTGGTCGTGGACTCGGTCCAGACCATGGTCTCGTCCAAGGCCGAGGGGTTGCCCGGTTCCGTCAGCCAGGTCCGGGCCGTGGCCACGGCCCTGGTGGAACGGGCCAAGCAGACCGGCGTGACCGTCATCCTCGTCGGCCACGTGACCAAGGACGGGCAGATCGCCGGGCCAAAGCTCCTGGAGCACATGGTCGACACAGTCCTCTATCTGGAGGGCGACAAGGAGCATCTTTTCCGCATCCTGCGCGTGGTCAAGAACCGCTTCGGCCCGTCCAACGAGATCCTGCTCTTCGAGATGAAGGAGCAGGGCATGAGCGTCATCGAGGACCCCTCGACCTTCTTCCTGCAGGCCCGGGACACGGCCCTCTCGGGCACGGCCCTGGTCATGTCCATGGAATCCCAGCGGCCCTTCGTGGTCGAGGTGCAGGCCCTGGTCACGCGGACCTTCCTGGCCTTCCCGCGGCGCACGGCCCTGGGCTTCGACTCCAACCGCCTGCACCTGCTCATCGCCGTCATGGAGAAGCGCCTGCAGGTCAACCTGGGGCAGGTCGATGTCTACGCCAAGGTCGGGGGCGGGCTGCGCATGAAGGACCCGGGCCTGGACCTGGGCATCGTCGCGGCCATCCTGTCGTCGCTCTACGACAGGCCGCTGCCCGAAGGCGCGGTCTTCTGGGGCGAGGTGGACCTGAACGGTCAGATTCGGCCCGTCACGGGACACGACGTGCGGCTGAGGCAGGCGGCGAACCTGGGGTATGCGCCCATGGTGCATCCGCGGGCCGGGGCCAAGGGGGACGGGTGGTCGAGGATTTCGGACGTGCAGCGGATGCTGTTCGGGGAACTGGGGAAGAAGTAGGAAGAGGGGCGAGCTTGGGCGGCCGCTGTCCGGTCCGGGTCCGGGCGGGGGGCGCCTAAACTTCCTCGCCGGCCTCGTAGAGCCCAACCGTCGCGCGGAGGTGCGGGTGGTCGGGGCAGAGCGATGGGCGACGGTTCGGCAAACGATGCCTGGCTCGGTCGGACAGTCGCCGCCCCCCGCCCGGACCCGGACCAGACAGCTCCGTCGGTGCCGCGAACGCGAATGGGAAAGGCATTGAATGCCCCCTCCATGACAGGGGGACGCCTTTCAGTCGGTTATGGAGGCTTCTCGTACGCAAGGGGATGACGACGGCAAGATCGTCTTCGGGAATTTCTGCCCAGGAGGCTCCGCGCACGCAAGGCAATGACTCCGGTCGGCGCACACACGCAACGTCATTCCCGCGAAGGCGGGAATCCATGTCTTCGGCCGCTGGCGGAGGGATCCCCGTCTTCACGGGGATGACTCGATCCGGCGCGCACGTTCGGTGCATGCATCCGCTCGCGACACCGGATCGCCAGACCCTCCTCACCCATCCGGATCATCCCGTCCAGTCCTTGGCGTCCTTGCCCTTGGGCTTGACGCGGGAGGCCTTGAGCTTGCGGGTCCAGAGGTTCAGGCGTTCCTCGTGGCCCTGGGCCTTGGGCTGGTAGAAGGTGCGCCCTTTGAGCTCCGGGGGGAGGTAGTCCTGGTCGACCCAGGCTTCGGGGTAGGCGTGGGGGTATTTGTAGCCCTGGCCGTAGCCCCATTCCTTCTGCAGGCTGGTGGACGCGTTGCGCAGGTGCAGGGGCACAGGCTTGGGGCCGTTGGTGCGGATTTCCTTGATGGCCGAGAGGTAGCCGGCGTAGGCCGAGTTGCTCTTGGGCGCCAGGGCGAGGTAGACCGTCGTCTCGGCCATGGGGATCCAGCCTTCGGGCATGCCGATGCGCTCCACGGCCTGCTCGCAGGCCACGGCCAGGGGCATGGCCATGGGGTCGCCAAGGCCCACGTCCTCTGCCGCGGACAGGATGAGGCGGCGGCAGATGAAGCGCGGGTCCTCGCCCGTCTCCACCAGGCAGGCCAGGTAGTACAGGGCCGCATCCGGGTCCGATCCGCGGATGGACTTGATCAGGGCCGAGGCCAGTTCGTAGTGCGAGTCCCCCTCGCGGTCCCCGCGCAGCACGATCTCCGGCAGGCGCGCCTTGAGGTGCTCCAGTTCCAGTTCCTTTTCCTCGAGTCCCGAGGCGAACTCCACCAGATTGAGCATGGTCCGCGCGTCGCCGCCCGAGAGGGTGGCCAGCAGCTCCAGGCTCTTCTCCGGGATGGCCGTCCCGAGCTTGTCCGTGCCCCGCTTGCCCACGTCCACCAGCTCCGCCATGCCCAAGGACCGCAGCCGCAATACGTGCAGCCGCGAGAGGAGCTGGCGCGTGACGCTGAAGGACGGGTTCTCGGTGGTCGTGGCGATGAGGGTCAGCTCGCCGGTCTCCAGCAGGGGCAGGAAGAAGTCCTGCTGGGCCTTGGAGTAGCGGTGGAGTTCGTCGAGGATGAGGATCTCGATGTCCTGGATCTGCTTGCGCAGGGCCGTGATGCCGACCTCCGGCGCGCTCAGGCGCAGGAAGGGCCTCCCCGTGTGCTGGGCCAGGAGCAGGGCCACGGTGGATTTGCCGCAGCCGGGCGGGCCGAAGAGCAGCAGGCTCGGCAGGCTCTTGGACTGCATGAGTGTCCGCAGCCGCTGGCGGAAGTGGCTCTGGCCGATGAAATCGTCGAGGGACTGGGGCCGCAGGGACTCGGCCAGGGGGCGCTTCTGGGACACGCTCCTAGGCCTCCAGGACGTTCTGCACGCAGTCGAGGACGGTCTGGGCCTCGCGGCCGCGGGCCGACAGTTCGACGGAACGGCTTTCTTCCTGCACGGTCCAGGTCATCACGATGTAGCTTTCGGGAACGGCGTCCGGCGGGAGATGCTCGGCCCATTCCACCAGGCAGAAGTGGTCGGGGGCCAGGAGGGTCTCTTCCAGGTCCGCGCTGAAGCCCTGGCCGGTGGTGCGGTACAGGTCGAAATGCCCCACGGGAGGCACGGTGGGATAGAGGTTCAGCAGGTTGAAGCTCGGGCTGCTGACCTCAGCCTTGTCGCTCCCTGGCAGGGCCTGGACCAGTTCGCGCACAAACGTGGTCTTTCCCGCGCCCAGGGGGCCGTGCATGAGCACGGGCGGAAGGAAGGGGCTCCCGTCGATGCAGGCCGCCAGGGTCCGGGCCAGCCTGGCGGTCGCTTCGAGGGAGGTCAGGACGATGTTCATGACTTCGGCATAAGGGTTCTGATGATGTCCTGCATGCCGACCACGCCCACCAGCAGGCCGTCGCGGGTGACGGGCAGGGTGTGGAACTTGCGGTCGACCATGAGGGTCGCGATCTCGTCGATGGTCGTGTCCGGAGAGACGGTCACGACCTTGGTGCTCATGGCATCGGCCACCTTGGAGGCAGCGATGCGCTTGACCTCGGCTTCCAGCAGGGCGGTGGAGGACAGGGGCACGAAGCCGTCGAGCAGGGTGAAGAGCGAGGGGATGGGCAGGCTCTTCTGCATGCGTACCAGGTCGGACTGGCAGAGGATGCCCACCAGACGGTTGTCGGCGTCGACCACGGGCAGCCCGTTGACGCCTTTCTCGATGAGGGTTTTCGCCGCCTCGGTGATGTCGGCTTCGGGGCTGATGGTAACGACCGCCGTGGTCATGATATCTTGAGCTGTACGCATTTTTTCCACTCCTTCAGGGCTGTTGGCAGATGATCGGCGATTTCGAGGGGGGTGTTGCCCCGGTCCGGGAATTCCTCTGCGAGCAGCGTGCCCGCATACCCGTGCCAATACACGCCGATCTGCGCGGCGGTCAATGGCGGCAGTCCACGGGCCAGAAGGCTGCCGATGACGCCCGAGAGCACGTCGCCCGACCCGGCGATGGCCAGGTTGGGCGCGCAGAAAGGCGAGATGGCGATGGGGTCCTGGTGTCCGGCGACAATGGACGCGGCCCCCTTCAGCACGAGGTTGACCCTGTGTCCGAAGGAGAACTCCCTGGCGTAGCGCGGTCTGGCCAGGTTGATTTCGCGGGGCGTGACGCCGAAGAAATTGGCCATTTCTCCCGGATGCGGCGTGAGCACCGCGTCGGGGCCCAGCCGTTCCAGCAGTTCGGGGCGTCTGGCCAGCAGGAAGAGCGCGTCTGCGTCGAAGAGAGTCTCGGGATGGGGTTCGGCAAGGTAGCGCTCCAGAAATTCGGCGGCACCGTCGGTGCGGCCCAGTCCGGGCCCGAAGACCACGGCCGAGAAGCGCTGCAGGTGCGGGCGCAGGGAGTCGAGGCAGGCGGCGTCCCAGTTGTCTCCCTGGCCCAGGCCGATGGTCATGACCTCGGGGAAGCTGCCGTAGAACGCGGTCAGGGCTTTGGGGCAGGCGATGCTGACCAGCCCCGCCCCCGAGCGGAAGGCGGCGCGCGCCGCGAGCATGGGCGCTCCCGTCAGGCCCGGCGAACCGCCGAGCACCAGCAGATGTCCGGCCTCGCCCTTGTGCATGGTCGCGGAGGTTTCGGGCAGCACCTTCACCAGGTCCGGCGCCAGGGCGATGTGGGACGCGGGGTGGCTCTGCTTGATGTGCCGGGGGATGCCGATCTTGGACGTGACGAGCTTGCCGACGTGCGCTTTGGCCGGGGGCAGGAAAAGGCCGAGCTTGGCCTCCTCGAAGGTCACGGTCAGGTCGGCCTTGACGGCCACGGGCATGGGTTCGCCGGTGGCGCCGTTCAGGCCCGAGGGGATGTCCAGGGACAGGACGAAGGAGCGCTTGCCGAGCTTATTTATGGACTTGATCCAGGACTGGGCCGCGGGGCTCAGCATGTCCTTGAAGCCGGTGCCGAAGAGGCCGTCCACGATCAGGTCGATCTTGGGCAGGGCGTCGAGCTCGTACTCGGGGAGGTAGTAGCAGGGGATGCCCATGCTCTCCGCCAGCCGCAGGTGGTAGGCGGGGTCGCTGGTGTACGCGGTCGGGAGCTTGGAATGCAGGATCAGGACCCTGGCCCCGAGATTGAAGAGATGGCGGGCCAGGGCGAAGGCGTCGCCGCCGTTGTTGCCCGGGCCGGCGAAGACCATGGCCGAGATGTCGCGCACGGGGCCGAACTCTTTTTTCAGTGCGTAGAGCGCCGCCCGGCTGGCGTTCTCCATGAGAATCGTGCCGGACAGGCCGAATTCCTGCATGGTCAGGCGGTCCCAGCTGGCCATTTCCTCGGGGGTGGGCAAATGGATGACCATCGAGTCTCCTCGTCGTGCTGTCGTTGCCCGGCTCTCGCGCCGGCGGTGAAGGCCTCGGTTCGCGTTTCCGCCCGTCCTTGCCACGAATCGCGGCACTATGCCAGTCATGATCTTTATGTCACGATCTCGCGCAAGGCGGAAAATTATTCTTGACTCCGCATCGCGAGTTCTCCAAAAAAAAGGGCTTGCTGGAAGGTGTCGTCATGACAGCGCCCCGGCAGAATTCCACGTCAGGAGGGGCCATGAACGATACCGCAACCCAGCAGTCACAGGCACCCGTGGTCCGGTTGCGGAACGTGAGCAAGGTCTACGACGGCCAGCACGCCCTGTGCGATGTGTCGCTGGACGTCCAGCGCGGCGAGTTCCTGACCATCCTCGGTCCCTCGGGCTGCGGCAAGACAACCATCCTGCGCCTCGTGGCCGGCTTCGAGAACTCCACCTCGGGTTCCATCGCCATCGACGGCCGCGACGTCACGGGCCTGCCCCCGGAGCGGCGCAACGTCAACACCGTCTTCCAGAGCTACGCCCTCTTCCCCCACATGAACGTCTTCGACAACGTGGCCTTCGGGCTGCGCATGAAGCGCCGCCCGGCCGACGAGATCGCCAGCGAGGTGGGCGAGACCCTGCGTCTGGTGCAGCTCGAAGGCTTCGAGGGGCGCATGGTCGGCAAGCTTTCGGGCGGGCAGCAGCAGCGCGTGGCCATCGCCCGCGCCATCATCAACCGGCCCCTGGTCCTGCTGCTGGACGAACCCCTTTCGGCCCTGGACTACCGCCTGCGCAAGCAGATGCAACTGGACCTCAAGCACCTCCAGCGCAAGCTCGGCATCACCTTCGTCCTCGTCACCCACGACCAGGAGGAGGCCTTCTCCATGTCCGACCGGGTGATCGTCATGAACAACGGCGTCATCGAGCAGGTCGGCACGCCCGTGTCCGTCTACGAGGAGCCCCGCAACCTCTATGTGGCGCGCTTCGTGGGCGAGATCAACATCATCGACGCCGAGGTGGTCGAGCCGGGCGACGGGCGGGCACGGGTGCGCACCGGCGGGCTTGACGTGTTCATGCGCACGGGCCACGCCTTCAGGGCCGGCGAGAAGGCGCACATCCTGCTGCGCCCCGAGGACCTGCGCGTCGAGACCCTCAAGGACCTGGCCGAGGACCCGGAACTCGAGGACTCCTTCGCCCGCGGCCGTTCCATCGTCGGCACCGTGGAGGAGACCATCTACAAGGGCGCGACCTACGACGTCGTCGTGCGCCTGGACGCCGGCGGGGTGGTCACGGCCACGGAGTTCTTCAACGAGGACGACGAGACCGTCTATTTCCGCGCCGGCGACCGCGTGGCCGTGAGCTGGGTCGAGGGCTGGGAAGTGGTGCTGCCGTATGAAAAATGACGGCTTCTTCAAACGCGCCGTGATCATCGGCACCGTGGGCTGGATGACCGTCTTCGCCTTCGTGCCCAACATCCTCGTCTTCCTGGCCAGCTTTTGCACCACCTCGACCGAGAATTTCATCGAGCCGGCCGCGACCCTGCGCAACTACGCGCGCCTCATGGACCGGACTCACCTGGACATCCTGCTGGGGTCCCTCAGGCTCTCTGGCCTGGTCACGGCCATCTGCCTGCTGACGGCCTACCCCTTCGCCTCCATCCTGGCCCGCGCCAGGAAGCCCGTGCGCAATACCCTGCTCCTGCTGGTAGTCATCCCCTTCTGGACCAACTCCCTGGTGCGCACCTACGCCATGACGGCCATGCTCAACTCCAGCGGCATCGTGAACAACGTGCTGCTGTCCCTGGGCCTCATCGACGAGCCCCTGGCCATGATGTACACGCCCGGGGCCGTGGTCCTGGGCCTGACCTACACGCTGCTGCCGTTCATGATCCTGCCCCTCTACGCGGCCCTGGAGCGCCTGGACCGCCGCTATCTCGAAGCGGCCCGCGACCTCGGCGCGAGCCCCTGGCGGGCCTTCTGGCGCGTGGTCGTGCCCCTGACCATGCCGGGCATCGTCTCGGGGTGCATGCTCGTCTTCCTGCCGGCCATCGGCATGTTCTACGTGTCCGACGTGCTGGGCGGGGCCAAGGCCATGCTGCTGGGCAACTTCATCCGCGACCAGTTCCTGACCACCCGCGACTGGCCCCTGGGCGCTGCGGCCAGCGTGACCCTGACCGCGCTCATGGGCCTCATGCTCCTGCTGTACTGGAAGAGCGCGGCCCGCCTGGGCCGGGAGGCGTCCTGATGCGAACCCTGCGCACGGTCTACGCCTGCCTGGTGTACCTCTTCCTGTACCTGCCCCTGGCCGTGATGGTCATCTATTCCTTCAACGACTCGCGCTTCTCCATGGCCTGGAAGGGCTTCACCCTGGACTGGTACGTCAAGCTCTTCGGCAACACGAGCCTCATGCAGGCCGCCCTGCACTCCCTGCTCATCGCCGTCCTCGCGGCGACCTGCTCGAGCATCCTGGGCACCTTCATCGCCATGGCCCTGCACCGCTGGCGCTTCCCGTCGCGCAAGGTCATCCGCACCTCGCTCTTCGTCATGATGATGTCGCCGGACATCGTCATCGGCATCTCGCTCCTGGTCCTGTTCATGGCCCTGTCCCTGCCTCTGGGGTTCTGGACCCTGCTCATGGCCCACGTGACCCTGTGCGTGCCCTTCGTGGCCATCACGGTCTTCGGCCGGCTGCACGGCTTCGACCCGCACGTGGTGGAGGCGGCGCGCGACCTGGGGGCGGGGGAGTACGAGGTCTTCCGGCACGTGGTCCTGCCCATGATCTTCCCGGCGGTCCTGGCCGGGTGGTTCCTGAGCTTCACCCTGTCCGTGGACGACGTCATCATCAGTTTCTTCACCACCGGCCCGACCTTCGAGGTCCTGCCGCTGCGCATCTACTCCATGGTCCGACTTGGCCTCAAACCCGAGGTCAACGCCCTGTGCGCCATCATGATCCTCATAACCGTTGTGGCCGTCATGCTGTCGCAGCGCTTCCTCAAGGAGAAACCATGAAACGTCTCGCCTTCCTCGCCCTCTGCCTGCTGCTGGCCTCCCAGGCCATGGCGGCCTCCAAGGAACTCTACGTCTACAACTGGTCGGAATACATGCCCGACAGCGTTCTGGAGGACTTCACGAAGGAGACCGGCATCAAGGTCGTCATGTCGACCTACGACAGCAACGAGGCCCTGTACGCCAAGGTCAAGATGGTCGACGCCAAGGGCTACGACCTCATCGTCCCCTCGACGGACTTCGTCTCCCGCATGCGCAAGGAGGGGCTGCTCCAGCCCATCGACAAGTCCAAGCTGTCCAACTTCGGCAACCTTGACCCCAAGCTTCTGAACCAGGCCTTCGACCCGGACAACACCTACAGCGTCCCCTACATGTGGGGCTCCACGGTCATCGCCATCAACGCCAAGGACCCGGCCGCCGCTTCGGTCACCTCCTTCGCCGACCTCTGGAAGCCCGAACTCAAGGGAAAGATCCTGCTGCCCAACGACATGCGCGGGGTGCTGGGCATGGGCCTCAAGCGTCTCGGGTACTCCCTGAACGAGACCGACCCGGCCAAGGTCGGCCAGGCCTGCGAGCTGCTCATGCCGCTGATGGCAAGCGTCCGCGTCTTCGACTCCGACTCCCCCAAGCAGGCCCTGCTGAACAACGAGGTCATGGCGGCGGTGCTGTGGAACGGCGAGGCCTACATCGCCTCCGGCGAGAATCCCGACATCAAGTTCGTCTACCCCACGGAAGGCTTCAGCCTTTGGGTGGACAACCTCTGCATCCCCAAGAACGCGGCCAACGTCGAGAACGCCCACGTCTTCATCGATTACCTCCTGCGGCCTGAGGTGGCGGCCTTCATTTGCCAGGAGATGGGCTACTCCTCCCCCAACCTGGCGGCCAAGGACACCCTGCCCGAGGACGTGCGCACCAACGCTCTCGTCTATCCGGCGGCCGAGGACATGGCCCGTGGCGAGTTCGAGACCGACCTCGGCGAGGCCGTCAAGGCCTACGAGCAGTGTTGGATGAAGCTCAAGACCGAATAGCCGCGTGGCGGCCAAATGAAAAATCGGCGTTGCCCCGCGTGGGGTGACGCCGATTTTTTTTGCCTTCCGCACGGGAAGGGCCGTTCATCCTCAGGAGAAGCCGCCCCGCGGGGCGCATGTCGACTCGGTTTGCCGGCCGGGCTGTGCGGCGCAGGCCGAGACCAGCCTGACCACGTTTTCGGACGAGCCGCAGCGCGGGCACGCCGGCATGTCCTCGTGCGTGGCCGGAAGGATCTCCTCGAAACAGAATTGGCAGGTTTTGCATTGGAATTCATAGATGGGCATGGTAGAAATCCAAGGGTGAGCGCCCCGGGCGGGGCGGTTTGCGGTGACGGGTACGAATCAATCGAAGGAGGTAATCATGGATCCTCAATTGCGCAAGCGCCTGGACGACTTTTTCGACGTGGGGTTCGGCAAGACCACCGGCATCGACACGGCCCTGGAGATCACCAAGATATACGCCGGTTCCGCCGCCGCGGACCCGGAGAAGATTCCGGACCTGTTCGTGCGTCTGGTGCAGCTCTTCGAACCGAACCTTGACGTGCGCGAGTGAGCCGGATTGACAGCCCCGGTATTCTCGGCAATGAAATCCGCTTTTGCGGATTTTTTCCTGAAGAGGGTGCAATGAGTTTCTCCGTCAAGGATCTACTGCGCGCGCAGGTGGCCCCGGCCCTGGGGTGCACCGAGCCCGTGGCCGTGGCCCTGGCCGCCGCGGCGGCCGCCGCTGTTCTGCCGGGCCGTCCCGAGCGCATCGACCTGTGGGTGGACCCCAACATCTACAAGAACGGGTTGGCCGTGATCATCCCCGGCACCGGGGGCCTGAGCGGCCTGGACCTGGCCGGGGCCCTGGGAGCCTTCGGCGGGAACCCGGCCTTGGGCCTGGAGGTCCTCGAACCCCTCACGCCCGAGTCCGTGCAGGCCGCCCGCACCCTGGTCCGCGACGGTGGGGTGACCCTGAACCTGCTGCAGGACCAGCGCGGGCTCTTCATCCGCGCCGAGGTTTTCGACGGCTCCCACGTGGCCGAGGCGGTCATCCGCGAAATGCATGACAACGTCGTCGGCGTGAGCCTGGACGGCCAGCCCTTGCCCCTGGACACGGCCTCGCCCCGCGCCGCGGCCAAGGCCGACGTTTCGCGGCTGGAAGCCTGGATCAAGGCTCTGACCCTTGAAGACCTGGTCCGTCTGCTGGACGACCTGGACGACGAGGACCGCGAGTTCCTCATGGAAGGCGTGCGCACCAACATGCGCCTGGCCGAGCACGGGCTCAAGTTCGGGCCTGGGCTTGGCATCGGCAAGGCCCTGGACCGGCTGGTGCGCCAGAAGCTCATCTGCCGCGACATGGTCCTGGCTGCGCGCATCCTGACTTCGGCCGCGTCCGACGCGCGCATGGGCGGGGTCAAGCTGCCGGCCATGAGCTCCGCCGGCAGCGGCAACCACGGCCTGACGGCCATCCTGCCCATCTGGGCCATCCGCGACTTCATCGTGTGCGACGAGAAGACGGTGCTCGAGGCCATGGCCCTGAGCCACCTGGTCACGGCCTACGTCAAGGCCCACACTGGCCGCCTCTCGGCCATCTGTGGCTGCTCCGTGGCGGCTGGGGCCGGGGCCAGCGCCGGCGTGGCCTACCTGCTTGGCGGGAACTTGGCGCACATCGCCGGGGCCATCAAGAACATCATCGAGGATCTGGCCGGGGTCATCTGCGACGGGGCCAAGGCGGGATGCTCCCTCAAGCTGGCCACGGCCGCGGGCACGGCCGTGCAGTCGGCCCTTTTTTCGCTGCAGGGCGTCAACGTCCTGCACACGGACGGGATCATCGGCGCCTCGCCCGAGCAGACCATGCAGAACATCGGCACGCTCAGCACCGAGGGTATGATCGAGACCGATCGGACCATTCTGAAAATCATGCTGGAGAAACGGTTCTCGGGGTTCTGACCCCGGACATTCCGGCGCTTTCAAGGAGAAAAAACCAATGAACATATGCATCGTCGGGACCGGCTACGTCGGCCTGGTCTCCGCAGCCTGTTTCGCTGAAATGGGCAATACCGTGACCTGCGTGGACATCAACCCCGAGGTGGTGGAGCGCCTGAAGAAAGGCGAGGTCCACATCTACGAGCCGGGCCTGGAGCCCATGGTCCGCCGCAACGCCCAGGAAGGTCGCCTGACCTTCACCACGGACCTGGCCGAAGGGCTGAAGGACAGCCTTTTCATCTTCTGCTGCGTCGGCACGCCCGAAGGAGAGGACGGCAGCGCCGACCTGCGCTACGTGCGCCAGGTGGCCCGTCAGGTCGGGCAGCTGATGACCGACTACAAGATCGTCGTCGACAAATCCACGGTACCCGTGGGCACGGCCGACAGCGTGCGCGCCATCATCCAGGAGGAACTGGACAGGCGGGGGCTCAAGATCGAGTTCGACGTGGTCTCCAACCCCGAGTTCCTGAAGGAGGGCGACGCGGTCAACGACTTCATGAAGCCTGACCGCGTGGTGGTCGGCACGGACAACGTGCGCACGGCCGAACTTCTGAAGACCCTCTACGCCCCTTACGCCCGCAGCCGCGAGAAGATGATCGTCATGGGCGTGCGCAGCGCCGAGATGACCAAGTACGCCGCCAACTGCATGCTGGCCACCAAGATTTCGTTCATCAACGAGGTCGCCAACATCTGCGAGAAGGTCGGGGCCGATGTGCGCGACGTGCGTCACGGCATCGGGGCCGACCACCGCATCGGCTACCAGTTCATATACCCGGGCGTGGGCTACGGCGGGTCCTGCTTCCCCAAGGACGTCAAGGCCCTCATCGGCACGGCCAAGGGCGCGGGCTACGAGCCGCAGCTCCTTTCGGCAGTGGACGAGGTCAACGACCGCCAGAAGACCGTCATCGCCCGCAAGGTCGAGGCCTATTTCGCCGAGCAGGGCGGGGTGGCCGGCAAGACCCTGGCCCTGTGGGGCCTGGCCTTCAAGGCCAACACCGACGACATGCGCGAGGCCCCGGCCCTGGAGCTTATCCGCCACCTGACGGGTCTGGGCATGAAGGTCCGCGCCTTCGACCCAGTGGCCGGTCCCAATGCCCGTCGCATTCTGCAGGACAACCCTCTGGTCGAGATCTGCGACGACCAGTACGAGGCCCTGCACGGCGCCGCCGCCCTGGCCGTGGTCACGGAATGGAACCAGTTCCGCAACCCGGATTTCGCCAAGATGAAGAAGGCCCTCTCGGCCCCCATCCTCTTCGACGGCCGCAACCTCTATTCCCCGGCCCTCATGGCGGCGGAGGGGTTCGCGTATTTCTGCGTGGGCAGATAGGCCGCATTCATCAACCCGCCATCCCGAGCCCCGACCGGTACTTTCCGGGCGGGGCTCTTTTCGTTGCTTGCAAGAGGGGCATGTCTTGTTGCCCCGAGATCGTCCGCACGGTCCTCTTCGTGTGGGTGAGTTGAAGGGGGATTTTTCGTTAACTCTGTGCAATATGTTGTAATTAATATATAAAAATATTTAATGAAGGCATTTGCGCGTTGACAGCACCTATCCCGTGGGCTAGTTTCTGCCACATAATTGTCATTCTTGTGTCACAATTCCGTAACACAGGGCCATGTGGAGCCCGAAGGAGGATGCGTTGATGAAAAGGTTGGTGGTTGTGCTTGCGATGCTGCTTTTCCCGGCCCTGACGGCCATGGCGTCGGACGACGCCGCGGCCAAGGCCGAGGGGACGGCGACGTTCTACGCGAACATCACGGCGGTCGAGCCCATCATGGAGGCCTTCGGGGCGGATACCGGGATCAAGGGGCAGTACACCAGGATCTCGACCTCGAAATTCGTGGCTACCATCATGACGGAATTCGAGGCGGGCAAGCTCATGGCAGACGTGGTGCAGGGACCGCTTCCGGTTCTTGAAATCCTCAAGGCCAAGGGCGTGCTGGCCCCCTACAGCTCCCCGGCGGCCGCCGGCTATGCCGAGTGGACCAGAAAGGACGACGCCATCCAGCTGTTCGGCATCGAATACGTCGGCCTCATCTACAACAAGGAGCTGGTCAAGGCCGCCGACGCTCCCAAGCGCTACGAGGACCTGGCCGACCCCAAGTGGAAGGACAAGATCGTCATGGCCAACCCGGCCAATCACGCCACGACCATCTCCTGGCTGGTGGGCCTCAAGGACAACATCTTCAAGAGCGAGGAGGAGTGGCGGGCCTTCCTGAAGGGGCTGGCGGCCAACAAGCCCATGTTCGTGTCCTCCTTCGGCCCGACTCCCGCTCCGGTCGAGAGCGGTGAAAAGCTCATCGCCATCTCCATGCCCAAGTACATCATCACCAAGGCTCCGGCCCCGCTGGACTGGGCACGGCTGGAGCAGCCCCTCTTCGGCACGCCGCGCGCCATCGCCGTGACCTCCAAGGCTCCGCATCCCAACGCCGCGCGCGCCTTCGTCGACTATTGGCTGTCCGGCAAGGCCATGGGCATGCTGGCCAAGGACGTGGGCGAGTACGTTCTGGCCCCCGGCGTGTTCCCGCCCATCGACGGCATGGACCAGGCCAAGGTGCTGCCCATCAAGGACCTCTCCGACGAGGAGATCCAGAAGTGGGGCGACGAGTTCAAGACCATCTTCGACGTGCAGTGACCCGGAGCGACCGTCCCGGCTTTCGGGCCGGGCGGCCGCGCTTCGGCGTTTCCGCGTGAACCGCCTCCCCCCTTCAACCGGAACTTGAGTCCCGCCGGGCCGGATGCGCACCGGCAGGCGGCCAACGGGATCACATCATGGAGATTCGGATTCAAGGCGTCAGCAAGCATTATTTTTCCGAGGGCAAGACCATCAAGGCCCTGGACAACGTGGACGTGACCATCCCCTCAAACCAGATTTTCACGCTCCTGGGCCCCAGCGGCTGCGGCAAGACGACCCTGCTGCGCTGCATCGTCGGACTGGAGTCTCCCGACTCCGGCGAGATATCCATCGGCGACGAGATTGTCTGGTCCAAGGACAAGGGCATCTACGTGCCCACGGAGCGGAGGGGGCTCGGCATGGTCTTCCAGACCTACGCCATCTGGCCGCACATGAACGTCTTCGACAACGTGGCCTATCCCCTGCAGACTCGGGGCACGCCGCGTGACGTCATCCGGCAGAAGGTGGAGAAGACGCTCAAGTTCGTGCAGTTGGAAGGCTTCGAGAAACGCCCGGCCACCAAGCTCTCGGGCGGGCAGCAGCAGCGCGTGGCCCTGGCCCGCGCCCTGGTGGCCGAGCCCAAGGTCATCCTTTTCGACGAGCCCCTGAGCAACCTCGATGCCAAGCTGCGGGAGGAGACGCGCAAGGAGCTGCGCACCTTCCTGACGGAGCTGTCCATCACGGCCGTGTACGTGACCCACGACCGCATCGAGGCCCTGGCCCTGTCCGATTCCATCGCCGTCATGCGCGCCGGCCGGATCATCGAGCAGGGCTCTCCGCAGAAGATCTATTTCGACTCGGACCATCGCTTCGTGGCCGACTTCATCGGCCGGGCCAACCTGATCCCGGCCAAGGTCGCGAGCCAGCAGGACGGTTCGACGGTGGTCGAGAGCCCCCTTGGCGCCATCACCTGCCAGCAGCGGGATTTCGCCGTGGGCTCCGAAGTGACCCTGTGCATCCGCCCCGAGTTCATCCGTGTCGTCCCCGGGGAGGGGGAGGGCGGAGCCAACACCGTCCGCGGCAAGGTCGATTCCCTGGTCTTCATCGGCGAGGCCTTCGAGATGGAGGTCGTGGCCGGCGGCGAGCGCCTGCTGGCCAAGGTCGACGCCGATACCCGCATTCAGGAGGGCGACGCCATGCACTTCACCCTGGACCCGGCCCACTGCATGCTGGTCGGCGCCTGAGGGGGTGGACATGGATTCCAGCCGATCCAAACTGACCCTGACCCTGATTCTCATCGTCGGCGTGCTGACCGTCTGTCCGGTGGTCATGCTCGTGCTCGGCAGCTTTTCAGAAGGGCTGACGGCCTTCGGCAGCTTCACCGTACAGAAGTACGTGGACGCCTATACGGACCCGGCCCTGGCGCAGATCATCCTCAACACCGCGGTCTTCGTCCTCGGGTCGTCGACCCTGGCCACGGGCCTGGCCCTGTTTCTGGCCTACCTGAACAACCGCACGGACATCCCCTGCAAGTTCATGTTCCGGATCATCTCCATCATCCCGATGATGATCCCGCACATCCTCTTTTCCGTGAGTTGGGCGCTGCTCCTGAATCCGTCCAACGGGCTCATCAACCTGGTGCTCAAGCAGGCCTTTTTTCTCGATCATGCGCCGTTGAACATCTATTCCCTGTGGGGCATGATCCTGGTGGAGGGGCTTTTGGACCTGCCCATCGCCTACCTCATCATCGCGCCGGCCATGGCCTCCTTCGACGTGGCCCTGGAGGAGTCGTCCAAGGTCTGCGGCGCCGGGCCGTGGCGGACCCTGCTGCGCGTGACCCTGCCGGTGCTGCGGCCGGCCATCCTGGCGGCCTTCATCCTCGGCGTGGTCAGGAGCCTGGCGTCCTTCGCCGTGCCGTCGGTCATCGGCATGCCCGGCCGGGTCTACGTCCTGGCCACGCACCTCTATCAGATGATCGCCACGGGCTTCTCCACGGACTACGGCAAGGCCGCGGCCGTGGGCATGAGCGTCCTGGCCGCGTCCATCACGCTCATTTTCGTCTACCGCGCCCTGACGGCCGAGAGTGAGAAGTTCGTGACCATATCGAGCCGCGGGTACCGTCCCACGGTCATTCCCCTCAAGGCGGCCAGGTACCCGCTCTTCGCCGTGGTGGCGCTCCTGTCCTTCGTGCTCATCGTGCTGCCCGTGGCCGTGCTCGTCTACACCTCGCTGGTGCCGTACTCCATGGTGCCAAGCGTCCGGGCCTTCTCCCTCATGAGCTGGCGGCACTGGATAGAGGTCCTGAAGGACCCCATCTCCCTGCTGTCCCTGAAGAACAGCCTCTACCTCGGAGTGGGCGGGGCCACACTGGGCGTGGCCCTCTCGGTCTTCGTGGCCTACACCATCGTCAAGGTCCGGACCCGGGCCGCGGGCTTCCTCGAATCCCTGAGCTTTCTGTCCTTCTCCTTCCCCGGCATCGTCATCGGCGTGGGCTTCATGTGGTTCTTCGTGCGCACGCCGCTCTACGCCACCATCTGGGCCCTGCTCATCGGCTACATCGCCACCTACCTGCCCTACGGCATCCGCCCCCTGGCCAGCGCCTTCATCCAGGTCCACAGCCATCTGGAGGAGTCGTCCCTGGTCTGCGGCGCCAGCCGCATGACGACCATGCGCCGAATCATCATACCCCTTCTGGTGCCGGGCATGGTCTCGGGCTGGATTCTCATGGCCACCATGTTCGTGCGTGAGCTGACCCTGTCGGTGGTCCTGTCGAGGCCCGGCACGGAGGTCCTGGCCGTGCAGATCCTGCGTTTCGCCGAGGATGGGCTGTGGGGGCGTCTGTCGGCCCTGGGCATCATGATGATCTTCATCTCCACGGCCCTGGTGGTCCTGGCCACGTTGGTCGGAGCCAGGTTCAAGCCCGTGGAGAACGGCGGATAGGGCGCCGGACTGCGGCTGCAGAAAAAAGACGCCCGTCGCCTCGGCATTGTCCGGGACGACGGGCGTTATTCGTTGGAAACGCGAAGGCGGGCGGCTGTCTACAGCACCTTGGCCACGGCCGGGGCGATCTGGTCCAGGTCGTCGATGAGGTGGAAGCCCGAGTCGGCCATGGCGCGCAGCTTGGCCTCGATGCCGCCGGAGCCCTTTTCGAGGATTGCTCCGGCGTGGCCCAGGCGCTTGCCGGGAGGGGCCGTGCGGCCGGCGATGAAGCCGAAGACCGGGAGTTCGAAGCCCGTCTCCCGCATGTAGCGGCCCAGGTCCTCCTCGGCGCTGCCGCCGATCTCGCCCAGGATGACCACGGCCCTGGTCAGCGGGTCGTGGCGCACGAGCTTGCAGAGGTCCGTAAACGACATGCCGACGAAGGGGTCGCCGCCGATGCCCACGCACACGGACTGGCCGATGCCGGCGCGGGTCAGGCGGTCGACGCATTCGTAGGTCAGGGTGCCGCTGCGCGAGAACACGGCCACGGGGCCGGGGGTGAAGATGTCGCCGGGCATGATGCCGATCTTGGTGCGACCCGGCATGATGAGGCCTGGGCAGTTGGGGCCGATGACGCGCGTGGGGCCGCCCTTGAGGCGCTCCAGGGCGCGCAGCATGTCCAGCTGGGGGATGCCGTCGGTGATGCAGACCACCCAAGGCACGCCCGCGGCCGCCGCTTCGAGGACCGCGTCCGGGGCCAGGGCGCCGGGCACGAAGATGATGGAGGCGTCGATGCGCGTAGCCGCGGCCGCCTCGCGCACCGTGTCGAAGACCGGCACGCCCAGGACTTCGCTTCCGCCCTTGCCGGGCGTGACCCCGGCCACGACCTGCGAGCCGTATTCCTGCATGAGTCGACAGTGCAGTTGGCCCTGCTTGCCCGTCAGGCCCTGGACCAGGATGCGGCAGTCCGCGGGCAGGGGGAAGGGCGCGCTTTCGGCGCGGGGCCGCGCGGGGACCAGGGGGGCCGAGGACTCGACGCGCACCGGGGCGTGCACGGCCCCCTGCATGGCGCCCTTGAGTTTTTCCAGCTCGGCGCGGGCCGAGGAGAGGTCGGGGCAGAGGTGCAGGCCCCGCATGTCGGCCTCGCGCAGCAGGGCCAGGCCGTCGGCCGCGCCGTTGCCGGCGAAGCGGACCACGATGGGCTTGCGCGGCGGTTCGCCGCCCAGAGCTTCGAGCATGGAGCTGGCTACCTTGTGGCAGGACAGGATGCCGCCGAAGATGTTGATGAAGACCATGCCTACGCGCTCGTCGTCGAAAAGGATGTCCAGGGCCGTGCGCATGGCCGCGCTGTCTGCGCCGCCGCCCAGGTCCAGAAAGTTGGCGGCCTCCAGGCCCGAGTAGTTGAGGATGTCCATGCTGGCCATGGCCAGGCCTGCGCCGTTGACCATGAGGCCCACGAAGCCGTCGAGCTTGTGGTAGCTCAGGCCCGCTTCGCGGGAGCGGTTCTCCTCGGCGCTCAGGTGGGCGGGTTCGAAGAAGCGGTTCAGGGACGGGTCGATGCCCACGCGGTGTCCGTCGATCTCGACCTTGCCGTCCAGGGCCAGCAGTTCGTCGCCGTCGGTCACGACCAGCGGGTTGATCTCGGCCAGGAGCAGGCGGTGGCGCAGAGTCACGTCGAAAAGGGCGGTCAGGAGGCCGCCGAAGGGCTTCATGAGTTCCTTGGGCAGGCCGAGGTGGAAGAAGATGTTGCGGACCTGGTAGGGGGCGAGCCCCGCGTCGGGCATGGCGTGCTCGACGAGGATGGTCGCCGGGTCGCAGGCCTCGATGTCGACGCCGCCCGTGCGCCCGGCCGTGACGCAGAGACTGCGGCTCTGGCGGTCGAGAGTCACGGACAGGTACATCTCCCGGCTGAAGGCTGCCTTGGGCTCGACGCGCACCAGGCGCACCCGCTCCCCCTTGATGTCCAGGCAAAAGAGGCGTTCGAGCTCCGTTCGGGCCTGCTCCACGGTGTCGGCCAGGCGGATGCCCCCGGCCTTGCCGCGGCCGCCGCTCAGGACCTGGGACTTGAGGACCCAGGGCAGGGGGAAGGGGATGTCGGGGAGGCCGCCGGGCGCGAGAAGCACGCCGCGGGGGACCGGGATGCCGGATTCCTGGAAAAGCTGTTTGCTGCTGTGTTCGTTGAGCTTCATGACGCAGTCCTCGCATCGGCGGTTGTCAAATCCCATCCCTTGGACTATCACCGCGGGATGGCGCGCAGGGGGGCTTCCGGAAACGGGGCCCGGGGTTCCTCGATCTTTCAGGGGTGCATACCTGCCCTGTCTTTAAAATCAAGAAAAATCACAGCAAAAGACTATTTTTGCTCATGTAAGTCGTTAAAGATGCAACTAAACAGAACATTCATCACCTTTTGGTGCCTTTTGGCGCTGGCTGTTTGCCAGCCCCGTGCGGTCTCGGCGAGCTCGATCTCCGTCACGGACCTTGGCGTCGACAATGCGGCAGGCCAGGTTTCCGTGGGGTTCAGCATCGTGGTCAACGACATGGAGCCCCTCATGGAGGCCCTGAAGAACGGCGGGGACTACGAGGTGCGCTGCACGAGCAGGCTCTACCACCGCCGGGCCGGCTTCTGGGATTCCTTCCTGTCCGAATCCGGCTACACCTGCGTCATTTCCAGCAAGCCCATCGCCCGCGAATGCCAGGTCCACGACGGCCGAGGCACGCACACGTTTTCGTTCCAGGGCCTGCAGGACCAGCTCAACCGCTACTGGTCCCGCATATCCGTCCCCATGGGCAGCTGGGACATGATCGAGCGCGGTTCGGCCTACCGGGTGGTCATGACCTTCAAGGTCACGCGCACGAACATGCCCGCCTGGGTCAGCAAGCCGCTCTTTTTCGTCACCTGGGATCTCGTCCCCGAGATCGTGTATGAGTTCGATTTCGATTTCTGAATCCGTTCTGGGGGATCATGGATAACCCGTCGCGCCTCATTCCGGTCAAGGAGCGGCCCGCCCAGGAACGCCGCAAGCGGCAGCGGGAAATCACCCTGGCCGTCATCGCCATCTTCGTCATCGTCATCCTGACCTGGATCGAACTGCGCCTGCTGGGCGTCCACTCCTACCTCTTCTTCGCACTTTTCAACGTCAACCTGATCCTGCTCATCCTCGTCCTCTTCCTGGTCCTTCGAAACGTCATCAAGCTCATCCTCGACCGGCGAAGGCGCGTGCTGGGCTCTGGGCTCAGGGCGCGGCTGGTCCTCGTCTTCGTGACCCTCTCCATGGTCCCGACCTTCATCATGTTCATCCTGTCCATGTGGTTCGTGCAGACCTCGGTGGACTACTGGTTCCAGTCCCAGGTCGAGACGTCCATGGACCACGCCCTGGAGGTTGGTCAGGATTTCTACGCCGCGGCCGAGTCCGGGCTGGAGGCCAAGGCCCAGGGGATACTCGATCACCTGCGGGAGCGGCGCATTGCCTGGAACGCCAAGGGCGCTGACGAGGCCATGCGCGCCAAGGCGCGGGAGTACCGGCTGACTCTGGTGGGCCTTGTCTCGTCCACCCTGCAGGAGAGGAGCTGGCAGGCCGACGCGGTCTGGGACCAAGCGTGGCGCAAGGTCAAGGCCGAGGTGCCGTGGGACGACCTGTCCCGGAAGCCGTCCTACTGGGCGACGCTCCTGGCGCACCCGGACTCGGACCTCGTGGTAGGCGTCCTGCCGGTCGACGAGGCGGCTTCGGCCTATCTCGTCGTGGGCGCCGAGGTGGGGAAGGGGTTCCTGGAACGCCTGGAGCTCATCGCCAAGGGCGTGGGCGAGTACAAGCAGCTCCGCAGCCTCAAGTTTCCCCTGAAGATGACGCTCTACATGGTGCTCGGTCTCATGACCCTGCTCATCTTTCTCGGCGCGACCTGGTTCGGCTTCCGCCTGGCGCGGGAGATCAGCGCCCCTGTCCAGGCCCTGGCCGCGGGCACCCAGCGCATCGCGAAGGGCGACCTTTCGGTGCGCCTCATGGACGACTCGCGCGACGAACTCGGCCTGCTGGTCCAGTCCTTCAACAGCATGGCCGAGGACCTGGAGCAGAGCCGCCAGGGGCTGACCGAGGCCAACCGGCGCCTGCAGGAGCAGTATCAGGCCCTCATCGCCAAGAACCATTACGTGCAGGCCATTCTCGACAACATCACCTCCGGCGTGGTCTCCATCGACCGCGCGGGCCGGGTCACGACCATGAACCGTGCGGCCGAGGCCATTCTCGGCCTGGAGGGCGGAGGGCTCATCGGCAAGTCCGCCCTGGACATCCTCGGGCCCGAACACCGCAGCCTGGTGCAGGAGGTCAGCCAGCTCCTGACGAGCATCCCCGGCTCCCAGTGGCAGCGCCGGTTGGACCTGGAGGTCGACGGCGAGACCGTCAAGCTCCTGGTCAATGCCGTGGCCCTCATGGACAGCGAGGGGAGCGACTCTGGCATCGTCGCTGTCTTCGAGAACATCTCCGAGCTGGAGAAGATGCAGCGTCTGGACGCCTGGAAGGAGGTGGCCCGCCGCATCGCCCACGAGATCAAGAATCCGCTGACCCCCATCAAGCTCTCGGCCGAACGCCTGGAGCGCAAGTTCGGCCAGTCGGTGGAGGATCCCGTCTTCAGCCAGTGCACCGGGCTCATCGTCAGGCAGGTGGAGCACCTGCAGGAGATGGTCCGGGAGTTCTCGGCCTTCGCCAAGATGCCCGAAGTGAAGTTGGTGCGCGGCCAGATCGAGCCCATCCTGCGCGAGGCCGTGTCGGTCTTTGCCGAGAGCCATACGGCCATCCGCTGGGTCGTGCGGGTCGAGGACGTGCCGGCCGTCATGCTTGACCGCGAGGCCATGGGCCGCGCCTTCGCCAACATCCTCCTCAATGCCGCCGAGATCCTGGCGGGCCGGGAAGACGGCCGCGTGGAAACCGTCCTCTACTCCCGCAAGCGCAAGGGGCGGGTCTACATCGAGATCAGCGACAACGGGCCAGGCATCAAGCCCGAGGAGCAGTCGCGCATGTTCGAGCCCTACTATTCGACCAAACGCAGCGGCACGGGGCTGGGCCTGACCATCGTCAAGTCCATCGTCAACGACCATCACGGCCACATCCGTGTCAAACCCAACGAGCCCGCCGGCACGACCTTCGTCATCGAGTTGCCGTCGGCGCGCAGCGAGGCGTGATGAGCACCGCATCCATTCTCATCATCGACGACGAGAGGGACATCCGCGCGGCGCTGCGCGGCATTTTCGAGGACGAGGGCTGGCAGGTGTCCGAGGCCGGCAACGGGACCGAGGGCCTGGCCATGGCCCTGGACGGGGACTTCGACCTCATCTTCCTGGACATCTGGATGCCGGGCCTCGACGGCATGGGCGTGCTCGTGTCCATGCGCGAGAAGGGCGTGGACACTCCGGTCATCATGATCTCCGGCCACGGCAATATCGAGACCGCGGTCACGGCCCTGAAGAACGGGGCCTTCGACTTCATCGAGAAGCCGCTGTCCCTGGACGACACCCTGGTCGCTGCCGGCAAGGCCCTGGAGCTGTCCCGCCTCAAGCGCGAGAACCGGGAACTGCGCTCGCGCATCCGTCCCGAAGGCGTGCCGGTCATCATCGGCTCCTCGCCGGGCATCGTCCGGCTGCGTCAGCTCATCGAGCAGGTCGCGCCCACCGAGGCCTGGGTGCTCATCACCGGCGAGAACGGGACGGGCAAGGAGGTCGCGGCCAGGGCCATCCACGCGGCGAGCCGCCGCGCCGCCCGGGAGATGGTCTGCGTGAACTGCGCGGCCATCCCCGAGGAACTCATCGAAAGCGAGCTTTTCGGCCACGAGAAGGGCGCCTTCACCGGGGCCGACAAGGCGCGCAAGGGCAAGTTCGAACTGGCGGACAAGGGGACGCTCTTCCTGGACGAAATCGCCGACATGAGCCTCAAGACCCAGGCCAAGATCCTGCGCATCCTGCAGGAGCAGAAGTTCGAGCGCGTTGGCGGGACGAAGTCCTTCCGGGTGGACGTGCGGGTCATCGCGGCCACCAACAAGGACCTGGTCAGGGAGATGACCGAGGGGCGCTTCCGCCAGGACCTGTACTACCGCCTCAACGTCTTTCCCGTCACGGTCCCGGCCCTGCGCGAGCGGGCCGAGGACATCCCCGAGATGATCGGGCATTTTTCGCGGCTCATGATCGAGGAGCAGAGCCTGCAGCCCGTGCGCCTGGACAGCGAGGTCATGGACGCGCTCACGCGGTATGCGTGGCCGGGGAACGTGCGTGAGCTCAGAAACTTCGTGGAACGGATCTACATCCTCTACCAGGGGCGGGACGTGGACATCACCATGCTCCCGCCGGAATACCGCGCCGCCGCGGCCCGAGACGCCCTGGCCGAGGTGCCGGACGGGGTCACGGATTTCAAGGAGGCCCGCGCCCGGTTCGAGGAGGCCTTCCTGCGCCGGGGGCTGGCCCGCGCCGACGGCAACATCGCCCGCCTGGCCGAGGCCATCGGGCTGGAGCGGACATACCTCTACCGAAAACTCAAGACCTATGGCATCGGTATAGACGAAGGCCGTCAGAGGGACGGCCTCGGGAGGCAGTGATGGCGACGAATGACGGAAGCTCACGGGACGGGTCGGGCTGCGCCGAGTGCGCACGGCTCAGGGGGCGGATGGAGAGCCTGCTGGAGCATTTGCGCCAGGAGCTGGAATCGCCCATTTCCTCCATCCTCGGCGTGGCCGGCCTGCTGCAGAACTCGGGCCTGAGCGGCGAGCAGGCCGAATACCTGCGGGTCATCCGCGATGCCGCCGAGGGCATGGATCTGGTCCGCCGCAGCCTGGGCGACATGGCCTGGCAGGACACCCGGAGCGCCCTGGGCGGTGAGGCCGATTTCGACCTGCGCGTGCTGGTGCACGACCTGGCCGAGCTGTCGCGCATTCACGCCCGCCGCCGCAACATCCATTTCAAGGCCAATGTGGAGGATGAGGTGCCGAGCCTGGTCCGGGGTGTGCCGGGAATTGTGCGGCGCATCACCGGCGGGTTCCTGAACCGCGTACTGCATGCACCGGGCGGTTCGAACGTGTCCATGGGCCTCGGACTGGCCGAACGCGGGGAAGGGACGGTCACGGTGCGGCTGGAGGTGCGCGTCGACGCCCGGATCGAGCCCGATACCGAGTGCCAAGCCCTCAGCCGCGATCTCGCCGCCCAGCAGGACGGCTGTGCGGGGTTCGAAGCGGAAGCGGACTCCTGCGTGTTCTGGGCAACCTTCCGCCTGCCCGAGTTGCAGGCCAGGCCGTCGTCCTTCCCGCCGCCGCAGCCCATCGCCGGTCGCCGCATCCTGGCCGTGGACACGGACGCGACCTGGCGCGGGGTGCTCCGGGAATACTGCTACCTCTGGGAATGCCCCTTCCTCGAAGCCCCCGACGGCCAGGCCGCCCTGGAACTGCTGCGCGAAGCCGCGGCCCGTGACGAGGTTCCGGATTTCATCCTTGCGGGTTCGAACCTCGGCAGCATGGACATGGAGGGGTTCGCCGCGGCGATTCGCACGCATCCGGAACTGGCGGAGGCCAGGCTCGTGGCTCTGCCGTCCTCGGCCCGGCCGGGGGATGCGGCGCGCATGGAGGCCGCGGGTTTCGCCGCCTACCTGTCCCGGCCCGTGGAACAGTTCCGGCTGCGCGACGCCCTGTGCCTCATTCTGGGGGCCCGCGCCCTGGGGCGCAGCATCGGCCTTGTGACCCGCCACGTCGTGGCCGAGGAGCGCAAGCGGCGCAAGATCGTGCTGGTGGTCGACCCCGACCTCCAGAGCCGGGCGCTCATGGTGCGCAAGCTCGACCAGGGGGGCTATGCGCACCTCGAAGCGGGCTCCGGCGAGGAGGCGTTGCGCATGCTGCGCGACAACCCGTGCGCGCTCGTCTTTCTGGCACTGGACCTGCCCGGCATGTCCGGCCTCGACACGGCCAGGGTCATCCGCAACCCCGAAACGGGCGGGGACGTGCCGGTGATCGGCACGACGGCGCGGCTCGAGAGCGGCGACGCGGCCAGGTGCGCTTCGGCCGGCTTCAACGAGATCATGGTCAAGCCCGTGGACACCCAGGCCTTTTTCCGGGCCCTCGAAAAGTACGTCCAGCCCAACGAGCCCGGAAAGAGCGACTTCCGCGGCCAGGCCCTGGATGTGGAGCGTCTCCTTGAGCAGCTGGACCACGATCAGGTGCTGCTGGCCGACGTGTTGCAGACCTTTCTGCGGGAGGGGCGCACCAGGGTGGGAGAATTCCTGCAGGCTCTGGAGCAGGGGGATTTTCCCACGGCCGAGCAGAAGTCCAGCGCGCTGCGCGGAATGGCCGGGAACATCCGGGCCGAGGGCGTGCGCGTCCTGGCGGAGATGGCCGAGCAGGCCTGCCGCCGGTCCCGCGCCGACAAGGCGGCGTCCCTGGGGGAGGAGATCATGCAGGAGTTGTGGCGCGTGGAGCAGGCCGCGGCCCTGGTCTGACAGATCCAGGGATGGCATGCGTGCTCATTGCCGTTCATGAGGAAATGACCGCCGGAGTAATCCGGCACCATTCGAAGAGGTCCCGCCCGGCCCGCCGTGAATCATCCCGGCGGGCCGCCTGCGTTTACAGCCCGAGCTTCCCGCGCCTGTACCTGAACGTGTCCCGCGACACGTTCAGGAGCCTGGCGGCCTGGGACTCGTTCCCGTCGGCCAGGCCCAGGGCCTGCTCGTAGTAGTCACGCTCCAGCCGCTGCAGCAGGGCCGGCAGGTCCACGCCCGCCCCGGTCAGGGGCGTCATGCCGGTTGGTCCCTCATCGGGCGCGCAGCCGTCGCGCAGGCCAAGGTCCGCGGCGTCCAACTCCGGGCCGCAGGCCATGAGGGCGGCGCGTTCCATGATGTTGCGCAGTTCGCGTACGTTGCCGGTCCAGTCGTGGTGCAGCAGGGCTTGGCGGGCGGAGTCCGTCAGAGCCGTGAATTTCTTGCCGAATTTCTCGCCGTACTGGTGCAGGAAGAGCTTGGCCAGGGGCAGGATGTCCTCGCGGCGGCTGGCCAGGGACGGCACGCGGATGCGCACCACGGCCAGGCGGTAGAACAGGTCCTGCCGGAAGGTCCCGCGGGCGACCATGTCTTCCAGGTCGCGGTTGGTGGCCGCCAGGACGCGCGTGCGCACCGTGCGCTTGGCCGTTGAGCCCAGGGGGTAGAACTCGCCGTGCTGCAGGAAGCGCAGGAGCTTGGCCTGGGCGCTGGGCGGCAGTTCGCCTATCTCGTCCAAAAACAGCGTGCCGCCGGCGGCCTCCTCCACGAGCCCGGCCTTGCCCTTCTTGCCGGCGCCGCTGAAGGCCCCCGGCGCGTACCCGAACAGTTCGCTCTCGATGAGCTCCCCCGGCATGGCCGCGCAGTTGACCGTGACCAGCGGCCCACGAAAATTGGGGCTGCGGTGGTGGATGGAGCTGGCCACGAGCTCCTTGCCCGTGCCCGTGGCGCCTTCGATGAGGACCGGAGTGTCGGGGCTGACCGCGACCTTGGCCACGGTCTGCACCACGTCCGTCAGGGCTTCGCTCTCGGCCACGAAGAAGGGGATCTGCTCGCGCAGGGCCTTGTCCTGCAGCTCCCGGATCTCCTTGCCCAGGCGGATGGAGCTGCCGGCGCGCTCCAGGCAGAGCTTGAGGGCGTCCATGCGCAGGGGTTTGACCAGATAGTCGAAGGCGCCGCGCTTCATGGCCGAGATGACCGTGTCCAGGTCCTCGAAGGCCGTGATCATGACAACGGCCGCGTGGGGCGTCAGCCTGCGGATGCCGTCCAGCACGTCCAGGCCGCTCACGTCCGGCAGGCCGATGTCGAGGAGCACCAGGTCCGGGTTCAGGCCCGCCAGGTCGGCCAGGGCCTCCTTGCCCGTGGCCCGGGTGGAGACGTCGTACCGGCGGCCGAGGGTCATGGACAGGCTGTCGCGGATGGACTCCTCGTCGTCGATGATGAGCAGGGAATAGTTCATGGGTGCTCCGGGGCCGGAAGGGGGAATTCCAGCCTGAATTCGGCCCCGCCCAGGGGGCTCTCGGCCACGCGGATGACGCCGCGGTGGTCGGCGACGATGCGCTGCACGATGGACAGGCCGATGCCCGTGCCGTCGCTGGCCGTGGTGAAGAAGGGATCGAAGACGCGCTCCCGGTCGGCCTTGGCGATGCCCGGCCCCGTGTCGCCGATGGTCAGCAGGACATGGTCCTCGGCCGCGTCGATGCGGATCTCGACGCGTTTTTCGCCGTCGCCCAGGCGCACGGCACGGGCGGCGTTGTCGACGATGTTGACCACGGCCTGTTCGAGCTGCATGCGGTCGCCGCGGATCATGGGGGCCGGGTCGAAGCGCGTGACCACATCCACGCCGGCCTTGCGCAGGGTCGGGGCCAGCAGGCCCAGGGCCTCCTGCACGGGGGCCGACAGGTCCAGGAGCTCCAGGCGGGGCGTGCCCGGCTTGGAGAAGTCCAGCACGCGGCGGATGACGGACTCCATCTTGCCGGCGGCCTTGCGGATCTTTTCGATGGTCGAGCGCAGCACGCCGGCCGGGCCGTCTTCGGTCAGCTCGGCGCAGATCTCGTCCATGGCGTAGAGGTAGGCGTGGATGCCCGTCAGGGGGTTGCGGATCTCGTGGGCGATGCCGGCGGCCATGCGGCCCAGGGAGTTGATCTTGTCCAGGAGCATGATCTGCCTGGCCATGCGTCGCGAGGCCGTGACGTCGGCCATGAACACGGCCACGCGCGTGACGCGGCCCGCGTCGTCGAAGACGGGGTAGATGTGCAGGTCCAGGTCCTCGTCCTGACCGTATTCCGCGATGGAGCCCGCCTCGCCGCCGGCGAAGACGGCGTCCACGGCCTGCCGCAGGCGCGCGCAGCGCTCGGGGGGCAGGATGTCGAACAGGGACTGGCCGATGAGGGACTCGCGGATGGTCCCCAGGCGCGAGGCGCCGGTGTCGTTGATGTCGAGGAGGATGCCTGCCTGGTCCATGAGCAGCAGGGTCTCGGTGGGAGCGTTGATGAGGGCGCGGGCCTTGGCCTCGCGGTCGCGGATCTGGGCCTCGGCCAGACGGCGCTGCTCGACCTCGAAGAGCAGGTCGCTGGTGCGGCGTTCGACTTCTATCTCCAGGCGCGCCCGTGCTTTGCGCAGGTCGCCTTCGGCGCGGATGCGCTCGCCGACCTCCCGCTCGAGTTCGTCGTTGGCCGCCCGCAGGTGCCCGGTGCGGGCCCTGACCGCCTCCTCCAGCTGCTCCTTGTGGCGGCGCAGCACCTCTTGGGCCTCCTGGCGGCGGCGGATGGCGCTGACGAGCATGGCCACGGCGGCCAGGAGCACGGCCACGCCGACCGTGGCCGTCCAGATGTAGCGCTTGTCGATCTGGTAGAAGCGCGCCGGTTGGTTCAGGATCTGGCTGCCCTCGGGCAGCAGGGATTCGGCGATGCCGAACCGCCGCAGCTGGATGTAGTCGAAGATGAAGCGCGACGGGGTCTGCGTGTCTACGGGGATGGAGTCCGGGTCGGTCCCGTTCAGGACGCGCATGGCCAGTCGGGCCACGCGTTCGCCCTCGGCCCGGCCCTCGACCATCCGTCCGCCCACGCAGCCCGTGCCCATCTCGAAGTCCCAAAAGCCGTAGATGGGCACCTTGGCGTAGGTCGAGAGGAAGAGGTTCTTGCCGCGGTAGTCCACCAGCACGCCTTCCTCGTTGCGCATGACGCCGTGCACGAAGATGATCTGCCCGGGCCCCAGCTGCGCCAGGCGGGTGCGCAGTTCCTGGGCCGGCAGGTTGTTCCAGTAGGTGAAGCGGATGCCGGGGAACTGCGCCTCCAGGGCGCGCAGGGACTGGTCCGTGAGCAGGTCGGTGATGGACTGGTCCGCGCCGATGACCACGAACTCGCGCGTCCCAGGGTGCAGGCCCAGGGCCGTGCGCATGGTTTCGGCGAAGGGCGGGTTTTCGGCCAGGCCCGTGATGCGGGTCTGACCGCGCAGCTGCTCGGGGCGGAAGTCGTTGACCCCGCAGAAGACCACGGGCGCGCCGCGGAAGATGCTGTCGCGGTATTCGAGGACGAAGTTCAGGGCGTCGTTGTCCGTGGTCACGATGAGGTTGAAGACGCTCTCGGACAATTTGTGCCCCAGCAGGGCGGCTTGCAGGGACAGGTAGGACGTGTCGGTGTTGCGCTTGGTGTCCAGGTACTCGACCCACAGCAGGGCCTGGGGCATTTCGGCGCGGAAGGTCTCCTGGATGCCGGTGTTGAGGGTGTCGGTCCAGGACAGGCCAGGATGGTAGGAGTGCAGCAGGAGCACGTTCTGCGATCTGGCCTGCGCGGGGGCGGTGGCCAGAAACAGCAGCAGGGACAGCAGGACGGGGAGGATGACACGCGGCATGTTGCGGGTGTATGCCCAAACGGCGCGGCATTCAAGCCCGTGCGCGAACGTCCTTGACAGGGGTGGGAGTTGGGAATAACGGTCTGTGTTTCCTTGCTCGCTCGAAGTGAATGGGCGGGCTACCACCCACAAGGAGGATTCTGTAATGACCAGGTACGAGGAACTGCTCCTGCTCAGCCCGGAGCTCGGCACCGATGAGTGCCGCGAGATCATCAACAACCTGAGCGCCGTTGTCGAACGCGAGGGCGGAAGCGTCCTGAAGATCGACGACTGGGGCGTCAAGGATACGGCCTACCCGGTGCGCAAGTTCAACCGCGGCCGGTACATCCGCATGGAAATGAGCATGCCCGGCAAGGCTGTGGCCGAACTGGAGCGCAACGTGCGCATCGCCGACGGCGTGTTCAAATTCATCACCGTGAAGCTCGCCGACACCCCCGTCGAGACCATCGAGGAGGCCTAAGATGTCTTTCAAGAAGAAGTTCGCACCCCGGAGAAAGTACTGCCGTTTCTGCGAGAACCCCGAGATTCCACTCGATTACAAGCACCCCGAGATCCTGAAGGACTTCGTGACCGATCGCGGCAAGATCATCGCCAGCCGCATCACCGGATCCTGCGCCAAGCACCAGCGGGCCATCACCCGCGAGGTCAAGCGCGCACGTCAGATGGCGCTGTTGTTCTACACGGCCACCCACAGCACGGACGTGCTCAAAAAATCCAGAGTCTAGGAGAGTAGGTCATGAAGGTCATTTTGCGAGCAGACGTGGATAATCTGGGCCGCCTCGGCGACATCGTCGCCGTCAAGCCCGGTTACGGCAGAAATTACCTCTTGCCGCAGGGTCTGGCTTCCCTGGCGACTCCCGGCAACCTGAAGGTCTTCGAGCAGGAGCGCCGCAAGCTGCAGGCCATGAACGACGCCGTCAAGGCCGACGCTTCCGCCCTGGCAGCCAAGATCGAGGCCGCCAAGGTGGTCATCGAAGTGCGCACGGGCGACGGCGACAAGCTTTACGGCTCCGTCACCTCCCCCCAGATCGCGGCCATCCTGGCCGAGCAGGGCGTCGACGTGGATCGCCGCAAGATCCAGCTCGACGAGGGCATTCGCTCCCTGGGCGAGTACATCATTGAAGTGAAGCTGCACCCCGAGGTCGTGGCCAAGCTCACCGTGAACGTCATCAAGCACGGCAAGGCCGAGCAGGTGACCGAAGCCGCGGTGGAGACCGATGCAACCGAAGAAGCCGCCGCAGAATAAGTTCGGGCAGCGCCTCGGAACGCAAATCCAACCGGAAGAGGCCTTGCAAAAGGCCTCTTCTGATTTGTTGCGCCGTATACCCCCGCACAACACCGAAGCCGAGCAGGCCGTGCTGGGCGGGGTTTTTCTGCGCAACGACATCTTTCACACCCTGGTCGACGTCATCTCCGACGAGGACTTCTACTCGCCGGTCCACAAGACCATCTATCAGGCTTTCCAGGAGCTCTACCGCCGCCGTGAGCCGGCCGACCTGGTCACCGTGGCGGAACACCTCAAGACCCGCGGCCAGCTCGACGAGGTCGGTGGCACAGTCTACCTGGCCTCCCTGGCCGAGTCCGTGGCCTCGGCATCCAACGCCGTGTACCACGCCCAGATCGTGCGGGACAAGGCCGTGCGCCGGCGGCTCATCCAGACCTCCTCGGAGATCCTGACCAGCTGCTTCGAGGCCGGCGAGGAGACCGAATCCCTCCTGGACCAGGCCGAACAGCAGATCTTCTCCATCGCCGAGTCCAAGGGCAAGCCCGTCTTCACGAGCAGCAAGGACCTGGTCCAGCGCGTCTTCGAACAGCTCGAGACGCGTGCCGGGCAGGGCGAGCTGGTGACCGGCGTGCCCACGAGCTACACGGATTTCGACCACATGACCGCGGGCCTGCAGAAGTCGGACCTCATCATCCTGGCCGCCCGCCCGTCCATGGGCAAGACGGCCCTGGCCCTGAACATGGGCATGCGCGCGGCCATCCGCCACGACGTGCCCGTGGCCGTCTTCTCCCTGGAAATGTCCATGGACCAGCTCATGATGCGCCTGCTGGGCTGCCACGGCCGCGTGGACCTGAGCCGCCTGCGCAGCGGCTATCTGAACGACGAGGACTGGAGCCGCCTCTACCAGGCCGCTGACGACCTGTCGCGGGCGCCCATCTACATCGACGACACGCCGGCCCTCTCGACCATGGAGATCCGGGCCCGCAGCCGCCGCCTCAAGGCCGAGAAGGGCGTGGGCCTCATCATCGTCGACTACCTCCAGCTCATGCGCTCCAGCCACAAGAGCGATTCGCGCGAGCAGGAGATCTCGGACATTTCCCGGAACCTGAAGGCCCTGGCCAAGGAGCTGGAAGTCCCGGTCATCGCCCTGTCGCAGCTCAACCGCAAGGTCGAGGAGCGCTCGGACAAGCGTCCCATGATCTCGGACCTGCGCGAGTCCGGCGCCATCGAGCAGGACGCCGACGTCATCGTCTTCATCTACCGCGACGCGGCCTACAACAAGGCCGAGGACAACCCGAACAAGAACATCGCCGAGATCATCATCGGCAAGCAGCGCAACGGCCCCGTCGGCATGCTGCGCCTGGCTTATTTCGGCCAGTACACCGTGTTCGAAAACCTCACGGAAGTGGGACTGCCGTCCGAGGACGGCGGCGCGTACTGACCTTCTCCGCCACCCTCAACTTTTGCGGATGCCGTCATGAAAGCCTATTGTCCTGAAGAGTTTTTCTCGCGCAGCCAGCTCGATAACGTCCAGAAGACGCGCCTGACCACCACCCTCGAACGCGCGGCCCGCTCGGAGTTCTATTCCCGCCGCTTCGCCGAGGCCGGCATCGACCTGGCCGCGATCACCTCCGCGGACGACGTCGTCAAGCTGCCCTTCACCACCAAGGACGACCTGCGCAGCGCATACCCCGCGCGCATGCTGACCCGTCCCGTGACGGACATGATCCGCCTGCACGCATCCTCGGGCACCACTGGCTCGGCCACGGTCATCTACTACACGCGAAACGACGTCGATTCCTGGGCGGACCTCATGGCGCGCTGCATGCACATGATCGGCATCCGGGCCGAGGACACCTTTCAGAACATGTCGGGCTACGGCCTCTTCACCGGGGGGCTCGGCATCCACTACGGCGCCGAGCGCCTGGGCTGCCTGACCATCCCGGCCGGCGCAGGCAACTCCAAGCGCCAGCTCAAGCTCCTGGAGGACTTCCAGGTTTCGGCCATCCACATCATCCCGTCCTACGCCCTGCACCTGGGCACCGTGAAGGAAGAGCTCGGCTACGGACCCGACCGCCTGAACGTGCGCGTGGCCCTCATCGGCGCCGAGCCGCACACCGAGGCCATCCGCAAGCGCATCGAGGAGGTCTGGGGCCTCAAGGCCTACAACTCCTACGGATTGTCCGAGATGAACGGCCCCGGCGTGGCCTTCGAGTGCCTGGAGCAAAACGGCATGCACATCTGGGAGGACGCCTACCTGGCCGAGATCGTCGACCCCGACACGGGCGAGCGTCTGCCCGACGGCGAGATCGGCGAACTCGTCATCACCACCCTGTGCCGAGAGGGCATGCCGCTCATCCGCTACCGCACCAAGGACCTGACGCGCTTCCTGCCCGGCGACTGCCCCTGCGGCCGCACGCACCGGCGTCTGGACCGCATCAAGGGCCGCGCCGATGACATGATCATCTTGAAGGGCGTGAACATCTACCCCATGCAGGTCGAGCAGGTGCTCATGAGCATCCCGGAAGTGGGGCAGAACTACCTCATCGTGCTGGAGCGCGAAGGGTATCTGGATCAGATGCGGGTCAAGGTGGAGGTCAAGGAGGAGTTCTTCGTCGAGGACATGCGCGAACTCAAGGCCCTGCAGAGCCGCATCAGCGCGAGGCTGCGCGACGAGATCCTCATCACGGCACGCATCGACCTGGTGGAGCAGAACTCCCTGCCCAAGTCCGAGGGCAAGGCCCAGCGGGTGCTGGATCTGCGGGAATAGGCAGAACGGTCAAGATTGGAATCTTCTTCCGGGCACATTCAGGCCCGCGGGCAGGCATGGTATTTCCCTTCGGGAGGGTGGCGCCGGATTTTTGGATCGTTTCGGCGTCATTCCCGCGAAGGCGGGAATCCATGCCTTTTTGATGTGCTCGTGGATTCCCGCCTTCGCGGGAATGACGCCGGCTCGTGACGCTAGGCGTGCGCGCGGCTTCATTTTGGCTGCTGCCGGGATGTGCCGCCAGCCTATTCGTACTGGGTCACGGCGCAGGACATGCCTTTCTTTTCGGCTTCCACGCACTGGTTCAGGGCGTCCTCGCGGGAACGCTCCAGGGCGAACTGGATTTCCACGCCGCTGACGAGTTCCTGCTCGAAGACCTTCAGCGGTTCCTGCAGCCCCAGCAGCAGGCTCACCTGCCGGATCTGCTCCGGATTGGTGAGGGGGCCGATGGTGCCAACAAAGGGGCGGAAGACGACCTGCGTGTCCTTGAGGTCGTGCTCTCGGCCGTAGTCCCTGGCCTGCTCGAAGCTTTCGAAGCGCCCGACGAACAGTGAGAAGCTGGCCGGCGTTCCGCTTTCGCGGTTCCAGAACAGGTTTTGGTCCAGATCCTTGAAGCGGGGCAGATGCAGGAGCAGGGCCTCCATGGTTGCGAAGGACCCGAGCTGGACGGAATACGGGCCGTCCTTGGTGCGTTTGCGGAAGACCGTCTTGGCCACGCTCTGCATGACGGGACCGGCGGGTCTGGTCTCCAGCTGCGGGACGGGCGGCGTGGATGCCGCTTCGCGCGGCGCGTCGCCGGATCTGAAGACCATGTCCATGATGCGCAGGTCCGGCATGAGCCAGGACAGGAAGAAGACGAGCAGTCCGATGATGCCGCACATGCTCAGGACCAGGACAAGCCCGCCCCAGCGCGGCATCCTGGCGCCCATGTGCTGGGTGGGCGCAGGGGCGGTGGATGGGGGCGCCTGCGCCGTGGCGGCGGTTTCCGGGGCGCACTCCAGCACGTCTTCGGCGTTGCAGGCCTCCTTGGTGCTGAGCGCCCGCAGCGCAAGGGTCACGGTCAGCATGCGCAGGATGCCGATGACGCCGGCGGCCTTCCTGATCAGCGGTTCGGGGTTGGAAATGAGGTCGGCGGCCAGGCCGGCGTTTTCGAGCAGAAAGGTGATGTATTCGCGGGATTGTTCCCGGGTCAGCTTGGGCAGGGTCCAGACGGCGCCGAGCATGGAGTAGATGGCCCTGTTTTCCGGGCGGGCCAGGCGGTGGACGATCTCGCCGTTGCCCACCAGTACCACCTGCAGCCCGCTCTGGTGCTGCTTGGCCAGCCCGAAGAGGCTCCCCAGGAAGGCAAAGTCGCCGTCCGTGAGGAGATGGGCGTTGTCGATGAACAGGACCAGGCGTTTCTTTTCCCGCAAAAGCTTGGACAGGACCGGCTTGCTCTCTCCTTCGGGCGTCGTGTGCAGCATCAGGATGTGGAAAAGGGTCTGTTCCGTCGATGCGACAAGGCTCAGCGTTTCGATGTCGATGGCCGTCTTCAGCCGCTCCAGGAATGCCGTCTTGCCGGACTTGGGGAACCCGATGACGCAACTCAAAGGGCGCAGGCTTTGTATCTCATGCAGGACAGAGTCGAATACGTCCTCCAGTTGCGGAGTCGTGAAGTGCAGCGTAGCGCCGGATGCAGTGTCGAAAGGGGAATCGGTCATGTGATGGATTGGTTCCGGAAATCCGATTTTTTGTCCCAATGCTGAAATTTTCTGGTATTCTGACCTCTTCAATTAGGTGTTGACGGAATTCTATGCAAGCTTTTTTTGAAATATCCCGCTATTATGCGCGCTTTGGCGGTTCGCGATGACCTTTTCGCTTCCTTTTTTCGCCTTGTCCATGGCCATGCTCCTGTGGGGAAGTTCCTTCGTGGCCTTCAAGTATGCGGTCATGACCTTCGACCCCATCGTGGTCGTTTTCGCGCGCATGTCCGTCTCGGCGGCGCTCTTTCTGCTGGTCCTTCCCGCGTGGCGGCCGCGTTCCATCAAGCGCGGCGACGTCTGGTTCATGGTTTTCATGGCCCTGTGCGAGCCGTGCCTGTACTTCGTCTTCGAAGGCCAGGCCCTGACCCTGACCACGGCCTCCCAGGCCGGGATGGTCGCAGCCACGCTGCCCGTCCTGGTGGCTGTCTGCGCCGGGTTTCTGCTGGGCGAGCGCCTTTCGAGGCGCTCCTGGATAGGCCTGCTCCTGGCCCTGGCCGGGGTGGCCTGGGTCAGCCTGACCGGGACCGCCACCGAGGTCGCGCCGCGGCCCGTGCTCGGCAATTTCCTGGAGCTCGCGGCCATGCTCTGCGCGGCCGGGTACACGGTCAGCATGAAGAAGCTCTGCGCCAGCTATTCCCCCTGGTTCCTGACGGCGGTGCAGTCCCTGGTCGGGACCGTGTTCTTCCTGCCGCTGCTCTTTCTCCCCTCGACGGATCTGCCCCAGGCCTTCCCGGCCGGTCCGAGCTTGGCCGTCATGTACCTGGCCGTGGGTATCAGCATCGGCGCCTACGGGCTCTACAATTTCGGCATCAGCAGGTTCCCGGCCTGGCAGGCCTCGGCCTTCGTCAACCTCATCCCCGTCATCTCCATGCTTTTGGGCTGGGCCTGGCTGGGGGAAAGCCTCAACGCCGCCCAGTTGGCCGGCGTTGCGGTGGTCTTCGGCGGGGTGGTCCTGAGCCAGGAGTGGGGCGGGGCGGACAAAGACGACGCCCCCGGCCGCATTGTGGCGGACGAGGGCGTCGAGGATGAGGCGTTGTCGCAGCCTTTGGGCGTGATGGAAGAGGCGATGGCTCAGGTGCGGCGCCGGAAATGAACCAGGGGCCTTCCGGGCCCCGGGTCCCGTGCCGCAGAAGGGTTAGAGCTTGCCGAGGCCCATGGGCGCAGCGGCGGGCGTGAGCTTCTCCTCGCTGACCTGACCGTCCCTGGCCACGATGGCCCGCGTGCAGGGGATGTCCCGGCCGCTCTTGGCCAGGGCCTGGCCGACGATGCGCGACAGGCCGGAGCAGCAGGGCACTTCCATTTCGAGCACCGTGATGGAGTTGATGCGGTTCTGGGCGAAGACCTGGCTCAGGCGTTCCACGTACTCGGCGGCGTTGTCGAACTTGGGGCAGCCGATCATGACCGTGCGTCCGGCCAGGAAACGGCCGTGGAAGTCCGGCGTGGCCACGGGGCAGCAGTCGCCGGCGATGAGCAGGTCGGCGTCCTGCAAAAACGGCGCGTGGGGCGGGATGAGCCGGATCTGCACGGGCCAGTGGGACAGAGCGGAGCCGACCTGCCCGGTCGGGACGTTGGCCCGGTCGCAGGGCGTCATCTGCATCATGCCCGCCGAGGGGCAGCCGCCGTGGGCGGGCTTCCTGGTCGAGACCTGGGCTGACGGGCAGCCGCCGTGTCCGGCGCCATGACCCTGGGGGGCGCCGCCGCCCGCGCGGCGCACGTGCTCCATGGCCGCTTCCTCGTCGAAATCATCGGCCTCGCGCTCGATGATGTGCAGGGCGTCCTCGGGGCAGTGCCCGATGCAGGCCCCGAGCCCGTCACAGAACATGTCCCTCACGATCTTGGCCTTGCCGTCGATGATGGCCAAAGCACCTTCCGCACATCCGGTCACACACTGGCCGCAGCCCGTGCACTTTTCTTCGTCTATTTCGATGATCTTGCGTATCATGGTTTTCTCTCCTCCGCTGTTGTTTGCGTGAGTCCTGTCTAGGGGCTTTGGGATAAGGCCGCTTTGAGCCATGTCAAAAACACGGAGATATTTCCGGGGCAGGATCAGGACTGCGCTCCATTGTCCTGTCTGAGCTGGGACCCTATGCTCCATCAAAGTTGCCATCCGGCCGGAGTGACGTTTAATCCCACCAAGATCAGAAAATTGTGAATCACTTGACATGCACCAAAAAATGAGGACTGATGCGTCATGGCGCGTGACCCTGCACCCGAAGGTTCAAAAGGCCCTGCCCAAACTTCCGGGACGGATTCGGGATATGATCGCCTTGCTGGTCAAGAACATGCGCATATCCGGTCCTGTTCGTGGTGAGTGGGCGAATTATGGGAAGCTTGGCAAAGGGCGCCACCATTGTCACATCAAGAACGGTCACCCAACCTATGTAGCGGTGTGGCAAGAGATGGATGGATCGATACGACTTATCGAGGTGACATATGTTGGAACCCACGAAAAAGCCCCATATTGAACTTTTGCGCGTAACCTGCCCGCAAGATGTTTATATTGACGTGCTGAAGATGCTTGAGAACTTCGACTGCCACGTGGAACGGGCCATTCCCGCCGAAGAATTTTTGGACCAGACACCGGGTACGATGCTCCGTGGGGCCCGCTTCAAGGAGGACATGACCCAGGTCAAGCTGGCCGAGGTCTCCGGCATTCCGAGACGACACATTTCCGACATGGAAAACAACCGCCGGCCCATCGGCAAGCAGACGGCTCGCAAATTGGCGGAAGTGCTGAGGGTTGATTACAGGGTATTTCTGTAATTGTCGTATTTCGTTGGAACCCCACGAAAAAGTGAAAATATAGGGGATGCCGTGACGGGTAGCATTTGAAAAAGCCCGCTCGAACCTTTCGGTCCGGCGGGCTTTCTTGCGTCCGGGGGCTTGCCTGACCCTAAGCTTCCGTCGCCGCGGGCTGGGGCTTGGGGGCCGGTTTGGCGGGTGTTTTGCGGTTGATGCGTTCCTGCAGTTTCAGGGCGGCCTGGCGGGTTTCGCCGGGGGCCGCCAGGAAGAGCATTTCGCCCTTGGGGGAGAACCAGTGCCAGCCTTCGGGCTTGGTCAGGAGCATGGCGCCCTTGCGTTCGAGGTATTCCAGGTCGCGTCCTTCCTCGACGGCGGCCTGGAGCTGGATCTGCAGGTTGTCCGTCTCCAGGACGATGGAGGCCGTGCGGAAGAGCTCGAAGGCGCCGTGGGAGATGTCCATGAGCAGGCCCTGGTCGGGGGTCTTCTTCGTGGTCAGGGCCTTTTCCAGTTCCAGAAGGTCCTTCTTCAGATCCTTCAGCTCCGCGATGGCCATGTCCCGGGCCACGTCTCCCTGTTCCTTGATGGTCTTGGCCAGCTGGTTCTGCAACACCTTGCTCATGCGCGCTCCTTCATGCCGTTGGCGGTTTCACGTCTACAGAATCTGCCCCAGAAACTCCTTGGTCCGTTCGTGCGTCGGCGCGGTGAAGAAATGTTCGGGCGCGCCTTCCTCCAGTATCTCCCCCTTGTCCATGAAAAGGACCCTGTCCGCAACCTCGCGGGCGAAGCCCATCTCGTGGGTGACCACGACCATGGTCATGCCTTCGCGGGCCAGGTTCTTCATGACGTCCAGCACCTCTCCGACCATTTCCGGGTCCAGGGCCGAGGTGGGCTCGTCGAAGAGCATGATTTTCGGGTCCATGGCCAGGGAGCGCGCGATGGCCACGCGCTGTTGCTGGCCGCCCGAGAGCTGGTCCGGCTTGACGGCGAACTTCTCGGCGATGCCGACCTTCTCCAAGAGGGCCATGCCCTTGGCCTCGGCCTCCTGCTTGGAGCGCCCGCGCACCGTCATCTGGGCCATGGTCAGGTTTTCAAGGACCGTCTTGTGGGGGAAGAGGTTGAAGGACTGGAAGACCATGCCGACTTCGGCGCGGATGGCGTTGATGTCGCACTTGGGGTCGAGGATGTCCACGCCGTCGATGATGATGTGCCCGGAATCGGCGTACTCCAGGCGGTTCAGGCAGCGCAGGAAGGTGGATTTGCCCGAGCCCGAGGGCCCGATGATGACGACCACCTCGCCCGGCGCCACGGAACAGGAGACCCGGTTCAGGGCCTGCAGCCGTTCGGGGGTGTAGAAGAACTTGTCGATGCTCTGGACGTCGATGATGGGGGGCGTGTGCATGGTGTTCCTCTAGATGGCCTTGCGTTCGAGATACTGCACGAACATGGACAGGGTGAAGGTCAGTATCAGGTACAGGATCGCGCACACGATCCAGATCTCGAAGGGTTGCAGGGAGGAGGACACGACCTCGCGCGAGGCCTTGGTCAGTTCGCGGATGGACAGCACGCCCAGGAGCGAGGAGTCCTTGACCAGGCTGATGAACTGGCCGGCCAGGGGCGGCAGGATGCGCCGGAAGGCCTGGGGCAGGATGACCTTGCGCATGGCCTTGGCGTAGGTCATGCCCAGGGAGCGGGCCGCCTCCATCTGGCCGCGGTGCACCGACTGGATGCCGGCGCGCACGATCTCGGCCGTGTAGGCGCCAGTGAAGATGGCCAGGGCCATGACGCCGAACCACAGGGGCGGAATCTGCCCGAAGCCCGACTGGGCCAGGATGGAGTTGATGACCGTGCCGACCACGAAGTACCACAGGAAAATCTGCACCAGCAAAGGCGAGCCGCGGATGAGTTCGATGTAGGTGATGGCGCCCCAGCGCAGGGCCGGGTTGTCGGAGATGCGCGCCAGACCCGTGAACAGGCCCAGGACGATGCCGAAGATGATGGCCAGGAAGCTGACCTCCAGGGTCAGCCACAGACCCTCGACCAGGATGCCCGGCTTCCAGTGGGTGTAGTAGCCGATGTTGTCGCCGGCGTAGACGTGGTCGCCCGAGGAGAGCAGGAGCGACTCCTTGGGCAGTTCGTGGGTCTCCTCGCCGTCGTCGCCCCTGACGAGAACGCGCACGTTCTTGCCTTCGGCGCCGGCCGGGTCGATGGAGACGATCTTGCCTTCCATCTCCGCGCGGATGGTCACCTTTTCCTCATAGAGGAAATACTGGGGCACGCGGTTCCATCTCCAGATGTACTCCACCTTCTTGGTGGCGAAGTAGAGGAGGGCCATGCTGCCGCACAGGCCGAGGATGAAGAAGATGCTCCAGAACTGGTAGTAAAATTTGCTTTTGGGCCGGTCGAGTCCCGTGTAGGTGGCCATTATCCGTCCTGCTGCTGATGAATCGTAAAAACGAGGGATCCGGCCCTTGAGCCGGATCCCGTATGCTTGCTTACTGCACGTCCTTGAGCCACTCGGTGCCCTTGATCCACTTGTTGTAGATGTCGTCGTAGCGGCCGTCGTTCTTGATCTGGGCCAGGAAGTTGTCCAGCCAGTTCAGGAAGTCCGGGTCGCCCTTCTTGATGCCGAAGCCCAGGGGCTCGTAGGTGAAGACCTTGTCCAGCAGGACCAGGTTCTTGCCGCCCTGCTGGGCCATGAAGACGACGTTGAAGGGCAGGTCGTAGACGAAGGCGTCAGCCTGGCCGTTGACCACTTCCATGGCGCCGTCGGACTCCTTCTCGAAGCTCTTGTACTGGGCCTTGGGAATCATGCGCTTGGTGGCCTGCTCGCCGGTGGTGCCGATGCGGGAGGCGACGGTGTACTTGGGATCGTTCAGGTCCTTGTAGGACTTGATGGTCCCTTCATGCTTCTTGTTCAGCAGGATGGCCTGGCCGACGACGATGTAGGGGTCGGCGAAGTTGATCTGCAGGTTGCGTTCCTGGTTCACGGTCATGCCGGAGATGATGATGTCGAACTTGTCGGACATCAGCGCCGGGATGATGCCGTCGTAGTCGGTGTTGACGATCTTCAGCTTCACGCCCATGGCCTTGGCCATTTCCTTGGCCATGTCCACGTCGAAGCCGACGATCTCGCCCTTCTTGTCGGTCATCTCGAAGGGCAGGTAGCCGGCGTCGAGGCCCACGCGCAGTTCGCCGCGCTTCAGGATTTCGTTCAGGGTGGACTTCTCGGCCAGCTCGTGGTCGGCGGCGAGAACAGGCATGGCCGCAAAGGCGGTCAGGAGCAGGGCCACAACAACTTTCGTCACAAAACGCATAATGCCTCCTCGTTGGTTGGAAAACGTGCCCGAGTTCAGTATTTGCCCTCGGTCAGGACCTCTTTGATGATCATCCGCACCTTGCAGAATTCGCACATCGGGATTTCCTCCTCGGGCAGGCAGATGATTTTCGTCTGCTTGCACTTGGGGCAGGCGACTTCCACGAATTCACGCCTGTAACGGTCTTTGAGCAGTTCCATGATGTTCCCTCGCGTTGCTTCCCGTACGCCGGGAAGGCGAAAAATTCAAGGAAGGGCCGGTTCGAGGCGCAGGGACAGGCAGGTCAGGCCGCCGTCCATCTTGCGGTACTCGCTCGTGTCCAGTTCGACAATGGGCAGGCCCAGGGGGGCGAGCAGGGCGCGGGTGCGGGCGTAGCCGGTGGGCATGATCAGGGTGCCGTTCACGAGCAGGGTGTTGGCCGCATACTCCTCGCCCGCGGGGCAGACGATCTGCCGATAGCCCTCGATGGCCGGGTGGCCGGCGAAGTCCGCCGTGACCAGCATGGTGTCCGCGCCGACGAAGTTCAGACTCGATTTCAGGTGCAGGCCTGCCGCGACCCGGATGACGTCGCTCGCGTAGCCGTGGGCGCCCAGGATGGCGGCCAGCTGGCGCGCGCCCTCGTCGTTGGTGCGGTCCGAGACGCCGATGAAGAAGCGCTTGCCGACCTGCAGGATGTCGCCGCCGTCCAGGGTGCCGGGCGCCTCGATGCGCGCCAGGGGACGGTGGGCTGAGAGCGCCTCCTCGATGAAGGCCGTCTCGCCCGCGCGCGACGGCGCGCCGGGGCGGGTGATGACGCCGACCTCGCGCACGACCACGGCCGTGTCCTCCACGAAGCAGGCGTCGGGAAAGCCCTGGGCCGCCGGGAGCACCGTGACCGTAAGGCCGAGGGAGCGCAGGCAGTCGACGTAGGCGGCGTGCTGGGACAGGGTCAGGTCCATGTCCGGGGCGGCCGCGGCGGAGGTGGTCAGGCCCTGGGGGTAGTCCGGGCCGGGGACGCGGGTGATGGCGTGGGAAAACATCTGGTATCCTTCCTGCTTGAAGTTCGAATTCGGACTTCCAAGCAAGAAAAATCTTCTTTGGCAAGCATTATTCGTCGCCGGAAATGCGGTTCTTGCGGGACAGAAGGTCCTCGACGGCCTCGGCTTCCCTGGCGGCCGCGTCGGCGCGCAGGATGATCTTGGACCCGAATTTGTCCCGGATGCGGTCCATGGCCTGGTCCAACAGCCGGTCTCGGCCGCGTCCGGGGGCTTCCGCCAGGGGAAGGGCGGCCTGTACGGCCCGGAAATTGGACACGCCCAGGCCGATGAGCCGCACGGGCTTGGGCAGTTTTTCCGCTGCCAGGAGCCGGCGGGCCGCCTGATAGATCTCCGCGGTGATGTCCGTGGGCCGGTGCAGGGTTTTGCTGCGGGTCATGGCGGAGAAGTCGTGGAACTTGATCTTCAGCGTCACGGTCAGGCCCTTCTTGTCCATGGCCCGCAGCTCCCGGCCGACGCGTTCGGCCTGGGCCAGGAGCCGGCGCTGCAGCAGTTCCCGGTCGAGAGTGTCGCGCTCCAGGGTGTTCTCCGCGCTGCAGGATTGGGCCTCCCCGTGCGGCACCACCGGCGACTCGTCGATGCCCAGTGCCCTGTCGTGCAGGAAGGAGCCGCGCCTGCCGAGGCGTTGGACCCAGAATTCGCGCGGCCGGGCGAGGACATCGCCGATGCCCGCCACGCCCATGTTCCGGAGTTCCTCCAGCATGCGCGGTCCCACGCCGGGAATCTTGCTAAGCGGCAGGTCGCGCAGGAAGGCCGGGACGTCGGCGGGCCGGATGACGGTCAGTCCGTCGGGCTTGTTCCAGTCCGAGGCGATCTTGGCCAGGAACTTGTTGGGGGCGATGCCTACGGAGCAGGTCAACCCGATCCGCTCCAGAATTTCGGACTTGAGCCGTCGCGCCAAATCCTCGGGAGGGCCCAGAACGCGGCGCGTGCCGCTCACGTCCGCGTAGGCCTCGTCCACCGAGGCCTGCTCGACGACCGGGCAGATGCCCCGCATGACGTCCATGATCTGTTCCGAAACCTCCCGGTAGCGGGACATGCGCCCAGGCAGGAAGATGGCGTGGGGGCAGAGCTTTCTGGCCTGCACGATGGGCATGGCCGAGCGCACTCCGTAGCGTCTGGCTTCGTAGGACGCCGCCGAGGCCACGCCGCGCAGGGACTGGCCGATGACCACGGGCTTGCCGCGCAGTTCCAGGTTGTCCGCCTGTTCCACGGAAGTGAAGAACGCGTCCATGTCGAGGTGCAGGACGATCCGCTCGGGCGATTGATTGGGGTGTATGTCCGTCATCGGAATGCGATATTCCCCCGAGTCGCAATGCCGGTCAACTCCGTTCCCGAAGGTGGGGAATTTTCATTTCTCCTGAGAGGGGCTTTGACAACAAACTGTAAAAAACATAATAATGAAATCCATAGGTGTATTGGTGATTCATTATTTCAAACGGAACCGCAAACAGGGGAGTGAGCCTATGAAAGCAACAAAGCTGATCCTTTTGAGTCTGGTGCTGGTGGCGTTCGCCGTTTCAAACGGCCTCGCCGCCGAGAAGTATGTGAAGAAAGTGGACAATTTCATCATCCTCGTGGACCGTTCGGGCTCCATGGATGAAAAGTACGTAGGAACCAAGGACAAGAAAATCGTTCTGGCCAAGAGCATTCTCGAACGCATGAACGCCATGATCCCCGAGTTGGGTTACAACGGCGGTCTCAGCCTCGCTTCCTACGCAAAACCGATCCAGGGCCTCGAACCCTACGCCGCGGCTTCCTACGGCGCCTCCCTCGACAAGGTCCCGACCCTGCTGGGCAGCAATCCCACCCCGCTGGGCGACGGCCTGAAGGCCCTTGAGCCCGTCCTGCAGGGCGCATCCGGCCGCAACGCCGTCATCATCGTGTCCGACGGTCAGGAGAACGACGGCTCCCCCGCGCTGAAGATTGCCGCCGCCATGGCTGAAAAGTACAACATCTGCTTCCATACCATCAGCTTCGCTGACACCGTCAACGGCAATCAGAAGCTGCTGGACGACATCACCGCCCTGAAGTCCTGCGGCGTCGGCGTTTCCGCCGCGCAGTTGGCCGATGACGCGGCCCTGAAGCAGTTCGTCAAGGACGTGTTCTACGATGAAGCCGCGGTCGACCCCTGCGCCCTCGACGACGACGGCGACGGCGTGGGCAACTGCGTCGACAAGTGCCCCGACACCATCAAGGGCCTGGCCGTCGACTCCAATGGTTGTCCGATCCCCGATGTCGTGCGCCTCATGGTCAACTTCGACTTCGACAAGTACAACGTCAAGCCCGAATACCATCAGGTCCTGGCCGACTTCGCCGCGTACATGAAGAAGCAGCAGTCCTTCACCGTGGTTGAGATCGCCGGCCACACCGACTCCGTCGGCTCCGACGCCTACAACCTGAAGCTGTCCGACCGCCGCGCCAAGAGCGTGCGCGACTATCTGGTCAAGAACTTCGGCCTGGACGAGAAGCTGTTCTCCTCCAAGGGTTACGGCGAGAGCAAGCCCATCGCCACCAACGACACCGAAGCGGGTCGTGCCCAGAACCGCCGCATCGAAGCCGAACTGAAGGGCGTGTACAAGAAGAAGTAAGCCTTCCCGACGTACGCTCAATCAAGGCGGCTCCTGACGGGGCCGCCTTTTTGTTGTCAGGACGGTCAAAGCCGCATACGCATTTCCCGGAAAGGAAACCGATCGTCCGCCAGGGCGCGCGGGAAAACGGAACAGGAAAGGGACATGCAGGAATTTGTGGAGAAGGCCCAGGCGGCCGACGGAGGCCAGAGGCTCGACGCTTTTTGGCAGGGAGTGCTGGACGAGGACGGCGTGACCCGTAGCCGGGTTCAGACCTGGATTCGGGACGGCCGTGCGCGCATCGACGGGAAGGTCTGCACCAAGCCGGCGGCGAAGGTCCTTCCGGGCCAGGAGCTGAGCCTGCTTCCGGAATTTCCGGATTCGGACATCGTCCCCGTCGATGGGCCGCTGAACGTCCTGTACGCCGACGAGCACCTCGCCGTGGTGGACAAGGAGGCGGGGCTGACGGTCCACCCCGCCCCGTCCGTGAGCGGGACAACCCTGGTGCACAGGGCCGCCGCCCGCTTCCCGTCCCTGCTGGCCCTGGGTGGACAGCGGCCCGGCGTGGTCCATCGCCTCGACAAGGACACCTCGGGTCTCATGGTTCTGGCCCTGTCCGAGCCGGCCAGGCTGGCCCTGTCCGAGAGTTTCGCCTCGCGCGACGTGTCCAAGGAATACCTGGCCCTGGTGGCCGGGGTGCCGCCGTCTTCGGGCGCCGTAACCCTGCCCCTGGACCGCCACCCGACCATCAAGACGCGCATGGCCGTGGCCGAGCGGGGCGGGCGTGCTGCCGAAAGCCGCTACCGGCTCGTGTGGACGGCCCCGGACCGCAGCGCCTCCCTGGTGCGGGTGCGCATCCTCACGGGCCGCACCCACCAGATCCGCGTACACATGACCGCTCTTGGACACCCGCTGCTCGGCGACGCCGTCTACGCCGACAGGAAGACGGCCGCCCGGGCCCCGCGGCAGATGCTGCACGCCTGGCGGCTGCGTTTCCGACATCCCGCGGGCGGTGAGGAGCTGTCCTTTTCGGCTGCGCCGCCGGCCGATTTTCTTCATGTATTACAAAAGCTTTCCCGGGAGCGGGTCTGCATCGGGCTGACCGGGGCCGTCGGCGGCGGCAAGTCCACGGTGCGGGCGGCGGTGGAGGAGGCGGGCGTGCCGGTCTTCTGCGCGGATCGGGTCGTGGCCGAATCCTATGCTCGCGGCGGGTCGGGCTGCGCCATCCTCGAACATCATTTCGGACGGCGCTTCACCGCTGCGGACGGCGGCGTCGACAAGGACCGCCTGCGCGAGGCCATGCAGGACCCGAGCCTGCGCCGGGAGGTGGAGCGCCTCGTCCACCCCTTGGTCCGTCACGCCCTGGCTGACTTCAGGGCGCAGCACGCCGAGGACGTGACCCTGGCCGAGATCCCGCTGTTGTGCGAGGCCGGGCTGGCCGGCGAGACGGATCTGGTGGCGGCGGTCTTCTGCCCGGACGGCGTGCGCCACGAGCGCCTGCGCGGCCGGGGCTGGTCCGACGAGCGCATCGCCGAGATCGACTCGTGGCAATGGCCCCAGGCGAGGAAGGTGCGCGCCGCGCATCTGGCCATCGACAACTCCGGCTCCCTGGACGAGTTGCGGACCCGCGCCAGGTCCATGCTGACCGTGGTGCGCGACATGCTGCGCGCCCGGTCCCAGCGGGACTTGGAGAAGCTGCGCGACCTCTTCGAACACCCAGACACCTTCGACGAAACGGACTGACCATGCTCCCTCTGCGCGACAACATCCCTTCCCGGCACAAGCCGTACGTCATGTGGACCCTGCTCGGGGTCAACGTCATCGTATTCCTGCTCTACGCCGGGCTTTCGCCGGCCCAGGAATTCAAGCTCTTTCATCTGCTGGGTGTGGTCCCGGCCCGTTTCTTCCACCCCGAGTGGGCCATGTGGCAGGGGTATCCCGAAAACGCCTGGCTGCCGCTTTTTTCCCACATGTTCCTGCACTCGGGCTGGCTGCACCTCATCGTCAACATGTGGACCCTGTGGATCTTCGGCGACAACGTCGAGGACGTCATGGGCCCCGTGCGATTCCCGATCTTCTACCTGCTCTGCGGCCTGTGCGCCCTTGGCGTGCACATGGTCACGAGCCCGAATTCCACGGTGCCCGTCGTGGGCGCCTCGGGGGCCATCGCCGGGGTCATGGGTGCCTACTTCTTCCTGTACCCCCACGCCAAAGTCGTGACCTTCCTGCCCATTCTGATCATCCCCTTCGTCTTTGAACTCCCGGCCGTCTTCTACCTCGGGGCCTGGTTCCTGACCCAGGTCTTCTCGGGGATGCTCGCCCCGGCCGGCGGGGGTGGGGTGGCCTGGTGGGCGCACATCGGCGGCTTCGTGGCCGGCATGGTCCTGCTGCGCTTCTTCCGCGACGACTCGCGCTGCTACTACTGCTACCGCTCGGAATCGTTCAAGGAGTGGAAGTAGGGCGGCTGGACATTTGGGGCCTCCTCCATTAAGCGCAATCTCTTGCCTTGACGCGCCCTCCGGGCCGCTCTCCATACCACCATAGGGATGCCACTATGCTTCAGATCGAAAACCTGCATGTCAGTATCGGCGAACGGGAAGTCCTCAAGGGGATCAACCTGAACATCGACGAAGGCGAGACCTTCATCCTCTTCGGCCCCAACGGGTCCGGCAAGACCACGCTGCTCATGACCCTCATGGGCTTCTCAGGCTACACGGTCACGGCCGGCCGGATCGTCTTCAAGGGTACGGACATCACGGCCATGCCCACCTACGAGCGCGCGCGCCTGGGGATAGGCATGTCCTTCCAGCGTCCGCCGACCATCCACGGCCTCAAGACCCGGCACCTGGTCTCCATGTGCGCGCGCGGGCGCGAGGTGGATGTGGACGCCATGGCCAAGACCGTCAACTTCACGGATTTTCTGGAGCGCGACATCAATTCGGGCTTCTCCGGCGGCGAGATCAAGCGTTCGGAACTGCTGCAGCTCATGGCCCAGAACCCGAGCCTCGTGCTCTTCGACGAGCCCGAGTCGGGCGTGGACCTCGAAAATATGGCCCTCATCGGCCACACGGCCCGGGCGCTCCTGGACGGCGCGGCCGAGCCCAAGCCGGACACCTGCATGCGCGACCTGCGCCGCAGCAACAAGACCTCGGGCCTGATCATCACCCACACGGGCTACATCCTCGACTACGTCAACGCCGACCGCGGCCAGGTCATGTACAACGGCGTGCTGTGCTGCGACACGCGGCCCACGAGGCCCCGCGACATTTTGGACCACATCAGCAAGTACGGCTACAAGGAGTGCATCAGATGTCTGAACTGAACCAAACCCTGGTCGATCTGAACTCCTACGCCTTTTCCGGCCAGCAGAGCGCCGAACTGCCCGACCTGTCGACCCTGTCCGAGGACAGCAAGCGCGAACTGCGCATGGTCGGCGTGGACGTGGACGCCGAAGAGCAGCGCGCCGGTACCTTCCTGCAGTTCGACCACTCCACCGTGCACTGCAAGACGTCCGCCAAGGGCGTGGAGGTGCTGGGCATCCGTCAGGCCCTCAAGAAGTACGACGGCCTGCCCGAGTACTTCTGGAAGGCCATGGATCCCGACAAGGACGACTTCACCCGCGCCGCGGCCCGCGAGGAACTGCACGGCGGCTACTTCATCCGCACCGAAAAGGGCGCCAAAGTGGCCGAGCCGGTCCAGTCCTGCCTGTTCATCAAGGGACAGAACGTGGGCCAGAACGTGCACAATATCGTCGTGGTGGAGGAAGACTCCGAGGTCCACATCATCACCGGCTGCGCCACATCCCACGACGTGACCTCGGCCCTGCACCTGGGCATCTCCGAGTTCTACATCAAGAAGGGCGGCAAGCTGACCTTCACCATGGTCCACAACTGGGGCGAGGACGTCATGGTCCGGCCCCGCACCGTGGGCATCGTCGAGGAACGCGGGGTGCTGCAGAACAACTACATCCTGCTGAAGAAGGTCAAGTCCGTACAGTCCTACCCGACCATCCATCTGAACGGCGAGGGCGCGGTGGCGCGCTTCAACTCCGTCATCGTCACGCCCGAAGGCTCCCACGTGGACACGGGCAACCGCATCGTGCTGAACGCCCCGAACACGCGCGGCGAGATCATCTCCCGCACCATCACCACCGGCGGCACCATCGTCGCCCGCGGCGAGATCATCGGCAACGACGTGCCGGCCCGCGGACACCTGGAGTGCAAGGGACTCATCCTCGGCGGCGGCGTCATCCACGCCATTCCCGAGCTGCAGGGCCGCGTGCCGGGCGTGGAGCTGTCCCACGAGGCGGCCGTTGGCAAGATCGCCCAGGAGGAGATCGAGTACCTCATGGCCCGCGGCCTGGACGAGGACGAAGCCACCTCGACCATCGTGCGCGGGTTCCTGAACGTGGAGATCATGGGGCTGCCGCAGGAGCTGCGGGAATCCATCGACAGGACCATCGCCGAGCTGGACGCCGGCGACGCCATGTAGGAACTGATCGTCGACCGCAAAGGCCCGGCTTGTCCGGGCCTTTGCATTTTGGGAGGTTCGCGTGCCGGGATACAAGGGACATCTCGTCGGCGGGGCGCTGACGGGTGCGGCGGTGCTGGGTGGGTTGATATGGAGCGGGACGTACGTCCCCGACATGCCGCAGATGGCCGTTCTCGGCGCCCTGGTGCTGCTGGGCAGCCTGTTCCCTGACGTGGACACGGACTCGCGCGGCCAGCACATCTTCTACCTGACCCTGGCGGTGCTCGATTTCGCCCTCATCGTGCAGGGGCACTACAAATGGGCCGCGGTTCTCGGTTTCGCAGCCATGTTCCCGGCCATCGGCTCCCATCGCGGCTGGACCCACACCTGGTGGGCCATGCTCCTCGTCCCGCTGCCCCTGGCCCTGTTCCCCATCTGGCTCTACGGCGCCTCGCCCAGGGCCATGGCCCCGTTCTACGGCGCGGCCGTGGTCGGGTATTTTTCGCACCTGATGCTCGACCGCAAGTGGAGCTGACGGGATCGGCGCTCGCCGGAGAGGTTTTGAGGCATGGGTTCTCGCCTCCCTGTCGGGCGTACGTTCGAGGGATTGACGAATCACCATCGCCCCTGCCCCGATGTCATTCCCGCGAAGGCGGGAATCCATGCCTCTTCAGCACGCCCGCGACCTGCCGGGCGCATGTCGCCCATTGTTCCGCTCAGCGCAGCTTCCTGCTTTTGGCCATCTCCTCCATGTCGCGCAGGTACCTGTCCGAACGGTCCAGGTAGAAAGCCAGGGCCTTGGAGAAGTGCTTGCCCACCAGTCCGTCCACGAACATCTGGCTGATCTCCCGGTAGCGCTTGAGCACGTACTGGGAACGCAGGAAGATGAGCCACTCCTCCTTGCTCATGTCCCGGGAGACGATCTCCAGGGCCTTGGCGGCCCGCGGCTGGTAGAGCCAGAAATACATGCAATCCAGGGCGTTGACGATGAGCACCTTTTCCAGGTCGCGGGCCTCGTAGGAGATGGTCTCGATGAACATCTTCGGCGACTCCAGCATGTCCAGCACGTCCTCCTCCGGGAAGAGCACGTCAAGGCGGGCGAAGGCGTCGTACATGCCGACCAGCTTGGCGCGATAGTCGGCCAGCCTGGTGCGGACGTTGTTGTGGCGGTCGGCCAGGCCCTCGATGATGGCCGCGACCACGTCCGAGGCCAGCTTCGACGTGATGGCCGCCCATTTCTGCAGAGCCTCCTCCACGCCGGGCAGCATGGCCATGTGCATGCCACCGGCCAGTACCGAGTTGAAGAGCACGGCCAGCGGGATGGACAGGATGCTGCGGAAGAAGTTGCCGATGACCGCGCTGCGCGGCAAGCCGCGGAAGATGTTGTGGCTTGAGATGTAGATGCCGTTGGCCAGGGCCATGACCGAGAAGAGCAGGATGGGGTCCGTGCTCGTGGTGATGCCGAAGGTCCGGTCCAGGAGGATGGTCTTCACCACCAGATCCAGGAGCGGCACGGAGAAGCCCGTGAAGAGCAGGGAGTCGGCGATGCGGCTCCAACTGATCAGCGAGTTCCATTGCACCAGGGGCGAGCGCTTGAGGCCGCCGCCGCCGAGCACGGCCTGCAGGACGTTGCGCACGCCCGTGATGCCGAACCAGATGAAGCCGCCCAGATACGCCAGCACCCACCAGTCCTTGGTCAGGGCGAAGGTCAGGAAGGCCGGGACAAAGCCCCCCAGGATCTTCAGCCCGTTCTTCAGGGCCGTGTTCATGTATTTGAAAGAGAGGGGCGCGGCCGTCTCACCGGTCTGCTCCGTCAGACGCAGTCCGTTGTCGTGTTCCAGCTGCACGCCGCCCAGGGTGACGATGTTGCCCGGCTGCTTGGGGTGGATGTCGATGCGGTCCAGGAACCATTCCTGGTTGACGCCACACCCGACGCGTTCCAGGCCCGGGATCTTGCGCACCATCCGCAGCAGCGGGGTGTCGTCGGACAGGCAGTGGCAGCAGGTCCGCATGTGCATGGTCATCCGGGCCGTGACGGGCAGGAGCTTGCGCTGTCCGCCCTGGCTCAGGGCGATCTTCCGCGCCCGCGCGGGCAGGGTCTCCAGCACCACCACGCCCATGCCGTACAGGTGGCGGGACTGGCCCGTGGAGCCGCTGCCGATGCGCGAACCCAGTGGTCGGGACTTGTAGTGACGGTGAAAGTTCTCGATGTCGAACAGGATGTCGAGCAGCTTGTCCTTGCGGGCGTCCATGTCCGCAAGCTCCGCCTGGACTTCCGCGACCCGTGACAGGTCGTTCCTGCCGCGCGCCAGGGAGAGCGTGTTGGACAGCACCAGCCTGTCCTCCTCGAAGGACCAGATCACGGCGCGGATGGCGCGCTTGAGGGCGATGACGTTGTCCTCGTTCAAGGCCTTCTGCAGTTCGGCGATCTGGGCGAAGGTCCGTTCCGGACTGATCAGGTCGACCGCGTCCCCGGGGCAGCCCTTCTGCCCGGTCGGGGCCAGGGACCATTTGCCGCGGGTTACGTCCTTGAGATTGTAGAGTTCGATGTTGCTGACGTGTCCCCGGCAATCGTAGAGAATTTCCAGGGCGTCCGCCGTGGACAGGTTGCTCAGGTTCAGGGTGAAGTGGGAGCTGGAATGAAATTTGGCCAGCCTGGGCAGCAGCTCTCCGATGTGCAGGCGCAGCAGGTGGGGCACGTCGCCGGAGTCCTGGGGCGCCGTGGGGTCGTGCAGCTCGGGATTGCGGCACGGCTGCAGATAGTTCGAAATGAGCAGGTCCGAGTCGATGGCGTTGAGGGCGTCGAGGCGTTTTTGCAGTTCGAGGCGGCGTTCGGGGCCGGCCTTGGCGTATTCCTTGGCCATGGCCCGCGCGGCGTCCTGCAATCTGGGCTGCAGTCCGCTCTGGATGTATTTGGCCAGGTGCAGGAGCGAGGGCTGGCCCGTGCCGACGAAAGCCCGGAAGCCGACCGCGTCGAGCTCATCCAGGGTCAGGCCGTATTCCTCCTCCATGGCGGCGCGGTGGGTGCGGTTGTATGCCGCCAGGGCCTCGAAAACGTATTTCTGCTGATAGGCCGAGATCTGACGCCCTTCGTTCATGAAGGCGCGTACGGGCTGCTCTTCGAGAAAGGCCTGGAAGGACTTGGGGTCCGTATAGCTTTGCGGCTCCCAGATGACGCGCACGTACTTGCCGCGGAAGCGCGAGGTGACCTCGATGCCGATGCGGATGTGCATGTCCAGGATGCGCCCCGCCTCCAGCAGTTCGCTCGCCACCTCGGCGTCTACGTAGTTGTAGTAGACCACGGTCAGGAAGCGGATGCCCTTGATCCAGGCGTCCATGACCAGGTGGGTCGGCGACTTCCGGCCCTTGGTGTTGGCGTCGTGGACGTGGTGGTCGAAGGCCAGCTGGTTCCATTCCTCGGGCATTTCCAGGAGGTGGTATTTCTCCAGCGCCGCCCGCACCACGCGCGGCTTGCCCGACGAGGCCATGCGGAAGTCGTGGGCCAGGCGCAGCTGGGCTCGCTCGTTGTCCTTGTGCCGGACCAGCTCCTTCATGATCTGCAGGAGAACGCGCGAGGTGTTTTTCTGCAGATAGAAGGTGTTCGAGAGCAGGATTTCGTCCCTGAGGGCCCGCAGGGCGCTGATCCTGTCCGCCGTCTTGCCGCCCTCCAGGGAGCCCAGCAGGCTCGCGATGGCGTAGGCCACCCGCAGCACGCCGGGTGCGGCCATCTCCTTGATGCCGTGGGGATGCATGCAGCTGTCGATCAGCGAACGGACGCTGGCCCGTTCCGCCGAGCGGTGCAGGACGTCGTTGACGATGCGCAGCAGCGTGTAGTCGTTGGCGTCGAAAAAGAAACGTGAATTCGCCACGCGGGTTCCCGATTCGCCGGAGCGGCTAGGCCTGGCCGTCGGCGACGGTTCCGTTGCCTTGGCGTCGGTCGTTCAGGGATTTCTTGCGGTACGCGTCTTCAAGCTTGTAGAGCAGGTCCTCGAGGTCCGCAGGCTTCATCAGGTAGTCGAAGGCGCCGCAGCCCATGCCCTGCATGGCCGCATCGATGCTGGCGTGTCCGGTCAGCATGATGACCTCGGTGGTGGGCCATTGCGCTTTGATGCGCTTCAGGACCTCGATCCCGTCCATGCCCGGCATCTTCACGTCCAGCACGACCACGTCCCGTGGTTCCTCGGTCAGCATGGCCAGAGCCTGTTCGCCCCTCGATGCGCCCTCGGCGCGGATGCCGCGCTTGGACAGCCGCTTGATGATGGTGCGCAGGAAATCCTCCTCGTCGTCTACCAGCAGTACGGAAAATTCTTCCATTGGAGCTCCCTGAAATCGTTGATCGCTTTCCGGTCCACAGCTCTCATTCATAGCCTGAGAAGGCGCGGACAGGCAATGTCCTTCTTGGTACCCCGTAGCGCCTCTACCGCCTCATGCCCATGACAGGTCGCCTTGCCTCTGGTAGCCGGCGGGACGGAGGTTTGCGTGAGAGAGGTTCCCGTCATCCCGCTGCCCTGGCAGCTCTGCCTGCTGGCCTGCGTCTGCGGCCTTTTCGCTTGGGACTACCCGACGGCGGCAGGACTGTCCTGCGTTCTGTGCGTTCTGGCCTTCGCCCGGCGCCGCGGGCTGGCAGCGGGCATGTGCATCGCATTCGGACTGGGCATGGCCTTGGCAATGCCCCCGGCCGGGTTCGGGCCGGCCGGCTGGAACGTCGAGGCGCGCGTACGGGGCGTCGTGCGCGAGGTCCGGACCCACCCAGGCCGGCGCGTGACGATTGTCGCTTCGGATGTGGTCCGTGCGGACACGGGCGAGGCCCTGCCGGGACGGTTGGCCTGGACCTGGATCGATCCGCCGGCGATGCCCGATGCCGGACGGGAGTTCGAGGCCGGGCTGCGCATCCGCGAGCTGCGCGGACGGCATAATTTCGGGCTGTCGAGCAACGAGGACTACTGGGCCCGACAGGGCGTCCGGCACAGGGCCTTTTCGCGTGGGCGCGCGGACGTGCGCTGGGAGGATGGAGGCCGGCCCTTGAGGGCCAGGCTTCTGGAGGCCGTGGCCAGGCATGTCCCCGCTGGACAGGGCGGGGCGGTTGTCCGGGCGCTGCTCTTCGGCGACAGGTTTGACCTCGACCCGGCCTTCATGGACCGCATCCGGCGCGCCGGCCTGTCCCACAGCCTGGCGCTGTCCGGTATGCATCTGGCGCTGGTGGCGGGGCTCGGTTTCGTCCTGGCCAAGGGGGCCGCACGAGTCCGCCCCGGCCTGTTGCTCGTTGTTCCCCGTCAGAAGCTTGGGGTGCTCCTGTCCCTGCCCCTGGTCCTCGGGTACATGTGGCTGGGCGGCTTCACCCCGTCCCTGCTGCGCGCCGCGCTGATGCTTTCGACCCTGGCCCTGCATCTGCTGCGCGGGGCGCGGAACCAGCCGCAGGACACCCTCTTTGCCGCCGTGGCGGTCCTCGTCGTCGCGGATCCGGCCATCGCGCGCGACGTGGGCCTGCAGCTCTCGGTGCTGGCCGTGACGGGCATCGTCCTTTTCATGCCGCATTTTTCGAGACTGTTGGAGCCGTTGCGGCAAGGCGGCCGGGCAGGGCGTTGGGCATACGCTCTGCTGACCATGGCGGCGGTCACGGTCTGCGCCAACCTTTTCATCCTGCCGGTCCAGGCCCTGTATTTCTTCGAGACACCTGTGCATCTGTGGCTCAACCTCCTCTGGCTGCCCGTTCTCGGCATGGCGGTCCTGCCGTTGTCCTTTCTCGGGTTCTTCGCCGTCTTCGTTTCCGTGGAGGCGGCGCGGGCCTGTTTTTCATTGGCCGGTCTCGGGGTGGACGCGTTGGACCGGGGCCTTGGCGTTCTGGACGCCGCGGGAATGCTGCGGGCCGCAGCCGTGTTGCGGCCCGAAGGGATCGAAGTGGTCGGCTACTGGGCCGTGCTGCTGGCGGCGGGCGCGATGCTGGGCGCGAAGCGGCACGCACCGGGACCCATGGCCTTTCTCGGGCTCGGCCTGCTGCTTATGTCCGCGCCGTCCCTGCGCGATGCGACGGGCATGAGCGGCCCGGCTGTGGAGCTTACGGTGCTGGACACGGGCATGAGCCAGGCCGTCGGCATCCGCGGGCCATCGGGCCGGATGGTGCTGGTTGACGGCGCCGGCGGGTGGAGCGCCGACTATGACCCGGGCCGGGCGCTTGTGGCGCCGGCCCTGGCCTGGAGCCGACCGCCCAGGTTGGACGTCGTGGTGCTGTCCCATGTGGACTCGGACCATTCCAGGGGCCTGATGTATGTCCTGGAGTCCTTCGATGTCGGGTGCTTCGCCTGGTCCGGCCTGCTGGACCGCAGCGAGGACTCGCGGCGCCTGGAGCGGCTCATGTCGAGAAAACTGTGGACGGCGCGGACGGTGCGCGCCGGGGACCGCATCGACATCGAGCCGGGACTGTGGCTCGACGTCCTGTATCCGGCCGTCGGCGAACGGGGGCTGTCCGGAAACGAGACCTCCGTGGTGCTGCGGCTGGTGTGGCAGGGCAGGGGACTGGCGTTGCTCCCCGGGGATGCGGAGCAGCGGGCCTTGGCCGGCGTCCTGCTTTCGGGCGCAGATCTCGCGTCCGAGGTCCTGGTCCTGCCGCACCATGGGTCCAAGTCGAGCCTGAAGCCCGGTCTGTACGACCGGGTCGGCGCGGCCTGGGCCGTGGCCGCCTGCGGTCCCGACAACCGCTTCGGGTTTCCCCATCCGGAGGTGGTGCAGGCCTGCGAACATGCCGGGAGCGCCGTCCTGACCACGGCCGACTGCGGCGCGGTGCGGTTCAGCTGGGACGGGGACGGACCGGCGCAGGTGCGCTGCGCCCGGGCCGGTGCGGGCGGCGGCCCTGACGCATTGTGCCCGGCGCACCTTTCCTGTATGCCCCCTCTCGAACAGCACAACCCAAGGAGCGGTCAATGACCACCATCATGCCTACGGACAAGAACCTGCGCAACGCCATCGCCTGGATCGAGGAGCATCGCCGCGGCGACGCCGATCTCAAGGGACTCATGGCCCAGGCCTCCACCCGTTTCAACCTCACGCCCACGGAGGAGTTGGCCCTGGCCAAGTTCTACCTCGATGAGGTGGCCTCACGGTGATCCGACCGCCTTTGCTGCAGAGGGAGCTGTTCCGGGAGATGCTGCTCATTTCGGGCATCTGCCTCGGCGGCTTCCTGTGCCTCATCCTGCTGGGCAGGCTCCTTCAGTTGCGCGACCTGTTCATGGCCCAGGGCGTGACGCTTTTCGACCTGCTGAAGCTTTTCGTTTTCCTCAGCCCCCTGTTCCTCATCCTGCTCATCCCCGTGTCCTGCATGATGGGGCTTTTTTTGACCTTCCTGCGCATGGGCGCGGACCGTGAACTGATCTCCCTGCGCGCCGGCGGCATCAGCTTCTGGCCCCTCATGCCCGCGCCGTTGATTCTGTGTGCGTGCGGTTCGGCCCTGACCCTGTGGATCTCCCTCACGGGCATCTCCTGGGGCATGGACAATTTCCGGGAGACCGTGGTGGAGATGGCCAGGCACAAGACGTCGGTCAACATCCAGCCAGGCGTGTTCAACACCTCCTTTCCGGGGCTGACCGTGTACGCGACGCAGGCCGACCCAGGCAGCGGGGCGCTGAGCGACGTCTTCGTCCTCGATTCCTCCAAGTCCGAATCGAGCGCGACCATCGTCGCCCCCAAGGGTCAGATCGATTCCGATGCGCAGCAGGGGCAGGTCTTCGTGCTCCTCGAAAACGGGCACATCTACCGACGGCAGGGGGAGGAACTGTCCGTGATCAGCTTCGACCGCTATCTCCTGTCCCTGGACATGAGCAGGCTTCTGGGCGGGTTGGAGCTCAAGGACAAGGCGCCCAAGGAAATGTCCTGGGCGGATCTTCGCACGCTTGCGGCCGAGGCTTTCGCCAACAGGGGCGACAATTTTCAGCGCCGGGTCCAGACCGAGATGCACAAGCGGTTTTCCCTGCCAGCAGCCTGTATGGTCCTCGGGCTTTTCGCCATGCCCCTGGCCTTCTTTTTCCAGGGCATGAAGCGTCAGTACGGGCTTCTCGTCTGTCTGGGGGCCTTTTTTCTGTACTACATCCTGCTGTCCGCCGGCATGTCCCTGGCCGAGGGTGGCGTCATGTCTGCCGCGGTCGGACTTTGGATGCCCAACGTCATTTTCCTGCTGGGCGCGGCCATCGGCATGTGGTGGGTGATCGGGGAACGGGGGGCGGATTTCCGTTCCGTGACGACATGGCTCAGGCGCCTGACCAATCCGCGCGGGGCTGATTCATGAACCTTTTGACCCGCTACATCCTTCGCCAGAATCTGTACCTGCTGCTGCTGATCTGCGGCATCGGCCTTGGCATCTTCGTTTTCGTCGAGCTTTTCGACCGCATGGACGAATTTCTGGCCGCCGGGGTCGGCGCCGGCACCATCGCCGCCTACTTTATCTTCCGCACGCCCTTCATCCTGGCCCAGATATTTCCGGCCGTGTTCCTGGTGGCGCTCATGGTCCAGCTCGGGCTCATGCTGCGCAACCGCGAGTTGCTGGCCCTGGAGGCCTGCGCCGTCTCACCGGGGAGCGTGGCCAGGTCCGTGCTGTGGTACGCCTTGGCCTTGTGTCTGGTGCAGTTCTCCTTTTCCGAGGTGCTGGGCGTCAGCGGCCACAAGGGCGCAGACCGGATCTGGAGCGAGGAGGTGCGCAACCGTCAGGTCGTGACCCGCAAGCTCAACGACATCTGGTTCCGCGAAGGGGATCGCATCGTGCACATGGGGGAGGTTGTCCCGGCCTCCAGGACTGGCAGGAAACTGACGGTCTACGTGCTGGACGCGAAGGATTCCGGCAAGGTCGCGGAGGTCCTCACGGCGGCGGAATTCCGTTCGTCGGCGAGCGGCTGGACGCTGACGGATGCAACGCGCACTGTCCCCGAATCCTTCGCCGTCACCCGGGAAAAGAGCGTCGATCTTGACCTGCGTACCGACGTGGCCGGTTTTCTGATCATCGACCCCAAGACCAAGCTCGACTCCCTGCCCTTCTGGCAACTTGGGAGCGAGATACGCCGGCTCAGGGATTCCGGGTCGAACATCGAGCGCCTGCAAACGGCCTGGCACATGAAGCTTGCGTACGCCGCTTCGGTGCTGGTCATGGCGCTCATCGCCCTGGCCGTGATTTCGGTTTTTGGGTCGCTCTACGTCATCATCCCCGTGGGGCTGGTGACCACCTTCTGCTATTACGGCCTGTTCGTGCTCTGCGCCTCGGCAGGGGAGAAGGGCCTGGTGCCCCCGGTGCTGGCGGCCTGGGCGGCCAATGCGCTCTTTGCCCTTGTGGCGGGCGGGCGCATGGCCATGGGCCGTTCCTTTCATCTGGGCTGAACGGCCCTTTCGGAGGCGTGCGATGATCTGGTGGATAACTCTGGGCGGCTTTCTTCTCGGATGCCTGGTGGCCTATGCCATGGTTCAGGGCGACAAGGACGACGAGGATTAGCCTGCGACCGGGGCGGCCTGATCCGGTTCGAGGTATTTCGTCAGGATGCTCAGGATTTCGGGGTAGAAGTCGTCCGAAAAACTCAGTCCCAGGATGTTCTCGCCGGCCAGAAGCCGGGCTCGGGTGGAGCCGAAGACGGTGGAGAAGATGACGCTGGCCGCCAGAGTCGCATCGACGTCGGCGCGGATGGAGCCGTCCTTGATCCCGGCTTCGATGCAGCCGAGCATCTTCTGCACGACCTGCGAGCAGACGGCCAGAATCTCCGAGTTGTCGGCATCGACGGTGTTGGCCAGGAACGGGGAGCAGCGCAGCAGGGTCAGGAAGCCCGACTCCGGGGTGGCCGAGGCCTTGAGGATGCACTTGGCGAAGTTGACGACGCTGCTCAGACCGTCCGAGGCGTAGTAGAGGCTCTCGTCGATCTTGCCGAGCAGGTCTTTGAGGATGGAAATTTCCACCAGCTGAAAAAGATTTTCCTTGCTGCCGTAGTGGTGGGCGATGAGCCCGTCGGCGATGCCGGCCTCCTGGGCGATGCGCTTGTAGGTTGTTTCCGCGTAGCCGAGTTCGCCGAAAAGCCGTTTGGCCGTGTCCAATATCCGTTCCTTGTTGCCTTTGACCACGCTCCTCTCCTTGCCGTCTGCGATTTGCCGAATCTCTTACCCAGCCCTCGATTCCCAGTCCACCGTTTTTCTCCGCTCGCATTATGTGGCCGCTTAGTGTTTTTCCCGTCCCAGCCGTTGGCGGCGATGGGGGAAAGGCTGTAATTGCGGTTTGTTGGAAACCCCTTGACGCAAAATCCTTCTTCATTTAGCGCACATCGAGGCGTACGCTGAGCAGCCACTTAAATTGCTGCTGCGGGTGAGCAAACATTGTAACTCAAGGGGGAGGTTGAATGCGGACACGTATGAAATCATGGGCAATCGCCTGGGCGTTGGTGTTGGCAACCGCGCAGTTCTGTTCGGCGGCCGGTTTCGGAATTTACGAGTGGAGCGCCCGCGGCAACGCGCTCGGCGGTGCAACAGTAGGGCGGGCAGACGACCCGTCAGCACTTGCCTCCAACCCTGCAGGCATCACCCAACTGGATGGCCTCCAGGTCTTGGCCGGTTTCACGGCCATTCACCCGGTTTTGGATATCCGGACGAATTCTCCTGCTGGCAACGAGTGGGCCTCGTCTGACAAGGATTCTTTGTGGGTACCTCCTCACTTCTATGCCACGTGGAAGGTGAACGATCGTTACACCGTCGGACTGGGCACCTTCTCACGCTTTGGATTGGGATCAGTCTTTGATGAGGATTGGGACGGTCGTTACAACAATTATGAAGCCATCATCGAGTCCATGTCCATCAATCCCAATGTGGCTGTGAAGGTTACAGATAAACTTTCTGCTGCATTCGGAGTTGATGCAACGTATTTAAATTTTTCAAAAAAGCAAAAAATTAATTGGACAGGAGCTCTAAACCCGAATCCAGCTATTGATGGTGATGCAAGTCTCGAAGCTGATGGATGGGGATATGGATTTAACATGGCTTTGCATTATATGCCTTGCGATTATGCAAAGATAGGTCTGTCTTATAGAAGTCCTGTTACAATGGATGTGAATGGAAAGGCAGATTTTTCTATGCCTTCAGTATATGAAGGGACACTACTTGATAATATTGGCGCATTTAAAGATACTAATGCGCACGGAACAGTAACATTGCCAGACTCATTTTCTTTCGGTGTGGCGGTGTATCCTACGAATAAGCTCAGTATTGAAGTTGGCGCTATTTACACGTTGTGGAGCAAGTATGATAAGTTGGAAATTAAATATAGTGATCCTGTAATATTTGATCGCGATACAATGTCTCTTAAATCAGTGTCGTCGTATGACAAGAACTGGGACGACGTCTGGCGTTTCAATATAGGCGTGGAATATGCTGTCTTGGACTGGCTCGACCTCCGCGCTGGATACGTATTCGATCAGTCACCCGTTCAGGACGAAACCATCGACTACATGGTCCCGGCCAATGATCGGCATCTTTTGAATGGTGGTCTCGGCTTTCACTGGGATAATTGGGTGGTGGACGTAAACTATACCTATCTGATGATCATGGATCGCGACATTGATGCTCGCCCCGATGATGGGGTTTACGAAGGCGAGATTGACAACGCTGACGCCCACATGGTTGGGTTGTCCGTCGGTTACAAGTTCTAGCCTGTCTTCTGCATGACCCAAATAAAACTCCCCGCGCTCCTCAAGGACTGCGGGGAGTTTTGCATTGGAGCGCAGGTCGTTACCAAATGTTTACGTTCTGAACCTTCCCAGCAGCTCAAACAGATTCGATGCCAACACCCGCAACTCCTCCGCCTTGCGGGCCACTTCGTCCGTGTTCTGCTGGGTGCTTTCCGAGGCGCTGCTGACGTCGGCGATCTCTTTCGAAATCTCCTTGATGACCGTGGAGCTCTCGGCCACGTTGACGTTGATCTCCTGCAGGCCCTGGGAGGCCTGGGCCACGTTGCCGGCAATGTCGCGGGTGGCCACGGACTGTTCCTCGATGGCCGTGGCCACGTTGGCGATGATGTCGTTGATCTCCTCGATGATTCTGGAGATGGCCTGAATCTGTCCTTCGGTGCTTTTCGACGTGCCCTGCATCTCGGCGATGCGCGACCTGATTTCTTCCGTGGCCGTGGCGGTCTGCTTGGCCAGTTCCTTGATCTCGTTGGCGACCACGGCGAAGCCGCGTCCGGCCTCGCCGGCCCTGGCCGCCTCGATGGTCGCGTTGAGGGCCAGGAGGTTGGTCTGGTCCGAGATTTCCGTGATCATGGTCGTGACCTTGCCGATCTCCAAGGCCGCGTCGCCCAGGGCACTCATGGCCGATGTGGCCGCCCCGGCTTCGGTCATGGCCCGTTGCGCCACGGACCTGGCTTTTTCCGTATTGGACGCGATTTCCGTGATCGTGGCGGCCATTTCTTCGGTGGCCGTGGCCACCATGTTCGTGTTCTGCGTGGTCTGCTCCATGGCCGCGGCCACGGTGCCGAACCTGGAGTTCAGGTCGTGGGTCGCCGCCGTCACGGTCTGCGATTTCCGGGTCGCGCCCGCCGCTCCCGTCCGCAGGTCGTTGGCGATGCCAAGCAGGCTGTCGGAGGCGCTGTTCAGGGTGTCGCCGTTGGCTACCACGTCCCGGATGATGCCGCGCAGCTTGTCCAGGAAGGTGTTGAACCAGGTGGCCATTTCGCCGATTTCGTCCCTGGAGGTCACGGCGAGCTTGCGCGTCAGGTCGCCCTCGCCCTGGGCCACGTCCTTGAGCATGGCCGTGGCGTTCAGCACCGGCCGCGCGATGGCGTTGGCGAAGATCGTGGCCAGGCCAAGGAAGACGGCCAGCAGGATCGCGCCCATGACGGCCATCTTCTGCAGCATGGCGTAGAATTCGGCCATGACCTCGGACTTCTCGATGACGCCGATAAGCTTCCAGCCCAATCCTTCGATGGTATGGACCTGGGCGAACCACTGACGTTCGTCCATGGACACTTCCATGCCGCCATCGGAAATTGCACCCAACTGCGCCAGCGCCGGCACGCCCGTTTCCTGCATCTGCTTGAAATTGAGGTCCTCGTGCCGGGGATTGGCCAGAATGGTCCCGTCATCCTGCACCAGGATCACGTACCCAGTCTTGCCCATGGGCGACTTCTTGATCAGGTCCGTGAGCACCCCGAGCCCCACGTCGAGGGCTGCGCAGCCGATGATTTCGCCGCTCTGGGCGGCGATGGGGCGCATGTTGCTGATGACGGCCTCGCCGGTGGTGGACATGTAGGCGGGGGAGATGGACGCCTTTTCAGGCGTCTTCATGGCCGTGGTGTACCAGGGCCTCTTGCGCGGGTCGTATCCGGGGGGCATTTCATTGTCGCCCGATGAGGCGAACCCTCCCCATTTCGTGCCGATGAAGACCTCGACGAATTCCGGGTGGGAGGCGTTGATGAGCTTGAAGAGGACGACCAGTTCCTCTTCAAGCGCGCTGCGCGTGATGTCCTTGGGCGTGAGGCCGCGACTCTCGTGCACGTAGCTGTGGATGGATTCGTCTGCAGTCCGGACCAGGGGATGGGAGGAGAGCATGGTCGTCATCTTCAGGGCCTTGTCCACGAAAATGCCGATGGCGCGGTCGATCTGCCCGAGTTCCTTGGCGGCCGAATTGTGGAACGTCGCGATGGCCGAGTCCCGTATCTGCAGGCCGAGAACGATGCAGGTGATGAGGATGGAGGTCAGGATGGTGGAGGTGAAGGCCAGCAGAAGTTTCTTTCGCACGGACAGCTTCATGAGGGTCCCTTCCGGAATGGGCGGATGAAAATGATGGAGGATTTCCGCATGTCATACACCAAACCGGGTACGGACAGTCCAGTACTTTTTTTGCCGTTCGCATCAATGTGACACGGCAAGGCCGCAGGGAGCCGAAGGCCGTCGGAGGGCGCAAAAAAAGCCGGTCGCCCGGCTTGATCGTCAGCAGCGCGTGGGGGCCGCGTCTGGTCGCTCCTTCTCCTTGACCAGGTAGATGGCCGGCAGGGAGACGAGGGTGGTGGCGAACTTGATGAGGGTGTTGCTGAGGAAGATGGACCAGACCACGGACGACTCGAACATGCCGCCGAAGGCGATCCAGGAGAAGATGAGGCTGTCGAGGGGGATGCTCACGGCGTTGCTGACCAGCACCCGCGACCACTGGTGGCGGGCCGTGACCCGCTCCTTCCACATGCTGTAGACTTCGGTGTCCGTCAGTTCGGCGATGACCTCGGCCACGATGGAGGCGAAGACCAGGCGCCAGAGCGGGGCCAGGACCTGGCCGAACTCGGCCTGGGCGCCCACGGACATGTCCGCCGGGAGGATGGACACCAGCCAGAAGTAGAGAGCCATGAGCAGGTTGAAGCCCGCGGCCGTGACAATCATGAGCTGCGCGCCCTTCTTGCCCATGGTCTTGTGGACCATGTCGCGCAGGGTGAAGGTCAGGGGGTAGATGAAGGTGCCGGCGTCGATGGACATGCCGCCGAGCATGACGATGCGCAGGGAACCGACATCGGAAAATATCTGCAGGGCGATGTAGGACGCCACGAGTACGATGAGTGATTGCATGAAATTCCTCTTGGAGATGATCGGGAGGCTTCGTAAACGGAAGCGGGCGCGTTGTAAATGACAAATTTGGCTATCGATTGTCGGCCAATCTTGCTCTATTGCTTTGCATCAATTTAAAATCATGGAGCAATTTAAGTTGGAGGCTCCCACACGACCTGAAAAAGAGGGACGTGCCAACTACTGCACCGTTCGACGTCCACCCATCCCGACGTCACATCCTGCTCCGACGGGGTGCGGTGCAAGGACGCCAGATGAATGATCCTGGATGCGGTCATCCCCTGGGCCCGATGCCGCGCATAGGTTTCGCGCCCTTTGGCTGAAAGCTGGCAGACCGGAACGGAGTTTGCCAAGATGCGCACTCGTTCGCCATCCTGGATTTCGAGATTCACGGCGCATTCCGTGCGCAGCATCTCGATATGCTCCAGTGTGCGCGCATGCGCGGACTTTCCTGCCGGATAGGACAGGATGACGTCATCGGCTCCCATTTCCCACAGTCCGCTCCGCAGGTCCCGGTCCTCCTCCGGGCTGATCCGGGGGGCGACATGCCGCACCGTCACCGTGTCCGCGCCGTTCCCCGCGATCTCGTGAAGAAATGGATGCGTCCATGGCGCGCACACGACCAGGCGGTCCCTGGCCCGTGTCATGCCGACATAGCAGAGCCGCCGTTCCTCTTCGGTCTGGGCGTTTGCGCGGGGTTCTCCGGCGAGGATGACGGCGGGAAATTCGAGCCCCTTGGCGCCGTGCATGGTGGATATGAAAATGCCGCGCCCCATGCTTCGATCGAAGCGGCTCAAGTCCCGCGAAATGTCCCAGACAAAATCGCAAAATTCGTGCAGAGGGCGTCGCAGGGCCGGGTAGGCGTCCCTGTATTCGCAGGCGATGACGGCCAGATGGTCGAGCCAGAGCCTGCTGCGCACCGTCGTTTCCTCGACCATCTGCATAACCAGGGTATGCACTTCCTGGCCGGTGCACAGGCATGAACCGTTGCGTTCGAGCAGTTCCAGGATGTCGTGGATTTCGTGAATCGCGGGAAACGGAAGGTTGCGACGCCGCACGGGGTGGACATCGACGCCCAGGCGTCTGGCCAAAAGCGAGATGCCGAAGACCTCCTGGTTGGTGCGGGTCAGGATGCAGACATCCTGCGGGGCCATGCCTTCCCGGACCAGGCTTTGGGCCTGCTCCAGCGCGTCCTTGAGCATGGCCTGAACGGTTGGTGCCGACCTGATCTCCACGTTCGCGGCGTCTCCCATGCGGACCGCAACCACGGGAGGGATGTCCATGCGGTCCCGGTTGTGGCGGATGAGGGCGTTGGCCGCTTCGACGATGGGCGCAGTGGAGCGGTAGTTCTGGACCATGAAGGTCACCGCCGCACCGTAGTCCGTGGCGAATCGCCGGATGAAGCGCACGTTGGAACCCTGGAACGCGTAGATGTTCTGATCGGCGTCGCCAACGGCCAGCAGTGCCGGGCGCTTGCCCTGTTCTTCCTCGTTGCGTCCGGCCAAGAGGGACAGGAATTCGTATTCCACCTCGTTGATGTCCTGGTATTCGTCGACCAGGATGTGCTCCAGGCCCAGCAGGCGCTCTCGCCAGTCCAGGGCGGACTCGGCATCCAGGTTTCGGTTCTCGCGCAGGTAGGCCACCGCCTCGTCCAGGATTTCGCGGAAGACGCCTTCCTCTCCACGGCTGCCGAACAGGGTCCGCCCGGTGATGGTCATGGCCAGGCTGTGGTAGGTGTGGATGCGGATTCCCGCGGCGCTCTTTCCGAGCAGGGCGGTCAGCCGCCTCCGCAGTTCGGCCACGGCGTTCCTGTTGAAGGCCACGGCCAGGATTTTCCTGGGCCTGATGCGGGCTACCTTGAGCAGATAGGCCATGCGGTGGACGATGATCCGTGTCTTGCCCGAGCCCGGACCGGCCACGACCAGCATGTTCCTGTCCAGGGGGGCCTGCACGATGGTTTTCTGCGTCGGGTTCAGTTCGTGAAGGATGGCGCTGTACTGCTGCTCCGTGACCGGCAGGTCGAGGATGGACTTGCGGTCGCGCAGGTGCGTGTCCACAAAGGCTTCGCGGGTTTTCTGAAAATAGTCGCGCACGAAGCGCAGGGCCTTGTCGATGCCGTCGAAGACCGCCCCGAGCTCCGCATAGCGTCCCATGATGTGCACCTGCGCGATCTTCTCCTTGTAGAACAGGGAGAGGGGCGCATACTCGGCCTGGCCGAACTTGCCCTTGCGGTCGGTCACGGTGATGCTCATGGCCGGCCGGATGATGGACAGGCCGTTCTGCAGGCAGATGGCGTGCATGGAGTGCAGGGCGAAGAGCGCCGCCGTGGCCGCCTGCGCATGGTCCGGCAAGGCGCTGGTGGTCACGTTGCCGCGCAGGGCCCGTTCCAGCTGCCCTGACCGGAACGACACGAGGAGATCCTTGCCGCGTGCGCCGGACGGGAGCAGGTCCAGCAGGAATTGCAGCAACACTCTGGCCGTTTCGTTGCGCCGCGCCACGTTCTCGCGCAGAACGGGCCATTCCCGGCGCAGACTCACGGCATAGGTGTTGGGCGAAACCTGGCCCAGGCGCAGCAGTTTCTCGTCCATGAAAAGTTCCAGCACCCGCTGCAAGCGGGCGGGCGTGGCGTCTTCGGTCCCGCTGTCCTTCAGCCGTTGGCTTACGTGTCGCATGGAGAGCATCGCGGTCCTGCCTGGCCGTGCGTCGGGCTCGTCCTCTTCCATGAGTCGCAGCAAGGCCTCCTCCAGCCCGGTGTGGGCGGCGAAGCGCGACAGGGCGTCGTCGACGATGCCCTTGCGCACGAAGGCGGTCATGTTCAGGTCGTGGTCGAGAATGCGCGCTTCGCGCATGGAGCGAAGCGCCCCCAGGATTCTGTCCGTGTCGGCGCCAAGCATCAGGGAAAGGTTGTCGGTGTTGAGGAGTTCCTTGGGTTCGGCCTGCAGGAGGATATTGACCAATTCCTGCCACAACTCCTTTTCCGACTGCGAAAGCTCCAGCGAGGCCATGCGCTTCTCGGCTTCCTCGCGGGAGGCGACCAGGATGCTGCCGTCGATGGCCGTGGTCTTGTTGTCGCCGCGCGCGACCTTGCCGCTGCGCTCCAGCCAGGCCAATGCGGTGCGGACCTTCGTGTCCAGGAGCGGCTCGCCGCGGTCCAGGGCGTCGAAGGTGTACTCGGCCACCTCCTCGGCGGCCATCAGCTCTCCCGAGGTCATGACCAGCGTGTCGGACCTGCGGGAATCGGCCAGCGTCTTCAGACCGTTGTAGAGGCATTTGATGTCGCGCGAGGTCAGTTCCGAGGCGCGGCACAGATCGAACTGGGTGTTCAGGTCCTCGGGATCGAAAAGCAGGCAGCACATGGCGGGATGACGGTCCCGGCCCGCTCTGCCGGCCTCCTGCAGATAGTTCTCAAGGGAACCCGGCGGCGAGGCATGGATGACCACCCTCACGTCGGGCTTGTCCACGCCCATGCCGAAGGCGTTGGTGGCCACGATGACCTGCAGCGTTCCTCCCAGGAACCGGTCCTGCACCGTCCGTTTTTCTTCGGGGGTCCTGCCCGCGTGGTAGTAGTCCACGGACCAGTCCCGGTCGGCGAGAAGTTCCGAAAACTCCTGGGCCTGCTTGCGTGTGGCCGCGAAAACGATGCCGCCTCCGGCCTGTCCGGGCGGCAGCATTTCCTTCAGGATGGCGTCCATGCGGTCGAGCTTGTCGATGTCCGAGCAGGGGATGACGTCGAAGCGCAGATTCGGCCGCTCGTGGCCTCCTTCGAAGAGGACCAGGTCCCGGCCCATCTCCGTGCGGAAGTATTCCAGCACCTCGTCGCGCACGTCCTGCTTGGCGGTGGCCGTGAAGCAGGCGATCTGCGGCTCGGGGTAGGGCGGCGGGGGCACGATGTCCCGCAGGAATGTGGACAGGGCCAGATAGTCGGGCCGGAAATCATGCCCCCACTTGGAGAAGCAGTGGGCTTCGTCCATGACGACCAGCCCGATCTCCCGGCTGCGGAGCACGTCCTTCACCCCGCTGTTGCGCAGCTGCTCCGGAGCGATCCAGACCAGGTCGCGGTCTCCGAGGCGGATGGCCTCCAGCGTTATCTTCCGTTCCAGTTGGGTCAGGGAGGAATTGATGGTGCACCCCTGCAGGATGCCCTTGCGGCTCAGGCCGTCAACTTGGTCCTTCATCAGGGATTGCAGCGGCGAAATGATGATGGTCAGGGTTTTGCGCTGTTCGGCCCGGATCAGGGCCGGCAGTTGGTAACACAGGGATTTTCCCGCCCCGGTGGGCAGGATGGCCAGGCAGTCCAGGCCGTTGATCATGGATTCGACCACCAGGCGCTGCAGGGGCGGGTCCTCGCCGTGGATGGGCAGGAAATCGTCATGGCCGAAATAGCGGCGGAGCTGGCCCCTGGGGTCGAAGGCCGACATGCAGTAGGCGCAGTGCGGGTCGCGGCAGGGATTCTCCCGCAACGCGCGCAGGGTGCCCGGAACCATGGCGTGACGTTTCCAGACCCAGGCCGGGAGCACGGAATTGCCTCCCGACACTTCAAGCCAGGCCATGACGAACCCGAGACAGCAGGCTTCCTCCGGCTTCGACCAGAGGGTGTCGAAGACGTCCCCGGCAGCATGGGAGCACGCCAGGCCGGAAACTTTCTCCATCCAGAACGTCCTGGCTTCGGAATCGTTCATGGGCGGGCGTGCCGTCAGGCGCGAGAAGAAGTCCCCAAATCCCCCGGCCGGATGACTGCGGTCCAGGACCGCCCCATAAAAGAGGCTCTGTTCTGCGGGAAGGAGCCGGAACGCTTCGATTTCGTCCAGGAAAACGCTGGTAGCCTGGACGCAGTCGCGGACAGGGTCGTTCACGGAAGATCGGACGATTTTGTAGTCCTTGACCAGATGATGATAGGGATTTTTGGGAAAGGCCAGCGGGGAAAGGTAGAGCGTGTCGAGGGCGGGCAGGCGCAGCAATGCGGTGTCCGGGTAATGCGCGCGCAGCCACGGCAGATCGTGGCCGATGATGTTGTGTCCGAGCAGGTACGATGCGTCGCCAAAGGCCTCATCAAGCTCGGCCAGCGCCCGCTTCGGGTCGAACCGGCCTTTGAAGGCGCGGCCGGTGCGGGTGGCCAGATCCACGGCCCCGATTTTGAGCAGCAGGTTGTCCTGGGGGTGGGTTTCCAGATCCAGGGCCACGCCTTGCTGGATGTATCGGGAGAAGTCGAGGGGATCGCGCATGTACCTTGCCCGGCAGAGGAAAAATTTTTTTGTCTCTACGGCAAGTTGAGGGCAAGTGCAATGCGCGATGCTAGGCCAGGAGGGATCTGCTCGTCATGGATGCGTTCGCCTGTGTTGGAGGCGTACGATGCATCGGCGGTGGAACAAGGGCTGCGGCAGGATGTCCGTGATGGAACGCGCGGGGCGACGGAAAGAAGCGAGGCCCGTCAGATCGGACCAGCGGCCTGATCCTTTTCCGATTCCTGGGCCTGCCTTTCCCGTTGCCTTTCCTCCAGACGCAGCTTGCGGCGCATTTCGGCCTCGCGGTTGCGGCGTTCGTGGGTCGGGGTTTCGAGGATGAGGTCCGGGGTGGGGGCCGGCTTGCGGTCCGGGCCCATGGCCACGAAGGTCAGGTAGGCCGAGGCGGCGTGGCGCAGTTCGCCGGTCATGAGGTTTTCCACCACCACGCGCACGCCGATCTCCATGGACTGCTTCCCCACGCGGTTCACGCTTGCGTAGAGGAGCATCAGTTCGCCCACGTGCACGGGCGCCTTGAACTCCATGCGGTCGATGGAGGCCGTGACCACGCCCATGCGCGCGTGGCGCATGGCGCACACGGCCCCGGCCAGGTCGATGTGCTTGAGGATGACCCCGCCGTGGACGTTGCCCGCCGGGTTGGCGTCCTCGGGCAGGGCGCGGTGGGTCATGAGGGTTTCGCTGTCGCTGACCTTGCGGGCGTTGGTCATCAGATCCTCCCTTCCTCCAGGGCGTGGCAGGCGGCCTGGCTGCCGTTTGCCAGCCGTCGCAGGACCGGGATCTCCCGACGGCAGCGGTCGTCCGTGTACGGGCAGCGGGTGTGGAAGACGCAGCCCGTGGGCAGATTGATGGGCGTGGGCACCTCGCCCTTCAAGCGGATGTGCGAGACGCCCTTGGCGCCGAGCCTCGGGATGGCCGAGAGCAGGGCGCGGGAGTAGGGGTGCTGCGGGTCGCCGTAGAGGCTGGCCTTGTCGGCCAGCTCGCACAGGGTGCCCAGGTACATGACGGCCACGCGCGTGCTGATGTGCTCGACCACCGAGAGGTCGTGGGTGATGAACATGTAGGTCAGGCCGAAGCGCTCCTGGCAGTCCATGATCAGGTTCAGGATCTGGGCCTGGATGGACACGTCGAGGGCCGAGATGGGCTCGTCGGCCACGATGAACTCAGGGTCGACCATCAGCGCGCGGGCGATGCTGATGCGCTGGCGCTGCCCGCCCGAGAACTCGTGGGGGAAGCGCCCGGCCCAGGCCGGGTCCACGCCCACCTGGCGCATGACCTCGGCCACCTTGTCCTGGACCTGGCTGGCGGACAGGTCCGGGAAGTGGAAGCGCGTCGGCTCCTCCAGGATCTGGCGTACGGTCATGCGCGGGTTGAGGGACGCGTACGGGTCCTGGAAGACCATCTGCATCTTGCGGCGGTAGGGGAGCATGTCCTTGGCCGAGAGGTTGTCGATGCGCTCGCCGCGGAATTCGATCCGCCCGCTGGTGGGCGGGTAGAGGCCCAGCACCGTGCGGCCGAGGGTCGACTTGCCGCAGCCCGACTCTCCGACCACCGAGAGGATTTCGCCCTGGCGGATGTCGAGGCTGACGCCGTTGATGGCCTTGACCGTGGTCGAGGTCAGGGAGGGCAGGCCGCCCGAGAAGGTCAGGCGGTCCAGAAAGCCGCCGGAAATGTCGAAGTGCTTCACCACGTCGGTGATGCCGACAAGGGGTTGTGTCTGTGCTGTCATGGTCTACCTGGCTTGCGCATACAGATGACAGGCCACCAGGCCCGGTGTTTTTCCATCGTCAAGGAGCTGCGGCGTGACGTTGCGGCAGACGTCCATGGCGTGCTCGCAGCGAGGGTGGAAGGCGCAGCCCGAGGGGATGCTGGTCAGGTTGGGCATCATGCCCGGGATCTGGTGCAGGCGCCGCTGGCCGCCGCTGCCCTGGGGCAGGGCCTTGATGAGCCCCTGGGTGTAGGGGTGGCGCGGTGCGCCGACGATCGTGTCCGTGGGTCCCTGCTCGACGATGCGGCCGGCGTACATGACGCAGATTTTCTCCGTCACCTGCGAGACCACGCCCAGGTCGTGGGTGATGAGGATGAGGCCCATGTTCTCGTTTTTGCACAGTTCCAGAAGCAGGGCCATGACCTCGGCCTGGATGGTCACGTCCAGGGCCGTGGTCGGTTCGTCGGCGATGATCAGGCTCGGGTTGGTCAGAAGCGAGATGGCGATGACCACGCGCTGCCTCATGCCGCCAGAAAGCTCGTGGGGGTACTGCCCCAGACGCTTGCCCGGCGAGGAGATGTAGACCTTCGAGAGCTTCTCAAGGGCGATCTCCCGGGCGTGGGCCTCCGAGACCCTGTTGTGGGCCAGGATGGTCTCGACCATCTGCGTGCCGATGGTCAGCACGGGGTTAAGGGTCATCATCGGGTCCTGGAAGATCATGCTGATGCGGTTGCCGCGGATGTCGCGCATCTGCTCCAGGGGGTAGGCGCTGATCTCCTCGCCCTCGAAGAGGACGCGGCCCGAGGCGATGAAGCCCGGCTTGCTGATCAGGTTGATGATGGAGAAGCCGGCCACGGACTTGCCGGCGCCGGATTCGCCCACCAGCCCCATGCGTTCGCCGGGGTTCAGGGTGAAGTTGATGCCGTTCAGGGCGGTCAGGTCGCCGGAGCGCAGCCGGAACTTGACCACCAGATCCTGTACGTCGAGGAGGTGCGTCATGTCCGGGTCATCCTTTGTAGAGTTTGGGGTTGAGGACGTCCTGCACCCAGTCGCCCAGGAGGTTGATGACCAGGATGAGGAGCACCAGCAGGAAGCCGGGAAACATCGTGATCCACCACGAGCCGCTGAAGATGTAGTCGAAGCCCGAGTTGATGAGCGACCCCAGCGACGGCTTGGTGATGGGCATGCCCAGCCCCAGGAAGGACAGGGCCGCCTCGCTCATGATGGCGTGGGCCACCTGCACCGTGGACAGGACCAGGATGGGCGACATGGTGTTCGGCAGGATGTGCCGCCACATGATGCGACCCGACGGCAGGCCCATGACGCGGGCCGCCTCGACGTACTCCTTCTTCTTCTCGGCCAGGACCGAGGCGCGCACCGTGCGGGCGTACTGAGGCCACTCGGCGATGCCGATGACCAGCACGAGGAACGGCACGGCCATGCTCTCGAAGGCGGCCACGCCGAAGATGGCCTGGAAGATGGCCGAGAGGAAGATGGCGACCATGAGGGTCGAGAAGCTCAGCTGCACGTCGGCCATGCGCATGAGGAAATTGTCTATCTTGCCGCCCTTGTAGCCGGCGATGAGGCCCAGCACGATGCCGATGGCGGCCTGCAGGAAGGTCGCCCCGATGCCGATGACCAGCGAGATGCGCATGCCGTAGAGCATGGTGCTCAGCATGTCGCGGCCCTGGGCGTCGGTGCCGAGGAGGAATTTCTGGTCCGCGTTGTCCATCCAGACCGGCGGGATCTCCGAGTCCATGATGTCGATGGTCGTCGTGTCGTAGGGGTTGTGGGGCGCCACGAGCGGGGCGCCGAAGGCCGCCAGGGCCAGCAGGGCCAGGACGATGAAGCTGCCCATGGCCACGGGGTCGTGCAGGAAGCTGTAGAGAAAGTAGGAGCCGCGGAAACGTTTCCAGAGATTCATCACTTCCTCCCCGTGATGCGGACCATGGGGTTGACCAGTCCGTAGATGATGTCGACCACGGTGTTGACCACCACGAAGATCACGCCGACGAAGATGAGGTAGGCCACCAGGAGCGACGTGTCGGCGCGCTCGACTGCCTCCAGGAACAGGAAGCCGAGGCCCCCCCACTGGAAGACCGTTTCCGTCAGGATGGTGAAGGCGATCATGGTGCCGATCTGCACGCCGCCCACGGTGATGACGGGCAGCAGCGTGTTCTTGAAGGCGTGCACGAACCAGATGCGCACCCGCGGCAGTCCCTTGGCCCAGGCGAACTTGACGTACTCGGTCTCGAGCACCTCCATCATCTCCGAGCGGATGAGGCGCACGAAGAGAGGCAGCATGAGGGCCGTCAGGGCCGTGGCCGGCAGCAGGAGGTGTTTCAGGCCGTCGACGGTCAGCAGGCCCGATTCCCAGCCCCAGACGTTGACCGTTTCGCCGCGGCCGTAGGAGGGCAGCCAGCCCAGCTTGATGGAGAAGACGTAGATGAGGAGGATGGCGATGAGAAAGATGGGGACGGACACGCCGATGGTGCTGAAGCCCATGATCAGCCGCGAGAGCAGGCGCTTGGGGTAGATGGCGCTGTAAATGCCCATGGGGATGGACAGGACCACGATGAGGACCGAGCAGACCAGGACCAGCTCCAGGGTGGCCGGGGCCTTGCTGACGATGACCTCCATGGCCGGCTTCTTGTAGAAGAAGGACTGGCCGATGTTGCCCTCCAGCACCGCGCCTTTGAGGAAGCGGCCGTACTGGACGAGGAAGGGGTCGTTCAGGCCCAGCTTCTCGCGGATGGCGTCGCGCTCGGCCGCCGAGACCGAGATGCCGGTCAGCTCGCGCACCGGGTCGCCCACGTTCTGTTTCAGGGCGAAGCCGATGAAACTGATGATGAGCATGACGACGATGGCCTGCAGGACGCGTCGGACAATGAATGCGAACATGTGTCAATCCGTGGTGGTCCCGGCTCGGACGGTATGCCGGGGTTGGTTCAAAAAGGGGCAGGCTTCGTGAAAAGCCTGCCCCGCGTACACAGTGTCGGAGGATGGATCAAGCCTTTTGCCATCCATGCCGACAAATCGATCATAGGTCAAAGGCGCCTATTTGATGACCAGGTCGCCGATGTACGGGAAGTCCATGATGTTGACGATGGGCTCGATGTCGATGCCCTTCTTGGCTGCCCAGGACAGGTTCTGCCAGTGCAGGGGCACGTAGGCGGCGTCCTCGTAGGCGACCTTTTCCACTTCCTGCAGCAGGGCCTTGCGCTTGGCGCGGTCGTTCTCGACGTTGGCCTTGTTGACCAGTTCGTCGAGCTTGGCGTTGCAGTAGTTGCCGCTGTTGTACTGGCCCTTGCCGGTTTCCTTGTTGGGGCACATCAGCAGGTACTCGGAGTAGTTGGCGGAGTCCTCGGTGTCGGAGTGCCAGCCGATCATCTGGATGTCGGCCACCTGGGCGTCGAACTCGTCCCAGTACTGGGCCTTGGGCATGGTCTTCAGGCTGACCTTGATGCCGATCTTGGAGAGCATGGAAACCACGGCCTCGGCGATCTTCTCGTCGTTCACGTAGCGGTTGTTGGGGGCGATCATGGTCGCCTCGAAGCCCTTCTCAAAGCCGGCTTCCTTCATGAGCTGCTTGGCCTTTTCCAGGTCGAAGCGGGGCTTGAGGCCTTCGACGTAGCCGTCGAAGCCCTCGGGGCCCTGCTGCTGGGCGGGCGTGGCGGTGCCCTTCATCAGCTTGGCCGCGATGCCGGCGTTGTCGATGGCGGCGATGACGGCCTGGCGGACCTTGAGGTCAGCGAATTCGGGCTTTTTCTTCTGGTTGAGCTGCAAGGTGATGATGCGCGAGCCGGCCATGGTCACCATGTTGATGTCCTTGTTGGTGCTCAGACGCTCGAAGTCCTGGGGCGGGACCGGGGCGATGAAGTCAACGTCGCCGGACAGCAGGGCGGCGGTGCGGGTGGCGTTTTCCTTGATGGGGGTCAGGACGATCTCGCTGACGTTGCCCTTGCTGTCCTTGTCCCAGTAGTCGGCGAAGCGCTTGTAGACCATCTTCACGCCGTGCTCGCGGGACTCGACGGTGAAGGGGCCGGTGCCGGACTCGTTCTGGTTGGCGAAGGAGTATTCGGTCTTGACGATGGCGTCCTTGGGCAGGCCCTTCTCGTCGGTGCCGGTGTAGAACTTGGAGTCCAGCGGGAAGATGTAGGTAGCCATGTTCTCGACCAGCGGGTAGGGCTCGGTGGTCACGATGTCGATGGTGTAGTCATCGATGATCTTGGGCGCGGCGAAGGACGTGAACAGGCCCTTGAAGTCTTCGCTCTTCTTCAGGCGGTCCATGGTCCAGGCCACGTCGGCGGCGGTGAAGGGGTTGCCGGAGTGGAACTTGACGCCCTTGCGCAGGTGGAAGCGCACGGTCAGGTCATCGATGCGCTCCCATTTTTCGGCCAGGCGCGGCTCGAACTTCATGTCCTTGGTCCAGCGGATCAGCGGGTCGAAGCACAGGTGGGTGTACTGCAGCATGCCGCCCGAAAGCTGGACGTGCGGGTCCATGGACTCGGGGTCGGCGTCGAGGGCCATCTTCAGCGTTTTGCCCTGGGCGGCCGTGGCCAGAAAGACGAAAGCCAGAGCGAGAAAGAGCAGTTTCTTCACAGCGAACCTCCTTGGATGGTGAACCGATATCTCTTCCCGCAGGGAACGTCCCGGCGGGATTTTTCACGTAGTCGAGGCGTACCGAATTGAAGGTGCGGGCGTTTGGCCCGAAGTTCGTTTCCGAGAGTTGTCAATGATGTGGCAACTTACATATCTGATTATGGAAAATAACTGAAGCGGGAATTTTTCCGGCCAGGTCATAGATTATCGTTTTTCATGACTGAGTGATCGCCCGATTTCACGGAGGGGCTGGACTTTGCAGGGCTTTCGCGGCATTTGATCGGATGAGGCGTGGACTCGATCTCGACCATCTCCCCCTTCGGAGGCACCTATGCGTTTCGTATTCACCCTGCTCATGTTCGTACTCACGTGCCAGCCTCTCCATGCCAGGAATCTGGTACTTGCGCCGTTGCCCATGGAAAGCCGCGAGACGGTCCTCAAGCAGTTCATGCCCATGGCCCGCTACCTGCAGCAAAGCCTCGGCCATGAGGTAGTCTTCGACTACTCCGACAGCTACGAACAAATTCTTGAAAAGTTCATGCAGGGCCGCATCGACCTGGCCTACCTCGGCCCTTTGCCCTATGTCTCCCTCAAGAAAGTCTGCCCCGATGCCACTCCGCTGGTCCATTTCCGAGAGGCCAGCGGCGACCCCCTCTACACCTGCGCCATCGTGGCCCCGGCCGACAAGGGGCTGGTCCTGGAGGGCCTGGAGAACCGCAAGGTCGCCCTGACCCAACCTCTCTCCACATGCGGTTTTCTCGCCACCAACGGCCTGCTGCGCGAACGCGGCTCGGCTCTTTCCCGCAACCTGTACCGTTACCTGGACAAGCACGACGAGGTGGCCAAGGCCGTGGTTCGCGGCGAATTCGACCTCGGGGGGATCAAGACCGCCATCGGGCGGAAGTATGCGCACCTCGGCCTCACGATCATGGCCGAAAGTGCGCCGATGCCGTCCTTCGCCCTGGTCGGCAACGCCGCGACGCTTTCGCCCGCGGAGCGGGAGGCCATCCGGCAGGCCCTGGCCAGTCTGGACCCTGACGGCAAGGACAAGGCCATGCTTTCCTCCTGGGGCGAAAACCTGCGGTACGGTTCCGTGCCCGCGGACGACGGCGATTACGCCCCGGTCCGGGCGCTTCTTGGCAACGACGTCATCCCCGAGGACGGGAACTTCTGATGGCGTCGTGGCGCAACGCCGCCATGGAGCGCCACCTCCTGCTGGCCCTGGTCCTTCTGCTGTGCCTGGGAGCCGGCGTGTTCCTGCGCGCCAACCGCATCCAGAAGGAGAACGCCCACTTCTCGGAGCAGCGCAGCATCCTGGAAACGGCCTACAAGGCCAGCGCCCGGATGTACGGGCTGTCCATGCAGAGCTTCTACGAAACGTCCCTGAACACGCCCGAGGTGCTCGGCATCATCGCCCAGGCGGCCGGAACCGAAGGCCAAAAGCGGGACCTGGCCCGGGGGAAGCTGTACCGGACGCTGTTCCCGACCTTCGAGGCCATGCGGCGGCAGAACCTGCGGCAGCTTCACTTCCACCTGCCCGACGGCAGCAGCCTGCTGCGGTTTTACATGTCCGATCGCTACGGGGATAGCCTCATGGAGATGCGGCCCCTTGTGCGCACGGTCACCCAGTCCGGGCAGCCGGCCCAAGGTTTCGAGGCGGGAGGGACCGCCACGGGATATCGCTACATTTTTCCTCTCAAACTGGACGGCAGGCTGGTCGGCAGCGTGGAGACGCTCATCTCGACCAAGGCCCTGCGTGATTCCCTGGCCGGCCTGGACCCGCGTCGCGAGTATTCCTTCATCCTGTCGCGCGAACTGACGTCGCGGGCGCTCTTCCCAGAACAGGGCTGGCTGTACAGCGAGTCACCCCTGAATCCGGACTTTCTGGTCGAGGACGCCAACGCCCTGCTGCCGACCAGCCCCCCGCCGCTTTCCGCCGAGGCGCTGGCCATCAACCGCCTGCTCGCGAAGAACCCCAAACTGCGGCAGGCCATGCGCGACGGCGCGTCCTTCGCGACGACGGTCAGCGCGGCGGCGAAGGACTACGACGTCATTCTGTTGCCCATGCTGGACGTCGAGGGCCGTACCTCCGGGTACCTGGTCAGCTATTCCCCGGACACGGTCGTGGCGACCTTCAGGCAGGAGTTCACGACCTTCGTCGTCCTGCTTGTCTCGGTTTCGGCCATGTTCCTGGCGCTTCTCCTGCGCTTGCGCGAGAGCACCGTGGCCCTCGAAACGGAACGCGGCAACCTGCGCGTCATGAACGACGCCCTGGCCGAAGGCGTCTACATGACGAATCCGGTGGGGGAGATCGTCTGGATGAATCCGGCAGGGTGCGAGCTGCTCGGCTACCCGGCCGGGGAGATCGTCGGGCGCATCGGCCACGACATCTTCCATTGCCATGAAGGGAACGCCCATCTGGAGCGCGGACGCTGCCCCTTCCAGTCGGCCTTGGACCGGGGGGAGCCCTACGACGCGGAGGACTGCTTCAAGGGCAAGGCCGGAAACCTGCTGCACGTCGAGGTCGCAAGCCGTCCCGTGGTCAAGAACGGCGTCCATGCCGGTTCCGTCACGGCGTTCCACGACATCAGCGAACGCAAGAGAACGGAGCTGGCCCTGCGCGAGAGCGAGGAACGGGGCCGGAAGCTGTCCACCGTGGTCGAGCAGAGCCCCGTCAGCGTCATGATCACGGGCATCGACGGGGCCATCGAATACGTCAACCCGAAGTTCGAGGAGAAGACGGGCTTCAGCTTGGCCGAGGTCATCGGGCAGAATCCGCGCATCGTGAAATCCGGGCTCATGGCGCCCGAAGTCTACGAAGACCTGTGGAAGACCATTCTCGGCGGCGGGGCCTGGAAGGGGGAACTGCACAACAAGCGCAAGAACGGCGAGCTGTTCTGGGAATACGTGACCATATCCCCCATCCGCAGCGCCGGCAGCATCACGCATTTCGTCGCCCTCAAGGAAGACATCACGGAGCAGAAGATCATGCGGGAAGCCCTGCGGGAGAGCGAGTCCCTGCAGCGCACCCTCATGGAGCATCTGCCCGTGGGGCTGGTCATCATCGACGGCCAGACCCGGGTCATCGAGAGCCTCAACCCCGCCGCCGCACTGCTTTTCGGCGCCCCGCAGGAGGATATCGTCGGCAAGCGCTGCCACCACTTTCTGTGCCCGTCGAACGAGCAGAGCTGCCCCATCGTGGACCTGGGATGCCAGATCGACAATTCCGACCGCGTCATGATCCGCGCCGACGGATCCTCCCTCCCGGTCCTCAAGACCGTGACCCGCATCCGCGTCGGCGGACGGGAGAAGCTGCTCGAATGCCTCATGGACATCAGCGCGCGCAAGGAGGCCGAGGAGGCCATGCAGCGCCTCAACAGGCAGCTCGAAAAGGCCATCGCCAGGGCCGAGGGGCTGACGCGGGAGGCCGAGGTCGCCAATCAGGCCAAGAGCAGCTTCCTGGCCAACATGAGCCACGAGATCCGCACGCCCATGAACGCCATCCTGGGCATGGTCCATCTGGCCCTGGGCACTGAACTGACCCCGCGCCAGCGGGATTATCTGCTCAAGGTCGAGCGTTCGGCCAAGACGCTTTTGGGCATCCTGAACGACATCCTCGATTTCTCGAAGATCGAGGCCGGCAAGATCGTCATCGAGCACATCGAGTTCGACCTCTGGGAGGTCCTCGACAATGTCGCCACGGTGGTCGGCGTGCGCGTGCCGGAGAACGTGGAGTTCGTCGTCACGGTCGACGCGCGGGCGCCCAGATTCCTGCTGGGCGATCCCCTGCGGTTGGGGCAGGTCTTCATCAACCTGGCGGGAAACGCCGCCAAGTTCACCCACGAAGGGGAGATCCGCGTCAGCGTGGTGCCCGAGGACTGCGATGCGCGCCACGAGGCGCGGCTGCGGTTCGAGATCATGGATACGGGCATCGGGATGAGGCCGGAACAGGTCGAGTCCCTCTTCACCCCCTTTGCCCAGGCCGACGCTTCGACCAGCAGGCGCTACGGGGGCAGCGGGCTCGGGCTCCCCATTTCCCGGCACCTTGTGGAATTGATGGGCGGGAAGCTGCTGGTCGAAAGCCAGCCCGGCCACGGGAGCGTCTTCACCTTCACGATCGTGTGTCCCGTCTCCCCGCGCTCATTTTCCGACGAAGAGCGGATTCGCCCGCCTGACGGATTGGAGAGTATGCGGGCATTGGTCGTGGACGACGTGGATTCCTCCCGCCAGTTCATTCTCGACTGCCTGCGGGAGCTCGGGATGCACGCCGAAGGCGTCGCGTCAGGCGCTGCGGCCCTGGAGTCCCTGTCGGACGCGCCCCGGGGAACGCAATGGCTCGTCCTGGTCGACTGGAAGCTGCCGGACATGGACGGAGCGACCCTGCGGGAGCGGCTCCGGACATCGGGGGCTCCGGACGCCAGAGCAGTCCTGCTGTGTCCCTTCGCCCAGGAGGGCATGATCAGAAACGCTCCGGCGCTTGGTTTTTGCGCCGTGCTGACCAAGCCGGCCAGCCGTCCGGCCCTGGCAAGCGTCCTGCGCGAGGCCCTGGGCGTGCCTGCGGAGCAGGGGCGGTTCTGCCGCGTGTCCCCCAAGGACGGCGACAGCGTGGTCTGCCATGGCGGGCGCATCCTGCTCGTCGAGGACAACGAGCTCAACCAGCAGGTGGCGCGGGGCATTCTCGAGCAGGCGGGCCTCACCGCGGTCACGGCCGCCAACGGCGAGGAGGCCCTGCGGCTTGTGCGGGCGCAGGAGTTCGACCTGGTCTTCATGGACATCCAGATGCCGGTCATGGATGGCTTCGAGGCCTCACGCCGGATCAAGGCCGACCCGCGCCTGGCCGGATTGCCCATCGTGGCCATGACCGCCCATGTCCTCCCCGAGGAGCGCCAGAAGATCAAGGACGCCGGCATGGACGACCAGGTATTCAAGCCCATCGACCCGGCCGAGGTCTTCCGGGTGCTGAACACCTGGCTGCGCGCCCCCGTCCCCGCGCCCGTCCTTGACGCGCCGCCCTCCTGCCCGGGCATCCCTGCGCTGCGGGACATCGACACGCAGGGCGGGATCGCCCGCCTCATGGGGGACGGCGAGGCCTATGCGGAGGCGCTGCTGCTCGTCCGCCGCGAGTACGGGCAGTCCGCGTCACGGATTCGGGAGCTCCTGGACCGCGGCGAGACGGTGGAGGCCCGCATGATCGTGCACTCCCTGCGCGGCATGTGCGCCAACATCGGGGCGCATCGGGTCGAGGCAACGGCGGCGGACCTTGAGCGGCGGCTGGCCGGCGATGCGCCGGGCGACCATGCCGAGGCTTTCACGCCGTTTCGCGACGCCTTCGAAGCCATGCTGGAGGAAATCGGTCGCCTGGAAGTTCGCGAGGTCTCCTGCCGCCAGGGGCTGGAGCTGGACGTCTCGGCCCTGGCGTCCCTGCTCGATGAACTGCTGCCGGGGCTGCGCTCGCGAACCCCGATGAAATGCCAGGCCGTGGCGGACAGGCTGTGCGCAGCGGCGGTACCCAAGGCGTTTCGGGAAGACGTGGACCGCATCTGCGCCCTGACGGAGCAGTACGACTTTGCTCCGGCGCTGGCCCTGGCGGAAAGGGTGCTGGACAAAATCAAGAGAGACGCATGATGGACCTGTCGCAATGCCGGGTGCTCGCAGTGGACGACACCAAGCTCAATCTGGACATACTGGTCAACACGCTGGGCAAGAGCCATGAACTGGCCGTGGCCCTGAATGGGGCCTCGGCGCTGGAGATGGCCGCGGAGTCGCCGCCGGATCTGATTCTGCTGGACATCATGATGCCCGGCATGAACGGCTACGAGGTCCTGGAAAGGCTCAAGCGGCACCCTGCCACGGCCGAGGTGCCGGTCATCATGCTTTCGGCCCTGTCCGACGTGGGCACCAAGGCGCGGGGCTTTCAGCTCGGGGCCGTGGACTACCTGAGCAAGCCCTTTGAAGTCGAGGAGCTCAAGGCCCGGGTGAGGACCCATCTTCTCCTGGCTCGGGCCCAGCGGGATCTGCGATGCCAGAACGAACGCCTGGAGGAGATGGTGCGCGAGCGCACCCGCGAGGTCATCCAGACCCAGCAGGCGACCATCGAGAGCATGGCCGCCCTGGCGGAATACCGCGACCCCGAGACCGGGCAACACATCCATCGGGTCAAGGGGTATGTGACCATCCTGGCCGAGGAGCTGCGGACGCACCCGCGCTTCGCCGGCACCCTGACCCGCGACTTCATCGAACTGCTGGGATTGTCCTGTCCGTTGCACGACATCGGCAAGGTCGGCGTGCCCGACCACATCCTGCTCAAGCCGGGGCCGCTGAGCAACGAGGAGTTCGCAGAGATGCGCCGGCACACCGAGTACGGCCGGGACGCCATACTCTCGGTGCAGCGCAAGCTCGGGGCCATGCCGTTTCTGCGCATGGCCGAGGACATCATCTTCACCCACCACGAAAAATGGGACGGCAGCGGCTACCCGCAGGGGCTGGCCGGCGAGGGCATCCCCCTGTGCGGGAGGATCATGGCCCTGGCCGACGTCTACGACGCCCTCATCAGCCGCCGGGTCTACAAGCCGCCCTTCACCCACACCAAGGCCGCGGAGATCATCCTGCAAGGCGCCGGGACGCATTTCGATCCGGACATCGTGGAGGTGTTCGCGGAGTTTTCCCAGGCCTTCCGGCAGGTGGCCCTCTTCAACTCCGAATCGGACGAGCAGCGCGAAAATCTGGCCCGGTGACGGCTTCCGTTCAGTCGCCCTGCGTGTTGCCCGTCGGGAAGGGGCGCCCCTTGCGCTGGTGCCTGATGACGGCGTTGGTGTGCTCGCGCAGGGTGCGGCTGAACTGGTGGGATCCGTCGGATCGGGCCACGAAGTAGAGGAAATCGTGCTCTTCGGGGCTTGAGGCCGCCTGGAGCGAGGCCTTGCCGGGCGAGCAGATGGGGCCGGGCGGCAGGCCCGGGTGGACGTAGGTGTTGTAGGGGTTGGAGGCGTCCTGCAGGTGCGAGCGGCGCAGGTTGCCGTCGAAGGTTTCGCCCAGGCCGTAGATGATGGTCGGGTCGCATTGCAGCAGCATGCCCAGGCGCAGGCGGTTGGCGTAGACCCCGGCCACGGTGGGGCGTTCGGCGGGGACGGCCGTTTCCTTCTCGACGAGAGAGGCCAGGATGACCAGGCGGTGCAGGGCTGCGGAATCCCCGGCCTGGGGCAGGTCCGCCACGCTGGCCCGGAAATGCTCCAACAGGGCGTCGAGGATCGGGTAGGGGTTCTGGTCCGGGATGCGCGCGAAGAAATAGGTCTCGGGGAAGAGGTATCCTTCGGCGTCCGTGGCGTTGATGCCTTTGGACAGCAGATAGTCGCGGTCCCGGCAGGCCGCCAGGAACCGCTCCGACGTGGTCAGGCCCGTGGCGTTCACGGCCTGGGCCACCTCGCGCATGGTCAGCCCTTCGGCGAAGCTCAGGCGGTAGAGGATGGGCTTGCCGAAGGCCAGGACTTCCAGAATTTGCCTGGGGCTCATGGCCCTGGAGAGTTCGAACTCTCCGGCCTGCAGGGGCAGCTTGCGGTAGCGTCCGTAGGTCCGGAAGGCCTCGGCGTGCCTGATCAGCCCTTCCTCCTCGAGTTTCGCCGACACGCCGCGCAGGTTTTCGCCCGTCTCGACGCGAAAGACGGTCGTCGCGTTCGATTCCGGGTCGATGGGCGTCTCCACGTAGCGCCAGGCGGCGTACAGTCCCGCCGCGGCAGCGATGCCCGCCGCAAGAATCACCGCCAGGACGAGCTTCATCCACGTCTTCATGAATTCCCCAGATAGGTTTCGAGGATGCACACGGCCGCCATCTGGTCGAGCATCTCGGCCTGCCTGCGCGCCGGCACGCCGGCCTCGCGCAGGCGTTCACGTGCGTCGAAGGACGTCAGGGCCTCGTTGACGAGGTGGATGGGCAGGTCCATGCGCCGGGCCAGGCTGTCGCGGAAGTTCAGGACCTGCCGGGTGGTCAAGGTCTGCCTGCCTTCCATGTCCAGGGGCAGGCCCAGGACAACTGCCTCGACGCCCTCGGCCGCGATGACGGCCAGCAGGTCGGCAAAGAGCTTGTCCCTGGTGCTTTTGGCCAGCGTTCTCAAGGGAAAGGCCATGCCGCCTTGGGCGATGGCCAGCCCGATGCGCTTCTGACCGTAGTCGATGCCTAAGAGCTTCATGCGGGTTTCCGGTTCCGTCAGGCCGTGGCCGTCACGACCTGTACGCCGGACTGAACCTCGGACTTGGCCAGCTGCCTGTGGAATTCCTTGCGCCAGTTCTCGCCGTGGCGAAGCCTGGCCAGGTATTCCAGGGTGTGCAGCACGTCGCGCTCGGCCCCCATTTCCAGGAGCGTCCTCTGGATGCCGATCTTGCACGAGGGGCAGCCGACGATGATCGGGCCGTCGGCGGAGTAGCCCGCGAGGTCCGTCGAGAGCTGCTCCTTCTTGCGCGCCCGCAGGCGGTTGTAGATCCGGGGCGAGGTCAGGGCGCCGAGCCCGGATTCACCGCAGCAGTAGGGCGAGATCGAGACCTGGGCGCCCACCAGCTTTCCCACCTCGCGGGCGTAGATGTCCCCGGCCTTCAGCGGCGGCACCCCGGTCCACTCGTGGTGGCAGGCCGCGTGGTAGAGCAGGCGCTCCGGCCCCTGGCCGAAGCCCGCCTTGGAGTTCTGGATGATGAACTGCACCACGTCCATGTGCTCCACCTGGCGCGTTTCCAGGGACTTGAGGCGATAGTCCTTGATGCCCTCGCGGCAGGTGCCGCACGAGGTCAGCACGGCCTTGACGGCGAAGCCGGCGGTCTCGGCCTGGCGGATCAGGTTTTCGAGGATCTTCTGGTTCTCCTTGCCCATGCGCTCGAACTGGTCACGGCAGCCCGAGGCCAGCAGCGGATAGCCGCAGCACAGGTGGTCCGGCGGCAGGACCACGCTCACACCGGCGTCGAGGAGCAGGCGCACGGCGGCCATGCCGATGGAGCGGTAGAAGAGGCTCGCCCCGCAGCCCGGGAAGTAGATCACGGCACGTTTGCTGGGCGCGTCCTTGGGCGAAATGACGTTGCCCTTGGCGAGGTGCAGGCCTTCCTTGAGATTCTTGAACTGGGTGGAAGGCCCCTTGCCGCGCAACAGCGGGCTGTCGAGGCGTTCGCGCCACTTGGCGGGCAGCAGGTTCACGGCCCGATTTCCAAGCTCCTGGCCGATGCCGGCGATCTTGGCCACCTTGGGCAGGGTGACCTGCGGGTCCTGGCTCAGGAGGTTCAGCACGCGGTTCTTGAAGGGGTGCCCGCCCGCGCCCTTTTCCTCGAGGTAGGCGCGCATCTGCAGCGTCACGTCCTGGGTGCGGATCTTGACCGGGCAGATGGCATAGCATTTGCCGCAGGCCGTGCAGTGCTCCAGGATCTTGCGCAGTTCGCCCAGGAGCTGGGTCTGGGGTTCGCCGTTCTGCAGCTGGGAATAGTAGATGGCCTCGACCAGGGCGCCGAGTGTGATGTTCTTGTTGCGCGGGTGGAAGAGCAGGCCCTTCTGGGGCAGGTACATGGGGCAGACCTGCTTGCACTTGCCGCAGCGGGTGCAGGTCTGCACGTTCAGCAGCAGGTTGATGAGGCTCTCCTTGCCCGGGAGCGCCGTCTTGTTGATGTCCTTGATCAGGCGGTTGAAGGAGAAGGTATAGGGCACCACCACCAGGTCGCGCTGGGTCAGCTTGCCGGGGTTGAAGATGTTGTTGGGGTCGACCTTCTTCTTGTAGGCGCGCAGGGCCGCGATCTTCTCCTCGGCCAAGAACCCGATCTTGGTGATGCCGATGCCGTGCTCGCCCGAAACCTGGCCCTTGAATTCCAGGACCTTGTGGAAGAGCTTCTCCACGGCCTCTTCGGCCAGGGCCAGCATGCGCGGGTCGTTGGAGTTGACGGGCAGGTTGACGTGGCAGTTGCCGTCGCCGGCGTGCATGTGGTTGGCGATGACGACGCGCGTGTTCTGCATGTTCTCGAAGATCTTGCCCAATTCCTCGTGCAGCTTGGGGTACTTGCCCTTGAGGTGCTGGAAGAAGAAGGACGTCTGCAGCTGCAGTTCCTGTTCGGGCAGCTCGTCCTTGCGGATCTTGCCCTTGATGATGGACGAGGCCACATCCATCTCCATGCGCACGAACTCGTCGTCGACCTCGATGCCGGGCAGGACCTGCACCTGCTGCAGGGCCTCGCGGTAGGCGATGGCCAGGTAGTAGAGGTTCTGCTCTTCCAGGAAGTCCGAGAAGTCCGGAATGACCTCCAGGGGGATGACGATGTCCTCGTTGAGCTTGAATCCGCTGGTGCGTTTGGAGATGGCCGAGAGCTGGTGCCGGTCGTGCCAGAAGACCTCGGCCTCGCGTTCGTCGGCGGCCACGAAGCTGTCGACGTTGTCGTAGCCCGCGCAGATGTCCGTGATGCGTCGCACGGCGTCGAACACGGCCTCCTCGTCGGTGGAGTCGAGCTGGACGATGAGCACCGAGATGGGGATGCCATCGAACTTCTGGGACTTCTTGGAATACTCGATGGCCTGAACGTACTTGATGCCGAACTCCTCCAGGGCCGAGAGCTTGACCAGGTCGCCCTGGGTGCGGATCTCGTTGCGCAGGGCCACGATGTCCTTGATGACGAACATGGCGTTGCGCATGGAGTTGCCGTAGAATTCCAGGCACATGACCCGCGAATGGGGCAGGATGGGGTGCAGGGTGAAGGTGGCCTCGGTGATGACGCCGTCCACGCCCTCCTTCTGCACGCCGGGCAGGCCGCCCAGAAACTTGTTGGTCACGTCCTTGCCCAAGGCCGTGCCGCGGATCTCGTCGCCCTTGAGGGTCAGAAGCTCCTTGCGGTTGCCGAATTCGTCGAGGATTTCGTACGTGGCGGCCTCGTCGGGCATGATCTTGTGCCAGGGGTGGTCCACCCGCCTGACCTGGATCAGCTCGCCCGTGGGCAGGACCATCTTGTAGGACAGGAGGTTGTCGAGCGTCGTGCCGTACTCGAAGGCGAAGGGCCCGCCGGCGTTCTCCGAGACGTTGCCGCCGATGGACGAGGCCGCCTTGGAGGCCGGGTCCACGGTGAAGAGCATGCCCTTGGCCGCCGCGGCCTGGATGGCGTTCAGGGTGATGACGCCCGACTGCAGGGTGATGGTCCGGCCCTGGACGTCGATGTCCATGATGTCTTTCAGGCGGCTCAGGCTCAGGATCACGCTGCGCGGCTTGGCCGGCACGGCGCCGCCCGTCAGGCCGGAGCCTCCGCCGCGGGGCACGATGGGGAAGCCCATCTCGTTGGCCAGGCGGATGATGCCCTGGATCTGGGCCGTGTTCTCGGGGAAGACCACCAGGGCCGGCAGTTCCATGCGCAGGTCCGTGGCGTCGGTGGAGCATTCGATGAGGTTGTTGGCCGCGGTGACGATCTGCTCCTTGTCCAGGATTCTGGACAGGCGCTCCACCAGGGCGGCCCTGAACTTCTGGTCGGCTTCCCAGTTCTGCCAGAAGCGCTCCAGGCAGCCCGAAAGCTCGCGGAAGTATTCCGGCGACAGGGCTGCGCGTTCGGCCTGCAGCCGGGCGTTGACGCTCTGGCGGACGTCCTTGGGCGGGATGAACGGATTGTAGCGGATGATGAACAGCTCTTCGGCCAGGTCCAGGGCCAGCTGCTGCAGGTATTCGGGCCAGGTCTGGAACTCTTCGAGGGGAAGTCCGAGGACGCGTTTGACCAGGCGTTCGGGGGCGAGGGATATATGTGGTCCTTTCTGGGGCATGGCGATTTCCGTTGGTCTGGCCTGAGGGCGGGCCGTTGCTGAAGGCGCGGCGCGGGGGAAGGGTATCCGCGGTCACGAAAAAAGATAATTTTTAATCGCAAGACAGGGGGTTGGCAAGGCGAAAAGGCGGGGCAGGCCGGGAGCGCCCGCCCGGCGCGGTACGCCGGGCGGGGGTGCGGGTCAGAACGAGGACGCCTCGCATTCAAGGCTGCGGGCGTAGATGTGCCCGGGGTCGGCCATGGTGTCCAACAGCCCTGCCCGGGCCTGGACCATGGTCATGAGCTTGTGCAGGGTCGGGGACTGGGGGGCGAGCAGGGCCTGGCCGGAGGAGAAGAAGGCCTGCATGAATTTTTCCTTGGCCGTGGGTTCCCGGCGCAGCTCCTTGCTTTCGACGGCGGTCAGCCCGGCCAGGGTGCCGGCCGTCTTGACGGCCTCGTCCAGGTCGCCGAGCTGGTCCACGAGCCTGGCCTCCTGGGCCACCTGACCGAGGAAGACCCGGCCCTGGGCCATCTTCTCGACATCATCGGGAGCCATGCGGCGGCCGTTGGCCACGCGGCTGATGAAGAGGTTGTAGCCGAACTTGAGGAGATGCTCGATGGACGCCTCGACCTTGGGCGCCAGGGGGCGCAGGGGGTTGCCCAGGTCGGCCAGGGAGGTGGTGCCGATGCCGTCGCTCGTTATGCCCACAGATTCGGCCGCGTTCTCGAAGGTCGGGAAGGCGGCGAAGATGCCGATGGAGCCCGTCAGGGTCGTGGGTGCGGCCACGATGCGGTTGGCGCCCGCGGCGATCCAGTAGGCGCCGGACGCGGCCACACTGCCCATGGACACGACCACGGGCTTGCCGGCTTCCTGGGTGCGCGCGATTTCGTGGTGGATTTCCTCGGAGGCCGCGGCGCTGCCGCCGGGGCTGTCCAGGCGCAGGACCACGGCCACCACGGAGGAGTCCTGCCGGGCCTGCCGGAACAGTTCGGCCAGGGATTCGCTGCCCGTCATGCTTTCGGGCTGCTTGCCGGGCATGATGGGGCCGCGGGCGCGGATGACGGCTACGAGTTCCTTGGCCTTTGACGCATGGGCCGCCGTCATGGCGAGGTAGTCGCGGAAGGAGACGCGGTGCATGTCCCGGGACTTCAGGCCGGTCTTGCCTTCGAGGAACTGGTCGAACTGGTCGCCCGTGCGGATGTCGTCCACCAGCCTGGCCGTCACGGCCAGCTTGGCCGCGTCGCCCTCGACGTCGCGCAGCCGGGTGTCGATGTTCTCGACGTAGGCCGTGATGTCCGCCGCGGTCACGCTGCGGTTCTTGCCCAATTCCGCGAGGTAGGCCTGCCACAGGCCGTCGAGCCACTGGCGGCTCGATTCGCGCGCTTCATAGGACATGGAGTCGCGCATGAAGGGTTCGGCCGCCGACTTGTAGTCGCCGACGCGGTAGACGTGGAAGTTGATGCGCAGCTTGTCCAGGAGGCCCTTGAAGTAGGTCTGGTACATGCCGAAGCCGTTGATCATCACCCCGCCCAAGGGGTTCACGGAGACCGAGTCGGCGTAGGAGGCCAGCAGGTACTGGCCCTGGGTGTAGAACATGGCGTGGGCCAGGACGGGCTTGCCCGTTTCCTTGAAATCCCGGATGGCCTTGCCGATGTCCGTGAGTTTCGTCGTGTCGCAGCCCTGCAGGTCGCGGGGGTCGATGACCATGGCCTTGATGCGTGAATCCGTGGCGGCCCTGCGGACGGCGTCGATGACGTCCTGGGCCTTGGTCTCGTCGGCCACGGCCGTCTCGCGCCCGAGCTTGAGGAAGGCCTCGGCCGGGTCGGGCGGCGTGGTTTCCTCCACGAGGGTGCCGGAGGGGTTGAGCAGCAAGACCGAATTGGAGTCCAGGGTCTCCTTGGTGTCGGAGAACACGGCCACCAGCAGGACGATGATGACGATGATGAAGAAGATGTTGGCGAAGGCGTTCCGGATGCCGGTCAGCACCTTCCAGACTATGCCGAGAACCTTGGTCAGACGGGAGAGTATATCCACGATGTCCGCTCCTGTTATTGTTGCAGCGCCAATCTTCCGTAGGCGGCCTGGCCGAGTGAGATGCATGCGTCGTTGGGTGGCAGAGCCTGGTGCGTGAGCACCGTGAGGCCTTCCCGTTCGAGCAGTCCGGGAAGGGCGGCGGCCAGCGTCAGGTTCTGCATGACCCCGCCGCTCAAGGCCACTGTGGAGCAGCCGCACTGCCCGGCCAGGCGGACGCAAAGCCCGGCAAGACCGTCCATGAGCCCGAGGTGGAAACGTCTGCTGATTCTGGCCGAAGGCTCGCCGTCGCGCCACTGCGCATGGACCTGGGCGAAGAGCTTCAGTGTATCGAGTTCCACGAGGCCGTCATGTTCGATGATGGGGCACGTATATCCGTCTTTTTCGCTTTTGTCTTGTATGGCTTCGAGCCGGATTGCGGCCTGTCCTTCGTAGGAGATGCGGTCGCAGACGCCGAGCATGGCGGCGACGGCGTCGAAGAGGCGCCCGCAGCTGGAGGACAGGGGGGAGTTCAGACGGCGGTCGAGCATCTGGGCCACGACCCTGTCGGCCGCGACGTGCTCCGCCAGCCACGGCCACGGTTTTCCGCCGTCGGCCTCGATGCCGAGGGCGTGCAGGAAGGCCCGGGCCAGCCGCCACGGCTCGCGGGCCGCGGCGTCGCCGCCGGGCAGCATGACCTGGGAGAAGCGCCCCAGGCGCATGTGCCGCAGTTCGCGCGTGTCCACCAGCAGCGCCTCGCCGCCCCAGACGGTCCCGTCGTCGCCCAGGCCCGTGCCGTCCAGGGCCAGGCCGATGGCCGGGCCGACGTGGCGGTTTTCGGCCAGGACCGCGTGGATGTGGGCGTAGTGGTGCTGCAGGGGCAGGCAGGGCAGGCCCGAGGTGCGGGCGAATTCTGTGCTCATGAAGTCCGGGTGCAGGTCGTGGACCACGGCCGTGGGCCGGACTTGCAGGATGTCGGCCAGGTGGGCGGCGATCTCCTGGAAAAAACCGTAGGCTTCGAGGTTCTCGAGGTCGCCGATGTGCTGCGAGACGAAGGCCTGCCTGCCCTTGGTCAGGCAGAGGGTGTTCTTGAGCAGGGGGCCGGTGCCGAGCACGACGGGTCCGTCCTGGGCCAGGTCAACGGGCGCCGGGGTGAAGCCGCGCGCCCGACGGATGAACTGGGGCGCGTCGCCCACGGCGCGGACCACGGAGTCGTCGCAGCGGATGAGGATGTCGCGGTCGTGCAGGAGGAAGGCGTCGGCGATGGTCCCGAGCCTGCGCAGGGCCTCGCGGTTGCCCAGGCAGATGGGTTCGGAGCTCATGTTGCCCGAGGTCATGACCAGGGCCGCCGGAGCGGCCAAGGAGGACAGTTCGTCGAAGAGCACGTGGTGCAGGGGCGTGTAGGGCAGCATGACGCCCAGGTAGTCCGTGTCCGGCGACAGCCCCGGCGCGAGCCCGGCTCCCTTGCGGCGCCTGGCCAGGACGATGGGACGCTCCCGGCCCGTGAGGAGGCGCGTCTCGCATTCCGAAAGCTCGCACACGGCGCGGGCGGCTTCCAGGTCGCGGACCATGATCGCCAGGGGCTTGTCCCTGCGGTTCTTGCGCTCCCGCAGCAGGGCCACGGCCTCCCGGTTGCGGGCGTCGCAGGCCAGGTGGAAGCCGCCCAGGCCCTTCATGGCCGCGATGCGGCCCGCCTGGAGCAGTTCCGTCACGCCGCGGATGGCCGCGTCGTTCTCGGACATGGTCCGGCCTTCCCGGTCCGTCAGCCACAACCTGGGGCCGCACACGGGGCAGGCGTTGGGCTGGGCGTGGAAGCGGCGGTCCAGGGGGTTCTCGTATTCCGCCAGGCAGTCCGGGCACAGGGGGAAGCAGGCCATGGACGTGGTGGCGCGGTCGTAGGGGATGGAGCGGGTGATGGTGTAGCGCGGCCCGCAGTTGGTGCAGTTGGTGAAGGCGTAGCGGTGGCGGCGGTTCGCCGGGTTGCGCAGGTCCGCGATGCAGTCGTCGCAGGTGGCCACGTCGGGGCTGATGAGCACCTGGTGGCCTGCGCCGCCGGTGCTCTTGAGGATGCTGAAACCTTCCTCGTCGGGGTGGGGGGCGACGGACTCGCGCTCCCAGGTCACGATGCGGGCCAGGGGCGGGACGTTCGCGTTGAAGCGGGCCTCGAAGGCGTCGAGCCTGTCCCTGGTCCCCTGCACCTCGATGAGCACCCCTTCGGGCGTGTTCAGCACCAGGCCGCTGACGCGGGCTTCCAGGGCGGACTTGTAGACGAAGGGCCGGAATCCGACCCCCTGCACCCCTCCGGTGATGATCCATTTCCAGCGTTCTATGGGCATTGGGTATCCGATGTCTGCGTGATGCGCTCGTCGGGCGGCCGCGCATGGCGGCTGTCCCTGGCCGAGCGGGAAGCCTGGTTCATAGCCTCAAGGCCGCGGCGACCGCAACATTGACCTTTCCGGACCGTGTCCGTATGAAAGTGAGCCCCGAAAAATCCTCCAAGTCGTTTCCCCGACAAGGAAAACCCGATTATGCACAATTACGCCGACCTGCATGGGCGGTTCATGCGCGCCGGGCATCTGGCACATATCCTCGACGAGTCCCACGCCCTGATCATCGTCCTCGATGCCGAGCGCAGGCTCGTCCACTGCTCCAAGGCCGTGCTCGACCTCGTCGGCGCGGCTCGCCTCGACGAGCTCTGGGGTCTGCGGCCCGGGGACTTCCTGCACTGCGCCAACGCCTGCGAGGCCGGTTGCGGCGCCGGTTCCCTGTGCGGGGAGTGCGGCGCGCTGCTGGGCATCCGCTCCGGCCTGGACGGGATCGCGGCCGAAACGGAATGCTCCCTGACCCTCATGTCGCAGGATCAGCTGCAGGCCCGGGAATTCAAGGTCAGGGCCATCCCCGTGTCCCTGGACGGCCAGCCCTTCGTGGCCGTGTCCCTGCAGGATTGGACCCACGAGAAGCGCTGCCGCTCCCTGGAGCAGGTCTTCCTGCACGACATCCTGAACACCGTGGGCGCGGTCAAGGGCATCCTCCATTTCCTGCGCGCGGACATGACCGGGGACAACCGGGAACTCCTGGACACCATCCTGCCCTATTTCGACCTCTGCGTGGATGAGATATCCGCCCAGCAGAAGCTTCTGGCCGCCGAGAACAACGAACTGCGGCTGAGCCTGGAGCGCTTTTCCCTGGGCCAGCTCCTGCAGGGACTGGCCAACATCCACACCCAGCACGCCCTGGGCAGGGGCAAGGACATCGTGGTCGAGATGGAGACCACGGCCGACGAAGTCATTTCCGACCGCACCATCGTGCACCGCATGTGCATGAACCTGCTCAAGAACGCCCTGGAGGCCACGCCCGAAGGCGGGACGGTGCGCATGCGGGCCGGCGTCGGGCCGGACGTCTTTCATGTCTGCGTCCACAACCCCGGTGCCATGCCCCAAGACGTGCAGCGCCATCTCTTCCGCCGCTCCTTCTCCACCAAGGGGCAGGGGCGGGGCCTGGGCGTCTACAGCGTGCACCTGCTCTGCGCGAACTACCTGCAGGGCCGGGTCTGGTTCGAAACGGGCGAGACCGGCACGACCTTCCATCTGCGCATCCCCCAGGGGCAAGACCTGCAGCAGGCCTGACGGGTCCGCGCCGGATCGGCCTCAAGTCCTCAGGAACCGCCGCGGCGCGACAGCCATGCGCGGCGGATGAGGCTCTTCAGCAGAACATCGGGCCGGAAGGACTCCGGCTTGAGGTTTTGCGGAAGTTCAAAGCCCGCAGCGTCGAAATCTCCCGGACACAGTCGCGAAAAATTCAGTTCATCGGTCCTTGCCCCGGCCAGCCCCGCACGTTCGCAGGCCCTCCAGACCGGAAAGAACTCTGGCGGCGCCCCGAGCACCAGGGCGCCGGCCGTGTCCAGGGCCACGGGGTTCGCGCTGGCGGCGAGGAGCCCCAGGGGGAACGGGTCGCCGGCGATGGGGCCCGTGCGGTGCATGGCCTCCACGCCGTCCATGAGGCTGACCACGGGCGGCAGGACATCCATGAGCCCGCAGATCATGTCCGCGAACCGCCCGCCCTTGTCCCCGTGCACGGCGTGCAGCCAGGCCTTGCTCACGCCCGTGACGCATCCGAACAGGTTCTTGACCGCGCCGCTGTAGCGCATCTGCGAATGGGCCTTGAACTTGGGCAGGTTCAGGATGAGGTCCGCCTCCAGTGCGTCGGCCGAGACCGGCACGCGCACGGAGCCGCTCGTCACCTTCACGCCGCGGCCGAGGGTGACGACGGGCACGCCCAGGGGGCGCAGCATTTCCGGCAGACCGATGGCTGAGGCGACGGCCTGGGCCGTGCCGAAGGCCGGGGAGTCCCCGACGGTGACGCGCGCGCCGCATTCCACGCAGTGCCGGGCCGCCGCGGCGATGACCGAGGCGTGGGTGCAGCACAGGGGGGCGCCCTTCAGAGCCACGAAATTGGGCTTGATCAGCACGCGGATGCCGGAGATGTCCGGCAGGAGCCGAGCCAGGAGAAGGGAGACGGTTTCGGGGGCCAGGGAGTAGTCCCGGGCCCGCTCCATGAGGACGTCAGGCACCGAAGGCCTGGTTCAGGGCCTTGGAAATGACCCGCACGTGGGCCTTCTCCTGTTCGGCCAGGAGCATGTAGGTCGTGGCGGCCTCGGGGTCGGCGTCGCGCGTGGCCAGACCGCGGTAGAGATCGTAGGCGTAGTATTCGATCTCGCAGGCCAGTTCCAGCAGACGCAGCTTGCGGTCGTCAGGGTTTTTCCCCAGGCGGGCCATCCAGGCCGAGATGGGTTTGCCGCCCTCCATGATCTTGCCGTCGAGACGCTCGAAGAGCGCTTCGAAGGACTCCGGGGCAGGGGCCTTACGGTGTTTGGACCAGTAGGTGAAGATGCTCTTGGCGTGTACTTCCTCCATGCCGCCCAGGTCCTTGAGCATGTCGCCGAGTTCCGTGCCGGCGTATTCCTGGGCGAGGTCCCGGTAGAAGAGCCAGGCGCCCTTTTCCATGTTCATGGCGCGGTAGAGCGTCTGGGCCAGCGGCATATCCCGCGGGAAAAGCTCGAGGTGCGGGATGTCCTTGAGCTCCTTGCCTTCCCAGCCGGCGATTCCGCCCACGAGGTTGTAAATCATGCCCTGTCGCGGCCCGATGTCCTTGATCAGGGCCGCGGCCACGGCGGACCTGCCGCCAGTGCGGCAGTAGAGGATGAGGTTCTGCTCGCTGCCCAGTTCGCCGATGCGGTTCTCGATCTCGGGTAGGGGGATGAGCTGGGCGCCGGGAATGTGCCCTTCCGCGTACTCGCGGGGTTGCCGCACGTCGATGAGCAGGTAGTTGCGTTCCCTGGTTTTGGTGCGGAATTCCTCCAACTCGTCCGGGAAGATATTGATCACGTTCCTGCTCATTGCCGCCTCGTATGTGGCCAAGGTTGATCGAAGCCCTCCCCATACGGCAAAGATTTGCATAAATCCAGTAGCCTGCGGGCCGGCTCCCGGCGGGGCCGGACGGCATCGGGCGCATCGGGTGCGGCGAAATGTGGTTTGATTTTCTCATGATCTGGGATAGATGGTTGCCGTTTGCGTCGCGGTCCCGCCCGCGACCGCGTCCGGCTTCTGCCCGGCGCGCTTCCGTCACGTCTTCCCGGAGTATCGCATGATCATACCCGTCATACTGGCCGGCGGTTCCGGCACCAGGCTCTGGCCCCTGTCGCGCAAGCTCTATCCCAAACAGCTCCTGGCCCTGGTGGACAGCAGCACGCTGGTCCAGAACACCCTGTCGCGGCTGCACGGGCTGAACGACCTGGCCGATCCACTCATCATCTGCAACGAGGACCACCGCTTCATCATCGCCGAGCAGATGCGGGCCATGGGCGCGACCCCGGACGCCATCATCCTCGAACCCGCGGGCCGCAACACCGCCCCGGCCGTGGCCGTGGCCGCCCTGCGCGCCCTGGAGAAGGACCCGGACGGGGTGCTCCTCATCCTGCCGGCCGACCACCTCATCGCCGAGCCGGCCCGCTTCCACGCCGCCGTGAATGAGGCCGCGGCCCATGCGGCCAAGGGGCATCTGGTCACCTTCGGCATCGTGCCCACGGCCCCGGAGACCGGCTACGGCTACATCCTGCAGGGCAGCCCCCTGGAAGAGGGCACGGCCCGGGCCATCGAGCGTTTCGTGGAGAAGCCCGACCTGCCCACGGCCGAGAGCTATGTGGCCACGGGCGAATATTTCTGGAATTCCGGTATGTTTCTTTTCCGTGCCGACACGGTCCTGGCGGAACTGGAGCGTTTCGCCCCCGCCATCGTCCAGGCCTGCCGCGAATCCCTGGCCAAGGCCGGACAGGATCTGGACTTCCTGCGTCTGGACCGGGCCCCCTTCGAGGCCTGTCCCGAGGACTCCGTGGACTACGCCGTCATGGAGCAGACGGACAAGGGCGCCATGGTGCCCCTGTCGTGCGGCTGGAACGACCTGGGTTCGTGGGAGGCCCTGTGGCAGGCTGGGAGCAAGGACGAGAGCGGCAACGTGATCCGTGGCGACGTGGTGACCTGCGACGTCCACGACTCGTACCTGCACGCCGAGACGCGCCTGCTGGCGGCCGTGGGGCTGCGCAACCACATCGTGGTCGAGACCGCCGACGCCGTGCTCATCTCGCCGCGGGACCGGGTGCAGGAGGTCAAGAAGATCGTGGACAAGCTCAAGGCCGAGAACCGCATCGAGGCCGTGGCCCACAAGAAGGTCTTCCGCCCCTGGGGGCACTACGAGTCCATCGGCGACGGCGCGCGCTATCAGGTCAAGCGCATCACGGTTTCGCCGGGGCACGTCCTGTCCCTGCAGAAGCATTTTCACCGGGCCGAGCACTGGGTCGTGGTCCAGGGCACGGCCGTCGTGACGCGGAACGACGAGGAAATCCTGCTGCGAGAAAACGAATCGGTCTACCTGCCCCTTGGCGCCGTGCACCGCCTGGCCAATCCTGGCAAGATCCCGCTGGAACTGATAGAGGTGCAGGTGGGCAGCTACCTGGGCGAGGACGACATAGTGCGGTTTGAGGATGTTTACGGACGGTGATGGACGGGATGGACCTTATGGACGAAATGGACTTTGGCGGGGATAGGCGGGGGTGATGGGGCGCTGATCCTACAGCCCCTGTCCATATCGTCCATCCGGTCCATCAAGTCCATCTCGTCCACCCGGCCCCCTCCAAAAAAATCCCCGGCTGCCCAAAGGCAGCCGGGGATTTTTGTCGGCAGGCTCAGGCCGTTTTTCCACGGGGCGGCCTCTGCAGGCTGATGCGCCCTATCTGCCCCGCCCGCAGTTCGTTCAGCAGGATGCCGGCGGCCTTGTCCTGATCCACCTCGCCGCCCTTGACCAGGCAGCCGCGCTTGCGGCCCACGGCTTCCAGCAGTTCGAGCCCCCCGGCGGGCAGTTCCGTCAGCTTGTAGCGCGCCTGCAGCAGTTCCGGGTATTCGCGCAACAGGTAGACGCCCGCGCGGGCGGCCACCTCGGCGTTGTCCATGGCCGTCTCGCGCACGGCGCCGCTGGCGGCCAGCATGTAGGAGGCCTCTTCGTTCTCGATCTTGGGCCAGAGCACGCCGGGGGTGTCGTAGATGGTCAGCTCGTCGCCGATGTGCACGCGCTTCTGCTTGGTGGTGATGGCCGCCTGGTTGGCGGCGCGGGCCACCCGGCGGCCGACGAGGGCGTTCATGAGGGTCGACTTCCCGACGTTGGGGATGCCGACGATGAGGCAGTTCACGGGCTGCATGACGAAATTGCGCGGCGGGACCATGCCGGGCAGCACGGCCAGGATGCGCCTCGCGTCCTTGGCCGAGGTGCCGACGATCTCCATGGGCACGGCCCCCTGCGTGCGGTAGAACTCCTTCCAGGCCTCGGTCACGGCCGGGTCGGCCAGATCGCTCTTGTTCAGGACCTTGAGGCAGGGGCGGCCGCCGCGCAGTTCGCGCAGCAGGGGGTTTTCGCTGTAGCCCGGCAGGCGGGCGTCCAGAACCTCGATGACCACGTCGACCTTGGCCATGACGAGCGCAATCTGCTTGCGGGCCCGGTGCATGTGGCCCGGGAACCATTGGACGGACATGTCAGCTCCTCCCGCCGGGCAGCAGGCCTTCCTGGCGCAGCAGGGCCTGCGGGTCGGGTTCGCGGCCGCGGAAGAGTCGGAAGACGTCCATGGGGTGGCGGCTGCCGCCCAGGGCCAGGACCGTGTCGCGGAAGCGGCGGCCCAGGGCCCTGCGCGCGTTCGGATCGTCCAGCCCGGCTTCCTCGAAGGCCCCGAAGGCGTCGGCGCTCAGCACCTCGGCCCACTTGTAGCTGTAGTAGCCCGCGGCGTACCCGCCGGAGAAGATGTGCGAGAAGGAGCACAGGAAACGGTCCTCGGGCAGGGGCGGCAGAGGCAGGATGTCCTGGGCGATGGTCTGGGCGACGGCCAGCGGGTCGAGGCCCTCGGGGTCGGCCGTGTGCAGGGCCAGGTCCGTCAGGGCGAAGGAGACCTGGCGCAGGGCGTTGGAGCCGGCGCGGAAGGTGCGGGCGCCGAGCAGCTTGTCCGCCATGTCCTCGGGCATGGGTTCGCCGGTCAGGTAGTGCCGCGCCAGTCCGGCCAGGGTTGGGCGGTGGTAGCACCAGTTCTCCATGAACTGACTGGCCAACTCCACGGCGTCCCACTCGACGTTGGAGATGCCGGCCACGAAGCCGTGCCGGACCGTGGTCAGCATGTGCTGCAGGGCGTGCCCGAACTCGTGGAAAAGGGTCGTCACCTCCTGGAAGCTCATCAGCGAGGGGGCTCCGTCCAGGCCGGGGCGCTGGTTGCAGTTCACGTAGGCCACGGGCAGGCGGATATCTCGTCCCGATGCCGCGCAGACGGTGCTGCGGCCGCACAGCTCGTCCATCCAGGCCCCGCCCCGCTTTTCCTCGGGCCGGGCGTAGGGGTCGAGGTACAGCCCCGCGATTTCGAGGCCCCGTTCGTCGAGGACGCGGTAAAACGTCGCGTCGGGATGCCAGACAGGCACTCCGTCGGCCGCCTCGATGCGGACGTCGAAGAGCTCGCCGATGCGCTCGAACAGACCCGTCAGGACCGCCGGCAGGGGGAAGTAGGGGCGGACAAGGTCGTCGCGCAGCCCGAAGCGTTCCTCCTTGAGGCGCTCGGTCCAGAACATGACGTCCCAGGGCTGGATTTCCTCGTGCTGGCCGCGCTCGCGGGCCAGATCGCCCAGTTCGATGAGGTCGCCCAGACCCGGGTCCGTGGCCGCGTCGCGGATGGTGTGCAGGAGGGCCTCGATGCCCGCCGTGTCCGGGGCCATCTTGCGGGCCAGGCTCATGGCCGCGAAATTCCCGAAACCGAGCATCCCGGCCTGCTCCCGGCGCAGGGCGAGGATGCGCAGGATGAGCGGCAGGTTGTCGTTCTCGCCGGCGGATGCCCGAGTGATGTAGGCCCGGTAGACCTCCTCGCGCAGGTCGCGGCGCGAGGCATGCTGCATGAAGGACAGGAAGGACGGCAGGTCCAGGGTCACGGCCCATGGGCCGGCTTCGGCCGTGGCGCCTTCGTGGCCGCGAGCCCTGGCCTTGCCCGCGGCCAGGCTCAGGGAGTCCACGGGCAGGCCCGCCACGTCGTCCGGGCTGGTCAGGACGAGGGCGTAGGCCTGCGTGGCGTCGAGGACGTTGTTGGTGAAGCGGGTGGACAGCTCGGCCAGTTCCTGGCTGATGGCGTTGAACCGCTCGCGGGCCTCGGCTTCGAGGCCCACACCCTGAAGCGCCGCGTCGCGGGCCAGGAGGGTGATGGTGCGTTGCAGTGCCTGGCTGAAAGTCTGATATTCGGGGCTTTGCAGCAGGGCCGTGAGGCCTTCGTACACGGGACGGCTCTGACCCAGGCGGCTGGAAAATTCCACCACCAGGGGCTGGGCCTCGGCGTAGGCCTGGCGCATGGCCGGGGAGTTCCTGACGTTGTGCAGGTGCGTGGCCAGTCCCCAGGCCCTGGAAACGCGGTCCGAGAGCCGTTCGAGGGGCACGAGGAGTCCGTGCCAGGTGGCAGGGCGCGAAGCCTCCAGAATTTCCAGGTCCGCGGTGCTGCGGGCCACGGCCTCCTGGATGGCGGGAACGACATGGTCGGCGGTGATGGCGGGGAAGTCCGGGAAAATCTCCCAGTTCAGGATGGGGTTGTGCTCGGGCATGATGGTCCTTGGCATAGGGAAGTTTGTGACGTGTTCCGGTCTACAGAAAAGGGGAGGGGCGGACAAGGCGCATCGGCCATCCGTTTCCGGCCTGCCCCGTCGGCCCGGAAAGCGAGAGGCCCGGTTGCCCGGGCCCCTGATCGTTCAAAGGTCATTTTGACGGCGCGAACTCGTGGTGCGGGGCGCCGCAGGTTCCGCGCGTCCCGCGGGGCGGAGCGCGCCGGACGTCCGCCTAGTTCTGGGCGTTCAGTTCGGTCTGCACCTGCTGGATGAGCTCCTTGGCCTTCATCAGCTTGTCCTGCTGCTCCGGGGACTGGAGCTGGCCGGACATGTAGGAGGTCTTCTGGCTCATCTCGTCCAGGATGCTGCTCATGAGCGCGGCGCGGGTCTTGGCGGGCAGGGTTTCGAGGTCCGCCACCTTGGATTCCATGGTGCCGACCTTGGTGTCGAGGGTGGCGACGGAGGTCTTGATGGAGGCCAGATCCTGGACCTGGGCCGTGAGGCTCTTGATGTTCTGGTTCAGATTGAAATAGAAGCCCAGAAGCAGGATTACGGCCACCAGGGAGGCGAAAAGCGCCGCCTTGCTCATGTCCTTGCGTGGGGTTTCGGGGGCTGCCGCGGGCTCGCCGGCCGAGACATGCGCGTCATGCCCGGCGGAGGTGTCGGTTGACTCCAGAACGACCGGCTCGGCCTTGGCCTGGAGCAGTTCCTCCACTTCGTCATGGGTCATGGATTTTTCCCTGGTCAACTCCCGGGCCAGGCCGGCGAAATCCTCGTAGGACGTCACCTTGGCGGGTTTTTCGGCAGACTTTGATTCCTTGACGACCTCGGTCAGCGTGGGCTTCTTGGCCTTGCGCTCCAGTTGCACGACTTTCTTGGCGGCTCCCATCATATCCTCCGTCACGAACAAATAAGAATGCTTCTATACAAAGGCCGTTCCGAAGACCAGCCCCGGTTTCAGGCCGTCAGGGTGCGGATGCCCACGGACTTGCGGATGCGCTCCAGGAAGGGGCGGCTGTAGGCCCGGGCCTTCTCGGCGCCTTCCTTCAGCACCTTTTCGATGTAGTCCGGGTTCTGCATGAGCTCGGCGTATTTCTCCCGCGGCTCGGCCAGCTGCTCGTTGACCACCTCGAAGAGATCCTGCTTGACGTATCCCCAGCCGATGCCGGCGGCGAACTTGGCGCGCATCTCCTCGACCTGGGCCGGGGTGGCGAAGGCGCGGTACATGTCGAACAGGGCGCAGCCCTCGGTCTCCTTGGGTTCCTCGGGGGCCTGCGAGTTGGTCACGATCTTCATGATCAGCTTGCGCAAGGTCTTCTCCGGGGCGAAGAGCGGGATGTAGTTGTCGTAGCTCTTGCTCATCTTGCGGCCGTCGAGGCCCGTCAGCACGGCCGTGGACTCGTCCACGCGGGCCTCGGGCAGGACGAAGTGCTCGCCGAAATGGTGGTTGAAGCGCTGGGCGATGTCGCGGGTCATCTCCAGGTGCTGGATCTGGTCCTTGCCCACGGGCACGATGTTGGCGTTGAACATCAGGATGTCGGCGGCCATGAGGATGGGGTAGCAGTAAAGCCCCATGGTCACGCCCTTGTCCGGGTCGGGGCTGCCGTTCTCCTCGTTCTCCTGGACAGCGGCCTTGTAGGCGTGGGCGCGGTTCATGAGGCCCTTGGCCGTCATGCAGGTCAGTATCCAGGTCAGCTCCGGGATCTCCGGGATGTCGGACTGGCAGTAGAAGGTGCTCTTGTCCGTGTCCAGGCCCAGGGCCAGCCAGGTGGCGGCCACTTCCAGGCGCGACTGGTGCACGCGCTCGGGGTCCTGGCATTTGATCAGGGAGTGGAAGTCGGCCAGAAAGTAGTAGGAGTTGACGTTTTCGTCGCGGCTGGCCTCGATGCACGGTCGGATGGCGCCGACGTAGTTGCCGAGATGGGGCGTGCCGGAGGTGGTGATTCCGGTCAGGACGGTCAGTTTCTTCATCGGTGAAAACCTTAAAGCATTGGTTTGATGATCATATTTTGCACGAAGGCCGAGACGGGGGACAAGATCATGCCCAGTCCGCCGGTGATGGCCAGCAGAAGCAGGATGATGAAGCCGTAGCGCTCGAGCTGCATGAACTTCATGGCCAGATGACCCGGCAGCAGGCTGGCCAGGATCTTGCTCCCGTCCAGGGGCGGGATGGGCAGCAGGTTGAAGGTGCCGAGGATGGCGTTGATGAAGACGCCGGCCACGGCGATGTTGATCATGGGCCGCAGCACGTATTCGGCGGACTGGGCCGAAGGTCCCTGGGCAAAGGCCAGGAGGATCTTGAGCACCAGAACAAAGAAGACCATGACCGCGAAGTTGGCCATGGGCCCGGCCAGGGACACGTAGAGCATGCCCTTGCGGTAGTCCTTGTAGTAGTTCGGGTTGATGGGCACGGGTTTGGCCCAGCCGATGAGCTGGGTCAGGACCAGGACCAGGGTGCCCACCGGGTCGAGGTGCTTGAGCGGGTTCAGGGTCAGGCGCCCGGCCAGCTTGGCCGTGGGGTCGCCCATGAGATAGGACACGTACCCGTGCGCGAATTCGTGGCAGGTGATGCCGAGGAAAAAGGGCAGGGCGATGATCGAGAAATGGTGCAGGGTCTGGCTTATGTCGAACATAGACTGCATCGGCTATCATCAAGCGCCCCGGCGGGCAACTCCTTTCAGCGCCAGCGGGCGTAGAGGTCGTGGGGGATGGAGAGCTGCTCCATGACCCGGCCCGTGAACTGGGCCACCAATTCTTCCACGGACTGCGGCCGGTGGTAGAAGCCCGGACACGGCGGCATGATCACGGCCCCTGCCCGGCGCGCGCGGAGCATGTTTTCGAGGTGGATGTCGTTCAGGGGCGTCTCGCGCGGCACGAGGACCAGGGGGCGGCGCTCCTTCAGGGCCACGTCGGCGGCGCGGTGGATGAGGTTCGTGCCCACGCCCGTGGCGATGGCGGCCAGGCTGGCCATGGAGCAGGGGCACACGACCATGCCCGAATGCTCCCAGGACCCGCTGGCCGGGCCTGCGGCGATGTTTTCGGGCTCGTGGATGACATGGAAGAACGCGTCCAGTTCGGCCGGGTCCGCGCCCAGTTCGTGCCGGAACACCTGCCTGGCGGCATCGGACACGATCCCGTGCAGTTCCACCCCCGGCGCACTGCGCAGGGCGCGGGCCAGACTGCGGGCATACTCCATGCCGCTGGCCCCGGTAACGGCCAGGACGATGCGTCGGGTGCTGCTCATGACCTCTCCTCGTGATTCAGTTTGCGGACAATCGGGCTATCCCAGAGCAGAAAGCTTGACAAGCCCGGGCCGTCTGCATAGGTAGTCTTTCCTCGTGCGCAATTAGCTCAGTTGGATAGAGCGTTAGCCTCCGGAGCTAAAGGTCGCAGGTTCGATTCCTGCATTGCGCACCAAAGAAATCAAGGGCTTATCGGGAACACACCGGTAAGCCCTTTTTCTTTCCCCGCTCTATTCCCAGCATGGAAATCCGCTCCCCGCAAGGTTTACGACGGCACCTTCAAGAATTGAGTGGTCCGATGTTTCCCGGCGGGTCACCTGTCAATTGTTCTTATACCGCTGCGCCATCTTCCTGATGGTCTTGATAGCTTCGTTCCGGAGCCACTGCGGTTCGATGATCTCGAAATTCCCTCCCCAGCGCAGGGCCCACCATAGCACCTCTTCCGGTTCCGCCACATCGACCTCGAAAAAGAGGCTCCCGTCACTGTTTTCAGTGAGCTTCTGCGACGCGTGGCGGGACTCTTCGCGGATGAACGGTGCAATTTCCGCAGCGAACCAGACCTTGACGTGCTCGGGTTCCAAATCTGACGCATAGATGCCGAAGACGTTCGTCCGGCGGCGGGTGAAGTCATAGCCGCGCAGGCCCGAGAAGGTCAGCCCCAACTCGTGTACGCTGCGAATCCGACAGACCTTGAAGCAGCGTATCTCCTTGCGCTCGATGCAGTATCCGTCCAGATACAGGAACCCGTCCACTACGAACACCTGATAGGGCTCGACTTCGTAGTCCTCGGCAGGTTGCCCCGGCTTGCAGTAGCTGATGCGGATGCGCCTGCGGTTGATGGTGGCCTTGAGCAGGTCGTCGACGATCCGTTCCTGGCGTGGCTGCCCGCCATGGGAGACGCCGTGTTCGAGCAGGGCTCTGCAGATGTCGCAAAAGGATTTCTCTTGGCCGGCCAGAAGTTTCGCCGCCGCAGCCCTGGCGTGTTTGGCCAGGAAGGACTCCTGCATCTCCCCGAGTTGGCTCAGGGCCAGAATGATGGCCAGGCGCTCATCGAGGCTCAGGTCGGGGATTGGCAGGAACGCATCCTTTGTGAGGTTCTGCCGTTTTCTTGCCTTGTCGTATTCGAAACTGACCCCCAGTTTCTTCATGAAGTCCCGGTCCCGGTTGTATGTCGACTTGCCGATGCCCAGTTCCTCCTGAAGCGCCTTGGAGGACATCTCGGGCTTCGTCTTGACGAGCTGGTACAGGAGCAGCACGCGTTGCAGTTGTTGGATCTTCTTGGAATCGTTTGGCATGCGAGTCTCGATGTCTTGGGGTGACGGGGCGCCTCGGGGAGAGGCGAGGACCGAGGTGCATGTAGCGCTTCTCGCTGAACAAATCCAGCAATGTCAGGGTGTATGACAAATCAACACGTCCGGAGTTCCCTCACATGAGTTCGAGACGTCTCCTCATTACCGCAGACTGGCCCGGACGGCCTCCACGATAGGGCCCTTGTCCGCAAACCTGTGCCCTCCTTTCTCGGCAGTCACGATCGTGGCGTGTCCCGAGAATCTTTCAACCACTGCTTCAGGGTTGATCAGGTCGTCATCCAGGTTGACGACGAGGGCGATTTGCGCAGCATTGGGCGGCATCGGAATTTCGATCTCGGGATAGTTGTAGAAATACGGGTTGAGCAGGACGCAGGAGAGGTTCAGTTCCTTCGGCAGAACGCACGTCATGCGGTAGGCCCAGTAGCCGCCCAGGGAGATGCCGACGAGGAGCGCGCCGGGATGGGCGGAGATGACGCCCCTCAGGAAGGTTTCGATCTCCTCGTGCGTGCGTTCAAGCGGTCTGTAATCGGGGATGAGCACGGTATGTTCTGATGCGAAGCACTCCTTGATGGCCTTGCCGCTCCCTGACCCTTCGGGGGTGGACTGCTTGCCGTGAAGGAAAATTATGGTCTGTTTGCGGTCTTTCATGGTGGCCCTCGCGAGATTCTTTGCTTGATGAGTATTCCGGGATGTCGGCTAACGCCAGAATTCCGTTCTGGCCTCCGCGATGAGTGAAAACACCTTCCCGTCATCGCGTGCCATCGTCCGCCCCGTCAGACCCGCAACCCACCTTGCCGGAAGCCTCCTTTTGCCGTGCAGCGCACCGACGGCCGCGCCCACGATGGAGGCGATGGTGTCGTTGTCCTTGGTATCGTTGACGGCGCGGACGAGTGCCTCCTCCGGGTCGTGGGCGTGGCGCATGAGGATGTAGAGGGCGCTTGGCACCGTCTCCAGGAGATAGGCGCCCGAGAGCCAGATGTCGCAGGCCTCGAAGGTGTTCAGGTTTTCGGCGTACGCCCACTCCAGTTTGTCCAGGACAAAGTCGCTGAGCGTGCCGTGAAATACGTTCTTGAGGCAGCCTCCGCGCGGAGCGTAGCCAACATTGCCCTGGAGGTCGCCGGCCAGTTCGGAGTATCGCCGGGGCCACCAGGCGGGCTCGGGCGGTCTCCGCATGTCCAGAAGTTCCCAGAGCATGGCCGTGAAAGCCAGGCAGGACGAAGTGGACGCATGGTCGTTGTGGGTCATCATGGCCGCGAGGGCCGTGTCGGTCCAGACGTCCGTACCGCCGTGGCGCAGGTGCGGGACGAGCATGGGCGCGATGCGCATCAGGGCCCCATTGCCGGCGGAGTGCTGACCGCTTTCGTGCCATGGCCGGCCTGATTTGAACGCATCGAGGAAGTCTTTCATGGTCCGCCCAATGCCGTAGATCCTGCCGCTGTCCGCAAACTTCCGAGCCAGACGCTCCGGAACAAAGCTGCCCTCGTCCTCAAGAAGCTGTTCCAGGGTCCAGAAGGTCAGCTGCGTGTCGTCGCTGGGGTATCCCTTGGCGTTGCCGTTCCGGTCGCAGATCAGGTAGTCGCGGATCTCGCCGTGGAGCCGCCTTCTGACCAGGGGCAGCTTCGATTCCGAGGTATTCCCGAGGGCGTCGCCGATGGCCGAGCCCAGGAGCATCCCCTCGACGCGGTCGAAGTCGAAACCGGGTCCCTTTGGAGTGAGGGTAAGATCGAAGATCGCTCCACGCTCCAACCGTATGACCTTGTCCTGGAACATCTGGCGCAGCCTGGCGGAATTGTGCTGATGGACTTCGTTCAATCGTGACCTCCAGGGCCTTGTGCAGAGGGGTTCGTTGGCAGTGAGGACAAGGTCCGGCTGGTCAGGCTGGACGTCGCTGGTCTTGCACTGATCGGGGTTGTTGGCCGGAGTGCCCCAGGGCTCCGGCCCACACGAATGAGCGTCCAGGGCGATTGAGTGGAGGATTTCTTCATACGGAACCTGGTGCAGGGTGCTTTCGCTCATCATGCTCCTCGCTGGTTGCGGCGACGGTTTGGATGTTGTCGACGCATTCTTTGTGCTGTTTGCGGCTCGCTTCCACAATCGCGGCGGGGAGGATGGTCCCGCGATGCTGGGAGCATCATGGAACAAACATGTGGGGGGGGATCAGGTCGGCGTGCGGATCGTCTTCAGTTATCGAGAAGTGAAGTAGATTTGCCCTGCTGGGTTCGATGGAAAGAAAGCGGAATGGCGTCAGGACCAAGGACCGGATGCGGTCCATGTGCGGGGCGCGGGGACGCCCTTCGATATCGATGTGGCGATCGGTGCGAGAAACGATTCAAGCGCGGTCGTCAACTCGTGGAATGAGGGCGGGATATGCTCGTGCTGCAGCCTTTTGCGGAAAGCCGCCCACTGATTCTGCTTGGCCTCCGCGAAATCTTTGCTGAAGGCTTCAATGTCCGCGGGGAGTATTGTTTCTCTCTGTCGGAATGTCAACGTGATGGCCTCGGCCAAGTCGTTGCCGACAAAATCGAATTGGCGCGACAGAAGCCATATGTCGTAAAAATCCTTCATTCGACTATTCAAGGCACCAAGGGACACCATGGCTTCGAACTTTTCGGCGATGGCGCTTTCCCGGCTGTAACAGAGCAGTCTTGGAGCTGGTGAATCGAGGAGCGTGGGCAGTTCCGACATCTCGGGGCCGGGATGGATGATGTCGCCGAAACCGATATCAATTTGCATGCTGATCCGAGCCGTGCCGAGGGTTCCGAGGAAGCGCACCCTGATTCCCTCGTATTCGGCGTCCTCCGTGATGCGCTCGGTCCGGATCGAATCAGGGGCGAACACGAGCCCGTCCGGATCAACCCCCGCCGTCATGATGTCCCGCATCTGGCTGACTATGCGCGCCTCCTGGCTGCTGGTCCTGCCGAGCATGTCGATATCCATGGTAGACCGGAATTGTGGGGACCGCCAGATTCTGAGCATCAGTGCCCCTTTGAGGATGAAGCTGTCCGCATGCGCAGAACGGGAAAGCCGGTACAGGAAGCGCTCCATGGCGTAGTACTGCAGGAGTTCATTGAAAGGCCTCCCATCATGCCGGGCTATGTTCAGGAGCCGTTGCCGGACGGATGCGGCGGCATTCTTGCCGGATGTCACAGGGTTGCCTCCAGGTAGGGGCGCATCACGTTCTGGACCCGGCAGATTTTCGCATAGTCGAGGAGAGCTGCGAGTTTGAAGGGCTTTCGGGTTTTGTAGAGTTTGAGGGCTTCCAGCACCACGTCCATGCCAATCTTGTTTCGGAATTTGAAGCAGTCGGCGATGGTTTTCTCAGGTGAGTAGATGTTGACCGGTACCCCGTCGATCCGGTGCTCTTCGACGCCAGCCAGGTACGACGCACCGGAAAACCGGTGCACAAACAGCGGGGGGTGATCCAGCGCAGGCCGTCGCGCCTGTGGCGGAATGGCCACGGAGACCCCGTGCGGAATTTGTGTGGTGATCTCGTGGAAGGCGAGGGCCGATATCAGGCAGACGACAGCGTTCGGGACGCGCAGGGCGACGGTTACCAGATCCGGGTTGCCGATAGGCGGCAGCTCCACGAGGCGATACACCCCGCGGCTGAGTTGTTCGATCACGCCGCTGTCCCTGAGGGCGTAGAGCATGTAGCGGGAGATGCCGCGCGTGATGGCTTCGCTCATCCGCAGTCGGCCGCCGTTGGCTCGGAAGATGTCTTCAGGGGTCTGCTTCATGGTTGCTACCAGACAAAATGTCATGCTTTATGAATAAGTATGGACAATATGTCTTGTTGCGATCGGGAAATCAAGGGCCATTCATTCAATAATCTGCGGGTGCGCCCGTTTTAGAGCATTGCTGCCACGTAAAGGGGGGGGCAGGAACGCTTCAGTGGTAATTCTATAATATTTCAGAATAATCTCGTCCGAAATAGGCTCGGGGCTTCTCGGCGGGAGGTGGAAAAAAGTGGGATCTTCCCACCTTCGCGGGACGATCGTCGTCTTGTCCGTGGTCAATGATCGTGCGGAATTGGTAGGAACAGTTTGAGCTTTTCGACATGAAAAGGTTCAGGCTTTCGGCCCAACCGCAGACCACAGGAGAGACGACATGAGAAGACGCCCCAGAAACAGGATCAGCTCCGGTTCCATCGATGCCACACCCGAGAGCCGCTACGCGCGGATCAGAACGGCCGGTTGGCTCATGCGTGTGCTGGATAGAAAGATCGTTCTCAACTCTGCGCTCTTTGAATGCGCGTCCTGGTGTCTTGGCGGACTGGATTTCTGCCTGAACGCCCTTGTTAAAGAAGTGGAAAGCTACGGCCTTGTCTCCAACAACGAGGAAGAGCTTGAAGTCCTCATAGAAATCAACCGGTTCGCCCTCTTCAGTTTGACCAATGGCCTCGAAGAGTTCCTCCAGAACCATCCTCGCTACCAAAAGACAGTCCGGGCACTCCTGAAGGAAGAATGCCGGAGCGTGCATGCCGCAAGAATGAAACGCCCTCGTTCCTATGCCATGGCTGCGCAGCGCCTGCAGGATCTCTTCGGGCTCGACCAGGACAGCATGGACTTGTGCGAGTTCCTGTTCATCAACCGGGCATTTGAGCCGGTGGAAAGTTACTTCGAGGACAACCTGCATGTCATGCGATTCGGTGGAACCGACTTTCTTGCCCATATGCTCGGCATTCCTGGTTCGCGTTGCCGGATCATCCTGCGGGAACTGGCCTATTTGGGCATCGCTGAGGTTGCCCGGGCAAGCGTGGTGCTCGAGGACCCCATCAAGGACCTGTGGACCGAAACCGATTCCAAGCGGATTTCCGAGGCGTTCTGCCGCCCTCTTGAGGGGGAAGCGCTGCCGCTCGAAAATTTCAGCATCCCCGCCGATCAGGTGGAGCATGTGCGGGCCGTGCTCCGGCAATCGGGTGACCGGCCCGTGCATATTCTCCTCTACGGCCCTCCGGGCACCGGCAAGACCACGTTCGCCAGAAGTCTGGCTGCGGCCGAAGGCATCCCGGCCTGGTCCGTGAGTCCGCCTCAGGGTGCGGACAACGACCGTCGAGCACAATTGACGGCGGGGGTGCGTATTGTCTCCCAGCACGACAGGGCTTTCCTGCTCGTGGACGAGGCCGAGCGCATCCTCGATTGCGACATGTTTTCCCGGCACAAGAACGTGGACAAAGCCTGGCTCAATACCTTCCTGGAGAAGCCTGGCCAGCGCGTGGTATGGATCACGAACCATGTGCATCACCTGGAAGGGGCGGTACGCCGGCGTTTTCATTTCAGTATCCATTTCGAGCCGCTGGGGCGAAAGGAGCGGAGCTCCATGTGGCGGCAGATCCTGGAGCGGCACGGCGTGCTGAATCGCTTGGATGACGCCGAACTGGCGGATCTGTCCCGCACCTACGATGTACCGGCTTCGGTCATGGAGATGTCCGTGACCCAGGCTGCGGCGCTTACCGGGAGAAAGCGGAGCGCTTTTGTCCCCGCCCTCAGGCGCGTGGTGGATTCTTATGAGACGCTGCGACGTGACGGAGGCAAGCGCCGTAAGAAAATTTCGGTGGCACCACATTACGACCCCAAAGGCGTCAGTTTGGAAGGTTCCGTTGATGCCCTGCTTGGGAAGCTGTCTCGTGTCGATCACCTGCTGCGCAGCGGCGGCGAATTGAACGCCGGCGCGGCCACAATGCTCTTCTACGGACCTCCCGGCACCGGCAAGACCGCTCTCGCCCGGTATTTAGCGGACCGGCTGGAGCGTGAATGCAAGGTCGTCCGCGCCAGCGACCTGCTCGGGCCATATATCGGGATGACGGAAGCGAACATTTCGGAGGCTTTTCGGGAAGCGGAGCGCGACGATGCCGTCCTTGTCATTGACGAAGCCGACAGCTTCCTCTTCCCAAGGGAAATGGCGACACGCTCCTGGGAAGCCGCCCATGTCAACGAGTTCCTGACAGCCCTCGAAGAATGTCGGGGCTTCTGCATCTGTACCACCAATCGTCGGGACAACATGGATCAGGCAGCCATGCGTCGGTTCAGCCACAAGATTGCGTTCACATACTCCAAACCGGAGCAGGTGAAGGCGCTTTATGACGCGCTCCTGGCCCCGCTGGCGCCGGAGCCTCTGCCGAAAGAATTGGAGACGGGGCTCCTGGCCATGCGCCGCCTGACTCCCGGTGATTTTCATGCCGTTCGTTCGCGGATGCTTTTTGATGACGAAAGGGGAGGCACGCACCATGAGCTGCTTCAAGGCTTGCGCAGGGAGCAGGATTTGAAGCTCGACAGCGATCGGCGGGGCATGGGTTTTTTGAAATAGGAGTGCGTCATGATCATTGATCCCGAGTATTGCAAATTCGATCCGGCTACACAGCGCCTGATCGTCTCCATGGGGCTGGCTCCCGACCAGGGGGGCTTTCAGGTCCGTCTGCGTTCCTGGAACGAGGGCGGGGGAGTGGAACTCAGGGAAGGCGGCGGTTGGAAAAGAAACGACGACGCCTTTGACTACCCGATCGCGTCAGACGACGTTTTCGACCTTGAACCGGACCATCCGGTGCGCGCGTACCATGACGCGTTGCCCGCGGACGTGACAAGCGTGTTGCGCCGGTTCCGTTCAATGCAATGCCGCCTTATGCATGTGATCGGCCAGTTTCCCGAAAGTAAGGAGATGGCCGGGTCCGCGCCGATTTTGTTCTGGCTGGCCTCGAACATGCTCGGACCGGCTCCGTCCAAGGCCGATGTCAGAAAGCTCTATACCCGCCGACGTGTTTCGATCCTGGAATCGTTTTGTGGGGCTTCAAACAGATCGCTTCTGAAGTTTTTGTCGAAAATTCGTGAGTTCGGTTACTCGCTCAAAGATCTTGAGCTGTTGCGCCGCATTCTCAACGATGGGGAGTTTTTGAAAAAGGTGCGTCATTACCGGCAGATCAACTGGCCCGTGCTGAAGGTGTTTTACACGCAACGGTACGTGATGGATCTTGGATGCGCCAAGGACTGCCTGGCGGCTGACAGCTGCCGGGATGCCTTTCGGTATTTGTACAAGGTCTGTCGTGATATTCGCGATATCCGCATGATGTGCAAAATGCTCGAACGTGAAAATCCGGAGCGGCAGGTTTTGGCCATGAAAAGCGCATTTCAGATTCGAGACCTGCACGATAAAATCGCCAGGGATCTCAGCAAAAAAGAAAAAGAGACCATCATCGCCCACTATGGTGAAGTTTTTCCTCCGTCGCCACTTAAAGAGACAAAAGATATCGAGTATATAAGCAATGTCGGCGACTTGCTTGAAGAAGGGTTGGTGATGAGGCATTGCGTTGGTGAATTTGTCTACCAGGCATTGCGAGGGGATGTTTTTATTTATCGCGTTCACGCGCCGGAGAGGTCGACTTTGGCGGTGCAGAGGTCTGCTGATGGGGAGTTTCGGATGGAACAGGTTAAGTTGTATCGGAATGGGAAGGCGTCCAAAGAGACATGGAATGTTTTAATAGGGTGGGTGTCTGGGGTTGATACATGCACTATAACCAGGCCATAGAGCCTGGTTATAGTGAAAAATGAGAATCGCAGGGGCTATTTGCGCAAAATTCTATCTATTTCAATAAGTTTTTTGCTGTTTTTCTTCAATGATAGATATAAATCATTGAGCAATTCTTTGGCTTCCTCAGCAATCTCTTCGCGATTAGATTTCGATTTTGTACTAACTAATTGATTAATTCTGTTAGTTATGGTTCTTTTCTTTCCAAGAAAACTTGCGTCGTTGACTTCCCAATATATTTCCCAGTAATCGTAATCTGGAAATTTTTTAGATATGTCTGCTATTGTCAGACCGTTTTTTACATGATCATTCATTGCATCAAGTTCATGTTTTTTAATGGCCATAAAATTCTCGTTTTAAAAAATTAAATTGTTATAGAATGAATTTCGTTGGATTATTTGTAGAATAATGTTTGTATCATTGTACTGCTTAAATGACTTACAACACATCAGTATTTGGTGTTGAACGTGGTGTCACCCAATTAGCTTTTTGAATTCTTTCACGTTATTTGCCACGCCGCCCTGAGGAGTGTTCAGATAGCCGTGTACAACCATGTCGCGAAATATTTTAGTGTCTCTCACATTGACTAAGTCCTTGTTCTTTTGCAGGCAGGCACCGATCAACATCTTTTCCAATGATGAGATATCTTTCTGCGGGTTGCCATTTGGCTGTGCGAAGTAGTTTGCCTGAGTAAATTTGGGAATAAATGTCAGAAGCGGGGTGCATTTCCGCGCTGCTATGCAGTTATCATAGTGTTTTATTTTGTGAGGTTGGAAGCACTCTTTGAAAAATCCTGCTTTATCTGATTTTCCTACGTACCATGGTCGAACACCTTTTCCGGCTCGAATAGAAAAAATATATATACCTATTGCGTTAGAGAGACCCTCATTTTCCTCTTCAACCCTTTGCCAGAATTCCTTCAGATCGTCCCGATTTCTAGATATCAGCCCATTTTCTTGTTTTGGAATATCAAAAGGGCCGTACGGAAAAAATATCATGATAGCCTCCTGTCTATGGATGTTGCATTATGAGTAGGGGATGGATTGAATGATCAAAATTTGAACTTATTTGTATAATATCGTAAATCAAATGCCTAAGTCAATGGAGAAGTCTGCCAAGTTATAAGATTAAGCATTGAAAATGGTATGGTGTACTCATTTTTGTATGCTCTTCTAAATGGTAGTGTAGTCCAACTGCTGCTTCTCCGGAACCTCGCGAAAGCGCGATTTCGGGCAACGCGTCCACAATTCTCCCAGCTTCGCCAGCGCCGCCTCCCCGGACAGAGGTGCCGGGCCAGCCAGCACCCGACAAGCGTCCCGGTCCGGCCCACGCCGCCCCAGCAATGAAGATAGACTCCTTTGCCCCTCGCCAGTGCCGAGTCGATCTCGTAGAGGATGTCGCATGTCGTGGCCTCGACCAGGGGAGTGCCCATGTCCGGGACCGGGAAGGCGTGGTGCTCGGCCTGCGGGTCGATCTGCTGGAGGATGTCCCGGTAGGGGAGCAGGCAGTCGAGGGACGTGGTCAGGTCGATGAAGAAATTGATGCCGGCCGCGGTCAGAGCCTGCAACTTGGGAACGGACGATTCGTGGTCGTGATTGCGCGGGTATTCGCCGACCAGAAATCTGCCTGGGATGACCCAGTAGGAGATATCGATGCGTTTGCGTCATTCGTGTCCCCCATAATTCTCCTGCCCCATATGACCTCCCTGCATTGTCACGGTTTTCGATTTTGTTCCTCGACAAAGTCAAAGAGTTTCTTTCGTGCCTGTTTGAATGTCCTTTGAGCGTTTAAAAGAGGAGTTTTTGTATTTCCGTCTTGCTTGAAGTTTTCCTTTTCTTCGAGATATTTCTCATTACATATGATATAATTTTTCAATAGATTGTAATTTTCAAGTGCATTATCGAGATGATTATATTTAAAATGATCATCCCCTTGCTGGTAGCTTCCAATTGACCATACAATTAAAGCCATCAATGATTGTGATTCTATATGGTGCATTTTTTATCCTTGTCTTGGTTTGCAAGTATAATATTGAAATCGATTTTCTCACCTGCGCACGGAAATGGGAAACACCATTTCCGTGCGATTCCCCGTGTTGATGTCAAAGATGACCATTCTGAAGTGTTGATACGGGCGCCACGGCAGGTAGACGAAGCCCTGGCTCATGTCGGCCGGGTAGATGACGCGGTCTTCGAAGGCGTGCATGGCCAACTGCTTCTTGAACTCGATGGTGAAACCGTCGGACAGGCCTGCGGCTGTGCCGGATGCAGCGCCGGTGGTGCCGCCGATGATCGCCCCGGCCTGCGCACCCGCGCCGGCATCACCGCCGGCCGAACCGATGCCTGCACCGATGCCGGCCCCGATGGCCGCTCCGGCCACCGCGCCCACGACCGCCCCCGTCACCGCCGTGGTACCGATGGAGGATGAGCGCACGTTTTGGGCGGCGGTGCCGATGGTCAGGGCCACCGTATAGGACCCGTCGCCCTGGACGCCGAACATCTGCTGATGGTTGATCTCGAATTCCTTGGTTCCCGTGTGCCGGACGATGACATGGACGGGGAGGATGTTGGCCTTCTTCAGGTCCGTGTTGAAGATGGCCTTGGATTGCTCCTCGGTATCTATGGGAACGACGGCAACCTTGAGGCCATCAAAATCCTGATGGTTGGGGATGGACTCGGGAGACTGAAAGGACACGCTTTCTACCTTCAGCGGTGCCGTGCAACCCGTAAGGAGTCCGCAGATCATCAAAGCGGCAAGGATGCTTCTCACAGATTACCCCCTGGGAGCGGCTTCGAGTGTTTTGAAATATTCGCGAAGGTTTTGCGATTTGTTCATCTGGCTGAGTATGTCACCAACAGCCTTGTCGACGGCACCGTCAAAGCCCGAAGCGAACCCGCGGCCGGCCTCCTGGTAGGTCATCATCTGCTCGTTGATGCCGCCGGATTGGTTGACCTGACTGGTTCCGACCCACATGACCTTGCCGGTCGCGGCGTCCTGCAGTTCGGCGCGGATGGCCAGGCGCGTGTAGCTTTCAGCACTGACCGTGGACCAACCGGTTTTCACGTCCATCTTGGAGTCGATATCCTGCAGTTCCACGCGCATGAGGGCCTGAATCCCGTCCCGGCTTGCCGCATCGTCCAGGATGTGCACCTCCTGGAACTGGTAGGCCATGGCCTTGGTCAGTTTCACGGCCAGAGCCTTGCCGATGGCGAAGTCGAACTGGCCCATCTTGATGGACTGCGAGGCAGTGGCTTCGAGGAGCTTGGGGGAAAGGTAGAGGCCCAGGGAAATGTCCCGCATGTTGATGACTTTCATGCTGGAAAACGCCTCGTAGCCCAGGCTCGTGCCCAGCTCCGGTTTGACCTGGACCTTGGAGCAGCCGGTGACGGCCGTCATTGAGCAGAGGATGAGAAGCAAAAGTGTGGTGCGTAACATGAATGACCTCCGTTTTGCGGTGTTGAAATTGGGATGCCCTCGGCTGGGATGACACGGACAGGTATCATCCAGATGTATCTCTCTGGAACTTGAATTTTAGGGATCGGCCCATGCTGTGGGGAGTATCTTTCAGCGACATAGGCTTGGGTGGCGTCCGTTCAGGTCCTCTCGGCAGGCGTTTCATGGCAGGGCGTAAGACACCTTGTTCTCGGTGGTCAGAATCCAGCCCTTGCCCTGCAGTTCGGCAAGGAGCGACGTGAGTTCATCGTCGGCGAGTTGCTTCTGGAACAGGGAGCTGATGGTGCTGGAGAGGGTCTTGATGGTGCGCGGCTTGGCCGAGCCCCGCTGCTTGAGGTTGCCGACGATCACTTCGATTTTTTCAGTAGCCGTCTTCGCATTCGACGCCTTGAGTAAAGGGATGTCGGCGATGGAACTTGAACGTGCAATTGAGATCTTCTTGCTGCGCAAATGCTGGATCAGCGGATCGAACCCCTTGTCCTTGGAAATGATGTGGAAATAGGCCTTCGGCTCCTGTGCGACCAGTTGGCCGATATAGAAGGCGATATGGAAATCCAGGGCGTTGGACCCGTTGCCGGATATCTTCACGTACTCAGCGCGGGTCCCCATTTTCTGCACGGGCGCTACGAGTTCGTAGGCCAGCTTGTTCTGATTGGCGCCGACGAAGATGAGAACCTTGAAATGTTCGGCGTCCAATCCGGGTAACGCCTCGATCTGAACGTTTTCGTGGTCGATGAGGACATAGTTCGTGCGCAAGATCATTCTCCCTTATGATACTACCTGTGGGCCGAGAAGATCAGCAGTTGTCTCAAGCAGCCAAGCCGCGATGTCGGGTCATGGTATGAGACGCTGTGGGGATATAGCGGGCAGGAGATGTATGACACAAGTGTTTATTGAGGATTGGCATGTCCTGTTTTCAGTTGACCTTCAGCCTGCTCGGGCATAGATACATTTTAGCGCCGATTTGATTTCAGCTTGCGGGCGCTCTACAAATGCAGCTAAAGCGAGGGACATCCCGCTTTGGCGCAAGCTGAGCGGATTTTTTTTGCCCGGAATCCGGGCGTCGCCGATTTAATCGACAACTTGCGGGGCGACCAAGAAATACTGCTAAAGCGTTGGCCCACGACTCTGCTCCGTAGTGCGCCATACGCCCACAGTTCGGAGCAAAGGAGTTTTTGGGCCATGTCGACAACAACACCTGCCGACCATTTTCATCTTTTTACTTCCGAATCCGTGTCCGAAGGCCATCCGGACAAACTCGCCGACCGGATCTCCGACCGGATCCTCGACGCCTTTCTGGAACGCGACCCGCATTCCCGGGTCGCCTGCGAGACGATGCTGGCCGACCAGTGTGTCATCGTGGCCGGGGAGTTCAAGACCCGTCGGATCGATGACTTCCACGCCGTGCGCGATTCCGCCGAAACCCTGGTGCGCCAGGTGCTCCGTGACGCCGGTTACCGCAGCGCGGAAACGGGCATCGATCCAGAAGCCTGTGAAATCCAGGTGCGCTTCAACGGCCAGTCGAAGGAGATCGGCCAGGGTGTCGACCGCCTGGACGGGATTCTCGGCGCCGGCGATCAGGGGCTCATGTTCGGGTACGCCTGCGACGAAACCCCGGAGCTCATGCCCGCGCCCATCGTGTATGCGCACCGATTGGTGCGCAGGCAGGCCGAGGCGCGCAAAAGCGGGCTGCTGCCGTGGCTCGGGTCCGACGCCAAGTCCCAGGTCACGTTCCGATACATTCAGGGCCGTCCAGTCCAGGTCGAGGCTGTGGTTCTTTCCACCCAGCACGACGCTGGCATCGGGGCGGACGTGCTGCGTGCCGAAGTCCGCAAGCACGTCATCGACCCCGTCATTCCGGAAGGGCTGCGTTCCCCTGCATTCCGCACCCTGATCAACCCGACCGGCAGCTTCGTCACCGGCGGCCCCAAGGGCGACGCCGGCCTTACCGGCCGCAAGATCATCGTGGACACCTACGGCGGGGCCGCCCCGCATGGGGGAGGGGCCTTCTCCGGGAAGGACCCGTCCAAGGTGGATCGCTCGGCCGCATACATGGCCCGCTTCCTGGCCAAGCAGGTCGTGGCGCGCGGATGGGCGCGGCGCGCCCTGGTGCAACTGGCGTACGTCATCGGCATGGCGGAGCCCGTCAGCTTCATGGTCGACACCTTCGGCACCGGGACGGAGCCATGCGCGATCATAGCCTCCCAACTTGGCCGCGAATTTGACCTGCGACCGCAGGGTATCATCGACATCCTGGATCTGCTCCGTCCCATCTACTATCCCACGGCGGCCTACGGGCATTTCGGGAGAACCGACCTGAGCCTCCCATGGGAGGTGGTGCGATGAAAGCGCGAGGCAAAGGAGTGAATTCCGAGTTCAGGCCCAAGGCGTATTTCGGCCCCCAGAAGCTCGAAGAACACCTGCTTTCGAACGTGCATGGCGGAGTGGTCAGGAACCGGATGCGTGAGATGATTTCGGCCGGGCATGAGAAGGAAGCCCAAGAGCTGATCGATGAGATCGTGAATGACGGTGGGGAGATCGCCACCTATCTGGAATCCATCCACCCCATGTTCATGGGCGGCAACTACCTTCCCGAGCGCCAGCATGGGGAGGTCGAGATCGGTCGCATCAACATCAAGTCCACGACGTACGATGTCACCAGTGTTTATGCCGGGCGGTCGAACGGGAAAATCCGCCTCAGGGTCGTTGACGAATACGGCGGCGATACATTGGTCGGGCATCCCGAGATGGAAACGGAACGTCCGTTGACAATGGGGGAGTTCACCGATTTCTTTCTGGGCGTGTGGCCGTTCATCGATGTCGTAATGATGAACGCCGAAGGGGATCTGGGCGAAGGTCTCGACTTTTTCTGGGCGGAGTCGAGCTTCTACCCGGACTTTGATCTGCTCCTGCGACAGAGGGTGATCGAAGCGTATGCAAAAGCGTACGAACAGGACAGAGAAGAAGGATGAAAACGCGGAACGGGAGCTCAATCATTAAGGCCCCGTTTCCGTCGTTGCTCTCGGCCTCAGAGACCTCGCCGAACGGGATGACGTTCATATCCTCTATCTGTCAGCTACGTATAATCCCTCAAATTTGTAAGATTTGGCATGCTTACTGGTTGATTCTTCAATTTATATCAATATATCAGCATGTTGCAGAACAAGAGGCTTGATTTTGAGCTAAAATAGCTATTCAAGGGTCTCGAAAAGTTAATATTAAAAAAAAATTAATTATTTCAGAATATTATTTGTCTCAGAAACTCAGTCTGTATCACTCGACTCAGAAAATTCATGTATGACAAACTAATGAACTGCGCTTATTTCTGCCACATTTCGGGAATTCGTCTTACGTCCTATTATCCTTGACAATTATTATTTCATAAGGCGTAACTGAACTTAGTAAAAACGTGGCCCCTTCAACCATCGGATTTGGGGCATCGTCCCGCCTGTATGGGATCATTTGGTGATAAGAACTGCCGGTCAGGCAATTTTTTGCGCTACCAATTCCAGATTGATTAGCGGCTTTGCACTGCGTATATAATAGTACTTTGTTCATGCCCATTTGGCAAGTAAGCTTGTATTTTTTAGCACTCATAGACATACATACTTGGCATATGTGGTTAGTTAAGCCAGCTAAAGTTATTTTATTGTAATTTGAAGTGTATTAATAAGATTGTTTAATTGGAAAGATAGGTGGAAATTCAATAACCTTCGTTTATATTTTTTTTGTTAGTTTTTTTTAAAGGATGTTTGGGGGTTTTATGCGCTATATTTCCAACCCACCAGATGCCGCTTCGCTGATGATGTCTGCGCGAAGTTTTGGCAATTACGATCTGGCCGGTGCTCTCGCCGATCTGATTGACAACAGCATAAAGGCCAAGTCTAAAATAATCCGACTCCAGTGCTTGTTTAACGACGGTGATCCAGAGATCAGGATTGCAGACAACGGCACAGGGATGTCTTTGGAAGAACTGTGCAAGGCCATGAGGCCTGCAAGCCGGACTCCCTGTGAAGAGAGAGCCCCTGATGACTTGGGTAGATTCGGCTGGGGAATGAAGTCCGCCTCGTTTTCCCAGTGTCGTTTTCTGACCGTTCTTACAAGAAAGAATGGTGAATATTCCGGGGCTTCTTGGGATCTGGACAGCCTTGACAACTGGAGTATGGGGATTCTCGGGGCTGACGAGGTCAAGTCTAACTCTTCAAAGGATCTGCTGGCTGCGGACGGGACCGAAATCATTTGGCGAAAATGTGACCGTCTGTCGGAAGGGCAGTCTCTCAACGATGAACAGTTCAATGAACTGATCGTTCACGCACGCAACAAGCTGGCACTCATCTATCACAGGTTTATCAACGGCGAAGTCAAATCAAAGAAACTTGTGATTGAACTTAACGGCATTCCGGTGCCTGAATACGATCCCTTTCACCGAAAACACGTAGCCACGATGCAGCTTGAATGTGAAACTCTAAAAATGGGTGGCAGAAAGAAGATCACAGTTCAATCATATATCCTCCCTCACTACTCGAAGCTCAAAGCACTCGATCTGGAAAAGCTTTCAGGTGACGAAGGGCTTCTGAAGAATCAAGGATTCTACGTCTACAGAAACAACCGCCTCATCATCTACGGAACTTGGTTTCGCTTGGTCAAGCACGGGGATCTTTCCCAGTTGGTGAGAGTCAGTGTCGATATCCCAAACTCCCTCGATGAAATCTGGAAGATCACTGTCGACAAATCCGACGCACAGCTACCGTCTGTTCTCAGATCGAGATTGAGGCAGATCGTTGAGGGATTGAAAAAACGCTCTGCCAAGGTTTTCAGGTCCAAGGGAGGAAAGATCAATGAACACGGAAAAGTTTCTGTCTGGAAAAGGTATGTGAAGAATGGGGAGATACGTTACGAGATCAACAGATCACATCCTCTTCTGACGGCGCTCTACAAGGATGCTTCTACAGATCTGGAAAATAAAATTGATGGTGCCTTGCGAGTCATTGAGCAGGAGTTTCCGGTTAACAAATTCGGGGAAGATCTTTCCAGCGGGACTGAAAATATTAATCAAGCTGAGACCAATCCAGAGCATTTCATGGACTTTCTATCAGCTTCGCTCCCGGGGATTCTTTCAGAATGCAACGGCAAGATTAATCTGATGATAGACAGAATTAAAAGTGCAGAGCCATTCAGCAGTAACTGGTTAATGGTTAATGAATTTCTGACGAGGGAAGGGTGGATTAATGAATAATCATGAAAGCAAAATAGCTTTTTTCCGCATAGAAATCTCTAAAATGGGAAAATTGTCTCGTGAAATCATAAGGGAGACAGTGCTAGGCGGTCCATGGTCTTTCCCTGAAGAGGAGCTGGAATCCATTATACGCCACCTCGAGCATACATTCGACATTACCCAGACAGTTGGCTCTTCACTAAAAAGTACGGTTTACAAACCTTGGCTTTTGGAAAGGAAATCTGAAATAGATTTCTTCTACTGGAGCCGACTCCAGCGCTATTACTTGGAGAAGGGAATTCTCCCACCCAACGTTGTGGGCACCCTTGATACGGATACGGACGAAATTCTTGATTATTCGGGAAATCCAGCTCTTGAAGGCCCATGGAAGCGTCGTGGCATGGTCGTGGGCCATGTCCAGTCGGGAAAGACTACAAACTATTCAACATTAATCTGCAAGGCGGCAGATGCAGGATACAAGGTCATCATTTTGCTCGCCGGCATAACTAACTCGCTCCGACAACAGACCCAAGAGAGACTGGACGAAACTTTCATCGGCAAGAAGTCGGTCTTTCAGGCCGCAGCCCAAGAACCCCTCTCCATCATCAACTTTGCAGAGAAGAGGCGATTCCCTGCCTATGGGACGTCACGCGACAGAGATTTTCTAAAGGATGCGGCGTCCACCTACGGTGTTAGTCTTGCGGCGCTGAACGAGCCAATCATTTTTATAACTAAAAAAAACAAGACGACCCTTGAGAGGCTCAGGGATTGGTTGAAGGAGCAGAATCTTACAAAAAAGATCAATCAGCCCATTCTTCTGATTGATGATGAGGCAGACAATGCCTCCATAAATACTGCAAACAATCCGAACCAAGTTACGGCCATAAACAGGGCAATACGAGAGATACTGGCTCTGTTTTCAAGGTCAACTTATATCGGATATACTGCAACACCATTTGCCAATATATTCATCGACCCCGAATCCGAAAGCGAAATGCTTGAGGATGATCTGTTTCCAAGAGATTTCATCAAAGCCCTCGATCCTCCAAACAATTACGCCGGGGCAACACGAGTGTTCTCCGAGCGGGGTGACCTCAAGTCTTCAATGGTTGTCCCGCTGGACTCCGATACAGATGAATTTGCGACAATCCTCCCCTTGAATCATAAAAAGAATCAGGTTGTTTCTTTGTTGCCGAAATCGCTGGAGAGGGCCGTCCGTACCTTCATCCTTTCAAGGGCGATCAGAATACTGAGAGGTGACGGCAACAAGCATTGTACGATGATGATCAATGTCAGTCGCTTCAATGATGTCCAACAGGCGATATTCGGATTGGTTTACAACTATCTGGGTTTGCTTAAAAATTCGATAGTCATCAACTCGGGGCTTGGCGCCGGGGCATTCAAAGACGCGCACATGCTTGCGTTTAAGGAGACTTTCGAATCGGAATACGGAGAGATTGGATATTGTTTTTCTGAAATTCAGCGTGTTCTCAACAGCGCCGTTGGCAGCATCTCCGTGAGAACAATCAACATGAGGGGCGGTGTACTTGATTATTCAAAATACAAGGACACTGGACTCCATGTCATAGCAATTGGTGGACTCGCGCTGTCCCGTGGGTTGACGCTTGAAGGTCTGACGGTCTCCTATATTCTCAGGAATGCATCTGCCTCTGACACTTTGATGCAGATGGCAAGATGGTTCGGATACAGACCAGGGTACGAAGATGTCTGTAAGCTCTACATTCCTGACAGATCGCTTGATCACTATGAATTCATCACGGAGGCCATTGAAGAACTCAGAGCTGAAATCAATCGGATGGAGCTGGTACACATGACACCAAATGATTTCGGCCTCCGTGTGCGACATGACCCTGCGGCAATAAGAATTACGGCTGCTAACAAGATGAGGACTGCCACGCAAATGACCATCGCCCAAGATTATTCAGGGCGCCATGTCGAAGGCTATATTCTCCACAATGATGAAATGGTCAATAGTAGAAACCGTACTCTGACTCAGAATTTCCTCAGGAAATGCGGTGAGCATGAGCCAATTGAAGGCAACTATATTCTCTGGAGGGGAATCGACGCCGTAACTGTATTTCCATTTATCAGAGATTTTTCCTTTCCTGAAGATCACGCTGATCTGGGTCTTATCTCGTCGAACAGATCTCTCTTCATGGACTACGTTTCTGACCGGCTCAAAGCAGACCTCAGTTCGTGGGACATCGCCATCCCTCTTTCGCAAACCAGTAAATTCACGTCCAAGGAGATTCTTCCAAATGTGGAGTTGGCACTGAGAAGTCGTGAGGCGGGAAGAGTAGACAGCGGAAAGTACAAGGTGACAAGCAAAAACAGAGTTGCCAACCCTGGTGATGAGAAGCTCGGCCTAAGCAGCGAAGAACGACAGGCGGCGGAATTCGAGATCGAAGGCGGAAGCACAGAGAGAGGGTGCTGTTCATACAGCCGTCACAGAAAAAGGCCTCTGCTTCTGATACATGCGTTCGAAGCTAAGCTCAAGGAAGAGCCCAAAGGGGAGGCTCTCCAGCTGTCCAACCCAGTCGTAACTTTGACTTTCTGTCTCCCGGCAACGTCTGTAAAAGCAGTTGAACGAACTTATCAGGTCAACCTTGTGTATAGGCGTCAAATTCTAGAAGCCGCTGTGGAGCCACCTGATGATGACGAACCAATGATTGATGGAGTGGAGTATGCCTGAGAAGTGGGATGATTTCAAAAGAAGTGACCACCCATCTGAACTGAGAGTGCGCCGCGTTAACCCACTCCATCCGATGGATTTCTTCTACGGCAAGGATTTTTACGGAAATTACGTTTTCACTCTCAGAGGCAGGCTCACCGGCACGCTACCGAGAAATCCGAAACAGCTGGCTGGGTTGGATATAGTACTGGATACATGGGGTGAGGGAGAGTTCGAACTTCGGCTCAGACTGATAGACGCGGCACAAGTGGATATTTTCAAGGCGCTCTGTGCCAATCTGATGTCCGCCACGAGAATGCTTCAGCGAGATCAGCACGTAGCCGGTCTTGAAACCACGCTCCGTCGGCTTGCGAGATGGCAGGAGCTGCTCAAATCCAGAATGGAGGACATCCTTTCTCGAAGTCAAATCATCGGGCTGTGGGGAGAGCTTCTGTTCTTTAGGGACATTTTACTGGGGCATCTTGCACCGCATGAGGCCTTGTCATCGTGGCGGGGTCCGTTTGGCGACGAGCAGGATTTCATTCTCGGCTCTTGGCTGATGGAGATCAAGACGCAGTTGAGCAGCTCCGACCGCAAGATTCAGATTGCATCAGCAGAACAATTGGATACAGTTTCCGGACAAATTGTGATTTGTCATCAGATCATCGGTCCAGCAGGGAATGAAGATCCGCAGGCAATGTCATTGAATGATCTGATTGTAAGTGTTTCCGAAAGAATGGGAAAGGATACAGCAGCGATCGATAATCTTCGTTCAGTCCTCATTGAGTTCGGGTACATGAAAAGAAGCGAGTACGATGCTGAAAAATGGATTATCAATGAGCGGTGCTACTATCTGGTTGGGGAAGGATTTCCAGCCATCAAGGCGTCCGAGCTTGTTTCTGGGATCACGGAAGTCAAATACAGCATCAGGAGGGAATCGATCAGCGATTTCCTAGTAGCAGAAGATCAGTTCAAGGACTCTGTTTTTGGTCAGGATTATTCCGAGAGGTAATCTGTCATGCAAAATATAGAAGAAGCTTATGCAGAATTGTGGAAAGACATCAAAAGGGACTCTTATGCTTTCGGTCAGCCGCAGCCGGAAAGTTTTTTCAATATTTATGCTGAGATTGCAGCAGGAAATGGAGATTGTCTGGATCTGACCTATACTCCGGTCAAAAAGGAAGGGACGACTGGATATCAAGTTGACGGATATGCTCTCGATACGGAGCGAGGTGAGCTTTATCTCGCAATCGTCGACCTGAGAGATGACGAGGAAATAGCGCCACTGAACCAGAGTCAAGTCAATTCTCTCTACGGAAGGGTTGAGCGATTCTATAAAAATGCTATAAAACCTGGGTACATAAATACTATTGAGGAAACTAGTCCGACATTTCAAGTCGCATATCCGATTTTTTCAGATAATGCGCTGTTCAAGAGAGTCCGCGTTATCATATTTTCAAACGCAAGACTTGCTTCAAGAAAGAAGACGGTTGATTCTAGAGAGATTGCAGGAAAGAAATTTATCTACAATATTCTCGATTTTTCAAGATATATCGACATTCTCAAGTCCATGGGGTCTCCAGAACCGATAGAAATCGACCTTGAAGAGGAATTCCAGACAACACTTCCTTGTCTCAAAGTGCATACAGGAAGCACGGAATATGCATCCTACTTGGTGGTCATGCCTGGATGTCTTCTTTCCAGAATCTATGAAATTTACGGTGCAAGACTTTTAGAGCAGAACGTCAGAACGTTTCTGCAGGCCAAGACAAAGGTCAATCAGGCAATCATCACGACCATTGAAAAATATCCCCAGATGTTCTTTGCATATAACAATGGGCTTACAGCGACAGCTTCTGGAGTGACGACGAAGGAGCTGGCCGGGGGGACAACGATCAAGGCCATCAACAACCTTCAAATTGTCAACGGGGGGCAGACTACAGCGTCCATCCTCTATGCAAGAGATAATAAAAAAGCAAACCTTGATAACGTTTTTGTCCAGATGAAGCTAAGTGTGATTTCGGAGGAACGCGTCGATGAAACCGTTCCGAAGATATCTAGGTATGCCAACTCTCAGAACAAGATCAGTGATGCCGATTTCTTCTCAACTCATCCGTTCCATGTCGAAATGGAGAAGATCTCCAGAAGGCTTTCAGCTCCCCAGAAAGAAAACGCCTTTACCGCCTCAAAGTGGTTCTACGAAAGAGCCAGAGGTCAGTACAAGAACATGTTTGCATATGGGAAGATATCGGATAAGCGTAAGTTTGAAACCGAGTTCCCGTCAGATCAGGTTATCACGAAGACAGACTTTGCGAAATATGCACTCACATTCGAGTGTCTGCCACATCTTGTCAGCCAAGGGGCTCAGAAGTGTTTCATGCATTTTGCTGACATGATTGGAAAGGATTGGGAAGAAAACTCTAACAGTTACAACGATGGGTATTTCAAAGATGTCATAGCCAAGGTCATTGTCTTTCGATGGACTGATAAGATGGTTGCACAATCAGTTTGGTATCGGGATGACCGTGGCTACAAGGCTCAGATTGTCACCTACACGATTGCGTGGCTGGTCAATCACCTCAAGGCCGGCGGCAATTTTTATCTGGATCTCCAGCAGATCTGGAACAAACAAACCCTTTGCGATGGGCTGAAAGCTGCGCTTGAGAATCTGGCTCCACAGGTCTACTTAAAAATTAAAGACGCGCCTCCAAACGTTAAAAACTTGGGCGAATATTGCAAGAAACAGGCTTGCTGGGCGGCTGTGTCCAGCCTAAAAGTCGAACTTCCGGGGTCGCTGAAGACAGCGCTTATTCATGCTGATCAGTTGAAACTGATCAAGAAAGAGAGCTTAGCGGTCAAAAAAATGACCAATGAAATTGAATTTGAGACTAGATTGCTTGAACTCATGCCTGCGATGAATGAAATCATGGAGTTTGCTCGTTCCAGAAGACTTCTTTCGCCGAAGAGTCATGCCGCTCTCAGTAAAATAAATTCTGGAAACATTATTATAAGCGCCTCCGAGAAGAATACTTTGGAGTTTCTTTTCAAACGCATGAATGAAATGGGATATGAATTTAATGTGTGATTTTGATGATGAAAAGTTGCCATAATTTCAGCATGAAATAATGACTATCAACCGGACGGGTTTTCTTGGGACAATTGGAAGTTGTATAATGCGATCGGAAGTTGTCTTTGGCCACCTGCGACGAAATAAGCTTGATTAAACCCGTAAAGGTAGTTTTGAAAAAATATCAGATTCGGGCAGGGGAAGCAACGCAGGCAGCACGATTTTTTTAGGGTTAACTCCTCTCGGAGTGATCTCGGCTGGGGTGAATAATATTTTTGTAAGGGGGCAGCCGTCGATATTCGATCCCACAAGGAGTCGATATGACCGCACGCAATCCACTTCCAAGTGGCCTGATTGACAAACTCCTCGCGGATCACAAGAAGCTTGGAAGCTTCATTGGCGAAGAAGGTCTTCTAACGCAACTGACAGGGCCCTCGACGAACAAGCCCTCAATGCCGAAATGATCGACCATTCAACGCATGGTCCCGTTGCAAGTCCTATCGCCAATCTCGGAACGGCCACAGCCTCAAACCCCCCAAAGGCTGATTTTGGCGAACTTCCAATTGGTTTTTTCCGTCACTGCCTGGGCGCCTTCGAGGCACGGCTCATCATCAAGCGCCAGCCCCTTTGGACGGGCTCCGATGACAAGATTCTACTCTCCTATGCTGTGGATGAACGGGAGTTCGTTTTCATTCTTCGAAGAGGCTATGAACAATGCATGCAATTTGTTTGGCTAAATACGGAGGAACGGCATTGCCAACTTGGGTATACTGACTTGTTCTAGGGCCGCAAAAAAAATAATCATCCGGGAAAGTTTGCAGCCTTGCAGCTTCTCGTACAGTTAAGCTCCGGCACTGAAGTGGATCAGGATGAATATAGTAATGTCCATCTTTTGAAATATGGCTCGTAATAGTTGTTGATGGTAGGGACGCTAACTGGACTCGGAATCTATCTGCAAAATTTCCGGAATTCCAGTTGCCATGTTCAGGAGCCAATCCAGGTAAAGAAAAATCGTTTTCTCCCTTTGGAGATCTGTTAAAAGTTTTGGCAAATACAGATGCAAATGCATATCTTCTTAAATCAGAAACCATATGGGACTTACTTTCGTGATTTAAGCATGTATCCGGCCAAATACCGCGTAACCATCTTTGAAGATCAGGGGGAAGTTTTTTTGAGAAATTGAGCTTATTTTTTCTTTGGGCGTAACGATTATATTTTTTAATGGAAACTAAATAACCATTTTCATTCAATTCGTCTGCAAAATCATGCATTCCAGCTTTCTGCGCATGTTTAGCCAAATTCCATAGCTCTCGAGCAACATATAAATGCCATTTTGCTTGATCATCTGGTTCTCTTGTCAAGCCACTGCGCAATTTCGGAAGGTCTGACAACATGTTTGAGACAGATGGTGGTTGTTGAAATTTTAATAAATCTGGTTTTTTACATATATCATTGCGTACTCCAAGGAGGATTACTCTGTGTCGAGTCTGGGGAATTCCATAATCTTCTGATTTGACAATATAATCAGACGTGTCGACATCGGCAATATCCATTCCTTGTTCATAGTAAACTGGTTTTACGATGGAATATATTTTATAGCCAGTACAATTATTTTTGCAATCCGGATCTCCTCCATTTGCCAAATCATTCAATATTTTATATGCAATGTATTTTCCTTCAATTTTGCATGAAAGCATGCCTCGCACATTTTCCATAACAAATACAGCAGGCTTGTATTTATTTAAAACTTTTAAGTATTCTTGATACAAAAAATGTCTTTTATCGTTTGATGGATTATATTTTGTGTTACCTTGGTTGCGAACACGTCCGACGACAGAGTATGCTTGGCATGGTGGTCCGCCAATCAATGCCCACTTGTTAACGTTGAAAAGGTGTGTATCGAGATGCTTATATAATTTAAAATCTCCTTGCTTGCTTCCAAGTTCTAAGCATAGAGCTTCATTATTTGCCTTGATCCAGAGAGGAGATGTCCTTGAATTGTAGGGCTTAGGAACTTGTCCAAGACAATATTGATACAATTCAGATGGGTCTTCTTGGTTGAGTATTAGACTTCTATAAAAAGCTCGAAGGCGTAAGGTTTCGTGTGCATATGGATCCATCTCTGCCGAAACGATAATTTCAAATGGGCAAGATTGCGAATTGTCGACAAAGGCGGAAAAACCTTCTCCCAAGCCTCCTGGTCCGGCAAAAATATCGACAACGGGTATTGTTTTCATTAATTCAGTTGGTTAGGATTGAAATATTTTTATGGCAAGGGCTCAATTGCCAAGATTGAAATGAAAAAGCAACAAGGAAAGCGGGCACCATGGCAGATATAGTGGATTCAAAAAAAAGAAGTGAAATAATGTCTGCGATCAAACAAAAAAATACTAAACCTGAACTCTTGGTCCGTCGATATTTTCACGCTAAGGGTCTAAGATATCGGCTCCACAGAAAAGATTTGCCTGGGAAGCCAGATTTGGTTTTCCCAAAATTTAAATTAGTTGTATTTGTTCATGGATGTTTCTGGCACAGACATGAAGGATGTTCAAAATCATATGTTCCAGCTTCAAATTACGATTTCTGGAATAATAAATTCAATGAAAATATAGCAAGAGATAATAAATGTATTTCCAAATTGAAACAGTTAGGGTGGGAAGTTGTTGTAATATGGGAGTGTCAAATAAATGAAAAAATGTTGGAATTTTATGTTGAAAAAATTATGAATACCAATAAATGCACGTCAAGTAAAGTATGATAAATAATAAAATAATTTAATATTTAGGATGTGAGAATCGGCTGCGATTTATCAAAGCTTGTACCGCTGCCGATGCCACGCCAGATTCTCCGTCGCCGGGTAGTGGCACTGCCTTTCCGGAAGGATCATCGGCCTGTGCGCGAATTGCTGGATATGCCCCGGCAGGTTGCCGTCTCGTGCTATCGAACGGGCGACGATGACGCGGTAGTCGTCGTCGAAACCCACCAAGCCGCTGTCGAAGGTCCAGTGGCAGAGCTTGCACAGGGCCAGGCCGTTGGCGGGGGTGTCGTCGTGGGACACTGCCCAGTCCTTGATGTGGGCGGCGTCGACCGCCGTGCGGCTGTCCGGGGAGATGATGCGGATGCCACACAGGGCGCAGCGGTGGTCGTAAACCTTGACGATGACCCTTCGGAATGCCTGGTCGCGGACGGGTTTTTCCACGGGTTTTTCGTAGGGCGCCGGCGCTTCCCGGAGGAGTTTGTCGGCATAGTTGAAGGCCGAGATCTGGGCAGTGGCCAAGTCGAGCAGCGGCTTTCCCAGCGCGGGCGCGAAGCAGCGGCGGATCAGGTCCAGCCGGGCCGTGGTGCGGTTTTCCGGTTTCCTCAGGCGATCGAAGATGCTTTGCTCCAGGGACGCCCAGGCGTACCGCTCCCGTACATTCTTCCAGGAGGACGGCTCCGTGGCGGGCAGCACCTTGCCGGGGAGCGGATGCAGGGTCCAGAAACCGTCCGTCTGCAGGTAGAAGAAGGGCAGGTGGATGCTCGGGCGCAGGCGGTCGGGCAGGATGGCGTTCCAGTAGAGCATGAACGCATCGGTCAGATCCTGGTCGGGTACGATCCGGTTTTCGGTAATCTTGCCGGCATCCATGAGGTCGATCACGGCAAGGAGCAGGACGGGCTTGTACGGCGCCCGGCCGAGGGTTTCTGCCGTCCAAGTGCTTCTGTTGGTATCCTGCCGGATGGGTGGAAAGGCGAATGGTGGCTCAAGCATGGGGTTTTGTAGCGTCCAAGGGAGGAAATGTCAGTAGGAGAATACGCTAATTTTAATGCTTATATCCGGTTCGCGCGTTCTATCTTCCATCATCACTTTGTCCCGCAATGCCAAATTTTCACGTCGGCCTATTGCATTTCGACAACGAGTTCGCCTTCATCGTCATCCATGGGCAGCGAAAGCAGCGTCGAGGATGCCTCGGCTGGCAGTTCCTGGACGTTTCGGAGCTTGCGGCCGATGGCGCGGGTGCGGATCTTGGCCTTTTCGATGGTCTCCGAAGCCTGGTGGATGCGTTTCTGCACCGCGTCCAGGACCTCGCCGTACTTGGTCCATTCCGTCTTGACCGCTCCGAGCAGGGTCCAGACCTCGCTGGAGCGTTTCTGGATGGCCAGGGTGCGGAAGCCCATCTGCAGGCTGTTCAGGATTGACCACAAGGTCGTCGGGCCGGCGATGACCACTCGGCAATCGCGCTGGATGCATTCAGCGAGGCCCGGGCGGCGGATGACCTCGGCGAAGAGCCCTTCGATGGGCAGGAAGAGGATGCCGAAGTCCGTGCTGACGGGCGGGTTGACGTACTTGTCCCGGATGTCTTTGGCGCAGGCCTTGACCCTGATTTCGAGTTGCTTGCCGGCCGTCTCGATGCCTTCGGCGTCGGCGCGCTCCTGGGCGTCGAGGAGGCGCTGGTAGTCCTCCACCGGGAACTTGGCGTCGATGGGCAGCAGCACTGGGGCCTCGCCGTCCTGGCCGGGCAGCTTGACGGCGAACTCGACGCGCTCGGCGCCGTCGCGGGTGGAGGCGTTGCGCACGAACTGCTCGGCGCTCAGGACCTGCTCCAGCAAGGCCCCGAGCTGCACCTCGCCCCACGTGCCGCGCGTCTTGACGTTGGTCAGGACCTTTTTCAGGTCGCCCACGCCCGTGGCCAGGGTCTGCATCTCGCCCAGGCCCTTGTGGACCTGTTCGAGGCGCTCGCTGACCTGCCGGAAGGACTCGCCGAGCCGCTTCTCCAGAGTGCCCTGGAGCTTTTCGTCGACGGTCTGGCGCATGTTTTCGAGCTGTTTGGCGTTGTCGTCCTGCAGCATCTTCAGTTTGGTCTCGACGGTGGAGCGGACGGTCTCCAGTTTGGCGGCATTGGTCTCCGAGAGCTGGTTCATGGCCGCGGCCATGGCGTCGAGCTGGGATTTCTGCGTCTTGCCGAGTTCGCCCATGGTCCTGGCCGTGGTTTCGGAGACGGCGGTCAGGGCCCTGACGATCTCCTCCCGCAACTCCTTGGCGCTGCCCGAGGCCTGGACGCGCATGGCGTCGAGGCTCCCGGAGGTGGTTTTTGTCAGTTCGGACAGCTGCCCCGAGAAGGCGTCGAGCTGGACCTTCTCGGCCGCCGAGAGGTCCTTGAGGGTCGTGTTCATGGACTCGGAGATCTTCGTCAGCGTAGCCACGACTTCCTCCCGCAGGCTCTTGGCGTGGGCAGCGGATTCGAGTGTGACGGCGTCGAGCTTGTCGGAGGTTCCCTTGGCGGCCGCCGCGAACTGCGTTCCGAAGGCGTCCATCCGGATCATCTGCGCCTCGCCGACGCTCTTCATGTTCATGGTCACGGCTTCGGCGATGTCCTTCAGCGTCGAGACCACTTCGCCGCGCAAGGCCGTGGAGTTCTCGGCCGCCTGTTTTTCGAGGAGGGCAAGCTGGTCCTGGTTGGATCTGGTGAAGTCGGAAAACTGCGCGGCCAATGCGTCGAACCGACGCCCCTGGGCGCAATGCGCATCGGCCATACGCTGCAGCACGCCCCCCGCCAGTTCCCTGAAACTCTCGGCGACCTCCCGGCGCTGATCGCCCAGCATGCGACCGGACTCGATCCGTCCCTGGCCGATTTCGTCCTTGATGAGGCGGGCCGTCATTTCCATGGACTTTTCGAAGGCCTCGAGCCGTGCGCCCATGAGCAGGGCGCTGCGCGACATGCGGTACAGAACGACGAGGAGAAGAAGAATGGCTGTCGCGGACAGGGCGACGGGGCCGTACATGAGCAGTTCGTTCACGATCACCTCCACTGGTTCACGAAGCCTTAGTGGACGGGGCGGACATTTTCCAGCCGAAGTTCATGGGTAGTCCCGTGCTGCGGGGATCATCCGTTCCTGAAGACCGGCACTCCTAGGCGCGGAATCATGCGCTGGATGGGGAATTTCGCGTCTGCCCCGCTGTGCGTCATCAGCGCTCCTCCTGTGGCGCTTTTCGAGGCGCTGCCCATGATTTCAAAATGCGGCGAAGAGGGGTACGGTCGTCCGCAAGGTCCGGGAACTGGGCGTTCTGTAAGGAGGTTGTTATGAGCCACGATCAGATCGCGATCACGGTCGTCATGATGGCAGTCATCGGCATGTTCATGTGGGGCAGGTGGCGGCACGACATGGTGGCTGTCGGGGCTTTGCTGGCCTGTGTCGTGCTCGGACTGGTCGCTCCTGGACAGGCTTTTGCCGGTTTCAGCCATCCCGCGGTGGTCACCGTGGCGTGCGTGCTGGTGCTCAGTCGCGGCCTGCAGCTTTCTGGAGCCGTCGACGTGCTGAGCAGGGCCGTGCTGCCGGATTCCGCCAGACCGACGGCGAGCATAGCGGCGCTGGCTGCCCTTGCCGCTGTCTTGTCGGCTTTCATGAACAATGTCGGTGCATTGGCTCTGCTGATGCCTGTCGCCATTCAGGTTGCGAGCCGTTTGGATCTCCCTCCGGGGAAGCTGCTGATGCCCCTGGCCTTCGGGTCGATCCTCGGTGGCACCATGACCCTGATCGGAACCCCGCCCAATCTGATCGTCTCGGGTTTCCGGGGCTCCCGGCCGGACATGGGCGCCTTCGGCATGTTCGATTTTTCCATGGTCGGCTTGCCGCTGACCGCCGTCGGCGTCGTCTTCATCGCCCTTGTCGGCTGGCGCCTGGTTCCGGCACGGAAGCAGGCCGGAACCGCCGGTTTCGAGACGAGTTCCTACATCACCGAGCTTCGCGTTCCGGAAAACAGCGCCATCGAAGGCAAACAGGTCCGGGAGGTGACGCGGGTGCTGGCGGATCTCGATGCGCAGATGCTGGATCTCGTGCGCAACGACGTCTACGTGCGCTCACCCCGGCCCGGCAAAGTCCTGAGGGCTGGAGACATCCTCGTGCTTGAAGCGAACGTCGGCGTTCTGGCGGAGGTGCTGTCTCGGCTGGATCTCAAGCTGGAAGAAGACAAGCCGCCGGCTGGCAGCGACGGCGCCGACAAGGGCGATGGCGACCGTCAGGAAGAGCGCGTCGGCGCCGGCATGGCAAAATCCTCAGGCAGCACCGGGCCCGAAGCCGACCAGGAAGAGGGAGGCGAGACGCCGCCAGAATCCGTGCACGACACGGAGGCCGGGTTGGTTGAAATGGCAGTGTTGCCGGAATCGCGGATTGTCGGGAGTTCCGCAAGCGACCTGTTGCTGCGCAGCCGGTACGGCATCAATCTGCTTGCGGTCGCACGGCAGGACTCTTTCACGATTGCCAGGCTTCGTTCCCTCAGGTTCAAGCCCGGCGACGTGCTGCTCTTGCAGGGACGCAGGGACGTCTTGAACGAATTTGCAAACAGTTCCGGCTGCGTCCCCCTGGCGCAACGCGACCTGAACATCCCGGACAAGCGGAAGGCCCTTCTGGCTGCGGGCATTCTCGGGGTGTCGGTTGGCGTGGCCGCCTTGGACCTGCTTCCCGCCGCGGTGTCCTTCGCTGGCGGCGTGCTGGCGTCCATGGCGCTGCGAACCGTCCCGCTGCGCACTGTCTACGAGGCGGTCGACTGGCCTGTGGTCATCTTGCTGGGGGCGCTTCTGCCTGTAGCGGGCGCCATGCAGAGCACCGGCCTGGCGGACCTGATCGCGCGCCTGCTGCTGGACACCATGGCGCAGGGAAATGCCTTTGTCGGCCTGGCGGTGATCATGGCCACGACCATGGTGCTGACCGATTTCATGAACAACACCGCCACCGCGGCCGTGATGGCTCCCGTCGGGCTGGGCGCGGCGCTCAGGCTGGGCGTGAACCCGGACACGTTTCTCATGGCGGTCGCCATCGGGGCTTCCTGCGCCTTCCTGACCCCTATCGGACACCAGAACAACACCCTGATCCTCGGCCCCGGGGGGTTTCGTTTCGGCGATTACTGGCGCATGGGGCTGCCGATGGACGTTCTCGTCCTGTCCGTAAGCCTTCCGCTGCTGCTCATATTCTGGCCGTTGTGAGGGGTGCGCGCAACAGGGCCGCGAGCCGTCACTGCTTGCCGGACGCCGGCGCGACGAGAAAGGCCGCCTGCCTTGTGGGAAAGCAGGCGGCCCAGGGAGGGGGAGGGAGCAGGCGTTCCGCAGTCTCCCGGCATCGTTCGATGCCGGGGGGCTAGGGCAGCATCCAGCTCAGGGGGTAGGCTTGGAGATATGTCAGCACGCTGACGAAGATGATCATGGCGATGGAGTGCTTCAGGGTGAAGAGGAAGAGGTTGCCTTCCTCGCCGACCATGTTGGCCGCGGCCGTGGCCACGGAGATGGACTGCGGGGAGATCATCTTGCCGGTGACGCCGCCGGAGGAGTTGGCGGCCACGCACAGTTCCGGGGACACGCCGATCTGCTGGGCGGTGGTCATCTGCAGGTTGCCGAAGAGCAGGTTCGACGAGGTGTCGGAGCCGGTCAGGAACACGCCCAGCCAGCCGATGACCGGCGAGAAGAGCGGGAAGAAGTGGCCGGTCTGGGCAAAGGCCAGGCCCAGGGTGGAGCTCATGCCGGAGTAGTTCATGAGGTAGGCCAGGCCCACGATCATGGCGATGGTCACGATGGGGAAGCGCAGCTGCACCACGGTCTTGCCGAAGCAGGACACGGCGCGCCCGACGCCGTATTTGGGCAGCACGGCCAGGGACAGGATGCCGGCGATGAGGACGGCGGTGCCGGGGGAGGTCAGGTAGTTGAACTTGTACATGGCCTTGTAGACGGTTTCCTGGGCCACGACGGGCACGGTCTTGCTGATCAGGGAATCCAGGCCCGGCCAGGCGAAGTTGATGACCGTGGACTTCATCATGTCCTGCACGGGCTTGAGGCCCCAGATGAAGACCATGGCGGCGAGGATGACCCAGGGCATCCAGGCGCGGATGACATCACCCTGGGAGTAGTTGCAGACGGCCTTGCCGGTGGAGGCGGGCTCGTTGGGGAAGCGCCAGATGCTCTTGGGCTGCCAGACTTTGAGGAACATGCCCAGACCGACGATGGTGGCGATGGCCGAGAGGACGTCGGGGAGCATGGGGCCGACGAAGTTGGAGGTCACGAACTGGGTCGTGGCGAAGCACAGGCCGGCCACGATGCAGGCCGGGAGCACTTCCATGGAGCGCTTGAAGCCGCACATGGTCACGGACAGCCACAGGGGCACGATGATGGACAGGAAGGGCAGCTGGCGGCCGGTGATGGCGCTGATGTGCATGACATCGAGCTTGGTCAGTTCGGCCACGGCGATGATAGGGATACCCAGGGCGCCGAAGGCCACGGGCGCGGTGTTGGCTATGAGGCACAGTCCGGCGGCGTAGAGGGGGTTGAAGCCCAGGCCGACGAGCATGGCTGCGGTGATGGCCACGGGTGTGCCGAAGCCTGCCGTGCCCTCGATGAAGGAGCCGAAGGCGAAGGCGATGAAGATGGCCTGCAGGCGCCGGTCCTCGGTGATGGTGGCCAGGGAGCTCTTGATGATCTCGAACTGTCCGCTCTCGACGGTCATGTTGTAGACCCAGATGGCGGTCACGACGATCCAGACGATGGGGAAGATGCCGACCCCGGCGCCGTAGAGGAAGGAGGATGCGGCCAGCTGTGCGGGCATGCCCCACACGGCCACCGCCACGATCAGGGCGCCGAGCACGGCCAGGCCAGCGGCGAAATGCCCTTTTGCTCTTTTCACCGCAAGCATGAAAAAGAGGATGTAAAGAGGAATTGCCGCAACAAGGGCAGATCCCACAATACTGTTAAAGGGGTCATAAACCTGAATCCAATTCATGGAAGCTCCAAATGCGTTAAAGGTTGTACCGAATTATCCCCAAAACAGAGCCGTTACGGCAAAAGTGATTTTCCGGCCTGCGCGGCCAACTCGTAGACGGGGCCCGGCAGGATCCCCAGCGCCAGGAGAACGGCCGCGAAAAGTGTGCCGAGGGCCAATCCGCTGTTTTTGGTCTCGGACGCGGATGACGGGTCATGCGTGTAGGCATGCCGGACCAGGCTCAGATAGAAGTAGATCGAGATGGCCGTGTTCAGGGCCGCGATGATGACCAGCCAGTCGTAGCCCCGGCCCCAGGTCGCGGTCAGCAGGAAGAGCTTGCCCATGAACCCGGCGGTGGGCGGCAGGCCGACCAGGGAGAACGCGGCCACGGCCAGGACGAAGGCGAAGACCGGGCTGCGCTGGTGCAGTCCGTCCAGATCCGCGTAACGCATGTTCCGGCCGTCCTTGGACAGGTGGCAGACGACCCAGAAGCAGGTCAGGTTCATGAGGATGTAGACCAGCGCGTAGAACGAGGCCGAGGCCAGTCCCTCGGCGGTCCCGGCCACCAGGCCGATGATGACGTATCCGGCGTGGGCGATGGAGGAGTAGCCGAGCATGCGCTTCACGTCGTCCTGGACCAGGGCCGAGAGGTTGCCGAAGGTCATGGACACCGCGCCCAGGACGGCCAGGATGGTCATGCCGGGCTGACCCGGCACCAGAAGGGAGGCCAGGCGGACCAGGATGACCACGGCCCCGAGCTTGGGCAGGGTCGCGGCGTAGGCCGCCGTCTCGTTGCTCGTGCCCTGGTAGACGTCCGGGCACCAGAAGTGGAAGGGGAACAGGGCCAGCTTGTACATGAACCCGGCCATGAACATGATCAGGCCGACCAGGGCGCCGGGGTTGGTGGCGAAGTCCCACGGCTTGGCCGTGAGCTCCGCAAGGAAGGTCGTGTGCTGGGACGCGGTGATGTAGGCGAACCCGTACAGGGAGACCGCCGTGGCCGCCGCGCCGAAGAGCACATACTTGATCCCCGCCTCGGCCGCCCGCTTGTCGCCCGCCCGCAGGGGGATCAGGGCGTAGAGGGCGTAGGAGGAGATCTCAAGGGAGATGTAGATGGTCATGAGTTCCACGGAACTGGCCAAGAGCATGAGGCCCCACGCCGACAGGCACAGCAGCATGGAATAATCCGCGCGCATCTCGTCTTTGAGTGTCACCTGGCCCCTGGAGTTCGTCACGGCGATGAACAGACCCAGGGCCACGGCCATTTTCATGAATTGGGACAGGGGGTCCACCTGGTAGGTGCCGCCGAAGAGGGTGGCCGACTGCCCGAGGCTCGCCCCCGCCGCGGCCAGGACGGCCAGACAACCGACTGGGAGCCAGGTTCCGGCCACATTCTTGCCCGGTTTCGCGACCACAAGGCAGAAAATCAGGACGATCAGCCCCAGAAGCAGGATTTCAGGGAGAAGCGCGAGGGTCATTGGTTTGCCTCCTTGCCGTTCATCAACGGGGTATGGGCCAGGTTGATGGGCCTGGCGGTAGCCGCGTCCTCGGTCCTGGCCGAGAAATCCGTGAGCAGTTTGTCGATGGACGGGTCCATGACCTTGAGCGTCATGGTCGGGGCCAGGCCGATGTAGAGCACGAAGACCGCCAGCGGCGCGAGGTAGATCCATTCCCGCGGGCACAGGTCGGTGAATTTTGCGCCTTTGCTCGGTACGCCCCAGGCCAGCTTTTGCAGCAGGCGCAGCATGTAGGCCGCGGCGAGCATGGCGCCGGGGATGGCCAGGCCGCCGACCAGCAGGCTCTCCTGGAACGCGCCCACCAGGACCAGGGCCTCGCCCACGAAGGAGTTGGTGCCCGGGAAGCCCAGGGAGGACAGGGAGAAGAGCCCGAAGAAGAACATGTAGGCCGGCAGGTATTTGCCCAGACCCATGTTTTCGCTGATTTCACGGCTGTGGCTGCGCTCGTAGGCCGCGCCGACGAGCATGAACAGGCCGCCGGTGGTGATGCCGTGGTTGAGCATCTGCATGACTGCCCCCTCCACGCCACGCTGGCTGAAGAGGAAGATGCCCAGGGTCACGAAGCCCATGTGGCCCACGGACGAGTAGGCGATGAGCTTCTTCATGTCCTTCTGCCCGAGGGCGATGACCCCGCCGTAGAGGATGGAGGCCAGGGACAGGGCGATCATGAGGGGCGCGAAGGTCACGCAGGCGTCCGGGGTCAGGGGCATGCAGAAGCGCAGGAAGCCGTACGTGCCCATCTTCAGGAGCACCGAGGCCAGCAGGACCGACCCGGCCGTGGGCGCCTCGACGTGGGCGGCCGGGAGCCAAGTATGGAAGGGGAACATGGGGCACTTGATGGCGAAGGCCAGGGCCATGGCCAGGAAGGCCCAGAACTGCAGCCTGGGGCTGAAGGTCTTGGTCATCAGTTCCGGGATGGAGAACGTGCCCCCGGCGGCGTAGAAGGCGATGATGGCCACCAGCAGGAGCGTCGACCCCGCCAGGGTGTAGAGGAAGAACTTGATGGACGCGTAGCGCTTGTTGGGGCCGCCCCAGACCGCGATAAGCAGGTACATGGGCACGAGCATGGCTTCCCAGAAGAGGTAGAAGAGCACGAAGTCCAGGGACGCGAAGACGCCGACGCAGGCCGAGGTCATGAGCAGCAGGACGATGTGGAACTCCTTGATGCGTCTGGAGATGTAGTGCCAGGAGCAGAGCACGCACAGCGGCAGGAGGGCCACGGTCAGCAGGATCATGAGCAGGCTGATGCCGTCGATGCCGAGATGGTAGGTCAAACCCCACTGCGGCACCCAGGATGCCTTCTCCACGAACTGGAACCCGCCCGAGGCGAGATCGAAACCGGCCAGCGGGAGCGCCAGCGCGATCTCCGCCAGGCCCGCGGCCAGGGTCAGCCTGCGGATGGCCTCTTCGCCCTTCACCATGAGCAGCGCCAGGGACGCCGCCAAGGGGAAGAAGATGAGCGCGCTCAGGACCGGAAAGGATGATGCTGTCATGTTGGTCAGTCCTTGTTTCGGGGTTAGCGGAGCAGGGTGAAGAGCATCGCCGCGGCGCCGATGCCGAAGGCCAGGATCACCGCGCCGCCGATGTAGTCCTGCAGCTTGCCGTTGACCGTCGATGCCGTATGGCGGCCTATGCCGCGCACGCCGAGGGCGCTGCCGTCCAGGATGCCGTCGATGACGAGCTGGTCGCAGTAGTTGGCTTCCTTGGCGCGTTCCAACAGGCCGCCCAGGCCGACCTTCCGGTAGATTTCGCTCCACCATGCGTCGACCACGGCGAAGGGGTACTGGCAGAAGAACAGGAAGATCCTGCCGATCCAGATGTAGAAGAACTCGAAGTCCAGGTTCTGCTTGGCCGCCGGCGTGAGGCGCCCCACCATGAGGGCGAAGCCCAGGCCCGTGAAGCCGAGCAGGATGGAGATCTGCAGCACGTGCCACGGCGTGTAGGGCACGTAGTCGGCTTCGAAGGGCAGCAGCGAGTACAGCAGCTGCGGCTGGATGCCGATGATGAAGCACAATGCCGCGCCCAGGCCCATGGCCACGTACATGTTGGCCGGGATGGGGGTGATGGGCCGGGTCATGTCGTCGGGCTTGGCGTAGAAGGCGAAGTACGGGAGCTTCAGCCCGACGGACAGGAATGTGCCGATGGAGGCCAGTTCAAGACCCAGCGCCAGCCAGGTGCGGTGCGCCTCGGCGGCTCCGGCTATGACCATGGTCTTGGACACGAAGCCCGAGAAGAGCGGCATGCCCGAGATGGACACGGCCGCGACCATGTACAGCACGAAGACCCAGGGCAGACGGCGGACCAGGCCGCCGAGCTCGGACAGTTTGGCCGTGCCCGTGGCGTACAGCAGCGCGCCCGTGGTCATGAACAGCAGGCCCTTGTAGATGATGTGGGCGTAGGCGTGGGCGCAGGCGCCGTTCAGGGTCAGCTGGGAGGCGATGCCGATGCCGGCGACCATGTACCCGACCTGCGAGACGATGTGGTAGGACAGGATGCGCCGGGCGTTGTTCTCAATGGTGGCGTAGCAGACGCCGTAGATGGCCATGATGGTCCCGCCGATGGCCAGGACCTCGAAGCCCGAGAACCCGCGCAGCAGGACGTACACGGCCGTCTTGGTCGTGTAGGCCGACATGAACACCGCGCCGGTGATGGTCGCCCTGGGGTAGGCGTCGGGCAGCCAGGCGTGCAGGGGCACGACGGCGGCGTTGACGCAGAAGCCGGCCAGGATGAGGTAGTCGTACCATTGGGCCGAGGCCGGGATGATGGCTTCGAAGGCGAAGCTGCCCGTGGCCTGGTGCCGGATCAGCATGCCCGCCAGGAGCATGAGCCCGCCCAGGGTGTGGAACAGGAAGTAGCGGAAGCCCGCCGCCGTCGAGCGCGGGGCTCGGTTCAGCCAGATGAGCATGGTCGAGGCGATGCTCATCAGTTCCCAGAAGAGGAACAGGGTCAGGTAGTCGCCGGCGAAGACGCAGCCGAAGCCGCCCGCCACGTACAGGTTGGCAGCCACGTGCTGGGCCCTGTCCTTGAGGTGCAGGGCGTAGATGAAGCCGATGACCGACTGGATGGCGAAGACGTGGGCGAAGACGATGGACAGCGTGTCGACCCTGCCCGTGGTCAGAATCTGCCCGAGGTAGTGGATGACCCCGTGCGTGCCCGTGGGCATGGTCAGGACCGATGCGACGGCCATGAGGGCCGGGATGGGCAGGAGCCAGCGGTATTTGTCCGTCCTGATGAGCGGGATGAGCAGCGCCGCGATCAGGAACGGGACGGAGGGGTGCTGGAAGCTAGCGGTCATAGTAGCCCTCCTTCTTGCCCAGGAAGGTGTGGGCGGCCCCCTTGCAGATCCGGACCATGGCGACCGTGGCGACCAGCGCGAACACGGCCCAGTAACCAGGTTTTTCCTCACCCGCGAAGTGCGGGTGATGCGGGTAGATGAGGACGTTCAGCCCGACCAGAAGGACCATGATCCCGTACATGACCTTTTTCCAGAAGCCGAGGTTTTGACGGGCCTTGCCCAGAAGTTCGCCAAGCGTGCTTGTTTCCATGGCTACCCTCGAAATCCCGTGAAAATGTTGATGAAACCGAAGAAGAGTTGCGGATAGAAGCCCAGGAGCACGCTGATGCAGGCCGTGATGGTCAGGGGGATGACCATGGTCATGGGGGCTTCGGAGTAGTGGTCGTAGTCAACCGTCGGGTCGGGGGCCATGAAGAAAGCCCTGTAAATGATCGGCGTGAAGTATCCGGCATTGAGAATCGTGCTGCCGAGGAGCGCGCAGAGGATGATGATCTGGTGGGCCTGCATCGCCCCGTTGATCAGATACCATTTGGACACGAACCCGCAGACCGGCGGCATGCCGATCATGGACAGGGAGGCCAGGGAGAACATGGCGAAGGTGATGGGCATCTTGCGCCCGAAACCGCCCATGAGGCTGATCTTCTTGTTGTGCGTGGCCACGTAGATGGCGCCGGCCGCGAAGAAGAGGGTGATCTTGGAGAAGGCGTGGTGCGCGATGTGGGCCAGGCCGCCCGTGACCGCGTCGGGCGTGAGCATGGTCACGCCGATGATCACGTAGGACAGCTGGCTGACGGTGGAGTAGGCCAGCCGGGCCTTGAGGTCGTCCTTGGTCAGGGCGATGATCGACGCCACGACGATGGTGAAGGCGGCCAGATAGGCCGTGGGGATGCCCAGGTTCAGGGCGTTCATGGTCTCGAGGCCGAAGCCCGAGAGGATGATCCGGCTGACCGAGAAGACGCCCGCCTTGACCACCGCCACCGCATGCAGCAGGGCCGAGACCGGCGTGGGCGCGACCATGGCCGAGGGCAGCCAGTTGTGGAACGGCATCAGCGCCGCCTTGGCCAGGCCTGCGATGTAGAGCACGTAGGTCAGCTGCACCAGAAAGGGGTCGGCGTCGGCCGGGAAGATGCCCTTGACCACGTCGCCGAGCTGGAAGTCGAGGGTGCCGCAGATCACGTAGGTCAGGACCATGGCCGGGAGCAGGAAGAGCTTCGACGTGCCCATGAGGTAGACCATGTACTTGCGCGCACCGCTGAATCCTTCTTCATCCTGATGATGGGCGACCAGCGGGTACGTGAAGATGGAGATGATCTCGTAGAACAGGTAGAGGGTGAAGATATTCGCGCTCATGGCCACGCCCACCGCCCCGAAGATGGCGATGGCGAAGCAGAAGTAGTAGCGCGTCTGGGCGTGCTCGTTCAGGCCGCGCATGTAGCCGATGTTGTAGCTCGTGGCCAGGAACCACAGGAAGCTGGCCACGATGCCGAAGATCATGGTCAGTCCGTCGGCGCAGAGCTTGACGGTGATGCCCGGCAGGATGGTGAACACGGTCAGGGTCTTGATCTCGCCGCCGAGCACGCCCGGGACGAGGGAGAGCATGAAGCCGAAGGTCAGGGCCGCGGCGACAAAGGAGACCGCTTCGCGGGTGTTCGGGGTTTTGCGGAACATCCAGATGCCCAGAGGAGCGAGGCCCGTGACGATGAGGGGGAGGAGGAGTGCCGGTGTGTCCATTTAGTCCCTCAGTGTGGCGATGGTGTCGGTTTCCACGGAGCCGAAGCGCCGCAGCACAACCAGGATGATGGCCAGGACCAGGGTCGCCTCGGCGGCGGCCAGCCCCATGATCAGAAGCGATGAGAGCTGCCCGAGGACGTCGTCGGCCGGGGTCAGCTTGGCCGAGGCGACGATGGACAGGCCCGCGCCATTCAGCAGCAGTTCGACGCTGATGAGCATGCCTACGAGGGTCTTGCGCTGGACGAGGCCGAAAAGGCCCAACCCCAGGAGCGCAAGCCCCGCCAGATGAAAGAGAAAGAGCGAGTTCATGCTTCCTCCCTCCGTTTGAAGCCAAGCAGCACGGCCCCGGCCATGGCCACCAGGAGCACCACGGAAATGAGCTCGAAGGCCAGCCCGTAGGTGCCCAGGAGCCCCTGCCCCAGTTCCTTGATGCCCGTTTCGGCGGGCACGTCCACGGTCTGCGTGAACGCCTTGAAGCAGACCGCGCCCAGCAGGGCCACCGGAGCGGCCGCGGCCACGAAGGCCATGGGCCTGCGCCGCGACGTGGCCCGCTCCTCGCCGCCCGCCGGCGGGCGGGTCAGCATGATGGCGAAGAAGATCAGGACGCTGATGGCGCCGACGTAGATGAGCAGCTGCATGAGGCCCACGAAGGGGGCGTTCATGAGGAAGTACATGCCGGCGACACCGAACATGGCCGCCACCAGGCCGACCAGGGCCCGGACCAGGTTCGGGTTGGTCACGGCCGTGAACCCGCCGCCGACGATGATGGCCAGGTACATGGCGTAGGCGAATAATGCGAGTGTTTCCATAATCATTCCGCCTTATTGACGTGTTTTGGCAGCCGTGAGCGCAACCGGGCGACGAGGTCGAACTGGAAATCCTGCCGTGAATACCCCGCAATGTTGATGTTCTGCGAGAAACGGATGGCGCTTGCGGGGCATGACATCACGCATTGCCCGCACAGGGAGCAGAGGGTGAAGTCCAGCCGGAAGGTTTCGGGGTCCTTGGGCGCCTTGGGCTTGACGCCCTGTTCGACTTCCTCGGGTGTCGGCGCCGGGGCCTTCTTCTTGGTCACGGTGATGCAGTTCGAGGGGCAGGCTTTGGCGCACGTGCCGCAGGAGATGCAGCGCGGAGTCAGGGGATCGTCATCCTCGGGAATCAGCTCGATGTGGCCCCGAAACGTCGCCAGATTGTCCACTTCCTGACGGGGGTAGTGGATGGTCACGTTGGGCTGCAGAAAGTATTTCCCGGTGATGTTCAGGCCGACGACGAGGGACCACATGCCCCGGGCCGCGCGCTTGATTTCTTCGAGTCTGTACACGCGACGCCTCCTAGAGTTTGACGATGACGGTGACGTACACCAGGTTCACCAGGGCCAGGGGCACGAGCCACCGCCAGCACAGGTTCAGGAGCTGGTCGAAGCGCACCCGGGGGTAGGTCCAGCGGATCTGGATGATGAGGAAGATGAGGGCGTACATCTTGAGCAGGAACCACCACCAGCCGGGGGCGAAGGGGCCGTTCCAGCCGCCCAGGAAGAGCACGGTGGCCACGGAGCAGACCACGACCATGTTGGCGTACTCGGCCATGAAGAAGAGGCCGAAGCCCATGCCCGAGTATTCGGTGTGGAAGCCCGCCGTCAGTTCGCTCTCGGCCTCGGGGAGGTCGAAGGGGGCGCGGTTGGTCTCGGCCAGGGCGCAGATGAAGTAGATGATGAAGCCCAGCGGGTTGACCAGGGCGTTCCACTGCCAGGGCAGGGCGCCCTGACCGGCGGAGATGGTGGCCAGATCCAGGCTGCCGGTCATGAAGGCGACCGAGAGCACGGACAGGAGCAGGGGAATCTCGTAGGCCACGTTCTGGGCCACGGAACGGGCCGCGCCCAGGAGGCTCCACTTGTTGTTGGAGCCCCAGCCGGCCAGGCACAGCGAGAGCACGCCGAACCCGGCGAAGGCCAGGATGAGCACGATGCCCAGATCGAGCTTCAGGGCCACGAGGTTCGGGCCGAAGGGGATGGGCAGCATGCACAGGGCCACGGGCATGAAGCACATGATGGGCGCCAGCCAGAAGATGACCGGGTCGGCGTCCTTGGGCGTGGTCAGCTGCTTGCCCATGAGCTTGAGGCCGTCCACCAGGGGTTGGAGTATGCCGTGGGGGCCCACTTCGTAGGGGCCGGGGCGGCGCTGGACATGGCCGGCGATTTTTCGCTCGGCGTAGACCAGGGCCAGGGCGTTCAGGGCCACGAAGACCAGGATGCCCACCAATGCCACGAGGATGCGCAGGAGTTGCGGGTCGATCATCGGTCAATCTCCGGGATGACGAGGTCGAGGCTGCCCAGGATGGATACGGCGTCGGCCAGGAGCGTGCCCTGGCTCAGTTCCGCGAACAGGCTCAGGTTGGAGAAGCTCGGGGCGCGCAGCTTGACGCGGTAGGGGCTCCCGCCCCCGTCGCTCTGCAGGTAGCAGCCGATCTTGCCCCGCGCCCCTTCCGCGGCGAAGTAGACCTCGCCGGCCGGGACTTTCGGCTTCTTGGGCATCTTGGCCTGGATGTCGCCCTCAGGGATCTGGGCCACGGCCTGCTCGACGATGTTCAGGCTCTGTTCGAGTTCCTGCATGCGCACCAGATACCGGCCTAAGGCGTCGGTGCGAGGGCTGGAGGGGATGGTGAAATCCAGGTCCGGATAGACGGAATAGGGCTCGGCCCGGCGCACGTCGTAGGCCACGCCGCTGCCGCGCAGGACCGGGCCCGTGGCGCCGTAGCGCACGGCCATGTCCACGGGGATGTGCCCGATGTCCTCGACACGGCCGAGAAGGATGAAGTTGTCCGTGACCAGGGACTTGTACATGGGCAGACGGTCGCGCAGCCGCGCGATGAAGCGGATGATGCGTTCCTTGAGCGCGTCGTTCATGTCAGCGACCACGCCCCCGAAGGTGAAGGACGCGTAGGTCAGCCGGGAGCCGGTCATGTCCTGGAGGATGTCCAGAAGCTCCTCGCGGTCGTCGAATGCGTAGAGGATGGGAGTGAAGGCGCCCAGGTCCAGGAGGTAGGCGCCCCACCAGAGCAGGTGCGAGGAGATGCGGTTCAGTTCGCAGGTGATGACGCGCAAGTACTCGGCCCGCGGCGTGGGCGGGGTGTCGCCGAGTTTCTCCACCGCGCCCACGAAGGCCCAGTTCCAGGCCAGGGCGTGCAGGTAGTCCACGCGGCCCATGTTGGTGATGAACTGGGCGTAGGTTTTCGCTTCCGCCATCTTCTCGTGCATGCGGTGTATGTATCCGAGCACGGGGTCGGCGCGCAGGATGTACTCGCCGTCAATCTCCAGCATGACCCGCAGGACGCCGTGCGTCGAAGGGTGTTGAGGTCCCATGTTCAGGATGAGGGTGTTGTCCTGTTTTCCTTGTTCGAAATGTTGCGTGTAGAATCCGCGCTCGGCGATCTGTTCCTTGGTGAACATCATGCCTCCTCCGGGGTTGCCGGGGCCTGGGCCCAGGGAAAGAGCGTGGCCAGGGGGACCTTGCCGCCGTCCTGCTTTCTGAGCGGCGGCGTCTGGGCGTCGGGCGGCAGGAGCAGGGGGATGAGGTTTGGGTGCCCGGCGAAGGTCGTGCCGAAAAAGTCGAAGCACTCCCGTTCGTGCCAGTCGGCCCCGGGAAAGATGTCGGCGATGGAGTCGAAGGCGTTGTCGGTGCTGAGCGCCATGCAGGAGATGCGGCCCGGCCGGCCGAAGCGGTCGAAGTGGTAGATGGCCAGGGTTCCTTCCTGCACCTCGCACACGCTGACGTCTTCCAGATGGTAGCCTGCGGCCCGGCAAAGCTGCGCGGCGCTGCGGATTTGTTCTGGTGCGATGAGCGCCGCGAAGGTCAGGCCCGTGCGGCCGGGGTCCTGGACCGCGGAATACAGGCAGGGCAGGGTTTCGAGGAAGTGTACGCTCATGGCTCGATCCCTCCCGGGGCCTCGGGCCACCAGCGTTTTCCGGTGATCTTCTCCTGCAGCAGGAACAGGCCTTCCAGCAGTCCCTCCGGGCGCGGCGGACAGCCCGGGACGTAGACGTCCACGGGCACGAGCGTATCCACGCCCTCGACCACGTTGTAGTTGTGCTCCCCGGCAAAGGGGCCGCCGGAGATGGCGCAGTTGCCCATGGCGATGACGTACTTGGGCGCCGGCATCTGCTCGTACAGGCGCACCAGGGCCGGGGCCATCTTGCGCGTCACGGTGCCGGCCACGATCATGAGGTCCGCCTGGCGCGGCGAGGGCCGGAAAACCTCGGCTCCGAAGCGCGAGATGTCGAAACGGGCCATGCCGGCGGCCATCATCTCGATGGCACAGCAGGCCAGGCCGAAGGTCATGGGCCACAGGGACATGGCCCGGCAGATGTCGAGCACCTGCTGCGCCGGCTTCAGGTTGAGCAGCGGCGGTTCGAGGTCGGTTACCGCCGGGGCGATACGCGGATTCGTCTGGGCCATGAGAACACTCCTTTGCTGGAAAAATAGAAGATCGCGGCGAAGAGCACGGCAATGAAGACGAGGACCTGCCAGAAGGGAACCCACCCGGCGGTGTCGGGGTACGTGGTGGCCACCGGGAAGAGGTAGAGGACGTCGACGTCGAAGGCGAGGAAGATGAGGGCGTAGAAGTAGAAGGTCAGGCCGAATTGCACCCACGCCTGCCGCCCGTGCACCGGAATGCCGCATTCGTAGGACTCGGCGAAGGCGCCCCCTCTGGCCTTTGGGGCCAGCAGGAGAGACACGACAATGGGCCCGAGGGCGAAAGCCAGGCCGGCCGCCAGGAATGCCAGGATCGAGACGTTCATCCAGCTGAAGACCATAGGAGACCTCTTCTGTTTGAATACATCAATAAAAACAGATTATTGCAGATTAATACATCCACAGCGATTTCCCACGCGGGATGACCCGAGTCCAGAACTGCCTGATATGCCGAAGGATGTGTTCGCTGGAACGCAGGAAGGACTGTCACGACGGAAAGCCGTTACAGTCCTTTTTCAGGGCAAAGGGGGTGAAGGAGTGTCGATGTCGCCGTAATGAGTTGTCAAAACGGCAGTGAACGATGTCGTGAAATGAAGACGCGGGCGGAACTGGATGCTGTTCGCGCCGCAAGAAAGCCGCGAGGCTTTGCGGATGGGACGACACATAAATAACTCCCCGCCTCAAAAAAAGAGGCATGAACCATGAGGAGGCCTCACGCCAAAGGGAGGTCTCCTTTCGATGCTTACGAGGTTAGCTGACGGGCTCGGGTCGAAAGGTCCCCTACGCATGTGCGATTCGCCCCAAAGAATTGGGTCCCCCGCTTCCGCCATCGGCGGAACTCAGCAGTGTTGTGAGTCACATAGATTTGGTGTTTTTGAAAGTCAAATAATATTGATGCATACGTAGTATGAATATAATTTTCCGATTGAAATAATTGAATATAATGTTATATGCCGCCGCGCTGTTGAACAAGTGATCAATTTGTGGCCAGTCCTTGGGGTGTCTTGCTTGCCTTTTGTCGATATCTGTGCCGCTATGCGAACAATAATAGCGGCTTCACCCTGTCGACTTTGGGCTTTCAGAGACAAATTTGTAGACGAATGGTCTTTCAAGGCTGCACCTGAAAGTTTCAAGAGTGAACGGTTCGCCAATGAGAAAAAGCTGCGGTTTCGGGCTGAGTTCCCCTGCTTCCGCTTCTTTTCTGTACAAGAAAATTTGTAGAACGTAGAGAGCTGCCACCGCATTGAGCGCATTTTTGAGGTTGGCTTCAGCGAAGTGTTCTTGGCGTTCATACTTCACTTTTGTATATGCTCTCCACCAAAGTGGTTGCGTGTCAACCCTCCATTTGTTCCACGGTGTCAAGGTCAAGCCGAATCTTGGCATATGTACCTTGACCGCGCTGAATTCGGGATGATGCTTCGTGATAATTGCTTTGTAATTTCCGATATTGTCTGCAGATAATTTGTTTTCTATGGTATTGCAGTATTTTTTTGCGATAACATCAATTTCTGAAGCGGATGCAAAAAGTATGCGGCCAAGCTCTATGGAATAACTCGAAAAGTTTGGCTCGGAAATTTCCAAAAATCTGGAGAGTTGTAAAATATCGTTCTCAAGAGCAATAAAGTAGTTCCAGTGTATGGCCGTCTGTTTTTGCGAAATCATTGTCAGTCTCTCTCTTTTGAATTTTTGCGATATCCTTGCGGGAGATAAGGTCCCCCGCAAGGAATAAGAGAACTCAAAATCGATTTTTCCAGACTAACGTGATTCGTAAAACCAGAATACGAAGAAAATAAACCCGGCAATAGCCATGAATTTCAGCAATGTCGGGATGCTTTCGCGTAAACTGTAGTTCTTGGGGGTGTAGTCGACTTCCTGGCCTGATATAGGCGAGGAGGCGCAATCGTGGCGCGGAGTGTTGTCTTTTGGCATAAAGCCTCCTTCATTCAATGAAATAAGGTTCACCACCGACATCAATCAGCATCGGTGGTAAAAAACGGAACGCTTATTTTAGAGTATGGAACGAGGAGGTGCGCGGCTGGAAATAGCTTTGAAGCTAATTTTTCGGACAAAGCGATCAATGGCTTCAAAAACTGAAAATGTAAGGAATGGGGTCGAAACGATCGGGACTTGATCGGGAATTACGGCGTCGTAAAATGTTCTGTCTGAAGATTTGGGGTTTGTTCTCTGCACAAGCTCGACAGACCCGATTGTCGACTCCGCGATGCTGGGGGCGAAATGATCCGTCTTGGATCTTTGCTCAAAAGAAGGTACGGAAGCCGGGCCATAATCATGGACTACCGACGGTGTGCAGAACACCAGCAGCAGAGAAATAGCTAATCGTAATATGTCGTCAAAGCGTGTGGTCATTCGATTTTACATAGAAGATATTACGAATCGATTCTTGGCTCGGATACTCATCATCAACGGCTCCATGGCCTGAAGCACGCGATCTTTTTCATGGTGATGCGGTGCGATGATGCTTCACGGCACATTTCAACGCCGGTGAACCATTTGGCTCGGGTTGTCAACATTGGCGCTCAGGCATTGACGATACGGCGGGATGAGCCGAGATGAAGATGTATGTTCGTGATAGCCGAAAAGGTGGGGGCTGCTCTCCCCTGCCGTTCCGGCAAGGCAGAGGGCACATGATCGATATTCACTGCCACATGCTTCCCGGCATTGATGACGGGCCCGGAACGATGGACGACGCGGTGGCCATGGCGCGAATTGCCGTGGACGACGGCATCGACGGGGCGATCTGCACCCCGCATTGGCACCCGATGATCTGGCCCAACGATCGCGCGGAAATTGTCCATGCCGTTGCGCGGTTTCAGACCCGCCTTCTGCACGAAGGGGTCGCATTCAGGGTTTGGGCGGGGAGCGAACTCAGCATGGATGCAAGCCTCGATGCAGGCCTCGATGGGGGGCTGCTCCAAACGCTCAACGGCGGCCCGTGGGTATTGCTCGAACTTCCGGGATATGCGCCGCCTCCGGGTATCGAAGACCATTTGCAGAGTTTGCGCCGGCGTGGCTACCATGTGGTACTGGCGCATCCCGAGAGATACGACTACGTCCGGCGCGATCCGGCCAGGCTTTACGACTGGGTGTCCATGGGTGTGGCCGTACAGATCACGGCCTCCAGTGTCCTGGGTCGTCTGGGGCCGGAAATGGCGGCGCTGTGCAGGCGACTTCTGGAGCACCGTCTGGTGCATTTCCTGGCCAGCGACAGCCATGGCGTCCGTTCGCGCCGTCCGCTGCTACGACAGGCCGTGGACGTAACGGGGGACGTGCTCGGGGAGCGGGAGGCCCGGCGCCTGGTCGATGACCATCCGCTCTCCCTGCTCCGCGGCGAACCGCTTGACCTGCGCGAGTATGCGGCGATTGCCCCCTTGCGCAGGAAACGGTCGTGGTTCCGGTTCCTGCTGGAAAGGGAGTGATCCGGCTGGACACTGCGGCGCGGCTGCGAGGACGTTGGAGCGCGCCGCCCGCGCCAAGCGCCTGGAGCGCTACTTCAGGAGACGGTTGATGATGTCCTTGTACTTCTTCTCGATGACGTGGCGCTTCTTCTTGAAGGAGTTGGTCAGTTCCTCGCCCAGGGTGAACTCCTTGTCCAGGAAATGGATGTTCTGGAGCTTCTCGTAGGGCTTGAAGCCTTTCTTGGCGTTCAGGAGCTTGTTCATCTCCTCGCGCAGGCGGTCCAGGAGCTGCTTGTCCTTCAGGGCGGACTCGGTCTCGTCCAGGACCTGGTTGTACTTCTCGTAGACGAACTCCCGCAGCTTTTCGAGGTCAGGCACGATGAGGGCGCCCAGGCCCTTCTTGTCCTGGCCCACCAGCACGGCGTCCTGGACAAAGGGGAACATGGACAGGGTGGCCTCGATGTTGGTCGGGTCCACGTTCTCGCCGCTGGCCAGGACGATGATCTCCTTGGCCCGGCCGGTGATGACCAGTTCGCCTGTCAGGGTCAGTTTGCCCAGGTCGCCCGTGCGCAGGAATCCGTCGAGGGTGAAGGCAGTGGCGTTGGCCTCGGGGTTGTTGTAGTAGCCCTTGAAGACTTGGGCCCCGCGGACCTGGATTTCGCCCTCCGTTCCGTTCGGCACGACCTCGCCCTGGTCGTCCACGATGCGCAGTTCCGTCTCGGCCACTGCCGGGCCGATGGTCCCGAAGACATCGCAGTTGAAGCCACGGCCGGCGATGCCCGGCGAGCACTCGGTCATGCCGTAGGCGTTGACGATGCGGATGCCGATGGCGTCGATCCACTCGTCCAGATAGGCCGGCAGGCTGCCGCCGCCGCTGATGGCCGCCTTGAGCCGGCCGCCGAACTTGTCCTGCACCAGGGTGAATTTCTTCTGGGCCAGGAGGTAGGGCAGGAAGAGGAAGACGTTCTCCACCGCGGCGCGGACCTTGACCGCCAGACGGACAGGGAAGGCCTTCTTCTCGAAGACCGGCAGTTGGTCGCGCAGGACGCGCCTGTTGCGGCGGTAGGCGGCCGAAACCCGGACCAGCAGGTTGAATATCTTGGCCTTTTTCGGGTCCTTCTTCTTCAGTCCGGCCGTGATCTTGGAGTAGAGGGACTCCCAGATGCGCGGCACCGTGGCCACCTGGGTGGGCTTGTACGTCTCCAGGTCGGAGGCGAAGGTGCGGATGGACGAGTAGACCAGGCAGCTGCCCTTGGCCACGGAGAGGTATTCGGCCGTACGCTCGAAGATGTGCCAGGTCGGCAGGATGGAGACCCACACGTCATCGGGTTGCAGCCTGATGAGCGGCGGCAGGGTGCGCACGTTGTGCATGATGTTGGAGTGGGTCAGCATGACGCCCTTGGGCGTGCCCGTGGTTCCCGAGGTGTAGATGATGGTCAGCAGGTCGTCGGGGGTGATATTGGCGGCCAGGCCCTTGAACCACTCGATGTCGCGCGGCTCGATGGTCCTGTCCTTGAGGAGATCGCTGTAGGTCACGGCCTTGTCGAACCAGGAGTGCTTCTCCTCGCCGGCGATGATGAAAAGCCCCTTGGGCTTCAGGGTTTTGATCAGGGACTGGCAGTTCTTGTAGAGCTTCTCCGTTTCGAGGATGAGGAACTCCGCCCCGGAATGGGTGACGATGAACTCGACCTCGCTCGGCGGCGTATCGGACCCGCGCGGCACGCTCACGGCGCCTAGGGCCTGCAAGGCCATGTCCGTGACGATCCAGGAGTAGCGGTTGTCGGACAGCAGGAAGACCTTGTCGCCGCGGCGGACCTTGTGGGCCTTGAAGGCGCGGGCCAGGATGAGCACGTCTTCGAAGAACTTCTCGTAGGTGACTCTGAACTCGTCCTCGCCCACGCGGTAGATGAAGGCGAGGTTGTCCCGGTGCGTCGAGCAGCTCTCCAGGAAGGTGTGGAATAACGTCGGGGCAAAGGCCATGGCTGTTCTCCAAGGGAAAATGGGGTCAATCCTTTTAGGCGAGGGCGGACCGCAAGGCAAGTCGGGTTTGTGCGTACCCGTTCAGGCTTTTTTCGCCGCGGAAATCTTTCGCATGCGCAGGTTCAGGATCTCCACCAGCAGGGAGAAGCTCATGGCGAAGTAGATGTAGCCGCGGTCGATGTGCTTGCCCATGCTCTCGGCCACCAGGAATACGCCGATGAGAATGAGGAAGGACAGGGCCAGGATCTGGATGGTCGGCTGGCGCTTGACGAACCCGCTGACCGTGTCGGCGAAGAGGAGCATGACGGCCACTGCGGCCACCACCGCCGCGATCATGACGGAGATGTTGTTGGCCATGCCCACGGCCGTGATGACGGAATCAAGCGAAAAGATGATGTCGAGGAACATGATCTGGGTCACGGCCGAGACGAACCCGAGGGTTTTGCGCAGGCGCACGTCCTCCTCGGGCCGGTGTTCCAGTTTCTCGTGAATCTCGAAGGTGGCCTTGGCGATGAGGAAGAGCCCACCGCCCAGCAGGATGATGTCGCGGCCGGACACGGCATGCTCCATGACCGTGAAGAGGGTGGCCGTGAGCCCCATGACCCAGGTGATGGCGAACAGCAGTCCGATGCGGGTCAGCATGGCCAGGGCCAGGCCGATCTTGCGCGCCTTGGCCTGCAGGGCCTCGGGCAGGTTATTGGTGATGATGACGATGAAGACGATGTTGTCGATGCCCAAGACGATCTCGAGGCTGGCCAGGGTCAGGAAGGCGATGATGCTTTGCGGTTCGAACATGGGGCTGCCCTTGGGTTGCGGTGCGATGCGTTTTTGTAGGTGAAGGAATGCCTCAAATCAAGGGACGTGGGGTGTCCGGACTTCCAAGGCATGGCCGACTCTGCTATCTGCCGGTAGCGGGGAAAGCCCCGACCGCTTCGACATCTTCCATCCGCCGGAGGGCCGATGCTTCTCGACGAAAAACCCTATTCCTTCGACCGCGTCGTGCGCATGGCCCTGTCCGTGGGCCTGGTCTGGGCCATCATCTCGGCCCTGGGCTACCTGAGCGACGTGCTCGTGCCTTTCGCCGTGGCCCTGATCCTGGCCTACATCATGAATCCGCTCGTGCTCCGGGTGCAGGGCGTTGTAAAAAGCAGGAGCGTGGCCATCGGCCTGACTCTGCTTCTCTTCGTGCTGGTCGTGGTCGGGATATTCCTTATCGTGGTGCCCCTCATGGGGCGGGAAATGGCGCACATGGGCCGCCTTATCTCCGAACTGGTCAGCAATTCCAAGCTGGCCGAGGCCGCAGCCAGGCGCCTGCCCCCCGACGTCTGGCAGGCCCTGCGGGACTACTTCAACACGCCGGAAGTCCAGAACTTCTTCCGCACGGACAGCTTCATCTCCATGGCCCAGGCCGCCCTGCGCAGGCTCCTGCCCGGCATCATGGGGTTCATCTCCGGCACCTACAGCGTGATCATGGCCCTGGTCGTGCCCGGCGTGGTCTTCATGTACCTCATCTTCCTGCTCCTGGACTTCCAGAAGGTCCGCGTGGTCTGGAAGGAGATGATCCCCGCCCCGTACCGGGCGGGCGTGGTGTCCTTCGTGGAGGAGTTCGACCTGGCCATGAGCCGCTATTTCCGCGGCCAGATCTTCATCTCCGGGGCCCTGTGCGTGGTCTTCGCCACGGGTTTCTTTCTCATCGGGCTGCCCCTGGGCATTCTGCTCGGCATCATGCTCGGCGTCATGAGCCTGGTGCCGTACCTGCAGGTCCTGGGCGCCATCCCGGCCGTCATGGTCGCGGCCATCCACGCCTTGGAGACGGGGCAGTCCTTCTGGATCGTCCTGGGCCTGACGGGTGTGGTCTTCGTGGCCGCGCAGGTCGTGCAGGACGTCATCCTCGTGCCGCGCATCATGGGCAAGGCCATGGGCCTCTCCCCGGCCGTGATGCTCCTGTCCCTGTCCATCTGGGGCAAGCTCCTCGGGATGCTCGGCCTTCTGATCGCCCTGCCCATGACCTGCCTGGTCCTGGCCTACTACCGGCGGTTGGTCCTGGCCCAGGAGGAGGCGATCCTCCTGCCCGAAGGGGAGGAGGGACCATGAGCGGACGCATCCCGGACATGCGCGCCATGCGCGACTTTCTCAAGGACGACCTGCGCCTTTTGCTCGACTTCTCCCGCTCGGACCAGAACCGGGGCGTGGCCCCGCCGCCCGTGCAGAAGCCGGCGCGGCCCGGTCAGCGCGTTTCTCTCCTGCCTCCCGACCCGGTCGGGGCCTTCGCCGGGCGCATGGACCTGACCCGGGCCCTGGCCGGGCGCAAGAGCCACCGGGCCTGGCGCGACGAACCCGTCAGCCTGGACGAACTGGGCTTCATGCTCTGGGCCGTGCAGGGCGTGCGTCGCAAGGGCGGGGCCGCCAGCGTGTTTCGCACCGTGCCTTCGGCCGGCTGCCGCCACGCCCTGGAGACCTACGTCGCGGCCAGGGATTGCACGGGGCTTGAGCCCGGCCTGCACCGCTACCTGCCTCTGGACCATGCCCTGGTCCTGGAGCGCGAGGCCGGGCCGGATTTCACGGCCCGCCTGCACGAGGCCGCCCTCATGCAGACCTTCGTGCCCCGCGCGCCCCTGACGTTCATCTGGACGACCATCCCCTACCGCATGGAGTGGCGCTACATGGAAGCCGCCCACAGGGTCATCGCCCTGGACGCCGGCCACGCCTGCCAGAACCTCTACCTCGCCGCCCAGGCCGCCGGATGCGGCACCTGCGCCGTGGCCGCCTTCCACCAGCGGGCCATGGACGAGTTCCTGGGCGTGGACGGGGAGGACGAGTTCGCCCTCTACCTCGCCCCCGTAGGCAAGGTCTGACGCCCGGCGTCCCGGCTTTCCGTGTGCGGCATTCCGCGCAAGGCCCTGATTTTCCGGCGCTGAGACGCGTCTGGACAATCGGGTGGTTTCCCACTACGTGTCGGGCGTCTGACCACCCAACCCATCTCCCCCCGACACATGGCACTCATCAGCGCAAGCAACCTGACCCTGTCCTTTTCCGGACCGCCCCTGCTGGACGACATCAGCCTGCAGATACACCCCGGCGAACGCATCTGCCTTCTGGGCCGCAACGGCGAGGGCAAGTCCACCCTCATGCGCGTCCTGGCGGGCGAACTGTCCCCAGACGCTGGCGAGGTGGGCTGGAGCAAGGGGCTGACCATGGCCTCCCTGCCCCAGGAAGTGCCCGCCGACCTCGCTGGCAGCATCTACGACGTCGTGGCCTCGGGGGCGGGGGAGGCGGGACGGTGCCTGGCCGCCCTGCGTCACGAGGGCGAGGCGGGCGCGGACCATGAGCTGCTTGAACGCGCCCACCGCCTGCTCGACGAACAGGCCGGCTGGAGCCTGACGCGGCGCATCGACACCGTGCTGACCCATCTGGGCCTGGCGCCCGACGCGCCCTTCGCGTCCCTGTCGGGCGGCGGCAAGCGCAAGACCCTGCTGGGCCGCGCCCTGGCCGCGGAGCCAGACATCCTCTTCCTGGACGAGCCCACCAACCACCTCGACATCGAGGCCATCGGCTGGCTGGAGGAGTTCCTGGTCAAGGAGCCGCGCACGCTCTTCTTCGTCACCCACGACCGCATGTTCCTGCGCCACGTGGCCAACCGCATCCTGGAGCTGGACCGCGGGCAGCTCGTGGACTGGGCCTGCGACTACGACACCTTCCTGCAGCGCAAGGCCGACGTGCTGGCCACGGAAGAGACCCTGTGGCGCAAGTTCGACCAGAAGCTCAAGGAGGAGGAGATCTGGATCCGCAAGGGAGTCAAAGCCCGCCGCACGCGCAACGAGGGCCGCGTGCGGGCCTTGAAGGCCATGCGCCTGGAGCGCAGGCAGCGCCGCGAGCGCACGGGCAACGTGGCCATGCAGATCCAGGAGGCGAACACGTCCGGCAAGCTGGTGCTGGAGGTCAAGGGCATTTCCTACGGCTGGGGCGAGGCCCCGGTCATCCGCGACTTCTCGGCCAACATCATGCGCGGCGACAAGGTCGGCATCGTCGGCCCCAACGGCGCGGGCAAGACCACGCTCCTGGGGCTGCTGCTGGGCGAGCTGACCCCGCAGTCCGGCGAGGTCCGCCAAGGCACCAACCTGGAGGTGGCCTACTCGGACCAGATGCGCTCCATCCTCGACGAGACCAAGACCGCCCGCGACATCGTCGGCGACGGCTCGGACTACGTGGATGTGAACGGCAACCGCCGCCACGTCATCGGCTACCTCAAGGATTTCCTCTTCACCCCCGACCGCGCCCAGACGCCCGTCAGCGTGCTCTCGGGCGGCGAGCGCAACCGCCTGCTCCTGGCCCGGCTCTTCACCCGGCCCTGCAATGTCCTCGTCCTCGACGAGCCGACCAACGACCTGGACCAGGAGACCCTGGAACTGCTGGAGGAGCTCATCGGCGAGTTCGCCGGCACGGTGCTCGTGGTCAGCCACGACCGCGAATTCCTGAACAACACCGTGACCTCCTGCTTCGTCTTCGAGGGCGAGGGCAGGGTCGTGGAGTACGCCGGCGGCTACGACGACTGGCTGGCGCAGCGGCCACAGCCCGATGAGCCCGAGGCAGTCCAGCCCAAGGCGGTGAAGCCCAAGGCCGCCAAGACGCGCAAGCTGACCTGGAAGGAGAACCAGGAGCTCGAGGCCCTGCCCGGCCGCATCGAAGACATGGAAGTCGAGGTTTCGGCCCTGCAGGAGCGCATGAACGCCCCCGATTTCTACACCAACGACCACACCGTCGTGGCCGCCGAGGCCGCCCGGCTGGAGGCCCTGGAGGCCGAACTGGACGCCCTGCTGACCCGCTGGGACGAGCTCGAAGAGCTGCGATCTCTGTGCGAATCTTAAGGCTTTGGTTGAAATATGGAAATTTCCCTGACCACACCGGCCCTGCTCTTCCCGACCATCTCCCTGGTCCTCTTGGCCTATACCAACCGTTTCCTGGCCCTTGGCTCGCGCATCCGCACCCTGCACGACCGCTACCAGGCCAGCCACGGTCCCTCCATCCTGGCCCAGATCGAGAGCCTGCGCCTGCGGGTCAACCTCATCCGCCTCATGCAGCTGTACGGGGTGCTGAGCCTTTTTCTGTGCGTCCTGTGCATGTTCTGCCTTTTCGCCGGTTTTGTCTTTCTCGGTAAGATCCTCTTCGGGCTGAGCCTTGTGGCCATGCTGATCTCCCTGGGACTGTCCACTCGCGAGATCCACATTTCCACGCAGGCCCTGAACATCCAACTGGAGAGCCTGAGCCTCTCGCAGGGGGACGACAATGCACGCTAAGTTTGGAGAGCTGAGGGATTTCATCTGCCGCAAGTGCGGCCTCTACGGCATGGTCGACGTCATCGGCATGGAGTTCGACTACGACCGCGACTCGGGCGTCCTTTTCGACGTCGTCGACGACTCCGACGGCCGCCACCGCGGCGACCAGATCGTCTGCGACTGCGGCTGCGAGTGCTTCGACATGCACGTGCAGGGAGCGGCCAGATGAACGACATGCTGCGCATCATGGCGCCTGCGGCCATGCAGGAACTCGGCCTGGTCTGGCGCCGCGAGGGGCTGACGGTCGGGCTGGTCCCGACCATGGGCTACTGGCACGAGGGGCACTTGAGCCTCATGCGCTGGGCCCGGGAGCACTGCGACGTCCTGGTGGCCTCCATCTTCGTCAACCCGACCCAGTTCGGCCCCGGCGAAGACCTGGAGAACTACCCGTCGGACCTTGAGCGCGATTCCGACCTGGCCCGCGAGGCCGGCGTGGACGCGCTCTTCACTCCGGTCCGTGACGACATGTACGCGCCGGACCACGGCACCTGGGTTACGGTGCCGGAACTGACCACGAACCTCTGCGGCCGTTCCCGGCCCATCCATTTCCGGGGTGTGGCCACGGTGGTCTGCAAGCTTTTCAACCTGGTCCAGCCGACTTTCGCCGTGTTCGGGGAGAAGGACTGGCAGCAGTTGGCCGTGATCCGCAAGATGACGCGCGAACTGGACATCCCCGTGCGCATTGAGGGCCGTCCCATCATGCGCGAGGCCGACGGGCTGGCCATGAGCTCGCGCAATGTCTATCTGACTCCCGAAGAGCGCGCCGTGGCCCCGCACATCCGCAAGGGCCTCCTCCTGCTGGAGGACCTCGTCCGCTCCGGCGAGTCCGACGCCGCCGCCCTGAAAGGGGCCGTGGAGAAATTTTATGAGGCGCACATCCCCATGGGGCGTCTCGATTACCTGGAACTGGTGGACCCCGCGACCATCGAGACGGTCGAGCGGGTCCGGGCCGATGTCCTTGCCGCCGTGGCCCTGCGCCTGGGCAAGGCTCGGCTCATCGACAACATTCATATAGCCTTCGAGAGATAAATGCCTTTACGTACGTTTCTGCAGGCCAAGCTGCACCGGGCGACCATCACCGGCGCCGAGGTCGATTACGAAGGGTCCGTGGCCATCTGCCCGGACCTCATCCGCGCCGCCGGGTTCCACCTCAACGAGCGCGTGGACATCTACAACGTGGACAACGGCGAGCGCCTGTCCACCTACGTCATCCTCGGCGAAAAGGGCGAGATCTGCCTGAACGGCGCCGCGGCCCACAAGGGCAGCCGCGGGCAGAAGGTCATCATCGCCTCCTACGTGCAGCTGACCCCGGACGAGATTCCCGGCCATGAACCGGTCGTGGTCCTGGTCGGTCCGGACAACGAAATCACGAAAACGAACGGAGACAGCAGATGAAAACCCTGAACGACTTCCTCCGGATGAAGAAGGACGGCGAAAAGATCGTCATGCTCACGGCCTACGACTACCCGTCGGCCAGACTCGCGGAGGAGGCCGGGGTGGACGTCATCCTGGTGGGCGATTCCCTGGGCATGGTCGTGCTCGGCTACGATTCCACCGTGCCCGTGACCATGGCCGACATGATCCACCATACCCGGGCCGTCCGGCGTGGAGCAGGGAAGACCTTCGTCGTCACCGACATGCCCTTCCTGAGCTACCAGATATCCCCGGCCCAGGCCCTGGAGAACGCGGGGCGGCTGGTGCAAGAGGGCGGTTGCGAGGCCGTCAAGGTCGAGGGCGGGGAGGAGATCGCCGACCAGGTCCGGGCCCTGACGCGGGCCGGCATCCCGGTCTGCGCCCACGTGGGCCTGACGCCGCAGTCGGCCACGGCCCTGAGCGGGTACAAGGTGCAGGGACGCACGGCCGAGGCGGCCAACAAGCTCCTGCGCGACGCCCTGGCCCTGGAAGAGGCCGGGGCCTTCATGATCGTGCTCGAATGCATCCCCGTGCAGGTCGCGCAGCTCGTGACCGGCCGCCTGTCCATCCCGACCATCGGCATCGGCGCGGGCGCGGCCTGCGACGGCCAAGTGCTGGTCTGGCACGACACCCTGGGCATGTTCGACCGCTTCACGCCCAAGTTCGTGAAGAAGTTCGAGACGCTGGGCGTCAAGGCCAAGGATGCCGTCGGGGCGTACGCCCGCGAGGTGCGGGAAGGGACGTTCCCCGGCCCGGAGCACACCTTCACCATGAACGAGGCCGAGTTGAAGCGGATTTACGGGGACGGCTGAGACTGTCCTTTTGTCGCGTTCGCTGCTAGGCTGCGCGCAGATTTTCGGCATATACCGCCAGGAGGAACCTATGCTGCCCAAGATCAACCGCCGGCAATGGTCGCGCCACGAGAAGCAGTATTTGGTGCAGATATCCACGTCCCTCGCGGCCGGCTCGGTTCCGGCCACGGTTTCCAATTTCAGCCGGGGAGGGCTGTGCTTCCTGCACACCGAGGCCCTGGACAAGGGGGCGAGCGTCATGATCCGCCTGCCGCAGGACCTGATCGGCCTGGCGCGCGACGTGCGGGCCAAGGTCAAATGGTGCGTGCCGTCCCGCAGCGGAGGCTACGCCGTCGGGGTGCAGTACGTTGAACCCCTGCGCTGGACCCGCTACGAGTGAGGCTTTGCGCCGGCTTCGGCGCGTTGCAGGCGGAAAGGAATCCCCCGGGAGAGGAATTTCCCGCGGGGATTTTTTCATGTGCACGGATTTCGCGGTGAGAAGCGGGGAGGTGGAAGCGGCCGGACAGGCGTTGATTCCCGAGAAAAGGCATGGATTCCCGCCTTCGCGGGAATGACGCCTCCCTGGGGTGGTATTCGGCGTATTTTCCTGGCGGCACCCTTCCGCATTACCACGGTGTCATCCCCGTGCAGACGGGGATCCATGAATTCTGAAACCTTGAAGGCATGGATTCCCGCCTTCGCGGGAATGACGCCTCCCTGGGGTGGTATTCGGCGTATTTTCCTGGCGGCACCCTTCCGCATCACCACGGTGTCATCCCCGTGCAGACGGGGATCCATGAATTCTGAACCTCGAAGGCATGGATTCCCGCCTTCGCGGGAATGACGCCTCCCTGGGGTGGTATTCGGCGTATTTTCCTGGCGGCACCCTTCCGCATCACCACGGTGTCATCCCCGTGCAGACGGGGATCCATGAATTCTGAAACCTTGAAGGCATGGATTCCCGCCTTCGCGGGAATGACGCCTCCCTGGGGTGGTATTCGGCGTATTTTCCTGGCGGCACCCTTCCGCATTACCACGGTGTCATCCCCGTGCAGACGGGGATCCATGAATTCTGAACCTCGAAGGCATGGATTCCCGCCTACGCGGGAATGACGCCTCCCTGGGGTGGTATTCGGCGTATTTTCCTGGCGGCACCCTTCCGCATCACCACGGTGTCATCCCCGTGCAGACGGGGATCCATGAATTTTGAAACCTTGAAGGCATGGATTCCCGCCTTCGCGGGAATGACGCCTCCCTGGGGTGGTATTCGGCGTATTTTCCTGGCGGCACCCTTCCGCATCACCACGGTGTCATCCCCGTGCAGACGGGGATCCATGAATTCTGAACCTCGAAGGCATGGATTCCCGCCTTCGCGGGAATGACAGAAAGCCGGCTCGGCATTCCGGGCCGAATGTCTCAGGCCTGGTCGGGGATGCGCAGTCTGGTCACGGCCAGGGCGCTGGCCGCGCACATGGTCAGGCCGAAGAGGACGAAGCACAGGGCGAAGCTGAAGGTCTCGCCGCCCCAGGCCAGCAGGGCCGGCATGAAACCTGCTCCGATGACGGAGGTGCACATGACCGTCAGGGACACGGACAGGTCGTTGGTGGCCTTGGGGCAGACCAGGGACAGGACGGCGAAGCCCACGGGGAAGAAGCAGACCACGAAGACGGGCTGCAGGGTCAGCATGGCCACGGTCCACCACAGGGGGCCGTACCCGGACAGGGCCGTGGCCGCGCCCGTGCCGACGAGGCACAGGGCCAGGGTGCGGCGGTAGCCGATGCGGCGGATGATCCAGCCCGTTGCCGGCAGGAAGGCCAGGGAGGCGATGCGCGAGCAGCCCAGAATGATGTTGGCCGTCTCGCGGCCGAGCCCCTTTTCCTGCACCAGGAAGGCCGGCACGAGGTTGTAGACGCCGACCTCCACGCTCACGGCCAGCACGAAGAGCAGGACCGTGATCCAGAAGGCGGGGCGGACGGCGATGACCTTGACGTTTCGCAGGACCGGGGGCATGCCCGGCCGCACCGTGCGCGGGCCGCGCAGGGCGTAGACGGCCGCCAGGAGCAGACACAATGCCCCCAGCAGGCGAAACAACATCGGGTACCCGGCCGAACCCATGAAGGCCTCGGCCACCAGGGGCGAGGCGATGAAGGCCAGATTCGGGGCCAGTTCGTGCACGGCGAAGGCCTGGCCCCAGTGGGCCGTGGGCGTGACCTCGGTGATGGTCACCACGCTGGAGGGCATGTACAGCCCGGCCCCGGCGCCCATGAGCAGGATCCAGACCGAGAAGCCGAAAAACGAGTCGCAGCCGGCGAGGCCCAGGAGGCCCAGGCCGATGCCGGCCACCGAGGCGACGATGGTCCCCTTGTGCCCGAGGCGCGCCGAGACGAAGCCCGCGCAGAGCACCGCGAGGCTGTACCCGCCCGAGAGGAAGATGAAGAGGTTGGCGCTGGCGGCCAGGCTGCGGCCGAGATGGTCGGAGATGGGCAGGAGCAGGGGGCCGAAAAGTGTCCGGGCCAGGAAGTTGGCGAAGAAGACCGTGGTCAGCAGCGTCAGGGCCGGCAGGGACGGGGCGAAGGGGGATATTTTTTCAGGGGATGGGTTCATGGCTTAACAACTGCAAGGAAAGTTTGTATTCGCCCGACTGGCGTAAAGGGAACATCCGATACGTGCAATGAACCGCAAAATCAACACAAACCGGGAGGTTCACGTGCCTCGACATATCTTGAACATTCTTTTCGCCCTGGCCATCGTGCTGGGTGGCGCCTTGGGCGCGCAGGCCGACGACCTGACGGACAGGATCCAGCAGCGCTACGACTCGCTGCAGTCCTTCCGCGGCTTTTTTCTGCAGAAGCTGACCAACGCCTCCAGCCGGGAGGTGCAGGAGCGCCTTGGCAACATCGCCTTCGCGCGGCCCCGCTTCATCCGTTGGGAGACGACCAGCCCCGAGAACGAGCTGCTCATCATCGGCAAGGACACGGTCTGGGAATACTTTCCTGACGAGGAGACGGTCTACCGCTACACGGTGGAACAGGTCCTGAGTTCCAAGACCATGATCCGCTTCCTGTCCGGCGAAGCCAATCTCAAGGACGACTTCACGGTCCAGGACTTGGGCATGGACGGCGAATTCCGCCACCTGAAGCTCATCCCCAAGGAACCCGAGCCGAATCTGGTGGAGGGCGAGGTCTGGGTGCGTCCGGGCCAGGACATCATGGAGCGCATCAAGCTGGTGGATTTCTTCGGCAACGTGAACGAACTCGAACTGACGGGCCTGGAGCTTGACGTGCCCGTGGACGAGAAGGAGTTCACCCTGGTCCCGCCCAAGGGAACCGAAGTCATCGAAGGCATGAAGGAAGAATGAGAAAATGGGGCCCGGAGTTCGAACGAACTCCGGGCCCCTTCGGTTTTGTTCAGGATCATCCGGGTTGAGCGACCATGAACGTGTGCGCCGCGAAAGGTCAACTCTGGACGCGTTCAAGCAAGATGGATCAATGTGGAAGCCAATCATTGCGAGGAGTCTTCGACGCGGCAATCCAGTTTTTCACAATCTTTTCCGGCTGTATTCCAGCGCACGTCGAGGATGAATCTCGCGCGTTGCCCGACCAGGCCGCGCTACGCTCGCGATGACGGGTCATTTGTGGTGATACGCCCGGATCAAAGTTCAACGACGTCAGTGGGCATCCAATAACAGCTTGGACGGTCTAACCTGAAGAGCCTTTTTTCAGACGGCCAGAAAGCGCAGGTAGAGGTCGCCCCGCCAGGGGCCCAGCCGGCGCCCCAGCCCGCGCAGGCGGATGGGCCGGCCGACCACAAAGTCGGGGGGCAGGGTCACGTCGATGGTCCGCGGCTCCGGGCTGAAGCGGTGCTTGATCTGCACGCGCAGGGTCGTGCCGGGGATGAGGGAGCGGGCGGGCATGCGCACGGTCTGGCTGTCGTCGAGCTGGCGCGCCGCCCAGTCCTTGACCGAGGCCACGAGGCCCCGGCCCAGATTGAAATTCAGGTCGCGCTCCCCCCATTTGACCTTGAGGCTCTTGGTCCGGATGGGTTCGGCAGGTTCCGCGCCGGGCTCCACGCCGCGCTTGAGCTTGCTGAAGATGTCCTCGAAGACCTGCTTGGCGAAGGGGTCGTTCAGGATGTCCCGCAGCACCTCCTCCTGTCTGGCCGAGAAGCCCCCGTAGGGCCGGCCGCCGCGCTTGATCTTGGCCTCCTCTTCCTGGCGGATGGTTTCGGCGCTGTAGCGCCGCCCGCCCTCGGAGTTGTCTTCGGGTTCGACCGGACGTTCCAGGTTCTTCTTCAGCAGCACGTAGGCTTCGTTCAGGCGGGTGAAACGCTGGGCCGCGCGCGCGTCGCCGGGGTTCAGGTCCGGGTGGTACCTGAAGGCCAGGCGGCGGTAGCTGGTCTTGATCTCGTCGAGGGTCGCGCCGGACGAAACCTCCAGCAGGGAGTAGCACTCGGACAGGCGCATCAGCTCTCTTCCGTCTTCCCGCACAGATCGGCGATGCGCAGGGCGCCAGCCTCGTCCTCGCGGCCGCTCTTGGCCAGGCCGCTGTCGAGGACGTAGGCCAGACCGACGCGCACGAACTCGGCATGCCCGCTCTCGGCCACGATGCCCGGGCAGTAGTCCTGGGCCAGCTCCCAGCTCACGGCGTCGGCCAGGTTGCCGCGGAAGAACGGCCAGGCGCGGCAGACGTCGGGCTTGGCCGGGTGCACGGTGCAGGCCTTGTCGCGGTCGAAGAAGATGCAGTAGCCGTCGTCGCCGCAGCGCAGAACCGTCTTCTTGCCCTGGGGCTCGGTGTAGCGCTCGCGGAACTGGGCGACGTCAAGGCCCAGGAAGGCGGCCAGGCGTTCCTGTTCAGGGGCCGAAGCCACGATGCCTCCCCGGCCCTGGCAGCAGTGGCCGCACATGCGGCAGTCGAATACGGATATGGTCATGATCGTTCCTCGCGTGGCCCCGACTTCAACCACAAGGGGCCGCCTTTGGCAAGGCCCGGCCCTTGACCTCTCGGCCCGCCCGGGGCTAGCACTTCGGCCAGCACAACGTCATCACAAGGATCGCCCATGAAAACCCGTATGCTACGCAACGAAGCACAATACGTCTGGGACATGCACGACGTCTTCACCCTGGGGGAACTCGGCCACCGCCGGCGCATGGATATGCACCCCGAAGGGGTCGTGACCTACATCGTCGACCGCAACATCAACTACACCAACGTCTGCGTGTCGGGCTGCAAGTTCTGCGCGTTCTTCAAGGGCCCGGGCGACGAGGGCGGGTACGTCCTGTCCACGGACGAGATCCTGGCCAAGGTCCAGGAAACCGTGGACCTGGGCGGCTACCAGATCCTGCTGCAGGGCGGCATGAATCCGGACTTGCCCCTGGGCTGGTACGCGGACCTGCTGCGGTCCATGAAGGCGCACTTCCCGCAGGTGGCGGTGCACGGCTTCTCGCCGTCGGAAATCTTCTACCTGAGCGGCAGGGAGTCGCGCCCCGTGGCCGACATCCTGACGCAGCTGCGCTCGGCCGGCCTCGACTCCATGCCCGGCGGCGGGGCCGAGATCCTGGTCGACGAAGTCAGGGGCCGCGTCTCCCCGCGCAAGTGCTCGGCCGACCAGTGGCTCTCGGTCATGGAAACTGCCCACGGCCTGGGCATGCGCACCACGGCGACCATGATGTTCGGCCAGGGCGAGACCTTCGACCAGCGCATCGAGCACCTCGACCGCCTGCGCGACCTGCAGGACCGCACGGGCGGCTTCACGGCCTTCATCCCCTGGACCTTCCAACCCCGCAACACGCGCATGCCGATGCCCGAGACCTCGTCCCACGAATACCTCAAGTTCCTGGCCCTGTGCCGGCTCTACCTCGACAACATCGACAACATCCAGGCCTCCTGGGTCACCCAGGGGCCCATGGTCGGCCAGCTGGCCCTGATGTGGGGCGCCAACGACATGGGCTCGACCATGCTGGAGGAGAACGTCGTGGCGGCCACGGGCGTGCACTTCCGCCTGCCCGAAGCCGAATTGCGCGTCCTGGTGCAGAAGGCCGGCTTCACCCCCAGGCGGCGGACCATGGACTACACCCTGTGCGAGGAGGTCGCGTGAGCTTTCTCTCTCTTGAGCGGATGCCCCTGTCCGAGGTGGCGGAGCGCACGGCTCGCCTGCGCCTGCACCTGGATACGCTGAACCCGGCTGCGTCCGGCATCCTCGTCTTTTCGAGGCTGGCGCTCTACCACCTGACCGGCGCCTGGGTCAGCGGCGTGCTGTGGGTGCCCATGGACGGCGAGGCCGTGCTGCTGTGCCGCAAGGGCATCGAGCGGGCGCAGCTCGACTCGCCCATGAGCCGCATCGTCGAGTTCAAGTCCTACTCCCAGCTGCCGACGCTGCTGCAGGACGCCGGCGTGCCCATGGGCGACGAGGTGGCCGTGGAGATGTCGGGCCTGACCTGGTCCATGGGCGAACTGCTGCGCTCCAAGCTCCCCGGCGTGGTCCTGGCGCCCGGCGACACGGCCCTGGCCTGGACCCGGGCCGTGAAGACGCCCTGGGAGCTGGCCAAGCTCCGTCTGGCCGGTGAGCGGCACGACAAGGCCCTGAACGACACCCTGCCGAACATGATCCGCCCGGGCATGACCGAGCGCGAAATCGCCCTGGCCGTGTGGGACGCCTTCTACAGCCACGGCCACCAGGGCATGATGCGCATGCAGAACGCGGGCGAGGAGATTTTTCTGGGGCATGTGGCGGCCGGCGACTCGGGCAACTACCCGACGGTCTTCAACGGCCCCCTGGGCCTGCGCGGGGCGCACCCGGTCCTGCCGTTCCTGGGTTACGCCGGCAAGGTCTGGCAGCGCGGCGAGCCCCTGGCCCTGGACTGCGGCTTCTGCCTTGAGGGCTACCACACGGACAAGACCCAAGTGTACTGGGCCGAGGAGTCCGTCATCCCCGAGGAGGCCGACCGGGCCCAGGACTTCTGTCTGCAGATCCAGGAGCACCTGGCCAGCCGCCTGGTGCCGGAGGCCGTGCCGGCGGAACTGTACCGCGATTGCATCCGCATCGCCCTGGCCAACGGCATGGGCGAGGGGTTCATGGGCCTTGGGCGCAACAAGGTCGGGTTTCTGGGGCATGGCATCGGCCTGGCCATCGATGAGTGGCCCGTCATCGCCCCGACCTTCGACCGTCCTCTGGAAGAGAACATGGTCCTGGCCCTGGAGCCCAAGATCGGCATCGCGGGCCTGGGCATGGTCGGCGTGGAGAACACCTTCGTGGTCACGCCCGAGGGCGGCAGATGCCTGACGGGCGAGCGCTTCGGGCCGACGTTCCCGGCTTAGGCGGGACTGGCGGCGGGGCGGGGATTGTGGCATGAATGAAAAATACGGATCGAAGCACTCGTTCCACCGAGGAAAAATGACCCCGAAACGCAAGCTCTGGCTCATCGACGCGAGCTACATGTTCAACGCCCGCCACAGCGTGCGCAGCGGCTACGAGTTCAGCTACCTGCGCCTGCGCCAGTACCTGGAGCAGGACGGCCCCATCTGGCGGGCCTACTACCTGAACTCCACGCCCAACCCGCCCTCGGACGGCCAGGACAATTTTCACCGCTGGCTGCGCAGCGGCCCGCCCATGGGGCCCAAGATCATCACCAAGTTCTACGGCCTCAAACAGCAGCGGGCCGACAAGGCCTATTGCGAGGAGTGCGGGCAGAAGGTTTCCCTGCGCTGCCAGAACCAGAACGGCGAAACCACCCACCGGGTCTTCAACGAGATCCAGAAGGGCGTGGACGTGGGCATCGCCACCCTGTCCCTCATCCATCAGCGCAACTACGACACGCTGCTCTTGTCCTCGGGCGACTCGGACCTGCTCGACGCCGTGGAACACCTCTCGGAGCAGGGCAAGACCATCGAACTCGTGGTCTTCCGCGACGGGGTGTCCTCGGAATTGCAGTGCCGGGCCGACCGCATTCACTGGATCAACGATTTCGCGACCGAAGTGGACAACGCAACCCGCGAGCAGGCGGCCGAGGGCGACAGCGCCCAGGCCGGCGCCACGGAGAGGAGGAACTCATGAGCGGCCTCGAAAAGTTCGTCTCGCAGTACACCATGGGCGAGGAGATCGCCAACAGCATCACCCACGCCGTGGCCACGGGGCTGTCCATCGCCGCCCTGGTGGTGCTCATCGTCTCGGCCGTGTCCCAGGGCGACGCCTGGCACGTGGTCAGCTTCTCGATCTTCGGGTCCACGCTGATCCTTCTCTATCTGGCTTCGACCCTGTACCACGCCATCCCGCTCCCGAGCGCCAAGCGCATCCTCAAGACCCTGGACCACAGCGCCATCTTCCTGCTCATCGCCGGCACCTACACGCCCTTCATGCTGGTCTCCATGCGCGGCGCCACCGGCTGGATCGTCTTCGCCGTGGTCTGGATCCTGGCCGTGGCCGGCGTGGTGCTCAAATGCTGCTGCGTGTACCGTTTCAAGCGCCTGTCCCTGACCATCTACCTCGGCATGGGCTGGCTGTGCGTGCTGGTCATGCGCGACATGTACGCCTCCCTGCCGGGCACGAGCCTGATCTTGCTGGCCCTGGGCGGCCTGGCCTACACCCTGGGCGTGGTCTTCTACGTCTGGAAGCGCCTGCCCTACAGCCACGCCATCTGGCACCTCTTCGTCATCGCCGGCAGCACCCTGCATTTCTTCTCCGTGCTGCACACCCTCCCGGCCTGACCCGCGTGTCCGACTGGTTCGTCTACGTGCTGCGCTGCGGCGACGGCACCTTTTACACCGGCATCACCACCGACGTTTCCCGCCGCCTGTCCGAGCACGCTTCGGGCGGCCCCAAGGCCGCCAAGTACCTGCGCGGCCGCGGCCCCCTGGAGTTGGCCTTTTCCGCGCCTGCGGGTGGACGGTCGCGGGCCCTGTCCCTCGAACGCTGGCTCAAGGGCCTGCCCCGCAGCCGCAAGGACGACCTCATCTGCGGCCGTCTGTCCTGGCCCGAACCCTAGCCGACTGAAAAATCCGAATTCGCAGGCCGTTCAAAAGCGGCCTGTTAGCCGAACATGAGCCATTGCGGGCGGAAGATGAGCAACAGCCCGACTGCCAGCATGAGCACCCCGCCGAGCATCCGGGCGAAGCGGACGTAGGTCGTGGTCGCGCCCGTGACCTCCAGGGTCAGCATGGCCGCCACGAAGACGACGAGATCGTCGGCCATGTAGAAGAAGATGTAGAGCGCAATGTAGGAATAGTACTTCCAGGCCGGGAACGCGTTCAGGGACAGGACCTGCGTGTAGATGGCCGGGAACCCCGCCGAGCAGACGATTTCCACGAGATTGACCATGAAGGCCAGGAGCGCCATCCCCACCAGGGACAGGAGCAGGCTGTGCTGTCCGATGATGGACCGCAGCCTGACGCGGAACTGCCTGCGCCGTTCGCTGCCGTTCATCCTGCAGCTGATCTCCTCGTGCGCCAGGGCGTCCCTGAGGCTGTACGCGCCTCCGGCCAGGGCGATGAGCCCGATCCCGACCCTGACCCACATGACGAGCCCGAAGAAGAGGATGAGGTTGAGCCAGGCAGCCATGAAGAGGAAATAGACCAAGGCCGAGGCGGCGATGAAAACGGTGCCCAGCAGCCACATGCGCGTGCGGTCCCGCATGCCGAGCAGCAGGCCGATCAGAAAGACCAGGGCCCACATGGCGCAGGGGTTGAACCCGTCCAGAAAGCCCATGACCACGGTCAGCAGGGGCAGGGAGAAGGCCAGGACGTCGATGTCGCCCAGCAGCGGGACGGTGATGATCCGCGTGCCCGGCGCAGTTGCCGCTACGGGCGCCGCGTCGGGTGCGGCCTTCGGGGGCGGTGGCGCCTTTTCGCCTTCGCTGGTTCGACGGACCAGGTCCGGGCAGTCCCCGGGCAGGCATTTGGCGACCAGCGTCCTGATCATGTCCGGGGTGAAGGCCTCGTCGAAGCCTATGATGAATTCCTCCCCGACAACGAGGAAGGGGACGGCGACGGAGTGCGCGTTGAGCCGCTCGGCGACCCTTTCGAGCAGTTCCATGTTTTTCGTGTTGAAATAGACTTCGTACCGCTCGATGCGCAGGTTGCCGTAGCGGTTTTCGTATTCCCGGAGGAGCTTTTCCTCCTTGGCGCAGTGAGGGCAGCCCTGGCCGTAGAAGAAGTGCATGACGAAAGGGGGCGGCGCGGCGTTAACGGCCGTCGGCGAGAGGAGAAGAACGAGAAGGAGGAAAAGGGCGGTGTGCATGCTTTCCCGCTCGGGCCGCGTCATGCGGCCCTTGCAAAAAAAATAGCACATCGAAGGGCAGGGGGCTACTTTTTTGTCTCCCCCGGCAGAACAAGTCGTCTCAAGGCCGCAGTTCCGCTTCGAGGGCCTCGTCGAGTTGTCCGCTGGTGAAGAGGTCGCGCAGCACCAGGGGGCTCTCCGGGCGTTCCTTGGGGAAGATGGCCAGGATGGGGATGGATTTGGAACCCATGCTTTCCAGCAGGGCCATGAGCTCGGGATCGTGGCGGGTCAGGTCCACGCGCAGCAGCGTGGCCTTGAAATCCCTGGCGATGCGGGCGCTGTTCTCGGGTTTGAGCACTGTCTTTTCCAGAAATTTGCAGTTGGGGCACCAGTCCGCGGTGAAGTCGAGAATCAGGTTTTCCTGGCCGAGCAGGCTCTGAAATCTGGGCATTTCAAAATTCTGCCAGGGGTCCTGGTGGACGGTGGGGCGGAAGAGGAGAAAGGCAACCGCCGTCACGAGGGCCACGCAGGAGGAACGGATGGACCATCTGCGCAACATTGACTGGTTCAGGTCCGTGAGCTTGCCCCAGACCCACGCCGCCATGGCGATTGCCCACAGGAGGATGAGCACGTCCAGGTATGCGGAGGTCGGCAGCAGCCCGAAGAGGTAGACGCAGGTCCCGGCCAGAAGGAAGCCGAGCAGGCGTTCCAGGTGCGCGGTCCAGGCCCCGGGCCTGGGCAGGAAACGGTACAGGCCGGGCATGAGGGCCATGGCCAGGTAGGGCGATGCCATGCCGAGGCCGATGCAGCTCAGGACCAGGGCGATGATTTTCGGCGGCTGGATGAGGGCCCAGGCCAGGACCCCGCCCAGGAACGGCCCGCTGCAGGGCGTGGCCAGGACGGTGGCCAGGATGCCGGTGGTGAATGATTCGAGCCTGGGGTGGTGTTTGACCCCGGCGGATTTGCCCTTGAGGTCGATGAGGGGCAGGTCGTAGACGCCGAAAAGGCTCAGAGAAAGGGCGAAAACGACGGCCGTCAGGGTGATGATGGCCGAGGGCTGCTGGAATATCTGCCCCCAGGCGATGCCCGTGGCGGCGATGATGCCGGCCAGGATCAGGAAGTAGAGCATCATGCCCAGGGCGAAGAAGAGGTTGTGGGCGCGGAAGGCCTGCCGCTGCTGCATGGGCATGCCGGACGCCGCCGGGATGAAGGAGCGCAGCTTCAGGGTGATGACGGGCAGCACGCACGGCATGAAATTGAGGATCAGGCCGGCCAGGAAGGCCAGGCCCGCTGCCTTGGACAGGGTGTGGACCTCGAGCCCCGGGGCGAAATAGCGCGGGCTGAAGGACACGGCAGGCTTCGGCGTCTCGGCGTCAGCAGACGTTTCGGCGGCCGTCTCGGGCAGCGACTCGGCGGCTCCGGGCGTGGACAGCAGGTACAGGGGCCACCACTGCTGGTCTTCGGCCCGGGGCAGTCCGGCCGGGTCCGTGACCGCGAGTTCCAGGTCATCGCGCAGGGGTTGGCAGGTGGTGGCCGAGCAGAGCAGGGCGTTCAGGCGGGCCGTCAATTTGACCGGAGCCTTGGCCATGGGCAGGAAAAAGGGGGTCGGCCCGTTGTAGAGCTCGACGGTCAGGCTCGGGTCGATGGGGTCGGGGCCTGGTTCGGCCGGCGGGTAGAGGGCGTTCAGGTCGGCGCCGTCGGCTTGGCCGATCACGGTCGTGGGGAATCCCGACGGCCCCTGGACGTTGCCGTAGGCATGCCAGTCGGGGGCGGGGGTGAGCGTCACCACGCCGAGCACCGGGGTTGCGGGGTCGTCGGTCCGGAAGGCCTGCAGGGAGACTTCGTAGGGTCCGGCGGCGCCCGCGGGGGCGGCGATGTTCAGGACTGCCAGACAGATCAGGATGAAAGCGGCGCGTAGTGTCATGTTTGGGCACGGGTGGCTGAACGTTGTGGCCGAGTTTTCCTTTTAGGTGCTTCGGGAGGTGGTGGCAAGCGAGGAAAGGCGATTCTGGAGGCGTATCGGCGGGGGAGGCTTCCCCGTGTCCACGGGAGACGGCTCACCGGTCCACCGAAAAAGCCCCTCCGGCGTGACGCAGGAGGGGCGAAAATCCGTCGCGGCTACATGGCCATCAGCCTGGCCACGCGGTCCTCGGTGGACGGGTGGGTCGAGAAGAGGCTGGCCAGCCTGGACGCGGTCAGGGGGTTGACGATGAACATGTGGGATGTGGCCGGGGTGGCCTCCTGCATGGGCACCATGGTCGCGGCCTGCTGCAGCTTCGTCAGGGCGCTGGCCAGGGCTCTGGGCTTGCCGCTGAGCCTCGCCCCGCCCTCGTCGGCCATGAACTCGCGCGAGCGGGACACGGCCATCTGGATGAGCATGGCCGCGATGGGCGCGATGATGGCCATGGCCAGGGCGCCGAAGATGCCGCCCCCGCCCTCCTCGTCGTCGCTGCGGCCCATGCCGAAGATGGCCGCCCACTGCAGCATGTTGCCGAGCATGGAGATGGCGCCGGCGATGGTCGCGGCGATGGTCGAAATCAGGGTGTCGCGGTTCATGACGTGGGTCAGTTCGTGGGCCATGACGCCTTCGAGTTCGTCGCGCGAGAGGATGCGCATGATGCCCGTGGTCGCGGCCACTGCGGCGTTCTGCGGGTTGCGGCCCGTGGCGAAGGCGTTGGGGGTGTCCGAGGGGATGACGTAGACCTTGGGCATGGGCAAGTCCGCCTTGCGCGCCAGGTTCTCGACGATGCCGTAGAAGTCCGGGCTTTCGGCGCGGGTCACCTCGCGGGCGTTGTACATGCGCAGCACGATCTTGTCCGAGTTCCAGTAGGCGAAGAAGTTCATGCCGCCGGCGATGAGAAAGGCGATGATCATGCCGGACTTGCCGCCGATGGCGCCGCCCATGGCGACCAGCAGGACGGTGAGCATGGTCAGCAGCAGCGTGGTCTTTATCTGGTTCATGGAATTCCTCCGGTTGAGCCGCGGATAATGAAAAAGACCTTTATCCGCGGCGATGCTGGGATAAAGGTCTTGCTGATCTCGACGTTTGTCGGGTTCCCGCGTCCGGGCCTGTGCGCCGTACTGACGAATCGCGGGTCGGTGCGGGACATCCCGGGACCGATAGCTACTCCCCTTTGCGCGAAGAAAATAAGGTCCGCTCTCGGGGGTGTCAAGAGGACGGCTTGTCGCCCTTCTTCTTCTTTTTGGCCCGCTTGTCCTTCTTCGAAGCCTCCCCGTTCCCGTCGCCGTTCACCTCCAGGTCGGGCTCGCACTCGCAGGCGTCGTGCCCCTTGCGCTCCTCCTCCTCGCGGATGACCCGGCGCAGGACCTTGCCGACGATGCTCTTGGGCAGGTCGTCGCGGAACTCGACCTGCTTAGGCACCTTGTAGTTGGCCAGTTTTTCGCGGCAGAAGGCCAGGACGTCGGTCTTGGTCAGGCTGTGTCCCTCGCGTAGGACGATGTAGGCTTTGATGATCTCGCCGCGTGTGGGGTGCGTGATGCCGACGCTGACGGCCTCCTTGATGGCCGGGTGCTCGTGCAGGACCTCGTCGATCTCGCGCGGGTAGACGTTGTAGCCGCCGGTGATGATCAGGTCCTTCTTGCGATCGACGATGAAGAAATAGCCGTCCTCGTCCATGTAGGCGATGTCGCCGGTGTAGAGCCAGCCGTTGCGGAGCACCGAGGCCGTCTCGTCGGGCCGCTTCCAGTAGCCCTGCATGACCTGGGGCCCGCGGATGACCAGCTCGCCGATCTTGCCCACGGGCAGGGGCAGCGAGCCGACTTCCATGTCGACGATGGCCGCGTCCGTGTCCGGGAAGGGCAGGCCGATGGAGCCGTTCTTGCTGTTGCCGCGCAGGGGGTTCAGGTGCGTAATGGGCGAGGCCTCGGTCAGTCCGAAGCCTTCGACGATGTTGGCGCCGTTGGTCAGGCTGTTGAACTTCTCCATGATGGGCACGGGCATGGGCGCCGAGCCGGAGATGCAGTAGCGCACCGAGGCCAGGTCGTACTTCTCCAGGTTCTTCTGCTGCAGCAGGGCGATGAAGATGGACGGCGCGCAGGGGAAGATGGTCGGCCGTTTCTTGTGGATGGTCTTCAGGACGTCCAGGGGCACGAACTTGGCCATGGGCACGAGGGTCGCGCCGATGAGGGTGCCGAAATTGACGCACACGGTCAGCCCGTAGATGTGGAAAAAGGGCAGCAGTCCAAGGATCGTCTCGCCCGTCTCCTTGATGGTGTGCAGCACGGCCTTGGCCTGCTGGGCGTTGTAGATCAGGTTGGCGTGGGTCAGCATGACGCCCTTGGACACGCCGGTGGTGCCGCCGGTGTACTGCAGGGCAGCCAGGTCCTTCACGGGGTCGACGGGGTGCGGGTCCTGGACGGCCGTGCGTTTCAGGAGCCCCTTCCAGGGCAGGACGGTGTGGCCGTCATAGGGGATCGGTTCGAGCTTGTACTCGCGCCTGGATTTCATCGTATACAGGAAATTCAGGGGGAAGCCCAGGCAGTCGGCGATGGAGGTGACGAAGATGCGCTTCATGTGCAGCTTGTCGCGCAGGCCGCTTATGCGCTTCCAGAGCAGGTTCAGGGTGATGAGGGTCCTGGCTTCGGAGTCGTTGAAGTGGTGGACCAGCTCCTTCTCCATGTACAGGGGGTTGGTCATGACGACCACGGCCCCGAGCTTGAGGCAGGCCCAGTAGGTGATGACCGTCTGGGGGCAGTTGGGCAGCATGATGGCCACCCGCTCGCCGGGCTGGATGCCGGCCTTCTTCAGGTTGGCGCTGCACAGGTCCACCAGGCGCTTGAGCTTTTTGAACGTGACGGTCCAGTTGTTGAAGACGATGGCCGGCCGTTCGGGATAGTTGGCGGCGGCGCGCTCCAGGACCTCATAGAGGGGGATGATTTCGTAGTCCAGGTTCGGACTGACTTCCTGATCGTAATGCTTGAGCCAGATTCTGTTGATGCCCTCTGCGATCATGGACCCTCCGTGGAAAGTGATGTGAGAAAAAACTTCTACAGTCCCGCGCCCTTCCGCGCAAGTCTCCGCGGCGGCCGCGGCTTCAGGGGCGGTCCAGGACCATGAGCACCTCCATATGCCAGGTGCCGGGGAACATGTCGAAGAGGCGCAGGGACGACAGGCGCCAGCCGGCGTCCAAGAGGGGCCTCGCGTCGCGGATGGTGTTGACCACGTCGCAGGACACCCAGACCAGCCGCTTCAGGCTCCCGATGCCCGCGAGGGTCTGGCCCACGCCCTTGGCGCCCGTGCGCGGCGGGTCGAGGATGGCGGCCCGGGGGGCGAAGTCGCGCACGGTCTTCCATGGGGCCGGCTTGGAGAGGTTGGCGGCGCGGAAACGGACCGAGGCCAGGCCCAGCCTTGCGGCGTTGCGCGTTCCTGTGTCCACGGCTTCGGCCGAGCCTTCCACAGCCAGGACTTTCCGCCCGCGGCTGGCAAGGGGCAGGGCGAAATTGCCGGCGCCGGAGAAGAGGTCGGCGACGCGGTCGAAGCCTTCGAGAGCGTCCACGGCGGCGCGCACCAGCAGCCGGTTCAGCTCCCAGTTGGCCTGGAAGAAGGTGGAGGGCGGCAGTTCCAGGGTCAGCCCGAAGTCCGGGAAGGAGAATGGCAACAGGATCGTGTCGCGCTCCGTGGCGGCCTGGCCCGTGTCGGGGCTGGCCGCGATGGTGAAGCGGCCGTCGGGCAGGCCCGCGGCCAGGGCGGGCATGGACGCGGCCAGGGGTGCGGCCAGAAGATGGCAGTCCGTCAGGGGCACGAGGTCGTTGCTGGCGTGGGCCATGGCGTGGGGCCGGCCGCCGCGGACGTGGATCTGGCCGCGCCAGCGGTAGCGCCAGCCGTGTGGGCTCGGGACCACGCCGATCTCCGGCAGCTCCGCGCCGTGGCTGCGTCCCAGGGCGCGGGACAGGGCGTCGCGCAGGATGTCGGTCTTGAGGGCGAGACCCGTTTCCGGGCTGACCATGCCGAAGCGCGAGCCGCCGCACAGGGCGGCGTGGGGGCAGGGGTGGACGCCGCGCAGGAGAGACGGCTCCGTGACGCGCACGGCCTCGGCCTGCAGAAAATCCTTGGAGGCCTTGATCACCCGCGCATCGACGATCTCACCGGGCAGCACGCCCGGTTCGAGCATGACCACCTGCCCCGACTCCAGGCGCGCCAGGCCGCGGCCGCGCCACAGCAGCTTCTCGACCCGCAGGGCCGTGAGATCGTGGCCGTTTGCGGGCGCCATCAGCCCTGCCCGAGCCAGCTGACGAGGATGCGCTGGATGAGTTTGACCGCTGCCGTTTCCGAAACCTGAGAACCGTGAACGGGCGAGAGCTCGACCATGTCCATGCCGACCAGGCGCGGGCCCATGCCGTCGAGCCAGAGTTCCTTCCAGAAGCGGCTCATCCAGGCGTAGGCGATGCCGCCGGGCTCGGGCGTGCCCGTGCCGGGGATGACGCTCGGGTCCATGCCGTCCACGTCGAAGGACAGGTAGATGGGCCGATCGCCGACGAATGCGCGCACGCGTTCGGCCGCCTCGCAGGGGGAGGGCAGGTCCCAGGCGAACATGGTCATGAATTCCGACTTGGGCTGGGCGCGCATGAAGTCGCGCTGCTCGCGGCACAGGGAGCGGATGCCGATCTGGACCAGGGGGATGGACAGCTGCCGGGCGCGGGCCATGATGCAGGCGTGGGAGTAGGGCGTGTCGCCGTAGCTCTCGCGCAGGTCGGCGTGGGCATCGACGTGCAGGATGACCAGGTCCGGGTGGGCGGCCTTGTAGAATTCGAACAGGGGCAGGGGGATCGAGTGCTCCCCGCCGAGGGTCAGGATGAAGTCGCGGGCGGCGTCGAAATCCTCCAGCCGGCGGCGCATGACCCCATGCAGGGCCTCGGGGCCGCCCTTGGGCGGGTCCACGGGGGCCAGGGGGGTGAAGTGGGCCAGGTCCGTCAGGTCCAGGTCCAGCTCGGCGTCGTAGGACTCGATCTGCACGCTGGCCCGAAACAGGGCCTCGGGCCCCAGGCGCGTGCCCGTGCCGTAGCTGACCGTGCCCTCGTAGGGGACGGGCAGCACGAAAATGTTCCGGCCCTGAGCGGGGCCGAGATCGAAAAATTCATCGTACATGGGGATCTCCGTCGAAAGACGGGCGGACCGAGGCCCGCCCGAAGTGATTTACAGCGGTGTGCGCGAGCGCAGCAGGATGTTGTCGATGCCCTTGGCCTTGAGCTGCTCCTTGAGGCCCACGGCCGATTCGACCGTGCCCTGATGGTGCACGTAGACGCGGAACCACGTCTTGCCCTCGTGCTCGGCCTGCACCACGGTGGTCTTGAACCCCGAGAGGTCGCGCTTCTTCAGGAAGGTCTGGGCCTGCTCCATGCTGGCCAGGGCCGCGACCTGGTAGTTGAAGACAAAGACCTCGCCCTTGGTGTTTTCCGTCGCCGCCTGCGGCGCAGCCTGGCCGGCCACCTGGGCCGCCGACTGCAGGGCCGCGTCGATGGCCGACTGCGGCTTGGCGGCCGCAGCCGCCGTCGCGACCGTCGTCGCGTTCTGGGGCTTGGGCGCAGGCGCGGCTGCCGCCTTGGGCGGCGCGGGCGGGGCCGGCGGCACGGAGCTCGGACCCTGCTTCAGCTTTTCGAAGAACTCCAGTTCCTCACCCTTGAGCACTTCCTCGTTCTTTTCCGTGAGCAGCGGGAAGTCTTCGGGGAGCACCTGGCGGGCCATGTCCATGGCCATCTTCTCGGGCTGGTGCCCGCGGCCGACGATGACCCCCAGGATGAAGGACCAGGCCATGCCGATGACGACCAGCACGGCCAGGGACATGAAGCCCGTCAGGCCGAGCTGGAAGGTGAACCCCTTGGAGTCCTTTCCCTTTTTCGCTGTGCTCGATTTGCGTGTGATCATGGGACTCCGGATTGGCTACATGCGTTCCGGGGCATGCACCCCCAACAGGTCGAGGCCGCTCGCGATCACCCCGGCCACGGCGCGGAAGAGGAGGATGCGGGCCCGCAGCAGGTCCTGATCCTCGCCGGAGAGGATGTGGTGCACGGTATAGTACCGGTGCAGCAGCCCGGCAAGCTCCATCAGGTAATGGCTGACGTGGTGGGGCGAGAGGGTGCGGGCGGCCAGCTCCATGGTGTCCTCGAAGGCGTCCAGGGCCTTGAACAGGGCCTTGTCCTCGGGCGTGGTCAGGAGGGCCATGAGCTCGCGCGACGGCTCGGGCAGCTCCACGCCCTGCTCGGCGGCCTTGCGCAGCAGGGAGCTGATGCGGGCGTGGGCGTACTGCACGTAGTAGACCGGGTTGTCCATGGATTGCTGCTTGACCATGTCCAGGTCGAAGTCCAGGTGCGAGTCGCTCTTGCGCGACAGGAAGATGAAGCGCGCCGCGTCAACGCCCACCTCGGCGCAGACGTCGGCAAGGGTCTCGAACTTGCCGGCGCGGGTGGACATGGCGATCTGCTCGCCGCCCTGGATCAGGTTGACGAGCTGGATGAGGATGACCTGCAGGGCCTCGCGGTCCTTGCCCATGGCCTCGATGGCCGCCTTCATGCGCGGCACGTAGCCGTGGTGGTCGGCGCCCCAGACGTCGACCATGAGGTCGAAGCCGCGGCCGATCTTGTTGTCGTGGTAAGCGATGTCCGAGGCGAAATAGGTCAACAGGCCGTCGGACTTGCGCAGCACGCGGTCCTTGTCGTCGCCAAACTCCGTGGTGCGGAACCACAGGGCGCCGTCCTGTTCGTAGGCCCGGCCCTCGGCCAGCAGGCGGTTCAGGGTCGCCTCGACCTGTCCGCCGTCGACCAGGCTCTTCTCCGAAAACCAGTGCTGATGCTCGACGCGGAAGTCGACGAGGTCCTTCTTGATGCCGTCGAGGATATCCTTCATGCCGCGCTCGTAGCACAGGTCCAGGGCCTCCTCCTCGGGCAGGTCCAGCAGGGCCCGGTCCTTCTCGGCCAGCAGGGCATTGGAGATGTCCTTGATGTATTCGCCGCGGTAGCAGTCTTCGGGGAACGGAATCTCGATGCCGCAGGCCTGCTGGTAGCGGACCCACACGGCCAGGCCCAGAAGGCGCATCTGGCGGCCGGCGTCGTTCAGGTAGTACTCGGTCTCGACCTCGTGACCCGTGAAGCGCAGGATGCGCGTCAGGCTGTCGCCCACGGCGGCGCCGCGGCCGTGCCCGATGTGCAGGGGGCCCGTGGGGTTGGCCGAAACGTACTCGACCTGCACGCGGCGGCCCTTGCCCACGTCCACGCGGCCGAACTCTCCGTCCTTCTCCAGGGCGGTCAGGGCCACGTCCTGCCAGAAGGCGGGCTTGAAGGTGAAGTTGATGAAGCCGGGGCCGGCGATGTCGATGCCCTCGATCTCGGGGCAGGCGGCCAGCAGTTCGGCCTTGATGCCTTCGGCCAGGGCGCGTGGGTTCTGGCCCTTCTCCTTGGGCATGACCATGGCGATGTTGGTGGCCATGTCGCCGTGCTGTTCGCTCTTTGGGGCCTCGATGGTCGTCTTGGCGGGCAGCTCAAAGCCCTTGGAGGCCATGAGGGCCGTCAGTTTTTCGAAAATGTAGTTCTTGGCTTTCATGCCAGGGTCTCCAGGGCGGCTGCCGACTGTTCAAGGTTGCTCACGGCCAGGGTCTTGACCCCGTCCCGGTCCTTCAGGATCTGCGAAATCATGCGCGAGAGGGCGCCCTTGGGGCCCAGTTCGACAAAGGTACGCATGCCGTCGGCGTATTGGTTCTCGATGGCCTGGGTCCAGAGCACGGACGAGGTCATCTGCTTTTTCATGACCTCCTTCAGGGCCGCGCCGGAGGGCTCGGGCCTGGCCGTGACGTTCAGGTAGACGGGAATCTTCGGGTCCCGCCAGTCCAGCTTGTCCATGTATCTGGACAGTTCGGCGCCGGGCTCGCTCATGTAGGGCGAGTGGAAGGCGTTGCTGACCGGCAGGGTCATGGCGCGGCCCTTGAGGGGCTTGGTCCCGGCGCAGACGTGGTCCACGGCCTGGGCGTGCCCGCTGACCACGAACTGGCCCGGTGTGTTGTAGTTGGCGATGCGGATCTCCTGGCCCGTGGCCGTGGCGGCTGCCGCCACCAGGGACTCCACCTGGCCCTGTTCCAGCTTGAGGATGGCGGTCATGGCGCCGTCCTGGTTGGCGGCCTCGTCCATGAGCCTGCCGCGCAGGCAGACCAGTTCGAGGAGCTGGTCCTCGGGCAGGACCTGGGCGGCGCAGAGGGCGGAGAATTCGCCCAGGCTGTGCCCGGCGGCTGCCGCGGGATTGAGCTTTGCGGCCAGGAACCGCCAGAGGTTGAGGTTGACAACGGTCAGAGCGGGTTGCAGATTCCGCGTCGCCGCCATGGCGCTTTCGTCGCCGTCCCAGTATATTTCGCGCAGGGGAAGGCCGCTTTGGCGTTCCGCCTTTTTCCACAGTTCCATGGCCTCGGCGGAGTGCTCGGCCAGATCCCGGCCCATGCCGGGTTCCTGGGAGCCCTGGCCGGGAAAAACGATGCTTACCATACTCATTGTTCCTCCAGTCAAAAAACTGTGCTGCTTGTATCCGCAGCACCCCCGCAGGTAAAGGGGGAAATCCCCGCCCGGCCGAGCCGCGGCCGCGGGGGAGCAAAGAGCCGAAACGGCCAGGACAGATCATGAACGAAACTCTCGACGCGGCCCGGGTGGCCGCCTCCGCCGCACGGCTCGGCCGCGCTCTGACGGACGACCAGGCGGGCCTCTTGGCCGTGTACCTCGGCCTGCTGGTCAAATGGAACAGCCGCATGAATCTCGTCGGCCCGGCGACCTGGCAGGAAATCTTGGAAACGCTGATCCAGGACTCCTGGCACCTGGCCGACCTGCTGCGGACCATCGAGCCCCAGCCGGCCGAAACCCTGGACCTCGGCGCCGGGGCGGGCCTGCCGGGCATCCCGCTGCGCGTCTTCTGGACGGCAGGGGACTACTGGCTGGTGGAGCCGAGGCAGAAGCGCGCCCTGTTCATGGAGCAGGCCGCGGCGCACATGCGCCTGTCGCGCACCCGCGTCCTCTGCGCCCGCATGGAGGCCCTGCCGCAGGCCCGCCGCCAGGCCGGGCTCATCGTCAGTCGCGCCTTCATGCCGTGGAAAAAGCTGTTGGCCGAGGTCAGCGCCTACCTCGCCCCCGGCGGCCGGGTGCTGGTCATGAGCAACGAGGCCACGGGCGAAACCGTCGAGGGCTTCGCCCTGGACGTTGAGAAGGATTATTCCGTGGCGGGAAAGACGCGCTGGTTCCGGCTATTTCGTCTTGTCGGGGAAGACTTCCGATAGGTGCGGCATGAGGAGTTTCGTGGCCACCTTGTCGACCTCCTCGGCCAGGTCCATGAAGCGTTCGAGGTATTCGAGGATCTCGATCTTGCGCTCTTCGCCGGAGTAGCCGTAATCCTCCTCCAGTCGGCCGGAGGTCAGGTATTCTTCGAATTCGTTCAGGAATTTTTCGCTCAGCATGTCATCCTCGGATCAGACGTGTAGTGACCGGCCCTGTCTGCCACAACACCCCGCCGCGGTCAAAGCCCGACGGCCCGGACTTCCCCAAGAATCCGATTGACTTTGCCAAGCCCCTTCACTAATTGAGTCACCTCACGCCGGAGTGGTGGAATGGTAGACGCAGTGGACTCAAAATCCACCGAGGGCAACCTCTTGCGAGTTCGAGTCTCGCCTCCGGTACCAAAGAATAATCCAGAGTGCTCCGATAACATCCGGAGCCTCAATAAAAACAAGAAGATAGGGAAGGGCTGATAGTCCTTTCCTGTCTTTTTTGTTGTTTTTCGTCCATAGACATCCACTTTTTTTCCGTATAATCCCTTGGGTAACTTCAAGCTGACGGCTGATTTTGCACGGAGGTTATACGCGATGCCTTTGACCGACACTGCAATCAGGAACGCTAAGCCCCGAGAAAAAGCCTACCGAATCAACGATTTCGGCGGGCTCTCCCTGGAAGTGCGCACGACCGGCAAGAAGTGCTGGAGATTCCGTGGCACGTATAACGGGAAGGAAATTCTTCTCTCCCTCGGCGTATATCCGGCCGTCACCCTTGCCGCCGCACGCGACAGGTGCAAGGAGTGCCAGGAGCAGCTTGCCCACGGCGTCAATCCGAGCGCTAAGCGCAAGGAAGAGAAGGCCGCCCGTACGGCAGTCCTGACCTTTGAGGCCCTGGCCCTGGAATGGCACGCACGGACCAAGGCCAAGTGGAGCGAGGGCCACGCAACCCGGATTCTCTACCGACTGCGCCGAGAGATATTCCCCTTCATCGGATCCCTGCCCGCCAACGACATCCCGCCCAAGAAAATTCTCGAAGTCCTGCGCATCATGGAGAACCGGGGCGCAACGGACCTTGCCCACCGGATGCACCAGGCTGTCGGCCAAGTCCTGCGCTACGGCGTGGCCACAGGCCGAGTTGACCGGGACAGTTCCGCCGACCTCCGGGGCGCCCTCACGCCCGTATCGCACAGACACAACCCATGCCCTAAGGACCACCGGGGAATCGCCGCCCTCATGAGGGCGATATACGATTATCAGGGATCGCACGTTGTTCGGTGCGCCCTGCGCCTTACCCCTCTGGTCTTCGTCAGGCCCGGGGAACTCCGCCATGCCAAGTGGGCCGACATCGACACTACGACCGCAGAGTGGCGCTACTTCGTCACCAAGACCAAGACGCAGCACATTGTGCCCCTGTCACGGCAGGCGGTCGAGGTGCTGGAAGAACTGCGGCCGTTGACCGGAAGCGGAGCCTATGTCTTCCCCGGCCGGCGCAGCGACTCCCGGCCCATGTCCGAAAACACGATCAATGCCGCTCTGCGCACCATGGGCTTTTCCCGCGACGAAATCACGGCCCACGGCTTCAGGGGCATGGCCTCCACGGCCCTGAATGAAATGGGCTGGCACCACGACGCCATTGAGCGCCAGCTTGCGCACAAGGAGAGCAATTCCGTTAGGGCGGCTTACAACCACGCAGACTATCTGGGGGAGCGCAGGCGCATGATGCAGGCCTGGGCGGATTATCTGGACCAGCTCCGTGAAGGCGCGAAAATCATTCCCCTGCAACACACAGCGGGAGAAAAATAAATTTCCGACCTTGGCCATAGTAGCCAGGGCTTGGAATGCTATCTGGGAAGCCGGTCGCTATCGGAAGCCCGAAGAGAAGACAGCGCGACAGTTGACCCATGAGCGCAGGGCGCAAGTCATAGACATCACGCCGCGCTTTCAGAACTATCTGAGCAGATGACTCTTTTTCCAGGGCCTAGGCGGGGCCTCGTGAACCCCGCCGAAAAGCGCACCACGCCCCCGCTTGCGCCTGCCCTGGCTCCTTCAGCAGGGGTAAGGAGGCTGAGATGAAGATTCCTTCGTTCATGGTGGCGGACCATGAGCCCGTCGTGTTGAACTTCGAGGCCCTGGAATCCGCTTGCAAGCTCAGCTTCAACAAGGATCAACGCGACCGCTTGACTTCGGCGGCAGAGGCCTACCGGGCATGGAGCAAGGCCGCGAGTTCACGGGACGGCGGCGGGCTCTTGTGCTCCGACAAGGCCCTGAAGCTGCATCTCAAAAAAATTGCGACGAAGGCCGGGGAACTGGCCGAACTGCTCAACGTCGATCCCGGCACGCACCCCCGCGAGGCCGACGCGGTTGACCAGCTTTGGGAGGCCATCGGGCTTGAGAAGCCCACCGTTGAGCCGAGGCAGAAAGGCTTGTGCCTGCCCAGCCCGCCGAATCCAGAGACGCAGTTCTTCCGACCCCGCAATCTGGCCGTATTTCTCGAAACCTATTCCCGAGGGGCTAAGGCGTTTGTGGAGCGGATGCCCAATGGCAAGCCTGGACCCATGCAGGACTTGGACCTGGTTCACTACGTCAAGGTGCTTCGGGCCATATTCCAGGAGGCCGGCGGCGGTGACGGAAAACTCTGCTACTGGAGTGAGGCTCAGGGCTGTCAAGGGGGAGCATTCTTTCGCCTGGCCTGCGAATGGCGCTCTCAGTCTCTCGGTATTTTGTGGGAAGATTGCGTGAACCCCGTAGTTCATGCCATCGACAAGGAGCAGGAATCAATGCAGCAGGAGGGCCGCAAGGAGTAACCGCCTCGCCTCGTCACGCCTGAAAGGGGATAATTCGGAAAAAAAATATCTGAATTATCCCTTTTTTCATTCCTCGAAGCCGATGCCAAATAGTTGTCCACCTAGTGCAATCCCGCCCTAGGTGGATTTTTTTGCGGGGTAAAAAATGGAAGCTCAGCCCAAAACTACTCTTCTGCGTGTCCGCCAAGTTCTAGAACGCATTCCAATTTCCCGTTCCGCCTGGTGGCTGGGTGTATCCCAGGGCCGCTATCCGCGCCCGATCAAACTCGGCCCGAGGACAACTGCATGGCGGGAGCAGGATATCGACGACCTCATCGTCCGACTGGAGATCGAAGCCGGGGTGAAGGGGGCGGAATGAGCAGAGGGCGCAGGCTATGAACCAAGATTTCCGAATCAGAGTTGGCTTCTTCCGCCACCACAAGACGCGGAAACTGGAACGACGCCTCGGACTCGAAGGCGTGGTGGCCCTGCTTCGGTTATGGGAGTACGCGGCCGAATTTCGCGCCAAGGGCGACCTTGCAGGTATGACGGCTGAGGACATCGAACTTGCGGCCGGGTGGAACGAGGAAGCGCCCTTCGTGACAGTTCTTGTGGAAGTCAGATTCCTTGATGAGGGACCGGACGGCTATGCCCTGCACGACTGGCAATCACACAATCCGTGGGTTGCCGAGTCCGAGGACCGAAGCGCCGCAGCCAGGCTATCACGACTTCACCGCGAGAACCCCGAGGCCGCCGCCAAGCTCAAGGCCGAAGGTCGCACCGGCCTAACCCCCGACGAGTACCATTCCTTCAAGCGTAGTACGGCCGTAGAACGTTCGTTAACGAACCGCAGTACTCCTTCTCCTGCTCCAGATCCTGCTCCTGTTCCTGCTCCAGATCCTGCTCAAGGGAAGCATCAGACATCTTCGGCTTCCGCCTCGAAAAAATGTCCTTCCGCCTATTCGCCGGAGTTTGAGGAATTTTGGAAGATCTATCCTGCGAGGAACGGCGTGAAGGCCCGGAAGGCAGACGCCTGGAAGACGTTCTGGAAGGTCACTTCAAGCGGCACGGTCGCGCCTGATGCCCTCATTGCAGCAATTAAGGCCTTGGCCCCAACTTACGGCGACTATCCAAGAGACGCAGCAACTTGGCTTAATCATCAAGGTTGGACGGACGAGATGGGGCCAACGCGCATCAAGCGGACAGCGCCCAATAAGGCCGAACTGCTCCAGCAACGAAACATCGCGGCCATGAACGAGTGGCTTTCGTCGGGAGGTCACCAATGAGCGAGCGAGACAAAAGCCGGTTTGCGGCGGCGCTCATGGCCGCAGCCGCAGTTTTCGAGCGAACCGTCACTCCACAGGTCACGGAAATATATTTCCGCGTCCTGGAACGGTTTTCCATCGAAGAGGTTGAGCGGGGTATTTCCACCGCCTGCGCGACCCTCAAGTTTTTTCCGAAGCCGGTTGAACTCGTCGATTGCATCATTGGAGGCCAGGTGGCCCTGGAGGACCGGGCGCACTTGGAGGCAACGAGGGTTTTGACCGCCATCAAAGAGGTAGGGACGTATGAGTCTGTTCATTTCGACGATCCCGTGACGCAAGCGGTCATCGCCCAGCATTTCGGGGGGTGGCATCGGTTCGCAGAGATGCGCGAAGACGGAGAAAAGTGGTTCATTAAGGACTTTGCAAAAGCCTACGCCAGCTTCGCCCGAGCCGGGATTAAACAAAATTCGGCGCTCCCTGGCCGTGCAGAAATTGAAAACAACTTCCGGGGCTACGAGCATCGAGGCCGACCCGCCATCATTGGAAATCCTGAAACTGTTGGCCGAATGCTCGAAGTTGCGAAATCAGAACCCAAGCGTCTACCTGCCATAACGCGAGTCGAACCGGGCCTGCGGAGCATCGGCGAAATTCTTGGGCGGAAGTCCGAAGGAGGATTCTGATGAAATCTCTCCAAGGCACAATCGCCAACATTACCGGAATTGAAGCGCGAGAAATCCGCCCCTTTGAGGCCGGGGACCATGACCTGTGGGCCTGGTGCCAGGGCCCGGACAGCGCTGACGAAATCGCTGTTCTGACGTGGGCCGCGATTGAACGTTTACGGGCGATATTGCGCGCCGAGGGGTGGCCGCTGGGCAACGCAGCGCGAACGCACGTTGTCATGGCCGAACCACCGTTCAGCCAGAAAAGGTTGCAGCGCCTCAGAACCGCGGTTCAGGAGCTTCACGTCTGCTGGGACGTGCTTGAGCCGTACGAGGGCGGTTTTTTGGTTGTGACGCCGGAACAGGCCCGGGATGTGCTGACCAGGATCGAATTTTGTCACGACGAGGACGGCTTCGAGGTTTGCGGCGGGGACGGGTTGCAGTGCCCGCAAGGCTGGCCAGTGGGAGTCGTGATGAATTTGACGCCGCTCTACACGCTGGCTCTTCAAGGCATTGAGGGGCTTCAATGACCGTGCCGACACTGCCCGAGCGCGTCCAGGCGCTCGAAGACGAGGTGCAGGGACTGGACTCTCAGCTTGACGCCCGGACGCGGCAATTGTGGGCCGAAATCGTGAAGCTGCAGGCCGAGGTCAAGGAATTGCGAGCGCAAAGCAAGGAGGAAGTTCGGGGATGAAGCGCAAACCTGAAAATTCAGGCCGGGATCAGGCCGGGAGATTCGTCAAAGGACGCTCCGGGAATGCGAGGGGTAAGCCACGAGGGACGCAGAACAAGGCGACACGCGCCGTTCAAGAACTGCTTGACGGCGAGGCCGAAGGATTGACCCGTAAAGCCGTGTCCCTGGCCCTGGAGGGTGACACAACCGCCCTGCGCCTCTGCCTGGAACGCCTCTGTCCGCCGGCCCGGGAGAAGGCCATTTCCGCAGGCCTGGTCCTGCCCCCCAAGCTGACGGTGGAGAACTTGCCCGAGGCCCTGGAGATGATCGTCAAGGCCGTGGCCACGGGCGCCCTGCTCCCCGGTGAAGGGCAGGCCCTCACGTCCATGCTGAACGGACTCGGCAAGGCCCTGGAACTTTCGGAACTGGAAAAACGTGTCGCGGCTCTCGAAAGCCGCAAGGAGGGGTGAGGGATGAAATTGGAGGCAAGGATTGAAAAGCTCGAACAGGCCATGGCTGGCGAGGGCGAGCAGCACGAGGACCGCGCAGGCTTCCGGGATCATGTGATGTACGCGGTCATGGAGGGCGGCCGGGTATTGAGCGTGCCCGATCTCGAATTCCACCAGGATGAACGGGCCTTCCATGGGGAATTTTCCCAAGGAACGAAGTTTCTCAGGCTGGGGGCTGGCGGCACTCATGAGGTTGGGGACGGCGCGTCCAGGCCGGTGCGCTTCAAGCCGCTCGCACCGATGGAGGTGGTACTGTGAAAGATCTGGAGCGCAGGGTTGGACGGCTGGAATCCGAGAATGCCGCGACCGAGGACTTTGGGCTGTATGTCGTTGACGAGGACATACCGGATGGCCGGATGTGTTACCAGGGACGGCCGGTGATCATTCGGCCTGCCTCGTACGTGTTGATCATCCACAAGCAGGCGCGGCCACGCAGCGGGGCGTGAAACAACCAGAAGGAGGCAACATGTTCAAGCGCAATTCTGGAAGTCGGAACCCGTCCGATCCTGAGAATGACCGCCCGGTCCAGTGCATCTGACCGTGCCAGGAGATCCGCGTCGATGATGCCCTGCGGATGGAGGCGGAGGATGCCGGCGGCGAGTTCCCCGACGTGATTTGGCGGTAGACGACGATGGAACGCTGTATGCGAGATAATCGAGGCGAAGCCTTAAAGTTAAAGCGCTGATTGAGAGATATTTTGAGCAGTAGCCACACGGCGTGGCTCGTCTCAACAAGCTCGTCAGGGCATCATAAGGCGCCGGACAAGGCAGAATTAAACGCTCAATTTTGCTTTGTCTGGTGCCACCAATCAACTGCGGGAGTTCCAACAAAAGTCAATTGACTTTTGTTAGCTGCTACTGCTAGCGCCAGTCTATAGTCGAGCCGCTCTGGAACGAATTCATGATATTGGCGTTCCGTGAAGAGCGAAGGGGGCTGAGAGGCGAAAGGATAAACATGAACGATTGTCTTTTCTTCTCGATCATATCTAGCATGTTTTCTAAGTTTATTCTTCACTAACTGTAGTGTACGATCTTTATGAATGATATACAGATGCGTCATCAGTTCCACTGCAAGAGGTTGCGAAGGCAGCATGATGACTTCGATACGATTGTAGTGGATGAGTTAGGGCTTAAGCACGGTCAATGCCGGGCTGATATTGCCGTTATTAATGGTCATCTCGTCGGATATGAAATCAAAAGTGATCAAGATTCGTTACGCAGGCTGCCGACACAGATCGATGCTTATAGCGCAGTTTTTGACAAAGCCTCTGTTATAGTTGGGGAAAGACATATTTGCGCTGTCAAGTCGTTAATCCCTGAATGGTGGGGAGTTATTCTGGCAACAGCAATACCACATGGTAAGCTTTCTTTCAAAGTTGAGCGAAGAGCTCGTTTGAACCGATCCGTTGATCCATTTTCGGTTGCTCAACTTTTATGGAGAGACGAAGCGGTATCGTTGCTTGAAATGTTGGGCGCTGAAAAGAAAATTTTGCGTGCACCCAGAAAAGTGCTGTATCAAAGTCTTTCTTCTGATCTCAACCTTGTCGATCTTCGCAGGTATGTGTGTTCACAGCTTAAAGCCCGAACAGGTTGGCGACGTCATGAACTACCTTCTCCATGTGTTGATTTGTTCCAACCTTGCGCCAAGTAGAAAGATTGCCAGTCTTCACTTTGCCAATGGCGCAATGGTAGATATACTCATCCCCCATTGAAAATTCTGGATCCCTGAAGTAGGGCGAGTTGATCAAGTCGTTGCATAGACTGCGATATTGTTCAAAACCGTGATCGCGAACATTTACGCCTTTCAAAATGAGCCATGCATCATCGATTGTGTAGCGGATCGTTGCAGATGGCTTTACTAGACGCATGTCCACTTGGGCGATATCCGTATGGCTGACTCCGTAATCTCCGAACGTTGGCACACGAGCGCCTTTTTCTCCTAGTTTCGCGACAATCCCCTTATATAACAGCCATTCCCATCGTGGAATTTGCGCCGGACTACGCCTGACCTCTGCCATGGTTTCAGGAAAAGATGAGCCTGTGACTGTGATAGTTTTCCACTCATCTTGATACGGCAAGCGGGAGAGAATGGCGCAGGCCAGTTTTGTGAATCCATCGATGGGTTCAAAATTTTTTGGAGAGCCAAGATCAAGAACAAGGTGACACTTATTCTGCTTAACTCGTAATTGCTCCAAGAGTCGATCAAGCATCGCTGCCAGTGTTGACTTTGCTGCTTCGCCTACTGAAATCCGTATACATACCCCTAGATTATCCACAGAAACAACATGGCTGATCGCACGTTGGTACGAAGGGTCTCGCGAAACACCCGTCACGGGCGTAGCTGCACATCCAAGGTTACGAAGATCTTCGAACACCTGGATTACAGGATGAATTCCATTAGCCAACAGCTTTCCTGCTGGCAGGTGGATCAAGTCCACGAAGCATGGCCGCCCCCATTTAGCCTTCACCCGCTTTCCGAACGGAGCGATATGATCGTCAAGGGACTTCTTTTCGGCTTGCTCCTCGAAATCAAACCCTATTTCTGGAACCTCAATCAAGGGTGTTATGCGTTCGCGAGTAGACGCCGACAGTTTAGCGATTGCCATGTACTCGCCTTGTTTCCAGCGTAGGCACGGAACGTAGTGGTTATGATTGAAATCCATGAGTCCCCCTCACTGTCAGAACTGTACCTCAGCAAACTGCTTGCGCACCATCCTTTGTCCAACCAAGTCGCTTAAAATGACGTAGTTGTCAGCGTCCTTCCTGATCCTGCCAGCCACGATAGATGGGTGTAATCCAATTTCTCGTGCGAAATCGATTACGGACTCTTTTGTACAGAGATAGCGAGGCAGTGCCGTCTCCCAAATTTCATCCGGGATCAAAATGTCCCCAGCAAGTTGGTCTGTAGTCTGCTCCAGTTCATCCGGTTCAGACTCCAAGTCATCAAAAATGCTTTCTAATTTTCCTTTTCTAAGATGATCCCTTACGTGAACAAGTTCATGCAATAGAACGAACCAGAAATTGTCGAGCCGATCGTAACGGATGGTCATGCCAATGACTGGGCGTCCGTCAAGAAGCAGGAATGCGGCTCCATCCAAGTACGTCTTTGGCAAGTGAGGCTCTATCACCAAGTGGATACCAATTTCTTTTAACGCATCACGAGCACGCAAAGGCCCGTCATCATATTGGCTCAGCCTTACCAATGCCTTGAACCAATCATCGGAGAGGGATGTTCGAGAAAATTTCGTCGGTAGGACATCGTTCTTAATTAGAAGCGTTATCCGGCACTGCCACGCCCAGAGAGCATAGACGTCCATTTCAGTTCCAAAACGCGCTTTATGCCTCAAAAATGCAGCCTGCCGTCTAGGCATAGCTGACTGCACATAAGCAATCGCCAATTCTTTCTTCTGCTCAATTGCCGCTGATAACGAGCCATCAAAGCCGAAATCGTCAAACCAGCGTCGCAGATACATCTCTTTTATCGGGAACAGATCCCATTGAATCGCTGGGTTGGCCTCTTCGTCATGGCTTTGATCGGTGCGAAATTCAGCTATCCCGCTAATATCCAGTGCCAGGATCGAAGCCACCTCTTCAAGACGCTTAAGATTTGCTGTGGCGTAACGGTCTGATTCATACCGCTGTATTTGCTGTTCCTTCCAGTTTAATGCTTCAGCAAGTTCTCTTTGCGACAATCCTTTTGCAATTCTTGCACTAATAAGTAAAAGAGGTAGATCGTTGATTGATTTTGCTTTAAATATAGTCACTGCACCTGATTTGAGTGCTTCATATTCCTTTACTTGGTCTGAAAGTTCGTCATGGATGCTTTGCAAAGCGTCAAATTCTGCCTTCGCAAGGATAGAAGAACCGAGCCTTTGATCGGCTTCGTGTATCTCAAAGGATTTTATGGCGTTTGCGAATTCATTGAGTTTCGCTTTTGTTATTTTATACTGTCGTTCATTCGTTATCATTGCGCTTCCTCCCCTTTTTCAAGCTAGCACGACCCGTATGATGCCCTTCGGCTTTCCCGAGTGCCGGTCAGATTGAAAGAAATCCAAAAATATTCTCCGCCCGTCAGCAGAGACGTTTGAGGGGAAAAACTCACCGCCGAATTTCTGTTTCTGATTCTTCCGCTTGTTGTCAAAGTCGAAAAAGACAGGGTCGAGTTTCTTCGTGTCCACGCCTGAAAGGTCCCAGCAGACATCAAAATCACCTGGCACCACTTTCTCTGTTACGAAGCTTCCGTCGAGGTAGATGGCTCGACACCCGGCGTTATAAAGTGATTGAGCCGCAAGCTTGAAGCCTTCGAATAACTTTCGGCGAACTGCGGTTGTGGCGAATCGATTCTCAATCTCATCGAGAGTCGCATCATGGATTCCAGGTGGGAGGACATCCCAAATCCCGTTTACGTCAACTAATTCCGGTATCATGACACAATAATAATGTTGTGTTAAGGGTGGGTCAATTAGGGAATTAAAAAATTTACGACGACTTAGGATGAGCTATTTTTTAGGCGGTTATTCCAGGTTGATACAAGTACCTCTGGAATCCGACAAAGATTTTGTTGATCTCCTCCGCCTTGCCCAGATCAGCCATGGCATCTTTCAGTGAGTTGCCGTAGCGTAGCCGCAAGAGAGGCGTCAGTTTCGTCTGGTCCAGTTCTTCAACGCCGACGTTCACGTAGTGTCCGAGCACAAAGTCCAGAAAAGCCTGCTGTTTGCTGTTGAAGCGCTGCTGGATGCTGATTCTGGCCCTGGCCGCTCTTTCTTCCCGCGTCAGGGGCACATCGGCGTAGGCCACATGGGCCAGCACGTCGAAGATGTCGCATTTTTCGGCATCGATAATCTTTTGCATATCAGCGAGCTGTTCCTTGCCAAAGCCTTTTTCCGCCAGACCGTCCAGGAGCCGGCGCCGAGTGTCCGGAACGCTCCAGATGCTTCGCAACTCATCTTCATCTTGGAAGAATTCCGGGAGTTTCCCAAAAAGCGCCTCCATGAACTGCGTGGATGACATGGGCGTTCCGTCCGGGTGCCAGAAACTCGTGGCGACCATGTGCTGGATGGTGCGCTCCTTGCCGTCGGCCAGCTTGATCCTGGCCCTTTTGACGCATTTGCAAGGGCGCTGTCCGCATTTGGGGCATGGGTCCTTGGGACATACGCAAGGCTGCTGTCCACACTCCGGGCAGGGCGGCTTGGGGCACACGCATGGTTGCTCGCCGCAGGTCAGACACGGAGCAGGGGGCTCCTTGACGCAGACACAGGGGTATTTGCCGCAGATCGTGCAGGGTTCCGGCTCAACGGGCTCGCCATCCCATTCGGGATCGTTGAAGTGGTGATGGGCCTCCACGAAGTCGTAAATCGTGAAATAGTCCTTGCCGTCGTACAGGCGCGTGCCTCGTCCGATGATCTGCTTGAACTCGATCATGGAATTGATGGGCCGCATGAGCACGATGTTGCGGATGTTGCGGGCATCCACGCCGGTGGACAGTTTCTGCGAGGTGGTCAGAACCGTGGGGATGGTCTTTTCGTTGTCCTGGAAGGCCCGCAGGTGCTGTTCGCCGAGCACCCCGTCATCGGCCGTGACGCGCTGGCAATAGTTCGGGTCCCCGTAGGACTTGAGCTGATTGACCAGGTCGCGCACGGCCAGGGCGTGGTCCTGGTTCGCGCAAAAAACCAGGGTCTTTTCGCGCTGGTCCATGAGGGACATGAAAATTTCGACCCGTTTCTTCTCCCGAGCCCTGATTTCGATGATGCGGTTGAAATCCGCCTCCCCGTAGATCTTTCCGTCCTCGATCTCCCCTTCGATCAGCGTGTCGTCGGACGTGTAGACGTATTCGTCCAGCGTGGTGGCGATCTGCTTGACGCGGAACGGCGTGAGGAAACCGTCGTTGATGCCGTCTTTGAGCGAATAGATGAAGACCGGGTCGCCGAAATAGGCGTAGGTGTCGGCGTTGATGTCCCGCTTGGGCGTGGCCGTCAGGCCGAGTTGCACGGCCGGGGCGAAGTATTCCAAGATGCCGCGCCATCTGCTTTCGTCCCTGGCGCCGCCGCGATGGCACTCGTCGATGACGATGAAATCGAAGAAGTCGGGCGGGTAATCCCCGAAATAGGGGCTCGGTTCTCCGCCTGTTGGCGGTCCGCACATGAAGGTCTGGAAAATGGTGAAAAAGATATTGCCGTTCTTGGGAACCTTGCCTTTCTTCCTGATCTCGTCCGGTGCGATGCGCACCAGAGCGTCCTCGGCAAAGGCTGAAAATGCGTTGTAGGCCTGATCCGCCAGAATGTTGCGATCGGCCAGGAACAGGATGCGCGGCCTGCGGCTCGGCTCGCCATCCTGCCGCCAATCCTGCAGGTTCCAGCGGCTGTGGAAGAGCTTCCAGGCGATCTGGAAGGCGATGAAGGTCTTGCCCGTGCCCGTGGCCAGCGTCAGCAGGATGCGGTCCTGGCCGTCGGCCATGGCGGATAGGACCCGCTCCACGGCGATGTCCTGATAATAACGGCCCTGAAAGTATCCACCCCGATCCTCGAAGGGCACGGCCTTGAAGCGGTCCCTCCAGAGATTCTTCACGGCGAAGGTCCGCCCCCAGAGTTCTTCCGGCGTGGGGAAGGCGGAAACTTCGGCCTCGCTGCCCGTTTCCATGTCTACGGCATAGATGCCCTGACCGTTGGTGGAGTAGGTGAAGCGCACGGCCAGCTTGCCGGCGTAGTCCTTGGCCTGGGCCAGCCCTTCGGTCAGCGCCTTGTCCCAGGCCTTGGCCTCCACCACGGCCAGCTTGGTGTTACGGTACTCAAGGACATAATCGGCAGTGAGCGCCTTGGCCCGTTTTCCCGCGCCCTGGATGCGTCCCATGGTGATGGGGTACTCGGGCCGGATGCGACTGCCTTCGACCACGCCCCAGCCGGCGGCCTTGAGGGCCGGGTCGATGTGGAGGAGGCGGGTTTCGGCTTCGTTCATTGTGTCTCACCTGTGCGTTACAAACTGGTTTGTGTCTCATTTATTGCGGGATTTGAGACACAATCTCGGCGTCTGTATCGCCTTGGGCTTGGTTTGTAAAAATTAAATCAAGAAATGATATCTCTGTCAGCCTCTCTAACTCGCTGATTTGATTTGCCTGGGCATGATCTGGTGCCTTTGGAGACACTCCGAATCAAAACCCGATCAAGAAACTTCCAAGGCAATGTCCCGGTCCTGAACCGTCACAACACCTCGAACCAGTCTTTCATTTTCAAGGCCATCAACTTGCGCCGTTCTTCGAGAAAATCACTGTATTCCGTGATCGCGCCACTGAGCAGGCCGTCCGGAATGCAGTTCATGCGCAGATTTGCATGCAGATCGTCCTTGTCCGTGATGCCTCCGTATTTCTTCGTGCCGCCCTGGACCTGGTCGGCCAGTTCCGCAAAATAGACGGCAGGGGCCTTGGCGCCGATTGCGATGTTGATCTCGCTCTGGGCGATCACGAAGTTGGCGATCTGGTTGTAGCTCCCGCGGGACAGACCTGCATCCTTGAGGTGCTTTTTGGGAAACACGTGATGCACGTCGGCCCGGTTCAGAAGCAGGTCTGCCACGGTGATGTCTCGTGACAGAAAGCCTCGGTCCCCGAGTTTGATCTGCGCGGCCTGATAGCAGCGAAAATAGGGGCTGATGCTTGAGGACGTATCAAGGAACTGCGGCAACATGCCTGTCCAGAAGCTGTCCGGCAGTTCGTTGGGAATCACCGCATCCGCATACGCAACCACACCTCTGTTATCAATCTGACGGATATCGAAGTCGATGGTCGATTCCGGGGCGCTGCTGTAGCGCTTGCTGAGCATGGACATGACGAACCAGCGGCGCACCAAGCGTTCAAGATCGTCGGCGGGCACTTTTTCCGATCGGCCGCGCAGATAGAGTATATAGGCGAAATTGACGGCGTTCTGGCTGCCGATCAGGTTGCTGACGATGAATCCCGCCGACCGCAGGATCATAACGATGCGGTCGAAGTGGGTCTTGTTGATGAACGCGTGAATGCCGTTCTTGAGCTTTGCGAACGACTCCTCCGCAATGGCCTCCTCGTACTGCTTGGTCTCGAAATTGCGCCCCGAGAGCAGGGCCACGAGGTCCTGCAGTTTCCCGCGTCCAAATTCCGATGTGAAGGCGACGCGCAGCATGTCGGTGTAGGTCGGGTCATAGATGTCGTCATTGACGTCGGCGACCCACTTCATCTTGTCGAAGAATTCGGATTCGACGAAGGCCTTGTCGCCCTTTTTGATCTTGGGAAGAAATTCAGGGGCCACGGCGAGATGGCAGAAATAGTCGATGGCCTTGCGCAGCATGTTGCCGCCGTAGGTCTCGTTCACCGCGATCTTGGACATGGCGAAGTCGGCTTGCGACAGAGGGGCGCCGGCCGAGTTCACGCGGATGAAGATTTCGGTCACGGTCTCGATATCCAGATCTTCCGCCAACTCGATGATGCCCACATGGTTGTGGATGATACCGCGCAGCTTTTCGATCACCTTGTAGACATCGTCTCTGGGGACATCGGGGTTGGCCGAACAATAGGCCTCGACCATCTGGAAAATGCTGGCGTTCGCGGCGAAGACCTGCGCCACATCCGGCAGCCAGGCCGAGTCTTTGCGGATGGCCGGGTTGGTGACCTCGAATGTCTCGTTTTGCGGATTGAAGGCGATCTGGATCTGCCGCGTCTCGTAGTCGTCCGTCAGCACTTCCTGGCCAAGAAGGGACGCCATGAGTGCCGTGACGCGCTGTTGGCCGTCGATGAGGATGCGCTTGCCAACGGAGATGGAACCGTCCTTCAGTTTGACCTTGGGATTGCGCCAGGCGATCAGATAGCCCACCGGATAGCCCTGATACAGGGAGTCAAGCAGGTTGCGGACTTTGGTCGCTTCCCAGACAAAAGGACGCTGGATTTCAGGGATGGCTATCTCACCGGATTTCACCCAGGTCAGGAGTGTTTCGATTGGATGAGGGGTCACGGAGTAGCGTTGGGTGGCCATTGTAAAGTTGCTCCGGGGTGTGGGGATCAGAGTTGGCCGCTGAAGGCTTGGTGTAGCAGGGATTGCTTTAACGCATCCAACGCGGCGAGTTTGCGCTCGTAGATGTGGGCGAGGCGTTGGGTTTCTTCTGACAGAGCGTCGAGTTTGGCAGCAATCGTTTTTTGCTCTGCAACCGTTGGTGGCAGCCAAACGGAAAGCGCACTCCACTTCGATTTGTTAATGATGGGCAGCGTGGCTTGGCCGGATGCGTCGATCACTTTGCGCTGAAATGTTTCGGTCAGCATTTGATAATAGATGAACCGGTTTGACGACCCATCGCTCGGTGTGAGTGCGTTCACTTGCTGGTTTGTGGTCACGCTTTGCTCGCAATAGCCGCATTTCCCTATGGTCGCACCAATGCAGACCATGAGCACTGAGCCGGCAGGAACGATGCGTGAGCCTTCTGCTCCGCTTTCGCTCAGTCTGTTTTTGTTGTAGTCCAACGTGCCGTCCTTGTTGAAATCGCCCGGCTTCACGAAGGAGATAAAGTCGCCGTAGTTCGATTGGTCGGATGTTTTGGGCGTCGAACCGGTCTGTGTCTTTCCAATCTCTTCTAACGTTTTCTCCACCCACCCCTTGCCGCGCTGGAAGAATACGGATTGGAGGTAGCTTTCGAAGAGGGCGCGGGCGTTTTGGAGGTTCTTTTCGGCGTTGGCTTTGGCAGTGGCGAGACCCGCAAACGCCTCGTCGAGAATGGCCACGATTCGTTGCTGCTCGAAAAGTGGAGGGATAGGAACCTGAAGTTCTTTAACCGCGCCACACGTCAAATGCGGGACTGTTGAGCCGGAACGAATTTCCTCGAAGCCCTGTTGCATGTCGGGCGAGTTGAAAAAGAACGAGAGGAATGGACCAGTGATTACATCTTTGAGTGGCGTGATGACAATCATCGCATGACAATTGTGCCCCTCGTGTTCTTCTGTGACAACTGCCGAATGACCAATGTGTCCACTTTGAACCAATAGTACATCACCAACCTTCAACGTCGATTTTTTGTTCTTTTGATTGAATTCCTCAGAGATGAAGGTTTTCCCATCAAAAGACAGGTTGTTGTTCCGAACGTGCCTAGCAAGGAGGTAGGGAATACCGGACTCAACATAGATATTTCGAGTTGGTCCAACGTAGCCATTAGTCAGGCGCGTAACCACATCGCCGAGCCGCTTAATCTGCCAGCCGTTCTTCATAGCAAAGCCTTGATGTTGCTCAGTAGTTCGGCACTCTCGGCATCCAGCGCCGCAATCTCATCCATAATCTCCTGCGTGCTACGGTGTTTCACCTCATGGCCGTTATTTGGATTCTTGACCGACAGATCAAAGCTCGTCCGGTCGATCTGAGAAACCTCCACACTCCAGCTTTTGGGCGAGTCGGCCCTGGTTTTTTGCAGTTCTACGAACTCGGCCATATCAGTGTCGTTCAGGGCCGTAGTTTTGCCTAGGCTGCGGCCGGGATCGAGTTGATAGAACCAGACCTTGCGCGTTGGGCGGCCTTTTTCGAAGAAGAGGACCACGGTCTTCACGCCCGCGCCCTGGAACGTACCGCTGGGGCAATCGAGCACCGTGTGCAGGCCGCAACTTTCGAGCAGCAGTTTGCGCAGAGACACTGAGGCGTTGTCCGAGTTGGACAGAAACGTATTCTTGATGACCACGGCTGCACGGCCGCCGGCTTTGAGCATCTTGATGAAGTGCTGCAGGAAGAGGAAAGCCGTTTCGCCCGTGCGGATGGGGAAGTTCTGCTGGACCTCCTTGCGTTCTTTGCCGCCAAAGGGCGGGTTGGCCAGGATCACGTCGAAGCGGTCCTTGTCCTGGATGTCGGCCAGGTTTTCGCTCAGGGTGTTGGTATGGACGATGTTCGGGGCCTCGATGCCATGCAGGATCATGTTCATGATGGCGATGACGTAGGCCAGGGACTTCTTTTCCTTGCCGTAGAAGGTGCGCTCCTGCAGGGCTTTGAGGTCGTCCGTGGTCAGGTCCGGCTTAGCCGAGAGGTAGGCGAAGGATTCGCACAAGAAGCCGGCCGAACCGCAGGCGCCGTCATAGATGCGTTCTCCGATCTTGGGCTGCGTGACCTGGATCATGGCCCGGATGAGCGGGCGCGGCGTGTAATATTCCCCGCCGTTGCGGCCCGCGTTGCCCATGCGCTTGATCTTTTCTTCGTACAGTGCGGAGAGTTCGTGCTTTTCGCTCTGGGAGCCGAAACGCAGTTCGTCCACGTGGTCGATGATGTCGCGCAGGGTGTAGCCGCTCCGGATTTTGTTTTTGATCTCACCGAAAATCTCGCCGATCTTGTATTCGATGGTGTCCGGCCCGGTGGCCCGCTGCTTAAAACCGTGCAGATAGGGGAACAGCTTGCGGTCCACGAAATCGACCAGATCATCCCCGGTCATGGCCTTGTTGTGGTCCAGCTTGCCGCCGCCATTCTTCGGAGCGGCCCAGGCCTCCCAGCGATAGGGAGTGTCAAGAATGAACGAATACTCCCGCCCCTCCAGTTCCGCTTCCGTGGCCTTGTCCTGCTCCAGCGCGTCGAGGTATTTGAGGAAAAGGAGCCAGGATGTCTGCTCCGTGTAATCGAGCTCCGTCGTGCAGCCGCTCTCTTTCCAGAGCGCGTCGTCGATATTCTTGAATGCTTGTTCGAACATGGTGTCCCAAAAATGAAGAAACTCGGCAATTCAGCCGACTCAGGTTAAAGAAAAGTCCGACCAGGCCGGAAATCCACGGGTGTTTTAGAGCATAACTCCTGTATGACACAAGATAAATTTGCCCTTCGAAGGATTGACGCCGGGCTGAGTGATCTGAACTGCACGTTCAAGGAGAATAAAGGGGAGGGTGCTGGCAGGATCCGGGCACAAAGCCACCTTCGGAAATGGCGGCGAAATAATTACAAAGAATCGAAACCTCTAACAGTCTCAGATCAAAGGCGCGGTCGAAATGGAAAAACCCGAAGCTGGATACTGCGCCGGCTATCAAAGCCGGGAGGTCCAGCAGCTTCGGGCTGGAATAAAATTATCTGGCCCGCTCGGGGCCGTCAAAGGAGAGTGCGTTCAGACGTAGTTTGATGCGACAGTCCCCAAGTTACGGGTATTAGATGCTGTAACATGTTGACAATTTGAATTTTGTCGTCTTTATTGAAAGAATTGCGGCCTCGAAATATTCATCAGGATAAACCGTGGGCGGTCACATGTTCTTCAGGCGGGAAGATTGAGTTTTCGCTTCGCTCGAATGATTGGTGGAAAAATTGTAATGGTTGGTGCAGGTACAATACACTATGAATATCGATGAAACAATCGGACGAGTAAAAAACCCCCTTGCGATGGTCGCCATTTTTGCTGCTTTGTCTGAGTTAGCGATGGCGTATGTTATTATTAATCTCCCAGAGAGACTTCAAGTAATTTTCATCTGGTTTGTGATGGGCTTTCCGGCTGGTCTTGTTTTGGCATTTTTCTTTGTTTTGTATAAAAAGCCAGCTGTATTTTTTTCTCCTGGTGACTATAAAAAAGAAGAGCTATATGTTACATCTATAGGAATTAATGGAATTGATAAAGAATATGATGGCCGAATTAAAATAATTGAAGAACAAATTTCTGCAATTCAAGATTTTATTGATGGAGCGAATCTAGATTCTGCTGCAAAAAATGTGTACCTAGAAGCAAATAAAGCTATTCAGAAGCAGCAAGATTTAGAAAAAAATCAATTATATAAATTTATAACGGTAGATCTTGGAGTTGATCACGCTATTGCGCAACGCCTTATTGAATCATCGAATGACGCTTGGGAATTATCTACACGACTGGAGACAGAATTTAAGGATCGACGGATGGCCTCGCGATTATCGAGCCTTCTCTCCTCTTTTCCTAATGCGGTGTCTGATTTTCTAAAAATTAAATCTTTAATTTCTGCCGAAGGGGGACGAAAGTGACATCAGGTATCTTCTTTGTAGAATTTTCTGTTGGCCCTAACAACGTCGGAGGTGGGCTCGCCGTAATCGCGGAGGGTGATATTAACGGCGGTGACGCAACATATCTCTATCGTGGATATATTGATGTGTACGGAAATCAGGCAAAAGCTGTAATCGAAGTCAGCCACTACCGCGGTCCATTAAACTCCGTTTTTGGGCCATTGAAAAAATTTACGCTTGAATTAAATGGTTTTTCGGATGGTCATGCATTTGATATTCAAGGGGCTATTACCGGGACTACGAGTCCGATAATCCACATTGTTGGGCGAAAAGTCTCACCGCTCTACGAACGCAAAGATTAGAACTTGCTGGAGCTTACAGCCAAGTGAATATCGTATAACGTGGCGTATAATTTGTTTTCTCAAATTAATAAATCATTTTTAATTCAAACTGTTAATATTAAAATTCGAGTCTCGCCTCCTACCAGGAATGACAAGGGTCCGCGAATTTAATGGTTCGCGGACCCTTTTTCATTGTCACCTCGAAAATCACCTTTTTCCGAATTCCCCGAGGTGTCGATCACCTTTCAATCATCGTCCAGGCAGTTCCGTTCCGCGATTCATAATCTCAATATAGGCGGCATAGCTGAACAATCGGTTGCGCTTCCTGGCGGTCAACTCCTTGACGATGCCGAGTTGTCCCAGGTGGGCGAGGGACTTGTTGACGGTTGCCGGGGTGAGACCGGTCTTCTCAACCAACGAGCCGGATGTGGCGATAGGGTGCTCCAACAGAGCCCGGTGAATGTGCAGGGTGGACGCTGCCGCCCGGCCAAGGCCGCTGATTCTGTCGCGGTCAAGGTTTGAGAGGGCGATGAGCTGCCGGGCCGTATCCACCGCCTGACCGGCGGTGACGATGACGGCCTCGGCGAAGAAGTCGAGCCAGGCTTCCCAGTCGCCCGTCAGTCGTACATTGTTGAGCAGTTCATAGTAGTACTGGCGGTGGGTTTTGAAGTAGAGGCTGAGGTAGAGCATCGGCTCCCTCAGCACCTTCTGGTCGTAGAGGAGCAGGGTGATCAGCAGCCTGCCCAGGCGGCCATTGCCGTCGAGAAACGGGTGGATGGTCTCGAACTGCACATGAGCCAGCGCCGCCTTGAGCAACACCGGGGTCGGCTCGGGCTGGTCGTGGAGGAATCGTTCGAGCTTGCTCATGCACTCGAGTACGTGCTCGGCGGGAGGCGGCACAAAAGCCGCATTGCCCGGCCGGGTGCCGCCGATCCAGTTTTGGCTGCGCCGGAATTCTCCCGGCGTCAGGCCGCTGCCTCGCCCCCTGTTGAGGAGCACCCCGTGAATCTCTCGGAACAACCGCAGCGATAAAGGCAGCCCACCATCCAGGAGGTGTCGGCCGTGATCAAAAGCCGCGACGTAGTTGCTGACTTCCCGCACGTCATCCAGGGGTACGCCTGGTTCCTGGTCCAATTCGTAGAGCAGCAGGTCCGACAGTGAGGACTGCGTGCCCTCGATCATGGAGGAGAGCACCGCTTCTTTTCGGACGTACATGTACAGAAAGAGTGAAGTGTCCGGGAGCAGGGTCGAAACGCTGTCCAGTCGCCCAAGCGCCAGGAGCGCCAGGTCGAATTTGTTCCGCAATTCAGGTGTCCAGTCGATGGGAGGACGCGGAGGCAACGGTGCGGGAACAAAGGCTTGAGCTTTCTCGCCCACCGTCGAAATGATCACGTATTTGCCTTGGAGTTCTCGTTTCATTCTGCCTTCCGCGAAACTAAAATAAGGCGCCTTATTATTTTATGTTATTAGCTCTTCCTGAAATAAACGAGCAGGGGTGAGAAATCAATCAGATTTCGACAAAAGATGATTTTTCAAGACGAGTGCCCCAACGGCGAAATCATCGCCATGCGGCGCCTGTCGCTGCTTCGGATCAATCCCTATCCTGATATATTGAATTTGCACATTTTTCTGTAGAGCGTCTTTCTTCCGATATGCAGCATTTGAGCTGCTTTATTGCGATTGTTTCCGACTATGTTGAGCACTCGAAGAATGAGCTCCTTTTCATGCTGTTCGAGAGTTAAAGACGCAGCGCTGCCATCATTGGCATCTCCCCTGCTGGCGATAATTTCAGGCGGGAGCGAATGGGCCGTGAGCAACTCGTTTTCGGAAAGGATGATGGCTCTCTCTATGACGTTGCGCAGTTCGCGGACATTGCCTGGCCAGTGGTAGGACATGAAGCATTCCGAGGCGCGTTTCGAAATCTTGTAGAGTGGTCTTTCTGGGTAGAGGTGCCCAAGAAAGTATTCCGTCAATACCGGGATGTCCTCTTTGCGTTCGCGAAGGGGAGGGATCTCTATGCGGAAGATATTGAGCCTGTGGTACAGGGCCTCGTTGAACCGCCCGGCTTCGACCTCCTTGGCCAGGTCCCGGTTCGTCGCAAACAGGAACCGGACGCTGACGGTGCGTTCCTCGGTGTCGCCAACGCGTCTGTACTTTTGTGTTTCCAGGACCCGTAACAACATCGACTGCACGTCCAAAGGCAACTCGCCGACCTCGTCCAGGAATAGCGACCCGTTGTTCGCCAGGGAGAGCAGTCCGTCCTGTGAGTCCATGGCGCCGGTAAACGCTCCCTTCCGATAGCCGAACAGCTCGCTGCGCAGCAGATCCTTGTTGAAGGTCCCGCAGTTTTTGACGACCAATTTCTTTTCCGCGCACGTGCTCTTGTCGTGAACGGCATTGGCCACGACATCTTTGCCGACGCCGCTTTCCCCCGTTATCAGGACCGGCGCCCTGGTTTTTGCCACCTTGTCGATGAGGTAGCCGACCCGCTTCATGGCAATGGAATGGCCGATGAGCGTGCGTACCGGTCTGCGCGAGGCCGATGTCCTCAGGATACGGTTTTCCCGTCGCAGCGCCGAAGCCTGGAAGGCCTTCTCGATAACCAGCTTGATCTTCTCCAGGGTGAAAGGCTTGGTGACATAGTCATAGGCCCCCATTTTCATTGCTTCGACGGCAACGCTGACCTCCGAGTATCCCGTAATCATGACCACTTCCGCGTCCGGCAAGGAGTTCCGGAAATGTTCGAGGAGGGTCAATCCATGCCCATCGGGCAGCCTGACATCCAGCACGATGACGTCGAAATCCTGTTTGTTGCTGATGGTCAAGGCTTCGCGAGCGGTGCTTGCCGTCGTTACCACCCGGTTGGCTGCGGCCAGTTCTTTCTCCGCAAGGCGGCAGATGGATGGTTCGTCGTCCACAACGAGAAGATTGATGGCGCCAGTTGTGTACATGATGCCCGATCCTAATCAGTATGATGTGGCAGGATTACCTCAAACGTGGCTCCGTTGCCCGGTTCGCTTTCCACGGAGATGTAGCCGCCGTGTTTCCCGATGATGTTGTAGCAGGTTGACAGCCCGACTCCGATTCCTTGTCCGGGCGGTTTCGTGGTGAAAAACGGCTCAAAGAGTTTGGGAAGGTTATCTTCCGGTATGCCGATGCCGGTGTCGCTGACTGTGAGAATGACCATGTTGTCCCTGAGCATGGTGCTGACTGTAATTCTTCCGGAGTTCTGAATTGCGTGGAGAGCGTTCAGGACAAGATTGAGCACCACCTGCATAAGTTCGCCCGGGTGCCCGAGCACGACGGCTTCGTCCAGTGCAAGGTCCAGGGCCATGATGTCGTGAGACAGACGGCTCAACCTGGGGTGCAGCAGTTTGATGGAATTGCGGATTACATCGTTGAGATCGACGGGTACATAGAAGTTGATTTCGCGATGGCCGAAGGTGAGCAGGTTCTGCACGATGTCGGAGCACCGCCGACATTCCCGGAGAATGGTTTGGAGATATTCCTCGAAATCCGCTATCACGTTGCTTTTGTTGCATAAGGCCGCGATTTCGCGCAATTCGTCGAGTTTCAGGGTCAGCGCCTCGGCGAAACCTCCGATTCCGGTCAGGGGGTTGTTGATCTCGTGCGCCACCCCTTCGGCCAGGATGCCAATGGTGGCCATTCTCTCGGCCTGGAAATATTTTACCTGAAACTGCTTTTCACGGGTCACGTCACGCTGGAGCAATATGATTCGTGTCGGCGTATTCTCTGCATTGCGCATGATGGATGCCGTGCATTCAATCTGGCGTTTCTCTCCATTCCAGTTGAGTGTTTGCAGATTTCTGGCAACTTGCGTTGAGCACTCCAGTGCTTGCGTCACAGGACAATTTGTGCATGGTTCAGTGCACCCCTTGAAAACTTGGAAGCAGTGCAAGCCATACGGCTCGACTCCTTTATATGTTCGGAAGAAGGCCTTGTTTACGGAAAGCAGCATGAAATCCATGGACAGAACGGCCATCACATCGGGAATGCCGTCAAGAATGTTCTGTGTCTCTTGGCGGCGCTGTTCGATCTTGACGTTTGATTTTTTGAGCTCCGTGATCTTCCTTTGAACCTCCCGGAAGAAACCGAGCTTGATTGTCTCGATTCCGCAGATGTCTCCGAGGTCTGCGTGGTTGGTCATCACCATGCTCCGTAATAGATGTTGAGAATATCCTTCCAATCGGCCGGGCGGGGGTTGGTGCGCAGACAGATGTCCTTTGCCGCGTTCTGGCTCACGGTGGGAAGCATCGTATTGTCCGGCAGGATCTCCCTTAGACGCGATGGGATGCCGATTTCGGCCCGCAATTCTTCGAGCGCTTCAATGCCCGCCTGCGCCGTGGCCTCTTCCGTACTGAACGTTTTCCCCGTGATGATCCGGCCGATGGTTGCCATCTTGTTCATGCACGAGGTCAGATTGTAGCGCATGACATCCGGGAGGAGCATGGCGTGCGAGATACCGTGGACGACATCGTACATGCCTCCCAAGGCGTGGGCCAGAGCGTGTCCAAGGCCGACGCTGGCGTTGGTGAAGGCCATGCCCGAACAGGTTCCGGCTATCGCCAGTTGCTCGAGGTCATCGAGGTGAAACGCCTCCAGGGCGAGCCGGAAATGCCGAATGAGCAAGTCGAGTCCCCGCATGGACTGCAGTTCGGTAAATGGATTGGCCAGAGGGGATACAAACGACTCGACGGCATGGGCCAGGGAATCGAATACTGGTGCGATGAGGAGGTCGCGGTTCAGGGTCACAAGCAGCGTCGGGTCGGAAATCGATATGTTCGGGACCAGCGTGCGGCTGATGATGGTCATTTTGATGCGGCGATCGACATCAGTGATGACCGTGAATTGGGAGATGTTCGATTCGCTGCCGATGGTCGAAGGAATGAAGACCATGGGAGGGAGGGGGTGTTTGACGTGATTGGCCCCTTCGTAGTCCTTAATGTTTCCTTTGTTGCTGACGACGAGCGCAATGCCTTTGGCCGCGTCCATGGTGCTGCCTCCCCCGAGCGCCAGGATCACGTCTGCTTCCTTTTCCTCGTAGTACTTGGCGCCGTTGTGAACCTGGTAGTCCCGTGGATTGGGCACGACGTCGTTGTAGTATACAAAGTCGAGCTTTTCCCGGCGAAGAATCTCAAAAAGCTTGTCCACCCATCCCGCCTTTTCGACTCCTGGGTCCGAGACGACGAAAAGTTTCGAGGCGCCGAGCTGCTGTGCACAGATTCCTGCATACTTCAGACTGCCTCGTCCAAAAATGATTTCAGGGATGGTGAACTTGTAAGCATCCACGATGGGCTCCCGGGATTTTATGGGGTGGTTACGGGCGCAAATACAAATATCGGTCCAGCCGGGCTGGCACGAGCCGAGCCGACGCCCGTCCTCATGCGCTGCCGCAGCCGGTTTGGTATCAGCGATGAATCATTACAACCTGTTCGCGCTGTTAAGCAAGCCTGTTGTCATAAAGCCCGGCGGAATGTTTTTGGTCCGAAGCGTCGTGCCTGGTGTCGATCCGTACGATTTCCCATTTTCACGAGATCCGCGATGTTCTGCACGTCGAGAGCCCTCCGCTGTGACGTTCTCTTGAATCCATAATGAATTCGGTATGTTCTGTTTTCATGTGCAGGGAGCCCCAACTTATGGGCTCTGATCGGTGTTTTGTTGCGGATGGCATGAAGCGTAGCGGCGGGGTCATTGTGACCCCTGAAATTTGGAGCGGGGAGTCATTCTGACCCCGGCCATCAAACGGCGACCATCGGCATGGTGGGCACGTCCGTCGGAATGCAGCTGCGTCTCTTGTTTAATCGTATGAAATAAAAGCGATTTCTCAGTTGCATGAGATGGCGTGTTTTCCGGGCGAATCCGCTCGGCACATGGTCTTCATCTTGCTCAAGGGGAGGGAAACAGGGCTGCAACAGTCCGCATCCGCACAGGAGGTTACCGTGAGCAAGAAAATTCGTGAACACTGGCAAAACCTATTCGGAAATCACACGACCGAGAGTCCCCAAGACGATCCTCAGGCCGAGAAGGCTGTGGGACAGGGGCCGATGAGTCGCCGCAGGATGATCCAGTTGCTGGGCGTTCAGGCTGTCATCGGCGCCGGAGTGGTCAAGGGGGCGGTAGCCGCGCCCAAGAATTTCAACCCGAAGCATTACAACCGCGAGATCACGCCGGACCAGCTTCCCAACTCCAAGGCGTGGCTGACGGCCAATCCGACCCTTTGCGTCGGTTGCCGCACCTGCGAGATTGTCTGTTCCTTGAGCCATGACGGACAGTGTCAGCCGTCTTTAAGCCGGATCACCACCCAATACGACCCGACAAAGACCCTCGCCAAGTTTGCGGCCATGGCCGACGTCTGTCGCCAATGCAACATGGCCGATTGTTATCTCGCATGTGCGTATGACGCGCTTACGCTGGACAAGGCGACTGGCGCACGCGTCATCGACCCTGCGAAATGCACCGGGTGCGGGGAATGTTTCGCCGCGTGTCCGTGGGACAAGATCGTCAAGAACGAGGCGACCGGAGTCTATTCGAAGTGCGACCTTTGCGGAGGAGACCCGCAATGCGTGAAGTATTGTCCAGCTGACGCCTTGTCATTTGTCGACCTGAGATAAACATCGATACCAAGGAGCGCTTGTAATGAACGGATGGACGGGAACCATAGCACGCGTTGATTTGAGTTCCGGAAAAGTCACCAAGGAAACTACGGAAAAGTACATCGATTATACCGGCGGGATCGGGATCGGCTACAAGGTCGTCTTCGACGAGGCTCCCCTGGCCGATCCCTTCAGCCCGGATAACCGCCTGGTCTTCGCCACGGGGCCGCTGACAGGTACTCTGGCCCCTTCCACGGGGCGCTCGGAGGTCATTGGAATTTCGCCGCACGTTTATGCACCAGGCTCGAAGCATCCTCTCGTAACCCGCAGCGGCTTCGGCGGGTACTGGGGGGCAGAGCTGAAATTCGCGGGTTACGATGCCCTGATCATTCAGGGCAAGGCGCCCAAACCCGTGTTCATCAACATCAACAACGATTCCGTAACCATTGAGGACGCGGGGTTCATATGGGGACAGGATACGTTCGCCGCACAAGACGCTCTCAAGGCCAAGCTCGGGGATGAGAAGGTCCAGATCGCTATCATCGGTCCTTCGGGGGAGAAATTGGTGCGCATATCTCCCATTATCCACCGCATCGGAAATGCAGCGGGACAGGGCGGGTTCGGCGCGGTCATGGGATCCAAGAACCTCAAGGCCGTATGCGTGCGGGGCACGGGTGGGGTCAAGGTCGCCGACAAGGATGGGCTGATCAAATATGTCAAGAGTGTACGCGAGATTCAGCCTGGTCCCTTGGGTTCAACGCCGCTGTCAACAGGGGCTTTGAGCTGGACTGAAAAGCATATCGACCCAAAAGACATCAACAAGCAGGCATTGCGCTTCGACCAGACCAAGAGTTGCGCGCCGTGGCTCAATGAATACCACGTGAAGCCGCAGTCGTGCTACGCCTGTCCGCAAGGGTGCTATTCCTACATGAATGTCCCTGGAATGGGCGGCGGAGCGGTGAGCTGCACGCAGTGGTTCTATTCCTGGATGGGCAACAGGGACAAGGCCACGTTCCTGGCCAATCAGCTGGCCAACAAGCTCGGCGTGGACACCTTCGAGATGTTCCCCATGATCCAGTTCGTTTGGTTCCTGCAGGATCAGGTCGTCGACGGGAAGAGCATCCTGCAGCATCTGCGCGACAAAAAGCTTGTGTCCTCCGAAATTCAGACCGGACTGGAGAGCGGGCATTACCCGCCCAAGGGCGACCTCGGGACAAAAGGGCTTGAGACGCTGATGCACATGATCGCCTATCGCGAAGGGTTTCTCGGCGACAGTCTTGCCGAGGGCTTCCGTCGCGCCATGGACATCATCGCCGACAAGCTCAACGTCATGGGCCTGAAGGACGTGGCCGAGAGGGTCATGCATTTCGAGAACATGGAAGGGATCATGGGCGGCGTTGTCGGCGGCAACGGCGGCTGGGGCATGTCCGCCCATTATGACCCGCGTACCTATGGCTACTATTGGGCGATCAATTTCGCGGTGGAGAATCGAGACCCGAACCGGCATTCCATGACCAACCTCCTCGAATGGACGGGGCTGAAATTCGATCAGGCGCTGCCGGTGGCCAAGACCATCTGGGGCGAAGAAGTGGCGGAAAACGGGCTGAACGACATCTGGCGTGACCGGGACGTCCCGATCACCTGGAACGGGGAGAAGTCGGCCAAGGCCCACGCCGCGCTGGGCAGGTTCATCCACATGCGGGCCTGCATCAAGGACAGCATCACGGTCTGCGATTGGGTTTACCCCATCATGACCAGCGGCCGGGAGGACCGCAAATACACCGGGGACGTCTCGGTCGAGTACAAGCTCTTTGAACTGGTCACCGGGGAAAAGATGAACCAGGACAAGCTCAACGAAAAGGCCGCCAGAATCTGGAACATGCACAGACTGGTCACGGCGTTGGAGTGGGGAGGCGGCAAGCCGGTCAACCTGCGCAAGGAACACGACCAGTTGCCGGAACATTTCTTCATTCCTGCGGAAGACCGCCTGCTGCCTCCATATCCTCCGGCCGAGCATCCGCACCCCCCGCTCGATCGGGAGCATTTCGAAGCGGCGAAGACGGAATATTACAACTACATGGGATGGGATACGGAAACCGGTCTGCCGAAGCGATCCAGCCTTGAGGCATTGGGCATGGGCGATGTCGCAAAGGCCTTCGAGGCAAAAGGGTTTCAACTTCCCGCGTGATCCGGAGGCACCGTCCTGAGTCCTCCTTCATCAGGGCGGTGTCATGGGACGGCCAGGAGGAATCCGTGCCGGATGCCTCCTCGTCCTTTTCCACCCACGTTGTCATGGACAGGCCGGGGAGACATGCTCCCCGGCGCTGTTCCAAGGAACGACAATGAAAATACTGCTCCTGGCCCCTCCAGGTCTGAGGATGATGAATCCCGTGACGCTGGAGCCGGATATGCTGGCCCCCAAGACATGGGTTCCGTTGGGCATCGCCTCGCTGACCGCGGTCTTGCGCGCCGCCGGCTTCGACATCGCCATGGCGGATCTGCACGATGCCGAATGGGAGGATGTCGCACGAGTACTGGCCGGTTCGGGCGCGGATGTCGTCGGCATCAGTTTCTTCACTTTTGGGCGCGTGAACGCCATGCGTACGGCTTCCCTGGCCAAGCAGATCCTGCCTGGAGCCACGGTGATAGCCGGTGGCCCGCACGCCACGTTCTTTCCGGGCCAGGTGCTGTCCGGAGGTTGTGTGGACATCGTAGTCATGGGCGAGGGCGAGTCAACCGTGGTCGAACTGGCCGCGGCGCTGGATCGCGGAGCGGATTTTCGGGATGTGCCCGGCATCGCGTACCGTCAGGGGCAAACCGTCCTCACATCGGCGCACAGGGCCTGGACCGAGAATTTGGATGCATTCCCGTTTCCCTCCTACGAGGCCTTCGATTTGTCCCAGTACAAATCTCCGGAAATACCCGAGTGCTACCAAGGCCTCACGGGAACGCACGTCATAACCTCCCGGGGCTGTCCCTTCACGTGCCGGTTCTGTTCCGTGAACAGGTTCTTCAACGGGAGATGGGCATTCCGATCACCCCGCAATGTCGTCGATGAACTCGAATCCCTGGTCCATAACTTCGGTGTGCGGCATGTCTATTTCTCTGACGATCTGTTTACACTTCGCCCCGAAAGGGCAATCGGCATTTGCAAGGAGATTCTTGACCGCAGGCTGGACCTCGTTTGGATGGCCGAGACGCGCGTGGATTGCGTGGACGAAGAGTTGCTGCGCTGGATGCGCCGGGCGGGATGCTATCGGATCTATTACGGTGTGGAGTCGGGGAGTCCGAAAATACTGCACGCGATCAATAAACGCTTCACGGTGCGCCAAGTGGCCGAAGCGTTCGAGATGACGCACGGGGCAGGGATCGAGCCATGTTGCTTCCTCATGGTCGGCAACCCCGGAGAGACCCCGCAGACCATTGCCGAGACCGTGTCGTTGGTGAATGCCATCCGTCCTGCAACATTGCCAACCATAGGCATCGCCACCATTCTTCCAGGAACGGAATTGTACGAACTCTCCAAGCGTCAAGGATTGATAAACGACGATTACTGGATGACGGACGAGTTTCCGCCACTCTATACAGGAGAATATGACGTCGATGGCCTGATCATGTTGCAAATGATGCTCACGAAAGGAACATGTTCGGAATTGTATGATCAGCTCTGCGACATGGGATTTGATGAAGGGTATTTCAGACTGCGGAGGCTTCAGGCCTGACTGTTCAAGACGATCCCGAGTTTGCTCCCTCCTTTTGGGTTGTTGGGCGGAAAATTTTCCGACGTATCCACCTGTCCGGCACTTCCGTGCCCCGGCCCATGACCTCGATCTAACCCGCATTGCTGAACATCCGGTTGCGCTTTCGGGCGGCCAGGGCCTTGCTGACCGTTGCCGGGGTGAGGCCGGTCTTCTTTGCCAGCGAACCGGATGTGGCGATGGGGTGCTCCGGGCAGGTCGCCCCGGCCGCGCGCTGCGAGTCCGGCGCCTGGTTTCATGGCCGAAGGCGTCGTCAAGGCCATTACAATCAGGCCGACAATGCGCTATGCGAAGCGAAATGGTCCGGAAGACACAGGTTCGTGGTTTCCGAAAATGTGATTGGTCAGAGGAGAGAATGATGAGAAAAATCGTAGAGTCGGTGTATTGGGTTGGGGTCGTGCATTGGGATAGAAGGCTGTTCGATTCGCTTGTCCCGTTGCCGGACGGGACAACGTACAACGCGTATGTGGTCCAGGGGTCTGAAAAGACGGTACTCATCGACGCGGTGGACCCGGAATTCTCGCAGACGCTCATGACGTACCTGGATGGCGTCGAGCGCATCGACTATGTCGTGTCCCAGCACGCCGAGCAGGACCATTCGGGCTCCATCCCCCTGGTGCTGGCGCGCTTTCCCGAGGCCAAGGTCATGACCACCGCCAAGGCCAAGCCCATGCTCATGGACCTGCTCAACATCCCGGAAGACAAGTTCGTGGTCGTGGCCGACGGGGAAACCTTGTCCCTGGGCGACAAGACCCTCAAATTCATCCACACTCCCTGGGCGCACTGGCCCGAGACCATGTCCACCTATCTGGCCGAGGACAAAATCCTCTTCAGTTGCGACTTTCTGGGGTCGCATATCGCCAGCAGCGACCTCTTCGTCACGGACAAGTGCCGGGTGCACGAGGCGGCCAAGCGCTATTTCGCCGAGATCATGATGCCTTTCCGCAACATCCTCGCCAAGAACCTGGACAAGCTCGCGGAGTACGACATCGCCATGGTGGCGCCAAGCCACGGGCAAATCTACGACAGTCCGGGCTGGATCATCGAGGCCTACCGCGAGTGGGTCTCGGCTCCTCCGCGCAATCTCGTGTCCCTGCCGTACGTGTCCATGCACGGCAGCACGGCGCGCATGGTCGACCACCTGACCGCGGCCTTGGCCGAAAGGGGCGTGCAGGTCGAACTCTTCAACCTGGCGGTGACGGACATCGGCAAGCTGGCCATGTCCCTGGTCGAGGCCGGAACCATCATCGTCGGCGCGCCCACGGTGCTGGCCGGGCCACACCCCCTGGCCGCGTACGCGGCCTTCCTGGCCAACGCCCTGCGGCCCAAGGCGCAGTACCTGTCCATCATCGGTTCCTACGGATGGGGCGGCAAGACCGTCGAGACATTGGCCGGCATGATCCCGAACCTCAAGGTCGAGGTGCTGGAGCCGGTGCTGTGCAAGGGGCTGCCGAAAGCGGACACCCTTGAAGCCCTCGACAGGATGGCGGAGGCCATCGCCGCGAAGCACCGCGAAAGCGGTTTCCGCGATTGAAAGGGCATGCTGACGGATATGATTATTGCGGTGAGGCCTTCTCGTTGCTGCCGTTTCTGCTGTGTCCGTTCGAATTCCCTGATACAACCGTAAAACTGCATGGAGGGGCGAGCATGTTGCCCCTCCATGTGATCTTGGTGCTCGCTATGGGTATTGCCGTCAAAAGGGTTTACGATCCCATTGGTGACGACGGGACACGCATCCTGGTGGACCGCCTTTGGCCGCGAGGCGTGAGCAAGGAGGCTCTGCAGGGGATTTGGGTCAAGGAGATCGCCCCGAGCACCGAGTTGCGGAAGTGGTTCGACCATCAGCCTCAGAAGTGGCCGGAGTTCAAAAGAAAATATTTCGCCGAGCTGGATGGCCGCCCTGAATCCGTCGATAGGGTTGTCCGATTGGTTCGGAGTGGGAAGGTGACGCTTCTATATGCGAGCAAAAATGAAGAATTCAATCATGCCGTAGCGTTACGTGAGTATTTACAGAATGATGCTCGCACGTGAGGCTCGTTCAAACTTTGGAAAGAATTGAGATGAATTCAGCGGAGGAGATCGTGAACAAGCACGAGGGTATGCAGAAGATCTTGGTATTGTGGAATCAGCCATCAAGGTCTGGCCAGAGATGACGCGCGTTGTTGCGGCCCATTTATCTTGGAAATATGTACATATCTTTGATTTGAGTTTTCTCCCTTCCTCACGCTGATTACATTTTGTAATTGAAGCATTCATTTTGAAAGCATTTCTTTACGCACACTGCGCTTTCGATAACTCAACAAGATGAAATAATGTGTTTTTTCTTATTGTCTTGCTTTGGCACGACATCTGCTTTTCCATAGTGAAATTGGCATTTTCAGTTTCATGATTGGAGGCATTATGGAAGCATACGATATCATCGGCTTGGGGGTAGCGGCGTGCATTTTCGTGTATCTGCTCATCGCCCTGTTTCGACCCGAGAAATTTTAGCGCTCGGGAGGCGCATACTATGACATCGACAGATTTCATCCAACTCGGGCTTTTCCTGGGCATCCTGGCTCTGTGCTGCCCGCCCCTCGGGCATTTCATCTACGCTGTTCTGGAGGGGCGCAGGACGATCCTGCATCCCGCTTTTGAACGTCTCGAAAAGGGGATGTATTCATTGGCCGGGATCAACCCGGAACTGAACCATACGTGGCAGCGCTATGCCGCCTGCCTGGCCGGCTTCACCGCGGCCGGATTCGCGCTCACGTTCGGGGTCCTCATGTTTCAGGATGTCCTGCCCCTCAACCCGCGGGGGTTGCCGTCCCTGTCCTGGGATCTGGCCTTCAACACGGCGGTCAGCTTCGTGACCAACACCAACTGGCAGGCCTACGGCGGAGAGACGACCATGAGCGTCTTTTCGCAGATGGTCGGGCTGACCTACCAGAACTTCGTCTCGGCGGCCGTTGGCATGGCCGCCTGCATGGCCGTCATCCGGGGCGTCGCCCGCCGGGAGGCGGCCGGGATCGGCAACTTCTGGGCCGATCTGGTCCGCTCGCTTCTGTACGTGCTGCTGCCGCTGAGCTTCGTGTTCGCGCTCGTGCTCATCGGTCAGGGCGTCGTGCAGACGTTCTCGGCCGTGCGCGACGTCTCGACGCTCGAGGGCGGCGTGCAGTCCCTCCCGCTGGGGCCCGTGGCCTCGCAGGTCGCGATCAAGATGCTCGGGGTCAACGGGGGCGGGTTCTTCAACGCCAACGCCGCGCACCCTTTCGAAAACCCCACCGCGGTATCGAATTTCCTGCAGATGCTGAGCGTCTTCCTCATTCCGGGGGCCCTGGTCTTCACGCTCGGAAAGGCCTTGGGCCGTCCGCGGCACGCCTGGACCATCTGGCTGGTCATGGCCGCGCTCTTCGCCGCATCCGTCGTCTGGACCGGGCATTTCGAGAGCCTGGGCACCCCGACGCTGCGTTCCCTGGCCGGGCAGGACGTCCCCAACATGGAAGGGAAAGAGGTACGGTTCGGGGCCTTCACCTCGGCCATGTTCGCCGCCGTGACCACGGACGCGTCCTGCGGGGCCGTCAACTCCATGCACGACAGCTTCACCCCCCTCGGGGGGCTGGCGACGATGGTCAACATGCTGCTGGGCGAGGTCGTCTTCGGAGGGGTGGGTTCGGGTCTGTACGGCATGATCCTCTTCATTCTGCTCACAGTCTTCCTGGCCGGGCTCATGATCGGGCGGACGCCCGACTATCTAGGCAAGAGGGTCGAGGGCCGGGAGATCACCTGGGCCGTGACCGCGCTGCTCATGTCGGCCTTGCCCCTGCTGGGCTTCGCGGCGCTGGCCGCCGTGCAGTGGGGGCCGGCATCCCTCTCGAACGCGGGGGCTCACGGGTTCTCGGAACTTCTCTACGCCTATACGTCTGCGGCGCAGAACAACGGCAGCGCCTTCGCGGGGCTCGCGGCCAATACCCCGACCTTTAACGTCTCCCTGGCCCTGGCGATGATTCTCGGACGTTTCGGGGTCATGATCCCCATGCTCATCGTGGCCGGCTCCCTGGCCTCCCGGAGAACCCGACCGGTCACGGACGCCTCGTTCCCCGTCGAGGGTCCGACGTTCGCGGTGCTGCTCATGGCCGTCATCGTCGTCGTCGGGGCCCTGACCTATCTGCCGGCCCTGTCCCTGGGACCGGTGGTCGAACACCTGCACATGCTGGAAGGCCGGCTCTTCTGAGCCGGCCCGGAGATATGACATGAAAAGAAAACGCATCGCCGTTCACGATTCGTCCATTGTACGCAAGGCGCTGCTGGGGGCTTTGGCCAAGCTCGATCCCCGCACCCTGGCGAAAAACCCGGTCATGTTCGTCGTCGGCGTCGGCAGCCTCCTGACCACTGCCTCCTTCCTGACGGATCTGTCCCTGCACGGCCTGGCCCGGGCGTCCTTCGAAGGGCAGATCAGCCTGTGGCTGTGGGCCACGGTCCTCTTCGCGAACTTCGCCGAGGCCCTGGCCGAAGGGCGGGGAAAGGCCCAGGCGGACAGCCTGCGCAGCGCCCGTCGGGACACCCTGGCCGCGCGCCTGCGCAGCGACGGCGTCATCGAGCAGATACCCGCGTCGACCCTGCGCCCCGGCGACAGCGTCGTGGTCGAAGCCGGCCAGATGATCCCGGCCGACGGCACGGTCACCGAGGGCGCGGCCGCCGTGGACGAGTCCGCCGTCACCGGCGAGTCGGCGCCCGTCGTGCGCGAGTCGGGCGGCGACCGGAGCGCGGTCACGGGCGGGACGACCGTGCTGTCCGACCGCCTGGTCATCCGCGTGACCCAGGAACCCGGCAAGTCCTTCCTGGACCGCATGATCGCTCTCGTCGAGGGAGCCGAGCGCCAGAAGACGCCCAACGAGATCGCCCTGAACATCTTATTGGCCGGCCTGACCCTCATCTTCCTTCTGGCCGTCGTGACCCTCAAGCCGTTCGCCCTGTACCAGGGGGTGTCCGTGGAGATGCCGGTTCTCGTGGCCCTGCTGGTCTGCCTCATCCCCACGACCATCGGGGGGCTGCTGGCGGCCATCGGCATCGCGGGCATGGACCGGCTGCTCCGGCGCAACGTCCTGGCCATGTCCGGCCGGGCCGTCGAAGCGGCCGGGGACGTCGACGTCCTGCTGCTGGACAAGACCGGCACCATCACCCTGGGCAACCGCATGGCGACCCGGCTCGCGCCCGTCGGGGGCGTCGACATGCAGGAACTCGCCGGCATGGCGCTTCTGGCCTCCGCGGGCGACGAGACGCCCGAGGGGCGGTCCATCGTCGAACTCGTCAAACGGCAGGGAATCAGGGCCGAAGCTCCGGAACATGCGCAGTCGGTCGCCTTCACGGCCGAGACGCGCATGAGCGGGCTGGACTGGGACGCGGAACAGGTCCGCAAGGGTGCCGCCGACGCGGTGCTGGCCTGGGCCGCGGAGATGGCTCTGCCGGGCGGTTCCGAACGCGCCGAAGAGGCCAGGCGGCTGGCCGACGAGATCGCGGCCGCCGGAGGAACGCCGTTGGTGGTGGCTTCGCGGGCCAGGGGAATCCTCGGCGCGGTCCACCTGAAGGACATCGTCAAGCCGGGCATGCGCGACCGCTTCGAGCGCATCCGGGCCATGGGCATCCGCACGGTCATGATCACGGGCGACAACCGTCTCACGGCCAAGGCCATCGCAGCCGAAGCCGGGGTCGACGATTTCCTGGCCGAGGCCCGGCCGGAGGACAAGCTCCGCCTGATCGTGGAGATGCAGCAGGGCGGCCGCCTGGTGGCCATGTCGGGCGACGGGACCAACGACGCCCCGGCCCTGGCCCAATCGGACGTGGGGCTCGTCATGAACACCGGCACCCAGGCCGCCAGGGAGGCCGGCAACATGATCGACCTGGACTCCGACCCGACCAAGCTGATCGAGATCGTCGAGATCGGCAAAGAGCTCCTCATCACCCGCGGGGCCCTGACCACCTTCAGCGTCGCCAACGACGTGGCCAAGTATTTCGCCATCATCCCGGCCATCTTCGCGGCCTCGCTGCCCCAGCTCGGGGCCCTGGACGTCATGCGTCTGTCCAGCCCGCAGAGCGCCGTCCTCTCGGCCGTCATCTTCAACGCCCTGATCATCGTGGCCCTCATCCCGCTGGCCCTGCGCGGGGTGCGCTACAAGCCCCGCTCCACGGTGGCGGCGCTGCGCTCGAACCTGCTGGTCTACGGCCTGGGCGGCCTCGTCGCGCCCTTTGTCGGCATCAAGCTCATCGACATGCTCATCAGCGCGCTGGGCATGGCCTAGGAGGCAGTTATGTACACGATTATGCGCCAATCCATCGTCCTCACCGCATTGCTCGCCCTTGTCCTGTGTGGGGCGTATCCCGTCGCCGTCACCGCCCTCGGCCGTGCGCTCTTCCCAGAACAGGCCACGGGGTCCCTGCTGACCAGTGGGGACACGATCATCGGCTCGAAGCTCATCGGGCAGCCTTTTTCCGGGCCGCGCTCCTTTCACGGCCGTCCTTCGGCGGCGGGGCAGGGCTACGACGCCATGTCCTCGGGCGGCTCCAACCTCGGCCCGACCAGCGCGGCTCTGGCCGGACGCATGCAGGAGAGGGCGGCCCTCCTGCGCAGGGAGAACCCGGACGCCCCCCTGCCGGTGGATCTGCTGACCGCCTCGGGCAGCGGGCTGGACCCGCACATCAGCCCGGAGGCGGCCCGCTTCCAGGTCGGGCGCGTGGCAGCTGCCCGTGGCCTTTCGCCGCAATCGGTGTCAGAATTGGTCGAACGGCATGTCCGTAAACCCGAACTCGGCCTGTTCGGTTCGGACAGGGTCAATGTGCTCGAACTCAACCTCGCCCTGGACGGGATGCGCCCGTGATGCCCCGGGAGGCGGACATGGATGATTTTTCCGAACTTCTGGCCCGCAAGCGCCAGGGATCCCTGAAGATATACTTCGGCTACGCCGCGGGCGTGGGCAAGACGTTCGCCATGCTGCAGGAGGCGCACCGGCTGCGCCAGGCCGGCTTCGATGTGGTCATCGGGTACGTGGAGCCCCACGGCCGCCCCGAAACCACCGCCCTGATTGAAAGCCTGGAACTGCTCCCGCCCCGGCTGTGCAAAGAGGGGGAGGCCGTCTGGACCGAACTGGATGTCCAGGCCGTCCTGGCGCGGCGGCCGCAGATCGTCCTCGTGGACGAACTGGCGCACACCAACGCGAGCGGCTCCGCGCGAGAAAAGCGCTATCAGGACGTGCTCGAGATTCTCGAGGCCGGGATCAATGTCGTGACCACTCTCAACGTGCAGCATGTGGAGTCCGTCGCCGAGAGGATCGAGACCATGCTCGGGGTCCCGGTCCGGGAGCGGCTGCCGAACGCGGTCCTGAACCGCGCCGACCAGGTGGTCAACGTCGACGTGACCATGGAGGAGCTGCGGGAGCGCCTGCGGCAGGGCAAGATATACCCCCCGGAGCAGGCCGAGCGGGCGCTGACCGCCTTTTTCACCTACCAGAACCTCTCGCTGCTGCGCGAGATGTGCCTGCGCGAGGCTTCCGGGGACCAGGTCCGCAAGATCGCCGAGATGGACCTTCTCTCCCGCCGGGACAGCGGGGATGTCGTCGAGGCGGTCATGGTCGGGGTCAGCTCCGATCCGACGGACGCGGAGATGCTCATTCGCAAGGGCATGCGCATCGCCGGGCAGTTCGGCTCCCCCTGTTTCGTGGTCTACGTGCGCAGGCCCAGCGAGAACCCGACGCGCATCGACGCGGGCCTGCAGAGGGTCCTGCAGAACAACCTCCGCCTGGCCGTGCTGCTGGGGGCGGAAGTGGTCCAGCTCGAAGGGCGCGACATCGCGGAGGTCCTGGTCAACTTCGCCAGCGAGCGCAACATCAGGCACGCAGTGTTCGGGAAATCTCGCCTGTCCCCCCTGCGCGAACGCCTGCGCGGCTCCTTTCTGCTTGATTTTCTCCACGATGCGGTGGGCGTGGACGTGCATATCGTCAACACCACGCCCAGGGAGGCGCCATGATCGTTCTGCCAACCCTGCAGCGCCGCATCCGCGGCGAGTTCCTGAGGATCGTGGTGATCTTCGGCGTTCTCGGGCTCCTGCTCGTCGGGGCCATCTTCGTCGCCGGCCGGGTGCCGACGCTCCTGGTGAGCATGAACTACGACTCCATAGCCTGGGGCAGGGACATGGAGACGGCCATGAACGCGCTGCGCTTTCCGCAGCAGTACCCGGAAAAGGAGGCGGCGCAATGGCGCGGACAGTTCGAGTCGGCGCTGGCCAAGGCGAGAGCCAATGTCACGGAGTCGGGCGAACCCACGGTGCTGGACGCGTTGCAGGCGTCGTGGACGCGCTTTCAGGCCGATATCGACTCGGGCCGTGATGCGGACGACGCCTTCAAGGACTTGCGCATGGCCGTGGCGGAGCTGGTCAAGGTCAACGAGCAGGGCATGCTCGATCGGTTGCGCCGCTCGGCGCTCATCCGCGACGCCACCGTTCTGAGCGCGGCCTGCCTGTTCGTTCTCGGCACGCTCCTGGCGGTATTCATGGCCGACGGCATATCCGGCAAGGTATCCCACCCGCTGCGGCGCGCGGCCGAGGTTTTGAAGGCCAGGCCGAAGCTCGGCACCATCCTGCATCTGCCTGCCCCCCAGACGCTTGAGGTCAGAATCCTGTTCGACGAGCTGGGGCGGCTCTGGAACCGCCTGAGCGAACTGGACGCACTGAACCTGGGCAGCCTCACCGCCGAGAAGAGCAAGCTGGAAGCCATCCTGGAGTCGGCCGAGGACGCCATCCTGGTGCTGGACGAAAGCATGCGTGTCGCGCATCTCAGTGTGCGGATGAGCGCGATCCTCAATGTCGGGGCCGAGGGCGGGAGCCTGAACTGGCGCGATCTGCCCACGGCCGGCCCCAACTACATGGCGCTGCGCGAGCTGCTGAACGCGAACCTGCAGGGCAAGCGGGATATCGTGCTGCATATCGACGGCGAGGAGCGGACATTCTCCGCGCGGCGAAGAGAATTGGTCATGCCTTCCGGGAAGCCCATCGGACAGATATTTCTCCTGTCCGACGTGACCGAGGGGCGACGGCGAGAAGGGTTGCGCTCGGAGATGATGGATTGGATTTCTCACGAACTGAAGACCCCCATGCAGTCGCTGTGCCTGGCGGCGGACCTGCTCGAACGGCGCAAGGGGGAGTTCGATCAGGAGGTGTGCCTGCTGATTGAGACAGTGCACGAGGATGCGGCCCGCCTGCGCATCCTGGCCCACCAGTTCCTCGACATTGCGCGGATGGCCCCCGGGGCCCTGCGTCTGAACCTGCAGCCGGTCAATCCGGGGCTCATGCTCGAACGCTGGCTGCGACCGTTCGAACTGCTCGCGCGGGAACGGGGGATCGCCCTCACGGTGCATTCCACCCGCGACGTTCCGGACGTGCCCCTGGACGCCGATCGCTTCGCCTGGGTGGTTTCCAACCTCGTCTCCAATGCCGTCCAGGCTTCGACGAGCGGCGACGAGGTGTCCGTCCGGCTTGAACTTCACGGCGGGGCGCTGCGCCTGGACGTGGAGGACCAGGGGGCCGGGCTTCCGCCAGCCGTTCAGGCGCGGCTGTTCGAACCGTTTTCCCACGGCCGGGCGGCCGGGACCAGGGAAGGGCTGGTCGGGTTGGGCCTGGCCATCTCCCGGTCCATCGTCGAGGCGCATGGCGGCGCCATAGGCTATGCGGCGCGGAGCCCGCGGGGTTCCCGCTTCACGGTTTCCATTCCCCTACACCTGGAGGAGAAGGATGCGGACCAGACTTGACGTGCTCATCGTCGACGACGACCCGGCCATCGTTGCCACTCTGGCCGTGGGCCTCAAAACCCTGGGCTGCAACGTGCGGACCGCCACAGGTGTCAAGGAGGCGCTGGCTGCTCTGGACGGACATCCCGCTGATCTGGTTCTGACGGATATGCGCATGGAGGGTGAGTCGGGCATCGACCTGATCCGGGAGGTGCGCGCCAGGCATCCGCACGCCCTGTGCGTGGTCATGACGGCCTTCGCCTCGTTCGACAACGCCGTCAGCTCCATCAAGGCCGGAGCCTTCGACTACCTCCCCAAACCGTTCTCCATGGAACAGCTCGAACATCTCCTGGCCAAGGTCGCGACCATCGTCGACCTGCGCAGGGAGAACGAGAGGCTGCGCGCGGGGCTGGTAGAAGGGGACTGGTTCGAAGGCCTGAGCGCCCCGTCGGCGCTCGCGTTGCAGCCCCTCATCGAGCGCATCGCCCCCACGGAGGCCACGGTCCTGCTGACCGGGGAGACCGGCACGGGCAAGACCGCGCTGGCCCGGTCCATCCATCGCCGGTCCGCACGGGCCGGCCGGCCGTTCGTCGAAGTCGTGTGCACCGCCCTGGCCGAGTCGCTCTTCGAGTCCGAGGTCTTCGGCCATGTTCGGGGGGCATTCACCGGCGCCGTGCGCGACCATGTCGGCAAATTCGAGGCCGCCCACGGGGGCACGCTCTTTTTGGACGAGATTGGCGAGCTGTCGGCCGTGGCCCAATCCAAGCTCCTGCGCTTCCTGGAGGACCGGGTCATCGAACGCGTCGGCGACAACACGCCCCTGCGGCTCGACGTCCGGATCATCGCCGCCACCAACCGGGATCTGATTCAGATGTGCCGGGACGGAAGTTTCCGGGAGGACCTGTATTACCGGCTGAACGTCTTCGAATGCAGAATCCCGCCTCTGCGGGAACGGCCCGAGGACGTGCCGGGCCTTGCGGTCAGGTTCTTCCGCGCCGCGACATTGCGGCTCGGCGAGGCCAGTCCCGTGGTCGAGATGCCGGCGGCCTTTCTGCACGCCCTGCAGACCCATTCCTGGCCGGGGAACGTGCGGGAACTGCGCAATGTCATGGAACGCGCGGCCTTGCTGGCGCTGGGCAGGGCGCCGACGGTTTCGGACCTGCCTTCATCGCTGCAGTCATCCGGCATCACGAAGGATTCTTCGATGGATGAAGGGCGCATCCCGACTCTCAGAGAAATGGAGGAAGAGCATATACGCCGCGTTCTCGCCGTGGAACCCAACCAGGCGCGTGCCGCGGAAATCCTGGGGATTACGACCGTCACGCTGTGGAGGAAGCGTAAGGAGTACAAAGTTGGTTGATAGCCGGTGTCATAATGGGGCTGCGCTGGATTTTAACGGTCTGATATCAGGCGTGGCAGAACTCCATGTCGAACACGTGGCGGATGCCTTTGTATCTCAAGTGGAGAAGTAAACTGCCTTGCACAATATTTATAGAGTCGTTGAAAAAGTCATCTTCCCCTTGGAAAAGGAAATGTTCTTGCTTTTGATGCATGGCACAAGGCAGGTTCATAGCCGTCAGCCTTCCAGTTCCGGCCAGAGATAGAGGGCGTTGTCGCGGTCCATGGAGGCCAGGAAGACGGCCAGGCGCTCCTCGTCGCCGAGGATGCATTCATGGAAGCGGACGAATTTTCCAGTCTTCGACTTGACCCCGAAATCACCCACCCGCATCTCCACCTGTTCCAGGCGCACATGGCGTTGCGGCGCGAGGAGGATATCGCGGATTTCCTGCAGGCATTTCCCCGGATCCGGTTTGGCCGAAAGTGTCGAAAGTTTTTTCAGCAGGCCCTCCATCTCCCTGGTCCCCTGTGAAACCTTGGCTTGCAGGGGCGCGGGCGCGGCAAAGGGCCTGCTTTCCCGCAGCGCGTAATCCAGCGTTTTCATCTGCGCCTTGAGCATTTCTTCGGAGTGGTGGATTTCGGTCCGCACTCTCTCGTCCCGCCGCAGGCGTTCTGGCGCCAGGTCGGCCAGGAAGAGGACCATGTTCTCCGTCAGCAGATCCCGCAGTTCCTCCAGTGACGGGGCGGCCGCGGAGAAATGGTGGTCCCTGAATTCCACCGCGTCCTGCATGACATCCCGCCGGACCATTTCCCCCTCGATTTCCGTGCCGAAGATGACGTATTCCCTGCGGTGCATGGTCAGGAGAAAGACGCATTGGCGTACATGGGGATCGGCAAAAACCTGCCTTATTTTGGACGCACTGCGCAAGGCGTCCACGGCATCCTGGCGGGAGTCGAAGAGAATGGGGCCAAGGGCGCTGCCGGTTCCCTTGGCGCGGTCCAGGGCAAAGGGCTCGCCCAGTTCGTCGATCATGGCGCGGACGTGGGTGCAGGCCGCCTGCACCGCCTCGGCGAGCGCGTCGGCGCATTTCGCATCCGACATGTCGAGGGCGTTGTCGGCGGCGATACGGTTGGCGATGCGCGTCACGATGGGGTCCTTGTCCTGCGCGCTGTTGCGGAAAAAAAATTTCATGGCGACCTCCTTGCCGTGAGTTGTTGCCGCCACCATGCGCCGACGACGTGTACCAAAAGCCTTGCCCCCGCCCGGTCGCGGTTCGGCAGGGTTACCGCATAGCAGGTATGGGGCCGAAGGGGAATCGGAGGCGGAACATGCGCGGGATTTTTGAGGTGGCAACTCCTGCGGCGTGGGGTGCCCGATCGCCGTGGACGGAACCGGCGATGGCCGGGGCGGTTTTGGCGCACGGGAGAAGAACGCTCCGGCGCATGATGGCGCAGGGGGAGAGATTTTTCAGCCCGCTCCGGGGCACGACGCCCGCAGGTTCGCCAGGGCCAGCAGGGCGATCCGGGTCGCGTTTTCCACGGCGTCCAGATAGTCATGGTCGAAGGTTTGCGTCCGGCGGTTGGCGAGAGCCGGGCAGATGGCCCCGGCACGGTGGCCGAGGGCGCCGAGGAAGTGGCACAGGAAACTTGTCTCCATTTCCATGTTTTCCATGCGCTGGCCGCCGAGGCGCGGGTCGAAGTCCGAGAAGAGGCGGTCCAGTTCCGGCACGCTGGGACGCAGGCGGGACACGTCGCGTCCCTGCGGGGCGAAGAAGCCGCTGTTGGAAACTGTCAGGCCTCGCCGGGCGGGCAGTCCGAGGCTTGTGGCGGCCTGCGCCAGGGCTTCGCATACGGCCGGTTCGGCGCGGGAGACGTAGGGCCGGACGTGGCCGCGGAAGCGCGAGCCTTCGGGCATGGCTTCCCGTACGGCCGCGGTCAGCTCCCGCTCCAGCCGCGCGCATGTATCGTCGGGGCAGGGCGCCTCGTAGAACAGCCCGGTGTTGTCCATGCCCACGGCGTATGACGTGACGATGGGCGTGCCGAGTTTGGTCGAGGCCTGCAATGCGCCGGACGTGCCCACGCGGATGACGTTCAGGGTCGGGAAGCTGTCCTTGCGCCTGCGCGTGGCGAAATCGATTTCGTGCAGTGCGACCAGTTCGTTCAGCACGATCTCCAGGGACGGCGTGCCCATGCCCGACGTGGCCACCGTGGTCCGCAGGGGAGAGATGACGGTCGTCCGGGCGCCCGTGATCTCCGCCGTTCCCGTCACCGTGATCAGGCCGCGATGCTCCCGGGCGATCTCCACCTCGCGCAGCAGGTACGACCCGATGAACTCCGCCCGGCCGGGATCCCCGACCAGCAGGATGTCCGGGGCGAGCTGCTCCGGCTTCAGCTGCAGATGGTAGATGCACCCGTCGGCGTCGATGGGCAGGTCCGCTTCCGAAAAGGGGCCGGTCGGGCGAAGTGAGGTCGGACCGGGCTCAGGCGTTTCATTCGTCATCGCGTAGTGTTCCTTCAAAGGGATAAAGGGGCGGACGAGCCGCGTCCGAGCGCAACTTCCTGGCAAAGCGTTCGTATGCACAGTGCGCGACGCCGGTACGTTGCCTGACCGGTCGCGTGCCCACATAGCTTTTCCGGACTCGCTTCTGCAAGGCTCGTCCATCGCCCTCCGGAACGAGCGGGGGGCGACAGGCCCCTTCGTCGTTGGCTCTCGCCGGACTCGAGGTCGGCAAGGCGCTCGTGAGGTTCCGGAAAACGAAAACCCCCCAGCCGCTTTCGCGGGAAGGGGGTTTCAGGGGGTGGGAGCGGCCAGCTCCCTTGAATTCGTGGTGCGCCCGGCATGATTCGAACATGCGACCTACTGATTCGTAGTCAGGCACTCTATCCAACTGAGCTACGGGCGCATCGGGAGATCGCTTACTAGGCGCGGTCGTGTCCGAGGTCAAGTGTTTTTTCGAACATCCTGAAAGGATTGAGAATCACAGCTGTTACCGACAGGTATGCAGTTTTTTGCTTGACGTGTAATTAACTTATGTTAATCATGCAGGCACGGAGCACGCATGAAATTCGACGAATTCTTCCAGAGAGTGGTCAGGGCCACCGGCATCGGGACGCAGAAGGAACTGGCGGCCCTGTTGGGTATCGACCCTGCGGCCATCACCCTGGCCAAGTCGCGGGGAGTGCCCAAGTCCTGGGGCCTGAGCCTGGCCGCGAAGTTCGGCCTCAACCCCGAGTGGCTCCGTTCGGGCGCCGGGCCCGTGCACCAGCACGAGCAGGGGCGGACGGTGTTCGTGCCCAAGGTCGCAGCCAGGGCCTGCGCCGGCGGCGGATCCCTGGAGCTCGGCGACGCCGTGGTGGACGAACTGCCCTTCGAACGCTCCTGGCTGGCGCGCAAGGGCAACCCGGCCCGGATGGTGGCCATGGACGTCGTCGGCGACAGCATGTCCCCGGAAATCGAACCCGGCGACACCATCCTCATCGACCAGAGCCAGTCCCACGTTGCCGACAACCGCCTCTACGTCATCGGGCTGGGCGAAACCATCCAGGTCAAGCGGGTCCAGGTCCGGCCGGGTCTCGTCATCCTTTTCAGCACCAACCAGCGCTATTCCCCCGTCACCCTGCAGGGCGACGAGATGGACACCTTGCGGGTCATCGGGCGCGTGCTGTGGTGCGGCCGGGACTACGCGTAGTTTTTTTTGTCATCACGATTAACAAAAGTTAATTCACGAATTCAAGGAGGTATCCCATGCAACAGCGTTATTGTGAATGCGGGCATCCGATCCTGGTGGCGTACGTGATCACGAAGCGGGGCATCCTGCACGTCTACAGCGTCAACGCCCGGTTCGGCTCACCCATGCGCTGTCCGTGCTGCGGGCGGCATGTGGACATCAACGAACTGCGTTAGACCGGCAGGCCACAGCCATGCAGCCCACGTGTCGGCGGCTGCGGTCCGGCGCACCCCTTGATTGGCTTTCCCGAGAAGTTCATCCCGCGGCCGGCCTGAATCGACGTTATGCAACAGGGTTGCGCTCCCCTTGACTGGATGCAAGTCTGTTGCATAAACATCGTTGCAAAATCATGGGGGAAATATGAAAAATTGTATCTGGCTGCTGACATTTGCCTTTGTCCTGTGCGCGGGAGCGGCCCTGGCCGCGCCGTCGGTCTTCGTGACCGTCGCGCCGCAGAAGTATTTCGTGGACAAGGTCAGCGGCGGCAAGGCGTCCGTTTCGGTCATGGTCGCGCCCGGCGCCAACCCCCATGCCTACGAGCCGCGCCCCAGGCAGATGGCCGCCCTTGCCGGCGCGTCCGTCTACTTCACCATCGGGGACGCCTTCGACCAGACCTGGCTGGGGCGCATTGTCGGGGCGAGTCCGGGGATCGCCGTCGTGCACACGGCCGATGGCATCGAGAAGATCCCCATGACCGCCCATCATCACGACGAAGACGAGGGGCACGCCCATGGCGGACACGGTGCGCATGATGACGATGCCGAGAAGCCCGGCCGCACAGGTGCTGACGATGCGGACGGGCACGGCACCCTCGACCCGCACATCTGGCTGGACCCGGCCCTGGTCAAGATCCAGGTCGGCCACATCCGCGACGGGCTGTCCAAGGCCGACCCGGCCGGCGCGCAGGAGTACGCCGCCAACGCCGAGGCATTCATGCTGGAACTCGACCGTCTGGACGCCGAAATCCGAACGACGCTGTCCGTCCTCCCCCCGGACCGCCGCGCGTTCCTCGTCTTCCACCCCTCCTGGGGCTATTTCGCCAAGGCCTACGGGCTTGAGCAGATGCCCATCGAAGTGGAGGGCAAGGAGCCGAGTCCCAAGGATCTGGGGCGCATCATCGCCATGGGCAGGGAGACGGGTGCGAAGGTCGTCTTCGTCCAGCCGCAGTTTTCGGAGAGGAGCGCGGCCGTCATCGCCCAGCAGATCGGCGCCACTGTCGTGCGTCTGGACCCCCTGGCCGAAGATTGGTCCGAGAACCTGCATCGCGCCGCCCGCGCCTTTGTCGACGCACTGAAATAGCCTGCCCTGCCCCCACGACGAGGGCTTCGGCCCTCGTCGTCTTCCTGTCAGCCTCCTGCCCTGAATCCGCTCCCCGGTTGCGCTGAACAGCGCTCCCGAGTCTCCACCCGTCTTGTGTATTCGTGCCGCGTGGAAATTTCCGCGGCAATGTTTCGTGAAACAATCCGCTCTGATCGCTCAAAGTCATGTATTCTTAATACGTTTCGCACGACTGTATGACGTTGGCAAAAAACGTATCACTGCAAGGCTCGTGTAAGACATTTTTTGACATTACGCGTGCCCGCTTCTTCACGTATATTGTCTGCAAAACGCCAATCCTAAATTTTTTGCAAAAGCAAGATGGAGCCTTGTTCAAATATCTCCACGCGTCGGGTAAATCTTCAGCTGGGATGTTGGCAGGTTAGGGCGGTCCCCAGGATTGCCCCGGAATTTCGTTCTCCACAGGTCGTTCGCATGCGGTGAGGTATCATGGTTCGAAAAGGTGTCGGGACACGGCTGAGGTTGTTTCGCCAGCTGCGCGGCCTGACTCAGGAGGGCCTGTCCGAGGCCATCGGCGTTTCGAAGCAGCATCTCGGTCAGATCGAACGCGGGGAATGCAAGCCGTCGCTGGATTTTCTGACCAAGGCGGCCACAGCCCTGAACACCCCCGTGGCCAATTTCTTTCTCGGCCATGGTCAAGCCCCTGGTGAAATCGACCCCAAGTCAAACCCCGCCGGCGCATGGCAATTCCAGCCCCTCACCGGGTGCGGGCTGTGGACCGTCGATATCCGCACCGGGCGGCACACATGGTCCAGATCCTTTTGCCGGATGCTCGGCCACTCATCGGTCCGCCTCCCGTCCCTTGAGTACTTTTCCCGGCATGTGAGCGACGCCGGGGCGAACGCCTTCCGCGACTTTTTTCAGCGCGTGCTCGACCGCGACCCGCCGGAACCCATGGTGGTCGAGGTGGAGCGCAAGGAGGGTGTGCGCAGGGATATGCAGGTTCAGGCCGAAATCCTGAATTCCAATGGAGGCGACACGGCGTGCATCGTCTTCTGGGACATTACGGATTGGATCGAGGCCCAGCGCCTGTTTCATTGCACCCAGTTGGACCTGAGCGAAACCATCCGGGAAAGGACCGCCGCCCTTTCGATGGCCGTGGCCGAAGCGAACAGGGAATTGGCGCTGCGTCATGAAGCGGAGAGGTCTGCCCAGCGGGCTCATGAGGACCTGCAACGCCTGATCCGGACCATCCCGGCCATCGTCTACTCCAGAAACCTGAGCGGGACGGGGGGCCACTACTGCTCGCCCCAGATCAGGCATGTTCTGGGGCTCCCGCCTGGCGAAGCCGAGAGCGGCTTCTGGAGCGACCGCATTCACCCTGACGATGTCGGCTTATACAGGGAATCGTTGGAGAAGCGGGCCCGGTCCGGGGTGCACGACGTCGAATACCGCGTGCTCGACGGGTCCGGCAGCTACAAATGGCTGCACGACAGGGGTGTGGTGGTCGCCGAGAACGGCGGGCTGGTGATGCATGGCGTGGCCACGGACGTCACGCAGCAGAAGGAGGAGGTCGCGGCTCGCAAGGCCATGGAGCGAAAGAGCCAGCAGCTCGACACGATGCTGCGGCTCATCTGCGACAACGTGCCGGACATGATCTGGGCCAAGGATCTGGATAAGAAGTATATTTTCGCCAACAAGGCCATCTGCGAGAAGCTGCTGGGGGCCTCGGACACGGCGGAGCCCGTGGGCAGGACGGACCTTTTTTTTGCCGAACGCGAACGGGCCCGGCATCCCGAGAATCCGGACTGGCACAGCTTCGGGGAAATCTGCCGCGATACGGACCAGATGACCATGGACTGCGGGACGGAAAGGCAGTTCGACGAGTACGGCAACGTCATGGGCAAGTTCCTGTTTCTGGACGTGCGCAAGGCGCCGCTGGTCGACGATGCGGGCGTCATGATCGGGACCGTCGGATCGGCCCGGGACGTGACCGTGCAGAAGCGCATGGAGCGGGAACTCGAAGCCGGGAACACCGCCCTGCGGGCCATCCTCGACAGCGTCCCTGCGGAGATCTGCGTCATTGACGAGGCGACGCAGGCGATCCTCTTCGTGAACGCATCCCTGCGCGAGAGCCTCGGACCCGATGCCCCGGACCAGTTTTGCTTCGGCGCATCGGGCACCTCCGGTTTCAAGACGGCTGCACCAGCCTGCCCGCATCCCGACGGAGTGACGACCTGGGAGGAACTCGATCCCGTGAGCGGAACATGGCGGCTGTATTTCGACCGCCATGTCTCCTGGCTCGACGGCCGCCCTGCCAGGGTCAGGATCGCCATGGACATCACCGAGCGCAAACGCAGCGAGAGCCTGCTGGCCAAGGCGGCGGAAGAGCAGGGCATCCTCCTCAACCATATCCAGACGCAGGTCTGGTACCTGAAGGACGAACAGACCTACGGGGCCGTGAACGAGGCCCATGCGGCCTTCAACGGTCGCAGCATCGAAGAGATGGCGTTCAGGAATTTGGGCGACATCTACCCGGAGGATGTCACCCAGGTCTGCCGGCAGGGCAACAGCGAGGTCTTCGTCACGGGGCGTCCGATACGCACCGATGAGTGGGTGCCGCATTTTTCCGGCGAACGCCGGCTGCTGTCCATCCTCAAATCTCCCAAGCTCGGGCCCGACGGAGAGGTCGAGTACGTGGTCTGTTCGGGCGAGGACATCACGGAGCGTCGGCGCTTCGAAGAGGCCCTGCAGAAGGCCAAAGAGCAGGCCGAAAACGCCAACAGGGCCAAGTCGGCCTTCCTGGCCAGCATGAGCCACGAGATCCGCACGCCCATCAACGGAGTGATGGGCATGCTCCAGCTGCTGCAGTCCTCGGATCTGGGCGCGGACCAGGCATCCTTCGTGAACATGGCCGTACGATCCTGCGACCGTTTAGTCCGCCTGTTGACGGACATCATGGATTTTTCGCGCATTGAAGCCGGGAAACTCGACATCGTGGCCGCGCCCATGAGCCTTGGGGACATCTTCGGCCAGGTCCGGGAACTGTTCGCGCCGCTGGTCGCCGGCAGCGGGGTCGAACTCTGTTTCGACCTGGACCCGGCCTTGCCTGGGCGGATGGACGGCGATGCGGTCCGGCTGCAGCAGATTCTCATCAATCTCGTGGACAACGCGTGCAAGTTCACGACCTCCGGTCGGATCAGCGTCGAGGCCTGGGCCCTGCCGGCGCTGAGTCCCGGGTCGGCGCGCGTGTACTTTTCCGTCACGGACAACGGCGTAGGCATCCCTGATGAAGAGCTCAAGTCGCTCTTCGACCCGTTCACCCAGTTCGGGGAAGGCTGCGTCCGCGGTCGGAAGGGGGCCGGGCTTGGCCTGTCCATCTGCAAACGGCTTGTGGACCTCATGGGCGGGAACATGTCCGTGAGCAGCGAGGCCGGGCGCGGCACGACCTTCGCGTTCACCCTGAGTTTCGCCGGAGACTGCCGGGCAGTGGCCGACAAGGAGTCCCGGGTCGCCGGGAGCGCAGCATCCCTGCGGGGCACGCGCGTCCTGCTGGTCGAGGACGATGCCGTCAGCGCCTTGGCCGGAGTTGCCCTTCTGGGCAGACAGGGGGCCGAGGTGACCCACGTCAGGAGCGGCCAGGAAGCCTTGTCCGCCCTGCACGGCGAGTCTTTTGACCTCGTGGTCATGGACGTGCAGATGAACGGGATGGACGGCGTCGAAACCACCCGCTGCATCCGGGACGGCCACGCCGGAGAGGCGGTCCGGAACATCCCCGTCATCGCCCTGACCGCCTGCGCCATGGCCGGTGACAGGGAACGGATGCTGGCCGCGGGCATGAACGGCTACGTGGCCAAGCCCATGGACATCAGGGAAGTGCTGCGCGTCGCCCTCGAAGCCATGCACCCTTGAAATCGCTTTCGGCCGTCCCTTGGCTCATGTTGCCGGGACAGCCGAATGCCTGGCTGCCGTAGCGCCCGTGCGAAGCAGCCAAAACGCCGCGCATGTCTTCGAGCAGCTTGCGGCGGCGCAGTCTCGGGCGTCCCGCGTCAACCCTTCGAATGATTGAAGATATCCGCCGCGGCATGGCCCTCCACGTTGCAGACGCCCGCGAAACGTGCTATCCGCATCTGCAAACAGTCCCGTTCGAGCCGGTTTGACCCGTGGCAGGTCCGGCTTTGCAGGCCGGTATTTCCGGGTCGCAACATCTTTACGAACTTCAACACCAGGAGCGTATCATGGGAGACAAGGGCGGAAAGAAGGACAAGGATAAAATGCAGAAGCAGAAGGCGGCAAAGGACAGTAAAAAAGTTCAAGTAAAAAGTGAGAAACAGGTCAAGAAAGTGTAGTTTCCGGTTTGTTCTCGCGTGATGGTTCCGAACCCGCGCGCAGGACGCAACGCACACCATGAAGGAGAGCCCGGCTCTCCTTCATGCGTTTATGGCAATTTATCCAGCGCAGTGATGTGCAGTCGGCTGGCGGCCTTTGTCGGTGAGTCTGTATGTCGCCCGCGAGTATCGCGACTCCTAGATCAGCAGCAGTTTGATCCAACTGTTGATGCCCTCAAGCGAGAAGTACCGCGTCCCCTCGACTTCAAAGACGGGAATAAAAATACAAGTTGTCTTGTAGACGCGACAAAAATCGGCTTCATGGTTCTCTAAGATAATTACCCGGCCCCGTATCAAGCAAAAGGAGAGTACCAATCCACGCAAGTGGGCTTGAACACGCATTTTATGCCCGCGAAAGGTATCCTTTTTACCCAAGCGAAGTTAAGCCTCATGAAACGGGAAGTGTCAAGAATAATAGGCTGTAAGACAAAAAGTTGGGGCGTCCTGACCTGATGGAAAGACCTTTAATAAAAAGCCCCTCCAGAGGGTGGGGGGGCAGGGGGAGGGACTATTGCGTCAATCAGAAAAGCTAGGATTGACGGTTGTTTCCTGGAGAGATGGCACAAAAAAAGCCCACTTTCGTGGGCAAATTTTTGTTGCTGGTGGAGCCGGGGAGAATCGAACTCCCGTCCGAGAACGCTCCGCGCAAAGCTTCTACAGGTTTAGTTCATGATCTGTATCTCGCCTTCGGGGGAGCCCATGAACAGGCGTCCCGAAAACCAGCCCGGATGTAGTCTCGCGATTGGCTGTCCAGACAGCGGCCTTTCGCCAGCCTGATGGGGTTTGCCACCCGGATACGGCTTATCAGACATCCACCGCACGGATGTGACGACCTTGGTCGTCATGCAACGGTTACCTATTAACTAGGCAGCCATTGCGTAGTCATAATTGTCGTTGGCAATTATGTTTATGCTGGGTTTTAACGAGGACCTCCCAGCGCCTCGACCTGCGACTTTGGCCTCATCATCCCCGTCGAAACCAGGGCGGCCCCATTTCAAAGAACACGGCAGTACTTATAAGACCGTTTTCACGACTGGCAAGGGTAAGAAAAAAGGAGCAAACAACGTTTGCTCCTTTGTTTCGCTCATGGTGCGCCCGGCATGATTCGAACATGCGACCTACTGATTCGTAGTCAGGCACTCTATCCAACTGAGCTACGGGCGCGTCGAGAAGTCGGTTTCTATGTGCATGACGCCCGATCGTCAAGCAGTTTTTTACGTACGTCGAAAATTTTTTTTCTCATCCCGCAACCGCCCGTTTTTCCGGCAAATCCAGGGCATTGCCTTGACAAGGGCGGGGGAGTGCCCATTTTTGTTGTTTAACTCACGCGCCCGCCGGGGCGTTCAACAAGGAAGAGAACATGCCAGAAATGCGCGGAACCACCATTCTCGCGGTCAAGGACGACCACTGCGTGGCCATCGCCGGTGACGGCCAGGTCACCCTCGGCCAGGCCATCGTCGTCAAGCACGGGGCCCGCAAGGTCCGCCGGCTCTACCGCGACCGCATCGTCTGCGGCTTCGCCGGGTCCACGGCCGACGCCTTCACCCTGTTCGAGAAATTTGAAGCGAAACTTGAAGAATTCGGCGGCAACCTCGTCCGCGCCAGCGTGGAGCTGGCCAAGGACTGGAGGAACGACAAATACCTGCGCCGGCTGGAAGCGATGTTGCTGGTGGCCGACGCCGAGACCATCCTCATGCTCAGCGGCACCGGCGACGTCATCGAACCAGACGACGGCGTGGCCGCCATCGGCTCCGGCGGGGCCTACGCCCTGTCCGCGGCCCGCGCCCTGCGCCGCAACACCGACCTTTCGGCCGAGGAGATAGCGCGCCGCTCCATGGAGATCGCGGCCGAAATCTGCGTCTTCACCAACGACCGCGTGGTCTTCGAGACCGTGACCAGGAACTCCTGATGAACAGTACCCTGACCCCCAGAGAGATCGTGTCCGAACTGGACAAGTATATCGTCGGCCAGAACCAGGCCAAGCGCATGGTCGCCATCGCCCTGCGCAACCGCTGGCGCCGCCGCCAGCTCGACCCCGAGCTGGCCGAGGAGATCGCGCCCAAGAACATCCTCATGATCGGGCCCACGGGCGTGGGCAAGACCGAGATCGCACGCCGCCTGGCCAAGCTGGCCGGTTCGCCCTTCCTCAAGGTCGAGGCCACCAAGTTCACGGAAGTGGGCTACGTGGGCCGCGACGTGGAGTCCATCATCCGCGACCTGATGGAGATCGGCGTCAACCTCGTGCGCCAAGAGGAGGAGGCCACGGTCCGCGTGCGCGCCGAGGCCACGGCCGAGGAGCGCCTGCTGGATGTGCTCCTGCCGACCAAGCCCCTGGAATCGGCCGGCGTGGACTACATCGGCCCCGAGTCCCGGGCTGCCGACTCGACCCGTGAGAAGCTCCGTCAGCTCTGGCGCGAGGGCAAGCTCGACGACAGGCTGGTGGAGGTCGAGGTGCAGTCCTCGGGCGGCGTGCAGGCCATGACCATCCCAGGCATGGAGGGCATGGAGATGCAGATGCAGGACATGCTCTCCAAGGTCTTTCCCAAGAAAAAGAAGACCAAGAAGGTCCGCGTCAAAAGCGCCTACGACATCCTCATCCAGTCCGAGTGCGAGCGCCTCATCGACATGGACAAGGTCCACGAGATCGCCCGCGAGCGCGTGCAGGAGTCGGGCATCGTCTTTCTCGATGAGATCGACAAGATCTGCGGCGGCGGGGGGAGCAGCGGCAAGGCCGACGTGTCCCGCGAGGGCGTGCAGCGCGACCTGCTGCCCATCGTCGAGGGCAGCACCGTCAACACCAAGTACGGCATGGTCCGCACGGACCATATCCTCTTCATCGCGGCCGGCGCCTTCCACATGTCCAAGCCCTCGGACCTGGTGCCCGAGTTGCAGGGCCGCTTCCCCCTGCGCGTGGAACTCTCGGCCCTGACCCGTGACGACTTCTACCGCATCCTGACGGAGCCCAAAAACGCCCTGACCGTGCAGTACAAGGCGCTGCTTGGCACCGAGAGCGTGGACATCGTCTACACCGACGAGGCCCTGAACGAGATCGCCCGCTTCGCCCAGAAGATCAACGAGGAAACCGAGAACATCGGTGCCAGGCGGCTCTATACCATCATGGAAAAGATCGTCGCCGACCTGTCCTTCGAGGCGCCGGACATGGACGGCGTGAGCGTGACCATCGACCGAGCCTACGTGGCCCATGCTCTGCAGGACGTGCAGGAGAACCGGGACCTGACGAGATACATTCTCTAGGCGTTGCCAATTCGGCCTACTGAAACGGGACGTCCGCCAATTTGCGGACGTCTCGTTCACCACAGCGTCATTCCCGCGAAGGCGGGAATCCATCTTATTTCAAATGGATATTGAAATTCTGGGATGGATCCCCGTCTTCGCGGGGATGACGTTGTTTTTTGCGGTTCCATCGGCTCATGAAGCGCGCCGGTCAGATCCTGCACCGTCCGAGCGTCCCTGCCTGGTCCGGGCAAGGGGCGCCGACTGTCTGACTGAGCCAGGCATCGTTTGCTGAATCGGTGTCTGGCGCGCTGTCCGGGGTTGCCGTCCTGCACGCACCGATACAGCTCTACGAGGCCCGCGAAGGAGTTTCGGCGACCCTTGCCCGGACCAGGCAGGGACGCGGCCGCGCAGGGACTCCTCCTGTCTTCTGTTCGATCTCTCGAATGCCCGCCCCCTTCTTCATCATAGTGCTTGAACTTTTCCCCCCACCTTGCCAAACTGCCTTCACACGCCGTCAAACCGGCCCCTTTCCTCACCATTCAAGCCCACGAGGGAGCCATGTCACAAGAAGCACTGAGAGCCTCCATCCTGCTGGAGGCGCTGCCCTATATCCGCGAGTTCTACGGCCAGACCATCGTCATCAAGTACGGCGGCCACGCCATGAAGGACGAGGCCCTGCGCCGGAGCTTCGCCCTGAACATCCAGCTTCTGCGCTATATCGGCGTGAACCCCGTCATCGTCCACGGCGGCGGGCCGCAGATCGGCAACATGCTCAAGCAATTGGGTATCCAGTCCGAGTTCCGTCAGGGCCTGCGCGTGACCGACGACGCGACCATGGACGTGGTCGAAATGGTGCTCGTCGGCAAGGTCAACAAGGAGATCGTCAACCTCATCAACACCCAGGGCGGCCGGGCCGTGGGCCTGTCGGGCAAGGACGGGCGCCTCATCTGGGCCCAGAAGCTGGAGATGGCCGTGGAGCGCTCCGACGCGCCGCCCGAGATCATCGACCTGGGCAAGGTCGGCGAGGTCGTGGCCGTGGACACCTCGGTCATCACCTCCCTGCAGAACGCCAACTTCGTGCCCGTCATCGCGCCCGTGGGCGTGGACGAGGAAGGCAACACCTACAACATCAACGCCGACTCCGTGGCCAGCGCCGTGGCCGTGGCCGTGGGCGCCAAGAAGCTCATCCTGCTGACCGACGTGCCGGGCGTCCTGGACAAGAAGGGCGAACTCATCTCCTCCATGACCCTGCACCAGGCCGTGCACGCCCTGGAGCAGGGCGTGGTCACGGGCGGCATGATCCCCAAGATCAAGTGCTGCCTGGAGGCCGTGGACGGCGGCGTGTCCAAGGCCCACATCCTCGACGGCCGCATCGAGAACGTCATTCTGCTCGAAATGTTCACCCAAGGCGGCATCGGCTCGGAGATCGTCAGCAAGTAAACCTTCCCGCGCACGTCATGCGGCCCGGTTTCCGTCCATGCGGAGGCCGGGCCCTTTTCATTGCGCTCCCCTTGCCTTTGCAGCCGCTGCACGGCAAAGCCTTGCAATGCGGCCCCGGGGAACCTCCGCGGCCAAATCCGTCAAAACCGGAGGCGCCCGTGCGCATCTTCCTCGTCATCCTGACCTTCATTGCCCTGGCCGGCGCCGCGGACACCTTCTGGCGCAGCCCCGTCATCCTCGTCCTGCCGGTGCTGTGCGCCGTCTGTCTCGCCCTGGTGTTGCGCATTTCCTCCCTGGAGCGCAGGCTCCGCGAGCTGGAGGGCCGGGCCGCAGCCGAGAGGGCGGGTGCGGCGAGAGCGGATGTCCGGGCCTGCGCCGCCCCGACAGCGGATGGCGGCGCAGGGGACTTCACCTTTTCCGAGGAGGCGCCTGCCCGACCGGTTGCGGCCCGGCCTGCCCCCGCTGAACGGCCTGCGCCGAAGGCGGCGCTGTCAGTCTTCGAGGCCAGGGTCCGCGAAGGTGTCAGGGCGGTGTGGGACTGGTTCGCCGGCGGGAACCCCGTGGTCAAGGTCGGCATCGTCGTGCTCTTCTTTGGCGTGTCCTTTCTGCTCAAGTACGCCGCGGACCACAGCCTGGTGTCCTTGGAGCTGCGCATGGCCGGGGCCGGGCTGCTGGGCGTGGCCCTGCTGGTCCTGGGCTGGCGGCTACGGCGGGGCAAGCCGGTCTACGCCCTGCTGGTCCAGGGCGGCGGCGTGGGCGTCCTGTACCTGACGATCTTCGCCGCGGCGCGCTACGTCGGGATGTTGCCGCCTGTGGGGGCGCTGGCGCTCATGACCGGCGTCGTGGTCTTCTCCGGCGTCCTGGCCGTGGTCCAGAACGCCATGTCCCTGGCACTTTTCGGCGCGGCCGGCGGGTTCCTGGCCCCGGTCCTGCTGTCCACCGGGCAGGGCAGCCACGTGCACCTCTTCGCCTACTACGCCCTGCTGAACACGGGGGTGCTCGGCATCGCCTGGCGCCGTACCTGGCGCCCCCTGAATCTCCTGGGCTTCGCCTGCACCTTCGGCATCGGCGCGGCCTGGGGCGCGCGCTACTACGCGCCGCAATACTTCGCCACCACCGAGCCCTTCCTCATCCTCTTCTTCGTCATGTACGGTGTCGTCTCCATTCTTTTCGCTCGGACCCCGCGCGAGAACCCGCGCCTGGACAGCGCCCTGGTCTTCGGCCTGCCCCTGGCCGCCTTCGCCCTGCAGATGGGGCTGGTGCGCGACACGGACATGGGCGGGGCCTTCAGCTGCCTGGGCCTGGCCCTGTGGTACCTGCTGACCCTGGGCGGCATCCGCCGCCTTTCCGCCGGGGGCGATGGGGCCGAGGCAGGCACAACGGGGACGGGGCTGCGCCTGCTGGGCGAGGCCCACCTGGCCCTGGGCGTCATCTTCGTCTCCCTGGCCGTGCCCATGGCCCTGGACGCGACCTGGACCGCCTCGACCTGGGCTCTGGAGGGAGCGGGCATGGTCTGGCTCGGCCTGCGCCAGAAGCGCCTGGTCACGCGGGTCTTCGGCGTCCTGCTGCAGCTCGGCGCGGCCGCGGCTTTCGCCGCAGGCATGTCCGGCGTCGAACCTGTCCTGGACGACGGGCAGCTGCTGGCCGGTCTTTTTCTCGGCGCGGGCGGGCTGGCCTCGTCCTGGGCGTGGTGGGCCTTTCCCGCCGCGCGCCTGCGGCAGGAGGAATTCATGCCGGCGGTCGCAGGTTTCTGGGGTGCGGCGTGGTGGTACGGGACCCTGTATCTGCGCTTCTCTCCCCACGATGGCTCGGCTCTGGTGGCGGCTCTCACGGCCAGCTTGGGCGTCTGGTTCCTGCTGCAACGCAGGACGGCGTGGCCCGCGGCGCGCCATCTGGCCCAGGCTTCGGCCGCGCTTGCGCTCCCGGCTGCTCTGAACTGGGACAGCCACCCCTCAGTGAACCACGGCTGGTTGGCCTGGCCTCTGGCGCTGGCCGCGCTCTTCGCCGCCCTGCGTGCTCTTGAGAACCAATGGACCCCGCGGGCCCGTGGCTGGGCGCACTCGGCCGCGGGTCTGCTCGTTGCGGTACTGGCGGGGCGGGAGGCCCATTGGCAGGCTTTCCGGCTGCTGCAGACCGGCAGCTGGGCCGACGCGGCCCTGGCCGTGACGGGCGTCCTGCTCCTGCTGGCGGCCGTGTCCGCGCCCCTGGACTGGCCCCTGGGCCGCCACCGCGCCGCCTATCTGCGGGCCGGGGCCGCGTCGGCCGTGTTCCTGTGCCTGTGGTGGCCGGCCGTCAGCCTGTCCGCCGGGGACCCGTACCCGTTGCCGTACATCCCGGTCCTGAGCCCCATGGACCTGGCCCAGGCTCTGGTTCTGGCCGCCCTGGCCGCGTGGGCGAGGGCCGCAGACAGGGAAAAGGCCTTGGGCGCCTTTTGCCCGGAACGTCGGCTGCCGGCTTTCCTGGCGGCGGGCGGTTTTGCGTGGGCCAACGTGGTCCTGGCCCGCAGCGTTCATTTCCTGGGCGGCGTCCCCTATTCTGTGGAGGCCCTGTACCGTTCTGCGGTCATGCAGGCCTCGTGCTCAGTGCTGTGGTCCGTGGCCGCCCTGGCGGCCATGCTCCTGGGCTGGAGGCGCGCAAACCGGCGCGCCTGGCTGGCCGGGGCGGGACTCCTGACCGTGGTGGTCATCAAGCTCTTTTCGGTCGATCTCGACGGCATCGGCACGGTGGCGCGTATCGTCTCGTTCCTGGGCGTGGGCCTGCTCATGCTCGTCATGGGGTATTTCTGCCCGCTGCCCCCCAAGGAGGGAAAATGATCTTCGTCCTTCTTTTGACCCTGCTTATACCTGTACCTGCTTTCGCGGTCTCGCCCATGGATTTCGCCGGCGGCTTCGTCCTCGAAGCCGGGCCGGGCCATTCCCTGCAGCGCCTCGAATTGCCGTTTGCCGTCTACAACGCCAGCGCCCGCGCCGACTTGGGCGATGTGCGCGTCTTCAACGCCGCCGGGGAAGAGGTGCCCATGCACCTGCGCAAGGTGGCTGCGGAGCCCGTCCCGGCCGTGAGTCTGCCCCTTTTCCGGCTCGGGCCTGTCAGAGGGAGCGGCGACGTCGACTTCCGCCTTCAGGTGCGCACCTCGGAGCGCGGCGCCGTGGTCGAAACCCTGGTCCGTCCTTCAGCCGGTGAGAACCGCATGATCCTGCTCGACGCCACGGGTGCGCCGTCGGGCATCGGTGCCTTGCGCTTCGGGTTGAGCGGCGGCGACACGATGCTGCGCGTCGCCGTGCGCGGCAGCGACGACCTGGCGACGTGGCGCGACGCCGGCGTCGGGGTTCTGGCGCGCATGGAGCATCCCGGCGGCCGCATCCTGCAGGACCGAGTCGAGTTGTCGGGACGGGCTTGGAAATACTATTTCGTGTCCGCGGATCAGGATTTGTCGGGTGTGGAGTCGGCTACGGGTGAAGCGGGGAAGGGACAGGCCGTGCGCCGCTTCATCCCCCTGGCAGGGACGCCTGTGGAGCCAGGGACGAACGAATATGCGCTGCCGGCGGGGCTGCCCGTCGATCTGCTCGATCTGGGCGGTGACGAGGACAGCGTGGTCGGAGTGGAGGTGTTCACGCCGTCAGGGGACGGTTGGCGCAGTGCTGCCCGCAGCACCCTGTTCCGGCTGACGGTGGATGGACAGCGCCTGGCTGGGCCCGGCCTGCCGTTGCGCGGGACGCTGCCGAGGCTGCGGGTCGCCATGCAGGGGACGCCCGCGCCGCTGCGCGCCGGCTGGCTGCCGCACGAACTCGTGTTCATGGCCCAGGGAGCCGGCCCCTTCACCTTGGCCGTCGGCAACCCCGCCGTGCAGCCGGGTCCAGACCTGCTGGCGCCGACGCTGGCCGGCGGCCGGGCCGATGCGCCCATGGGGCGAGCCGTGCTGGGAGAGTGGCGGAGTCTTGGCGGCGAGGGACGCCTCAAACCGCCGCTGGAATACACGAAGATCGCCCTGTGGGCGGTGCTGGGCCTGGGCGTGGCCCTGCTCGGGGCCATGGCTTGGCACCTGGCCCGCGGCATGGACGGGGCCGGCCGCGCCTAGTTCAGGGACGCCTGCACCACCCGGAAGTTGGCCAGGATGTCGTCGATGAGGCCGGGGCAGAGGAGGATTTCCCTGGCTTCGGCCTGGGAGAAGATCTCGCGGTAGCTGGGGTCCAGGCGATCGAGCCGGCTCACGTCGTCGAGCAGGGTGCCGTCCGGGGCGATGAGCTTGGCCACCTGATTGGCCAGGAAGAGGACGGTCAGGTACTTGGCGTGCTCGGCGTTGCAGTCCAGCTGCTGGACCGGGATCAAGGCCGGGAGGTGGTGGTCCAGGACCAGGGACTTGAGCTGGCCCGGGATGCTTCCCGACGTGGCCATGACCCAGGCCGCCTGCAGATGCGTGACCGTCAGGCTCTCGTATTCGGCGCTCAGGTTCTGGGGGTAGTCGGCGTTCTCGTCCGGATTCTTCATCAGTAACACGAGGACGAGCTTGCCGATGTCGTGCATGAGGCCGGCAGTGTAGAGGGTGCCGCTGTCCAGATCCTGGCGCGCCTTGGCCATGTGCGCCGCGGTGATGGCCGTGGCGTTCATGTGCTGCCAGATGCTTTTGAACATGCGTCGGTGAGCGGGGTGCTTGTAGAGGGAGTAGGGCAGGACGCCGAAGGCGATGAGATTCTTCAGGTTGACGAGACCCAGGATGTTCACGGCCGTGTGTACGGATTTGACGTCCATGGCCGTGCGGAAGAACGGCGAATTGACGGTCTTGAGCACCCGCCCCGAGAGAAGGGGGTCGCGGGTCACGAGGTCGCCCAGGTCCTTCATGCTGGCGTCGGGGTTGTCCAGGGCCGACAGGGAGGAATGCAAGGTGCCCACCTTCTCGAAGGCCTTGACCAGGTTGGTAATGGCCGTGACGGTCAGGGCCGGCGGCGCCTCGTAGACATGGGTCATCTGCACTTCCGTGGAGGCATGGGCGCCGCCGTAGATGTGGTCCAGAGCGCGGGAAAGCACGAGTTCCCATTCCGAAAACGCGTTTCTTTCCTCGAATGACGGAGGCAGATGCGTCGAAATGGAGCCACTCCCTGCAACATTCTTCGGGGCAGTATTGCGCATAAGAAATACATATCCAAGGCCGGCCAGGGTCAAGAGCGCAGGTATTACAAAAGTGTATGACATGGAATTTCCTACATGCAGTCGATCAGCGATGCAGGGGAATTATATCACTTCTATTTGCCTTGCAACGTGTTTCGAGCTTTCTTATTCATTGTCATTTTCTGAATTTTATTAATCTCTAGTAAATTCGTCTGATTTATCCAAAACTCGAATTGTTATGTGCTGTCTTGAGTGATTAGATACTCGAGATATGAATTATAATTTGAAATGAAAATTATAGTATATTATATATAAATTTTTGGCATTATTTGATTTTTTCAATAAAAAAGCCCCCTTTCGGGGGCTTTGAGTTCTCTTTGTAGATTGATTTTCAGGCTTGCTAGAGCCCGGCGTCGTCCACTAGTTCCATGCTGCGTGCGGCGCGCACTTCGTCGAGCCGCTGCACGGGCGTGGTCACCGGGGCGTCGTGGATGGACTCGGGGTCCGTCTCCACGCGTCCGAGGATCTCAATCAGGTCGTCCACGAAACCGTCCAGGGTTTCCTTGCTCTCGGTCTCGGTGGGCTCGAACATGAGGCATTCCTTGACGATGAGCGGGAAGTAGATGGTCGGCGCGTAGTGGCCCTTGTCCAGCAGGGCCTTGGCGATGTCCAGGGCGCGCACTCCCTTTTCGGCCTGCCTGGCGGCCGAGGCCACGAACTCGTGCATGCAGATGCGGTCGTGGGGGATTTCCAGGTGCGCCTCGATGCGCTTGCGGAGGTAGTTGGCGGCCAGGACGGCGTTCTCCGTGGCGCGCACGATGCCCTCGCGGCCCAGGCGCAGGATGTAGGCGTAGGCTTTGAGGATGACCCCGAAGTTGCCGTAGAAGGGCGCGATGTAGCCGATGGACTTGGGGTAGTCGTAGTTCAGGTAGTACTGGCCGTCCTCCAGCTTCACCACGCGCGAGATGGGCAGGTAGTCGACCAGGCGCTGGCTGACGCCCACGGGCCCGGAGCCCGGCCCGCCGCCGCCGTGGGGGGTGGCGAAGGTCTTGTGCAGGTTCAGGTGCACGACGTCGAAGCCAACGTCGCCCACGCGCATCTTGCCCATGATGGCGTTCAGGTTCGCGCCGTCGTAGTAGAGCAGGCCGTCCACGCCGTGGACCAGCTTGACGATGCGCTCCAGGCCGCACTCGAACAGGCCCAGGGTGTTGGGGCAGGTCATCATCAGGCCCGCCACCTCGTCGTCCAGGACCTTTTCCAGCTCGTCGGGGTCGATCATGCCGTTCTTGGACTGGATGGAGACCACGTCGTAGCCGGCGATGGCCGCCGAGGCCGGGTTGGTGCCGTGGGCCGAGTCGGGCACGATGATCTTGGTCTTCTTGTTGCCCTTGTCGTTGTGGTAGGCCGCCATGAGCATGACGCCCGTCAGTTCGCCGTGGGCGCCGGCCATGGGCTGCAGGGTGAAGGCGCTCATGCCCGTGATCTCGCCCAGAAGCTGCTCGGTCTCGTAAAGGACCTCCAGGGCGCCCTGGGTCATGTGCCCGGCCCCTTTCAGCTGCGGGATGAGGGGGTGCAGGTTCGTGAAGCCCGGCTGGGCGGCCACGGCTTCGGTGAACTTGGGGTTGTACTTCATGGTGCACGACCCCAGGGGATAGAAATTGCTGTCCACGCTGTAATTCAGGCGCGAGAGCCTGGTGAAGTGGCGGATGACGTCGATCTCCGACAGTTCGGGCAGCTTCGGCGCCGTGTCGCGCAGCAGGTAGGCGGGGATGTCGGCCTCGGTGTTGCCTTTGGGTTCCTTGGGCCACACGCCGGTGCGTCCTTTGGAGGAATCTTGGAAAAGGGTCTTCACAGGGCGCCTCCAATCAGTTCGGCCAGGATGCCGATGCACTGCTTCGTGGTTTTTTCGGTGCAGGCCACCAGGAGGTGGTTGTCCATGCCCTGGTAGTAGCGGCCCAGGGGGAAGCCCGGCACGAACTTCATGTCGATGAGCTTGTCGATGACCTCGTAGGCGCGCACGGGCAGCTTGACCGTGAACTCGTTGCCGAAGGGCTGGTTGACCACGCGCACGCCGGGCAGCCGCTCCAGGCGGTTTGCCGCGTAATGGGCGCGCTCGATGCCGGTCTGCGCCGTCTTCTTCAGGCCCTGGGGCCCCAGCAGGCTGATGTACATCAGGGCGCGCAGGGCGCACAGGGCCTGGTTGGAGCAGATGTTGGACGTGGCCTTCTCGCGGCGGATGTGCTGCTCGCGGGCCTGCAGGGTCAGGACGAAGCCCGTCTTGCCGTTCTTGTCCACGGTGCGGCCGGCGATGCGGCCGGGCATCTGGCGGATGAGCTGCTTGTTGCAGGCCATGATGCCCAGGTACGGCCCGCCGAAGCTCAGGGGCAGGCCCAGGCTCTGGCCCTCGGCCACGGCGATGTCGGCGCCCATGCTGCCGGGCGTCTTCAGGATCGACTGCATGACGGGGTAGGTCGAGATGACGGACACGATCTTGCGCTCGCGGGCCTTTTCAAAGAGGGCCGTGAAATCCTCGACCGTACCGAAGAAGTTGGGGTTCTGGACGATGACCGCGGCCGTGTCGTCGTTCAGGGCGGCGAGCATGGCGTCCATGTCCGTGGTGCAGTCCTTGTGGGGCACGGTGACCAGGTCGAGCTTCAAATTGGTCGTGTAGCTGTCCAGCATGACCCGGTAGATGGGGTTCACGCTCTCGGAGATGACGATGCGCGAACGCCTGGTGTGCCGCACGGCCATCATGATGGCCTCGTACAGGGCCGTGCCGCCGTCGTAGAGGGACGCGTTGGCGTATTCGAGGTCCATCAGGCGCGCCACGGCGGTCTGGTACTCGAAGATGGCCTGCAGCATGCCCTGGGAGGCCTCGGCCTGGTAGGGGGTGTAGGCCGTGTAGAACTCGCCGCGGCTGCACAGGGCGTCCACGGCGCTGGGGATGTAGTGGTCGTAGAAGCCCGCCCCGAGGAACGAGGTCAGGTCCGTGTGGTTCCGGGCCGCTGTCTTGTCGAGCTTTTGGCGGACTTCCATCTCGCTGAGGCCGGAGGGAATGTTCAGCTCCCCGGCCCGGAATTTTGCGGGAATATCCTCGAACAGGGCTTCGATGCTGTCCACGCCGATGGCGGCCAGCATCTCCCGCTGTTCTTCGGGAGTGTGCGGAATGAAGGGCATGGTGCCTCCGGGTATGGGGCCGCGGTCATCCAGCCGGAGGCGAGGAGTTCGTCAGGTCCTGCGATGAACCTTCGCGCAGCGGAAAAGCGGCCGGGGTGGTGTTTAGTGGGCCTCGGCCGCGCAGAGTTCAGCGTAGGCGTCGGCGTCGAGGAGGCCCTGGGGCTGTGCGGACAGCTTGACCCTGAACATCCAGCCGGCGCCGAAGGGCTCCTTGTTGATCAGCTCGGGGGCGTTCTCGAGTTCGCTGTTGACCGCGACGACTTCGCCGCTGACGGGGGAGTATATCTCGCTGGCCGCCTTGACGGATTCGACGGAGCCGATCTCCGTGCCAGCCTGGGCCTGGTCGCCGGGCTGGGGCAGTTCGACGAAGGTCAGGTCGCCGAGCTGTTCCTGGGCGAAATGGGTGATGCCCACAACGGCTTCGTCGCCTTCGATTCTGACCCATTCGTGGGATTTTGCATACATAAGCTCTTTGGGATTCATGCCAGCCTCCAGATGAAGTAGGGAAAAATATGGGGGAATTGCCCCCTAAGCCCCTTGAGTTCGGGGTGACATAAATATAATGCCACGAAAGCGCAATGAAGAGAAGTGGGGCAGTGCAAATCGATTATGCATTGCCCGTGACTGCAAGGAGGAAGCTATGCGGTTGTGGCGTTTGTTGGTCATGTTGCCGGCGTTTTTGTTCGTGTCCCAGGGGGCGTGGTGTGCGGGACTTGGGGCGAAGCAGGTGGAAGGGTTCATCGGCGCCATGCAGGAGCTCAAGCCCTATTTCGACCAGTATGCCGACGAGGCCGAGGATGACGGGGACGCCACGAGCACGTCCCGCCTCATGGGCGATTGGGCCAGGAGCCTGAAGGACCAGCGCGAGGTCGAAGGCATGCTTAAAAAGCATGGCTTCAACGTCGAGAGCTGGAGCGAGGTCTCCCAGCAGGTGACCCAGGCCTATATGGCCGTCAAGCTCGGCAAGGACGGCGAGAATGTGCTGGGCCAGATGCAGCAGTCCGTGGACGAGATTCAGGCCAGCAAGGACATCCCCGCCGACTCCAAGGCGCAGATGATCGAGCAGATGAAGCAGAGCATGGTGGAAATGGAGAAGACGCTGGCCACCTCCGCGGAAAACCAGGAGGCGGTCAAGCCTTTCATTCCGCAACTGGACACCATCTTCGACTGGCAAGAGTAAGGTCTTGTCCGTACATGGGATGCCGCCTTCGGGCGGCATTCGCATTTTCAGCCCCTGCATCTTTTTCGGAAGTCTTCGTCGCCGGTTCCACCTGGCCCTGGCCTGCCTGACCATCCCCGCCATCCGGCGATCCAGCATCGCACGCCGTACGTGTTTCAGGCCCTGCCTGCCAGCCCGCGTCGGAATCCGACGCGGTTACGTTGGCACGTCGTGGCGTTTCCGGTTCAGTCGATAAGCACGATGCGGTCGGGCTCCAGGCGGATCTTGCGGTCCTTGTAGAGTCTGCCCAGGGCCTTCTTGAAGGCGGATTTGCTCGTCCCGAAGGCGGCGGCGATGTGTTCGGAGGGGCTCTTGTCCGTCAGCGGGGCAACGCCGCCGTTGGCGCGCAGGTATTCGACGATGCGCCCGGCGAGCATGTCCACGCCGGACAGTCCGGGGGGCAGCAGAGACAGGTCAAGCTTGTTGTCGGGCCGCACGGCCTTGACGAAGCCCCTGACGCGCTGGCCGTAGCGCAGTTCGCCCGGCGCGTCGTCGCGGAAGACGAGGCCCAGGTGCGTGTTGTCGACCACGGCCTTGAAGCCGATGTCCGAGAAGCCGCAGATGAGCAGGTCCACCTCCTGGCCCGGCACGAAGCCCGAACCGTCCTCGTTCAGGTGTGAGTGGAGCTTGGCCGTCCCGGCCAGGCGTCCGGTACGCTCGTCGAGGTAGACCAGGATGACGTAGGAGCGACCCTCTTCCAGGGGTTTGTACTGCTCCGAGGCCGGCACGAAGAGGTCCTTGGGCAGGCCCCAGTCCACGAAGACGCCGGATTTGGTCACGGCCACGACCTTCATGAAGGCGCATTGGCCGAGCTCGGCCCTGGGCCGGGCCGTGGTGCCCGTCAGGACGGCCTCGGAATCGCGGTACAGGAAGACGGATACCTCGTCGCCGACGGCGGCACCCGCCGGCAGCTCCCGCTTGGACATGAAGACCTCGCCGAGGTCGCCGCCGTCGAGGAACGCCCCGCCCGTGACAAGTTTCATGATCTTCAGGCTGGCTGTGGTGCCGATGCGGCTCATAACTCCTCCCGTGAAATGGCGGCCAGTCCGGCCAGGAATCTGCGCAGCAGCTGGTCGCGGCACGGCATGTAGTTGCGGTGCGAGGGGCTGCGGAACAGCGCCGACAGCTCCGATTTGGAGGCCTTCATCCCCCCGGCCTCCAGGATGCGCAGCATGTCCGCGTCCTTGAGTTCCAGGGCGATGCGCAGCTTGCGCAGGACGAGATTGTTGTTCAGCTCCCCGGACTCGGCCGTGTCCTGGTCGCGGGGACCGCGACGGGAGATGACGAGGCCGTCGAGAAAGGCCAGCAGCAGGATGTCGGGACAGTCGACGAAGCCGGGCTCCTCGTCCTTTTTCAGCAGCAGGTCGAGGTCGCCGGGGCTCAAGGAGTGTCCGCCGAGGTCGAAGAGGCGCAGGAGGGCGGCGTTGTCCAGGTTCAGGGCATAGCGCAGTCTGCGCAGGATGTCGTTGTTGGTCATGTACGTGTTTCCTTTTGGTGCCCCACCGAGTACACGGGATGGGTCCGGCGGTCATCTGAAAAATGGGGCGCTGCAGGCCATATTGGCCCTTGACCCCGTGGTTTCTGCTGGTAGGGCATACGTCATGCGCTGTCATACGGCTCGTCTTACACGTCCACACCTGCCGCAAGGCGTCTTCGTCGCTGCGGTGGCCGCAATCCTGGCAATGACTCTTGTCGCCTGGTCGCCCGAAGGCGTCTGGGCGGCCCCCACGCCGAAGATCAGGCTGCAGCTCAAGTGGCGTCATCAATTTCAGTTCGCCGGCTATTACGCTGCCCTGGAGAAAGGCTATTTTCGCGAGGAAGGGCTCGATGTCGCCTTCCTGGAGCGCTCTGCCGGCACCGAACCTTCGGACAGCCTTCTCGCGGGTCGTGCCGAATTCGCCGTTGATTCGCCGTCGGTCCTTGTCCGGCGCTTGAAGGGCGATCCGCTGGTGGTCCTGGCCGCCATTTTCCAGCACTCCCCGAGCATGCTCATGGCCGTGCGCGGCGCGGGCATCGGCATGCCCCACGATCTGGTCGGCAAGCGTGTCATGTTCGAACCGGAATTCGACGTGGAGGTTTCGGCCATGATCGCGGCCGAGGGCATGAACCCGGACGCCTTCGAGGTCGTGCCCCACTCGTGGAGCGTGGATGACCTTGCCGCGGGCCGCGTCGACGCCATGAGCGCCTACATGACGAGCGAACCGTACCTGCTGCGGCGCATGGGCCTGGCGCCTCTGATCATGCGGCCCTCCCACTACGGCGTCGATTTTTACGGGGACTGCCTGGTCACGACCGAAGGGCGCATCAGCGAAGACCCCGAAGGCGTGGAAGGCTTCCTGCGCGCCGTCAGGCGCGGCTGGGCCTACGCCATGTCGCACCCGGGCGAGATGGTGGACCTGATCCACGCCAGGTACGCGCCGGACATCCCCAAGGAACAGCTCTTCTTCGAGGCCGAGGCCATGCGCGATCTGGTCAGGGCCGACCTCGTCGAGATCGGGCACATGAACCCCGCGCGCTGGAGGCAGATGGCCGGGACGTACGCCCGGCTGGGGCTGGTCGCGGAGGATGCCGACCTGTCGGGGTTCATCTATTCGGAGATCAAGGACGACGTGCTGGCCAGAAGGGAGAGACTGGTCCGCGTTTCGGTGGTTGTCCTGCTGGCTGCCGTCTGTATCGGGTGCTGCGTTGCGGGAGTTCTTTTTCTCTTCAATGCGAGGCTGGGCCGGAAAGTGCAGGAACAGACCGCGGCCCTGACGGCCAGCGAGCGGAGTTTCCGGGTCTTTTTCGAAATGGCGGGCATGGGCGTCGCACAGATCGACGGCGTCACGGGGAACTTCTGCAAGGCCAACGAGAAGTTCCGGGAACTGACGGGCTGCACGGCGCGGGAGTTGAGCGTCATGACCTGGCGCGACTTGGTCCGCCCCAGCGACCTCGGGATGCTTGAAGGCGCCCTGGACACGCTGCTGGCCGAACGGCTCATGGAGACCACGCTGGAGGTCCGCATCGTGCGCAGGGACGCGTCCCCGTTCTGGGGCATGGTCACCGTCTCGGCCCTGTGGGCCGATGGCGACAGGCCGGAGTTCTACCTCATCGTGGTGCGCGACATCTCGGCCCGCAAGGACGCCGAGGAAAAGCTCCTGCTGGCCAACAAGGTGTTCGAGAACACCATCGAAGGCATCGTGGTCACGGACCCCAAGGGGCAGATCGTGCAGGTCAACCCCGGATTCACGGCCATCACCGGGTACGCGGCCGAGGAGGCCATCGGCCACAACCCGCGCATCCTCAAGTCCGATCGGCACCCCCAGCATTTCTACCATCACATGTGGACCCAACTGGTGCATGAAGGGCATTGGGCCGGGGAGATCTGGAACCGCCGCAAGAACGGGGAGTCCTACCCGGAGTGGCTGACCATCAGCGCCGTGAGGAACGAGGCCGGACTGACCACCAACTACGTGTCCATCTTTCACGACATCACGGAGCTCAAGCGCCAGGAGGACGCCCTCAAATACCAGGCCCAGCACGACGCCCTGACCGGGCTGCCCAACCGCATGCTGCTGGACGACCGGCTGCGCATGGCCCTGGCGCAGCTGGGGCGCAGCGGGGAAAAGTTGGCGCTGCTGTTCCTGGACCTCGACAACTTCAAGAACATCAACGACGGCCTCGGCCACGGGGCCGGCGACGCCCTGCTGGTGGAGCTCTCGCGCCGGCTGGAAGGCCTCCTGCGCGCCGGCGACACCTTGGCCAGGTTGGGCGGGGACGAGTTCCTCATCCTGCTGCCGGAAGTCGACGCCGTCGAGGGCGTGAGCCACATCGCGACCCGCATCCTGGAGGCCCTGGGCCGGCCCTTCAGCCTCGGCGACGTGGAGTTCTTCGTCACGGCGAGTCTGGGCGTGACCATCGCCCCGGACGATGGGGACGAGGCCGGCAAGCTGATCAAGAACGCCGACATGGCCATGTACCGGGCCAAGAACCTGGGCCGCAACAACTACCAATTTTTCACGCCCGAAATGGACGCGGCGGCGCACCGGCGCATCTCTCTGGAATCGAAGCTGCGCAAGGCCATCGAAGGGGAGCGCTTCGAACTGCACTACCAGCCGCTGGTGCGCATGGACACGGGCCGCATCGTCGGGGTCGAGGCCCTGGTGCGCTGGCGCGACGGCGACACCCTCGTCTCCCCGGCCGAGTTCATCCCCCTGGCCGAGGATTCGGGCCTGATCCTCCCTCTGGGCGAGTGGGTCCTGCGCACGGCGGCCCGCCAGGCCAAGCTCTGGCAGGACGCCGGATTCGAGCTGGGCATGTCCGTGAACATCTCCTCGCGGCAGTTCGCGGGGGCCGGGCTGGCCCAGACTCTGGGCGAGGTGCTCGCGGACACGGGACTGCAGCCCGGCAGGCTGTATTTCGAGATCACCGAGTCCATGCTCATGGGCGACGTGGCCAAGGCCGAGGCGACCCTCAATTCCCTGCGGGCGGCAGGCGGGACCTTCTTTCTCGACGACTTCGGGACGGGCTACTCCTCCCTGTCGTACCTCAAGCGCCTGCCCATCGACGGGCTCAAGATCGACCGTTCCTTCATCCGCGACATCACCGAGGACCAGGACAGCCTGGCCATTGTCACGGCCATCGTGTCCATGGCCCGGACCCTCAACCTGCGCATCGTGGCCGAAGGCGTGGAGACCGAGGCCCAGCGCCGCATCCTGGCCGGCTTGGGCCCCATGAGCATGCAGGGCTATCTGGCCAGCCGGCCCGTGCCGGCCGCTGAATGCGAAAAGCTCCTGGCCCGCGGCGCGCTGCTGCCGGCCCTGGCGTCCTGAATCTCACCGCGACCGAATCCGCCGCACAACGAAAAGGCCCCTGCGAGGACGCGCCGCGTCCTCGCAGGGGCCCGTTTTTTCGCACGCACCCGGGGCGCTATATCCTGAACTTTCCGACCATGGCGTTCAGATCGCGGGCCAGGCCGCTCAGACCCTCGGAGCTTTGCTGCACGGCTTCGGCCGAAGAGGCGATGTCGCCCGAGGCGGCGTTGACGGAGGCCACCTCCCTGGCGATGTCGCGGGTCACGGTGTCGGCCTGGGACACGTTGGTGTTGACCTCCTGCACGCCCTGGGCGGCCTGTCCGACGTTGTCGGCGATGTCGCGCGTGGTCACGGACTGCTCCTCCACGGCCGCGGCGATGCTGCCGACGATGGCGTCGACCTCGTCGATGACCTGGGTGACCTGCTGGATCTCCGAAACCGTCACGCCCGTGGCGCCCTGAATGCCCTGGATCTTGTCCCTGATCTCCTCAGTGGCCCTGGCGGTCTGCTGGGCCAGCTCCTTGATCTCGTTGGCCACCACGGCGAAGCCGCGGCCGGCCTCGCCCGCCCTGGCCGCCTCGATGGTCGCGTTCAGGGCCAGGAGGTTGGTCTGGGACGAGATGGCCGTGATGGCCTCGGTGACCTTGCCGATTTCCTGGGCGGCCGCGCCCAGTTCGTTAACGCGGCGTGATGCCTCGCCGGCCTTGCCCACGGCGTGACCGGTGATCTCCTTGGCCTTGGAGGCGTTCTGGGAGATCTCGGAGATGGTCGCGGTCATTTCCTCCGAAGCCGAGGCCACGGTGGAGATGTTGGTCGAGAACTCCTCCATGGCCGAGGCCACGGAGTTCATGTTCGAGCTCATCTGCTCGGTGGCGGCGGCGACGGTGGTGGACTTGGAGGTCATGTCGCCCGAGGCCCGGCGCAGCTGCGTGGCCAGTCCGAGCAGGCCCTGGGAGGCCTGGCTCAGCTGGTTCGAATTGCCGACGACCTCGCGGATGATGCCGTGGACCTGTTCGACGAAGGTGTTGAACCATTCGGCCAGTTCCTGGGTCTCGGTGCCGGAGGTGTCCTTGAGGCGCGCCGTGAGGTCACCCTCGCCCTCGGCGATGTCCTTGAGCATCCCGATCATGCGTTTCAGCGGGGCGATGATGGAGCGGATGAGGAAGACCGTCAGGGGCAGGATGAGGAAGGCGAAGCCCGCGCCGATGAAGGACAGGGCGATGGTCAGGGACCGCGCGGCCGCGGCCTCCAGGTCGGCGGCCACCGCGGCCTGGGCCTCGGCGATGTTGTCGATGTACACGCCCGTGCCGATCCACATGTCCGTGCCGGGGATCATGGTCGAGTAGCTGAGCTTGGGTTGGTCGCCCTTGTTCGGCTTGGCGAAGACGTACTCGACGAAACCGCCGCCGGCCTGGGCCTGCTTCTGCAGTTCCTGCACGAAAAGGATTCCGCCCACGTCTTTGAGGCCTCCGAGGTCCTTGCCTTCGGATTCGGGCTTGGTCGGCAGCACCCGGCATATGGTGCCCTGGTAGACGAAGAAGTAGCCCGATTTGTCTGCTTCGAAGCGGATGTCGCCGATGAGCTTCTTGATGATGCCGATGCGCCGGTCGTTGTCGCTCTCGCCCTGAATGGCCGCGCCGATGCTCGTGGCCATGTTCTTCGTGGCGACCATGATCTTGTCGCGGGCGTCCTCGTTCATGATGCGGCCCACCGTGGCGATCATGTCCTCCTTGGTGCCGCGCGCCTGATAGACGAAGAAGGCCACTACTACGCCCATGAAGAGCAGCATGATGCCGGTCAGGAACAGCAGCCGGTTGCGGATTCCGAAGCGAATGCCCATGAAGTTCCTCCCTCTCTGGGTCGTTATGAAGAATTCGTGTGATCATAGTCCGATTTCATGGATTTTGGCAAGAAATCATGGGCCCTTGTGTCGCATTTTCCGTTCGCCGGGATGACGCGGGGCCAGGCGAGGCGATCATCTTTTTTCGTCCCGTCCGCCGTGCCCCGCGTCACGACGTTTCAGTCCGTCATGGTGCGAGCCGGCGGGGCGATCATCGCCCCCGGCAGATGTGGGCTCCTGGAGCCTTGCGGTCGGCCTAGATCTTGAACTTCCCGACCATACCGTTCAGGTCGCGGGCCAGGCCGCTCAGGTTCTCGGAGCTTTGCTGCACGGCTTCCGCCGAAGATGCGATGCCGGCCGATGCGGCGTTGACGTCGGCCACCTCCCTGGCGATGTCGCGGGTCACGGTGTCGGCCTGGGAGACGTTCTCGTTGACCTCCTGCACGCCCTGGGCGGCCTGTCCAACATTGTCGGCGATGTCGCGGGTCGTGACCGACTGCTCCTCCACGGCCGCGGCGATGCTGCCGACGATGGCGTCAACCTCGCCAATGACCTGCGAGACCTCCCTGATCTCCGCAACCGTCACGCCCGTGGCTCCCTGGATGCCTTGAATCCTGTCCCTGATCTCCTCCGTGGCCCTAGCGGTCTGCTGGGCCAGTTCCTTGATCTCGTTGGCCACCACGGCGAAGCCGCGGCCGGCCTCGCCCGCCCTGGCCGCCTCGATGGTCGCGTTCAGGGCCAGGAGGTTGGTCTGGGACGAGATGGCCGTGATGGCCTCGGTGACCTTGCCGATTTCCTGGGCGGCCGCGCCCAGTTCGTTCACGCGGCGCGAGGCCTCGCCGGCCTTGCCCACGGCGTGTCCGGTGATCTCCTTGGCCTTGGAGGCGTTCTGGGAGATCTCGGAGATGGTCGCGGTCATTTCCTCCGAAGCCGAAGCCACGGTGGAGATGTTGGTCGAGAACTCCTCCATGGCCGAAGCCACGGAGTTCATGTTCACGCTCATTTCCTCCGTGGCCGTGGCCACGGTGTTGGACTTGGCGGTCAGGTCACCGGCCGCTCCGCGCAGCTGCGTGGCCAGGCCGAGCAGGCCATGGGACGCCTGGTCGACCTGGGTCGAGTTGCCAGCCACCTCACGGATGATGCCGTGGACCTGGCCGATGAACGTGTTGAACCATTCTGCCAGCTCCTGGGTTTCCGTACCGGAGGAATCCTTGAGACGGGCCCGCAGGTCGCCTTCGCCCTCGGCGATGTCCTTGAGCATGACGATCATGCGTTTCAGCGGCGCGATGATGGAGCGGACGAGGAAGATGGTCAGGGGCAGGATGAGAAGGGCGAAGCCCGCGCCGATGAAGGACAGGGCGATGTTCAGGGAGTGCGAGGCCGCGGCCTCCAGGTCGGCGGCCACCTTGCCCTGGGCCTCGGCGATGTTGTCGATGTACACCCCCGTGCCGATCCACAGCTCCGTGCCCGGTATCATTTCAGAGTAGCTGACCTTGGGCTGGACTCCCTTGCCGGGTTTGTCGAAGATGTAGGTGACGAAGCCGCCTCCGGCAGAGGCCGCGTCGCGGAGTTCCCGGATGAGGAAGAGGCCGTTGGGGTCCTTGAGGTCGCCCAGATCGGTTCCTTCCATGGAGGGCTTGGGCGGCATGACCCTGTTCGTCGTGCCCTGGTAGACGAACATGTAGCCCGACTTGTCCGCCTCGAAACGGATGTCGTAGACCAGCTTCTTGATGATCGCCAGGCGCTCGTCAGGGTCGGCGACGTCCTTGATGCCGGCCGCGACGCTGGCGGATACGGACTTGGTCAGCACCATGATCTTGTCTTTGGCGTCCTCGGTCATGATTTGTCCGACGCGTTCGATCATTTTCTCCTTGGTGTCGGACGCTTGGTAGACGAAGAAGGTCACCACGCCGCCGAGAAATACAAGCATGATTCCAACCAGCAAGAGCAGCCTGTTGCGGATTCCCAGCCTGAAGCTCATGGCATCCCCCGGGGTTTGAGGAAGGGTTTGTCATACAATATGCGAACTCGGGAGTTGTTGGCAAGGAAATGTAAGACGTCACACGTGCGTTCCGTCCACGGGCGGGACGGCGACCGGCGGCAGGGCTCAGGGATTTTCGGGCGCAGCGCTCTTGCGCCCGTACATGGACAGGTCGGCCAGGCGGAGAAGCGTGGCCATGTCCTGGGGCGATTCGGGGTCGAAGCCCACGCAGCCGTGGGTGATGCCCATGGTGAAGGGTAGGCGGCCTTCGAGATTGATGGCGACGATGCGTTCGTCGATTTGGTTCCAGATCCGTTTTGCCTCGGCTTCGCCGCAACCGGGGAAGACGACGACAAACTCGTCCCCTCCGACGCGGAAGATTTCGTCGCTGGAACGGATCGAGGAGCGCAGGACGGCCACAACCTCCTTGAGGTAGGTGTCCCCGTGCAGATGGCCGTGGGTGTCGTTGACGTGCTTGAGCTTGTCCACGTCCACGAAGCAGAGCATGAATCGCTCCCCGCGCTCCGTGGACGAGGCGATCGTGCGGGGCATCTCCGACTCGAAGGCTGCGCGCGTGAAGGCCCCGGTCAGGGGATCGATGCGCACCGTGCGCTCCAGGTGGCGGCGTTTGCGCCGCTGCCAACCGTAAAAGCCGAGGAACGCCATCAGGAGCAGGACGATGATGGCCATGAGGATCGCGATGGTCCAGACGGCCCGGGTGTAGCGGGCCGATTCCGCGTCGTCGTTGATGAGGACTGCGTCCTGGGGCAGCAGACGGCGATTCAGGCCGAAGCGCCGCATGACGCCGGCGTCGAAGATGAGGCTTTTGGGGCTTTCCACGATGACGGGCAGGTCGCGGGCGCTCTTGCCGGACAGGATTTGCCGGGCCAGGGAGCCGGCCGACAGCCCCTGATGGTACCCGCTGGTCACGACGCCGCCCACGGTCCCCGCCCCGAGGTAGAAGTCCCAGAAGGAGAAGACCGGTACGGGGCTGGCCCCGACGATTTTCGCGCAGCTTTCATCGTAGGTGAAGGTGTTGCCGTCCTTGTCCCGGTTCATGCTCATGAGCAGGATGATGGCGTCGGGAGGCAGGGATGCCAGCCGTTCCAGCAGGCGGGTCATGGACATGTTCTGAAGCATTTCCACCCGCAACCGTTCGGGCAGGAGGGGGCGCACCTCCTCGAAGCGCTTCAGGTTGCCCAGGCCCGTGGGCGTGGCGTCGTTGATGACGACGAGGTGCCGGGCGCCGGGCACCAGATCCGTCGCGGCCTTCACGGTGTCGACGATGTCGTAGGATTCGAGCACCCCGGTGATGTTCTCGGCGGCCATGGCCGGCGGGTTTTCGAGGTAGTTGACCCCGCAGAAGACGATGGGGGCGCCCGGGAAAAGGGCCTTGCGGTACTGACGGGCGAAGTTGAAGGCGTTGTCGTCGGAGGTCAGGACCGCCGAAAATTTCGTGAAGCGGTACTTTTCGCGCAGCAGGAGGTAGGTCAGGTAGGTGAATTCGGCTTCGGGATGGCGTTTGGTGTCCATGTACTCGACATGCAGTTCCGTGCCGCCCGGAAAATTCGCCAGGCTTTCCGTGATGCCGCGCAGGATGTCGTCCGTCCAGCGGAAGCCCGCATTGTAGGAGTGCAGGACCAGAATGTCCCGGCGCGTTCCCTGCCCGACGTTGAAGAAACGGGTTTCCTCGGGAAACTGGATGGTGGAGAGGCCGAAACGCGCCATCTCCCGGACGTCGACTTCGAGAGCGACGACATCGTCGACGACCACGGGAATCCGTGACGGGCCTTCCCCCGACAGGATGCGCGCCGCCAGGTTTCCGGCGATGCGCCCCTGAGCGTACCCGCTCGTCAGGTAGCCGCCCAGAAGCCCGTGGCCCATGAGGAAGTTCCAGGCGCCGAAGACCGGCGTCGGGCTGGCCTTGGAGACGACGCCCATGGCCTCTGCGGGTTCGTAGACGTTGCCGTTGCGGTCGCTGGAGTAGAGCAGGAAAAGCAGGCCCGTTTCCGGCCGCAGGCCGGACACCTCGCGCGCCAGCTGCGGCAGGGGCAGGTCGTCGAGGACCCGGAGGGAGAGATCCGCGGGAAAGACGGTGCGCAGGTCCGCGAGGATGGCCTGTCCGGTGTCGGTGCGGTCCACGATCACGGCCACCTCGCGCAGGTTCGGCTTCAGGCTGCGCATGAGGCGGATGGTCGCCGCAAGGTCCGCGTGCTCGCGGACTCCCGTCATCCAGGGCGGCACGGCCGGCAGGGGGCTGGCGTTGACGCCGCAGAAGACCGTCGGGACGCTCCCGAACATTTCCTCGCCGCGCCCCAGCATCAGCTTGAAGGCTGCTTCGTCCACAGCCACTACGAGGTCCGGACGCATGAAGGCGTATTTGCGCTTCAAACAGTCCGGCAGGCTGTCAATGTAGGTTTGGTCGAGGTTGCGCTTGGTGTCCAGGTGCTCGACCCTGATGACGAGCTCCGGGTCGAACTGATGCAGGCTGGTCTCCAGGGCGTGCAGGATGTCGTCGGACCACTTGTAGCCGGGATGGTAGGAATTGAGGACAAGCACCTGGCCGGCGCCCTGTGCCCGCAAGGGGCACAGGGCGAGGAAAACGACCGCCAGGATGGACAGCAGCGTGCAGCGGAAGGGGCTCCAGGCGGCCGTTCCGGGATCAGCCAAGGAGCGTCTCTCCCTGCAGCACGCTTCCGGCGGGCACCACGGCCTGGACCGGCCCTTTGTTGACGATGCGCACGTCGCCGACGCAGCGCACCCCCTCCTCGAAGCGCACGTCCCCTTCGACCTTCAGGCTCGCGCAATCCAGCAGGGACGGCGGGGTCTGGGGGAAGCGCTCGAGAAAGGCGTCGATCTTCTTGAAGAACTTCCCGTCGAGGGAAACCTCCGGCATGGCGTCCTTGCGCAGCGGGTTGGGCACGATGGTGTCACGCTCCGTGCGAATGAAGCAGTCGGACATGACCAGCAGCAGGTCGTTCGTGGTCTTGACCGGGGCGAAGCGCTTGCGGGGCACGATGACGGCCTGGGCGTTCAGGAAGTTGGTGATGGCCGAGCCCATGGCCGTCTCCAGCTGGAAGACCTTGGGCGAGGCAGGGTCGCGCGGGTCCAGGGTCTTGGGGTTGATGATGAGGTCCAGCGGCATCATGCGGTGGGACACGAAGACCGACTGCAGCACGCGCAGGTCGACCCAGATGGAATTGGTGTTGAAGAAGCGGTACTTGCCGATGTCGCCGAAGGAGTCCATCTCCTGGTCCGGGCACTGGGCCACCTCGCGCAGGGCCAGTTGGTTGTTCTTCTTCAGGCGGCAGAGGTGGCCTCCCTTCTTGTCCTGCTCCGTGCGCCGGGCCACCTCCATGAGGAAGGGCAGCTTGTGGTGGACCATGTAGCCCAGCAGCCGGCGGTTCATGATGGCCCCGAGGTTGTCGGAGTTGGAGATGAAGGCGTAGTTGTAGCCCTTGTCCAGCAGGGCGTCGAGAATGCCCGAGGTGATCATGGCCGTGTAGATGTCGCCGTGGCCGGGGGGGTTCCACTCCAGCTCGGGGTTCTGGGGCCAGGAGGCCGGGGCGTGGTCCTTGGCCATGATCTTTGGGTAGCGGTGCTGGAGAAAGGCCAGGTCGATGCCGGTGGTGCCGTTGTTGAAGTTCCCGACCTTGAGCATGGTGTCCATGTGGGTCTTGAAGCTGTTCATGAAGATCTGCGGGAACTCCACGCCGTAGTGGGCGCGCACGGTCTTGGCCTGCAGGAGGATGAGGTCCAGGAAGCTCAGGCCGTCCTTGACCGGGATGAGGGACTTGGCCGACTCCAGGCCCATGCTCGTGCCCAGGCCGCCGTTGAGCTTGATGACCGCGGTCTGCTCCAGGGCCTTCTCACCGACGTCCTTGAACTGGTCCATGGCGTCGTAATCGGCCAGTTCGACGTCCTCGACGGGCAGGATGTCGCGGTCCGAGAGCTTGCCCTGGGCGCCGTAGAGGAACTGGTTGAAGTAGCACTTGAAGGTGTTGATGACGATGGGCGGCAGTCCCTGCTGTTCCATCTTCAGGGCGAAGGGGCGGAAGAGGGTGGAGAGCTTGGGGTCGTCGACGCTGACGCAGCTTATATCCTTTGCCATGAGGTTTCCTTGGTGATTGAGGTTTCGCGTGCGCACGTCCGGGCCGATGCGCGAGCATCCCGATTCGGGTCGCGGATGTGTGCCAGAAATAGTTCAACAAAGTCGGTTCGTCCATATGGCCGAAGGACGAAAGTGGAACATTTTTCTTCGTTTGCGCAAAAAAAGCTGCCAGACGGGAGCCCACCCGCCTCCGTCAGGGGTGGACGGGGAGGCTGACGGTCATGATCGCCCGGCCTTCCGCGCGGGTCAGCAGGAGATGGCCGCCTATGCGCTCCACCAGGCGGGAGCACATGGCCAGGTTCACCTCCTCGTCCTCGAAGGGCATGAACAGGCGGTATTCGTCCACGGCCGCGTCCCCGACGGGGCTCATGGCCAGGGTCACGTGGAGCAGGCCTGCGGCCGCGGACGCCGTGATGTGGATGGAGCCCGACTCGGCCACGACGTCGGCGCCGTGCCCGATGAGGTAGATGAAGATGCGGTGCAGGAATTCCTGGTCCGCCAGGACGGGCGGCAGGTCGTCGTCGATTTCGTTTCGGCAGGAGATGGACTTGTGCTCCAGGCGGATGGACAGCAGGCGCATGACGAAATCGAGAGTGGCGGGCACGGAGCAGCGCGCCAGGGTCACGGCCAGGGGTTCGAGGTAGGCGTTGACGCGCTGCACCAGACGTTCGAGGCGGTTGCATTCGTCCATGATGACCTCGGTCTCGCGGGCATCGGGGTACCTGGCCCGCAGCTGCCGGGCGAAGCCACCCAGGGAGACGAGGGGGTTGCGGATCTCGTGAGCCACCTCTTCGGTCATGCTGCGCAGCATGTTCAGACGCTCGTTCTGAATGAGCACCTTGTCCATGTAGGCATTGCGGGTCACGTCCTGGATCATGCCCTCCATGCGGTCCGGGGCGTCGTCCCCGCGGTGCGGGCTGGGTATGGACTGGATGCGCAGCTCGATTTCGTACCCCTTTTTGTGCAGAAATCGGAAATCCAGCCGGAACTCCGTGGCGTTGGCTTTGAAACCGTTCTTCAGGCCGGCCGTGAACTTCCTTCGGTCCGCAGGCGCGATGCGCTTCAGGAAGGCCATGGGCTCCTGCTGTATCTCTTCGGGCGTGTAGCCAAGGATGTCCAGGGTGGCGCGGTTCAGGAACTCGAACTCCCGGTTGCGGTTGATGCTGAAGATGATGACCGGCAGGTTCTGCACGAGACGGAAAAGGTGCTCCTGGCTGTCCTGCACCCGTTGCGTGAGTCGGGCCTGGGCCAGGCAGTTGCGCACGGCGTTGAGAAAGACGTCCATGCTGGCGATGGGCTTGGTGACGTAGTCCCAGGCGCCGGTCTTGAAGGCTTCGATGGCCGCGTCGATGTGCGTCCGGCCCGAGACGATGATGACGGGCGTGGCCGGGCGGAGCCTTTTCATGGCCGAGAGCAGTTCGAGGCCGTCGCCGCCGGGGATGCCGAGGTCCAGCAGGACCAAGTCCGCAGGCCCCAGCTCGAACAGCTCCAGGGCCTGGTGGGCCTGCGCGGCCTCGCATACGGCGAAGCCGGCGTCCTGCAGGAAATGGCGCAGCGCCTCGCGGAAGGTCGCCTCGTCCTCGATGATCAGTATGGAATCGGCCATGTTCAAGCCTCTGCCGTCCGGCGCCCTACGCGCGGGGCATGATGATGGAAAAGATGTTCATGGGCGCTTCGTAGGCGTAGCCGACTCGGCCGCGGTGGAGTTCGACGATCTGCTTGACGAAGGACAGGCCGTGGCCGCTTCCGTCCACGCTGTCCGTCTCCGCCGACCGGAACCCCTCGTCGAAGAGGCGGGCCTGCTCCGCGGGGGGAATCTCGGGACCCGTGGTGGCCACGAAGACGCGGACCCCTTCCCTGCCCTGACCGAAGGAGTCCGGCACGGTCTCCCATCCGTAGCGCATGAGCTTCTCGCCGGTCCCGCCGTTCGGGCCGGCTGGCCTGGTGTACTTGATGGCGTTGGCCAGCAGGTTGGCAAAGACTTGGGAAAAGAGCCCCAAATCCGCCTGCAGCACGACGTCCTCGTCAATGCGCACGTCCGGGGCGACCTCGATGCGGATGCCCTGGGCGCGGAACATGGACAGGAAGCGCTCGATCTGGGGTTCGAAGATCTGGCTCTTGAAACGGCACGGCTTGAGGAGGAGGTCGTAGCCGCCTTTCTCGAAATGGCTGCGCCGCAGCAGGCTTTCCAGGAACAGGCTCGAATGCTGGAAGCGTCTGGAGATGGTCTTCTGCAGGGCCAGCAGGTCCCGGGCCAGGACGGGCAGTTCGAGGCGCGCGTCGCTGTCCGGGGCGTCGCGCCTGGGCGGGGTGAGCCCGTCGATCCTGCGCTGCAGCTGGGTCAGCTGGCGTTCGAGCTGCAGGAAGAGAAGTTTGAACTGGATGTTGGGCACGATGACGTTGTGCCCGATGTCGCGAACCAGGTTGTTGATGAAGGTGAGGCGCTTGCGGTTGCTCACGGCCGTCAGCTTGACGGCCATGATGCGGGCGGCCCCGCGCGCGTACTCCAGCCAGAACGCGTCCTCGTCCGGCGGCACTTCGCGGTGCAGGGACAGGGCGCCGAGCAGCGTCGGCTCCTGTTCGGCGTCGCAGATGGTCACGATGGTGGCCCCGTCGGTACGGACGATGCCCGGAGACTGGGGGCACGGCGGGTCGGGCAGGCTGAACACCTTCGATCCCTGGGCGCTGGTGGTCCGGCGCAGGCGCAGGTCCCCTTTGGGGCCGCGCATGTACAGGGAGGCGGGCGTTCCCAGGCAGATATCGGGAACGAGCACGCAGAGGGACTTGAAGTCGCGCAGGGATTCGAATTCCAGGCCCAGTTCGTAGAAGATGTACAGCGCCGTGAGCCTGTCCGCAGGAAGCCCCTCATCCTTGCGGCGGGCGAGACGTTCGAGGATGCTGGTGCGGATGTGGGCGCGTTTTGGCGGCGCGGGCTGCATGGAACACTCCTTGCCGGGCTGGGCCGAACGTCATCAGCATAGCCCAGGCGCAGCCCTCCCGCAATCAGGGTTTGCGCGTTTTGCCCCGCACGTCGTACTTTTTCGGGTCGAGGTTGTATTTCTTGATCTTGTAGTTGATGATCCGGTAGCTGGCGCGCAGCTCCCGGGCCACCTGCAGCATGTTGCCGCCGCACTTTTGCAGGGCCTCCACGAGGATCTCCTGCTCGAACTTGCCCACGGCCTCGCCGAAGGACAGCTGGTTGTCCGTGGCCGAACTCTCGGCCGTCTGCAGGGTCGGGGGCAGATGGTAGGTGCGGATGGCCTCCTCGTTGCAGATCAGCGCCGCGCGCTCCATGCAGTTGCGCAGTTCGCGCACGTTGCCGGGCCACTGGTACTGGGTCAGGAGGTCGATGGCCGGCATGGAGATGCGCTTGATGTTCTTGGCGTATTCCTTGGAGAAGAACTCCAGGAAGTACTCGGCCAGGGGCAGGATGTCCTCCCGGCGCTCGCGCAGGGGCGGAATGAAGATGGGGAAGACGTTGATGCGGTAGTAGAGGTCTTCGCGGAAGCGGCCCGACTGGATGAGGTTCTCCAGGGGCTGGTGCGTGGCGCAGATGATGCGCACGTCGACCTTGATGCTCTTCTCGCTGCCCAGGCGCTGTATCTCGCCCTCCTGCAGGGCGCGCAGCAGCTTGGCCTGGGCCTCGGCGCTCAGTTCGCCGATCTCGTCGAGGAAGAGGGTGCCCGTGTGGGCCAGCTCGAAGCGGCCCTTCTTGGTGCCCACGGCGCCGGTGAAGGCCCCGCGTTCGTGGCCGAAGAGTTCGCTCTCCAGCAGTTCAGAGGGCAGGGCGGCGCAGTTCAGGCGCACCAGGGGCTTGGTGCGGCGGGAGCTGGCGTTGTGGATGGCCTCGGCCAGCAGCTCCTTGCCGGTGCCGGATTCGCCGCGCAGCAAAACAGAGGCCTTGCTGGACGCGACCTGCATGATCTGCCCCATGACGAAGGCCATGGCCTTGGAGGTGGCCACGATCTTGGCCTGCATGAGGGCCTTCTCGCGGTCCATGGTCTCGCCCAGGAAACCCATGGAGGCCCACAGCTCCTTCTGGGCCATGTTCTCCTGCAGGTAGGCGGTCTGGCGGGCGATGACCGCGGCCAGCACCTCCAGAAAGGCGCAGTGCATGCGCAGGACGTCCAGGGGCTGGCAGGGGATGTCGGCGCTCAGCACGCCCAGGGCCTCGGTCAAGCCGTCGGCGTTGATGCGCGAAATGGGCACGCAGATGAAGGACAGCTCGGCCAGTTCCTTGGGGGAACGCCCCATGGCCTTGTTCAGGAACCGCTCGTCACGCTCCATGGCCTCGACGATGATGGGCTTGCCGCTGTCGAGGACCTGCCCCGTGACGCCCTGGCCGGGCGTGTAGGTGGCCTTGACCGGCCCCTTGTGCCCGTACGTCAGGTCGAAGCGGATGGTATTGGTCTTGGGGTCGAAGATGGCCAGGGCCATGCGCTTGTACTTCATGGCCTCGGCCGTCATGGACAGCAGGCTGTCCAGGCTCGACTGGAGGGGGCTCAGGGGGTCGAGCTGCTGCACCGTGGCGTGCAGGGTCTGCAGGTAGTGCAGAAAATCGTCGGTTGTCATGAGGATTGCGTCCGATATCCCGAAGTTGGTGCGGGCGAAGCCGGCCGCCGCGCGGTTGCGGCGGCGGGCCGTGCATCGGTCTCTAGCCCTGGGTCTTGGCCTTGAGCTTGCCGATCTTGTAGTCGAGAAAGGCGTCGTTCCCGCTGTCCTTGGTCTTCAGGGCCTCGTATTCGGCGATGGCCAGGTCGGACTGCCCGGCCTTTTCCGCGGCGAAGGCCAGATTGGCGGAGATGGCCCCGGCGAACTCCTCGCCGGCGTCCTTCTTCAGGGCGGACAGGATGGTCACGGCGCCGGCGTAGTCGCCCTTGAAGACCAGGGCCTTGGCTTCGCCGAGCCCGGCCACAATCTTCATGTTCGCGCTCGGGGCCAGGGCCTTCCAGGCGGCGGCGGCCTTGTCGTAGTCGCCTGCGTCCATGAAGATCCGGGCCAGTTCGAGCTGGGCAGCGGGCCGCAGGCTTGCGGGACCGGTCTGGACAAAGGACTGGAGCTTTTCGGTGCGCGCGGCCTGGTCGTCCAGGACCATGATGGAGCCGAGCTGGCTCACGGCCTTCTCCTGCTGGGAAGACTGGTAGGAGGTGACACCGGAGTACACGGCCACGGCGGCCACGATGCCGCCGACGGCGATGCCGATGGGACGGATGTTGTCGAGGATCTTTTTCAACAGTGGATGGATGTCCGAGTCCATTTCCTGTTCGATGGTCTTGAGGATATCGAGCTGGGGGGTGCGTTCGTCCATGGAAGGCTCCTTAAATTTCGAATTGCCATTATTGTAAAAGCTCTGCCTGTGTATGCGGAATCAGGAAAAAGGTCAAAGGGAATGCTGCGGGGAAAAATATATTGAGATCAATGAGTTTTTGGCGAAAATGGGGCCTGCGCCCCGACCGTTTCTTGCCTGGCGGGCGGCCTTGGTATAGTCTTTGATGAACATCATTTTCACGATTCGGCTTTGGACCCCCAGCAGACAGGAGTGACGGATGAATCTGGAAACGCAAATGCGCGAACTGGCCGCGTCGGCCCGGGCCGCGTCGCGGACACTGGCCACGGCCACTGGATGTCAGCGTGACACGGCGCTGACGGTCCTGGCGGGCCTTCTCGAAGAGACCCGCGGTGAGATTTTCGCGGCCAACGCCAAGGACCTCGACGCCGCCAGGGCGGCGGGCCTCGACGAGGCCCGCATCGACCGCCTGCGCATCACCGACAAGGGCGTCGACTCCATGGCCGCGGCCTGCCGGCACGTGGCCGGGCTGTCCGACCCCGTGGGCGAGGTCGAGGGCATGATCAAGCGCCCCAACGGCCTGCTCGTGGGCCGCATGCGCATCCCCCTGGGCGTCATCGCCATCATCTACGAGTCCCGGCCCAACGTGACGGTCGACGCGGCCATCCTCTGCCTCAAGGCCGGCAACAGCGTCATCCTGCGCGGCGGCTCCGAGGCCTACCACTCCAACCAGATCCTGGGCGGCCTCCTGCGCAGGGCCCTGGACACGGCCGGGCTGCCCGAGGGCTGCGTGCAGATGGTCCCGACCACGGACCGGGCCGCGGTCAAGCATCTCCTGTCCCTGGACGAGTATATCGACGTGGTCATCCCGCGCGGCGGCGAGGGTCTCATCCGGGCCGTGGTCAAGGACGCGACCATGCCCGTGCTCAAGCACTACAAGGGCGTCTGCCACATCTACGTCCACGCCGACGCGGACCAGGACCAGGCCCTGGCCATCATCGAGAACGCCAAGGTCCAGCGCCCCGGCGTGTGCAACGCCCTGGAGTGCCTGCTGGTCCACCGCGAGGCTGCGCAGTCCTTCCTGCCGCGCCTGGCCGAGCGCCTCGCGCCCCAGGGTGTGACCTTCCGGGCCTGCCCCCGCTCCCTGGCCCTGCTTGGCCACTCGGCCCAGCCTGCGGCGGCCGACGACTACGGCCGTGAATTCCTGGCTCTGACCCTGGCCGTCAAGGTCGTGGACACCCAGCGCGAGGCCGAGGAGCACATCGCCGCCCACGGCTCCGGCCATTCGGAAGCCATCCTGACCCGCACCCACGACCGCGCCATGCGCTTCCTGCGCACGGTGGACGCCTCATGCGTGCTCATCAACGCGTCCACGCGCTTCAACGACGGCGGCGAACTGGGCCTGGGGGCCGAGATCGGCATCAGCACCTCCAAGATCCATTCCTACGGCCCCATGGGCGTGAAGGAACTGACGAGCCTGAAGTTCATCGTCTTCGGCGAAGGACAGGTGCGTGCCTAACCCCCTGGCCGGATCGGTCGGGATACTCGGCGGCACGTTCAACCCCGTGCATAACGGCCACCTGCGCATGGCCCTGGAGGCCCGGGAGGCCCTGGGCCTGGCGCGGGTGGACCTGATGCCCGCCCGCATCCCGCCGCACAAGGGCGAGGTGGGCCTGCTGGATTTCGACACACGCCTGGGCCTGCTGCGCGAGGCGGTCGAAGGCGTGGACGGCCTGGGGGCGAGCGACTTCGAGGGCGGAATGCCGGTTCCGTCCTACTCCTTCGCCACGCTGACCCGCCTGCGCGAGCTCGCCCCGAACGTGAACCACGTCTTCATCCTCGGCAGCACGGATTTGTTGACCCTGCCCGAATGGCACCGCGGGCTCGAACTGCCCCTGCTGGCGGATCTGGCCGTGGTGGACCGCATGGGCATAGGGCTTGACAGGGTCGACGGCTTTCTGGACGAACACTGGCGTTTTGAGAAGGAGGGGCCCGGCCTGCGGCGCATCGCCGGCGGCCGGCTTGTGGCCTTCGTGAGCATGCCGCGGCAAGACATCAGCGCGAGCATGGTGCGGGACAAGTTTTGCGCGGGCCTGGAGACATCCGGGCTCGTGCCCGAGGCGGTCAGGCGAAGGTTGCGGGGCGAACCCCGCGTCTTCCTGGACTGCTGGCAATCACAACCCTGACGGAGGAATCATGGTCGGACATATCGTGATGTGGAAACTGAAGGACAGCGCCGAGGGCAAGACCGCGGCCGAAAACGCGAAGATCATGAAGGACATGCTGTCCGCCCTGCCTGGGCTCATCCCCGAGCTGCGCACCCTGGTCGTGAGCGCGGACGTGTTCGCCTCCATCCCGGAGACCCAGGTCGTGCTGTATACCGTCTTCGACTCCCCCGAAGACCTGCAGACCTACCAGGTCCACCCCGAACACCAGAAATGCGTGGCCTTCGTCTCCGCCGTCGCGGCCGAGAGAAGGGTGGTGGACTACAACTTCTAGCCTTCCGCCTCGCTCCCTTTGAAATGAAAAACCCCGTCGCGAGACGGGGTTTTTCGTTGCCCTACCCTGCCAGCAGGGCCACCTTGACCTGTTTGACGCCGAAGTTCTTGGCTTTCTCGGTGTCCGGGAAGAAGATGTCCACGCGCTGCGTGTGGCGCTTGGACATGAGATCGGCAATCTCGAAGATTCCGTGCCCTTTGACGTAGACCTTCTTTCCGAAGACCCAGCCCTGGTCGAAGAGGTCGCGGCTGACGGCGACGATGCCGGGCCGAGCCTTGACCATACTTGCGGTGACATGCGGATCGGGTCCGCATTCGGCCTCGGTCGGGCTGTAGGCCGTGACCGTGACCTCCTTGATCTTCATCTGTTCGAGTTCCGCCACCTGGCGGGTCAGTTCCTGCCGTTCCTCGTCGAGGGCCTGGATGCGGGGCAGGTACTGTTGCCGCGCTTCCGACTCGGCCGTCTTCTGCACCCCGAATCCCACCAGAGTGGAAAACATGGCGAAGAAGAGGGAGGTGACGACAAAAGAGCCGTGACCGTTCATATATACCTCATGATGCTTCAGTTGATGCCGCCGGCGGGAATCGGGAGAGGGGAGACGGGCAGGAGAAAGGGGAGCGGGAAATGCCGGCCGCATGACACAAGAGAGTCCATAACGATTTTGCATGTAACCGATGAAGCGAAGGGAGGCAACCCCAGGGGAAGGGCGTTGGATTTGGGGTGGCCCAGGAAGGAAAAGTCTTTCCTTCCTGGGGGGTGGGATGATTACTTGGTATTTTGGGGTACGAAGTTCAGGGCAGCCGAATTGATGCAGTAGCGCAGGCCGGTGGGCTTGGGCCCGTCCGGGAAGACATGTCCGAGGTGCCCGTCGCAGACGGCGCAGACCACTTCCGTGCGGACCATGAACCAGGAGCGGTCCTCGTGCGTGGAGACATGCGTCTCGTCGATGGGCTGGAAGAAACTCGGCCATCCCGTTCCGGAGTCGAATTTGGCGTCCGAAGCGAAGAGGGGGGTGCCGCAGCCGGCGCAGGCATAGACCCCGGTCTCGTGATGGTCGTGATACAGGCCCGTGAAGGCGGGTTCCGTGCCCTTTTCGCGCAGCACATGGTACTGCTCGGGCGTCAGGGACTCGCGCCACTGGGCGTCGGTCTTGATGATCTTTTCCATGGCCTCTCCTCCGGCCGGCCAGCTTGCGGCCAGTGCCAGCACCATAATTGTCAAGAGCAGGGCTCGCGGCCCTTTAGCGTGGGCGACAGACATTGCCGTTCTCCTTGTTTCAGGTTTTCTAATGCCGGCGCTGAACCTGTAAAGGAGCACATTCCAGTTGGAATGTTTTCCCGTTCGGGGTACGGACAGCATCAAAAGCAGGAGGATTCATGAACAGCCCGGAGATCAACCAGACCGTGGAAGTGCTCAAGGACGACATCCAGCGGCATGTTGCCCTGACCCTCGGCAGCGACCCCTTCCCGCCCCGGCAGATGCACTACTTCCTCGGCCTGTGCTACAGCGTGCGCGACCGCCTGGTCAGCAAGTGGCTGGAGACCCAGCGCTCCTACTACGACTCCATCGCCAAGCGGGTCTACTACATGTCCCTGGAATTTTTGCCCGGCAGGTTCCTGATGAACTACATCCAGGCTCTGGGCATCGAGGACGAATGCCGGGAGGCCGTGCGCGATTTCGGTCTGGATCTGGACGAGCTGCTGGAGGAGGAGTGGAATCCGGGCCTGGGCAACGGCGGCCTGGGGCGGCTCGCGTCCTGTTACATGGATTCCATGGCGACGTGCAGGATTCCGGCTTACGGGTACGGCATCCTCTATGATTACGGCATCTTTTATCAGACCATCGTGAACGGCTACCAGCACGAGTGCGCGGACAACTGGCTGCGGCAGGACTCGCCGTGGGTCCTGCGTCGCGTAAACTTCATGTATCGCATTCATTTTTACGGACGCAGTGAAGTCTATCAGGACAGCGCCGGCCTGGAGCGGTTCCGCTGGGTCGACACGGACTCGGTCATGGCCATGGCCTGCGACATCATGGTCCCGGGGTACCTGAACGGCAACGTGACCAACATGCGCCTGTGGAAAGCCATCTCCACCCGCGATTTCGAGCTGGAAGTCTTCAACCGCGGCGACTACATCGGCGCGGTGCAGGCCAAGGCCGAGAGCGAGAATATCTCCAAGGTCCTCTATCCCAACGATCAGAGCGCCCGCGGCAAGGAGCTGCGCCTGCGGCAGCAGTATTTCTTCGTGGCCGCGACCTTTCAGGACATCCTGCGCCGCTTCCGCAAGAACAACTACTCATCCTTCGACTGCTTCCCGGACCAGGTGGCCGTGCAGCTCAACGACACGCACCCGGCCATCAGCATCGCCGAGCTCATGCGCCTGCTGGTCGACGACGAGGCCCTGGACTGGGAGCGGGCCTGGGGCATCTGCCAGCGGACCTTCTCCTACACCAACCACACCGTCCTGCCCGAGGCCCTGGAGACATGGTCCGTGGACCTCGTGGGGAACGTCCTGCCGCGGCACATGCAGATCATCTTCGAGATCAACCGTCGCTTCCTGGACGAGGTCGACCGCAGGCGCCCCGGCCGCACGGACCTGCTGCGCGCCCTGTCCCTCATCGCCGAAGGGGACCGCAAGCAGGTGCGCATGGCCCACCTAGCCATCGTCGGCAGCCACAAGGTCAACGGCGTGGCGCAGCTGCACTCGAACATCCTGAAGAACAGGCTGTTCCGGGACTTCGACGAGTTCTATCCGGGGCGCTTCATCAACGTGACCAACGGCATCACGCCGCGCCGGTGGATCCTGCAGGCCAACCCGGCCCTGTCCGAGCTCATCACCTCCGTCATCGGCGACGAGTGGATCATGGATCTGGACCGGCTCGACGCCCTGGCGCCCCATGCCGAGGACCCCGATTTCCGGCAACGCTGGCAGGAGGTGCGGCGGCGCAACAAGAAACTCCTGGCCCGCTACGTGCTGCGCAAGCTGGGCGTGGGCCTGAACCCCGCGACCCTCTTCGACATGCACGTCAAGCGCATCCACGAGTACAAGCGCCAGCTCCTGAACGTCCTGCACGTCATCACCCTCTACAACCGCATCCGCACCGAGGCCGGAGGCCACCACACGCCGCGCACCGTCTTCTTCGGGGGCAAGGCGGCGCCGGGGTATTTCCAGGCCAAGCTGATCATCAAGCTCATCAACTCCGTGGCCGCCGTGGTCAACGCGGACCCGGCCGTGGGCAGCGACCTGCGCGTGGTCTTCCTGCCCAACTACTGCGTGTCCCAGGCCGAAAAACTCATCCCCGCGGCGGACCTCTCGGAACAGATCTCCACGGCGGGCATGGAAGCCTCGGGCACGGGCAACATGAAATTCTCCCTGAACGGGGCCCTGACCATCGGCACCCTGGACGGCGCGAACATCGAGATCCGGGAGGCGGTGGGGGAGGAGAATTTCTTCCTTTTCGGTCTGACCGAGGAAGAGGTGGTGGGGATGCGCACGGACGGGTACGACCCGCGCCAGTACTTCGAACGTTCCCTGGAACTGAAGAAGGCCCTGGACATGATCGCCACGGGCGCGTTCTCGCCCGAGGCGCCGGACCTGTTCAGGCCCATCGTCGATTCCCTGCTGAACCAGGGCGACTACTACATGGTCCTGGCCGACTACGAGAGTTACGTACACGCCCAGGAAGAGGTCTCGCGGTCCTATGAGGACCAGGAGCGGTGGACGCGCATGTCCATCCTGAACACGGCCCACATGGGGCGGTTCTCCAGCGACCGGGCCATTATGGAATACGCTCGGAACATCTGGCAGGTGACGCCCCTGGCGTGATCCGTCAGCTCCTGGGTCCCAGATCCAGGATCGCCGCGGCCCAGGCGCCGGCTTCGAGATGGAGCCGGCGCGCCTGGTCCGCGTCCAGGCTCAGGTCTTGGAGCATCCTGTCGGGGCCCTGGCCTTCACCGTCTTCCAGTGCGGGCAGCAGGTTCAGCAGCGGGGCGTATTCCGTGGGTCCCGCCGCCATGAGTGCCTTTTTCTGGGCTTCGGTCAGGGGCAGGCAGGCCAAGGCATCGGACATGTTCACGCCGAGGATGGCGTCGAGCAGCGAAAACATGCCCATCAAAAACATCTCGTCGGGTCTGAAATCCCAGAAATCGTTCTGCGCCACGAGCTGTTCGAGGAACCGGCCCCGCCACAGGGAGACGTGCAGGACCTCGCCCTGGATCTCGCCCTGGGCCATGTCTGCCATGAGTACGGCGCGCAGCCAGTTGCGGACGTTGATCCAGCCCAGCAGCGTGATGGCCTGGCGGATGGAGTCGATCTTGCGCATGAAGCCGAAGGCCGGGGAATTCAGGTACGACAGGAGGCGGTAGGACAGGCTCACGTCGGCCTGGATGGTCCTGGCCAGGGCGTCGAGGTCCGGATTTTCTCCCTCGACGACGCGCAGCAACTGCAGGCGCGAGTTCTGGTGGGAGGACAGCCGGCGGCCGGGGATGATTTCCGCGGTCTTGAAAAAGGGCCCCTGGAAGAGGGTCGCTCCGAGGCCGAGCAGGCTCTCCGCCTCGCAGCGCGTGACGACGTTGCGGACCAGGCAATCCTTCGCCGCGGCGCCGCGCTTCAGGGCTTCGGGCAGGCCGGCGTCGGCGATCATGCCGGGCCTGTCCAGGCAGAGTAAGGATGCCGCGTCCAGGCACGAGGCGCCGGGCGTAACCTGCGGGTCCCACTCCAGAGCCAGGGTGTGGCCCTCTCGGACCAGCAGGGCCAGTGACTGGTCCAGGCCCTTGTCCCGCTGGCAGTCGGGGCCGAGGAGGATGACGGACGACTGTGCAGGTATGGCCCGGGGTACGGCCTGTTCCAGCTGCTCCCGGGAATAGGCCAGGAGCATTTTCTTGTTGCGGGCCAGGATGTTCTTCAGGCCCACGTAATCCCCGGCGATCACAACCGTGCCGACGCCTTCCCGGTCGGGCGGGAGGCCGGCCTGGCCCGAAGCGGCCTGGATCTCGTAGCCCCAGACGGATTTTGCGGAGGTGAAAACCGGATTGCGGGACAGCAGATGCAGATTGTCGGCGCCGGGTGCTTGCATCGGACGGACTCCGGGTTGCGGTGGGGAGAAGGTCGCTCTGCCGGAGAGCGTGCACGCGTATGATCTTTAAATCAAGGTCCGGAGGGATTGTTGACATTAATGTACACGACAAAGCAGGCCTCGCGAGGCTGCCGATGCGGTCGCGCGCGGTTCGCACGCTCTCTTTGCGGTGGCTGCTGGGTACAAGGATGTATCCAGTCCTGATATATGATTTGCAAAATTGTAATTTTGTTATGATCATCCGGGGAAATAATTCGGTTGCATATTTCAAAAATGTAACCTATTTAACTATCCAGTTCGGCTGGGGTATATATTTCAGGGTGTTGCCGAAGTGGCACTTGGATTGCTTAGTACCTCGCGAACCTGAGCACGGCTCATGCCGGAAACTGCATACACCAACTTGCCCTGGAGGATATCATGAACGGATTAACGGCCCGTCGGGACGCCATCAAGGCCATCACCGACTATAAACCCACGCATGCCCCCCTGAATTTCAAGGAAACCTCCCCGACCGAGGTTTTCGGCAGCAACGTGTTCAACGACAGCGTCATGCGTGAGCGCCTGCCCAAGAACATCTACAAGTCCCTGAAGAAGACCATCGAGCTGGGCGAGAAGCTCGACGCCTCCGTGGCCGACGTCGTGGCCAACACCATGAAGGACTGGGCCATCGAGAAGGGCGCCACCCACTTCACCCACGTCTTCTTCCCCCTGACGGGCCTGACCGCCGAGAAGCACGACTCCTTCCTGGTGCCCGACGGCAAGGGCGGCGCCATCGCCGAGTTCAGCGGCAAGCTGCTCATCCAGGGCGAACCCGACGCCTCCAGCTTCCCCTCCGGCGGCCTGCGCGCCACGTTCGAAGCCCGCGGCTACACCGCCTGGGACGTGACCAGCCCGGCCTACATCCTCGAGAACCCCAACGGCACCGTCCTGTGCATCCCCACGGCCTTCGTGTCCTGGACCGGCGAGGCCCTGGACAAGAAGACCCCGCTGCTCAGATCCATGCAGGCCCTGAACAAGCAGGCCAAGCGCGTCCTGAAGCTCTTCGGCGTCGACACCAAGCTGCCCATCACCAGCTACGCCGGTCCCGAGCAGGAATATTTCCTCATCGACCGCAACTTCGTCTTCGCCCGTCCCGACCTGCTCATCGCCGGCCGCAGCCTGTTCGGCGCCAAGCCGCCCAAGGGCCAGGAGTTCGAAGACCAGTATTTCGGAGTCGTGCCGCGCCGCGTCCTGTCCTTCATGATGGAAGTGGACCGCGAGCTCTTCAAGCTGGGCGTCCCGGTCAAGACCCGCCACAACGAGGTGGCCCCCAGCCAGTTCGAGATCGCGCCCATCTACGAGCAGGGCAACCTGGCCACGGACCACAACCAGCTGGTCATGACCGTGCTGCGCAGCGTGGCCAAGCGCTACGGCATGGTCTGCCTGCTGCACGAAAAGCCCTTCGCCGGCATCAACGGCTCGGGCAAGCACCTCAACTACTCCATCGGCAACGACGAGGTCGGCTGCCTGTTCGATCCCGGCGACACGCCCCATGACAACGCCCAGTTCCTGGTCTTCTGCGCCGCCGCCATCCGCGCCGTGCACAAGTACGGCCCGCTGCTGCGCGCCACCGTGGCCAGCGCCTCCAACGACCACCGCCTCGGCGCCAACGAGGCCCCGCCGGCCATCATGTCCGTCTACCTCGGCGAACAGCTGACCGACGTCTTCGAGCAGTTCAAGAAGGGCGAGGTCAAGAGCTCCAAGCAGAAGGGCGTCATGCACATCGGCGTCGACACGCTGCCCCCGCTGCCCATGGACCCGGGCGACCGCAACCGCACCAGCCCCTTCGCCTTCACCGGCAACCGCTTCGAGTTTCGCGCCGTAGGTTCCTCCATGTCCATCGCCGGCTCCCAGGTGGCCCTGAACACCATGATGGCCGAGTCCCTGGACTACATCGCCACGGAGCTGGAAAAGGCCACTGGCGGCAAGAAGACCAAGCTCAACGCCGCCGTGCAGGAACTGCTGCAGAAGCTCATGGTCGAGCACGAAGCCGTCATCTTCAACGGCGACGGCTACTCCGAGAAATGGCACAAGGAAGCCGAGCGTCGCGGCCTGGCCAACCTGAAGGCCACCCCCGACGCGCTGCCCATGCTGTCCGCGCCTTCGACCATCGAGCTCTTCACCAAGTTCGGAGTGCTGACCGAGGCCGAGCTGCGTTCCCGCGAGGAGATTTACCTGGAGCAGTACTGCAAGACCGTCGAGACCGAAGCCAACCTCATGTTGCGCATGGCCAAGACCGTCATCTTCCCGGCCTCCTTCCGTTATCAGAGCGAACTGGCCACGGCCTGCGCGAACCTGAAGGCCATCGGCAAGGAATTCGGCACCACGACCCTCGACCAACTGACCACCAACCTGCGCGCCATGCAGAAGGTCACCTACGAACTCGAAGCCTTGCTCGAAGCCGACAAGGGCTCTTCGACCATGGAGCACGCCAAGTACTTCCAGAAGACCATCCTGCCGGCCATGGGCGAAGTGCGGAAGCACGCCGACATTCTGGAGACCCTCGTCGCCGACGACCTCTGGACCCTGCCGAGCTACATGGAGATGCTCTTCATCCGCTAGCAGGCCGCCCCAAAACGGCGATCTGCGGCGTCAGCGAAAAAAGCCAGACCGCTTATGTATGCGAAAATACACTTCGCGTCCTGGCTTTTTTCGCTTCCTTGCATCTTACCATTTTCGAACGGCCTGCGAATATGGATTCTTCAACAGGCCATTGACACTTTTCCGCCGAACCGGCCTGTCGAAGCGCATCCTCCCCTCGCCAGGTTCTTTGCCGAAAACCGGCCGGTTCCGGAAACTCCTCCTTAGGCCGCCCTTCACGGGGCGGCCGTTTTTTTCGGCGCATTCTGAAGCGTTCCATCTGTCGTTGGATTCTCACGCAGTCGTTGAACGTTGAGCCCGGCGCTCCGTCAAAGGTGCCCCCGTCGTCATCGCGAGGCGTCTTCGCCGCGGCGATCCATGCTTCGGACACAAAACTCTTCAACTATCTGGATTGCCCGCGCATAGCCCAACGTTCGTCGAAGACTCCTTGCAATGACGGGTTGCTCCATCCATATTTTGAGCGAGGTAAAAGCTGACCTGTCGCGACTCATATGCCTCATGGGGGAGCCACCTTGCCGAAACTTTTTCGTGGTCCCGGCCCCGCGTTGACGGCGCGCACGGCTGTGTCTAGATAAGCGGAAGCCCATTTCCACCCCGAACGAGCGAACACCATGGAAATCCTGCGCAAGTGGCTGAACACGGTCTTCTCGGACACGCAGCTGGTCATCCTTCTGCTGGTCCTGGCCATCTGTACGGCCGTCATCCTGTCCGTCGGCAATCTCCTGGCGCCGGTCATCGCCAGCGTGGTCATCGCCTTCCTGCTGGAGGGGCTGGTGCGCATCCTGGAGCGGTTCCGCTGTCCGCGTCTGCTGGCCGTGGGCGTCGTGTTCGGGCTCTTCATGCTCTTCCTGGCCGTGCTGCTGCTGGCCCTCATCCCGCTGCTGGCCTCGCAGATCACGGACCTCATCGCGAACATCCCGGCCATCGTGGCGCAGGGACAGACCCTGCTTGAGTATCTGCCCCGGAAGTACCCGTTCTTCACCGAGTCGCAGATCCAGGCCATCGTGGATTCCCTGACCGTGCAGTTCTCCCAGATCGGCCAGAAGGTCCTGGCCTTCTCGCTCTCGTCGGTGCGCTCGGTCTTCTCCTTCGTGGTCTATCTCGTGCTGATGCCCATCCTCGTGTTCTTTTTTCTCAAGGACAAACGGGTCATCCTCGAATGGCTGAGCGGTTTCCTGCCCGCGGACCACACCCTGGCCAGCAAGGTCTGGACGGACTTCAAGACCCAGGCCGGCAACTACGTGCGCGGCAGGATCTGGGAAGTGCTCATCGTCTGGGCCGCGACCTACGCCAGCTTTCTGCTCTTCGGCCTGGACTACGCCATGCTCCTCAGCTTGCTGGTGGGCCTGTCCGTCATCATCCCCTACATCGGAGCCGTGGTGGTGACCGTGCCCGTGGTCATCATCTCCTTCATCCAGTGGGGGCCGGGCGCACAGTTCACCTGGGCCATGATCGCCTACCTGGCCATCCAGCTCCTCGACGCCAACCTGCTCGTGCCGCTGCTCCTCTCGGAGGCCGTGAACCTGCATCCCATCGCCTCCATTACCGCCATCCTCGTCTTCGGCGGCGTGTGGGGCGTGTGGGGCGTCTTTTTCGCCATCCCCCTGGCCACCCTGGCGCAGTCGGTGCTGGGGGCATGGAAGTCCCAGCGGCTGGGCACGGGGATGCAGGCCTGACCAAAGTCGGCCCCATAGGTTTGCGTCCTCTGGACACTCACCCTTCAATCAAGGACAACCAATGAAGAAATACGACGTCTACGGCATGGGCAACGCCCTGGTGGATATGGAATTCGAAGTCTCAGACGCCTTCCTGCAGACCATGGGCGTGGAGAAGGGCTTCATGACCCTGGTCGACGAAGAGCGCCAGTTCGAACTCCTCGAATACCTGCGCGGCGAGCGCAGCAACCGCTCGGGCGGCGGCTCGGCGGCCAACACCATCGTGGCCAACGCCCTGTTCGGCGGCAGCTCCTTCTACACCTGTCTGGTCAGCAACGACGAGATGGGCGATTTCTACACCCAGGAGCTGGCCAGAGCCGGTGTGGACACCAACCTGGCCGAGCGCCGCGCCGAGGGCGTGACGGGCAAGTGCCTGGTTATGGTCACGCCCGACGCCGAGCGGACCATGAACACGTTCCTGGGCATCTCCGAGTCCCTGTCTGCGGCCGAACTGCGCCCAGAGGCCCTGCGCGACTCCGAGTTCGTCTATTCCGAGGGCTACCTGGTCACCTCGCCCACGGCGCGCCCGGCTGTGGCCGAGGCCATGCGCCTGGCCCGCGAGGCCGGGGTGAAGACGGCGCTCAGCTTCTCGGACCCGTCCATGGTCAAGTATTTCCGTCTCGGCCTTGAGGAGATCATCGGCGAAGGGGTGGACCTGCTGTTCTGCAACCGCGAGGAGGCCCTGCTGTGGGGCGAGTGCCGGACCCTGGCCAAGGCCGTGGACAGCCTGCGCCGCATCGCAGGGAGCTTCGTCGTCACCCTGGGCGGGGAGGGGGCTCTGATCTTCGACGGCTACGCCCTGCACGAGGTCGACCCGTTCCCGGTCGCGCCCGTGGACACCAACGGCGCCGGAGACATGTTCGCCGGGGCCTTCCTGCACGGCATCGCCCACGGCATGACCTACGCCGAGGCCGGCCGCTTCGCGAGCCTGGCGGCATCCAAGGTCGTCACGGTCTTCGGCCCGCGCCTGAAGCCCGAGGAGTACCCTCGCACCCTGGCCGAGTTCCGGGGAGGGCGGTGAGCCAACCCATGAACCGCGCGGGAGCCTGAGCGTGTTCGCCGGCATCGAGGACTGGGGCTGGTGGCTGGCGGCGGTCTCGGCCGTGACCTTCGTCGGGTCCCTGGCCGTGGTCCCCATTCTGGCCGTGCGCATCCCGGCGGACTACTTCCGCCGGGAACGTCGCGGCCCCACGCCGTGGCGAAGAAGGCATCCGGTCCTGCGCCTGGCCGTGCTCGTGCTCAAGAACGCCCTGGGCGCGGTCCTGATCCTGGGCGGTTTCATCATGCTCTTCCTGCCGGGACAGGGCCTGCTGACCATGTTCTTGGGCATCATGCTCATGGACTTCCCCGGCAAGTTCAGTCTGGAACGCTACCTCATCGCCCGCGGTCCGGTGCTCAAAGGTATCAACTGGATCCGCAGAAAGGCCGATGTCCGCGAGCTCGAAACCGAAGGAGAAAGCCGGGACAAGGCCGCGTGAATCCGCGCCGGCCGGGCGTTTTCCGAGAATTTTTCTCGGACTTGGATTTTTTTGAAAAAAGTCTTTGACATGAGGCGGATGTCCCCATAAAAGCGGTTTCTCGTTGGACGGGACAGGGCGGTTAGCTCAGCTGGGAGAGCGTCGGCCTTACAAGCCGAGGGTCATAGGTTCGATCCCTGTACCGCCCACCAAGAAGACCATGCGGGGTCGTAGTTAAGACGGTTATAACGCCGGCCTGTCACGCCGGAGGCCGTGGGTTCGAGTCCCATCGGCCCCGCCATTAGAGAACAAGGGTTCCAGTCGAAAGACTGGGACCCTTTTTTCTGTTTGTGGGTTTGGGTGTGGGTTGGCTGTTTTGACGTGCTCTTCCATGTGGAAGACAAACAAGGCTATCCGGTAACGGGTGGCCTTGAGCTGTTTCTTGAGGGAGCGGATTGGGGGGGGGTGCATGCGGGGACGTGATTGGACCAGGCGCCATGAACGTATCGAAGCGATGCGAGACACGTGGAGCGGTGCCTGTTCAATCCCAATTGTAAGAGCTTAAAATCCCGATAAAAGAAAGTGCTCATTCCAACTCTGGATAAACCTGAATGTCGCGCACTTTTCCAGTCTGCTGATCGATGATGAACGCAACAAGATACGCCTTGAGGTGGCCAACTTTCGGACTGTTCCCGATGTAGTATGCCGGATTCACGTCATACTCGAAGTATGCCGTGCTGTTCCCCAACTGATGTATGATGAACGACCTGTCTTTGTCTGTAATTGGTGAATTCTTTACTAGAAAATCATGAATCATTGTCCCACGAACATACTCATTCGAAATTGCCCATACATCCGGATTGAATTCGGCGTTGCCAAGTTTTGCCAATGACTCCTGTCGATTATCCAGCGAAGAGCATGAAGCCGCCATTGCAATGATCGACAAACAACAAAAAAACCGGCTAAGATAATTAGTAAAACTTGAGTTTACCTTGCTGAAGAGCTTTGTAACATTCATCGGCGATTGACCTCTCGCTTCCAACATTCTGACCAATTTCCGCTCCAACCTTGTTGTTATGGAGATCCATACTCTTCTCGGCAAAGTCATTTCCGTCCTGCATTTCGTGCATGGTCGTAAATTTTATTGCCTCACTGTGGCTGATGCGCTTGGATATCAGGCCTGACCACATACAATGCCGAAAAGCATCTGTCTCATCATTACGACCATTGTATCCAAAACGCTGTTCCGTTTCACGCTCAGCGTCATCCTGACATTCCTTGATCACAAAACTCCGGACAGGATTCATCAGGACATACTTTTTCTCTTCTTCATTGAGTCTGGAATAGCTTGTCACGAATTTTCACCCTCCATTACTATATAGATGTAATTGAATTCACGACAATTACAACGCGAAATCACGATATGAAATACCCATAATGACTGACAAATTTCCTTAAACAGTTGGGTACAGATATGTAGTCATGTATCTGTATCAAACATTGAAAGGCAGTTCAGCGCAGAATGCGCGGAGAATAAGGGGCCGAGTCTGCTTTTGACTCTTCTTCGGACCGCGCCAAGTTTGAAGTGGATTTGGTCATCGAGAATGCCCAGGGCCAACGTGTCGGGGCGGAAGTGAAAGCTGCGGCTTCGGTCAACGAGCGTGCCCTACAGGGGATACGACGTTTTGCGGAAACGGCGGGCGACAAAATGCGCCTTGTTGTGATTCTTTACGACGGTGCGGAAACATTCTCACTGGGGCCAGACCTTTTGGCCACGCCGCTGTCTACTCTATGGGGGCGGTGATTCGACAGAAGCGTACCTAGAGGTAATCATCTTCCTGTGAAGCCGGAGGCCGTGGTTCGAGTCCCATCGGCCCCGCCATTAGAGAACAAGGGATTTTGGTCGAAAGACTGGGATCCCTTTTTTCTGTTTGTGGGTTTTGGTGTGGGTTTGCGTGTTGTGTCTTACGAATCAGGGAGTAGCCATCCGTGCGGGTGGCCTTTTTGTTGGCATCATGCACGTATTGTTCGGTAGTTCTTACGTGGATTATGTATGACAAAAGAAGTAGTTGCCGTGTGTGCAACTTTTCTTGTAACGACGGTACGGAAAAAATTGTGACTGCGATTGGTGGTCAATGAAAGTCGCTTTTTTCAAGGGGAGATCTGGTGCCACTGCCTTAATTGGATGATTCTGGCTCCAAATCTGGCCCAAATTGCGCTTTGGTGGGGAAGATGTCTGTTCGGGTGGCATCAAGAAAAGTCAAACCGGGACTTGCCCCCCTTTGTCTAGGCTGGCTCAGCCCAGTTTTTTCTTTCTAGACCTGATTGATCATTGAGAGAGACATGGACACAACCACGATCTTGAACCTAAAAATATCCTCTGCCGAGTGCGTCAACTTCGCCTCCACTCAGAATTCGGTGCCAATCCTCCAGAGTATAGTGATTCAAAATAGTTCAGATACTCCTTTAGAAAATCTGACGCTGGAACTCATTGCCCACCCTCAATTTTGCCGAAATAGGACATGGACTGTCGACAGGATAGGTGCCCAAAGCGAAGTAACGCTTTCCGATTTGCGTCTGAATTATGATTTCGCATTATTCGATGGCCTCAACGAGGCAGAACAGGGGCAACTCAACTTCCGACTTAAACAGTTCGACAAAGTTCTTGAAGAACAAATTTTGCCACTGCGCCTTCTTGCTCGCGATGAATGGGGCGGTGTGGGGATGGCGAGTATTCTTGCGGCATTCGTCTCGCCTAACGATCCAGTCATCGCACGGATTTGCAAGCAGGCAAGCATGCTGCTGGAGAAAAGCGACCGAAGGGGGGCGTTGGACGGTTATCAAAGCAGAGACCCCAAAAGAGCATACATGCTTGCGGCCTCAATCTGGTCCGCCATTACGGGGATGGCCTTGAGCTATGCAGAGCCGCCAGCTTCGTTCGAGATCGCAGGGCAAAAGATCCGAAACCCCAAACGCATCCAGGACGAAGGGCTCGTCACATGCCTTGACGGAGCGCTGCTCTTCGCTGGTGCTTTAGAGGCTGCGGGGCTCAATCCTGTCATTGTATTTACCAAAGGGCACGCCTTCGCTGGTGTATGGCTTGTAGACAAGACTCTTCCCGCTATTGAAGAACCTGATGTCATTGAACTGCGCAAAGCCATTGCCGCCAGAGAATTCGTCGTTTTTGAAACAACGCTCGTCACGATGCGGCCCGTTGCAGACTTCAACCAAGCCGTAAAGAACGCCAAGGGCCAACTCGCCGAAGAAAACGAAAATAATTTCGAACGGGCCATCGACATACGACGGGCACGCTTTGCTGGAATCACGCCTCTGGCTTCGCATCAAACGGGAGGGGCTTCGGAAGGAGCGAGCGAGGAGGTAGCTCCTGCCGCGCTTCCCCCTGAACCGGATTTCGGCTTGCTTCCAGGCGAAGTCGTCGACGAGAGACCGCAAACGCCCCAAGGAAGAATCGACCGCTGGCAACGGAAACTGCTCGACCTCACCCTGCGCAACCGTTTGCTCAACTTCAAGGAAACCAGGCAAACCATTCCCGTCCTGTGCCCAGACCTGCCAAAGCTTGAGGACATGCTGGCGGAGGGAAATTCCCTGCGCATCATCTCGCTGAAGGACGAGAATCCAATTGGTGCTCGCGACCCTGAACTTTACCTTCAACAGCATGGTAAGGATATCCATGAAGCGTTCGCCAAGGACGCCATGGAACGAAAGCAGCTTTGCATTCCGCTTCCTGGGAATGAGATGCGCAACAGGCTAATCACCCTTTTTCGCAAGGCCAACAGTGAAATGATCGAGGGAGGGGCCAATACCCTGTACCTCGCTGTCGGCTTTCTCAGGTGGAAAAAGGCGGAAAATGATCCCACCATTTATCGGGCACCCATTCTGCTGCTTCCGGTTTCACTCAAACGTCGCTCGGCGCAATCCCACTTTTATCTGACGCACCACGAAGACGACATTCGGATTAACGCCACCCTCCTGCAATTCCTGCAGCGGGATCTCGGGCTCAAGGTGCACAAGCTTGAGGGGGAACTCCCCACCGATGACGCTGGCATTGATGTCCCACTGATATTCGCCCATATGCGTCAGGCGGTGAGAGACGTCCCAGGATTCGAAGTAGTCGAGGACGCGGCACTCTCTACATTCTCTTTTGCAAAATACTTGATGTGGAAAGACTTGGTCGATCGGACCAACGATCTGAAAAACAATCGGTTGGTCAAACATCTCATCGACTCGCCCGAAACGCCTTTCGAGCAGGCTTGTGGTCAAGCTTGCCTCCCCCTCCCAAACGAAATCGACAAAACCATTTCCCCCCGGGAATTGCTGACGCCGCTCCCGGCCGACAGTTCGCAACTTGCCGCCGTTGTCGCGGCAATGAAGGGGTATGACTTCATCGTGATAGGCCCCCCCGGCACAGGAAAAAGCCAAACTATCGCGAACATGATCGCCCAATGCCTGTCCGTAGGAAAACGAGTCCTCTTTGTTGCTGAGAAGTCAGCCGCGCTCAACGTCGTTTACCGAAGGCTCAAGGCATACGGTCTGGGCAACGTCTGCCTTGAACTTCATTCCAACAAGACAAACCGAAAAGAGGTATTGGCACAGTTGGGAGCCGCATGGGAGCGAAGCGAAATTTATTCAACAAGTGCCTGGCAACTTGAAACAGAGCGGCTCAAGGATACCCGAGACCGGCTCAACCAGTATGTCGAGCAACTACATGCCCCAGGGAGCCATGGTTTCAGCATATTTCAAGCAATCGGCATGGTTGTGGGACAACGCCAGAAATTTTCACTGAAATTTGACAACCTTCGGTCGCATGACCCGGCAATGTTTGATAGACTCGAAGACACTGTCATCCAGGCAGCCCGAATCTATTCCATTGTTCGCGATTGCGAAGGATTCGAAAGCGTCGAGACGAAGGATTGGTCTTACAAATGGGAGACTGATCTGATTGAACGTGCCGAAGCCGTTCTTGTCGCAATTCCTCATCTCAAGGAAACGGCAGATGCTCTCGCAGATGAAATCGGACTACCCGAGGTCGAGGAAATCAATCTCGAGCGTATAAAAAAATTACATCAATTCTACGAAGTTTGCCAAATCACTGCCGAGCAGGACTATCGCAACGTCATCGACAAGGAATTAAACCAGTTGGAAAAAGCCGCCGCTTCTTTGGGCACGGCAATAACAACCATCCAGCAAGCGCGCTCCAACTTGTCGGCCAGTTATGAGAATACTGAATTAAAACGAATTCCTATAGACGACATAGACCGGCAGTGGCGGGAGGCCAATGCCAAGATGTGGCCTTTCTCCGCCTTTGGCCGTCGACGGGTAACAAAGCTTCTCCAGAGTTACGCTGCAAATGGCAAAGTGGATGTCGCCAAAGAAATCGTTCCGTTACGTCAGCTTCAGAATAATCTTGAAGTCGTCTCTCAAAGTGAATTGGTGGAACTTCCTGTATTTCAGGATGAGGCAACCGACGGGAAGGCAGTTTCCGAATACTTGGAACAAGCTGGCAGATTGCAGCAGGCGCTCAATGAAGTGCGCCGGTATGCGGCGGATGTGGATCATTTCAGCGCCACCTTGGAAGCCTTGCTGAAAAAACAACAGGGTAAACCGGAAGTGGCTATCTTGGCTGAAGAATTCCAATCGGCCTTGAAAACATTCAAAGACGCCTGCGATGCATATTTGATTCACGCCGGGGGAAAACTGCATTTTACTTCCATTGAATCGCTAGCAAAAGATCTTCGCCACATTATCGACAATAAAACGCAGCTCGTGAACTGGGTCCCGTGGGTGCTTGTCAGAGAGCAAGCTCAGGCTTTGGGGCTTGCTCCTTTTCTGGATGCACTCAAATCGGGAGAAATCGATAACGCTAAAGTCGATTTCCGTGTAGCCTACTTCAATTGGTGGATACCACTTGCCCTGGACGACAGTTCCGAACTTCGTGGATTCCGTCATTGGTCACACGAAGATTTGATCAAGGAATTCAGGATACGCGACAAGAAAGTACAGGAGTTGGCTTCCGATCAAATCTTGAGGAAGGCCACTCATGGACTGCCGAACAAGGACGCCGTTCCCCGCCGGTCCGAGTTGGGAACTCTGCGGCACCAACTTGGCCTGCAACGCCCCAGCCTCTCCATCCGTAAACTCATCGAGGAGATGCCGACTACATTCACCAAGCTTGCGCCGTGCATGTTGATGTCCCCGCTGTCCGTGGCGCAATACCTGCCTGCCGACCAGACCCAGTTCGATGTGGTCATCTTCGACGAGGCATCCCAGATCACGACCTGGGATGCGGTTGGCGCCATAGCCAGGGCGAAGCAGTCCATTATCGTGGGTGACCCGAAACAGTTGCCCCCCACAAACTTCTTCGGGCGTACCGACGACGAAGACTTGGATGACCTGGCTGAATACGAAAAGGACCTCCCCAGCATCCTTGAAGAAGCCGAAGCGGCGGGCCTTCCGCCGATCCAATTGAACTGGCACTACCGCAGTCGCGACGAATCGCTGATATCCTTTTCCAACCACCATTATTACGGGGGCAGGCTCATCACCTTCCCGTCGCCGAAAACTGAATCGGACGCTCTCGTTTTCCACAAGAACAATGGCGTCTATGCCAGAGGAACTGGGCGTACCAACATCGAAGAAGCACGGGAGATTGTGGCGTTCGCCAAATCTCGCCTGGAAGCCTGGCTCGAATACCCCGAAGAAAATCGCCCGACTCTCGGAGTCATCACATTCAACATCCAACAACAGGAGTTGATCCTCAACCTGTTCGACGAAGCCAGGACGGCCAACCCGAATCTGGAGTGGTATTTCAGCGATGATCGGGAGGAACCGGTAATCGTTAAAAACCTGGAGAATATTCAGGGAGACGAACGCGACATCATGTGCTTTTCCATCACGTTCGGAAAGGACAATGCTGGTAAGATGTCGATGAGCTTCGGCGCGCTCAACTTGGACGGTGGCGAAAAGCGACTCAATGTTGCCGTGACGCGAGCCCGGTCCGAGATGCATGTTTTTTCATCGATTGAAGGCGACGATATCGACACATCAAGGACAAAGTCCCTCGGCGTTGCTCACCTCAAGAATTTTCTGGACTACGCAAAAAAGGGATCGATTGCATTGCCAGCCATGAATTCAGATTCGCTAGGAGATGCCGAAAGCCCATTTGAAGAAGCTGTGATTGACGCGCTTCGCGACAAAGGATGGGAAGTGAGGCCTCAAATCGGCGTCTCCGGCTATCGCATCGATCTCGGAGTAGTCCATCCAGACCACGCCGGAGCCTACCTTGCAGGTATCGAATGCGACGGTGCCAGCTACCATAGCTCAGCAAGCGCCAGGGACCGAGACAAAATCCGGGAGGGAGTGCTGCGCAACCTCGGTTGGAGCATCATCCGCATCTGGTCGACGGACTGGTTTATGAATCCGACGAACGCACTCAAACGGGTCCATGACGAACTGGAAGGTTTGCTTAATGCCTCTCGAACACGGGAAAACGAAGAAGTGATAAAAGCCCAAAATGGTCCTGAAAAACAGGATGATTGGCGCGCAGTCCCGCAAGAGCTCATCGCTGACAAGGCAAGACAGGAAGACACGATGGCCGCTCCACAACTCCTACTTTCAGTAGAGAGTGGTTCAGCAACGTCGCTCCCCTTAAATCCGGTTACGCAGGACTCCAGTTCCCGCTATGCCAGGGGCGCCCAAATAGCTTTGGAGGACAATACGGGGGAGGGTGTCAACATAGATTGGCCTGTCCAACCGAACGCAGACCGCTTTTTTGATCCAGAATATCAGCCGGTCCTTACCAAAATGATTGACTATCTCGTTGAAAAGGAAGGCCCCGTTGAGGCCAATAGGCTGGCCCGCACTATCTGCAAGGCCCATGGCTGGCAAAGAACCGGTGCCAAAATTCGACAGCAAATCGATGCTTGTATGGGCGAAAACGAATCTCACCAGGAAGGTGAAACGACGTTTATATGGGCCCCTGGAACATACCGGGAAGAAGTTCCCTACAGGCCCATCGAAGGCCGCAGCACCATGGAAATTTCACGTCACGAGCTATTCGGGCTCATTGCAGCTCACCCGGAACTAGAGGCGAGCGAGGACCGAATTCGCGATTTAGCGGGAATGTTAGATATCAAGCGGCTGACAGCAACGGTGAAGAGTTATCTTGAGAATTGTCTTTCCATGTATTTCATGCGTGACAGTTAAAGTAATAACGAGTGATTTCCAGAAGTCGACAATGTTCAAAAATATAAATTGGGTTTTCTTTTTTTCTGACTCAATAATACAGGAATACAGCATAAAACGTATTAGGCTTATGGGCTGAATGTTAGTCTGCAAGCTTTCGTCAAAAGCAGACCTGACCCATTGCCTTTGAGCAAATGCACCCGACGCGGAACCGCGTCCTTTTTCGAGTTAGTCTCTCGCATGGCGGCATCCATAACGATAGCACCGCGCGGGCGACTTAATTGTTAGCGATATTGACTTAAATTGAAAGGAGCGTGGAACCCATGAAACCAGTATACGTTGACCTCCATATCCACACTTCTAAGCATCCCGACAAGCTTGACCATGCCTATGATGTGGCAAAACTAAACGATAAGATACAGGCATGCGCGGCAGGATCTGCGTATCTCATCTCACTGACTGATCACAACACCATAAACAAGGCCGCCTACCTCAACGCCGCGTCCTTGTTTCCCAATTTGCTGATAGGGGCCGAACTGCACGTACGGAACTACAGCACAGAGCAGCCCTACCATTGCCACATATTCTTTCGCTCTCCAGTCTCCGCAGACGCCATCGAAGCATTAAACAAGATTCTTGACGCGCTGTACCCCAAAAAGAGAGTCTGCGCTTCCGACTCGATCCCGACCATTGAGGAGATCGCAAAGCACTTTGATGCATACGAATTCGTCCTCCTGCCCCACGGTGGCCAGTCGCATTCCACCTTCGACAAATCGATTCCAAAAGGTGTCCAGTTCGACACCACTATCGAGCGCAGCATCTACTACAACCATTTCGACGGGTTCACTGCTCGTAGCAACTCAGGTCTGGAGAGTACTCAAGACTACTTTCGGCGCCTTGGAATCGCAGAATTCGTCAACCTGATCACCTCGACCGATAACTACAATCCGGACAAGTATCCTGAATCAAAAAATTCGGAGGCCGAGCCTTTCGTACCAACGTGGATGCTCGCGGGTCCGACTTTCAATGGTCTGCGCTTGTCACTGTCGGAGTCGGCTCGACTTGTCTACGGAACCCGACCAGATACTTGGGCCGAGTTCATACGGCACGTATCACTATCTAATGACTACCTGCATATCGACGCGGCTCTTACGCCGGGACTCAATGTCGTCATTGGTGGGTCGTCAAGTGGGAAGACGCTATTTGTCGACTCCCTGTACCGGAAGCTCCTTGGCACGTTCGAAGACAGCAATTATCGCGCATATGGCGTTGATCAGATATCAGTTGACTGTCCCACAGGGCAGGTGCCGCACTACTTGGAGCAGAACTATATCGTAAAAGTCTGCGATCAGAAAGACCACGACAACACGATCGACCACATCGACCTGCTGAGGAAGCTTTTCCCTGGTGACAAGGTTGAAAGAGCTGCTATTGACGCCGGATTAGCAGACCTGACCGAAAATCTAAACCACATGGTGGAAGCCGCAGAGAAGATTGAACAACTCGAAGGCGAGTTGAAGACAATTCCGATACTGTCCCGACTCGTAGTCACCAAACTCATTAAGCGCAACCCCCTGAAGTACCTTAAGCCCAAAGACTCACTTGTGGAAACGTTTGAGTATTCCGAACCTACATATTCGAAGCACAAGAAGTCGTTGGATGAAATCGATAAGTTCCTTGCTGCCAACCCCTTCGTCGACCACGATAGGACCCTCGTCGAAAGGCTAAAGGAAGAGCTTGATGCGGCGCGGTCGGCGTCCGTGTTTGAAGAAGCCATCCGTCAGGTTGTGAGTAGTCACGCCGAAGCCATAAACCAACGACAGACGCTTGAGGATCGAGAAACCAAGACCAAGAGTCGTCAGTTTGGCCTTTTGCTGGGGGTGATTCGGAACTATCTGCGGTACACCAATGTTTTCTACACCTCACGTGATCGGATAGCCAGGTTCGCCATCAAGTGCAGCACCAGATTAGTCGAGTCTATGGGGCACAAGCTCTTCATTGAGAACGCATTCGAACTCAGCCCCGGCAAGTTCCTGGAGATCCTGAACCAGACCCTTAAATCTGACTGTCAGATTAGCAGCTTCGATGCAATCACTCCTTCTGCCTTGTCCTCGGACGGATTCCGTAAGAGGTCGCCAAAGGTCATGAACTATGCTGATCTTCGGCGTGAGGTGATAACGCGTTTCCAGGCGATGAATCAGAAGAAGTACCGCATCACCACCAGCGAAGGGAAGGACTTCGATCAACTGAGTGCTGGCTGGAAGACCTCGGTGATTCTCGACCTTGTACTTGGCTGTTCAACGGATACAGCTCCGTTGATCATTGATCAGCCAGAAGACAATCTGGCGACTTCCTACATCAATGCAGGTCTCCTCAAGGCAATCAAGCAGTGCAAGGCTTCACGGCAGATCATCCTTGTCTCGCACAACGCAACGATACCGATGTTAGGCGACGCTCAAAACGTGATTGTGTGCACGAGTAAGGACAAGTTCATGACGATCCGATCGAGCCCGCTCGAAGGTGTTCTGGGAGACGTCGATGTTGTAGATGTGATAGCAGCAACAACGGATGGCGGAAAGGCGTCAATCAAGAAGCGTGTCAAGAAGTACAATCTCAAACGGTTCAGGGGGACAGATGAAGCTCGTGTTTAGAAAAAACGAACAAGAGGAAATCACCGTTCTTCAGTCTCACGACGGTATTGAACACGCTTTTGTCTACACTGACATGATCAAGGCGCTCCTCAAAGATGGCGCGCTGGAGGTGCCTGTTCTTGAAGGCACGTTCACTGAGGAAGAGAAGCGCAGTATCGACAACATGGTAAGCGAAATCAACAGGGAGACAAAAGAAGCGATGACGGCAATCGTTGGAGTTGAGAAATCGGATGGCAATCCCGCCCCCTAACCACCCAGTGGACACGGACTGGGAAAACTGCCGGCGCCTCGGCTCTGATTGTCCCCCGGCCAGTCACCGGCACGTTAGATAGAAAGGAAGCCCATGCGACGGATATTTACAATGAAAACACTTGTTCTTTTTCTAGCCCTACTTTCTCCAATTTCTATGGCATCTCCGCCAGGTGTTCCTGCACAGACATCCGAAGCCAAAGGCGATCAATCGAAGCAAGCGACACAATCTAACTGCCTGTGTCTCTGAGACCAATAACAATATATATGCTAAATAAATAAAAATGAATAATGAAATTATAATGTTACTTATTATTATCGCAGGAATATTCGGCGGATGTATTAATTATGCGCTAGTTAGGAGTCCAGAAAATAAACTATACGAAATTTTTTGGTCTATTCTTATTGGGTTAGGGGCTTCTTTTTTAGTTCCATTATTTTTAAACACAATTTCTAGCACTTTGCTATCTGGAATATTAGACGGTACATCAAAACATGTTGATTACTATGTTTTTTTTGGGTTTTGCCTCCTTGGAGCAATATCTTCCAGATCAATGATTCAAACACTTACTCAAAAAATTCTCAAAACTGCAGAAGAAGCTAAGCGTGAAGTTGAAAAATTAAAAGAAGAAATTGATCCGATAGTTATTAAGGAAACAGAACCAGATATTGAAGAACATGATATGGGAGAGCAAGCAAACGGTGGCATTAGAATTGAAGGTTTTGCAGTTGTAGGTAATGAACACCAAAAAATAATAAAAGCTTTAGGTTCAAGCGAATATTCAAGACGAACAGTACAGGGTATAAAAAAAGAAACAAAAGTTAAAATAGAAAAAGTTTATGAATTACTCTCGTGGCTCCACATGAATGGACTTGCCATAACTACTGGAGAACCAAACAATTATTGGAGCTTAACTCAAAAAGGTCGAGCTATTTTTAAAGGCATGATACATTAATTTTTAAAAATACGCTCAATAATGTGAGCTGAAAAGGGGGCTTGTCTGCCTTTACTTTTCTTTGTGCCGTGAGTTCAAGCCCTATAATGTCTGGGCCCCTGAGACCAATAACCACTAAAGCATACGATGCATCACGAGACAATATGAAAATTGACACTGCATTAATTGACATATTGCTTTATGGAGAAGAAGGCGTCGATTTAGATTTTAAGCGTGATCAGTATAAATTTACAAAAGCATCGGATGAAGAGAAATGTGAGTTGCTTAAGGATATTTTGGCCTTTTCAAATTCATGGCGTAGAACTGATGCCTTTATCCTAATAGGTATAAAAGAAGTAAAAGGAGGGAAAAGCGAAGTTGAAGGTATTTCTGAGAAATTAGATGATGCCCAAATCCAACAGTTTGTAAATAGTAAGACCCAAAAACCAATTACATTTTCTTATCGAAACCTTGATTTCAAAAACAAACATATTGGGGTAATCCATATCCCAATTCAGAATCGCCCCTTCTATCTCAAAAAGGATTACGGAAATTTAAAAAAAGAAACTGTATATATTAAGCGTGGAAGCTCTACAGATATTGCTAAATTGGACGAAATTTCGAAAATGGGTATTAATTCATTTGTGTCTGAAGAGAAGAGCCCTATCTTAGAAATTTATTTCGTCGATAAAGAAAAAAGAGAAATTCTGCCAGATACATATTCATCATCTTCTTTGGTATTAAACGTTCCACGACAGAAAGATATTCCTGACTATAAAGGAAACAAACAGAGGCCAGCTTTGGGATATAGTTTTGACCTTGATCGTACTAACTCAGACTACTATAGAGAACTGACCCGGTTCACCTCTATTCATCGACTCACTTTCCCCATCTATTTTGCAATAAAAAACTCTGGTTCCGGAGTTGCTAATGACGTCAGGGTTGAAATTAAAATTCAAGACTCCAAAAATATCATACAGGCACTTGATGAATATGGAATGCCTAAGGTGCCCCAATATAGCTACTCCCCTCTGCGCGATATCAGCTATAAATTACAAGGAGTAGTAGCATCGCGTGACTTAACAGTGAAAAGGATTTCAGATTATTGGTTAGTTGAAACCAGTGTTGAAAAAGTTCAACCTCAAAGTACCGCATGGATAGAAAGCTGTCTCCACATTGGAGCGTTAGAGAAAGTTGAGTTTTGTATTGAAACTACAATATATTCTGACAATCTTCCTGAGCCAACTACAAAAAATCTACTCATAAAAATAGACTCGGAGAAGATAGACGCTTCTCTGGATATCATTATAGAATTAGAGAGTGAACGCTTTCGAAATTCAGATGAATATAAAAGGTTTCTTGAAAGACATACTGATAAATTTAAGTAGAGGAAAACACTTAACAACTCAACTTGGCGAAATAATTCTTATTTTAGACGCCGAAAGGTATCGTATGCAGCTTCTACGACAAACACTTGAGAGGGTGCGATCTGGAGAATCAAACTTCGAGCCAGCAAGCGAATCTGAGAGCGATCTACAGGCTTTCCAGAAGGTCGCAAATCGTCTGCTTGAGGCGAAGCAGCAGAGCCTTATCCACGACGCGAGGTTCCTGAAGGCCAGCGCTCGTGGCAATATGTCCTTCCGTGCGGCTGTCGTGCTCGGAGGGCTAACCTATCAGGGTGAAAAGTTTCTCGAATCAGAACCATCCATACCGCAGAGCACAACAAAAGAGGTCGTTACCTTGGACATCTTCATCAGCCATAGCACCGATGACAGCGAACTGGCTGCGGGCTTCATATCACTTCTCCGGGCTGCACTTCCTATCGATCCAACTCGAATCCGATGCACAAGCGTTGAGGGGTACCGGCTTCCTGCTGGATCAAGCTTCAACGAGCAGTTGAGATCGGAGGTCTTTGATGCCACCGTTCTTGTGGCATTGCTGAGCGCGTCGAGCCTCAACTCTACGTACACACTCTTCGAACTTGGCGCGCGTTGGGGCGCGCAGAAGTACCTTGCGCCGGTTCTCGTTCGTGGCACGGTGGTGGCTGCCCTCAGACAGCCCTTGTCGTCCTTAAATGCCATTCCAGCTAAATCGGAATCTGATGTCTCTCAGCTCATTGATACGATTGCGGAGCGACTTAACGTTCAGGCGTTTCCTCATTACTCCTATGCAGGGGATCTTCGCGCTTTTTGTGAAGCCGGTAAGTAGAGGGGCGATGTCTAACCATTCCATCGAGGGGACAGCCAACTGGCTCCACCGTTCCCACCAAAAAGCTTGTACAAATTTCCGGGGCCACTTCTAAGTTTCAATCAGAGGTCAGGGAACGATGAAAATATCTAAAGTATCTATAAGCAATTTCAGGTCTATCGGCGAAGCTCATTTTGATTGTGATAACTTCAATATCTTTGTAGGTCAAAATAACGCAGGCAAGACCAATTTCTTTGAAGCGGTTGAATGGTTTTTCAATGGAACTTCTAAAGGTGTGTCTATGAAGGATTTACACCCAAAAGGAGATACATTAAAAACCATTTCAGTAAAAATAGAGTTTACGGGTGCTTTGCATGGCGCTGAAAATATGCGCAATGAAGCCAATAAGACTAAAATGTTAGGTGTGTTAGACGGTAACGACAAGTTAGTTGTTGAAAGATCAAGCGAAGAGCCTAGCAAAAGAAAAATAATAATAAATGGAGAAGAGTTAGCTAAAAATCCAGCAGGGTTTGATAAAGCGTTTAACGATTTTCTACCAAAATTTGAATATATACATACCAAGCAATATTTTGATGAAGTGGCAAAATATTCTGCGAAGACTCCGGTTGGCATTATGCTGTCTTCTGTTCTTGAAGAAATTCTGCAAGACAATCCTCAATACAGAGCTTTTAGAGACAAGTTTGATGAGTTGTTTGATGATGATGGTTCAGCTGTAAAGGTGGAGTTTGATCGTTTGGGCGACAATGTTAAAACTCATTTGGAAAAACAATTTGCCGAATGCACAAAGGTTAGTTTTGAAGTCACAAGTCCTGAATTCAATGACTTGCTAAAAAATTTCCAGACTAGAGTTGATGATGGTGTAGAAACATACGCATCCGAAAAAGGTGATGGCATGCAGAGGGCTCTTATGCTTGCCATTATCCAGGCGTATGCAGATTACAGAAAAGGTAGAGAAGATGCTGGCAAGTCGTTTTTATTCTTCATTGATGAAGCAGAGCTTCATTTACACCCAACCGCACAGCGGAAATTAAAAGAAGTACTCCTGACATTGAGCGCTGATCTAGATCAAGTATTTATAAATACCCATTCATCGGTATTTGTAGCAGACGAGCATCCATCTCAAAAAATTTATAAAGTTGAGAAAGAAGATAGCATCACTCACTTTAGGTATGTCGATCAACTGGATAAGCCCTACGTTGTCTTTGAATTACTAGGTGGAAGCCCGTCTGATCTATTGCTTCCTCGTAACTTTTTAATAGTAGAAGGACCGAGTGAGGTCGAATTTTTAACCCGTGTAATTAAACGCTTCTATTCCGATAAACCGACAATTCAAATAATTTCTGCTGAAGGCGATACTCATCAAGCTAAGCGCTCAATTAATGCTATAAAAAAGTCATTTAAGCCTCTTGAGAGTTCTATATTCGAAGAAAAGATAGTTGTCTTGTGCGATGCTCCAACTCAAAAGGCGCAAGGCGGCTTTGATGAGTTCATGAAGGAGTTTAGAAGATTTAATGATAGAGGGCAAATTAAAGTCTTAGCCCACGGCTCATTGGAGGAATGCTATCCAAATCACTTGGACTGGAAAAGAACGGAGCAGCAAGTTGCAAGTATGACGGGCAAGCAGAAAACAAGTCTATCAAAACGAGTTGGTGATGAAATTACGAAAGAACAATTCGAAACGGAAATGAAATCTGTATTTGAGACACTTGTACGCGCATGGGAGTTATCGTTTTGAAACTGGGGGAATGGGGTCACCCATGTATGGACCCGCCCCGATGTCAAGGATGTTCTCATGGCTTAGAGATCGAATGCAGTCATGTATCCGGCATCGGCTAACAGCCCGTTGATTAATTCATGATCAACACCGTTCTACGGTAATCTGCGCTCCGACGAATTTTTCGCCGATCTCGCTCTTCATCTCGACCAAAATCATCAAAACGACCATCCGTCCCCAAGCAAAAACAATAATCTGCGCTGAATTGAGGTAAAAATACCCCTTCGGGGTCCCGAAACCTATCAACTGGCGCATCAGCAGGCCGAGATTGAACCCGGCCACTCAAGTTTGACAGCAATATCGAGCTTATTCTTTTTAAATTAGGACATTAGTCCTTCAGCGACACCCTGAGTTTACACTACATTTGCTTGTTCCCCATTGGTCGGGATCGGTGGGGCGCCCAAGGCGCGTAGGATCTTTTTTTGTGCGTCCGCGGGACGACTGGGAGTCATCAGCTTCTGTTCTCCGACCATGATCTCCCCCATCTTGATCTGACGCAGAAGACGAATGGCTGTCGGCACAGTCACAGCCATTTCCTTGAGCCTGTTTCGCATCCAACGCTCCAACTGCAATGCAATTACGCAAACAAACACATGCGCCCGGATTCGCTCCTCGGTCCAGTGATACACAGGGCGTAGTTCCAAGGTGCTTTTGAGCGCTCTCCAGCCTCGTTCAATTTCTGCAAGCTCTTTGTAATGTTTGATAATATCTGCGCATGGCGCATTCATATCGGTGGTTTCGAGGAGCAAGACGCCATCTATCTTTTCTTCCCAAGCCCTGCGTTTCTTGTCCGCCTTGACGATGACCTGATCCTGGGTGAGCGCAACCTGGAACAATGAGAGCAAGCCCTTGTCACGCAGGTAATCCCTGATGCGGTCGTATTGACCCTGTGGGCTTGGCTTGCGCCCCTTGCCTGATCGTGGAGCAAGTATTTCCTGGATCTTGGCGTCGGCCTTGGCAAGGCGCTCCTGGCGGTTCGCCCTGGTTTCGGCTGCGATCTTCGGGGAATGGGCCATAACGAACCGGACCCCGCTGCGAACTTCCTCGACAATCTCCTCGTCCTGCCCGTCAAACGAGATCTTTAGACGCAGAGCTTCGATCACGCTCCGCGCCTCCTCTCCACGCCGCAATGGATGCGCCACGATGAAGCCGAACTCCTCGGCCAGCAATGTCTCCAGATTTTGGTCCGAGAGCATTCCCCTGTCCCCGACAAACACCACACTACGCAACTTGAAACGAGTCTTCAGATCCTTCACCACCTCGACCACAGTGGTCTTATCCACGGTGTTCCCCGGAAAGACATGGTGGCAAAGCGGTATGCCTTCCTTGCCCATAACCACGCCGATGGTGATTTGGCGCCGATCAAACCGGCCATCGCGACTGTATCCGAAGCGCCGAATGTCATCCTCCGCCAACGACCGATCCCCGTCGAACCATGTGGACGTGATGTCATAGAAAAGCAGATCGCCTTCCCACTGCGCCTTGGGCATGAAGCGCTTGGCTATCAAAGGCTCCAAGGCTTCCTTTGCGTCCAGTAACCTGTCCATGGCGCGCAAGAGATGGTGATAGGCCGGGCGGTGTTGCTCAAATCCAGAAAGCCAGACGCCGTCCAGCCACTCCAGCAGCGCCAGTTTGGAGCACGGATCGCAGAGGCGATTGACGACCAGCAACTTGATCAGTTCAGCATAATCCAACCCAGCCCCAGTCTTTACCCCTGCGCGGGCCAGGGTTTTGGAGAGCCCCAAAATTTCCCAAAGATGTTGGACCGCGTGAACATGTCCGAAATCACGTGCAAACGTGAGGAGTGGCGGGCCGGCCTGAGCCGGATCTCGACCGAGAGCTTTCTGGAAGCCGGCGATGAGTCGCTCGACCTGGTCTTCGCCTAAACTCTCGATAGTGCCGAGATGAGCCAGAATCCGTGTACGCGGAGATCCGCCTTTCTCGGGATCACGGAAAGATTCCGCGATCTGGAGATGGCGGTAGACTTTGTCGCCTCGTTTCTGCTTAGCTATTCGTACAAACATAAACTACTAATAACTGGATTATTTATGAATAGCAATAATTTTATAGATTTTGTACGTACTACAAATTGGGTGTGGAAAACAAATAAAGGCCATAAGTACGAGTAGTTGGCTTCAAGTCGCTGTCAAACTTGGGCGGCCACGCACAGCAGGTATCGTTTGTGGACGTTTTCCTGCCCTCGAAGGTGCGTTCGGCGCATGCCTCCACGATCAAGCACATGCTGGAAACTTCGCTCGACCAATTCCGTTCGTCGCTTTGCCAGTTCGCGCCCTTTTGCTGACTTCAACCGAGCGCGGTTGTTGTAAACGGCCCGCCGTGCCTCGTGGTCACCCTTCCAGTTGTACAGCCCGTTCGCCTTCGGCTCAGCGATCCTTGTCTTCCAGAATCCGCCATCCAATTCTTTCACTACTTCCCGAGAATGGTAGCCTTTGTCCGCAATGACCTCCGTCGGAGCCGTGGTTATCGGCGTGCATCCAACGTCGGATAGATTCTTCCGGGCGGATTCCAGCGTCTTGCCGATCGTCGTCGTGTCCCCTTGGTCGGCCTTGTGGATATCGGCGGAGACAATCGCTCCGGTGTCCAGGTCCACGGCGTGCTCGGGCTTGTAGGCAAGGTGGGTGCGGCCGTCCTTCATCTTGGTGATCCGCGCGTCCTCGTCGCTCTCCGACTTCCAGTCCTTGTTCGAAAGCTTTTTCCCTTTGCGCTTTCGATCCATGCGGGCCAGTTCTTCACGGGTTGGCGTCTTGATCCCGCTGTCCTTGGCGATACGCTCAAGCATCTGCTGATACGTTTCGCCCGTATCCCGACGCACAATCGAGCGCATGGCCGCGTTGGCTTCCATGGTCGAGCCATCAATGCCGAGGCGTTCTCCAACTACCAAGCCGGACTTGCTCAGTGCCTGCAACACCCAACTGAACACGTCCTGATGGACTTCCAAGGGTAGTCGCTGCCTGATCCTGCTCAGACTGGAGTGATCCGGCACCCGCTGGGTCAGGGAGAGCCGCAGGAACTTTCGCAACGACAAGGAGTCGGAACATCGCCACTCAAGTCCGCGCTCACTCTCGATGCCTTCGAAATAACCAACCAGGTGCATCCTGAAATATCGCCCCGGAGGAATGGATTTCCTGCCAGGACCAGACGCATAATACGGCTCGCAGAGCTTTTCGACAAAGCGGTCAAAGCCACTCTTGATCAAGACGGACTGCAATCGATCATAAAAAATGTGGCCAGGTGAACGCGGTAAATCCGCACACATGACAAATACCTGACCCTGATCATCACCCTGGTTGCCAAGCCCCATAACAACTCCTTGTTTATGGCAACCTTCTATATTTCTGATAATTTTTCAACAGTCAGCTAAGCTGCCTTGACAAGATCCAGGGTCTCTGAGACCAATAACAGTCTAATTTTCTGATATTTTTTCTTTAAAAAGGCTCATTTTTCAGCCTTAGAATCGCCTCTCCTGCTCAAAATCAGCCATATTCTTCATCTAATAACCTGCTATTACAAACAAAAACTCGCGCTACGTTCCTTCATATTTCATCATTCAGCTCCAAGACGGAGTGCCCGCTGTAAGTCAACCCGCCTAATGCATATGAAAATGAGAATTATCCTGTTCCGTCGCCGACCCCACTTGAGGCTATTGAATTTGCCATGGACCTGCGGGGTCTGAAACAAAAAGACCTTGTCCCGTTTCTTGGTTCAAAAAGTAAAGTTTCCGAGGTGCTGGCTGGAAAAGAAAGCTGACGCTGAATATGATTCGCGCGCTGAGCCTCGTCTCTCTATGCTTCTCTATGGAGAGTTCTCATATTTCTGATTCATCTCCGGCGGTCGTGAATCAAGAAATAAGTATTCAATTTTTTACAAATACAGTCCAATCCGAATATGACGTGTCGCCGCATATTGCTAAATGAGTCCTTCATGTTTTTATTCAACCAAAATCATATGGAGGACCAGACGATGCGAAGTTTTGAAGGTTGGGCACCACCTGCAAGAGTGTGGGGGCCATGGGTTGAATTAGCTAAGTTGACGGGTGGGCCGCTTACGTATCGAGTTGATTTTGATACCATATCAAGCGCACCTTCGACGTTTGATGCCGAAATTCAATACTGGAAGGGACCATCGCAAACTGTTGATCTTGTAACAGGTCCCGGTAGCCATACATTTACTGCCGGAATCTGTTATTGCATACAACGTATCCGCTTCCGCAGTCATTCGCTAGGGCAAACGATTCAAGTGAAGGTGACGCCATGAGATTTGCAACCATCTTGGCCGTGCTGATCGTGTGCAGCCTCATGGCCTGCAAGGCCCAACCGGAAATCGAATTCACCGTCGGCAACGAACGCGTCGTGGTCGAAAAGGGACAGGCAAGCATCTCTCTCGGTAGAGATGCCGCCAACCGCAACATGGTCGTCATCACCCTGCGAAACGACATCGCTGAAAGGTTGCAATCAGCGACATCACGTCATGTTGGAGGCTTGATGTCCCTGCGTATAGGAGAGATCTTTGAACAGAGAGATATCCCGATTCATGAGTCCTTCCTGCCGGACACGCTGCATCTTGCCGTAGCTTCAGAGGAGGAGGCGCGTCGGGTTGTCGAGATGTGGGGCGATGGGGAGCATTGAGGTTGGCGTGATCGTCACCGATGCTTTCGTTGAGGCGGGGAGAGTGAATTCTTGAACAGTTTGGGGCTGATCGGGACCGCGCCCGGAAACAGTATCGTCTCTTTGTCCAAGCGGGTCTTGATGCAAAGACATAATAAAAGCAGCAGAGGTGGAGTATGATGATCCGTGCCATTAAGACAGACGCTGACTACGAAGCGGCGTTGGCTCGGGTCGAAGAAATTTTCGACTCGGAGCCCGGTAGCCCTGAGTTTGACGAACTGGAGGTCTGGGGGACTCTCATTGGTGCATATGAAAATGAGAATCACCCTGTTCCGCCGCCGACCCCACTTGAGGCTATCGAATTTGCCATGTGTGAACGGGCACCCCTATAGCGCCAAACCGTGGGCACCCTAATGGCGCCATTTCATGGGCACCCTTAATGGAGCCAGCTCATGGGCACCCCTAATGGCGCCACCCTGAATTTGAGAGAACCGTAAAAACACTTCGCTCGGGCTTCCTCAGCGTTTATCCCCTTCCTTCCGAAACACGAGGAGGAAGGGAGATGGCCAACAGGAGGTTCGAAATGTACGAGATTCGACACGTCATCACACGGATGCGGCTTGGAGAGTCCGACCGTGAGATAGAACGTGCTGGCCTCATGGGCCGGCGCAAGGCCGGCCAGCTACGAGCGATCGCCCTCGACCAGGGCTGGCTTGACCCAAGTCGCTCCCTGCCACCCAACGAGGACCTGGAAGCTCTCGTCCAGTCTCCTCGGACCCAGCAGCCGTCGCAGTCCTTGGCTGCTCCGATGGCTGAACTCATCTGCACCTGGATGGAGCGGGGCATTCAAGCAACGACCATCCATGAAGCCTTGGTTGAGCGTTACGGCTTCACGGGCGGCTACGACTCCGTGAAGCGTTTCATCAGGCGCAACAAGAAGGCGGCTCCAGCCACGGTCTTCCTCGACCATCCCCCGGCCGAGACTGCCCAGGTCGACTTCGGCGCAGGCCCCGTCATCACCGATGTCCACAACGGCGAGGTCATGAAGACGTGGTTCTTCGTCATGACCCTGACGTGCAGCAAGCACATGTACGTCGAACTCGTCACCAACCAGCGCGTGGAAACCTGGCTGGGCTGTCATCGCCGGGCCTTCGAGCGGGGAGCGGGTCAGATCTTGAATCTTGATTTTTCCGGGATATTTTCTCTTCCTGGCCCGCCCACTCCGCATAGAATTTCCGCCAACCGCAAGGCCTGCCATGAGCTCGGCTACACTCAGGAACCCGTAGCTGCCGCGACGGGATTGAATTATTCATCAGTGAGTAAAATTCTTCGGAAAATGGGATAATTCAAGATTCAGATCTGACCCTAGGCTCCATGGTTTTTATCCCCTGCCGTCGGCCCGCCGCTCGGCGAACACCTCCTTGGCCGCGAAGAGCCCGTTCAGGGCTGCTGGGAAACCGGCGTAGGCCGACATCTGCATGATGACCTCGACAATCTCCTCCCGCGTGCAGCCGACATTGAGGGCGGCGTGCAGGTGGACCCGGAGCTGCGGTCCGGCCGTCCCCAGGGCGGTCAGGGCCGCGACCACGGCGATTTCCCGGCTTTTGAGGTCCAGGCCCGGCCTGGAGTAGATGTCCCCGAAGCATTCAACGAGGTAGCGCCCGAAGTCCGGCGCGATGTCCTTCAGGCTCTCGATCACCTTTTCCCCGACGCTGCCATCGACCTTTGCGAGCATGGCGAGTCCCGTCTCGTAGCGTGTCATAGTTTCCTCTCCGTGTTGGGTGTTTGTCCTCTTTCGATTGAAGTAGGAGCCCGGAGAGGCTTTGCATCGTACTTTTTTTGCGATACCTTTTCGGTATGACGGAACGGATGCTCGAATCCCTGGACGTGCGGCAGCTGCGCTATTTCGCGGTGGTGGCCGAAGAATTGAACCTGCGCCGGGCGGCGGAGCGCCTGTTCATGGCCCAGCCGCCCCTGAGCCGCCACATGAAGCGGCTGGAGGAGTTCTTGGGTGTGGCGTTGTTTGTCCGCCATTCCCGGGGCCTGACCCTGACGACGGAAGGGGAAAGGGTACTCGAAATCGTCCGTCCCGTACTGGAACTGGAGACGGCCACCCGTGAGCGGCTGCACGCCTTGCGCGTCGCCGGAGCGCGTGCTCCTGTCATCGGCCTGACCACGGCTTTCGAGCAGGGGGTCTTCGCGGCCCTGGAGTCGCGGCTTTTCGCCGCCCATGGGCCGGGGCTGCGTCTGGAGCGTGCGACATCGCCCCGCCTGGTTCGCGAAGTGCGCAGGGGCAGAGTCGATGCGGCCTTCGTGGCGCTGCCTCTCGACACGCATGGGCTGCATGTCGTGCCGTTGTCCTATGCGGAGCCGCTGCTCGCCGTCCTGCCGGAGGGCTGGCCCGAGGCCGCGCAGGGCCGCCATCGCTTGCGCGATCTGAGCGGGAAGCCTCTCTTCTGGTTCCGGCGCGAAGGGCACCCCGCGTTTTTCGATCACACGAAACGGGTCTTCGCCCACGCCGGTTTCGCGCCGATGCTCAAGGAGGAGCCGACCGAGCATGACGTGCTGCTGGCCCGCATCGCTGCTGGTGAAGGCATGGGGCTATTCCCGGCGTCGTTTTCCGCCATCCGCAGAACCGGGGTGGTTTTCGCCGCGTTGGCAGAAGGGAATCTCCTTGGTATCCGTTTGGGGCTGATAGCCCGTACTGATTTCGGCGCCCTCGCGGAGAGCCTTGTACGACTGGCCGAGGATGCACTGACATGCTCTATAAATTTGAAATGATTGAAGGGAACTTGCGTCAAAGGAAGATCTGACCCCTCTGTCCCCTCTGCCTTGTTCGGCTTGCCGGCGCCCCCTCAATTTGTCAGGTACGTGCCCTCGATCCGCCGGATGGTGCCGTCGGCCTGCATCTTCTCGACCTCCGCATTGAAGCGCTCCACGAGTTCCGGCCGGGTGCGGGCCCTGGAAAACCCCATGAACGTCCCTTTGTCATCCGGAGTGACGAGCGTGAACGGAGCCTGCTCGACCTCGCCGATCCGGCCGGTGGCCAGCAGTTCGTAGTGTCCGGCCAGGCTGTTGACGATGAGGGCATCGAACCGGCCCTCCAGGAGCATGTTCATCAGGCTGGCGACGTGCGGCGCCTCGACCTTCCTTATGGCCGGATCGTCGGCGAAGGCGGGCGGAAAGACGAAGCCGCGCACCACGCCCACGGCGCGGCCTCGCAAATCCTCGAGCCGTCCGGGCATGAAGGACGAACCCTTTCTGCAGAAAAACGCGTAGCTCGCGCCGGTGCGGTACGGCCGCGACCACAGCAGGTAGGAATCCCGATCCTGTCGGAAGCTCAAGGACGTGGTCATGTCCGCCTGCCCCTCCTCGAGCATGGCGAGAACCCGTTTGAAAGGGACCATCCTGACGGTTGTTGCGATTTCCATGTTTCCCAAGGCCTGCATGGCTATCTCCATGTCGATGCCGGGGCCCTTGGGGTCGCCTTCGGGCATGACGTAGGGAGGGTAGGGCGAGTTGACCAAGACGACCTCAGACGGCAGATCCTGGGACCAGGCGGCCTGGGACAGAAGGATGGCCAGTATGGAGATGAGTGTTCGCGTCATGCCCTTGCTCCTTGAGTGAGAGCGACCATCTCAAGTTTCCTCCGCCCTGAAAAGATGTTTTGCTTCGTTTTGGAATGATTGACTCGGATTTGTTCTGACGAAGGGGGTAAAGCGAGAGGGCAGACCGTCGAGTTGAGCACACCATCATGTTGTTGTGGCCTCCTGGTGCTCTGGCATGTGTGTTGCTTGAAAGCTCGGAGGAGGCAAATCATGCGTGTCAGTTCCAGGCAATATCTTGAGGCTTCATCCCAGTTGTCCGGCAATGGCGAGGCGAGCCAGAACGAACTGTTCGCAAAGATCGGCGCACGAAAATGCTTTCGTGACGCGGATGCGAACAAGGATGAGGTCGTTACCCAGGATGAAGTGACCCTGTCCGCCGAAGCCTTTGCGCGCCTCGATGCGTCAAAGGACGGCAAGGTCACTCAGGAGGAAATTGATGCCGCCATGGCGGGGCATGGCAAGGATGTCTATTCTTTCTACGTTTCTCAACGAAGAGCGGCGACATCTCAGGATTTGCTGGCGGGCATTCTGGGGGACTCGACCAAACAGGACGAAAGTTCCGCCGCGGATAAAGCGGCCCAGGAATACATGAAACGTAAGGATGCGAACTCGGACGGAGTGCTGTCCCGACAGGAAACTTCCTTTTCCGCCACCGCGTTCAATGAAACCGACACCAGCGGCAATGGCAGCATCGAGTTGGCGGAAATGCAGGCCGCGCTCAAGGTCCATGACGCCAAGCTTTCCAGCTATTACTCCTCAATCCAGGAAAGCTCGACCCCGTCCACACTGCGGAAAAAAGTCTGACGGAGCGTTCCGGATGCCGATTGGCTGATCAGGCGCAGCCGACAATGGAGTCAGACCTTCCTTTGACTTGCCGGCACCCCTCATCTGTAGATGCATGAAAAGCACTCAGGGTCCCGGCAGCTGCCGGAACCCTGAGCACATGCTTTCATTTCGCAGATCGAGTCGGTCGCAAGACGCGACCGACTCGATCCTTATTATCATCCCGTCTTCGTTCAAATCGGCGGGGCGATGGTGACCACGGTGCGCATGTCCGTGATCGCCCTGATCCCGTGCGGCACGGCAATGTCGCAAACGAGGACGTCGCCGGTTTTTGCCGGCAAGGTCCCGTCCTTGGCCAAGAATTCGCCTTCGCCTTCCAGGATGAGAATGGAAAGCTGACCCTCGATGTCATGGGAATGGATGGGCAATTGCTGTCCAGCCTTGAAGTTGAAGTTCAGGATCTTGAAATAGGGCGATTCGTGGACCAACAGCTTCTTCAGTCCCAGGTCGTTGAACCCGTTGGCTTCGATCAAATTGACTTTTTTCATATGTATCTCCTTGCGGCTATTGCCGGACATAAACACTGTCCGCAGGCAATGTGGAAATTTCGGTTTACCATGTACTTTGTGCGCTATCAGCCCCATGTCAACCTGCATTCGAAAATTGACGTCCGGGAACGGTTTTCCGAAAAGCACGTTTTCTTTGCGCCAACGGCGGCTTCATAGTGTTCAGTGTGCACGTTTTTTTTCGATTTTTCAATGGGTTGGGGATTTGTAACCTTGAGATCATTTTTTGGGGATTGCGGAGTGGGTGGTGCGTAAACTTTGTGGGCCAAATGGAACGCGCCTCAGAAACAGCGTGGAAGACAAGAGGGCCAGATCTTCCTTTGGCTCCAGCCTTAACTTTTGTCTCATAACGGATGCATGCAATTCAACTCAGACATCAAGCCTGCCTCCTAGTTCAAAAATAACGCCAAGGGACTCGTCGAATCTGTTGACGAAACCGTGAGCCTTATGATCATTTTCACGGGAACGCAGGGACACTTGAGACAAGGGAGGTTTGCGGATGCAGGAATTCTTCTTGAATTTGAATCCCGTCATTCAGGCATTGCTGGCCACGCTTTTTACGTGGGGCGTTACTGCAGCAGGGGCTGCCTTGGTGTTCCTTGGCAAAACGCTGAATCAAAAACTGCTTGACTGCATGCTGGGTTTTGCGGCCGGAGTCATGATCGCCGCCAGTTTCTGGTCGCTCCTTGCCCCCGGCATCGAGATAGCCGAGCAGTTGGGTCAGACAGCCTGGCTCACGGCGGTTGTCGGGTTTCTCGGCGGAGGCGTGTTCATGCGCCTTATCGACATTTTCCTGCCGCACATTCATCCGGGCATGTGCACCACGGACGCCGAAGGCGTGAAGACATCCTGGCAGCGCAGTACATTGCTCGTTCTGGCCATCACTCTGCACAACATCCCTGAAGGCTTGGCCGTGGGGGTGGCCTTCGGCGCGGTGGCCGCAGGCTTGCCCTCGGCGACCATCGGTGGCGCGGTGGCCCTGGCGCTGGGTATCGGCATCCAGAACTTCCCCGAGGGCACTGCCGTATCCATGCCACTGCGCCGCGAGGGGCTCAGTCGTTGGAAAAGCTTTCTCATGGGCCAGTACTCCGGCTTGGTCGAACCCGTAGCCGGCGTGTTCGGCGCACTTTTCGTGCTCAGGATGCAGGAGTTGCTGCCGTATGCCCTGTGCTTCGCTGCCGGGGCGATGATCTTTGTCGTTGTCGAAGAACTCATCCCGGAATCGCAACGAAAACCTGAACATATTGACCACGTGACCATGTCGACCATGGGCGGCTTCGCAGTCATGATGATGCTGGATGTGGCGCTGGGGTGACGGCTGATTTTGCAACCGGGGCGAGTGCGGACGGTGAAAACCCGGCATCGCCGGGCAAGGCTGCAGTGCGCGAAGGTTCACGACCGATGTCGTCAACCGTTGAACAGGGAGAATGCCACATGAACGGCAGAAGAGGGGAAAAAATAGGCTGGACCGCAGGTTGGATGGGAGGCTTTATCTGGGTGTTCATCCTGTCGTGCGTCTTTCTTTTTCAGGGCAAGAGTGCGCAGGGGGCGTCCGGGATCGCCTTGACCTGCATTGCCGTAACGTCTGTCGTATTTTTTGCTCCCTGGCGCTTTCCATCGACACCTTACTGGAAGCTGATGCTTCCACCCTACTTCATGTTTTTTCTGTCCATAGCGTGGGCCGTATGGTCATACGGTGGCCTGAAGTCTTCCGGGCTGACCTGGTGGAATCTGTTGTGGTTCCTTCCTCTTTTGTTTCCATTCGGGAGTCTGAGTCGGAGAAGATGGGTCGATTCCAACGCTCCGCAAAACACGGCAGAGGATGCGCACGATCCGCGTTGAGGAGGAGAGGGCAGACTTCAGAACCTGCGGCTTACAGGCTTTTGAAGGAGAGACAGCAGAGTTGATCTTCCTTTGTCTTGCTCGCGTATCGGGTCTTACGTCCCGCAAAAAAATTCTAGCACTCAACATGCGAAAGAACGGCTTCTCGCCCATTCCTTCAGGGCGCAAGTAAAATTCAGGCACGGCAAAGCGTTCGGGCCGTCCTTGGAATTCGGTCACGCGAAGCAGGTCATGTCGTCCGGGAGTGCTTCCCGCTCATCGACTCGATACGGACACGCACGACTCTCGTTGCGGCGAGGGCGCGTTCGGGGATCGGGAAGACGCAGGGGGCCTTGTATTTTGCGGCCAGGGCCTTGAGCGTTTCGATCTTGAGGGTGTCGTCGTCCACCAAGGTGGCGATGCCGGTGCCGCAGACGCTGCGATAGCGGGTTGTCGTGTTTTCCACTCGGATGTCGACGGCGGCGCAGAAGGCCACCCTGGGGTCACGGCCGATGAGGTCGAGCTTGCGGCCTTCGGGTGCGCAGTGGATGAAGATGCTGTCCCCGTACAGGACGAAGTTGAAGGGCAGGACGTAGGGAAATTCCCCGGTGTTGAACGCCACGGAGATGACGTCCGCTTCCTGCAGTATTTCGTGCATGAAGGACGAGTCGATGATTTCGCGATCCTTTCTTCTCATGAGTCTTCCGGGACAAGTGGGTTGAGGGGGGCATCAACCGGCGTACGAATGCGTGTGCCGCACGGCTAGCGCTTCGGTGCTAAGGCACAACCGAGGCAATATCAAATAATAATGGACAGCCGGCGGACAAGGGCCCCCATGCTCAGTCGGTCCGTTCCGAGGACCTTCCCAATAACCTCCACATCATAATTCAGCATTTCCCCGCATGTAATTCTCCGTCCGATGCTGGCAGACTGCCACGAAAACCTTCGAGGCACAGCAGCGGGAGGATCCATGCCCCATCCGACAGCAGACAGTTCGTGGTTCACCTTCGAGTCCCCGTCCAATCAGGATTTTCGCGTCTACGCCTTTACGGGGGCCGAGGAAGTCCACCGGCCCTATGAATTCGACATCGAACTGGTCCTCGATTCCGCGGCCGTTGATTTCGCCGGGCTTCTCGGCCAGTCCGCCTGCCTGTCCATCGCCGACAAAAGCGGCGGCATACGCCATGTCCATGGCGTCATCCGGCACTTCGTTCAGCTGCACACCTCCAATCTCCGCACTCATTACCGCTGCCTGCTCGTCCCGCGCCTGTGGTTCCTTGGCCTGGTCACGGACCACCGCATTTTCCAGAACATGAGTGTGCCGCAGATCATCGAGCAGATTCTGAAGGAGCAGAACTTCACCGGCGATTCCTTCGCCTTCAAGTGCTTCTTCGACTACGCCCCCCGCGAGTACTGCGTGCAGTACGGCGAGACGAGCCTGCATTTCATCTCCCGCCTGTGCGAGGAGGAGGGCGTCTACTTCTATTTCGAGCATTCCGCCGATCGGCACGTGCTGTGCTTCTCGGACCGGGAGGGAGGGCCGCCCATCGGCGGCGAGAGCCGGCTACGCTTCCACCCCGGCGCGGGGACCGAGACGGACACGGCCGTGGTCCGGGAGGTCGAACTGAATCAGACCATCGGCAGCGACGCCTTCACCTTTCGGGAATGGAACTTCGAGAAGACACGCCTGGACCTTCAGGTCGGGCAGTCGGAGACGGATCCGGTCAAGGCCCCGGTCCCCGCCGGCATGACCCTGGAGCGATACCGCTATCCCCATCTTTACCAGGTGCAGAAAGACGGCAAGCGGTACGCGGAAATGGAGTTGCAGCGCCACATGAGCCAAAGCCACCGGGTCGACGTGCGCACCGATGCATCCCGGCTGCTACCCGGCCACGCCTTCGAACTCTTCGGGCACCGCCGCCCGGACCTCAACGCCCGCTGGTGGGTCGTGCGGGTCGAACATCGCGGCGAGCAGCCCCAGGTCCTGGAACACGAGGCCCCGGACCGGGGCATGACCTATGCGGCCACTGCCCGGGCCATCCCGAACACGACGCGCTTCGTGCCCGCCTCGGAACACCCCAGAACCCGCATCCCGGCGACGCAGACGGCCATCGTGACGGGCCCCGCGGGCGAGGAGATCTTCCCGGACCAGTACGGCCGGGTGAAGGTGCAGTTCCACTGGGACCGTCTGGGCAGGCGCGACGAGAACACGAGCTGCTGGATCCGCGTGTCCCAGGGCTGGGCCGGCGGCCAGTACGGCACCATGGCCATCCCCCGGATCGGCCAGGAGGTCGTCGTGTCCTTCCTGGAGGGCGACCCGGACCGGCCCATGGTCACGGGCCGGGTCTACAACTCCGCGAACCCGGTCCCGTACGTTCTGCCCGAACACAAGACGCGCACGGTCTTCAAGTCGTTGTCCTCGCCAGGCGGGGGAGGGTTCAACGAACTGCTGCGGGTGGAGGACAGGAAAGGGCAGGAGGAGATCTACGTCCACGCCGAAAAGGACGTGAACGTGCATGTCAAGAACGACTGGAAGGAGCACATCCTGCGCGACCGGCACCGCACCATCGACCATTTCTCCTATTCGCTGGTCAAGGGCGAGGATCAACAGACCGTGCAGCAGGACCGCAAGGTCGAACTGCTGTCGGACGAACACCTGACGGTCAGGGGCAGCAGTCACACGCGCATCGGGGAGAAGTGGCTGGTGCGGGCCGGGGATGAGGTCCACCTCAAAACCGGGAGGAAGATTGTCATCGAGGCCGGCACGGACCTGACCATCAAGGCAGGGGGGAGCTTCATCAGGCTCGACCCTTCGGGCGTGACCATCGGCGGGGCCAAGGTCAGGATCAACTCCGGCGGCAGTCCGGGCTCTGGTACGGGCGCCAGACCGCTGTTGCCTCTGGATGTGCTGGAGCCCACGGTCGAGGCGTTCAGCCCGGACGACTGTAACGTCTTGCAACAGAAAAATTCCACAGAGTGCGCCAGACAGACCGGTCTGCCCTTTTGCGCGGCGTGCGCTTCATGCCCGGAGGAGAAATGACCGCCCCCGCGATACAGGCCCCTCGGGCCTTCGGATCCATCACGACATCGGAACTCATTGACGTACTCCGCACGACGCGCAGCACCGGGCTGCACGTTGATGTCGTTCTTGCCATCGATTCCGGTCCGGATTTGCTCCATGACTTTTTTTCCCTGAACACCGGGTGTCAGTATCGCCCCATCCTGGCCGAAACCCCTTACGCGAAACTTTTGAGCACGATGCCATACTGGGTGCGACTCGAAGCAGGTAGCGAACTCGAAAGCTACCTCCTGGCCAGCTTTTTGGATTGGGGTTTTCTCGCGATCACCGCTGCAAACGGGGAATTGCATTGCAGGCATTGGCGCAGTCTGTGCGAAGTCGTTCTCCCCTCAGGAGCCAAGTCGTTCTACAGATTCCAGGATTCGACCGCGCTGCGGCGGATGATTCCGATGTACACCGATCAGGAGTTGGGGTGGTTCATGGGACCTGTCGCGCGACTTTTTATTCCAGTCAGCAATGCAGAAGGGGAGCGGCAGTGGTTGGATGTCGGCAATCCGTCCTTGCTCGGCCGCACCGAACGGGAACTGGCTGAAAATTACCGTTTGGCATCGGAGCGGCCGTGGTGGGAGGTGCGCGAAGAGCATCTGACGGACATGGAGCAGGAAAAGCGCGCGGCCCTCATCTATAACCTCTCCAATGTGCTCATGGGTGAGTCTCAATACACTGCGTTGATGGTAGAGAAGCATTATGGATCCGTTGAGTCTGGTATAAAGGCGTATGTAGACGCTGCGATTGGCTACGGTTTGAGCGAGCAGGAACACATCCTGCTCTTCATGCAGATCTGTCTGCTCTTGCCTTTTGGATCCCAGAATGAACCCGAAGTCGCTCAGGCGATGCATGGCGCGGACAAGGACCCGTTCTCTGCGCTGAAGCGCCTTTACGAAATTATACCGGCCCAGACCGCACCATGAATTGGAGAGATGCATCATGTCCAGGCTCAAATGGGTGTTGCTGGCCGCGTTTCTCGTCTTCTTGGCCTTCGTGTTCGACACGCAACTGATCGTTCTGCGCGACGAGGGGACGTTCAATCTGTACTACGACGTACCCAAGGAAATGGAAGGCAAGATGTTCACGTCCGCATACTGGACCAGCGACTCCTTCATGTGTCGGCAGTTAAGCTTTGGGTCAGGAAAATTCGAGCCGCAAGGATATGGGGCATCCGCCCGTAATGTGGAAGAAAAGCCGGGAGTATGGGTTTCTCACATTCCCACCAGGATATGGCACCCGTTCTGCCAGTGGGAACTCGACCTGATGACCATTGGCATGCACGCCAATGCAGAGAAAACAAGCTATCATCAATTGGCATACACCTTCCTTTACGGACCCAGAGATCCGAAGTTGAACGATGAAGTCAATCAAGGAGATCAACGGACTCGAAACAACGAGTCGATTTTGGTTTGCGACGTATCGGAACACAACATAAAAAGAATATATAATGATGGAAATTATACAAATAAATTTTATTCATATGATTGCATAAATCCAAATGAACGAGGAACTAATAATTTTTCAGCAACACCATATGTAGGATTTTTACATAGAGATTCAGGAAAAATTAAAATAACTCATTCTAATATTGAAATAAAATATTTGAGAAAAAATTATTTTGATGAAAGAATGAACAAGAAAAAATCATATGACAAAAAAATAAAATATTTAAACGGAATAATTGAGGGCATACACACAACAATAGGCCTCAAAAAATATTGGTCAATAAACCCTGAGAGCGCACAATACAAAATTCGAATCGGCATTCCAGGGAATAAGCCTGAATCTGAAATTTCAATCCAACTGACTCAAGAACAGCTTGCCTTCCTGGCATCGGAAGATGTGTGGGAGTTACCGGATTTCATTCAGCAGTGAAAATAGAAGGAGAATGCATTATGCAGTTGAGCCCAATTCAATGCTTTCAAAAACGCTGTCTGCGTCTCAAGATCGTCGATTTTGAAAACACGCCCATCACCGACCTTGTTCATCCCGACAGCGGCGAAGAAGTCGGGGACCTGCTGATCAAGGCTTACGACGCGGGAGGCATGCTGTTGAGCGAGCACGTGTACGCCAAAGGCAAGCCGATACTCGACCTGTGCCATGCGGGCCGCGGGTGGATGTACCTGGAATTCAATCCCCTGCCTCGTACCAAACCGCAAGGTTACCCTGACGACGAGGAATGGGACCAATTGACACTGGCTGCGGACATCATCGCCCACAAGGCCTTCAAGGCGTCTTCCCGCAATGGAGTGCGACCGAACCGTCAGATTCTGAGCGAAGAGCACCGCGTCGGATGGACATATCATCGCGTGGCTCACGGAACCCTGAACCTGCCGCGACGACTTGAGCACATCGACGACAGGCTGGAGGAAACCCGGCCCAAGCAGCGTTGCGCCCTGCGCTTCATGATGACCGAAAACGAACGCCGCTGTCCTTCATGCAGCAACCTGCAAACCGGCTACCTGCTGGAACTCGCACCCCTCTTCTGCTGGATTCCCGCACTGGTCACGTCCCAACTGAGCACGAATTGTGGCGATAAAGGATCATTCAGACTCCGGGACGCACAAATTTCGAAACAAAGAGAGTTTGGATGATCCCGTTTCGTCCGAAAACGTCGCGGACAGCACGGCATCGTGTGTTCGGCGGATTCCTGTGACGTGAACGGAGCGGAAATTTCTGTCGTCCTTCACGTGCCGAGACGCGATGAATCGCGTTTGGAGAGGACCCTGCCTTCTGCATTCCGCTCCCCGCGCTCCGGCCCGAATTGTCTGCGCGGCACGCGTGGCCTATCCCTTCTGCGTCAGCAGCACCGAAGCAAGAACCACCCCGGCCGCGGCCAGTTGGAGCACGCTCATGGTTTCGCCCAGGAAAAGGAAGCCGCAGGTCACGGCCACCACGGGGATGAGATTGATGTGGGCCGAGGCCGTGCCGGCCGGCATGCGGGTGATGGCCCAGTTGTAGAGGGAGAAGGCGCCCAGCGTCACGCCCGCGCCCAGGAAAAGCAGGATGAGGACGAGCCGCGTGTCGAAGGTCCCGGCCGGGACGTCCAGCAGGCGCAGGGCTCCGGGGGAGAAGAACAGGCAGCCCGTGACCACCTGCATGACCGTCAGGGTCCAGGCCCCGTAGCGGCGGCCCAGGAAGCGGATGAGGATCATGTTCGCCGCGGCGCAGACCATGGCCCCCAGTTCCAGGCCGTTGCCCAGCAGCGGCGAGGGCGCCGTTTCCGTCGCCTCGCCCGAGAGGCTCAGCACCGCCACGCCCGCCAGGGACAGGAGCAGGGCGAACACCGTGCGCCCGTTCAGGGGCTCACGCAGGGTCATCCATGCGCCGACACCGACCAGCAGCGGCACCGAGGCCGAAATGACGCCGGCCTGGGCCGAGGTGGTCAGACCCAGGGCCGCCGATTCGAACCAGAAGTACAGGCACGGTTGCAGGACGACGGCCGGCAGCAGCAGCTTCCAGTCACCGCGACGGTACATGGAGAGGTCGATGCTGCGGTGCAGGGGCAAGATGCAGACCAAGGCGACGACCATGCGCAGCCACATGACGCTCCAGGGGTGCAGGTCCGCTAGGGCGGTGCGCATGGCCGAGAAGGATGCGCCCCAGAGCAGGACTGCGCCGAGCACGGCCAGGCGCGGGGCCAGGCCCACGGAAAGTGTGTCGATGGCGTCAGGTGCGGCGACGGATTCGGATTTCATGAAAGTCTCCCGTATCAGAGTGAAGTCGAAGGGGCATGGGCGATGCGCGCGGCATAGTGCCCAGGCGTGACCCCGGTGTAGAACTTGAACGTGTTGGTGAGGTGGGGTTGGCCCGCAAAACCCGCCAGCTGCGCCACCTCGGACAGCGGCGTGCCGCGTCGGACCAGGCTTCTGGCCAGTTCAACCCGGCGCTGGGTGCGGAAGACGTGGGGCGGCACGCCCGTCTGGCGCTTGAAGGTGCGCAGGAAATGGTACTGGCTGACCCCCAGGGCGGACGCCATGTCCCGGATGGTGACCTTGCGGTCCAGGTCCGCGGCCAGCAGTTCCCTTGCCCGGTGGACAAAGGTCCGATCATGGCCGTCGCGATCCCTCGGCACCCCGCCGTGGGCCCGCAGCACGTTCCCGAGGGTCCGCACCAGGGCCGACTCGGTCTGCAAATCGTCCTCGCTTCCGAGGCTCGTCACGAGCTGGCGCAGGGATTCGCACACGTCCGGCCGGTCGCTGATCAGGGCCGTGAACTCCGGAGCCGCCTGGGGCCTTCGGCTGACATCCTCGGCCATGGTCCGGACCAGATCGAGGCCCAGATAGAACATGGTGTAGGAAAAAACGCCGTCTCGGGCCGGACCGCCGGCATGGACCTGGCCGGGGTTGATCAGGCAAGCTTGGCCCTGCCGCACGGTGGCGTCGTCCCTGCCCGGACCCAGGCAATGGCACGTCCCGCGGTGCATCAGCCCCACGGAATACAGGTCGTCGTGGAAATGCCGCGGGAAGACGTGCCTGCTGCGGTAAGCCCGGCAGATCTCGATGCCGGGTATGCTGGCGATGAATTCGATGGAAGGGGCGTCCATGGCCGGGATCAATAGACCATGGAGGGGCGGGCCGTCTTGGAAAAAATTGCGCTGCGGTGCCGCAGACTCAAAGTCGGGACAAATCGAGTCGAAACGCGTGCAGAAAGTCACCGGGCGAAAGAACGGGCATCTCTGCGCATACCTTTGCCGGGAAGTGGGCCAGGTTCCCGGTTATCAGGCACGCGGCATCAGCGGCCAGAGCGACTTCCAAGAACGCCTCGTCGTCGGGGTCTGGGAGAGAAGCTGAGAGTGGAGACGGAGCAACGTACAGGCCGCGATGTCCCAGCTGGTCCAGAAGCGATGCGATTTTGTCCGGATTGAATCGGAATTTTGGTCGCAACAGCACTTCCCGGTATTCGGAAAGGATGCGTGCATCGAGGGCAAGCCGCAATTTTCCGGCAGACGCCAAGCGCACGATGTCCCCACATGGGCCGAAAGGGGACAGGAGCCCTGCGACCAGCACATTCGTGTCGATGACGATGATCATCGGCTGCGCGTCATTCGAACGGCTTTGATTTCGGCCTGGATCTCATCCATGGAGATACGGTCATCGCCGTGCTCAAGGGCACGCTTCTGAAGTTCCGCCACTGCCTCGACCGCACGCGCCGTGCGGAAAGCCGAAAGGGCTTCCACTAGGTTGGATTCGTTGACCGCTGCAAGAATCGCGACCGGGCGTCCATTGCTGGTAATGACCATCTCCCTTTCGTCAGGAAGTTCCTTCCAGATGCGTGCGGATTTTTCGCGAAAGTCGCGGACGCTGACAAATTTCATCCGATCCTCCATTTGTGACACAAAATGTGTACACAAATGTCTCTCAGAGTCAATGGATGCGGATAACCGGAGGCTCGTATTTGGCCAACAGTCCGGTCCTGACTGTTTCAATTTTTGGGGATGCCTCATGAGCGATTCCTCACTTCTTCGCAATGGAAACAAATCGCACCACAGATAAAGCAACGAGGGTCGGCACGACCTAACGGGTGAACAGTATGAGATTCCTGAACAAAATTCAGTTGCGGAATCAATAAGGACACAGTCCACCTTATCGACATGATGACTGCGTATCCTCCGGGAGGATTGGCTGGCATGGCTCGCGAAGTTCCGGTTAATGACTTGACGAGGTTCTGTTGATTCAATATTTGAACAATCTTTCAAATGTTGAATATCAGTCCTGTGAGGCAAGCATGAATGAGATCTGTGAAGTCCGGTGCATCCACCCGGCCAATGTCGCCCGGGCACATCTGGGGCGGACGGAGGCGCGGGAGCTGGAAGAGGCTGCGGCGCTGCTGGGGGCCATGGCCGACCCGACCAGAGTCAAGATCCTCGACGCCCTGCGCATGGGGGAGCTGTGCGTGTGCGACCTGGCGGCCGTGCTGCAGATGACCGTCTCCGCCGTCTCGCATCAGCTTCGGCTGCTGAGGGCCGCTCGGCTGGTGCGGGGCAGGAAGGACGGCAAGGTGGTCTTCTACACGCTGGACGACGATCACGTGGAGAGGATTCTCGACACGGCCCTGGAACATTGCCGGGAAAGGGGGGCACAATGAGCGGGTTTCTCCAGGTCTGCTGGGACATCCTGGTCGACTCGTCGGTCTGGATGCTTTTCGGCTTCTTCATGGCAGGACTGCTGCGGGCATTCGTGCCGGCGGACATCGTGGCCCGACACCTCGGCCGCGGCCGCTCCGGCAACGTTTTCAAGGCGGCTCTCTTCGGCGTGCCCCTGCCGCTGTGCAGCTGCGGCGTCATTCCGGCCGCGGCCGGCCTGCGGCGGATGGGCGCCAGCAGGGGCGCGACAGCCTCCTTCCTCATCTCCACGCCCGAGACCGGCGTCGACTCCATGGCCGTGAGCTGGGCATTGCTGGACCCGCTCATGACCATCATGCGGCCCCTTTCGGCCTTCGTCACGGCCATGGCCGCCGGCCTTTTCATCGACGCCGCGGACAAGGGGGACGAACCGGGCAGAGCCCCGGCCGAGAGCGATCTGCCCCTGGCTCCGGCCTGTTCCTCCGGGTGCTGCTCCTGCTCGGGCGCGACGAAGCCCACGCCGGCGGGGATCGCCCGGCCCTCGGGGGCTCCGGGGCCCGAACCGGGCGATCCTTTTGCCGCGCCCGGAAACGGGGGGGCGAAGCATGTCGCGGCTGCGTCCAGTCAGAGCGGGGCGGCGGTAGCGGAGCACGCCCAGGCAGGCGCTGCGACCGCGTCCAGTTGGCGGCGTTTCCTGGATGGCCAACGCTTCGCCTTTGACGACCTCATGGGCGACATCGCCCCGTGGTTCGGCCTGGGCATCGTTCTGGCAGGGCTCATCACCCTCTACCTGCCCGAGAACCTGGGAGCCATGCTGCCGGGGGGCGGGGCCATGCTGGCCATGCTCCTCATCTCCATGCCGATGTACGTCTGCGCCACTGCCAGCACCCCCATCGCCGCGGCCCTGGCCCTCAAGGGCTTCTCGCCAGGGGCGCTTCTCGTCTTCCTCCTGGCCGGGCCAGCCACCAACGCGGCCACGGTCCTCATGGTCGGCAAGCTTCTGGGGCGCAGGTCCGCTGTCATCTACGTCACGACCATCGCCGTCGTGACCATGGCCTGCGCCGTGGCCGCCGACGCCGTGTACGCGGCCCTGGGTTTCCACATCCACTCCTGGCTCGGTGAATCAGGAGCGGAGGAGGGCGGTCCCCTCTCCGTTGCCGCCGCCCTGCTCATGCTCGCGGTCCTTGTCCGTGCGATGGCGCGTTTGGCGGTCAGGCGGTTCGGGCCGCATACGAACTGAGTTCCCCGGCACCAACGTTCCCGACCAAACTCCCGCACACGCGGGCGACCATCGATCCGGATGTGGCCAATCGGGTCAGTCAATGCCGAATCTGCACCACATCATGAAAAAATCCCCCGGCCGCATCGCGCAACCGGGGGATTTTTTTTGATATGCGTGAAGCTTCGGCTATTTCTGCAGCTCGCCGATGAGCGACAACCCTTCCTCTTCCAGCTCCACCAGGTCGTTGTAGACCTCGCGCTTGCGGATGAGCACGTGCTTGTCGCCCTCGACCATGATCTCCGCGGCCCTGGGGCGGGAGTTGTACTGCGAGGACATGACGAAGCCGTAGGCGCCGGCCGAGAAGGCGGCCAGCAGGTCGCCCTGGGCTACCTTGGGGAAGGTGCGGTTCTTGGCCAGGAAGTCGCCCGATTCGCAGATGGGCCCGACCACATCGGCCGTCATCTGCTCGCCGTTGCCTTCCTTGACGGGCGCGATGCGGTGGTAGGAGCCGTAGAGCGACGGGCGCACCAGGTCGTTCATGGCCGCGTCCACGATGACGAAGGTCTTGTCCTCGTTGGTCTTGGTGTACTGGACTTCGGCCACCAGGATGCCCGTGTTGCCGGCGATGACGCGGCCGGGTTCGAGGATGAGGGTCACGTCCATGCCCTTCAGGGACTCGACCAGGGCCCGGCCCAGATCCTCGGGGTGGGGCGGCTCCTCCTCGTTGTAGGTGATGCCGAGGCCTCCGCCCAGGTCCAAATACTTGATCTTGATGCCCATCTCCAGCAGCTGCCCGTGGAAGGCCTTGAGGCGGTCCAGGGCTTCCAGGAAGGGGGAGAGCTTGGTCAGCTGGGAGCCGATGTGGCAGTCCATGCCGACGGGATCGACGTTGGGCAGGCTCTTGGCCAGGGCGTAGGTCTCCAGGGCGTCGGGTCGGGACAGGCCGAACTTGTTTTCCTTGAGGCCAGTGGAGATGTAGGGGTGGGTCTTGGGGTCCACGTCGGGGTTGATGCGCAGGCTGATGCGCGCAACCTTGTCCAGATCGGCGGCGATGGCGTTGATGCGCTCCAGTTCCTGCCGCGACTCGACGTTGAACATGAGGATGTCGGCCAGCAACGCCTCCTGGATCTCCACGGCCTTCTTGCCCACGCCCGAATAGACGATCTTGTTGCGGGGCACCCCGGCGCGCAGGGCGCGAAAAAGCTCGCCGCCGGACACGATGTCCGTGCCCGCGCCTTCCTTGGCCAGGATCTTCAGCAGACTCAGGTTGGAGTTGGCCTTGACCGAATAGCACGTCAGGTGGTCGATGCCCTCGAAGGCCGAGTCAAAGGCCTTGAAATGGCGTTTGAGCGTCGTGGCCGAATAGATGTAGAGGGGCGTGCCGTATTCCCGCACCAGATCGGCTACGGGGATGTCTTCGGCATGAAGGTGTCCATCCTTGTATTGAAAGTAATGCATGAGGTTTCCTCTCAGGGTCAGGGGGTCGAGGGTTCGAGGGTGATGATCTCCGACAGGGCCGGTTGGATGATGTGGTAGGTGTTGTCCGCCTTCAGGCGGATGCGCAGGGTCTTGCCCGGCAGGGGCTCGCAGATGGTGAAGATGAAGCTGTTCTCCTTGCGGTACAGGCCCGAGCTGTAGGGGAAGAACTTCTGGGTGTAGGACGGCGTGAAGGGGCAGGTGGGGCAGCCTTCCTGCTCGATCTCCACCAGGAAATATTCGAGGTTGGCCAGGCGGCCGCCGAGCTTGGCGTTGATCAGGATGCAGCCCTGGTCGTAGCGCGCCTCCATGTGGTTGATCTGAATCAGTTCCTCGCTGGCCACGGGCTGGGGCCATTCCTTCTTGCCGCAGGCCGCGGCCGACAGGAGGAGGATGCACAGCAGCAGACGTTTCATGAGTTTCCTGCCATAGCCTTCCACTGGTGGAGCAGGGTCAGTGCGTCCAGGGGGGAAAGCTCGTTGACGTTCAGGGACTGAAGGGCCGCGAGCACGGGATGCATGCCTGCCGCCTCCTCCCGGGGTTGGGCCGCCTTGGCCAGACCAGGCAGGCCCACCTGGCGGCTGATGACCTCGCGCCGCTTGGCGCCGCCTGGGGCGTGGCGCTCCAGGGCCGTCAGGATTTCCTTGGCCCGGGCCACCACGGGGGCCGGCACGCCGGCCAGGCGGGCGACCTCGATGCCGTAGCTGCGGTCGGCCGGGCCGGGCACCATGCGACGCAGAAAGACGATGTCGCCCTTCCATTCCTTGATGGCGATATTGTAATTGCGCACGCCGGGCAACCTTTCTTCCAGGACCGTCAGCTCGTGGTAGTGCGTGGCGAAAAGGGTGCGGATGCCGCCCTGGCGCCGGGCCAGCTCTTCGGCCACGGCCCAGGCCAGGGACAGACCGTCGAAGGTGCTCGTGCCCCGGCCGATCTCGTCGAGGATGACCAGGGAGCGCTTGCCGGCCTGGCGCAGGATGCGCGCCGTCTCGGTCATCTCGACCATGAAGGTCGACTGGCCCATGGCCAGGTTGTCCGAGGCGCCCACGCGCGAGAAGATGCGGTCGCACAGGCCCAGACGGGCCGAGGCCGCCGGCACGAAGGAGCCCATCTGCGCCAGGATGCAGATGAGCGCCGCCTGGCGCAGCACCGTGGACTTGCCGGCCATGTTCGGGCCCGTGATGAGGAGCACGCGGCCGTCGTCGCCCATGGCCAGGTCGTTGGGGATGTAGTTCGAGCGGCCCTGCACGGCCTCGACCACGGGGTGGCGTCCGGCCCGGATGGCGATCTCCAGGCCCTCGTGCAGCTCGGGCCTGCGCCATTCCCATTTGCGTGCGGCGTGGGCCAGGCCCTGGGCGAAATCCAGCTCGGCCAGGATGCGGGCCATGGACATGAAGCGGGCGCGGTGCCCGGCCACCTCGTCGCGCAGGGCCAGAAAGAGCTCGTACTCGCGGGCCTTGCGCCGGTCCGAAGCGCTCATGAGCCGGTCCTCCAGGACCTTGAGCTCCTCGGTGATGTAGCGCTCGGCGTTGACCAGGGTCTGGCGGCGGATGAAGTGGGCCGGCGGTTCGGCTGCCCCGGCGGCGCGGCTCAGCTCGAAGTAGTAGCCGAAGACCTTGGTGAAGCCGAGCTTGAGCTTGGGCAGGGCGCAGGCCGCGCGCTCGCGTTCGAGCATGGCCGTCAGGGCCGCCTCGCCGTGGTCCGTCAGCTCCATGAGCTCGTCCAGGGCCCGGTCGTAGCCCTGGCGGAAGAGCCCGCCCTCGGTGATGACCGGCGGCAGGGAGTCGGCCAGGGCGCGGGACAGCAGGCCGTGCACGTCGTCAAGGTCGTCCCAGTCGCGCAGCAGCCGGGCCAGCAGGGGCGGCACGGAATCCAGGCGCTCCAGGTCGCGCCGCATGCGCGGCAGCTCGGCCAGGGAGGCGCACAGGGCGCCGAAATCCTTGGGCGTGGAGCGGTTGACCACGATGCGCGTGCACAGGCGTTCCAGGTCGTAGACCTTGTCCAGGGCGCGGCGCAGGCCCTCGCGGGCGTCGTCGCCGTCGGCCAGGAAGGCGACCAGCTCCTGCACGGGCAGGATGGCGGACAGGTCCTTGAAGGGCTGGTGCAGCCGCGTGGCCAGGAGGCGTCCGCCCATGGGCGTCTGGGTCTGGTCCAGGACGTTCCACAGGGTGCCCCGGCCCTTGCCGCCGTCCATGGTCCGGAAGAGTTCAAGGTTGCGTTCCGTGACCTCGTCCAGGAGCAGGGTCGTCGAGAGGTCCAGGGGCGCGAAGGGGGAGAGGTGCCCGAGGTCGCGCTTCTGGGTCAGCTCCAGGTAGGTCAGGAGCGCCCCGCAGCAGCGCGTCAGGGCCGGCTTGTCGTCCAGGTCCAGAGAGGACAGGGTGGCCACGCCCTGGGCGCGCACGATCTTGTCCTCGGCCCCTCGGCCGTCGAAATAGGATTTCTCGGGGAAGCGCGATATCCGCGGCCGCCACTGCTCCAGATCCTTGGGCAGCTGCTGGGCGTCGGTCAGGAGCAGCTCGCGCGGGTTCATCTTGACGAGCCACTGCCAGAGCACGGCTTCGCTCTTGGTCTGCAGGCCCGACCAGGCGCCCGTGGAGAAATCGACCCAGGCCAGGCCCCCGCCCAGTTCGGCGTCCCAGAACAGGGCCCCCAGGAAGTTGTGTCCCTTGGCGTCGAGGTTGATGTCCTCGACCACGGTGCCGGGCGTGAGTACGCGGGTCACTTCGCGGCGCACCAGGCCCTTGGCCTGCTTGGGGTCCTCGACCTGGTCGCACAGGGCCACCTTGTAGCCCTTGTCCAGAAGCTGGCGCAGGTACTCGTCGATGGCGTGGTGGGGCATGCCGCACATGGGCACGGGGTTCTCGGCCCCGGGGTTGCGGCTGGTCAGGGCGATCTGCAGCTCGCGGGCCGCCACCTCGGCGTCCTCGAAGAAAAGCTCGAAGAAGTCGCCCATGCGGAAAAAGACGAGGGTGTCCGGATGCTCCTCCTTGACCCGCAGGTACTGCTCCATCATAGGCGTCAACTTGACCGTGCTCATGACGCCTCGTCGCTCAGGAGCTGCCGCAGGGTGATGGAGTGCCAGGACATGCACTTGGGGCAGCAGAAGAAGATCTGGCCGCGTTTGAGGCCGCAGCGGCCGCAAACGAAGCGCTTGGCCTCGCGCGCGCGGCGCAGCAGGAAGTCGAGCTGCAGGGTGAAGACCTGCGTCATCCGCTGCTCGGGCAGGGACATGGTCAAAAGCTCCAGCCGCGAGGGCCAGAAGGCCGGGTTCAGCAGCAGCGCTTTCTCCTGCCAGGTCTTGGCTTCCTCTACCCGGCCGTGGGCGCGCAGCAGGCAGCCCGCGCTGTGGAGGGAGGACAGTTCCGGGGGGTGGCGGTCAAAGACGGCCAGCAGGGCGTCCAGGGAGGAGGCCGGGAGGATCGCCCTGGCGGGTTCGGCCGGGTCCTCGTAGTCGAGCAAGGGATCGAGGAGCACGAAGCCCAAGTGCGGCCCGACGGCACCGAGCCCCTGGTCGAGGTGCGTGACGACCTCGTCCCAGTCCTCCCGGCGGATACGGTGCATGATCCCTTCCAGCCACGCTTCCGGCGATGCGGGGTACACGTCGCGGGCCTCGGCGATGAGGCCCGGGTCGGCGGGTTCCTGGGCAGTGGCGGCACGGACCAGATAGTGGGCGGCCTGGGGGGCGTGCCCCATCTTCCGGTACTGGCGGCTGGCTGCCAGGAAGTCGCCGCCCTTGGAGTGCAGCAGGGCCAGCTCCAGTTCGAGGGCGGGGTGGTCGCCGCCGATCTCGCGGCACTGGCGCAGGGCCTCGTGGGCCCGGTCGAGGATGCCGGCGCGGGAATAATCGCGGCCGAGTTCGAACCAGATACGGGCCTGGTCCTCGCGCCCGAGGTCGGGACGGGCCAGGAGGGAGCTGCGCATCTGGATGGCCCGGTCCAGCTCCCCGCGCATGCGGTAGAGGTTGCCCAGGGCCGAACAGGTCTCCACGGCGCCGTGGTGGTTCTTCATGGCGCGCGACAGGTCGTCGATGGCGGCCAGGGCGTCCTGGGCCGGGTTGGGCGGCACGGGGAGGAAGAGGTCCGTGTGGTCGTCGCGCAGTCCCAGCAGGGACTTGAGCCATTGCATGGTGGTCTCCTAGGTCAGATGCCGGGCGTACCACTGGCCGGCCCGAGCCAGCCCTTCGCGCACGCCGTAGGCCGGGTCGTAGCCGAGCAGGGCGCGGCTGCGGGAGATGTCCGCCAGGGAGTGGCGCACGTCCCCGGCGCGGAAGTCCCGGTACGAGGGCGCCATGTCGGCGCATCCGGGATTGAATTTCACGGCCTCGTCGCGGATGAGGGCGAAGAGATCGTTCAGGGAGGTGCGCTGGCCGTAGGCCACGTTGAAGACCTTGCCCGGCACCTCGGGGTTGCGTGCGCATGCTGCCAGGATATTGGCCTGGACGCAATTGTCGATGAAGCAGAAGTCCCGGCTGGTCTCGCCGTCGCCGTTGATCCAGACCGTCTCCCCGCGCAGGAGCCCCGCGAACCACTTGGGGATGACGGCGGCGTAGGCGCCCTCGGGGTCCTGGCGTTTGCCGAAGACGTTGAAATAGCGCAGGCCCGCGCTGTCCAGTCCGTAGGTTCGCAGAAAGACGTCGGCGTAGAGTTCGTTGACGTACTTGGTCACGGCGTAGGGCGACAGGGGCTTGCCGATGACGTCCTCGACCTTGGGCAGGCCCGGGTGGTCGCCGTAGGTGGAGCTGGAGGCGGCGTAGACGAAGCGCCTGACCCCGCAGTCCCGGGCGGCCACGAGCATGTTCAGGAAGCCCGTGATGTTGTTCGCGTTGGTCAGTAGCGGGTCGGTGATGGAACGGGGCACCGAGCCCAAGGCCGCCTGGTGCAGGACGAACTCCGCGCCGGTGCAGGCTTCCACGCAGGTCTGCGGGTCGCGGATGTCGCCCTCGATCATGCGAAAGCGCGCCCACTGCGCGGGCGTGACGGAGCCCCGGACCTCGTCGAGGTTGTGGCGGTGGCCCGTGGAGAAATTGTCGAGCCCCGTGACCTCCTGGTCGTGAGCCAGCAGGGTCTCCAGCAAATTGGAGCCTATGAAGCCGGCCACGCCCGTGACGAGCCAGCGGCGGCGTGTTTCAAGTAATGTGTGCATCTGTGTCCCCCGGTGCAGGAAAAAAATTGCGTCCCGAAGGGTGGCCTTGGGGACGCACTGTGGCAGGTCTTGCGACGGAGAGATCAGTTCTGGATGTTCTCGGTCGATTCCGCCGTGGTGTACGGCTCTTCCACGGTCTTGGGGCGCAGGGAGGCGGCTTCGCGCTCCAGGGCGTCGACCTGCTTTTTCAGCTGGCGGGCCTGCTTGGACAGGCGCACGCGTTCCAGGAAGAAGTACAGGGTGCACAGCAGGGCGCCAACCACGAAGGCCATGAGGATGACCAGATAGAAGGGTACGGCTTCGGTCGTGTAGTGAAGGCCGAAAACCTTGAGCTCCAGCGCCAGTTCCTGGACCAGAATGTCGTGGTTCTGGACGAAGAACAGCATGGAGAAGAAGAAGAGAGCCACCAGGCCCAACACTTTGAGATAACGCATCCGAGGTACCTCTACCGTTGAAGGTTGTCGAAATATGGTTTCAGGCGCTCGTACGTCGAGCGCAGGTGCTCGGGAAGAACGCTCGTTTCGGACATGACGGCCATGAAGGAGTGGTCTCCGTTCCAGCGGGGGACGAGGTGCACATGCAGGTGCTCCCTGATCCCGGCGCCGGCGGCCTCGCCGATGTTCACGCCGATGTTCAGGCCGTGCGGCTTGAAGGCCTGATGTAGGATAAAAGCGCACTTTTGTACATAGTCCATGACTTCGTGGCTTTCCTCGGCGGTCAGCTCCGTGATGTTGCTGACGTGCCTGAAGGGCGTGACCATGAGATGCCCGTTGGAGTACGGGAAGATGTTCATGATCACGAAACAGTGCTCGGCGCGGTGCAGCACGCAGCGCTTTTCGTCCTCGTGCGTGCCTTCGGGCAGGCAGAAGACGCAGGTGTCGGGCTTGGGGCCCAGGATGTAGTCGATGCGCCAGGGCGCGTGGATTGTCTTCATGGCTACAGGATCTGGCTGAGGAACTTCTGGGTGCGCGGATGTTCCGGGTTGGTGAAGAAGTGCTCGGGCGTGCCCGTCTCGACGATCTGGCCGTGGTCCATGAAGATGACGCGGTCGGCCACCTCGCGGGCGAAGCCCATCTCGTGGGTGACCACGACCATGGTCATGCCCTCGCGGGCCAGGGTGACCATGACGTCCAGGACTTCGCCGATCATCTCGGGGTCCAGGGCCGAGGTGGGCTCGTCGAAGAGCATGATCTTGGGGTTCATGGCCAGGGCGCGGGCGATGGCCACGCGCTGCTGCTGCCCGCCCGAGAGCATGGACGGGTAGACCTCCGCCTTGTCCTTGATGCCGACCTTGTCCAGGAGGGCCAGAGCCCGCTTCTTGGCTTCCAGCTCCGGCACCTTCTTGAGCTTCATGGGCGCCATGGTCAGGTTGCCCATGACCGTCTTGTGCGGGAAGAGGTTGAAGCTCTGGAAGACCATGCCCAGTTCCTGGCGGATCAGGTTGATGTCGCTGCCCGCGGCGCTCACGTCCTTGCCGTCGACGACGATGCTGCCGCTGTCGATGGTCTCCAGGCGGTTGATGGAGCGCAGCAGCGTGGACTTGCCCGAGCCGCTGGGGCCGATGATGACGACCTTCTCGCCCTGGTTGATGGACAGGCTGACGTCGTTTAAGGCCTGCAGCTGGCCGAAGAACTTGTAGACGTTCTTGATGTCGATGATTGGCCTAATCCCGTTCATAATAGTTCAACCTCTGCTCCATTTTGCTGACGCCCTTGGACAGGAAGAGCGTGATGACCAGGTAGACCAGGGCCACCATGGTGTAGGCCTCGAAATACAGGAAGGATTCGCTGGCGAACTCGCGCCCGCGCCGCATGAGGTCGGCCACGGCCAGCACGGACACCAGGGAGCTGTCCTTCAGCAAGGCGATGAACTCGTTGCCCACGGGCGGCAGGATGGTCCGCCAGGCCTGGGGCAGGATGACGTACATCATGGTCTGGGCGCGGTTGAAGCCCAGGGAACGCGACGCCTCGGACTGCCCCTTGTCGATGGAGTCGATGCCGGCGCGGAAGACCTCGCCCATGTAGGCCCCGTAGCAGATGCCCATGGCGGCCACGGCCGCGGCCATGGGCGGCAGGTCCTTGAAGAATTCCAGGCGGCCCAGGGCGTAGTAGATGTAGAAAAGCTGCACCAGGAGCGGGATGCCGCGGATGATCTCGACGTAGGTGGACGCGATCAGGTTGACGACCTTGTTCCGGGACAGGCGCCCCAGTCCGGTGATGAGCCCCAGGACCAGGGACAGGAGGATGGACAGGATGGTGACCTGGAAGGTCACGTACACGCCGTCGGGCAGAAATTTGAGCACCCTCCAGTAGGGTTCGGGCTGGGTCACGCAGAGGTAGACGATGACGGCGATGGCGCCGAAGAAGGTCATCCACCAGGCCGTGAACAGCCCTGCGTCTTTCTTGACGGGAATGGCGGCGCCGTCGCCGATGTCGATCTTGACGGCTTTCTTGTGGAAATGTTGGTTCATGACAGGCCTTGTCGGGGTCGGGTGAAAAAAATGGCGAACCGGGAATTCCCCGGTTCGCCATGGCTCATGCTATTTGGATCCGAACCATTTGGCGTAGATCTTGTCGTACTCGCCGTTCGCCTTGATGGCGGCCAGGCCCTTGTTGATCAGGTCGGCGATCTCCTTGTTGCCCTTGTTCACGGCGAAGCCCAGGTATTCGGGCTTTTCGGGGGCGATGAGGAAGGCCAGGGTCAGCTTCTGGGAGTACTGCTCATGCTGCAGGGCGTAGTTGGAGGCCACGGCGTCGTCGGCGATGACGGCGTCCAGGCGGCCGTTGTAGAGGTCTTCCACGGCCAGGCCGATCTCGTCGTAGGACTTGGCGGTGGCGCCTTCGATCTTCTTGCACACGAAGTAGCCGGTGGTGCCCATCTGGGAGGCGATGGTCTTGCCCTTCAGGTCTTCAACGGACTTGATGCCCGCGTCCTTGGCGGTCACGACGCCCTGCTTCACTTCAAAGTAGGGGTCCGTGAAGTCCATGGTCTGCTTGCGTTCGTCGGTGATGGACACCGAGGAGGCGATGGCGTCGTACTTGCCGGAGGCCAGACCCGCGAAGATGCCGTCCCAGGCGGTGTTCTTCAGGACGGGATTGAAGCCGGCGGCCTTGCCGATAGCGGCCACGATTTCGGGACCGAAGCCGACGATGTTCTTGTTGGCGTCGACCATTTCCATGGGCGGGTAGGTCGCGTCCACCGCGAAGACGACATCCTTGGCCAGGGCGTTACCGGCCATCAGGAAAAGAGCCAGCAGAGCAAGAGCGATCCGAGTGCGCATACGTCCTCCAAACCAGGTTGATGATTTCCGTAAAAAGAGTCCCACGGACCAAAACGACAAAAAATTGTTAAAGAATTGCCACCCTCCGGTCAAGAAAGTGCTGCGGCGTCGCGCGCTTCCCCGGCCAGAGAATTGGCTAGGCGCTGCGCCAGGGCCAGCTGCTCCTCGCGCGTCGCGACTTCGGCGTTGAGCACCGCGCGCTTCACGGCGCGCAGGATGGTGGAGTAGTGGGGGCCCGGCGGCAGGCCCAGGGCGGCGATGTCCCGGCCGGAAACCGCGACCTGCACGTCCTGAAGGTGGGTCAGGTACTGGGACACGGCCTTGCGCAGCTCTTCCTTGCGCTGTCGGGCCATGGTGTAGAGCAGCCCCTCCAGGGAGAGCGGGGAGAGGATCTCGTACAGGTCCGCAGGGCGTCCGCGGTCCCTGGCCCACTGGGCCAGTTGCATGGCCGTGAAGCGCAGTTGCCGTCGCGTGGACTCGACCAGCTCCACGCGCCGGGGCGGGAACTGCAGGCGCGCCGTGAGGGCCAGGACCTGGTGGGCGTCGAAACCCGAGACCAGCCCGAGGAAATACACGATCCAGATGTCCGGAGCCTCGCGGCGAAACAGGAGCTTGTACCAGGTGATGACCTTCTCGATCTCCTCCAGCAGGGCTTCCTTGGTCTGGGGGAAGTGGAGCAGGGGGCTGATCTCCTGCAGCAGGCCCAGGTCGCGCATGCGCACCAGGGCGTCCACGGGCGCGCTGTCCTCGGCCAGGAGCCGCAGTTCGTGGCGGATGCGCGCCCCCGAGAGGCGTTGAAATATATTGAGCCGTACGGCGTTCTTGATGAGCCGCTCGGTCTGGCTACCGATCTTGAACTGGAAGCGCTGCTCGAAGCGGATGGCGCGGATGATGCGCGTGGGGTCCTCGACGAAGGACAGGGAGTGCAGGACGCGGATGATGCCGTCCTTGATGTCCTGCTGACCGCCGAAGAAGTCCACCAGTCGGCCGAAGGTCGGCGGGCAGAGGTGCACGGCCAGGGTGTTGATGGAGAAGTCGCGGCGGTAGAGGTCCATCTTCAGGGACGATAGCTCGACGATGGGCAGGGCGGCCGGGTATTCGTAGTATTCCAGGCGGGCCGTGGCCACGTCGATCTTCTGGCCCGATGGCAGGATGAGCACGGCCGTGCGGAACTTGAGGTGCGGCCGCACCCGGGCCTGGAGCCGTTCGCCCAGGGCGTGGGCGAAGGCCACGCCGTCGCCCTCCACCACCAGATCGATGTCGTCGTTGGGGATGCCAAGCAGCATGTCGCGCACGAAGCCGCCCACGGCGTAGACCTCCACGCCCATGTCCTGGGCCGTCTGCCCGGCCAGCTGCAGCAGCGCGACGGTGGCTCGCGGCAGCCGTTCGGACAGCACGTGGCGGATGCTCTTCTCCTGGCGCTTGTCCGAGAGGAGGGACTCGGGGATGCGGGCCGGCTCCTGGACCATCAAATTGATGAGGTCGGTGCGCGTGATGACCCCGACCATGGCGTGATCGCGCAGGACCGGCACCAGGCGCTGACGACGTCCGAGGATGATCTCCATGACCTGGTAGAGGTCCTGATCCTCGGACACGGCCTGGAAGTCCTCGAGCATGTACTCCGTGACGCGTTCGGAACCCAGGCCGTGCCCCACGGCCTTCTCCGCCAGGCTGCCCTCGATGATGCCGCAGACCTGGTCCCCGAACTCGACCACGGGCAGGGCCTTGAGGCCGTAGCGGGTCATGACCTCCGCGGCCTGGGCCACGGTCTGCGCGGCCTCGATGCGCACCACGGGCGCGGACATGAAATCCCTGACCACGAGCTGCGGATTGATGTGGGAGTAGAGTAGGGCGAAAAGTTCATCCCTTACCTGAGATATCGTGCGATCCTTGATGGAGGCTGACGCGGCGTAGGCGTGGCCGCCGCCGCCGAAGGAGGCGCAGACGAAGCCGACGTCCACTTCCGGCGCCTTGCTGCGGGCCACGAGCTGGATGCGGTCGCCCATGCGGCCGATGGCGAAGAGGACGCGGATGTTCTCCATGTCCATGAGCTTGTGGGTCAGCAGGGCGAAGTCACCGACATAAGACTCCAGGGAGACCTCGGTCAGCACGATGTCCACGCCGTTGATGGTGTGGGTCGCGGCCGACTCGATGAGTTCCGAGAGGATGGCAACCTGTTCCGTGGACAGCTCGCGGCTCATGATGTCGCGAATGACGTCGAGGTCCATGCCCATGGTCCTAAGCCAGGCCGCGGCCTCGAAGTCGTGCTCCGTGGTGGACTTGAAGGTGAAGCCGCCCGTGTCCTCGAAGATCCCGAGGCCCAGGATGGTGGCTTCGTCGGCGTCCACGGTCAGGCCTTTGGCCTTGAGCATGTCGACGATGATGGACGTGGTCGCGCCCCAGGGCAGGTACACGTCCACGACGCCGCGCAGGCCGTCGTCGTCGGGCGGGTGGTGATCGTAGATGTGGATCTCCAGGCCAGGCACGGCGAAGAGGGGTTCCACGTGGGCCAGGCGCGAGCGCTGGCGGGTGTCCACCACGACGAGCATGCGGACCAGGGCCGGGTCGATGTCCTTGAGCGTCGTGAAATTGAAGAGGTACATGGCGCTCTGGATGAAGTAATCCTTGAGGGAGCTCTCCTGGGTGCCCGGGAAGACCAGGGCCGCGCCGGGGTATAGCTTGCTCACGGCGATCATGGCGGCCAGGGCGTCGAAGTCGGCGTTGGCGTGGCAGGTGATGACCGTTGTCGGATGACTCATCTCAGGCCCGTGGGTGGAATTTGCGGTGCAGGGCGATCATGCGCGCCGACTGCACGTGGGTGTAGATTTCCGTGGCCATGATGTCGCTGTGCCCCAGCAGGATCTGCACGGTGCGCAGGTCGGCCCCGCCTTCGAGCAGGTGCGTGGCGAAGGAGTGGCGCAGGGTGTGGGGCGACACGGTGCGCGCGATGCCGGCCTCCAGGGCATAGCGGCGGATCATCTTCCACACGCCCTGGCGCGAGAGGCCCAGGCCCGAGCGGTTCAGGAAGGCCTCGTCGCACTTGGGGCCGAAGAGCAGGCGCCAGCGGCGCAGGTAGTCCAGGAGAAAACCTATGGCTCCGTCGTGCAGGGGCACGAAGCGCTCCTTGCTGCCCTTGCCCAGGACGCGCATGAGTCCGGTCTGGGGGTCGAAGTCCTGGGCTGTCATGGCCACCAGTTCGGACACGCGCAGACCGCAGGCGTAGAGGAGTTCGAGCATGGTCCGGTCGCGGAAGCCCAAACGGTCGGACGTGTCGGGCCGCGCCAGCAGCGCCGTGACTTCGTCGCGGGACAGGACGTCGGGCAGCTTGCGCGAGAGCTTGGGGCTGTCCAGCAGGGCGGCCGGGCTTCCCGTCAGGACGCGCTCCTGCACGAGATGGTCGAAGAAGCCCCGCAGGCTCGACAGGTTGCGGGCCAGGGAGGTGTTCTTGAGGCCCTTGCGCCGCAGGTGCACGAGGTAGAGGAAGAGGGTGTGTTCGTCCACGGAATCGAGGCTCCCGCCCAGTTCCGTCATGAAATCGCGGAAGAAGAGCAGGTCCGAGCCGTAGGCTTCGACGGTTTTTTCGGACAGGCCGCGGATGACGGTCAGGTGTTGGAGGTAGGCGTCGATTTCGTCGTGCATTTCCACCAAGGTACATCTGCCCCCTTGCCTGCACAAGATGAAAAAGGTAGCTTTTTCGGGCTATGCCACACCACACGGTCACCCACGCCTATCTCGGCCTGGGCTCGAACATGGGCGACGGGCCCGCCAACCTGCGCCGCGCACTGGAACTTCTTGGCGCCATCCCGGGCCTGACCGTGGAGGCCGTGTCCCCGATCTTCCGCACGGAGCCCCAGGGCCTGACGGATCAGGCTTGGTTCGCCAACTGCGCGGCCCACGTCCGTCTGGAGGGCGCCTGGACGCCCGAAACGCTCCTGGACGCCACATCCGGCGTCGAGGACGCCATGGGCAGGGTGCGCACGGTGGTCTGGGGACCGCGCGTCATCGACATCGACATTCTGCTTCTGGACGGCTGCGAATGGCTGTCGGACCGGCTGCAGATCCCGCATCCGCGCATGTGCGAGAGGGCCTTCGTGCTCGTCCCGCTCATGCATCTCGCCCCGGACCTTCGCATCCGGGACGCAAGCCCATCACAGTGGCTGTCGCGGCTTACGTACTCCGTCGAGGGGGACATCATCCGCCAGCCCTCCAAACCATTTCGAGGTGAATGATGCTCAAGTTTCTCGTGATCGCCGCCGCCTGCTTCATCCTGTACAAACTGCTGACCAACGACCGGAAGAAGAAGGTCGAAGTCAAGAAGAACAACGACGAGCAGCTGGCCAAGGAAGGGGTGCTGGTCAAGGATCCCGTCTGCGGCACGTATGTTTCCAAGGATTCGGACATCCGGATCAAGGAAGGGGGGCAGGTCAGGTGTTTCTGCAGCTATGAATGCCGGGACAAGTACCTGAAAATGATCAACGAATAGGGGGAACCATGCAGTTCTTCATCGACACCGCCAACCTGGACGAGATCCGGGCGGCCATGGACATGGGCCTGGTGGACGGCGTGACCACGAACCCGTCGCTCATGTCGAAGGAGGCGTCCGACTGGCGCGAGATCGCAACCGAGATCTGCCGCCTGGTGTCGGGGCCCGTCAGCCTCGAAGTCATCGCCCTGGACGCCGAGGGCATGGTCCGCGAGGCCCGGGACCTCATGCAGTACGGACCCAACGTCGTGGTCAAGGTGCCCATGACGGGCGAAGGGCTCAAGGCCGTGCGCATCCTCAAGTCCATGGACATCGAGACCAACGTGACCCTGGTCTTTTCCGCGGCCCAGGCGCTGCTGGCCGCCAAGGCCGGCGCGGCGTATGTCAGCCCGTTTCTGGGGCGCCTGGACGACGTGGGCCAGGACGGCATGGAACTCGTGCAGCAGATCCTGACGGTCTATGCCAACTACGGCTTTTCCACCCGCGTCATCGCCGCAAGCGTCCGCCATCCGCTGCACGTCCTGGACGCGGCCCTGGCCGGCGCGCACATCGCCACGGTGCCGTTCAAGATCCTGACCCAGCTGCTGAACCACCCCCTGACGGACAAGGGGATTGCCTCGTTCCTCAAGGATTGGGAGAAGAAAGAAGGGAAATGACCGGCTTTGTTGTTGTGGGTGTCATGGACGTTATGGACGAGATAGACCTTATGGACTGAAATGGACGAGGTTCCAGCCAGCCCGGTACGGCGCAGTCATGCGCCGTACCGGGCTTTTCCTTTTTCAGGCGCTGCCTGTCCCTTAGGGCGGGTCCATTTCGTCCATCTTGTCCATTAAGGTCCATGACGTACACCATTCCCGCCCGTCTTTTTTTAAGTCCCATAATGAAAATTATGTTAACTTTAATAATCGTGAAGGTTCAGCAATCCCGCGCCATTGCCGAAGGTACCGCTCTTTTGGTACTGTTCTCTTTGCCTGCGTTGCAGCTTTCGCGCTGCGAAACTCACTGGCCGGCCGTTGCGGTCTTTCCATCAACACGAGGATATTCCCATGAAGCGCGTCCTGACTTTGCTGATCACATTGTGTCTCGTCGGCCTGGCTGGCTGTGCCTGGGCTCAGTCCGCAGACAATTCGACGCTGAACATCTCCAAGCCCGCGCAGACGCCTGAAACCGCGCCTCCGTCCGGCGCCATCGGCAAGTTCCCCCTGGACATCCAGTCCCGCGGCTCGGACCAAAGCGGCACGCTCCTGTCGTTCAAGCTCAAGGAGGAAGTCATCGCCAGCAGGCTCTTCGAGCTGACCGCGTCGGAGAAAAAGAAGTTCGTCCTGCACATCATGAGCCAGCCGGAATTCCCCGACCGCCCGGAAATCGCCTCGATTTATTCGATAGTTCTTGTTTATCAGGAAGATGCCGGCGCGTTGACCTATTACCTGAACCAGTATCAGGGACAGGTCCATCCCGAGGCCGTGCCGGCCGAGATGCGCAAGATTCTGGAGTGGACGTATTCCAATCTCAAGCGTTTCAACTACTTGCTTGAAGAATAAGGTTGCCCGGGTTCTTGCACTGACGTGTTGGACTTTATGGACGTTATGGACGTTATGGACTGAAATGGACGCGGTCCCGGTCGGCCCGGTACGGACTGACGTGTTGGACTTTATGGACGTGATGGACGTTATGGACTGAAATGGACGCGGTCCCGGTCGGCCCGGTACGGAGCAACTTTGCGCCGGCCGGGCTTTTTTCTGTCCGGGCTTCATTGCGGCGGCCCGTCCTCGAGCCCTCGAAGAACGCTGTCCAATGACCGTGGTGCGAGTCGCCTTCAGCTTTCCGTCTGGTCCGTGTTCCGGGGCGTGCCGCCGCCCTTGACCATGACCGGTTCGTCCACATGGCCGTTGCGGGCGGTCTGGCGGATGAAGAGGATGGTCGTGCGGGACAGTTCGTAGCCTTCGGGCGCCAGGACCATGCTTTTGCCGTCGCGTGTCCCGGTCACGGGCCGGGCCAGGACCATGCCTGGTTGCAGCGCCTCCAGGCCGACCGGCGTTTCGGCCTGATCGCTGGCCGCGATCTGCGCCTCCAGGGCCAGGAGCATGGAACTGGCGTACAGGCCCCGCTCGCGCTTGCGCCCCATGAATGCCGCCGTAGGGAGATTTTCGAACAGGGACATCCGGTATTCCATGACCAGGGCCAGGATGGGTGAACCGCAGGGCATGTCCGGCATGTCCGTCGCATCGTCGGAAGCCGGCATGAGGCTCAGGTGCAGAAAATTTGAATATCCGCGCAGGACTTCGGCCACGTCCCGCATCTTGGGCATGTGGCGCAGCAGTTCCACCGCGTGCTCGGGATGCCCTGCGAAGGCGAGCTTCTGCGCGTCGTCCAGTTCCCGGCCGGAGACGACCGCCTCCAGCGTCTGTGCCGGCAGAGCGATGACGCCGACGATGGAGGTGAGGAACGCCGTCTCCGTCAGTACCGGGTCAGGGTCGTTGAGCCGTTGGCACAGCCCGCGCAGAAGGGGCAGCATGGGGCTCAGCAGATCGCGCAGGTCGGCGCGCAGCCAGCAGACGATCTCGTGCACGGCCTTGGCGAAAAGGGCGCAGGTGTCCCGCATGTCGCGCGAGGATGTCCACATTTCCTCGTATTGCCGGACACCCTTGCCCACGGCGTCCAGCAGCGGCTGGTCGTCGCACGAGGCGGGCAGGACGTGAAAGGCGCCTGCCTCGTTGACCGCGCGCAACAGGTCGGCCACTCCCATGGACGTTCGGCTGAGCAGGATTCTTGAAGTCTGGGGGCTTACGGTGCGCACGCGCGCCAGAAACTCGATCCCGTCCATGTCCGCCATGGAGAATTCGGCGATGACCGCCGCGTACGGCCCCTCTTCCACAAGCCGCTGCAGCCCCGAGCGCGCTCCCAGGGCGATGTGCGTCTCGAAATTCCTGCGCAACCTGCGGTGGGCGGCCGTCAGGGCCTTGCCGTCGGAGTCCACGACGAGAATGGTGTTCACGAGGCCACCTCCTTGCTGCGTGCGTTTCGTTGCGGGGCGACGGGGCAGCGCGGCGGACGCGCGGAGCTGCCTTTGACCAGGCTCACCCCACCGGCGACCATGTCCCGCACCTGGCGCATGAAGACCCCGTAGGCATAACTGCCCTGCTCCATCTCCTTGAGGCGCTTCTCCCACTCGCCCGTCAGCTCCGGCGAGGCCACCTGGGGGATCATGGCGCAGACCACGTCCACAGCCCAGCATCCCAGGTCTGAGGCCACGAGGCGCTTGCCGTCCTTGGCGACATATTCCCGCGCAAGCAAAGTTTCAATGATCTGGGCGCGGGTGGCCGGCGTACCGAGGCCCCTGTCCTTCATGGCCTCGCGCAGTTCCTCGTCCTCCACGAGCTTGCCGGCCGTTTCCATGGCCGCCAGCAGGGTCGCGTCGGTGAAATGCGCCGGGGGCTTGGTCTTGTGCGCCGCCAGGGTCAGTTCCACCACGTCCACCGCCCCGCCCTTCTTCAGGTCCGGCAGGGGGTTGTCCTCGGAGGCCCGCCAGGGTTCGGCCTCGAGCCAGCCGCGGTCGCGGAAGATCTTGCCCGTGGCGCGGAAGCGGTGCCCGTTCACGCCGATCCACAGGGTCGAGGCGTCGAACACGGCGTCGTCCATGAAGGCCGCGGCGAAGCGCCGACAGATCATCTCGTACACGGCCCACTCGTCCGCGCCCATGCTGGCGCGGTTGGCCTTGACCGTCGTCGGGATGATGGCGTGGTGGTCCGTGACCTTGCCGTCGTTGACACACTCGAATTTCTTCTTGCCGCCTTTGATGTTGGCAGCGGCCTTGCTCGAAATCTCGGGGAAATGCCCGTACACGGCCCGCAGGTTTTCCAGACACTCGGCGAACAGCTCCTTGGTCAGGTGCCTGGAATCGGTGCGCGGATAGGTGATGAGCTTCTTCTTCTCGTACAGGTCCTGGGCGATGGTCAGGGTCTGCTGGGCCGAGAGGTTCAGGCGCGAGTTGGCCTCCTTCTGCAGCGTGGTCAGGTCGAAGGGCAGCGGCGGCTTCTGCCGGCCCTTCTTCTTCTCCATGGACAGCACCTCTCCCCTGCCCCCGGTGCAGGCCTCGACCACTTCGCGCCCTTCCGCCTCGGTCCAGACCTTGGAGTCCTTGAACTCGGGCGGGGCGAACCAGGTGGCCCGAAACGTCTCCTCACCCTGGGAGAAGTCCCCTTCCACGGTCCAGTAATCCTTGGGCTCGAAATTCTCGATCTCGCGCCGCCGGTCCACCAGGAGCTTCAGGACCGGCGTCTGGACCCGGCCCACGGTGATGAGGCTGCCGGCGCGCAGGGTGAAGAGGCGGGAGAAGTTCATGCCCACCAGCCAGTCGGCCTCGGCCCGGGCAAAGGCCGCGTGCCCGAGGTTGCGCTTCTGCTCGCCGTCCACGAGGCCGGCGAAAGCCTTCTGCAGGCCCTTCTCGGTCATGTCGTTGGCCCACAGGCGGCGGATGGGCTTGGTGCTGCCGGCCAGAAGGTAGATGCGCCGGAAGATGAGCTCCCCTTCGCGGCCTGCGTCCGTGGCGTTGATGACCTCGGTGATGTCGTCGTCCAGAAGGTAGCGGCGGATGATTTCGTACTGGCTGGCCGTAGACGGCAGGATGCCCAGGGTGAAGCGCGCCGGGAGCATGGGCAGCTGGCCCATGGCCCAGCGGCCTGCCCAGGCCGGGTTCTGCTGCGCCGGCTCGGCGATGTTGACCAGATGCCCCACGGCCCAGGTGACCACGTGCCCAGGCCCTTGCAAGCAGCCCTCGCCGCGTCCCCTGACGCCCAGCACGGCGGCCAGTTCGCGGGCCACAGAGGGTTTTTCGGCAATGATCAGCGTTCTGGGCACGGGCGTTCCGTTCGCGGACAATCGAGAGTCATGGGGAAATTCATCGTCATGGGACGGCTAGGTACGAAAAAATCCCCGCGCACGCAAATGCGCGGGGATTGGTCGCCACGGGGCGCGGGCAGCCTCAGGCGAACAGGTCCGTGCGGCCGGTGATCTTGCGCACCAGGTCGCGGTAGTCCTGGGAGCCGTGGGAGCCGGGGGCGTACTCATAGATGGTCTTGCCGTAGGCCGGGGACTCGGACAGGCGCACGTTGTAGCGGATGGGCGTGCAGACGTACTCGCCGTACAGGTCCTTGAGCTTGTCCAGGATGGCGTCGGGGTTTTTGATGCGCTTGTCCAGGAAGGTCGGCAGGATGTAGTTCAGGGTCACGTCGGCGCGATATTTCTGGATGGACGACAGGCTCTTCAGGAACTCGACGAGGCCCTGCAGGGTCATGACCTCCAGGGACACGGGCGTGATGAGCTCGTAGACGTAGAAGAGCACGTTGACCGTCAGCGGGTCCCAGCCGGGCGAGGTGTCGACGATGACGTAGTCGTAATCCTTTTCGATGGGTTCGAGGGCCTCGACCAGGGTCAGCTCGCCGCCGAAGTCCTTGCGGTCGATGAGGCGCTTGATGCCGGCCAGGGCCCGTCCGCCGGCCAGGAGCCAGAGATTTTCCCGAGCCTGCACGATGGTCTCCTCGGGAGGCAGTTCGCCCGTGACCAGCTCCGTCAGGCCCGCCTTGGGCTTCATGCCCAGGACATAGGCAGCCTGCCCCTGGGTGTCCGTATCGACCAGAAGCACCTTGTATCCGGCCAGGGCCAGACCGGCGGCCAGGCTGACGGCCGTGGTGGTCTTGCCCACACCGCCCTTGCTGAGGGTCACCCCGATCCTGCGGACCTTGGGTTTCTCCGGCTCGGCGGCAGCCGGCTCGAACAGCGGGAAACGGTGCCCGCAAGCCCGGCACTGGGCGACCTTGGCCCCGGCCGGGATCTTGGATTCATCGACGTTGTGCTCTTTTCTGCACTGCGGACAGATCACCTTCATGAACAGCCTCCGCCGTTACTCAATTTTTCCGAGGATGGATTTGACAAGGGGGCCATCGAGGCCTTTCTCCTCGATCTCCCGCAGCAGTTGGTTGACCGCGTGGTTGACCAGATTGGACTTGGACGCTTTGGCTTTCGACCCGTCGGGCAGGAGCCGCAGGAGGATGTCCTTGGCCTGGGTCAGGCCGTTGAAGACGTCCTCGCGCAGGTAATGGGTGGTTTTCCGCTTGGTTGCGTTGGGCTTGCGTTTCAGGGGCAGAAGCTTGGCGTTGGGCTTGGTTCCGGGTTCGGCCTTGGGCAGGCAGACCCGGATGAGGGCCTCAAGTTCCTCCAGGCCCGCTACGGGCCCGGAGCCCTGCTCGCCCCGAAACAATTCACCGAGGATGTCGGGATGTGCTCGTCCGTTCATGTGCGTCCCCGATTCAGGAGGATTTTACGACAGCGCCCAGGACCGATGTCTTGATTTCGGATATGACCCGCGTCATCCAGTCGATGTAGCCGGAGTCGTGGGTGTGGATGATCTCCATGCCGCAGATGAGACTGTCGCCTTCGTAGGCTGAAATGTGCACCACCCGCACATCGACCAGAAAGGTCTTGTCGGGGAAGGTGATCCGGACGCTCTCCAGGACTGCGCCGACACTGAAGTCGTCGGGGCTTGTCACGGCAAGGCCGACCCCGTACATGGAGAGGTCCTTGACCGCGTGTTTCCGCCCGCCGTGGTCCAGGGTGACAAGCCCCTGCGGGATCGGCACGCGGAAGGATTTGCGGACGAAGTGCTTCTCCTCGTTTTCGCTGGCGATCAGCAGGCTCGAGTCGTCCCCTGCATCCTGTCCTGGCTTGCTGCTCATGCGACACCTCCAAAGACCGTGGCTGAAGTGACCGTGAACCCTGGTCCTGGCGATCACGGAGCGGAAATACTGGCAACGATGTATCATTGCCCTTGATTTCATTCAAAATCAATCCCTCTGGATGGCCAGTTCTTGTCAGGGATTGATCCTATTTGCGCAGGAACTCAGGTGAAACATGTACCGCATCAAAATTGTGTGCGTCGGAAAAATCAAAAAGAAATACTGGGTTGAAGCCATCGGACACTATGGGAAAATGCTTGGCCCCTTGGTCCGCATCGACGCCGTCGCGGTCAAGGACTGTCCGGGCGCCGAGGGGGAAGACAGAAAACGGGCCGAATCGGCGCGCATCCTGGAAAAAATCGGCCCCCGCGACACCCTTGTGGCCTTGCACGAGACGGGAAAACTCATGAATTCAAGGGAGTTCGCAGCGTTCGTGCGCCCCCTTTTCGAGAACCCGCAGGGGGAATGCTGCTTCGTCATCGGCGGCGCCATGGGCCTTTCGCCGGAACTCCTCGCGCGGGCCGACCACCTGCTGAGCCTGAGCCCCATGACCATGCCCCACGAACTGGCCCAGGTGGTGCTCTACGAACAGCTCTTCCGGGCCATGACCATCCTGGCCAACAGGACGTACCACTACTGAGGGCGGGTACGTAGGGCGCAAGGGGATGGGTTCCCGCCTGCGCGGGAATGACTTCAAGGCGAGGCTTACGGTCGCATATTTTCCGGTCGTCAGCATGGTGCAAATGGCAGAGGCGTAAGGCTTGTAACGGAGTCATTCCCGCGAAGGCGGGAATCCATGTCTTCATTGCTGCCTCAAATCCGGAGGGTCATGACCGTTCGATACCGAATCGAAAGCGCCCCGTTCGTTCATCCTTCCGCTTCAGTGCCCTTCCCCCCTGCCGGAACTTCCCGGTACGCAATCCCGAGCCCGGCCAGCCCCTCGCTAAGCTCCGCGCAGGCCGCGTCCAGCAGCCCCTCCCGCTCCCCCGCCCCGCCGCCGGTGACGGTCAGGGTGATGTCCAGCTCCGGGCTTTCGCCAACTGTGGTGGCCAGGGACTTGATGTAGACCTTCGGGTGTCTCGGCACCACCCGGCCCAGGACCGGCTCCAGCACGGACTCGTCGTTGCAGCGCACGCGCAGCGTCCTGGCCAGTGAGCCGCCTGCCCCGAACGTGCGGTCCAGAAAGTCCTGCAGGGAGGCCTCGATGATGCCCTTGAGTTCCGACGGCACGCCCGGCAGAGAGATGATGGCTGTCCGCCCGACCTGCAACAGTACGCCAGGCGCCGTCCCTCCGGGATTGTACAGCGGAAGTCCCCCCTCGGGCAGCCAGGCCATCTTTTCCCGCCCCGGGTTGAGGCCGCCCTGCGCCATGATGCCCATGGCGTGGAAACGGTCGTACTGCTCCCTAACCATGCGCAGGGCCTCCTCATGCAGCCGCAGGGGCAGTCCGGCCCCCTTGGCCACGGCGGCCAGGCTCAGGTCGTCGGCCGTGGGCCCGAGACCACCGGAGGTGAAGATGACGTCCGGACCGCGCTCCAGCGCCAGCCGCACCTCGGCGGCGATGACGTCCAGGTCGTCGCGCAGCATGGTCCCGCGCGACACGTGGCCGCCGCGCGAGTTGACCAGACGGCAGAGCCAGCTGGTGTTGGTGTCCTGGATGTCGCCGATGAGGATTTCGTTGCCGATGACCAGGATTTCGACGATGGCCGAATACGTCATGATGCGCTCCCGTGATGGATTCCAACGGATACAATGCCGAAGGCCGCAGTCACTCTTCATACATGCCAACTCCCCGGCACGCCAACAAAAAAGGGAGCGCCCGAAGACGCTCCCTCGCATGTGACGGTTGTCCGGAACCTATTTGACCTTGCCGGCCTTCCAGGCTTCGATGAGCTTGTCGTAGTCGACGGTCTCACCCTTGGGCTTCTCGTTGGCCAGTTTGGGCTTGGGGGCGCCGGGCTGGTCGAGCCAGTACTTCTCGTCCCTGGGCTCGTTCAGCTTGGGACCGCATTCGCCCTGCACGCCGGCGCGCTCCAGGCGCTCCAGGATCTTGTCCTGCTCGGCGGCCAGGTTGTCCATGGCCGTCTCGGGGGTGACTTCGCCGGACACGGCTTCGCCGATGTTCTGCCACCACAGCTGGGCCAGCTTGGGGTAGTCGGGCACGTTGGTGCCGGTGGGCGTCCAGGCCACGCGGGCCGGGCTGCGGTAGAACTCAACCAGGCCACCCAGCATGGGGGCGCGCTCGGTGAAGGACTTGTCGCGGATGTCGGAGTCGCGGATGGGGGTCAAACCGACGTGCGTCTTCTTCAGCGAGGTGGTCTTGGCCACGCAGAACTGGGCGTAGAGCCAGGCTGCCTTGCGGCGGTCGACCGGGGTGGACTTCAGCAGGGTCCAGGAACCGCAGTCCTGGTAGCCGAGCTTCTGCCCTTCTTCCCAGTAGGGGCCGTGCGGGGACGGGGCCATGCGCCACTTGGGCGTGCCGTCCTCGTTGACCACGGGCGTGCCCTTCTCGACCATGGAGGCAGTGAAGGCGGTGTACCAGAAGATCTGCTGGGCCACGTTGCCCTTGGCCAGGCTCGGCAGGGACTGGTAGAAGTCCATGCCCAGGGCGCCGGGAGGTGCGTAGAGGCGCAGCCAGTCCATGTACTTGCGCAGGGCGTACTTGGCGGCCGGGCCGTTGGTGGCGCCGCCGCGGGAGACGCTGGCGCCGACGGGCTTGCAGCCTTCGACGCGGATGCCCCATTCGTCGACGGGCAGGCCGTTGGGGATGCCCTTGTCGCCGGCGCCGGCCATGCCGAGCCAGGCGTCGGTGAAGCGCCAGCCAAGGTCCGGGGCCTTCTTGCCGTAGTCCATGTGGCCGTAGACGGCCTTGCCGTCGATTTCCTTCACGTCGTTGGTGAAGAACTCGGCTATGTCCTCATAGGCCGACCAGTTGACCGGAACGCCCAGTTCGTAGCCGTATTTGGCCTTGAACTTGGCTTTGAGCTCGGGGCGCTGGAACCAGTCGTAGCGGAACCAGTAAAGGTTCGCGAACTGCTGGTCGGGCAGCTGGTAGAGCTTGCCGTCGGGGGCGGTGGTGAAGGACTTGCCCATGAAGTCGTCGATGTCCAAGGTCGGCAGGGTCACGTCCTTGCCCTCGCCGGCCATCCAGTCCGTCAGGTTGACGACGGCGCCGTAGCGGAAGTGGGTGCCGATGAGGTCCGAGTCGTTGACGTAGCCGTCAAAGACGTTCTCGCCGGACTGCATCTGGACCTGCAGCTTCTCGATGACGTCGCCTTCCTGAATCAGGTCGTGGGTGATCTTGATGCCCGTGATTTCGGTGAACGCCTTGGCCAACGTCTTGGATTCGTACTCGTGGGTGGGGATGGTTTCGGAGACGACCTTGATCTCCATGCCCTTGAACGGGGCGGCCGCCTTCATGAACCATTCCATTTCCTTCATCTGCTCGTCCTTGCTGAGCGTGGAAGGCTGGAACTCCTCGTCGATCCATTTTTTCGCCGCCGCCTTCTGGGCCGCCTCATCGGCGAAGCCAAGGCTGGTGACGCCCAGGAATGCCACCATGAGCATCCCGGTCAAAAGAACACGTCGAACTTGCATACGGACCTCCAGTTGCAGTTATACCAACAAACCCCCAAACACCGCTTCCGTTCCTTTCCCGGACACCGCGCAGGTGCCCTGATCTCAGCCCCAGCGCATGACGGTGACGAGAAAGGCGACGGATATCACAGTTGCGATCCAGACGGCCAGATCCGTCAGGCCCAGCCAGGCCAGATGGATGTAGGCGCTGCCTAGAAGGCTTATGAACAGACGGTCCCCGCGGGTGGTGACGATGGGCAGGAAGCCCCGGCGGGCAATGCTCGGGGAGACGATCTGCCACACGGTCATGCCGGCGAGCATGAGCGCGATGAAGACGAAGAATGCGGCCGTGACCGGGGTCCAGGCCATCCATCCGATATTCATGACACCCTCCTAGACCCGGCCCAGGGCGAAGCCCTTGGCCAGATGGTTGCGGACAAACCAGATGACCAGGGCGCCCGGCACGATGGTCAGGATGCCGGCTGCGGCCAGCAGGCCCCAGTCGAGCCCCGAGGCGCTGACCGTACGGGTCATGGTCGCTGCGATGGGCTTGGCCACGGTGGTGGTCAGGGTTCGGGCCAGGAGCAGTTCGACCCAGCTGAACATGAAGCAGAAGAAGGCCGTCACGCCGATACCGGCCCGGATCAGCGGGATGAAGACCGCCAGGAAGAAGCGCGGGAAGCTGTAGCCATCGATGAAGGCCGTTTCGTCGATCTCGCGCGGCACGCCGGACATGAACCCTTCCAGGATCCAGACCGCCAGGGGCACGTTGAACAGGCAGTGGGCCAGGGCCACGGCGATGTGCGTGTCGATGAGGTTGAAGGTGGAATAGAGCTGGAAGAACGGCAGCAGGAAGACGGCCGGCGGGGCCATGCGGTTGGTCAGCAGCCAGAAGAAGACGTGCTTGTCGCCGATGAAGCGGAAGCGCGAGAAGGCGTAGGCCGCCGGCAGGGCCGTGACCAGGGAGATGACCGTGTTGATGGACACGTAGATCATGGTGTTGATGTAGCCCGAGTACCACGACGGGTCCGCGAAGATCTTGGCGTAGTTCTCCAGGGTCATGTCGTGGGGGAAGAGCTGGAAGGAGCGCATGATGTCCGCGTTGGTGCGCAGTGACATGTTGAGCATCCAGTAGATGGGCAGGAGCAGCACCACCAGGTAGAAGACAAGGACGAAATGGCGTTTTCTCATGACTTGTCCCCCGTGCCCACGGCCTGCAGGGCCTGGTAGAACAGCCAGCAGAACAGCAGGACGATGAGGAAGTAGATGATGGAGAAGGCCGCGGCCGGTCCGAGGTCCATGGCCGTGGACAGCTTGACCAGGTAGATGGACAGGAAGGTCGTGGCGTTGCCGGGGCCGCCGCCCGTGAGGACGAAGGGCTCGGCGTAGATCAGGAAGCTGTCCATGAACCGCAGCAGCACGGCGATGGTCAGCACGCCGCGCATCTTGGGCAGTTGGATGAAGCGGAACACGGCCCAGCGGCTGGCGCCGTCGATCTTGGCCGCCTGGTAGTAGGCGTCGGGGATGGAGCGCAGGCCGGCGTAGGCCAGCAGGACCACCAGCGGCGTCCAGTGCCAGACCTCCATGAGCATGACCGTGATCCAGGCGTCCAGGGGGTTGGCCGTATGGTCGAAGGGAAGGCCCAGACCGTTTATGGTCGCGCCGAAGAGGCCGATGTCCGGCCGGGTGAAGATGATCCAGATGGTGCCGATGACGTTCCAGGGGATGAGCAGCGGCAGGGCCAGGAGCACGAGGCAGGCCGAGGCCGTCCAGCCCTTGGCCGGCATGGTCAGGGCGATGCCGATGCCCAGCGGGATCTCGATCAAAAGCACCAGCCCCGAGAAGATGAGCTGCTTGACCAGGGCGTCATGCAGGCGCGGGTTGGTCAGCATGTCGCGGAACCACTCCGCGCCGACGAAGATGCGCTGACCCGGACCCAGGATGTCCTGGACCGAGTAGTTGACCACGGTCATGAGCGGCACCACGGCACTGAAGGCCACGATGACGAAGACGGGCAGGATCAGGAACCAGGCCCGGTTGTTTTCCCATTTATCCACGCCTTCCTCCTACTTGACCAGGACCTGGTCGCGAAAAAGCTTGGTCCGCTGCGGCGGGAAGACCGCCCAGCACGCGTCGGCCGGGACGGAGCGGCCCTCGGCCACGCGGGCCTTGAGGCGCGCGCAGCCGGACACCACGGTCACGATGCGGGTGCTGCCCTCGTTTTCCACGGACACGACCCGCCCGGCCAAAGCGCCAGGCTTTTCCGATTCCGACAGCTCCAGGTACAGGGGTCTGATGCCGATCTGGAATTCGCCCGCCCCCGCCTTGGCGGCCACGGCCGGGTCCAGGCGGATGCGGCCGCAGTCCAGGACCGCGTCCCCGCCCTCCAGGGTGCAGGGCAGCAGGTTCATGCCGGGGCTGCCGATGAAGTAGCCCACGAAGGTGTGCGCCGGCTCGTCGAAGAGCTCGTCGGGCGCGCCCATCTGCAGCAGCGACCCGTCGTACATGATGGCGATCTTGTCGGCGAAGGTCATGGCCTCGGTCTGGTCGTGGGTCACGTAGATGAGTGTCAGCTTGAACTGCTGGTGGATTTCCTTCAGCTTGCGGCGCAATTGCCACTTGAGGTGCGGGTCGATGACGGTCAGGGGCTCGTCGAAGAGGATGGCGGCCACGTCCTTGCGCACCAGCCCGCGCCCCAGGGAGATCTTCTGCTTGGCGTCGGCGGCCAGGCCGCTGGCGCGCTTGCCGAGCACGGGGGTGAGGTCCAGGAGTTCGGCGATCTCGTGCACGCGGCTTCTGACCTCGCTCTCCCCCACCTTGCGGTTGCGCAGGGGAAAGGCCAGATTGTCGAAGACCGTCATGGTGTCGTAGAGCACCGGGAACTGGAAGACCTGGGCGATGTTGCGCTTCTCCGGCGGCAAGGTCGTGACGTCGCGGCCGTCGAAGAGGACCCGTCCCTGACTGGGGGTCAAGAGGCCCGAGATGATGTTCAGCATGGTCGTCTTGCCGCAGCCGCTGGAACCGAGCAGCGCGTACGCCCCGCCGTCTTCCCAGACCGTGTGCAGCCGCTTCAGGGCGAAGTCCTCGTCGCCCCTGGGGTTGGCCCGGTAGCTGTGGGCCATGTTCTCGAGTACGATTTCAGCCATGAAAAGCCTCGCTCAGGCGGAGCAGGTTGATGACGGCGATTTGACCAGCCTTTCGTCCTCGCCGAAGACGTAGACGTCGCAGGGACGAACGAAGACGGAGACTTCCTGGCCGACCTTGAAGGACCGCACGCCCTGTTCCTGCAGGACCAGGGAGCGGTTGCGGTAGCGGAAATGGACGAAGGTCTCGGAGCCGTTGATCTCGGCCAGCTCGACCACGGTCCTGATCTCCACGTCCCCTTCGGTCTTGCGCGTCAGGTTGAAATGGTGGGAGCGGATGCCGAACTTGTACGTGCCGGGCGTGAGTCCCGCGAGGTGCCCCGTCAGGGGCAGGTCGATGCCGATACGCAAGTGGGCCCCCGCCGTGTCGATCTCGGCGGTGATGAAATTGATGGGCGGGTCGCTGAAGACCTCGGCCACCTTGGTTGTGGCCGGATTGTCGTAGACCTCGCTCGTGGGTCCGGTCTGCAGCACCCTGCCTTCGTGCATGACGATGATGTTGCCGCCGAGCATGAGGGCCTCGGTGGGCTCCGTCGTGGTGTAGACGACGACGGAGTCTCGCTGGCCGAAGATCTGCTGCAGTTCGTCGCGCAGCTCCTCGCGCAGCTTGTAGTCGAGGTTGACCAGGGGTTCGTCCAGGAGCAGGAGGTGGGCCTCCTTGACCAGGGCCCGGGCGATGGCCGTGCGCTGCTGCTGGCCACCCGAGAGCTCGGCTGGCAGGCGCGAGAGCAGCGGCTCCAGATGGAGCATGCGGGCCGTCTCCAGGACGCGTTTCTCGATCTCGGCCTTGGGGGTCCCGGCGATGCGCAGGGGCGAGGCGATGTTGTCGAAGACGGTCTGGGAGGGGTAGTTGATGAACTGCTGGTAGACCATGGCCACGCTGCGGCGGCGCACGGACTCCCCGGTCACGTCCCGGCCGTCGGCGATGACCTTGCCCCGCGTGGGACGGTCCAGGCCGGCCATGATGCGCAAAAGCGACGTCTTGCCGGCCTGGGTGCGGCCAAGCAGCACGTAACGCTGGCCGGACTCGAAATTGAGGGAAACGTCCTTGAGGTGCGTTTCGCCGTCGACGATGCGGTCGATGGAATCAAGCTGAAGCCCCATGCGGCTCCTCCGTAAGGCGGGATGGGACGGCGGGCGCGATCGCCCGGCGTCATGTTCGCAAGCCTGTAGCAGACGAAATAAATTTTCTCAACTGAAAATGAAAATTGGTCAGCTAACCTATTTTTTTCGGAAATGCTCAGCTTTCCGATTCGTCCTCTCCGCCCACATACAACTCGACGTCGCCGCGGCGCATCTGCTCCTGGACGCTGGCCGGCGGGGCCTGGTCCGTGAACAGGGCGTCGATCTCGTCGATGTTGCCCAGACGGACCATGGCGTTGCGGCCGAACTTGGTGTGGTCCGTGACCAGGAAGACCTGGCGCGAGTTCTCCATGATGGCGCGGGCGGCGCGGACCTCGCGGTAGTCGAAGTCCAGGAGGGTGCCGTCCATGTCGATGCCGCTGATGCCGATGATGCCGAAGTCGACCTTGAACTGCCGGATGAAGTCGATGGCCGCCTCGCCGACAATGCCGCCGTCGTGGTGGCGGATCAGGCCGCCGGCGACGATGATCTCGACCTCGGGGTTGCCGGTCAGGATGGTGGCCACGTTCAGGCTGTTGGTGATGACGCGCAGATTCTTGTGGCCGCCCAGGGCCCGGGCCACCTCCTCGGTGGTCGTGCCTATATTGATGAACAGGGACGACTTGTTGGGGATGGCCTCGGCCACCATGCGGCCGATGACCTTCTTCTCGGCCAGGCAGAGGACCTTGCGGTCCAGGTAGTCCATGTTCTCGGTGCTCAGGCAGGGGCCCGCCCCGCCGTGGTAGCGCTGCAGCAGGCCCTTGGCGCTCAGGGTGTTGATGTCGCGGCGCACGGACTGCGGGGTGATGCCGAAGTGTTCGGCCAGGGACTGGATGGTGGCGAAGCCCGTCTCCCGGACCATGCGGATCATCTCCGCATGACGCTGACGGACGGTGACGTGCCGGGCGCCGGTATCCTGCTCCTCGGGGCCAAATGCTTCGGTCATGACAACTCCTTTCGATTTCGAACAAAAAAATAAAAGAAATGTCGCTTTGAGAAAATAAATCTGGCAGAGTCCGGACGCGTGTGCTACAAGGCGCCGCAACGGGGGCGAAATCGGCCCACGAATGCCTCTAGCACGGCTTTGCACTGATGACCAGCAGGATTTGTCCGGATTGCGGAGGCGGCTGGTCGACGGGTATTTCTGTTCGCTTTGTTCGCTTTCATTCATTCTTTTGCGGCGTTTCACGCCAACCGGGGAAAGCATGACCACCCTCCACACCCGCGTCCTGATCATCGGCGCCGGCGCCACGGGCGCGGGACTGCTGCGCGACCTCGCCCTGCGCGGGGTGCCGGCCCTGCTCATCGAACAGCGCGACGTCAATTCCGGGGCGTCGGGAGGCAACCATGGGCTGCTGCACAGCGGCGCGCGCTACGTGGCCTCGGACCGGGAGGCGGCCGAGGAATGTCGCGAGGAAGGCGACATCCTGCGTCGTCTGGCGCCGCAGTGCATCGAGGACACGGGCGGCCTCTTCGTGGCCGTGCGGGGCGACGACGAGCGCTACGTGGCCGATTTTCCCGGCCTCTGCGCCGCAAGCTCCGTGCCCTGCCGTGGCCTCGACCTGGGCACGGCCCGGGTCATGGAGCCCGCCCTCTCCCCGGACCTCGTGGCCGCCTTTGCCGTGCAGGACGGTGCCGTGGACCCCTTCATGCTTTCCCTGGACAACATCGCCCAGGCCCTGAGCCTGGGCAGCTCCATGCGCCGCAACCTGGCCGCGCGGTCCATGGAGGTCGAGAACGGGCGCATCGTGCGCGTGCTGTGCCGGGACATCACCACGGGCGAGGACGTGCGCATCGAGGCCGACCTGGTGCTGAACGCCGCCGGGGCCTGGGCCGCGCGCGTGGCCTCCCTGGCCGGGGCGCGCATCGGCATGCTCTTCTCCATGGGGAGCCTGCTGATCACCCAGGACCGCATCGCCACGCGCGTCATCAACCGCCTGCGCAAACCTTCCGACGCCGACATCCTCGTGCCGGGCGGCACGGTCTCCATTCTCGGCACGACCTCCATCCGCGTGGCCTCGCCCGACGGCTGCCGCCCGAGCGTGACAGAGGCCGACCGTATCATCGACGACGCCCGGGCCATGCTGCCGATCCTGGAGCATACGCGCTACATCCGCGCCTACGCCGGGGTGCGGCCCCTGGTCTCCCTGGGCCCGGCCGGCGACGACCGCGCCGTGAGCCGCGGCTTCGCCCTCGTGGACCATGCCGCCGACGGTCTCGAAAATTTCATCACCATCACCGGCGGCAAGCTGACCACCTACCGCCTCATGGCCGAGAAGGCCGCGGACCTGGCCTGCGCCAAGCTGGGCGTCTCGGCCCCCTGCCGGACGCGGACCGAACCCCTGCCCGCCTCGACTCTGGGCCAATGGACCGAGCCCGGCAAGGGCCCTCGGGCCTGGGTCGACAGCCGCACCGAGGACGACCTGGTGCTGTGCGAGTGCGAGATGGTTTCGCGCGGGGTCATCGATTCCATCATCGACGAGGCCGGGGCCATGCGCGGCCGCTCCATGCTCAAGGCCATCGGGATGCGCAGCCGCGTGGGCAAGGGCCCCTGCCAGGGCGGTTTCTGCGGCCAGCGCGTGACCGGCCACCTCTACGACCGGGGCATGGTCGAGGGGATGCAGGGGCTGGCCGAGTTGAAAACGTTCACCGAACGCCGCTGGCGGGGCTTCTCGCCCATCCTGTGGGGCGTGCCGCTGATGCAGGCCGACCTGCAGGAAGCCCTGTACTGCGGCTCCATGGACCTCGAGTTCGGGCCGCCCCCCTCCACCCGTGACGACGAGGGCGCCTGCACGCCCGTCGCCAAGGAGTCGGCATGAAAACTTATGATGTCATGGTCATCGGCTCGGGCTTCGCCGGGATGGCGGCCAGCCTGTTCGCGGCGCGGCGGGGGCTGTCCGTGGTCCAGGCCGGCGGCACGGGCGGCATCGACTTCAGCACGGGCTTCATCGACCTCATGGCCGTGCACCCCGTGGCCGAGCAGCGCGTCTGGGAGAATCCCTTCGCCGCCCTGGCCGCCCTGCGCCGGGACCTGCCGCTGCACCCCTACGCCCATGTGACCGACGACGAGATTGCGGCCGCCCTGGAGGAGTTCACCGGATTTCTCGGAGAGAATGGCCTGTGCTACACCGGCCGCCCTGGGCGCAACACCCTGGCCCTGACTTCGGCCGGCACTGTCAAGCCCACGTACCTGCTGCCCTGCTCCGCCTGGGGCGGGGTGGAGGCGTTGGAGGCCAAGGCTCCAACCCTGCTGGTCGATTTTCACGGCCTCAAGGGCATCTCGGCCCGGCAGATCGCCGAGGTGCGCGCGGACTGGCCGGGGCTGCGCACGGCCCGCGTCCGCTTCCCCGGCATGGGGGGCGAACTGTACCCCGAGCACATGGCCTGGAGCATGGCCGACCAGGCCAGACGGACCGAACTGGCCGAGGCCGTCCGGCCGCTGCTGGGGAACGCGCGGTTCGTCGGGTTTCCGGCCATCTTCGGCATGACCGACACCATGGCCGTGGTCGGGCACATGGAGGAGCTGCTGGGGCGCCGGGTCTTCGAGATCCCTACCCTGCCGCCATCCATCGCCGGGCCCCGCCTGCGCGCAGCCTTCGACCGGGGCTTGCCCGCCCTGGGGGTGCGGACGTACACGCAGAAGCTCGTCAGCGCCGCCGAGGTGTCCGGCGAGATGTTTCATTTCACGGCCGGCAGCGGTTCAACGGCGGTGCGCATCGCCGCGCGGGGCGCCGTGCTGGCCAGCGGCCGTTTCTTCGGCAAGGGGCTCAAGGCCGACCGGCACGCCGTGCGCGAGGCCGTGTTCGACCTGCCCGTGCGCCAGCCCGAAAAGCGGGAGGACTGGCACCGGGCCGAGTTCTTCGACCCGCGCGGCCACGAGATCAACCAGTCAGGGCTTGAAACCGACGCCGCCCTGCGGCCCCTCGGCGCCGACGGCCGGCCCTTCCACCCGCGTCTCCACGCCGCCGGGGCCATCCTGGCCCACCAGGACTGGATGCGCATGAAGTGCGGCGCGGGCCTGGCCATCGCCACGGCCTGCAAGGCGGTGCGGGAGCTGAGCCAAAATCTCTAAACACGCGGGAGCGGCATGGACTTCTTTTCCGCCGGACTCGGCCTTGCCTGTCTGAGCTTTGTCCTGGGTCTCGCCTGGCGCGTCCACGGCCGCCCCGGCAGCCGCCTGCCAGCCGCCCCCGAACAGGACCGCAGGAAAAGCGGCCTGGCCGCCGGTCTGGCGGACATCATCCTGCTGCGCCGCACCCTGCGCACCGGCAAGATCCGCTGGGCCGGACACACGCTCCTCATCCTGGGCTTCCTGCCCCTGCTTATCCTGCACGCCATGGACGGGATCGTGACCCGTCCCCTCTTTTCCGGCTACGAGCCGACCCTGGAGCCCTGGCAGTCGGCCCGCAACGCCCTGGGCCTGGCCGCCCTGGCGGGCCTTGGCCTGCTGGCCTGGCACAGGGGGCGGCGGCTGCGTGCCTTCAGCCGCGTCCAGGACTGGGTGCTTCTGGGGCTGCTGGCCGCCGTGCTTCTGACCGGCTTCGTGCTGGAGGCCGCAAAGATGGCCTCGCCCGCGGACTTCGAGCGCATGGTCGCCGACTTTTTCCCCGAGGCCGACGGTGACGAGTTCATCGCCCTGCAGGCCCACTGGGCGCGGGAGAACGGCGTTCGCTTCGAACGCTTCCTGCCGACGGCCTCGGAAATCCTGGAGCAGGGCCGCGAACTGCACGAGGACCGATGCGCCGGGTGTCACGCGCCAACCGCCACGGCCTTCGCCTCCCGGACCCTGGCCGACGCCCTGCCCGCAGGCGTCGTGCTTCCGCGGACCATGCCCCCGATCTTCTGGCATCTGCACGTCGGTTTGGCCTTTCTTGTCCTGGCCCTGCTGCCCTGGGGCAAGTTCCTGCATCCCCTGGCCTCACCGGCCAATCTCCTGATCCGGGGCGGTCGCCGGGACAGCGGCTTTCCCGCCGCGCCTCCGGCCCGGAACCTGGCCCTGGAGGCCTGCACGCGCTGCGGCCAGTGCAGCCTGCACTGCAGTGTGGCGCCGAGCCGCCGCGTCCTTGGCAATGCCGACATACTGCCCATGGACAAGCTCGCGGACCTGCGCAGTTGGCTGGACCGCAGCCTGGACGGCGCGCGCCTGGCGGACCTGGTCGAAGGCAGCCACATCTGCACCGAATGCCTGCGCTGCACCCAGGTCTGCCCGGCCGGCATCGACCTGCAGGATCTCTGGATATCCTCCAAGGCGGCGTTGTCGGAGGCCGGCAGGGCCGGGGTGGACGGCGAGATCCGCAAGCGCACGGCCGGCGAGTGGGCTCACGAGCTTGCCTCGCGCCGCCTGGGCAAGGTCGGTGCCAGCGGCTCCGGTCTGGCCGACCGCGCCGAGTCCTTCTGGGGCTGCGTGCAGTGCACGACCTGCACGGGCGTCTGCCCCGTGGTGGCCGTGAGCACGGACCCGCAACGCGACCTGGACCTGACGCCCCAGCAGATCATGAACTACCTGCGCATGGGCCTCAAGGCCCAGACCCTGGGCGCACGCATGGTCTGGAGCTGCACGACCTGCTACAAGTGCCAGGAGCACTGCCCCCAGGGCGTGCCCGTGGCCGACATTCTCTATGAACTGCGCCAGCTCGGCGCCCGGACCCTGCGCCACAAGGGGAAGCCGTGATGCGCTACGCCTATTTTCCGGGCTGCAAGATCGCCCACCACCTGCCCGCCCACGGACTGAGCGTCGAAGCCGTCTGCGAACGCCTGGGCATCGGCCTGGAGCGGACGGAGTTCGCCTGCTGCGGCTACCCCGTGCGCCACGAGAGCCAGGACGCCGCGGTCTACTCCGCCCTGCGCGGGCTGGCCCAGGCCCAGAACCTCGGGCTCGACCTCATGACTCCGTGCAAATGCTGCTTCGGCAATTTCCAGCACGCCCGGCACCAGACCGCCCAGGACGAAAACCTCATGCAGCGCATGAAGGATCTGTTGGCCGAGGAAGGGCTCCCCTTTCCCGAAACCGTCCGCGTCCGCCATCTGCTGCAGGTCCTGGACGAGAGCCTGGACACGGTGTCGCAGGCCGTCACGCGCCCCCTGCGCAACCTGCGGCTGGCCTGCCACTACGGCTGCCACGCCCTGCGTCCGGCCGCCGTCACCCATTTCGACGACCCCCTTGGGCCGACCATTTTCGAACGCGTCGCGGCGGCGACCGGGGCCGTCCCGCTGCCCTGGGAGCTGCGCCTGGAGTGTTGCGGCTACCCCTTGCGCGGCCGCGACGAATCCATCTCGGACCTGCTCATGGCCAAGAAGCTGGCCAGCGCGGCGGCTTCGGGCGCGGACGTGCTGGCCACGGCCTGCACCTACTGCCAGCTGCAGTTCGGCCGGGGCGGCGGCATCCCGTCCGTGCTCTTCCCGCAGCTCCTGGGCCTGGCCCTGGGCCTGTCGCCGGAAGACCTCGGCCTGGCCCCCGACGCCCCGTGGCTCGGCCGCCTTGAGAAAGAATGATTTTTCTGTAGAGTCACCGCACCGTAAACCCTTTCTTCGGAGGAGAACATGGCCCGCTACGTAGGAGCAGTCGACCAGGGGACAACCAGCAGCCGCTTCATCATCTTCGACGAGCACGGCCGCATCGTGGCCATGGACCAGAAGGAGCACGAGCAGATCTACCCCAGGCCCGGCTGGGTCGAGCACGACCCCATGGAGATCTGGAACAACACCCAGGACGTCATCCGCGGAGCCCTGGCCAAGTCCGGCATCAGGGGTTCCGAGCTTTCGGCCGTGGGCATCACCAACCAGCGCGAGACCACGGTGGTCTGGGACCGCTTCACGGGCAAGCCCTACTACAACGCCATCGTCTGGCAGTGCACGCGCACCCACGACATCTGTAAGGAACTCACGGCCGACGGCGGCCAGGACCGCTTCCGGGCCGTGACGGGCCTGCCCGTGGCCACGTATTTCTCCGGCCCCAAGATCCGCTGGATCCTGGACAACGTGCCCGAGGCCCGCGCCGCCGCCGACAAGGGCAACGCCCTGTTCGGGACCATCGAGACCTGGATCATCTGGTGGCTGACGGGCGGCCCCAAGGGCGGCGCCCACGTGTCCGACGTGACCAACGCCAGCCGCACCATGCTCATGGACCTCAAAACCCTGGCCTGGGACGAGGGCATCCTGAAGGTCATGGGCATCCCGGCCCAGGGCCTGCCGCGCATCGTGCCCTCGTCCGACAGCGCCACCTGGGGCCCGACCAGCGAGGACGGCCCCCTGGGCGCGCGCGTCCCGGTCTGCGGCGCCGTGGGCGACCAGCAGGCGGCCCTGGTGGGCCAGACCTGCTTCGCGCCGGGCGAGGCCAAGAACACCTACGGCACGGGCTGCTTCCTGCTCATGCACACGGGCCACGAGCCCATCCAGTCCCGCCACGGGCTCATCACCACCCTGGCCTACCAGTTCAGCGGCCGAAAACCCTCCTACTGCCTGGAGGGCTCCATCGCCATCGCCGGGGCCCTGGTGCAGTGGCTCAGGGACAACCTGCAGATGTTCTCCTCGGCCCCCGAGATCGAGCACCTGGCCCGCCAGGTCGAGGACACGGGCGGCATGTACATCGTGCCGGCCTTCTCGGGCCTCTACGCCCCCTACTGGCGCCCGGACGCGCGCGGCGCCATGGTCGGCCTGACGCGGTACATCAACCGCAACCACATCGCCCGCGCCGTGCTCGAAGCCACGGCCTACCAGACCAAGGAAATCGTCGAGGCCATGAACAAGGACTCGGGCGTGGAGCTGAAGACGCTGAAGGCCGACGGCGGCATGGTCTTCAACGAACTGCTCATGCAGTTCCAGTCCGACATCCTGAACGTGCCCGTGGTGCGCCCCAAGGTGGCCGAGACGACCTGCCTCGGCGCGGCCTACGCCGCCGGCATCGCGTCGGGCTTCTGGTCCGGCCGCGAGGAGCTCTACAACAACTGGGAAGAGGACAAGCGCTGGATCCCCGACATGGAGGAAACCCGCCGCGCGGCCCTCTTCGCCGGCTGGAAGAAGGCCGTGACCCGAACGTTTGACTGGGTGGAATAGCGAACATTCGACCGATATCCGAAGGGGCGTGATTTCGATGCGGAAATCACGCCCCTTTGCTATGGACTTTGAAAATGTCAGGGATAAAATCCGGTCTGTATCATGCCGATCCATTTTCCGCATGAGCAGCGGGACGCCCCTGCAGATGCGGAATCCGAATTTTCGAAGACCGAAAGGAGCGCCCCATGTTCCGCATCCGCCCCATCTACGACACCACCGTGCCCATCGACGCCCAGCGCGTCGAGCAGGTGCAGGCCATTCTGGCCGAACGGTTTCCGCTCATCGCGGCCGAGGAGGTGCAGAACCTGCCGGCCACCCTCAAGAACCCGCTGGGCAAGGGGTACAGGACCATCGTCTTCGTGGCCGAGGGTCAGCGCCGGGTGGTGCAGGGGTTCGGCCTGCTGTGTCATTTCTCGGACCTGCGCTTTTGCTACCTGGACTACCTCTCGGTCAGCCTGCGCCACGGCGGGCGCGGCGTGGGCTCGGCCCTGTACGAGCGGGTTCGCGAGGAGGCCAGGGCCCTGGGCGACACGGCCCTCTTCTTCGAATGCCTGCCCGACGACCCGGCCCTGTGCCGTGACCCGGAACTGCTGCGCGAGAACGTGGCGCGGCTGCGCTTCTACGAACGGTACGGGGCGCGTCCGGTCGTCAACACGGCCTACGAGACCCCACTCTCGCCCGAGGACGACTGCGCGCCCTATCTGGTGGCCGACCCTCTGGACAAGCCGTTCCGGCTGACGCGCGACCGCGCCCGGCACGTCATTCGGGCCGTTCTGGAACGCAAGTACAAGGGGAAATGCTCTCCTGAGTACGTGCGCATGGTTCTCGACTCCATCCCGCCCGGCCCCCTGGCCCTGCGCAGTCCCCGCTACGTGAAGGAGGCCGTTTCCGCAAAGCCGCCGGTCATCAGCGCCGACCGGCGCATCGCCCTGGTCTGCAACGAGAAGCATTCCATCCACCATGTGCGGGAGCGCGGCTACGTCGAATCGCCGGTGCGAATGAGCTCCATCCTGCGCGAGATCGAGAAGTCGGGGCTGTTCGAGCGCCGCGAGGCCAGGCATTTCTCGGAGCGGCACATCACGCAGGTCCATGACCGCCAGTTCGTGTCCTATTTCAAGACCGTCTGCGCCACGCTGCCCGAAAAGAAATCCGTCTATCCCTACGTCTTCCCCATCCGCAACGCGGCCCGGCCGCCCAAGGAACTGGCCGTGCGCGCGGGCTACTACTGCATCGACACCTTCACGCCCCTGAACGGCAACGCCTACGCCGCGGCGCGCGGGGCCGTGGACTGCGGGCTGACGGCCGCCGAGGAGATCCTGGCCGGCCGCCGCCTGGCCTACGCCCTGGTCCGGCCCCCCGGACACCACGCCGAACGCCGGGCCTTCGGCGGCTTCTGCTACTTCAACACGGCCGCCGTTGTGGCCCAGCGCCTCTGCGCCCACGGCCGGGTGGCGGTCCTCGACGTGGACTACCACCACGGCAACGGCACCCAGAACATCTTCTACGAACGCAGCGACGTACTGACTGTCTCCATCCACGGCCACCCGAGCTTCGCCTACCCGTACTTCAGCGGCTTCGCGGACGAGATCGGCGAAGGGCCCGGTTACGGCTTCAACCGCAACTACGCCCTGCCCGAGAAGATGGGCGGCGAGCGGTACGCCGAGGTGCTGCGCCGCGCCCTGGCCTTCATCGCCGATTTCGACCCGGCCTTCCTGATCGTCGGGCTGGGTCTGGATCCGGCCAAGGGCGACCCGACGGGCACCTGGGACCTGCAGGCCAGGGATTTCCTGCGCAACGGAAAGCTGATCGGGAGCCTCGGCAGGCATACGCTGGTCGTGCAGGAAGGCGGCTACCGCATCCGGTCCCTGGGCGTGAACGCCGCCAATTTCTTTCAGGGGCTCTTCGAAGGCGCGGCCGTGGCGCGCAGGCGCTGAAAAAGGCACGGACGGCCGGCGGCCTTGGGAGACCGCCGACCGTCCGGGGATGGGGAATTTCAGTGTGGCGGGATCGTTTTCCCGCGGCCGTCCATCAAGCGAGCAGTTCCAGAAGCTCCATGGGGTGGTCGATGACCACGGCCGCGCCCGAGGCCCGCAGTTCGTCGGCGGGCCGAAAACCCCAGGTCACGCCTACGGGGAACATCCCGGCGCCCACGGCAGTGTGCATGTCCACGTCCGTGTCGCCGAGGTAGAGTATCTCCTCCGGCGCCACGCCCAGGTGCCGTATCACTTGCCGCGGCCCGGCCGGGTCCGGCTTGACCGGAACGCCGGGCATCTGCCCCAGGGTCAGGGCGAAGTCCCAGTCCGGGAGGAACGCGCCCATGCACAGTTCGGCGAACTCCTGTGGCTTATTGGTCAGCACCGCCATGGGGATGCTCCTGGCGGCCAGGACGTCGAGCAGTTCGGCCACCCCGTCGTAAAGGCGGGTTTTGACCCTCCAGTTGGCCTCGTATTCCTTCAGGAAACCCTGCAGACACTCCGCGGCCAGGTCCTGCCGGTCGGCGGGCAGCGTGCGCAGGACGAGGTTCCTGGCCCCGCTCCCGACGAAGAAGCGGTAGGCGTCCACGGGGTGGACGGGCAGCCCCTTGGCCTCCAGGACGCGGTTCATGGCGTCCGCCAGGTCCTCCAGGGTATCGAGCAGGGTTCCGTCCATATCAAAAACGACAGCTTTGTATTTCACCGATCGGTCCTTGTTTTCATGTTTTTTGAGCGCCCTTGGAGCGTCGTGAGTTTGCGGCCGGGGTGCAGACAGCGCCCGTATTTCCGGGAAAAGGGCGCGTCACTCCTCTTTCAGGATCGGACGACCGTTACGATCCGGGCAATATATTAGACAAGGTTAATTTTTTGCTTGACGAGAATAATTACTATTAATAAGAACTTCCATCACACATGCACATCACTCTCTCATTCATAAGGAGTAAGACCATGAGCGTACTCGTCACCAGGACCGCACCCGACTTCACCGCCCCGTCCGTAACCCCCGGCGGCGGAATCGACGATTTCACCCTTTCTTCCCTGCGCGGGAAATATGTCGTTCTTTTCTTCTGGCCCCTGGACTTCACCTTCGTCTGCCCGACGGAGATCATCGCCCATGACAAGCGCCTCAAGGAGTTCCGCGAGCGCGGCGTGGAGCTTGTCGGCGTGTCCATCGACTCCCAGTTCACCCACTTCGCCTGGCGCAACACGCCCGTCGAACAGGGCGGCATCGGCCCCATCGGCTTCCGCATGGTCGCCGACGTCAAGCACGAGATCGCCCAGGCCTACGGCATCGAGCATCCCGAGGCCGGCGTGGCCCTGCGCGCGTCCTTCCTCATCGACCGCGACGGCGTGGTCCAGCACCAGCAGGTCAACAATCTGCCCCTGGGCCGCAACGTGGACGAGATGATCCGCCTCGTGGACGCCCTGCAGTTCACCGAGAAGTACGGCGAGGTCTGCCCGGCCGGCTGGCAGAAGGGCGACACCGGCATGAAGCCCGACGCGGGCGGCGTGGCCGACTACCTGTCGAAGAACGTCGAAAAGCTTTAGTCATCCCTTCCCTCCCTGGGCGGCCGGTCTGACAGGAACCGGCCGCCCGTCCCAGTCCTCTCGCTTTCTTGCCAAACCGCCCAGGCGAGTTATGCTTATGGTTCGACCCAACCGCTTCCGGGAGGTCCGCCATGAGTTTGTCCGCCATCCGTACGGGATTTTTTGCCGCCTTTCTTCTTGTCCTTGTCTGTTCCGGGCACGATGCGTTCGCCCAGGACTTCTCCTCCAGGCATCACCGCTTCCGCGTCACCGTCGTGGCCGGAGGCCTCGAACATCCCTGGGCCCTGGCCTTCCTGCCAGATGGCGACATCCTGGTCAGCGAACGCGAGGGGCGGCTGCGGGTCATCCGAGGCGGCCGTCTGCTGCCCGAAGCGGTGCGGGGCCTGCCGGATGTCCGCGTCATGGGCCAGGGGGGCCTTTTGGACCTGCTGCCACATCCCGACTTCCGCACCAACCGCCTGCTCTACTTCAGCTACGCCGCAGACCTGGACGGCGGGGCCACCACCCACGTGGCCCGCGCCAGGTTTGAAAAGGACACCCTCTCGGACGTGGACGTGCTGCTGCGCGCCGAACCGGCATCCCGGGGGCGTGTCCATTTCGCCGGCCGCCTGGCCTTCGACCCCCAGGGATACCTCTACGTCAGCATCGGCGACCGGGGCGACATGGAACGCGCCCAGCGCCTGGACGACCTGGCCGGCAAGATCGTGCGCCTGCACGACGACGGCCGCATCCCCGAGGACAACCCCTTCGTGGACACGCCCGGCGCCCGGCCCGAGATCTTCAGCTACGGCCACCGCAACGTCCAAGGCATGGCCGTCCACCCCGAAACGGGCGAAGTCTGGACCCACGAGCACGGCCCCCGCGGCGGTGACGAAATCAACGTCATCCGGCCCGGCGTGAACTACGGCTGGCCCGTGGTCACCCTGGGCATCGACTACACGGGCTTCCGCATCGGCGACGGCCTGAAGCACATGCCGGGCATGGCCGACCCGCTGCATCACTGGATTCCATCCATCGCACCGTCGGGCATGGCCTTTTACGCCGCGGACAGGTTCGGCCGCTGGCAGGGCGATCTTTTCGTGGGGGCGCTGGTGCAGCGCCATCTGGCCAGGCTGCGACTGGCCGGCGAGGTGGTGGTCGAGGAGGAGCGCCTGCTGGATGGTTTGGGCCGGCGCATCCGCGACGTACGGCTCGGTCCCGACGGGAGCCTCTGGCTCCTGACTGACCATGATCCGGGGCAGGTGCTTCGGCTCGATCCGCTGGACTAGAAGCGGAAGCGCCCCACCAGTTCCTGCAGGCGTCCGGCCAGTGTCGCCAGGCTTTCGGCGCGCTGCAGGACCACGGCGCTTTCCTCCTGCATGGAGTCGGCGGCGCCCATGACGCCCTCGATATCGTGGCTGATGTCACGGGTCATGCCGGAGCTCGATGTGACGCCCGAGGTGATCTCGGCGATGCCGTGGGCCGCCTGGCCGACATTCACCGAAATATCCCGCGTCATGAGGCTCTGCTCTTCCATGGCCGCGGAGATGGATGTGACGGTTTCATTCATGTCCTCGATAACGGCGATGATCTCCCCGATCTCCCTGGCCGTGACCTCGGTCACGCTCTGGATGGCCGAGACGGTCCGCCGGATGTTCTCCGTAGCGGCCGAAGTCTGCTGCGAGAGTTCCTTGATCTCCCCGGCGACCACGGCGAAGCCGCGCCCCGCGGCCCCGGCCCTGGCCGCCTCGATGGTCGCGTTCAGGGCCAGGAGGTTGGTCTGCGAGGAGATGGACGCGATGGTCGCGGTCACGGTGCCGATCTCTCTGGCGGATTTGCCCAGCTCTCGCATGTGGCGCGTGGTCTCGGCGGCCTTGGCCACGGCGTCCGAAGTCGTGCGCCTGGCCAGATCGGCGCTCTGGGCCACGCCCTGGATGGTCGCGGCCAGGTCGGACGTCGAGGCAGCCACCGTTCCGACGTTGATCGAGGCCTGCTCCATGGCCGCGGACACGGAATGCATGTTCCCGCTCACAGTCAGGGCCGAGTCGTGCACGGCCCGGGCGCGCCTGGCCGTACCGGAGGTGTTCTCGGACAGGCCCCGGGACGTGTCCCCGAGCTCCTGCGAGGCCGCGGAAAGCGATCCCGTGGCTGAAACGATTTCCGCCAGCACCTCGCGGTTGCCGGCGACCATGGCGTTCAGGGAGTCCGCCAGACGCCCGATGGCGTCGCGGGCCGGGTAGTCGATGGTCGCGGTGTAGTTGCCCGCGGCCACTTCGTCGGCCAACTGGGCCATGCGCCGCACCGGCGAGAGCAGGACCCGCCCGCCCACGCCGATGAGGATGACCGACAGGACCAGGGGCAAGATCATGCTCGTCAGGGCATTTTTGATCAGCCGCCCCTTGACCCCGGCCATGAGGTCGTCAGTGGCGACCCAGGTGGCGAAGGTCAGGCCCCAGGGCTCGAAATGGTGTAGGGCCACTTCAAGGCTCCTGCCGCCGGCCTCCAGGGTCTTGTGCCGCACCCCGTTGCCGGCCGAAACGATAGCCCCGGACTCTACCGGGTTCTCGGGCATGTCGATGACACTGCGTCCCTGGTCATCAAAAGCCATGGTGCCGCCGTGGCCGCCGACGCCCACACCGCGCACGAAATGCGCGAAGGCGTCGCTGATCAACGGGTGTGCGATCTCCAGGGCGCCCAGCACCTCCGTCCCGGTCAGGTCCGTGAAGGGCACGTAGGCCGCCATGCGCCACGCCCCGCCCAGCCAGACAAGGCCTTCCCACGGCTGCCCGGCCCGAATCGCTTGAAGGGCCTGAGTTCCCTCGCCCAGAAAGGAGCCCTTGCCCCACTGGTGCTCGGCCGTTTCCAGAGACGTGGACACTCGGACCAGCCTGCCTTCGTGCAGCTGGAGGATGGAGGCCGTCCCACCCGTCAGTTCCGCCACCTTGCGCGCCACGGCGTTGTCTTCGTGCAGGTAGACCGAGCCGTGCTTGAGGGCCGGCAGGATGGCCGTGACCTTTTCTCCGCTGTCCTGGTCGACCAGTTCCAGTTCTACTTCCATGAGCACCTCGGGCACCGGGAATCCGCTCAGTTCGAACTGGGTTTTCATGATGTCGCGGTCGATGCGCAGCTTCTTCTGCATGAGGGTGTGCTGCAATGCCACGGATTCGGCCAGGGTGGCCGAGATGCGCGTCAGCCCGTCGCGCCCCTGCCGCAGGGCGTCCGTGTTGGCCATGATTATCTGTGAAACCGAGAGACACAGAACCGTCACAAGGACGATGATGATAGTCACGATCGAGAGTTTTGTCTGAAATCCCAGAGAGTTGTTCATAGATGGCGAATCCTGTTCGTCGAAGAGAAAGGAGGAAAGCGACTCCGGAAAATGTCAGAGGTCTTGTGCGCGATGAATGCAGGAAGAATGCGACAACTCGGTGACGGACGCGTGACAATTCAGGCCGGCGGAAGCCTGCCAGACGCCAGCGGGGTCCGTCCGCGGCGGCGGGGTCGACTCTGGGAGGAATGACGGGGATGTGCGGGGTGGTTCCCTCCCTTGCCGTGCAGCGGATGCGCAGCTGGAAAGGGAGGGGGCGGCGTCAGTCGGAAAGCCAGAAGAAGGACAGGGGCGGTACGGTGATCCGGCCGTCCTCTACCGGGACCGCTTCCCCGGTGCACATATCCGTCATGGCGCCGTGCTGGAAGAATTCGTGCGCGGAGATGTCCTCGACCGCCATGGCCTGAGGCTCGACGTTGAGGTTGGCGGCCACCAGCACCCTGCATCTGCAGTTCTCCGGGTCCGTGCGCGAATAGGCCAGCAGGTTCGGGTTGCCCATGGGGATGATCTGGCGGTTGTCGAAGTCCGCGAAGGCCGGGATTTCCTTGCGCAGGGCGATGAGGTGCTTGAGGCCCGAGAAGATGCGCTGCTCCACCGTGCCGTGCTCGTGTCGCCTGGCCGCCTTGTCCCAGTCGAAGCGCGAGCGGTGCAGCCAGCGCGTGTCGTGCTGGGTGGCGGGGTTTTCCAGGAAATCCATGTTGTTCAGGGTGCCGATGGCGTCGCCGTAGTACAGCAGCGGCATCCCTCCGAAGGACAGGATGACGCCGTGCAGGAGGAGAATCGTCTTCACGGCCGCATCCACGGCCCCTTCGTCCCCGCTTTTCAAGGCCGTTTCGAGGCCCACGAGGGAGGCCAGGGAACCGGCGATGCGCGCATCGCCGGTCTTTTCGTTGGTGCCGAAAGGCATGCCGCAGGACGGCGAGGCCGGGTAGTCCCCGGTGAAGTAGTCGATGAGGAAGGAGCGATGCAGGGCGGGATCGTACCCGGCCGCGCGCACGTCCTCGTCGTCGAAACCCAGCCCGATGTCGTCGTGGCAGCGCACGTAGTTGAGCCACGTGGCTCGCTCCAGCTTCTGCGGCAGGTTGCCCACGCCCTGCACCAGGAGCTTGGCGTTCTTGGTGGCCACGGCGTCCCACAGCAGGGCCATGAGGGTGGCGTTGTAGGCGATCTCGCACTCCTTGGCGTAGATGGCGTGCTCTCCGAAATACTTGGAGATTTCGCCCGGCGCGACGATGGCCTCGGCGATGAACAGCACACCCGGCGCCGTGACCTGGCAGCAATCTTTCATCAGGCGCAGGATGAGATGCGCCTCGCGCTCGTTCTGGCAGGTGCTCCCGATCTTCTTCCAAAGGAAGGCCACGGCGTCGAGACGCAGGATGTCGGCTCCGCGGTTGGCCCAGTAGAGGATGATGTCGATCATCTCGATGAGCACGGCCGGATTGCGGTAGTTCAAGTCCCACTGGTAGGTGTTGAAGACCGTCATGACCCACTTGCCCATGGCTTCGTCCCAGGTGAAATTGCCCGGGGCCGTGGCCGGAAAGATTTCGGGCATGGCCTCCTCGTAGGCGTCGGGGATGTCGCGGTCATCGAAGACGTAGTAGTAATCTTGGTACGTCTTCTCGCCGGCCCGAGCCCGCGCGGCCCACTCGTGCTCCTCGGAGGTGTGGTTGACCACCACGTCCAGGACCAGCAGCATTTCCCTGCTGCGCATGGTCGCCGACAGCTCCAGAAGGTCGTCCATGGCGCCGTACCGTTCGTCGATTTTTCTGAAGTCGCGCACGGCGTAGCCCCCGTCGTTGTTGTCGGGGGGGCAGTCGAGGATGGGCATGACGTGGACCATGTTCACGCCGAGTTCCTGCATGTAGGGCAGCCTTTCCTTGAGGCCTTGCAGATTGTTGGCGAAGCGGTCGCAGTACAGGGTCATGGCCACCCACTTCTGGTGCAGGAACCAGTTGAAGTTGACCTCGCGGGCGATGTCCGAGCGCCGCAGGGCCGGGTCGCGCTCGATGTAGCGCATGGCCAGGGTCTCGACCAGGCGGACCATCTGCTCCCTGAAGTCGGGGCGATCCCCGTAGAGGAGCTTGAACAGGGAGTAGATGGCGTAGAAATTCGCCCCCAGGCGCGTGTAGAAACGGCGCAGCCTGTACTTGCCGATTTCGGGGTTCAGCTTGGCCAGGATTTCGTTCAGCAGTGCATGGGAAGCCTGTTCGTACATCAGTTCTCCTTGTCTTCATGGAACTTACGCAGCCACGCGTCGGCCTCGGGCCAGAAATGCGCGGCCCCTTCGAGAATGCCGGCGGCGTAGTTGCCGTTCATGCCCAGATAGCCCCCGGCCATGTGCAGGGGCTTCTTGCCCTCCAGCCGCCTCCTGACCTCCGCGTCGGCGTTGGCCACGAGCACGGCCGGGATCTCGCTCGCCAGCACGTCCAGGTCGTTGCCGCTGTCACCGGCGAAGAGCGTCTCGTCCGGGGCGAAACCTTCCCGCCGCATCAGGAAGCGGATGGCGGAAAGCTTCCCGGCCCGGGCCGGCAGCACGTCCAGAAGCCCCACCCCGGCCGGACCGTCCACGCTCCAGACCAGGGCGGCCCGGATGGACTTCCGGTCCAGGGCCGCGGCCATGCGTCCCGTCAGCGTCTCATGGTCCCAGTCGAGGGGCGCGTAATAGCTCAGCTTGTAGGGGCCCTGCTTTTCCTCTTCCTGCAATTCAAGCCCCCACGCCGGGCCCAGCACCTTGTGCAGGTCCGCGGAGGTCATGCCCGCCCAGTCCGGCGCGATGTGCGCCTCCCAGTCGGGCCATGGGGCCCAAACATCCGCCACCGCGCGGTAAATGGTCGCACCCACGTCGGCCACGGCGAAATCCGGCCAGGGCAGCCGGAACTCGCGGATGGCGCCCTCGATGAGGGCCTTGTGGCGTCCGGTGACATAGGCCAGGCAGACCTCGGCGCGGGCGACCAGGCGGGCGAAGAGGCGCGGTGCGTCGGGCGACAGGGGCTGCGGGCCGTTGGGGATGAGGGTCCGGTCCAGGTCAGTGCACAGGAGCAGCCGCCTCATGCGCCCTCCTCCGGGCTCGGGAAACCGTAATGCTCCATGGCTTCGAGGATGCCCCCGGCATGGGAGGCCGCGGCGAAATAGATGGTGTCGGTTTCGGCCAGGCCCGAGAGTTCGGCGGCGAGGTGCCGGTTGTTGACGACCGTGCCCAGGGTGTTGCCGCGGAGCATGTCGGCGTCGGCGCCCGTGACGCCGGCCACCAGGGTGTTCTCCAGGGGGAAGTCCAGGTGCTCGGCGCACCAGCGCAGGGCCAGGCCCTTGGAGGCCCGTACGGGCAGCACGTCGAGGTACTGCTCGAAGGAGACGATGACGTTCGCCGTCTGCTCGGCGCGCTGCAGGAACTGCCTGACCTCCTGCTCGCCGATGACGTTGGTGTCGATGTAGTAGCTGACCTTGAAGGCGCTCAGGAATTTCTTGGGCTGCAGGGTCAGGCCCGGGATGTCCCGCAGGGCCTTGCGGACCAGTCCCGGCGTCCAGAGGTGGTCGATGTGCCTCTCCCAGGTGGTGTCCTGGGTCAGGTCCGGGGCGTAGTGGATCTCGGTGCCCTGCCCCGAGATGAGCACGTCGGGCTGCGGGATGCGGTGCCTGCGCAGGGTTGCCAGGGCGTCGTCGAGGCGCCGCCCCGTGACGATGCCGAAGATGACGGATTTGCGCAGGCTGCGCAGGGTCCTGACCAGTTCCTGCAGGGACGCCTCGTCCCCCAGCAGGCTCAGGTCCAGCTCCGCGAACAGGGCCCGCTTGCGCGCCACCCCCTGCAGGATGATGGGGCAGGCGCGCGGGAGCTGTTCGGTCTTGTCCACCAGCGGACGGACCAGGCCGAGGTATTTCTTAACGTGGGCGTCCCAGGAGTAGTGACGGCGCACGCCGGCGATCCCGTTCCTGGAGAAGCGACGCCAGGCTTCTCTGTCCGTGATGGTCCGCAGCAGCGTCGCGGCCATGGCCTCCTTGTCCAGCGGGTCGATCAGGTATCCGTTTTCGCAGTTCCCGAGGATGTCCCGCGGCCCCCCGTCCTCGGTGGCCACCAGCGGCAGTCCGCAGGCTGCGGCTTCGAGTAGCGTCAGCCCGAAGGGCTCCGTCAGGGCGGGGTTGACGAAGACCCCGCGCGACGCGGCGGCCAGACGGTAGAGGACGGCCACCTCCTCGGGCTTGTGGTGCTTGGGGTACGCGACCCTGCCGTACAGGTCGTGGCGGTCGACGGCCAGCAGGATGTCGCTTAGCACCCCCCGCGCGCCGTCGTCCATGTCCTGGATGTCGTCGCGGTTGCCGGCCACGACGACCAGGTTGGCGGCCTCCTGCAGCTCCGGGGATTCCCCGTAGGCGTCGATGAGCGTGACGATGTTCTTCTTCGGGTCGGGCCGCGACAGGGCCAGGATCATGGGCTTGGAGCTGCGCTTCAGGAACCGCCTGAGCTCTCGCCCGATGTCCGCGCCCCACTCGTTTGCCCGTGACGGGTGAAAGCGCGACATGTCCGTGCCGGGCGGGACGACGCGCATGCGCTCGGGCTGGTAGAAGTCGTAGAGGCCGTACTGCTCCTCGATCTCCTGCCGGGTGCTGGTGATGACGCGCTCGGCCACGCTCAAGGTCGTCTCCTCGGCTTCGATGCGGCGCGAAATGTTGTAGGTCGCTTCGAGCTGGAGGCGCGTGGCGCCGCCGGCCAGCAGCCGCAGGCGCTTGCTGCGCCCAAGGGAGTGGCCGGTGTGGATCAGCGGGATGCCAAGCTGGTTGGCCAGCCGGGCGCCGACGTACCCGGCGTCGGCATAGTGGCTGTGGATGACGTCGGGCAGGCGGTCCTGGCTGCGCAGGAAGGTCACGACGTTGTCGGAGAAGCTGTCGAGATGGTCCCAGAGGAGCTCCTTGCGGATGTACCCCTCCTCGCCGCACTCCATGCGCACGATGGACGCCTTTGCGGACAGGGGTTCCTCCGCCACGGCGTAATCCGCGCTGACGGCCGGGTCCGCGACGCGCCGGGTCAGCAGCACCGCCCTTTCGACCTTCGGGCTCTCGCCCAGGGCTCGAAGCAGCTCCACCACGTACTTGACCTGCCCGCCCGTGTCCGCATCACGCCCCAGCTCGGGGTCGTGCCCACGGACCAGGCCGTGCACGCTCAGGAGCACGATGAACAGGGGCGCCTTTTCCGTACGCCTGCGGGCGCTCATGGATGCCACTCCCGGAGAAAGGGCCTGTAGAAGTCGGCGCTGTCCGGCACGGCGCCGCGCAGGCCGCAGATGGTCCTGGCAAAGGCGTCGGCCCGGTTCAGGGTTTCCGGCAGGGGCCAGCCCTCAACCGCGCCGAGGATGCACACGGCCGCGAACCCGTCCCCGGCGCCCACGGTGTCGACGACGTCCGGCTGCCCGAAGGCCAGGGGCGTCGCGGTCCACTGCCCGTTCTCCATGACCTGCCAGGCGCCTTCCTCGGCGCAGGTCACGATGGCGCGGCCGATGCCGAAGTCGCGCATCAGCGAGCGGACGCGGTCCTCCTGGTCCTCTCCGTCCAGACCGAGCAGTCGTCCGAGGGTCATGAGCTCCTCGGCGTTGATCTTGAGGATGTCGGCCCGCTCCAGCGAAAAGCGGATCGCGTCCTCCGTGTACCAGGGCTCGCGCAGGTTGAGGTCCACGAACCGCGGTGCGCGGACCGCCGCCAGAACGGCCTCCAGGGCGGTGCGGGAAACGTCGCCGCGCTGGCTCAGGGTGCCGAAGTAGACCATGGCCGGCTCACTGAGGGAGGCCGCCGCGCGGGCCGCTGCGGGATCGATGAAGTCGAAGGCCTGTGCGGGCGGGATTTCGAAACGGTGCCCCTCCGTCTCCATGCGCACCAGCACCCGCCCCGTGGGGAGGTCGCCGTCGATCTGCACCGCCTGGGCATCCATGCCGGCCGAGGCCATGGCCGCGAGGATTTCCCGGCCCAAGTCGTCGTCGCCAACGCGGGAGACGAGCAGCGTGTCCAACCCGAAAGCGGCCAGATGCCGCGCGACGTTGAAGGGCGCGCCGCCGAGGACGCTGCGGTCGGGAAACACGTCGGCCAGGATCTCTCCGAACAGGACGACGGTTCGCCTTTTGGGTGCGGCGGAGTCCGTCTCTTCGGCATTGCGCCGGGGAATCTGTCGTGTGGTCATGCTCGCAATCCAATTCGTATGAGGTGAATGTTCCTGAAATACAATGTCATTATCGACTTCTCTATATTCTCAGCAAAAATGGTGCTCACAATGACGCAGCGATGGGCAGGAACCGAATGTCTGCGGGAAGCCCTGTCTGAAGGAAAAGGCGGAGGTGCGGCGAAGCGATGAATGCACAATGCGCTGGGTATATATTTTAGACCCATACATTGCGTTTTCGGATCGTGTCAACCTTGCGGTGATTGTCGGCACATGCCACGATATCCGGCCAAAGGTGCAGAGCCCGGAAACCACGCTTTGCAAGGTTGGAAAGAATGTTTGGACTGACGGGCGACATGCGTTTATGCCTCTGGCCACTGCCAGGGAGCCCGACGTGACGGCATGTCGGATACTTTACGCTTTAATTTCAATTTGTTGTCACATAAACAAGGATAAAAATGTATGAATATGAACTCCGCTGAACTCGTGTATTTTTCTCCGACGGGCACGACGAAAACCATTGTCGCGGGCATCGCGGAGGGTCTTGGCGCGCGGCCTTCGCTCCGCGACATGACCGCTCAAAGCGGGTGCAGGGAAGGCCACTCCGCCGGTGAAATCGTCGTCATCGGCGTTCCCGTGCATGCCGGGCGCGTGCCGGAGCTGGCTGCGGCCCGCCTGCGCGCAGAGGTGCGCGGCGAGGGGCGGCCGTCGGTCTTGGCAGTGGTCTACGGCAACCGGGCCTTCGAGGACGCCCTGCTCGAACTGCGCGACCTGGCCCTGGAACTGGGCTTCGTCCCCGTAGCCGGCGCGGCCTTCATCGGCGAGCATTCCTTCTCCACGCCGCAGTGGCCCGTGGCCCAGGGCCGACCCGACGCCGCGGACCTGGACAAGGCCCGTGCCTTCGGCCGCTTAGTGCGCGAACTGTTGGACGGGGTACCGAAGCCGGCCGATCTGCGGCCCCTGGAGGTGCCCGGCAACTTCCCCTACCGCCAGGGCGTGCAGCCTTCGTCCATCTGCCCCGAGACCGACGCGCAATCGTGCATTCTGTGCGGCGAGTGCGCCCGCTCCTGCCCTTCCGGGGCCATCACCCTGGCTGAAGACAGCGTGCTGACGGAGGCCGCCCTGTGTCTTCGCTGCTGCGCCTGCACCCGCACCTGCCCCACCGGGGCCCGGGTCATGCGCCATGAAAAGATCCTGGAATTCGGCCGGATGCTGTCGACGCAGTATGCCACGCGAAGGGAACCGGAGTTTTTTCTGGGCAATGCGGATTGTGCCCCCCAGTCCGCATAGCGTGCGTCGATGCATTCACTGCCGATCCATTCGCCCAATCGATTTGTTTCGGCCCATCCTTTTGGGATAATTGAACGAACAAATCATTTCCCAAGGGAGGTATCTATGAAACGTTCCATGCATTTTGCGGTTCTGGCGGCTCTCTTTCTCTTCACGTGCACGGCGGCGCAGGCCGACATGCTGCAGCAGTTCGCGGGCCAGAAGGGCAAGATCGACATCGCCGGCGGCACGGCGCACATCCCGGTCATGAACGAGGCGGCCAAGCGGATCATGACCGTCAACCCGGACATCCGCATCACCGTCGAGGGCGGCGGGACCGGAGTGGGCGTGCAGAAGGCGGGCGAGGGACTGGTGGACATCGGCAACACCGGCCGCGCCCTGTCCGAGGATGAAGTCGCCAAGTACGGCCTGGTCTCCTTCCCCTTCGCCGTGGACGGCGTGACCGTGGTCCTGAATCCGGCCAACGCCGTGAAGGAGCTGACCTCCGCGCAGGTTCAGGACATCTTTGCCGGCAAGATCACCAACTGGAAGGACGTGGGCGGGGCCGACGCGGCCATCACCCTCTACACCCGCGACGAGGCCAGCGGCACGCGCGAGGTGTTCTGGGAAAAACTGCTGAAGAAGGGCGCCGTGGCCGACAAGGCCAACGTGGTGGCCTCCAACGGGGCCATGAAGGTCGCCGTCTCCCAGGACGCCAGCGGCATCGGGTACATGAGCATCGGGTTCGTGGACGCCACGGTCAAGGCGCCCCTGCTGGACGGCGCGGAGCCTTCCCAGGAGAACGCGACCTCCGGCGCCTACAAGGTCGCCCGCAAGCTGTACATGAACACCAAGGGCGAACCCCAGGGGTTGACCAAGCTCTTCATCGACTACGTGACCGGTCCGGAGTGCACGGACATCATCTCCAAGGCCGGGTACATCCCGCTCAAGTAGAAACGTGCGACAGACTCTCCCCTGCCGGCAAAATTCCACCCGATTCTGCCGGCAGCTTTTTTTCGACCGGGCGGCCAGGACTCTTTCCTGCGGCGCGGGCTTCGTCTCCCTGGCGACGCTGGCCGCCATTCTCGTCTTTCTGATTGCGCTGAGCCTGCCCCTCTTCACCCAGGGGCAATGGGACAGCGTCCTCCAGACGGTCTGGCGCCCCTTCGAGGGACGGTACGGCATCGGGCCCATGGTCGCCGGCTCCCTGATCCTGAGCTGTTCGGCCTTCGCCCTGGCCTACCCGCTGGGCGTGGGCGTCTGCCTCTTCGTGCTCGGGCCAGGGGGCGGACCCTTGCGCCGCGCGACCATGGGAGTGGTGACCTTCATGACGGCCATCCCCACCGTGGTCTACGGTTTCGTGTCCGTCTTCCTCCTCGTGCCGCTCCTGGGCCGGGCCTTCGGCGGCAGAGGCCCGTCGCTGCTGGCCGCAGCCCTGACCCTGGCCATGCTCGTCCTGCCGACCATCGTCCTTTTCCTGCACGGGTCCATGCGCGAGACCGAGGAACGCACGCGCCTGACCAGCGCGGCCCTGGGGTTCACGCCTCTGCAGGCCCTGCTGCTGGTGGTCCTGCCCGGATCTGCCTCCGGGCTGCGTACGGCGGCGGTCATGGGCTGGTGCCGGGCCCTGAGCGACACCCTCATCCCCCTCATGCTGGCCGGCAACGCGCCGCAGTTTCCGGACTCCCTGTTCGACTCCGTCCGCACCCTGACGGCGCACATCGCCCTGGTCGTGGCCACGGACAACAGTTCCCCGGCCTTCCACTCCCTCTTCGCCTGCGGGCTGACGCTCTTCGGCGTCAGTCTCGCCGCCCAGGCCGCGTTGCGTCCCAGATCCGGAACATCTGGCCCCATGGGGGACAGGACCCTCGGCCTTCTCACCTTCATGGCGGCGCGACCCGCATGCCGAACCCTGGTCTCGGTCTGGGCCACTCTGTCCGCCGCGACCGTGTTGGCGTCCGTCGGCGCCCTGCTCGCCTTTCTGCTGACGCGCAGCCTGCCCGTCCTCGACCTGCGCCTGTTTTTCGGCGACACGCCCATATTGGCCGCGTTCCTTGGGCGGCAGCCGGTTTGGGACGGGCTTTTCGCCGCCTGCGTCGGCACCCTGTCCCTCGTGGTCCTGGCCTCGCTCATGGCCATTCCCGTCGGCGTCGCCGGGGGCGTCGCCCTGTCCCAGTACCTGAACGGCCCGCTGGCCGCGGCCCTGCGCTTCTCGGCCAATGCCCTGGCCGGCGTGCCGTCCATCGTCATGGGGCTCTTCGGCTTCTCGCTGATCATCCTCCTGCGGCACACCGTCGCGCCCGAGGCCAACACCAGCCTGCTGCTCTCGGCCGTGTGCATCGCCCTGCTCGTCCTACCGTACACGATCAACGCCACGGCGCAGTCCCTGGACACCCTGCCCGAGGAACTGCGCCTGCTGGGTCCAAGCCTGGGCATGACCTCCTGGCAGAGCCTTCGGCGCATCCTGCTGCCCGCCTCCGGCCGCCGGATGCTCGGCGGCGTGGTCCTGTCCATGGGCCGCGCGGCCGAGGATACGGCCGTCATCCTCCTGACCGGGGTCGTGGCCCACGGCGGCCTGCCGCGCGGGCTTTTCGACAAGTTCGAGGCTCTGCCCTTCACCATCTACTACCTGGCGGCCCAGTATCAGAGCACACACGACCTGGACAAAGGCTTCGGCGCGGCCCTGACCCTGCTCGGGCTGACCGTCTTGCTGTTCTGCATCGCGCGGGCCCTGCAGGGCCGCATGGAGAAGGAATGGAAACACTGACCCCGCATTTCACCCTGCGCGGCGTGGGCGTGACCCTGAACGGCCGCCGCATCCTCGAAGGGGTCGACCTCGATGTCCCCAAAGGGCGCGCGACCTTCATCATGGGCCGATCCGGTGCCGGCAAGACCACCCTGCTGCGCGTGCTGAACCGCCTCAACGAATGCTTCCCGGGCAGCGAAACATCCGGCGAGGTGCTGCTGCACCTGGAGCGCGGCGTTGTCCGGCCCTACGCCGGGGAAATAGCTTTGCCGGAACTGCGGCGCCTGGTCGGCATGGTCTTCCAGCACCCCAACGTCCTGCCCATGAGCATCGCGGGCAACATCGCCATGCCCCTGACCACGGTCCGCGGCTGCGGCCGCGACGAGGCCATGGAAGCGGCCCGCCTGGCCCTGCAGGAGGCGCAGCTCTGGAAAGAGGTCGGCGACCGGTTGGATGCAGACGCCCGCACCCTTTCGGGCGGCCAGCAGCAGCGCCTGTGCCTGGCGCGGACCCTGGCCATGAGGCCCGACGTGCTGCTCCTGGACGAGCCGACGTCGTCTCTCGACTTCATGGCGGCCAGGGGCATCGAGGAACTGCTTGAGGGGTTGAAGGGCCGCTATACGCTGGTGGTCGTCTCCCATGGGAGAAAATTCGCGGCGAAGCTGGCGGACGACATCGTCATCCTGCGGGACGGGCGGGTGTACAAACATTCCGGGAACAACGGCACAGACCTCGATGCGGGTCTGGAGGGCCTCGATACGCATCCTTGAAAACAGCGCCTTTCGCGCCGCATGCCATGCGGTGCCCATCCATCGCCCTTCTGGCGTTGCGACGGGCACCGTCTCATCCCTGCGCTATTTCTTCAATTCCTTGTGGCAGAACCACCAGTCGTAGCATTCGTGTTCTTCCATGCGCTTCTTCGCATCCTTTTCACTGGTCGCCGGGGGAATGATGACCCGGTCGCCGATGAGCTCGTTCCGGGGCCACCCTGCCGGTATCGCGCCCTGCTTGTCCGAAACCTGCAAGGCCTTCACCGTGCGGACAATCTCGTCCATGTTCCGGCCGATCTCCTGCGGATAGTACATGATCAGCCGCACCTTGCCCTCCGGGTCGACGATGAACACGGCCCGCACGGTGTTGCTCCCCTTGCCGGGATGCAGCATCCCCAGCTTCATGGCCACGGCGTCATTGGCCGCAACGATGGGGAAGCTGATCTCGACGTCCAGCTCGGACTTGATCCACTGCACCCACTTGATGTGGGAAAAGACCTGATCCACGGACATGCCGACCAGCTCGCAGCCGAGGGCCTCGAACTCTGCGTACCGTTTCTGGAAGGCCACGAATTCGGTGGTGCAGACCGGCGTGAAGTCGGCCGGGTGGCTGAAGAACACGAACCACTTGCCCTTCAGGTCCGCGGGGAGGTTCATGGGACCGTGGGTCGTCTGAACCTTCAGCTCGGGAAACCGGTCTCCGAGCAACGGCATGCTGACTTTTGCGTCTTCCATCGATTCATCCCCTTGTATTCCGTCTGATGCGCAGTCCGCACGGCGACGGGAACCGTGCAGGACGGGAGCGTCCAACGCTCCGCTTCTGACTGATGCGTATCGTTACTGGCATACCATATTGTGACCGGGCTGCAGAAACAAATTGCAAGTACCAATTGTCTGAAACTGTCTGTATCGATTCAGTAGATACCGGACATGCGTTGTCGGAGACTCAAACCCATGAGATTCACCGACTGGAGCGTCCAGGCTGACGTCGGCTATCCGTTGACGCCGTGCACCTTGAGCCAAGCGCATCGCCACCCGTACGTCATCGCGAGGCGTCTTCGCCGTGGCGATCCATCCAGCCCGCCTTTACCCCCCCCAAAAAATACCTGGAATAGATCTTTTCGATGGTGCCCCGGCGCATGCATCGCATCAATCGTTTTGACAGACCCCTCGGATTGCATTCACAGGCTGAGAGCAGGAACACGCCGCAATGCATATCGAACACATTCTCGAACAGGGCTCCGGGCCCCGCAACGAAGACTGCCTGATCATGGACGGCAGCATCTTCGGCGTGTTCGACGGAGCCACCAGCCTGGACGGGGCCTGTTTCGGGGACGGCGAAAGCGGCGGATTCATGGCCTCTACCATCGCGGGACGGACGTTCCTGCGCAACCACCAGCCCCTGCTGCGCCTCGGTGTCGAGGCCAACGACGCCATCAGGGGCGGCATGGAGTCGCGCCGGGTGGACGTCTCGCGCCGCCGATCGCTGTGGAGCACCAGCGCCGCCGTGGTCCGGCTCCGGGACGGGGTCGTCGAGTGGTTCCAGACGGGCGATTGCCAGGTGGTCTTCATGGACGGGGACGGCGGCTTCAGGTTGCCGGCCGCCAGGGAGGACCACGACTACCCGACCCTGTGCACGATCAGGGAGCGCGGCCGCTTTCACCCGGAGGTGCAGGCGCTGATCGAGACGGTGCGGGAAGGCATGAACCGCGACTACGGGGTGCTCAATGGGGAGAGGGAGGCCGTCGGCTTTTTCCGCGCGGGTGCGGAGCCGGTCGGCGGCGTGAAGAGCGTGCTGCTGTTCACCGACGGGTTGGACGTGCCGTGCACGTCCCCCGCGCGGCGCAAGGACTACTCATGTCTGGTGGGCATGGCCCGCGAACTCGGCCTGCAGGGGCTGCGCGACCATGTGCGCGGCCGCGAGGCGGCCGACCCCGACATCGAACTCTACCCGCGCTTCAAGAAGCACGACGACATCGCCGCCATCGCGATTCATTTCTAATCCTTTGCTTGAGCTTTTAGGGCATTTCCATACACCGCCTCTACGCGGGCGAAGATGCCCGCCCAGCCGAAGGGCTCCGTGGTTCTGCGGACATAGTCCCGGTCGATGTCCACTCCCCCCGTCACATCCGCGATGGCCTCCCGCAACGCCTCGGACAGCCGCAGCTCAAGCAGCGGCTCGTCGGCCTTGAACGGCCTGTCCACGGTCTCCAGGGGCGGCAACTCCAACATGCGCACCATGGGCGGCGGCGACTGTCCGAACAGCTCCCTGGAACCGGGCAGGTCCGTGGTCACGATCCGGCAGCCGCAGGCCATGGCTTCCAGCAGGACCAGCGGCAGGCCCTCGAAGAACGAGGGCAGCACGAAGATGTCGCTTTGCCGCATGAGGCCCCCGAGTTCCCGGTGGGACAGAACGCCGTGAACCGTGACCCGGTCACCGTGCTCGGCGGCCAGCCGCAGGCACAGGTCCCGTTCCGCCCCGCTCCCTCCGCCCACCAGATGCAGGTGCCACGGCGCCTCGACCTGGCGCAGGCTGCGCAGGAGCCAGGGCACGCCCTTGGAGGAGTCGAGCTTGCCCGCGTAGAGCAGGTGCACCCGGCCGGGAATCCGGCCCCGGTCCTCGGAGAAAAAACACAGTTCGTTGTACCCGCCGCTGACGACATCCACCCTGTCGGGGTCGACGTCCAGCAGGTCCACAATCTCCCTTTTCTGCTGCCCGAAGAGGGCTATGATGCGGTCGATGCGTTGCAGCTGTCCGATCAGGGAGCGCCCCAGGTCCGGGCAAAGGCGGTGCTGGCGCAGGCACGACCCATGGCAGGTGGTCACCAGGGGGATGTGCGGCGCGGCCTCGCGGGTTTCGGCCGTGACCATCCAGAGGTGGTTGCTGTGGATGACGTCCGGCTTGAAGTCGGCCACGGCGGCAGCGACGATCCTGCGGAAGGCCGCCCTGTACTCGATGACCTGCAGCCTGGTCAGGGAGGAGCAGACCGTGCTGGGGTACGGCATGACGTCGCTCATGCCCATGACCGGGAAATCGAGGTCGTGCCCGTCGAAACGGAGCAGTTTTACGTGCCGCGGCGCGATCAGTTCGGCCGGCACCGCGAAGTCCGCGGAGACCCCGGCCACGAGGAACGGCTCGTGCCCCCTGGCGCGGCCCTGCAGGATCATTTCCTGGACGTATTTCCCGCTGCCCGTGAAGTCCGGCTTCTGGCTGAGGACGTGGAGGATTTTCATGGCCTGCGTCCAACGCTCCCTGCACTGTCCCCGTGACGAGGTGCGGGTTGATTTTGATCGTTCCCGGGGGTGCACAACCTCATCCGTTTCGGGCCTCATCCATAGCCCGGGACGCGCCGAACGAAATCCTGAAACACGCCCCGGTTTCCTGACAGCTCGTGGCCGCGATCTCCCAGCCGTTGTGCTCGCAGATGCGTTTGACCAGCGACAGCCCGAGCCCCAGGCCTTCGCCCCTGGCGGCAGCGCCGCGCACGAAGGGTTCGAAGATGCGGTCCCTCTCATGCTCGGGAATCCCCATGCCCGTGTCTTCGACCCGGAAGCCGTCGCGTTCCAGGACGAGACGCACCGTGCCGCCGGCCGTGTAGTGCAGCGCATTGCGCAGCAGGTTGGCCATGACCGTGCGCAGGAAGGTCGGGTTGTGACCGGCCGGGTCCGCCCCGTTGTCGAGCAGCTCGAAGGACAGTCCTTTGGCGCGGATCGCCGGTCCCCACAGCTCTGCCTGTTCCCGCGCGACCTCGGCCAGCGTGGCCGCCTCAGCGTCGTCGGCCGGGCCTGACCGCGCGAGCAGCAGGAATGTCCGGACCAGGTCGTTCATGTCCCGCGCGGACCGGGCCATGCGTTCGACCTGCCCGCGCTGGCCGTCCTGAAGCGGCTGTTCGAGCAGCAGTTCGCACGATGTCGAGATGACCATCAGCGGCGTGCGCAGCTCGTGGCTGACGTCGCTGGTGAAGAGGCGCTCGCGTTCGATGGACCGGCGGAGACGGCCGAGGGTCGTGTCGAAGGCGGCCGCCAGATGCCCGATCTCGTCGTCCGCATAGTCCGGGGCCAGCGGGGCCGTGCTGGTGTCGAGCTGGTCCGGGTGCCGGACCTGTCCGGCGAGCCGGGCTACCGGCGCCATGACCTGCCGGGCCATGACCACGCCAAGGCCCCAGGACAGGACGATGCACAGCAGAAAACCCGCCAGGACCACCGAGAAGAGAATCTTCTCCCTTTCCTCGAAATCCCGTTGGTCCTGCAGAAGCATGTACCGCGCGCCGTTGGCCTCCAGGACGTAGACGTAGGTGCCCTCGTTCTCCTCCTCGATTTCCGTGAACCCCTCGGGATAGTCTGCGAAACGCTCCGGGATTGGATGATCGGCCGAGTTCGAGGCGTAAAAGCGGGTTCGGGCGTCGAGGCGTGGCTCCCTGCCGGCCTTGATGTCCTCGTGGAGGACCATGTTCAGCTTGCCGCGCAGTTCTTTTGTGATGAGCTGGTCTTCGACGAAATGGACCACTGCCACGATGCCCAGGGAGAAGGCGCCGCTGACGACCACGGTCATGAGCACGAAGGCGATGACGATGCGCCGGGAAAAGGGGAGCCTAGAGGTCATCGGACGTCTCCGCCAGGCGGTACCCGATGCCGTGCACCGTGTGCAGCAACGGCGAGCCGAAGGGCTTGTCCACGATCTGGCGCAGCTGGTGGATGTGGCTGCGCAGGCTGTCGCTGTCGGGGCAGTCGTCGCCCCAGAGCTCACGTTCCAACTCCTCGCGGCGAACCACGGCCGGGCTTTTGCGCATCAGGATCTCCAGCAGCTTCAGCCCGAAGGGATGCGGCTTGAGCGTTTTCCCCGCGCGGCGGACCTGCAGGGTCTCCACATCGAAGGAAAGGTCGCCGACCCGCAGCTCGCGGTTCCGCCCCCCCCTGCTCCTGCGCAGCACGGCCTGGATGCGCGCGTGCAGTTCGGACAGGGCGAAGGGCTTGACGAGATAGTCGTCGGCACCGGTTCCGAACCCGCGGATGCGGTCGTCCAGGGTGTCGCGGGCCGTGAGCATGATGATCGGGACGTCGAGCCGGGCGTCCTCGCGCAACCGTCTGCAGATCTGGAAACCGTCGATGCCGGGCAGCATGACGTCCAGCACGATCAGGTCGTAGGTCTGGGTTGCGGCCAGGTGCAGGCCTCCGAGCCCGTCCTGGGCGCAGTCGACGCTGTACCCCTTGAGCTGGAGGTAATCGAGCACGTTGGCGAGGATGTCGGGGTTGTCTTCAACGATCAGGATGCGCATGGATGCGGGCCTTGGATTGGGGTTTCACGAATTTTTCACGACGGCACGACATTAAGCTCACGACCGGACGGGTAGCACGGGGCAACACCATGGAGGAATGCACATGTCCCTTGTACGATATGCCCAGGTTCGCTGTTTGGCCATCATCCTGGGCGCCTGGCTGGCCGTTTTTTCTCTGACACGCCTCGTCTTGCTGGCAAGTCATCTGGGCGATGTCAATGCCGGCGTGATCGGCATGCTGGGCATCTTCGGACTCGGCCTGGTCCATGACCTGAGTTTCCTCAGCTATGCGGCGCTGCCCATCGCCCTGCATTTCGCCCTGTGCCCGGCATCGGTCTGGGAATCCGGGTGGCACAAGGGCCTGCTGCGCGGCCTGATGGGGGTCAGCCTTTTCGTCATGCTCTTCACGGCCGTCTCGGAATGGCTGTTCTGGGACGAGTTCGGCGTGCGCTTCAACTTCATCGCCGTCGATTATCTCGTCTATTCGAACGAAGTCATCAACAACATCCTGGAATCGTATCCCGTCTATCCCCTCCTGGCCATGCTCGTCGTGCTCTCGGCGGCCGGGGTCGCCCTGTCGGGCAAGGTCATGGACAGAGCCTTCAGGGCGCCCCAGCTGTCGCGGCGCGGTCGTTGGCTGCTGCTTGCGAGCGTCGTCGGGACGAGCCTTCTGGTGACCGCCTTCGCGGGGCAGGATTTCGCCGCAGGCGGCAGCACCATGCAGCGCGAACTCGCGGCCAACGGCCCGTTCCAGTTCTTCGCGGCGTTCCGCAACAACGAACTCGACTACGCCCAGCTCTACGCCACCCTGCCGGACGAGGAAGCCGGGGCGTTGCTGCGCCGGGAGGTGACCGAACCCGGCGCCCGCTTCGTCAGCGACGACCCGCAGGACATTCGCCGCAAAATCGACAACCCGGGAGCCTTCCGGCGCATGAACGTCATTGTCGTCACGATCGAGAGTTTGAGCGCGAAATATCTCGGCTGTTTTGGCGATGAGCGGGGCCTGACCCCAAATCTGGACCACCTCAAATCCGAGAGTCTCTTTTTCCGCAATTTCTACGCGACTGGCACACGCACGGACCGGGGCCTTGAGGCCATCACCCTGTCCATGCCCCCGACCCCCGGGCGCTCCATCGTCAAGCGCCTGGGACGGGAATCCGGGTACGCGAGCCTCGGCCGCCAACTGGAAGCGCGGGGTTACGACAGCGTCTTCCTGTACGGCGGGCGCGGCTATTTCGACAACATGAACGCCTTCTTCGGCGGCAACGGGTACCGCATCATCGACCAGACGAGCGTTCCGGAGGAGGAAATCACCTTCAAGAACGCCTGGGGCATGTGCGACGAGGACCTTTACGCCCAGGCCCTGCGGCAGGCGGACATCGACCACGCCGTGGGCAGGCCGTTTTTTCTCCAGCTCATGACCACGTCCAACCACCGGCCCTACACCTACCCCGAAGGCCGCATCGACATCCCGTCGGGGTACGGCCGTGAGGGGGCCGTCAAATACGCGGACCACGCCATAGGCGCATTCTTGAAAGAAGCGCGTCACCGCCCTTGGTTCGGGTCCACGGTTTTCGTCTTCGTCGCGGACCACACGGCGAACAGCGCCGGCAAGGAAGACTTGCCGGTGGAGAAGTACCGCATCCCCCTCTTCATTTTCGCGCCCGGAATCATCGAACCGCGTGACGTGCCGAAATTGGCCAGCCAGATCGACCTGGCTCCGACCCTGCTCGGCCTGCTGAACCTCGACTACACTTCGACCTTCTTCGGCAGGAACGTGCTGAGCGAGGATGCCGCAGAAGGCCGGGCGCTCATCGGCAATTACCAGCATCTGGGCCTCTTTGACGGGCGTAACCTCGCCATCCTGAGTCCGAAAAAGGGAATTCGCCGCCACGACGACGCCCTGGGCCTGAGCGACGAATCGGCCGGCAGCGAGCAGGACCCTCTCGTGCGTAGGGACATCGCCTACTTCCAGGGCGCAAGCCACATGTTCCAGTATGGCCTCCTGCGCTGGTCCCCTGACGCCATGTTGAAGGCGGACGACGGGGAAACGTCGCCAACAGGCGCCGCCACGCTCCCGTCGCCGACGCACAAGGAGGGCTGATGACTGCAGATCGATCTCGCCTGATTCCTTTGCTTGGAGTCCTGATCGGCCTGGCGCTTCTGCTGTACGCCACACTCTTCGCGCACCGTGACGTGCTCGGCGTGGACATCATGGAGGCCCGCAACCTGATCACGGCCCGGGAAATGATCGAGACGGGGCATTGGTTCCTGCCCACGCTGCATGGGGAGCCGCGCCTGGCCAAGCCGCCCTTGCCGACCTGGCTCACGGCCGCGGCCATGCTCACCGGCAACGAAGGGCAGGACACGGACCTGTCCGTGAACCGCATACCGTCGGCCCTGGCCGGATTGCTTCTTGCTGTATCGCTCTTCGGGCTGACCCGCCACTGGACCAGGAGTACGGCCGCCGCCGCGTGGGCCACGGCCTTTTTGGCCACCAGTTACATGTTCGTGCTCATGGCCCGGCGCAACAGCTGGGACATCTACTGCCACGCCTTCATGCTGGCCGCCCTGTGGGGCGTGGCGGTGATTGTCGACTCGCCCGTTCCCAGAAGAAAATTGACCGCAGGGACGGGGCTGCTGCTCGGTCTGTCCGGCCTGAGCAAAGGGCCGGTCAGTTTCTATGCCCTGCTGCTGCCCTTTGCCGTATCCATCCTCTCGACAGGCGGCTGGAAAGGGGTCCGGGCGCACGGGAAGGAACTGGGTTTGGCTCTTGGAATCGGCATCGCGCTGTCATCCGTCTGGTTTGCGGCCGCCTGGCTGGCCATGCCGCATGACTTCTCCCGCATGGTGGCCACGGAGCAGGCGGCCTGGCTTGTGGAACATACCAAACCGTTCTGGTTCTACCTGCAATTTCCGCTCATGACGGGAATCTGGGTCCTGCTTGCCTGCGCCGCGCTTTGGCCGGGTCATGCGCGCCCGCTGATCGACCCGTTGCTGCCGTACTGGCGTCCGGTGATGTGGAGCCTCGGCTGCGTCCTGCTGCTCATGATCGTACCGGAAAAGAAGGACCGCTATCTGTTGCCCGTCCTCGTCCCGCTTTGCCAACTCATGGGCGTCTACGTGACGGGCTTGCTGCGCGACACGCACAAAGGCGGGCGTTTGGGACGCGTGCTCGTACATGCGAACGCCGCGCTTTTCGGGCTCGTATGCCTTGCCGTACCAATGGCGCTGATTTGGCTGCGGCCACGATTTCCCGCCCTGGACGGTCTTGAACTGGCCGCAGTCACGCTGGCGGCCGTGCTGGCTGCGGCGCTTCTGTACCGGCTCTGCCGCTCGCAGCATCTGACGGCTCTATTCATGGCCGAGTTCTCGATTCTTGGCATGTGCGGCCTGGCGCTGCCGGCCCTTGTTCAGCCCGCCGCAGGGGACATGTCCATGCCTCTCGCGGAGATCCGCTCTTTCACCGCGGACGGACCCGTCTTTTCCGACAGATCCCTCAAGTTCCAGGACGCGTGGGTCATCGGCAAGAAGCCTTTGGAACCTGATGAGTGCTCCAGCATTGAACTCCCTGACAAAATTTACTTTGTTTCGCGCAGGGACAATCCTGCTCTGCCGGATATGCTGCAGGGGTATGAGCCTATGGAGCGATTGGCTGTGTCCGATTTTTCAGGGCAGAACATGTATTTTGTCACTCTCAAACGTCATAATACGGAATAGTACGATCTTTTTCCGTCACATTTTCCGAGAAGATGATGCACACATTTTATAGACGCTATTTCGTATTGACCATGATTGTGTTGTATGTACTCGTCGCCGGTATCCAAATATATGCCTGTGTCGTGACATACGTCGCACGTCAGGCTGCGCTCCCTCAAAATTTCGGAAATTTTGAAAGGGTGCGTGCATCCTTGCCCGCATCCGATCCGGAAAATCCGTTCACCTTCGTGGTGGTCGGCGACCCACGCAGCACGGGCACCTTTGAAGGCTTGGCCGAGGATATCAACAAAGCCCGGCCGGATTTTGTCGTCATTCTCGGCGACTGGGTCGACGGAGGTTCCATGGATCAGCACACGTATTTCAAGCGGGAATCTGCGGAATACAATTTTGCCTGCCCGGTCTTTTTCACGCCTGGCAATCATGATGTTGATCCGGAAAAATATCCTTTAGCCGCGTTTGAAAAGGACTACGGACCACGAAATTTTTCATTTGTGTACAATGACAATATATTCATCTTCATAACTCATCTCGACAGCAGATTTTCCAACAATGAATCCTTGGAATATCTCCGATCACTGGACACGCGGACATTAGCATCATACCGCAATCGTTTCGTCTTTATGCACATACCGCCATGGGTTTCGCCGGACATCAAGGAACGCCATACCGCGGATGAAAAAACATTCATGCAGATTTTTGAAAAGTTAAAGATAGATTACGCCGTGGCCGCGGATTTTCATGGCTATAACCGCACACGGTTGAACGGAGTGGAATATATCATAACAGGTGGAGGAGGATCTCATCTCCATGAATCTCAAGGACGACAGTTCCATCACGCCCTTGCGTTGACTGTCGGAAAAGACATGGTATCAGAAAGAATTTTGCCGGCATCCGCACACTTTGATTTTGACGACTGGGCTGAATTGAATTCAATCGTCCATATCGGGCCATTCTTGTTTAGGCATCCTGTAATCATATTACTGGCGAACGCTTTGTTTCTATTTATTTTATTTAAAAATTTCAAATCAATCTATTAAATTTTGTAAAAAAATTTTCTATATGTCCTTCGTCGCAATGGAGGAATAAACTCAAACAATGTCTATATTCAGTGGATATGTCATGGAAATATCATCACAGTTCTGGTTGCTGGCAATTGGTTTTATCGGACAGTCCCTTTTTTTCATGCGCTTCTTCTGGCAGTGGATTGTCTCTGAAAAAGAGCGCCGCAGCGTAATTCCCGTCAATTTCTGGTATTTCAGCCTGTTTGGCAGTTTGTTCCTCCTCGTTTACGCGATTCTCCGTCGGGATATTGTCTTCATCATTGGACAATCCACGGGTTTCATCATCTACTTCCGCAATATTTTTCTTATACGACACGAAAAAAGAAAAGCCTGCGCCATGTCCTAGCCATCATCCACGCCTCACAGTTGGAGGAATCCCTGCCTATGCAACGCGAGGTAGGCGTTCTTCAGTATTTCTACTTGAAGGAAGCTCTGGCGATGCCTCCGTTGGGAACTGGTAGCGCCTGACTCGGACTGTCGGGTTGCCTCGCAAATCAGGGATTTCGAGGACATCGATGCCGAATTGTCAGTCGCATGTGGGTCTCGTTTGGCTTGAACAAGCCGGTCGCCATGAATGACAGATGCCGCGCATCGAATACCGGGACTTCAGCCCGCCAGGCATTTCAGCACGGTGTCCCTGTCCACCATGCCCAAAAGCCTGCCGTCGCCGTCCACGACCAGAATCCGCTTGACCTTGCGCTCGGTCAGGGTGCGGATGACTTCGGTCAGGGGCATTTCGGGATGGATGGTGATGCTGTCCGTGGTCATGACATCCCGCGCTGCCCCCTGTATATCCGGCTCTGCACCTTCTTTGCGGGAGAGCGCGGCGATGAGGTTTTTCAGGACTCCGGGCGCGTTTTTACGGGCGAAGTCGTTCAGGATGTCCCGGTCGTGGACCAGTCCCATGACTTTCATGTCCTCGTCGACGATGACCACCCTGCGCAGGGGCGAGGCCAGGATCTGATCCAGGATGGCCGGGAGCGCGGTGTCGGGTTCCGCAGTGGGCACGTCGCGGAACATCACGTCTGCGGCCGTGCCGCGAGCCGTGTCGGGCAGAACGTCCAGATGCCCGGCCACGACGGACGCATGGCCGATGGCCCGGAGCACGTCGGCCCGGCTGACGATGCCCATGAGCGTGCCGTCGTCGGCCACGACCGGGAGGCGCTTCATGTCGCCCTTGGCCATGAGCTGCACCGCGTCGCAGACCTTGGTCTTGATGTTCAGGGTCTGCACCGGCGAGGTCATGATGTCGCCGGCCACGAGGTTTCTGAAATCAAGGCAGCGCACATGTTCGTCCCGCATGGCTGCCGGCAGGCTGCACTGCGCGTCGAGGCTCAGCGGCATCCCGCCGCGCGAGAGGAGGTCGCCGCCGGTGATGATGCCCCTGATCGTCTTGCCCTCGAGGACCGGAACCGCCTTGACCTTTCTCTGCAGCAGCAGCTCGACCACTTTGGCAAGCGGGGTCGAGGGCGAGACGATGGCCACGTCCTCGGTCATGACGTCGCGAATGCGCAGCGGCAGGTGGAAGACAGCCTGGGCCTCGCTGACGACGATGCTCCCCTCGTCGACCATGGAGTCGGCCACGGGCAGGAAGGCGTCTATCCGGTCTGGCCTGTCGACGATCTCGACCACGACGGGCAGGTCTTCCGAAAGGCGCAGTATCTTGGCCGTATGGATGAGGCTGTTGGCCCCGAAGCCCATGAATCCGCGGCAGACGGTCGCTCCGGCCATTCCCCTTTGCCGTGCCGTCTCGACGATGACCTCGTGCAACAGCTTTCCCTGAAAGCGGGCCGACTCGCCCATGAATATCCGCATGACCTTCACGCTGATCAAGGAATGCATACAGGTCCCTCCATTAAATGATTCTGCCCAGACCCGAGCCCAGATAGAGGGCCGCGAACCCGACGATGTTCTGCCCGATGACATTGAGGGCGAGCTTGAGCCACTGGCCGTCGTTCAGGATGCCGCCGCTTTCGAAGATGAAGGTCGAAAACGTCGTGAACGCGCCCATGAAGCCCGTCAGGATCAGGATGCGCGCCTGTGCCGACAGGAAACCTCGTTCCTCGGCCAGGATCGTGAACAGGCCGAAGAGGAAGCATCCCGTGATGTTCACGGCCCAGGTGCCCCAGGGGAAGTCGCGCCCCAGGATGTCGTAGGCCAGGCCGGACAGCCAGTAGCGGCTCAGGGTGCCGCAGGCCCCGGCCAGGGCGATCAGCAGGATTTTCGTCATGGATTCCTCGTTGAAAGCATAGTGTCACTCTCCTCAATTCGCCACGCCGCTGTCGGCAAGGGAGGACGTGTTTCCAGGGCGGCCATACCGAGCATGTGGGCGCCCTCGTCCCGCCTGCGGCTGACGGAAAAATGCAGTTCGACCGTAATTTCCCGCAACTCATTGACGCTCATGGCGTGTCCTCCCCTCCTCTGCTAGACCGCGGCCCTGATTTTCGGACGAACCGCCAGGGCGACGATGACGGCCAGAAAGGCCGCCGAGCCGCCGAGCACGAACGGCGCGCGCGACCCGATCAGATCCCAGCACAGTCCGGCCGTGACGCTGCCGGCCAGCATCATGAGCCCTACGCCCATGTGGAAGATGCCCATGGCCGTGCCCTTGCGGTCTTCGGGTATCCGGTCGCGGATGAGCGCGCGGCCCACGCCTTCGGTCAGCCCCATGAACAGCCCGTACAGGGCGAAGAGCCACCACACGTCCCCCATGCCCGCGTTGGCCACGCCGAGATAGACGAAGCCGTACAGCGTCCAGCCGGTCAGGATCATCTTCCAGCGTCCCATGCGATCGCTCAATATTCCGAGCGGGTAGGCGCTGATCGCGTACACGAGGTTGAAGAGCAGGTAGGCCATGATGGACTGCGTGTCGGTCAGGCCGAGGTCCTTGGCGCGCAGGATGAGGAAGGTGTCCGAGGAGTTGGCGAAGGCGAAGACCAGGAGCGGGGCGAGGGTCAGCCAGAAGGCCTTGGGCAGTCCGGACCAAGGCTTGCCTGTGAACAGGATGTGGGTCTGGGAAGGCGCGCAGGCTGGTGCTTTGGCCGCCTCGCGCAGGCGGAAGGTAAGCCATACGGCGGCAAGGCCCGGCACTGTGGCGATGAGGAAGATGGTCCGGTAGTGGCCGGGGAGCAGGAAGAGGAGCATGGTGGCCAGCAGCACGCCGATCATGGCCCCGGCCGTGTCCATCATGCGGTGGAAGCCGAAGGCCTGGCCACCTCGGGACGCGTCCACGGCGTCGGCAATCAGGGCGTCCCTGGCCGTGGTGCGCAGCCCCTTGCCGGTGCGATCCACGGCCCGGGCCAGCAGGATCATGGGCCAGGAAAAGGCCATGGCCATGAACGGCTTGGATATCGCCCCCAGCCCGTAGCCCCAGCGGATGTACGGCACGCGCCTGCCCAGCTTGTCGCAGTGCCAGCCGGAGACGCCCTTCATGATGCTGACGATGACCTCAGCGATGCCTTCGATGGCCCCGAGCACGGCCACGGGCGCCCCGAGCACTGCGGTCAGGAAGAGCGGAACCACGGGGTAAACCATTTCCGAGGCCACATCCATGAAGAAACTGACCCAGCCGAGGCGCTTGACCTCCTCGGGCAGGGCCGTGCGCGCACTGAATGTATTGTGTATGAGGCTCATGCCGTTCTCCTTGAATTACGGTCAAGGCAGGACCGGCCAAAAAAAACCACGACTGGGCGTGGTATCGTCGGACCGCAAAATTCCTACCATCGCTGCTGCAAATGGAGGAGTCATCAGCGGCCATCGCGGTTCAAGGGGGACTCCATCCCCGCCGTGAAAGGTATTCCGAACGTATTGTCGAGTAAAGCTTAATTTCAGCGTCCTGTCTGCCGAATCCTCCACTGAGGCGCCGGTATGCGTCGGATTGAACGGCGCGGGTCCGGGCAGAGGCGCACACGCTATCGGCATTGCCGATTCCGACACGATGGACGCATTGAATATCGTGATTTGCCTCCCGTTCCGCTTTCCAGCAAAGAATGAAAAATTTGACACGGAGGAAGCTGTGATGAGCGAAGCGTACCGGGAAATGTGGGAGAACCTGAATCTGGATCTGGCCGCCCATGACGGGCTTCTGTCGGTGCTGGGCAAGTTCTACGGCGACATCTACATGAGCCAGCAGGGGCGGCTCAAAGGGATGGAGTACCTCGATTTCGTCCTGTCCGAGGTGCACGGCCTGCGCATCAAGGAATTGCAGGACGCCAAGGCCCAGGGGCGCAAGATCGTCGGCACCTTCTGCGTCTTCGTGCCCGAGGAACTGGCCCTGGCGGTCGATGCCGTGCAGGTCGGCCTGTGCGCCGGGGCCGACGCGGGCCGCGAGGCGGCCGAGACGCTGGTGCCGCGCAACACCTGCGCGCTGATCAAGTCTTTCATCGGCTTCAAGCTGGCGCGGCTGTGCCCCTACACCGAGTCCTGCGACCTTATCGTCGGCGAGACGACCTGCGACGGCAAGAAGAAGGCCTACGAGGCCTTCGCCGAGCACGCGCCCATGTACATCATGGAAGTGCCCCAGACCAAGACCGAATCGGCGCGTGCCCTGTGGAAGGCCGAGGTGCTGCGCTTCATGGGGAAGCTTGAGGAACTGACCGGGAAAAAGGTCACGGCCGAAAACCTCGCCGCGGCCATAAAGACCGTCAACGACCGCCGCCGCGCCCTGCAGCGCCTGAACAGGCTGCGCGCAGCCGTGCCCGCGCCAATCTCGGGCCGCGACGTGCTGCTCATCAATCAGGTCAGCTTCTACGACGACCCGGTCCGTTTCACCGCGTCCATCAACGCCCTCTGCGATCAGCTCGAAGAGCGCATCAAGGCCGGCGAAGGCGTGGCACCCAAAGACGCGCCGCGCGTCATGCTCTCGGGCTGCCCCATGGCCGTGCCCAACTGGAAGCTGCCCTACGTCATCGAGAGCTCCGGCGCGGTCATCGTCGGTGAGGAATCGTGCATCGGCACGCGCAACACCCGCGACCTGACGGACGAGTCCGGCCGGACCCTCGAAGATATGATCGACGCCCTGTGCGACCGCTACATGAAGATCGACTGCGCCTGCTTCACGCCCAACGCCGAGCGCCTGGACAACGTCGAGTCCATGGCCCGGGACCTGAAGGTCGACGGCGTCATCCAGTACGCGCTCATGTTCTGCCAGCCCTACGCCCACGAGGGAATCAAGGTCGAGAAGCGGCTCACGGCCGGCGGCATCCCGAGCATGTCCCTGGAGACGGACTATTCCATGGAGGACGTGGAGCAGCTCAAGACCCGCGTCGAGGCCTTCCTGGAAACAGTGAGATGATCCTGGGCATCGACATCGGCTCGCGATCCATCGAGGTGGTCGGCATGGCTGGGGGCGAGGTGGTGGAAAAACGCCGCGCCCCCACCACCTTCAACCCCGTGGCCCAGCTGCGCGCGCTCCTGGACGGCCTTTCGGCGCGCCAGGCCGTGGCCACGGGCTACGGCCGAAAGCTGGTCCAGGACCTGGACCTGGGTTATCCGGTGGAGACCATCACCGAGATCAAGGCCCACGGCCACGGCGCCGCGCATCATTTCCCCGAGGGACGCACGGTCCTCGACATCGGCGGCCAGGACACCAAGGCCATCGCCCTGCTGCCGGGCGGCCGCGTGGGCAAGTTCGAGATGAACGACCGCTGCGCCGCAGGCACGGGCAAATTCCTGGAGTACACGGCCCAGATCTTCCAGATCCCCGTGCAGGAATTCGGCCTCTACGCCCTGGGCGGCGACGAACCGCCCATCATCAACTCCATGTGCACGGTCTTCGCCGAGACCGAAGCCACATCCCTCATGGCCCAGGGGGTTCGCCCCGAGAACATCGCCCTTGGCCTGCACCTGTCCATCGCCCGCCGCACGGTGAACATGCTGCAGCGCGTCGGGCTGAATCTCCCTCTCGTGTTCGTCGGCGGCGTGGCGCACAACCCGTGCATGCGCAGGCTGCTGGCCGAACAGACGGGCACCGTCGAAGGCGGGACCCTGCTCGTCCCGGCAGAGCCGGACATGACCGGGGCCCTGGGAGCGGCCCTGTGGGGACAGACGTTGGTTCGCGGCTGAGTCCCCAATAATCTCCTGTTACGGGCTCTGACCAAGCGTGCGCAACGGCAAGCCGAACGGTCGGCAGATTCTGGGCCGATGCCCATTTTCCTTGCCTTCCGGTTGCGTTCTGACTTGCGAGGGCTGTCCTGCGACGCGCCCATGACGGGCCCCCCCCGTTCTGGCCGATTGCCCTTCCTCAAAAAAATACCTACATATCAAGAAACGTTACCACCCAATCCCCGGATGACGACGCGTTTCGCGAAGCCCGGTTTGGAGCCGCCAGTTTGAAGACCGCATTTCGCTTATCCCGTGTCACTGTACCCCCGTGTTTCCTGCTGTCCTGCTCTTTGCTGTTGGCACTCGCCTTCTGCGCGACGGCTTTCGCGGCCGACGGGCTGCTCTGGTTCGACCAGGGGCGGCCAACGGAGCAGGCCCGGCAGGCCGTGGGCATTCTGGCCCATGCCGCGGACGATGGGCTCGACCCGGCGAATTACGATGCCGGGAGACTCGGGAGGGACGTGGCGGCCGCCGACAGGGACCCGGGTTGGACGGACGAGGCGCGAAGCCGGCTGGACAAGGACCTTGCAGCGGCCATGCGCCGCTACCTTTCGGACCTGCATTACGGCCAGGTGGACCCGCGCCTGATAAGCGAGAACTATTCCTCCAGCGCCAAAACCTTCGACGCAGCCAAGGTTCTCGGGGACGCCGTCCGCGGGAAGAAGCTGATCGAGGCCGTGGCCAAGGCAACGCCGCCCTTCCCGCTCTACGCCGAGCTCCGGCAGGCCCTGGCCCAGTACCGCAGGCTCGCGGCGGACACGGCCCAGACCCCCCTCTGGAAAACCAAGCTGCCTCCGCTCCCGGACAAGAAGCTCGAACTCGGGCAGGTTTACGACGGGTTGCCCATGCTCATCCAGCGCCTCGAAGCCCTGGGCGACCTCCCGGCGGATTCGTTCATCTCCACGCAGTACTCAGGCGAGGTGGCCAAAGGCGTCATGGCCTTCCAGGAGCGCCACGGGCTGGAACCCGACGGTGTCATCGGCCGGCAGACCATCGCCGCCCTGGACGTCGCCCCGGCGGCCCGCGTGCGGCAGATCGAGCTGACCATGGAGCGGTTGCGCTGGACCCCGCTGCTGAAAGCGCCGCGGGTCATCGTCGTCAACGTGCCCGAAAACTATCTGGAAGCCTACGAAGTCAAGGGCGACGAGATCGAGCTGAAGACCCGCATGCGCGTCATCACCGGCACCGCTCCGGACAACCGCACGCCCATCTTCGACCTGGAGATGACGGCCATCGAGTTCAGCCCGTACTGGAACGTACCCTACTCCATCGCCAGCAAGGAGCTCGTCCCCGAACTGCGCGCCTACCCGAACCGGTTCGACCGGCAGGGGTTTGAATTCGTGTCCGGCAACGGCGTCATCAGCCAGTTCTCCTACGCATCCCTTGATGCGGTCATGCGCGGGGAAATGCGTATCCGCCAGCGTTCGGGCCCCAAGAACGCCATGGGCCCCATCAAGTTCGTCATGCCCAACAAAGACAGCATCTATCTCCACTACACGGCCTCGCCCCGCCTCTTCGAGCGCTATCGCCGGGATCTGAGCCACGGTTGCGTGCGCGTCGAGCAGCCGGTGGAGCTTGCGAAATTCGTGCTCCGCAACCAGCCCGAATGGGATGAGGCGCGCATCATGGCGGCCATGGATTCCGGCGAGGCCTACACGCTGTCTCTGCGCGAACCGGTCAGGGTCGTCATCGCCTACAAGACGGTTAAGGTCCGGGACGACGGGCAGATCCTCTTCTTCGCCGACGTCTACGGCCAGGACAGGCTGCTGGACCGGGCCTTGCGCGGGATCAAGGACACGGCGAACCGGGGGATTTGACCTCTGCGTTTTTTTGGGACACAAGGGCTCCCGTGAAACACATGACGCATTCCCGCCGTGATTTCCTAGGCAGCCTCGCCAGGCTGGCGGTGGCCGGCGCCGCCGTCACATTGTCGCCCTCCGCGCTGGCCGCGGCCGCCATGGCCGTCCAGCCGAAGTCGCGCCGCCTCTGCTTCGAGCACACCCACACCGGCAAAAGCCTGGACATCGTCTACGCCGTGGGTGACCGCTACGTGCCCGACTCACTGGCCAAGCTGAACGCCTTTCTCCGCGACCACTATTCCGGCCGCATCGGCCACATGGACCCCCGGCTTTTCGACCTCCTCTACCGCCTCCGGCTGACCCTGGACAGCAAGCGGCCCATCGAGGTCATCTCGGCCTTCCGCACCGCCGACACGAATGCGGAACTTCGCCGCAAAGGCCATGGCGGCGTGGCCAAGAAAAGCCTGCACATGGAAGGCAAGGCCATCGACCTGAACATCCCGGGCGTGTCCCTGGCCGACCTGCGCGACGCGGCCAAGGGCTTGCGCAAGGGCGGCGTGGGCTACTACCCGCGGGACGGTTTCGTCCACGTGGACACGGGCCCCGTGCGCACCTGGTAAAGACCAACGACATTCCTTCGAACCACGTCAGGGTGATCCCGGCCGGCAGGCCCCGATCACCCTTTCCGTTTCTGACCCCCAGGACCATTGCGCCTGCGCCGGAAAGCATCTACCTTTGCTCAATCTTCAGCCCCGCTCCTGAGCGCGGCGGTCCATTCCCCACCAGCCGGACGGTGGGCCCGAACATTTCGGGAGGAACACGTGACCAGACTCGCCATCGCATGCCTCGTTCTTGCCCTGCTGCTGCCGCTGTCGAGCGCCGGAGCCCAGGGCCAGGCGACGGCAGGACAGCCGCAACTGGGTCTCCCCCGCGGGGACATCATCATCGGCGGCCACGCCGTGCAGGTCCAGGTCGCCGGGACGGACGAAGCCCGCCAGACCGGCCTCATGTTCCGTGCGCACATGCCCGAGGACGAAGGCATGCTCTTTGTCTACGATTTCCCGCGGGTGCGTTGCATGTGGATGCAGAACACTCTTATCCCGCTGACGGCGGCATTCCTCGATGGCGGCGGCCGCATCCTGGGTTTTGCCGACATGGAGCCGCTGACAACGCAGGCCCACTGTTCGCCCGAGCCGGCCTCGTTCGTTCTGGAAATGAACGAAGGATGGTTCGCGCGCAGGGGCGTGGCAGCAGGAGACAAGATCGACCTGCGGGGAATCGGCTCGCAACCCTGAATTTCGGGACGGACAGACCGGATTCTCCTCGAAACGGAAAGGGACGGTGACAAAAACGGCCCGGCGAAAGGCATCTTTCGCCGGGCCGCTTGTCATGGTGACGTGATCAGGCGAGATCGAAGCGGTCGAGGTTCATGACCTTGTCCCACGCGGCCACGAAGTCCTGCAGGAATTTCTCCTGCGAATCCGCGCAGGCGTACACTTCCGCCACGGCCCGCAGCTGCGAGTTGGAGCCGAAGACCAGGTCGACGCGGGTGCCGGTCCACTTCAGAGCGCCCGTGGCGCGGTCGCGGCCCTCGAACACGCCCTCGGCCCCCGGCGCGGGCTTCCATTCCGTGGCCATGTCCAGCAGGTTCACGAAGAAGTCGTTGGTCAACGTTCCGGGGCGGCTGGTGAAGACGCCGTGCGGGGACTGCCCGAAGTTGGCGCTCAGGGCGCGCATGCCGCCAACGAGCACCGTCATCTCGGGCGCGGTCAGACCCAGCTGCTGCGCCCGGTCGACCAGCAGTTCCTCGGCCGAAATCGAATACCGGCCCTTGAGGTAGTTGCGGAAGCCGTCGGCCATAGGCTCGAGGACGGTGAAGGACTCAACGTCGGTCTGTTCCTGGGTGGCGTCGGTCCGGCCGGGCGCGAAGGGCACGGCCACGTCGTGGCCGGCGTTCCTGGCGGCCTGCTCGATGCCCGTGCACCCGCCCAAGACAATGAGGTCGGCCAGGGAGACCTTCTTGCCATCGGTCCGGGCAGCGTTGAACTCCTGCTGAATCTTTTCGAGGGACTGCAGCACGGCCTTAAGCTCCGCAGGCTGGTTGACATCCCAATCCTTCTGGGGCGCCAGGCGGATGCGCGCCCCGTTGGCGCCGCCGCGCTTGTCGGAGCCGCGGAAGGTGGAGGCCGAGGCCCAGGCCGTAAGGACCAGCTGCTGGACCGTCAGCCCCGCAGCCAGGATTCTGGCCTTGAGATCGGCGACATCCTTGTCGTCGACGAGCTTGTGGTTCACGGCGGGCACCGGGTCCTGCCAGATCAGCTCTTCGGCCGGGACATCAGGGCCGAGGTAGCGCGAACGCGGGCCCATGTCCCTGTGCGTCAGCTTGAACCACGCACGGGCGAAGGCGTCTTCGAATTCTGCGGGGTTCTCAAGGTAGCGCCTGGAAATGGGCTCGTAAATGGGGTCGAAGCGCAGGGACAGGTCGGCCGTGGTCATCATGGGCCGGACCTTCCTGGACGGGTTGTGGGCATCGACGACCATGTCCTCGGGCTCCACGTCCTTGGCCAGCCACTGGTTCGCCCCGGCCGGGCTCTTGACCAGCTCCCACTCGTACTTGAACAGGACCTTGAGGTAGCCCATGTCCCAGGTGGTCGGGTTGGGTTTCCAGGCGCCCTCGATGCCGCTGCCGATGGCGTCGCCGCCCTTGCCGCTGCCAAAGGAGCTCTTCCAGCCCAGGCCCTGCTCCTCCAGAGGCGCGGCCTCGGGCTCCGGGCCGACATGAGTGGCCGGCCCCGCTCCGTGGCACTTGCCGAAGGTATGTCCGCCGGCCACCAGGGCCACGGTCTCCTCGTCGTTCATGGCCATGCGCGCGAAGGTCTCACGGACGTCGCGGCCCGAGGCCACGGGGTCGGGGTTGCCGTTCGGGCCTTCGGGGTTGACGTAGATGAGCCCCATCTGCACCGCGGCCAGGGGGTTCTCCAGGTCGCGTTCGTCGGAGTAGCGCTTGTCGCCCAGCCATTCGCTCTCGGAACCCCAATAGATGTCCTGCTCCGGCTCCCAGACGTCCTCGCGGCCGCCGCCGAAGCCGAAGGGCTTGAGGCCCATGGACTCGATGGCGCAGTTGCCGGCGAGGACCATGAGGTCGGCCCAGGAGATTTTTTTGCCGTATTTCTGCTTGATGGGCCACAGCAGCCGCCGAGCCTTGTCCAGGTTGACGTTGTCGGGCCAGCTGTTCAGGGGCGCCAGGCGCTGGGAGCCCGAACCCGCCCCGCCGCGGCCGTCGCCGGTGCGGTAGGTGCCCGCGCTGTGCCAGGCCATGCGGATGAAGAGCGGCCCGTAGTGGCCCCAGTCTGCAGGCCACCATTCCTTCGAGTCGGTCATCAGGGTGATGAGGTCCTTCTTCACGGCCGTGAGGTCGAGTTTCTTGAACTCCTCGGCGTAGTTGAACTTCTCCCCCATGGGGTTGGACTTGGACGAATGCTGGTGCAGAATGCCGAGGTTAAGCTGGTTCGGCCACCAGTCGCGGTTCATCCTGCCGCGTCCGGACGCTGCGGGGTTGGTCTTTCCCGTCACGGGGCACTTGCCTTCGCTCATGGTCGTTCTCCTTTCAGGTTCGGGTTTGCACTGTGATCTGCTTTATCGAAAAGTGGAAAGGCATCGACGCGGTCGTCACGATGGCCGTTCGCAACCTGCTGGAAATTAGAAATTCTGAGAACGGATACCACATTCAGGAATAAAAGTCGCCATCTCAGACGCACCGTATCGTATCGACACATTTCACGGCATTGCTCCGGTTACAGGAAGGCACGGATCAGCCACGCTCAAATGTTCAAATTCAAGACTCAAGACGTAAAGCGGCCATTGATTGAGCAGCGTTATAGGATCAAAATTCTTTCCTGATGGAATATCATGTAATAATTTTATTTCAAAATTTCAATTAGTTGCATATTTACGGCGAGAATGTCCTACACGGCAGTCTGTTGCTGTCAGACATGCATCCAATGAAATTATCGGTTTTTTTAAAACCATAATTTATTTAGTAATGGTTATCAACAAAAATAAACTATAGAACGAACCAAGTTTCAGGCCCGGCCGGGGCGTGGATTGGGGCAATGCCAACGGAAGAGCAGGCACTGCGCGAGTAGCGAACAGGATGTACGGACGACAGGCGACGGCGCGCCCCTCCATGGAAGCAGCTCGGCTTGGCAATGGCATTTCCTTAATGGTTTCGGAATAATATGCTTGGCAATTTGCCGATGGCGGGTTATTTTTGCGATATTTTTTTACCCGGAAAGCAAAGGAAGGCTCCCATGCCCCAGCTCATCAAGTCGATCATGCTCCTGCTCTGCGTGGTGTCCATCGCCTCCTGCCAAAAGGCCTACTTCAACGCCATGGAAAAGGTGGGCGTGCACAAACGCGACATTCTCGTCGACCGCGTCGAGGAAGCCCGCGACTCCCAGGCCGAGGCCAAGGAAGAGTTCGCCAGCGCCCTCGAGCGCTTCGCCAGTGTCGTCAACTTCGACGGCGGAGAGCTCCAGACGGCCTACGACCGTCTCAATGCGTCGTACGAAACCTGCAGGGATCAGGCGGACACGGTCTCCCACCGCATCGACAAGGTCGAGGAGGTGGCCGAGGCCTTGTTTGCGGAATGGCAACAGGAGCTCTCCCAATACTCCAACGCGAACCTCCGCAATCAGAGCGCCAACCAGCTGCGCGCCACCCAGATCGAGTACAAGAAAATGCTCGCGGCCATGCGCAGAGCCGAAAAAACCATGCCGCCGGTCCTCGACGTGCTGCGCGACCAGGCCCTGTTCCTCAAGCACAACCTGAACGCTCGCGCCGTCGCCGCCATCAGGACAGAACTCGCCACGGTCCAGCGCGACGTGAGTTCCCTCATCACCCAGATGGAGCGCTCCATCTCCGAAGCCGAACAATTCATCAGCCAGATGCAGAAAAGCTGACATCGCGAGCTGGGGCTGGCCGGCTCGATCAACGGTGAGGGCCCCGTCTTCGTGAGGGCCAAAGCATTCAAGCCGGGAGCGTGAATCTCTCCCGGCTTGAATGCTTTGCGCCGGTACGTGCTTATGTGCATTCATTGGGAAATGGGGGGCGGTAGGAATGGACTTTATGGACGGGATGGACGTTATGGACGGCGGGCGAATTGCTTGAAACGGGAGGGGGTGCGGTGGAGCCGATCATTGCCAGGCATGGCGGGTACAGGAAGCTGAAGAGCTTTCAGCTGGCAAGGTTGTGCTACGACGTCACGGTGCGGTTTTGCGAGCGCTATATCCCATCCGGCAGCCGTACCCGTGACCAGATGGTTCAGGCGGCTCGCAGCGGGGTGCAGAACATCGCCGAAGGCAGCGCGGCCAGCGGGACCTCGAAAAAGACGGAACTCAAGCTGACCAGCGTGGCCCGGGCCAGCCTGGAGGAACTGCGCCTCGATTACGAGGACTTTCTGCGCCAGCGCAACCTGCCCATGTGGCCCGCCGCCGACCCGTGTCGCGCCTCCCTGATGGCCCGGCGCTGCCGGAACGCCGACGAAGTGGCCGACTGGGTCCGGGGAGTTCGGGACGATGCGCTGCGGGCAGAGCGACACGGCGCCTGCAGCAACGCAGCGGCACCGGGCTACCCCGAAATCGCAGCCAACGCGGCCCTGACCCTCATCGGAGTAACCTGCGCCCTGCTGGATCGCCAACTGGCCGCCTTGGCCCAGGCCTTCGCGGAAGAAGGCGGTTTTACGGAGCGCCTTTACCGCGTGCGATCAGCGCAGAGAAGAAGAAAAGGGAAAATGGACTGAATGGACGAGATGGACGTTATGGACCACATGGACGAAAGCCTTTGCGCTGATCACCCGCCAGTGTCCATCTCGTCCATAACGTCCATCTCGTCCATTATCCTCTTCCCCAACCCACAAAAGAAAAAGAGCTTGAAGTTTTGCAACCTCAAGCTCTTGATTTCTATGGCGGGGCCGATGGGACTCGAACCCACGGCCTCCGGCGTGACAGGCCGGCGTTATAACCGTCTTAACTACGACCCCGCATGGTCTTCGTGGTGGGCGGTACAGGGATCGAACCTATGACATTCGGCTTGTAAGGCCGACGCTCTCCCAGCTGAGCTAACCGCCCTGTCCCGTCCAACGAGAAACTGTCTCTATAGGGACGGCCGTCCGTTGTCAAAGACTTTTCCGCCATGCTGAAAAATCTTCTTCGAAGGCCCCCGAGCTTTGCTCTTTGCCGCTTGTGTACTATTGCGAATGCAGGACTTTCACCGGCTAAGCACCCGCAGGAACCCATGAGCGACCCGAAAACAGCGACGATACTTCTGGCCAAGGCCTACGCCGACAAGGGCGATCCCGATGGATGGTTCGAGGAGTTCTATGCCCGGGCGGGCGGCGAAATCGAAAAAATCTACTGGGCCGACCTGGAGCCCAACCCCCTGCTTCTCGACTGGCTCGACGCGCACCCCGCTCCGGCCGGACGACGGGCCGTGGTGGTCGGGTGCGGGCTGGGCGACGACGCCGAAGCCTTGCGGGAGCGGGGCTATGATGTTGTCGGGTTCGACATCTCCCCGTCTGCCGTCGAGATGTGCCGCAGGCGCTATCCCGACAGTTCCGTGGAGTATGTCGTGGCCGATCTCTTCGACCACCCCACGCCGTGGCGGCGCGGCTTCGATCTCGTCTACGAGTGCAACACCATCCAGATTCTCACGGGCGACAACCGGCGCAGAGCCCTGAACGCCATCGCCGAACTGGCAGTACCCGGCGGCGAGGTCGTCGTGTCCTGCCGCAGCCGCGAGAGCTACGACAACTCGCAGACCTTCCCCATCGCCCTGGACCGCCGCGAGATCGACGGTTTCGTGCGCGCCGGTCTGACGGAGGTACACTTTCTGGCCTACGACGACCACCAAAACCCGCCCGTGCCGCACTTCTTCGCGGTGTACAGGCGTCCGGCCTGAGCATTGTCCAAGCCGACCGCTCAGGATACCGTGCCCGCGGGCGGACGAGCCCATCCCAAGGAGGTACGAAAATGAAATACGCTCTTTACGCACTCCTGGTCATGTTTCTGGCCTCATGCGCCCCCAAGCCCGCAGTGCCTCCCGGCAAGCCCATCCCGCCCGAAAAGGCGTACATGGAGGAACGCTTCAAATCCAAAGACGCCGTCGACAGGGTGTCCATCGCCGGGACCGGGACGTCCTTCTACTACGACAGGCGCCTGTGGACCGTGAAGAGCGATGAAGGCTCGCGCATCGAGTTCAACGCCCGCAGGTTCACCAACGCGCAGATCTTCTCCTACGACCAGGCCGTCCCGATGACGGACATCTACAGGAAGCTGGTGGAAGACTACGGACTCAAGGAGGCGCAGCTTCTGGAGTCCGAATTCATCCGGGTCAACGGCGAGGTGGTCGTCGCCAACAAGATCGAGGGGAAGTACGGGCGCAAACAGGTCGTGATCCTGAGCTACGGGTATTCGGACAAGGGCCGCACGGTCATCCCCCACGCTCATATCTACAAGAGCATGCTGCGGGACGAGACGGAAGCGGAGATCGTGGATTTTCTGAACGGATTCGTTGCCGGGAAGTAGGCGGCCGCACACGCGCTGCAAGCGAATTTCGGAGTCCTTCACCCGTGCCGGCCGCACCAGCGATCGATGGCCTCGCGCATGGCCCGGGGCTGCTCCGTCGGAATCCAGTGCACGGCGTCGAGGCGCTCGACGCGGCAGTCGGGCAGCGCGGCCAGACAGCGGACGGTCATGCCGGGGTCGCCGAAGATGCCGCCTCTGGACAGCAGGGCCAGGGCCTGAGCGTGGATGGCCGAAAGGTCCGGCAGCGGGTCGGTCACGGCCAGGAGGTCCTGCAGGTACACGACCGTGGGCAGGATGCGCAGTTCGTGCACGGGCGAGGAGAAGCGCTTGGTCGGGAACGAGCCGTTCGTCCGGGCCATGGCCGCGTAGGCGACCTGGTCCAGTTCGGCCAGATCCAGGGGCGGCAGGCTGCCCCGGTGAACGCCCCCGGCCGCCAGGGCCAACAAGGGCCGCACAATGGCCGCCAGCACGGGGCGCAGGTGCAGGACGCGGGTCATCTGCCCGGTGATGGCGGCGCGGAACATGGGCTCGATCAGCACCAGCCCCGAAACCAGGCCGGGGTGGAGCCACGTGAACCACAGAGCGAGATTGGCGCCCAGGCAGTGCCCCACCACCTCCGCCTGTTCGATGCCCTCGTGACGCAGCAGGCTGGCGAGGTCGGCGCTCCAGACGTCCATGCCCACCCGGCCGCGATAGAGCGACCCGCCGTGGCCGCGCAGGTCCAGGCGCAGGATGTCCCAGCCGTCGGCTAGGCGCGTGCCGCCCACGAAATTCCACCATCTGGTCATGTTGCTGGCCACGCCGTGCAGCAGGACGACGGTCCGTCGCGGCGCCCCGGCCCGCGTGATGCGGTAGGCGATGCGCGCGCCGTCCGCGGCCGTGAATACGCTCTCTCGTTCCATGGCACCTTCCCTTTTGAACGTCAGGTATCCCAGCAAACCCGGAAAAAGAAAAGCCCGGGCGCATGGCCTTGCGGCGATGCGTCCGGGCTTTGTTCCCGAAGGTTCGGCCCCTACTGAGCGGCGCCGACCACGAAGAGGTGCATCTCACGCGGGCCGTGGGCGCCGTGCACGAGGGTGGCCTCGATATCGGCCGTCTTGCTCGGGCCGGTGATGACCGTGGCGTGGGACGGCAGGGTCCGGGCGTTCAGGCTGGAAAGCATCCGTCTGTAGGAGCCTACGATGCGCCCAGCCGGGACCACGGCGATGTGGATGGACGGCACCAAGGACACGGAGCGCGCCCGCCCTTTGCCGCCCAGGAGCACGATGGAGGCGGTGTCGGCCAGGAGGTAGTCGGCCGTGGTGATGCCGATGTACGAGGCGATGACTTCGCGGCGGAAGTCCTCACGCGCGCTCTCGGCGAAGCTGTCGGCCTCGGGCACGACCTTGACGGCGATGTCGGCCGGCAGCAGCTTTTCGAGTTCCAGGCTTTCGAGCAGCGGGTCGCTCCAGCGCATGATCTGTTTCACCGTGCCCCACTCCGGGCTCCGCTCGGCGGCCAGGGCCGCGATGGCCGCGCCGCAGGCGGCCAGGTCCGGACACTCGTGGACCTGCAGGTTCAGGGCCTTGGCCTCGGCCCGAATGCCGTCCATCCAACCGGCCCGTTCCTCGGCCGCGACAGGGGCCTCGGCGCAGTTCACGAAGCCCTCGCTCTTGGCGAAGACGATCCTCTCCCGGCCGTCGCCGGCCTGGACGCCCAGGGCCTTGCGGACCCGTTCGATGATGGGGTTCATGCGTCCCTCCCGTCCCGGTTGCGCCGGGCCCATCTTTCGCCGAAACTTTCTGCGGCCAGGGGCGGGAAATCGCGCCCCCGGGTCCATCCTCCCAGCGGTCCGGGCAGCTTGGTGATCCACCCGTTGCGCCGCGGCAGCAGGCGCTGTCCCAGACGCGCCAGGCCCAGCAGAGCGTCGTAGAGCCCGCGCCGGCTCATGACGGCGGACCAGGCTCCAAAGGCCAGCTTGGCCGCCCCGCTTTGGGGCCGCACGTCCCATTTGGGGTCGCCGTCGGCCAGTTTGGCGCGCAGCAGGGAGAGCATGCGCGGCAGGTCGTTGTCCACGGGGCAGACCTGTTTGCAGGCGCCGCACAGGGTTTCGCCCTGGCAGAGGTGGCTGCATTCGCCTATGCCTCGGGTCAGGGGCGTGAATACGGCGCCGATGGGGCCGCAGTAGGGCGAGCCGTAGCTGTGGCCGCCGACGTGCAGGTACACGGGGCAGACGTTGAGGCAGCCGCCGCAGCGCACGCAGTGCAGGACCTCCCGGAAGTCGGGGTCGGCCAGGATGCGGGTGCGGCCGTTGTCCACCAGGACGAGGTGGAACTCCTCGGGCCCGTCGGGTTCCTCGGGCAGGCGCGGCCCGCCGACGTAGCTGATGTAGGTGGAGATCTTCTGTCCGGCAGCAGCGCGGGTCAGCATGCGCAGGAGGATGTCGTGGTCCTCCAGGGTGGCGGCGATCTTCTCGATGCCCAGGAGCACGATGTGCACGCGGGGCATGGTCGAGGCCATGCGGATGTTGCCCTCGTTGGAGACGATGGTCACGTGGCCTGTCTCGGCGCAGGCCGTGTTGCCGCCGGAGATGCCCATGTCGGCGGTCAGCATCTTCTCGCGCAGGGCCTTTCGCGCCATGGCTGTCAGGCTGGGCGGGTCGTCGGTGTAGGGCTCGCCGAGCTTTTCGGCAAAGAGCGCGCCGACCTGGTCGCGGGTGTAGTGGATGGCCGGGGCGATGATGTGCGAAGGGGCCTCGCCCTTGAGCTGGACGATGTACTCTCCCAGGTCCGTCTCCACGGTCTCGATGCCGGCGGCCTCCAGGGCGGGGTTGAGGCAGATCTCTTCGCTCAGCATGGACTTGCCCTTGACCACGCGGCGGACCTGGTGGCGGCGGGCGACCTGCAGGCAGTACTCGACGGCGTCGGCGCCGGTGTCGGCCAGGAAGACCTGCCCTCCTCTGGCCCGGATGTTTTCGGACAGGGTCTCCAGGACCACGTCGAGGTTGTCGACGATCCTGCCGCGCACGGCCTTGGCGGCCCGGCGCGAGTCCTGCCCTGGCGCGATCTGGTTGTAGAGGTTCACGGCATTGCGACCGACCTTGTCGCGCATCATGCCCAGCGCCCGGTGCAACTGCGAGTCCTTGACGGCGCCGGCGGCGAGTTCCCTGTATTTCAGCGGAGAGGAGCTTTGCATGTCACTGCCTCCCGGCCAGGATTTCGGCGATGTGGTGGACGGTTATGGGCAGCTCGCGGCGGCGGATCATGCCCTGCATGTGCATCAGGCACCCCATGTCGCAGCCGACCACGGCCCCGGCACCGGTGGCCTGGATATTGGCCAGCTTGGTTTCCAGAAGCGCTTCGGAGATCTCGGGGTACTTGGCCGAGAAGGTGCCGCCGAAGCCGCAGCATTCGTCGGAGCGGGTCATCTCGATGAGGTTCAGCCCCCGCACGCCCGCCAGGAGCGCCCGCGGCTGGTCCTTGACGCCGAGTCCGCGCAGGAGGTGGCAGGAATCGTGGTAGGTCACGTCCCCATGCCATGAGGCGCCCACATCGGTCACGCCCAGCACGTCGACCAGAAATTCCGTGAACTCGAAGGTCTTTGCTCCCACCCGTTCGGCCCGCGCCAGGAGTCTGGGCTCCCCGGCGAAGATCTCCCGGTAGTGATGACGGACCATGTGCACGCAGGAGCCCGAGGGGCAGACGATGCATTCGGCGTCCTCGAACACGTCGAGGAAGCGGCGGGCCAGGCGGGCGGCCTCGTTGCGGTAGCCAGTGTTGTAGGCCGGCTGGCCGCAGCAGGTCTGGTCCGCGGGGTATTCGAGGGTGAGCCCCTGCCGTTCGAGGACCGCGACCATGGCTTCCCCGACCTGGGGAAAGCACGAATCGACGATGCACTGCATGAACAGGGTCACCCGTTGCGGTTTGTTCATTCAAACACCTCTCCGGCGCTGTTGCGCCTTGTCAAAAGCATGTACTCGCGTTGTGCCAAAACCGGCAAAACCACTACTCCCCGCACAACGGGCACGCAATAAAAAACAACCCAACAACCGAAAATTATTCCCAAAAATCATATAACCAATAGGCGATCCGCGCCCCCTACCCCCGATAACCGGGTCAAGGGGCGAGCCCCTTGCGGGACCCGGGGCAGCGCCCCGGCTCTTCACCAACCACCAGCCACCGTCTCTCCCCCCAAAAACGGGTCAAGGGGCCAAGCCCCTTGCGGGGCGCGGGGCGGCGCCCCGCATCTCTTCTCCCACCCCTCCCCTACGCCCCGAGATACGCCGCCAGCACGCGGTCGTCTTCGAGCAACCCCTTGGCGTCGCCGGAGGCGGCGATCTGTCCGGATTCGAGGACGTAGCCGCGGTGCGAGTGCGCCAGGGCGAGGCGCGCGTTCTGTTCGACGAGGAGGATGGTCATGCCCTGGCTGTTCAGGCGGTCGAGGATGGCGAAGATCTCCTCGACGACGAGGGGGGCCAGGCCCAGGGAGGGCTCGTCGAGGAGGAGCAGGCGCGGCGAGCTCATGAGCGCGCGGGCGATGGCGAGCATCTGCTGTTCGCCGCCCGAGAGGGTCCCGGCGAGTTGGGTGCGGCGTTCGCGGAGGCGCGGGAACATGAGGTAGGCCTGGTCGAGGTCGCGGGCGATGCCGGCCTTGTCCTTGCGGATGTAGGCGCCGAGCAGAAGGTTGTCCTCGATGGTCTGCGCGGCCAGGACCTGGCGCCCTTCGGGGCAGTGGGCGAGGCCGGCGCGGACGATGACGTCGGGCCGGGCCTTGGAGATGTCGGCATCGTTGAAGCGCAGGCTGCCTGCGGCGATGCGGGCCAGGCCGGAGACGGCGCGCAGGATGGTGCTCTTGCCGGCGCCGTTGGCGCCTATGAGGGTGACCATCTCGCCGCGGTCGACGTGCAGGCTGACGTCGCGCACGGCCTGGACGGGGCCGTAGCTGACGCTGACGTGATCAAGTTCGAGGAGCGGCATGGCTGTCTCCGAGGTAGGCGTCGATGACGGATTTGTCGCAGCGGACCTCTTCGGGCCTCCCCTGGCAGATGAGGCGGCCGAAGTTGAGGACGGCCAGGCGGTCGCACAGGCCCATGACGAGTGGCACGTGGTGCTCGATGATGAGCACGGTCAGGTCGAAGCGGCTGCGCAGGTCGCGGATGAAGTCGCTCAGCTCGGCCTTTTCGGCGAGGTTGAGTCCGGCGGCCGGTTCGTCGAGGAGCAGGAGCCTGGGCCGCAGGGCCAGGGCGCGGGCGATCTCGAGGCGTCGACGTTCGCCGTACGGCAGGGACGAGGCGGCGGCGCGGGCCTTGGCGCCCAGTCCGACGAGGTTCAGGAGGTCCATGGCCGTGGCCATGATCTGCGCCTCCTGGGTACGGCTGGCGGGCAGGCCGAGGAGGTCCGAGAAAAAGCCGGTGCGCGAGAAGGCCTGCATGGGCGCGCGGACGTTGTCGAGGACGCTCATTCCGGCGAAGAGGCGGATGTTCTGAAAGGTCCGGGCCATGCCCATGCCGGCGACTTTGTGGGGCGCCAGCCCCAGGATGTCGCGGCCGAGGAAGCTGACGCGACCGGCGGACACGGGGGTGATGCCGGAGACGAGGTTGAAGAGCGTGGTCTTGCCGGCGCCGTTGGGACCGATGAGCCCGAAGATCTCGCCGGCCTGGACGGAGAAGCTGACGTCGCCGACGGCCATGAGGCCGCCGAAGGCGCGGGACACGCCGTCGAGCTCGAGGATGGTCTGACTCATGCGGCCTCCCTTCTGCGCAGGGAGGCCAGCAGCCCGGCGATGCCCTGGGGCAGGTAGATGCAGGCCACGACGAGGACGATGCCGTTCATGATCAGGCGTGCGTCCTTGAGGGGCCGCAGCACCTCGGGCAGTGCGACCAGGAGGGCCGCACCCAGGAGCGGGCCCCAGACGGAGCGGGCGCCGCCGATGAGCACGTAGGCCAGGCAGGCCACGGAGGCGTCGAAGCTGCTCTGGCGGGCGTTCCAGGTGTTGAGGAACGGCGCGCTCATGGCGCCGACGACGCCGGCCAGGCCGCAGCCGATGACGAAGGCGCGGACCTTCTCGAAGGTGGTCGGGATGCCCATGGCCTGGGCGGCCAGCTCGTCCTCGCGGATGGCCATGAAGGAGCGGCCGGCCACGGTGCGGGTCAGGCGGGCGGAAAAGAGGAGCATGACGGCCAGGATGGGCCCGAAGAACCACAGGTAGCCGAGGCGGCTCTCGAAGGGCTGCGGGATGCCGAAGAGGCCCACGGCGCCGCCGGTCACGTCGAGGACGAGGACGACGACGTTCAGTACCTGGACGAAGGCGATGGTGGCCAGGGCGAGGTAGATGCCGCGCAGGCGCAGGGCCGGGATGCCGACGGCCAGGCCCAGCAGAACGCTTGCCGCCAGGGCGATGAGCCATTCGACGGGATAGAGGGCCGGGCCCAGGGTTTCGCGCCAGGCGGCGAAGGCGGGGCTGGTGCCCATGATGGCGGCGATGTAGCCGCCCAGGGAGTAGAAGCCGATGCTGGCCAGGGACAGCTGCCCGGCCATGAGGGGGTACCACAGGCTCATGCCCAGCAGGGCCTGCTGGACGATGGCCACGATGAGGAATCCGTAGTTTTCGAGGAACATGCCTAGACCTTCTGGATGGTTTGCCGTCCCAGAAGCCCCTGGGGGCGGGCCAGGAGGATGACGAAGAGCATGACGAAGGCCACGGCCTCCTTCATGGACGAGTAGTCGGGCGGCAGGAAGGCTTCGCCCAGACCGATGACGAGCCCGCCGAGGACGGCGCCGGGGATGCTGCCGAGTCCGCCGAGGACGATGACGGCCAGGCCCTTCAAACCGTAGCTGACGCCGAAATACGGGCCGGCCAGGCCGAAGCTGGCGCCGATGAGGGTGCCGGACAGGCCGCCGAGGGCGCCGGAGATGAAAAATGTGGATAGGATGTAGCGGTCGACGTTGATGCCCAGGAGGCTGGCGGTCTCGGGGTTCTCGGCCGTGGCCTGGAGGGCCTTGCCCATGCGCGTGCGGTTCATGAACCAGGCCAGGGCCAGGAGCATGGCCAGGCTGACGACGAGGATGATGATCTGCACGGTGCGCACGGCCAGGACCTTGCCGTCCATCTTGAAGACCATGGCCGGGGGCAGGGAGCCGAAGATGCCCGAGGGGAAGGAGTAGATCTCGGCGCCGACCAGGAACTGCAGGCAGTTGACGAGGATGAGGGCCACGCCGAGGCTGCTGACCAGGGCCAGGAGCGGGTCCGCGCCCTTGGCGCGCAGGGGCCGGAAGGCCAGGCGCTCGACGAGGACGCCGATGCCGCCGGCCAGGAGGGAGCCGCCGAGCAGGGCCAGGGGGAACGGCAGGCGGAACGGCAGGCTGATGCCGGCCAGGAGGCCGTTCAGGCCGAAATCGCCGACGGCCAGGGCGTAGGTGCAGTAGGCCCCGAGGGTGAAGACGGCGCCGTGGGCGAAGTTGATGATGCCCAGGATCGAGAACACCAGCGTGTAGCCGAGGGCGAAGATGGCGTAGACGGAGCCGATGGACAGGCCGTTGATGAAGCTTTGCAGCAGAAAGACGAAGTTCATGGTGGGACCGGTTGCCGGGGAAGGCGCGCTTCCCCGGCGGGTGAGGCGTTATTCGGGCAGCAGTTCCATGGTGCCGGTCTTGCCGTCGTCGGCGACTTTGATCTGCGAGACGTAGAAGGTCTTTTGGGTGATCTCGCCGTCGGCGTCGAGGACGATCTCGCCCAGGGGCGTGTCGTAGGAGCTGGAGACGATGGCGGCGTTGAGGGCCGTGCGCAGCTCGGCGGCGTCCATCTCGGCGACTTTCTTGCCGGAACTCTTCTCGACCTCGTTCAGGGCGTCCACGACGACCTTCACGCTGGTGTAGGCCTGGGCCGAGAACTGGGCCGGGTCCTTCTTGAACATGTCCTTGAAGGCGGCGGAAAAGGCCTTGTTCTCGGCGTTGTCGGCTTTCGGGCTGTAGGCCTGGGCGACGATGACGCCGGTGCACTCCTGTCCGCAGACGGGGTACATGTTCGGGGAGTTGAAGCCGTTGCCGCCGACGATGAGGCCCTCGTAGCCGAGCTGGCGCAGCTGCTTGACCATGTTGCCGCCGTCGGCGGCCAGGCAGCTCATGACGACCATGTCCACGCCGGCGCCGAGGATGGCGGTGACCTGGGTGGTGAAGTCCGTGTCCTTGACGCTGGTCTTCTGGATGGTGGCGATGTTCAGACCCATGCCCTTGATGGCGTCCTGGAAGATGCCGGTCTCGGAGACGTTGAAGGCGTCGTCCTGGGCGTAGACCACGGCCACGTTCTTCACGCCCGGGTTGAGCTTCAGGGCGCGTTTTAACGCATTGGGCGCGACGAGGGTCATGGGCGCGGAGATGCGGGAGACGTACTCGCCGATCTGGGCGATGCCCTTGGCCGTGTTGGACGGGCCGACGACGGGAACCTTGGCCTGGTTGGCAATGGGGTTGGCGGCGAAGGCCTGCTGGGACAGGGTCGGCCCGATGATGGCCACGACCTTGTCGCGGGAGATGAGGTTCTGGAAGGCGTTGATGGCCCCGGCCTCGTCGCCGCCGGTGTCCTGGAAGGCCAGGCGGATGGGCGTGCCACCGACGCCGCCCTTCTCGTTCAGGAGCTTCTCGGCGACCTTGGCGCCGTTGACCTGCTCCTCGCCGAACAGGGCGACGTTGGTGGTCTGGCCCACGGCGATACCGACGGGGATGGGGCTGCCGACGGGTTCGGCCAGGGCCGTATTGGCGAGGAAGAGTCCCGCCAGAAGAACGATGAGCTTACGCATGGATTCCTCCGTGAAGGTGCGGACGGCCTGAGGTGATCTCCGGCCATCGATAAACGATTGGTTGACCTATCAAAGAAGAAATACGTACGCAACCGGCAAATATGTCTGGCAATCGACATGGCGAATCATGCGCGGTCCGGGTCGGGGCGGGATGGAGCCCCTGCCGGTCGCGTGTGGCGGGTCATGGTTCGGTCGGAGCGGGAAGCCGTTCCGGAGTCATGAGTCTGAAAACAGGCGGGTGATGATGGAGTCCAGGTCGCGGATGCCGATGGGCTTGCTGAGATAGGCATCCATGCCCTGTTCGAGGAAGTTCTCACGGTCCCCGACCATGGCGTGGGCCGTCAGGGCGACAACGGGGATGTCCCGAAACGCGGCATGGTCCGGGTGCGTGCGGATGGCCTTGAGGGCTTCGAGGCCGGTCATGACGGGCATCTGAATGTCCATAAGGATGATGTCAAACTCTTCGCGGGCCAAAAGCTCCAGGGCCTGCTGGCCGTTTTCGGCCACGCTGACGCTGTGCCCCATCTTTTTCAGGAGCGCGGACGTGGCGATCTGGTTGATCTTGTCGTCCTCGGCCAGCAGCACGCGCACGGACCGGCCCGTCGCCGTCAACCCGTCCGGGGATGGCGCAGGCTCGACACGCGCATCCGCCACGGCGAAGGGCAAGTCCACCCGGACGGTCGTACCCTTGCCCGGGGTGCTGCCAATCTCGAGGTAGCCTCCCATGAGCGTCACGAGGCGCTGGGTGATGGCCAGCCCGAGACCTGCGCCCTGATAGGCCCGCGTGAAGGAGCTGTCCACCTGGTAGAACGGTGTGCAGAGGCGGTCGAGACTTTGCTTGGGGATGCCGATGCCCGTGTCGCTGACGGTGAAGCGCAGGCGAATCTCACCCGCCGGGGCCGCGAGGGGCCCCATGTCCAGGGTCACGCTTCCCTGGGGCGTAAATTTCAGGGCGTTGCCCAAGAGGTTGCCGAGGATCTGCACGACCCGCGTCTCGTCACCCACGACGAACTCAGGCAGCCCCTCGGCCATGCGACAGGTCAGAGCCAGGCCCTTTTCCCGGGCCGCGTTGGAATAGAGTTCCAGGATCGAGTCGCGCAGTTCCGTGGTGGAGAACTTTGTCGCGCGCACGGCCAGCCGTCCCGCCTCGATGCTGGAGATGTCGAGGATGTCGGCCAAAAGCCGTGTCAGCCGGTTGGCGGACTTGACGGCCAGTTCTATGCATTCGCCCTGCTCCGCATCGGGATCCGTGGTCTGGAGGAGCTGCAGCATGCCCATGATGCCGTTCAGGGGAGTCCTGATCTCGTGGCTCATGTTGGCCAGGAATTCGGACTTGGCGTGGTTGGCGCTCTCGGCCTCCTCCTTGGCCCGGACGAGGTCGGACTCGGTCTCCTTCTGCCGGGTGATGTCCTCGGTGAAGATGACGATGCCGCCCACGTCACCACGGATCGTACTCCATGGCCGTACTTCCCAGCGCACCCACTGGCTTGAGCCGTCGGCGCGCTCGAAACGGTCCTCGTCCTTGCGCACGACCTCCCCGTCGAGGCCGCGGCGGTGTATTCCCTTCCATTCAGGGCCGATCTCCGGAAAGACCTCGTAGTGGGACACACCCATGATGTCCCGCTCACCCAGGCGGTAATCGTCCAGCCAGCGTCGGCTGACCGCGATGTAGCGCATCTCCCGGTCGAACATGGCCAGCGAGGCGGGAGCGTAGCGGACGAAGAGCTGCAGCCGCTCCTCGCTCTCGCGCAGGGCGGCCAGGGCTTCCTCGGCCCTGGCGCGGGCGCTCCGCGCCTCTTCCATTTGGCGCAGGGCTGCAATCCTGGCCTGCCGCTGCTGTTCCAGGGCCTCGGCCTGGGCCGCGGCCAGGGCGGCCTCGGCCTGCTTGCGTTCGGTCAGGTCCAGGGCATAGGCGACCCGGCTCACGGGCCGGCCGGCTTCGTCCCTGAGGACCGTGATGTCCAGGAGCACGGGAAAGCGCCGCCCGTCCCGGGCCATGTGTTCGCTCTCGAAGACGGCGTGGTTCGAGGCGTTGAGGGTCTCAATCATCTCGCGGGCCTGATTGCGCCTGTCTTCGGCGAAAAGCGCGGCGACCGGCAGCCCGACCATCTCGGTCGGCTCGTAGCCGCGCAGCCGGGCGAAGGCCGGGTTGACGGCCAGCATCGTGTTGGTCCGGGCGTCGACGATGGCCAGCCCCAATTCGGCGTTCTCAAAGGCTTGGGCCCACAGCCGCAACTGGGTCTCGGCCCGGCGCAGGGGGGTGAGGTCGACAAAGGAAGACAGCACGCCCTCCTTCAGGAAAATTCCCGAGATTCTGACGGCGCGCTCCACACCGTCCTTGCAGGTCACGCGGAATTCGCCGGCGTCGAATTCCCTGCCGCCGTGACGGGCCTCTTTCAGGGCCGCCTCCCAGCGCGCCATGGCCGCTGAACGGGCGTCTGGGTCGGGAAAGGCCAGGGCCCACCATGTGGCGATGTCGGACACGTCATCCAGGGTGTAGCCGAAAAGCTGCTCGAAACTCCTGTTCCCGACGCTGATGCGCCCTGCGTCGTCGGCCATGGCCATGGCCACGGGAGCCTTGAGGAACATGTCCGCGAAGCGGGTCTGACTGTCTTCAAGGGCCTTGCCCTGCCGGATGCGTTCGTGCAGGGCCGCGCGCTCCTTGCGCACCGCGATCAGGACGATGCCCAGGATGACGCTCAAGGCCAGCAGGGAACCGAGCAGGCTGACGACATATGTGCGGCGGGCCTTGGCGGTCAGGCTGTCGGTCCGTTCCTGCAGCAACGCGTCCACCTCTGCCGCCCGCATTTCGAGGCCCGTGTGGGCGACGCGCAGGGACACGGCCAGCCGCTGGTCCTGCCTCGTGCCTCCACGCCAGTCCTGTAGGAGCAGGCTGAAGCTCCGGATGCTACGGGCAAACTGTTCGGCGTCCTCCGCGTCGGCCGGGTCCAACCGCGCCGCCGACGCTTCGAAGGACCGCAAGGCCTGACGCAGTAAGGTCATCCCGGCATCGTGGCTGAAAGGCGACTGCGGGTCCGCTCCGAGGCTGGCCTGCATGAACCCTTTGGCCAGATCGATTCTGGCCTGGCGCAGTTCTCCGAGATAGGCCGTGGTCTGCCGCAGGGCCGTGGTTTGCACCCAGTGCATCCACGCGAGCAGGCCGACGCTGCACAGGGCCAGTAGCACTGCGGCAAAAACCCACCGCGATGGCCTCCATTCTCCGGGCTGGTCGGCGTGCGGCATGTTCATCCTCCGGTTTTCTGCGTTGCGGGAGGGGTCCAGGACAGGCCGAAGGAGGCCAGCATTGCGAGGTGTTCTTCGGACCCCAGGTATGCAGCCAGGGCCTCGTCCCAGGCATCGCGGAATTTCGGCTCGTCCAGCCTGAAGGCGAACGCGGGCAACCCTGATTCCTGCTCCTCGTCAACGGCCACGGCAAGTCGTCCGGGCTCGCCGCGCGACAGCATCCACCGCAGACTCGGCTCCGAGAGCAGCAACGCGTCCGCCAGACCCGTCTCAACGGCCCGGCGGCCCGTCAGGGCGTCGGGAACACGCAGCAGGCGGACGTCGGCCATGCCAAGGCGCGTCATGAGCGTGTCCTCGATGGAGCCGGCCAGGACAGCGGCGACGATGTCCGAGCGGCCCGCCATCTCCCTGTAGGTGCAAAGGCCGCGGGGATTGCCCGCAGGCACCAACAGGGCCTGGCGCACGGTCATGGTGGGTCGGGAAAAAAGGACCTTTTCCTCGCGTTCGGGGGTGATGAAGAGGCCTGCGGCGATGACGTCGATGCGTCCCGCCCGCAGTTCGGAGATGAGGGCGCCCAGTTCCACTTGGTGCCATTCGATATGGGAGATGCCGAGACGTTCGGCCACGCGGCGCGCGATCTCCGGAGCTTCCCCGGTGACTTCGCCGATGTCGCCAAGGACGGCGAACGGCGCTTCGACCGCATACCCGATGCGGACCACGCCCGTCTTCCGCAGCCGCCCGAGGGCGTCGTCATCGCCGGGATGAAAGAAAAAAATCGCCATGAGCGCCAGAACTCCCGCCACGCACAGGGCGATCAATCGCTGAACCCGTCCCACGCTCTCCTCATGACTTACGTTTTGAGCCGAAGTGTCAGGATCGTCAGCAGAATCCGGCAAGAACGCCGTATCCGCTCCGGTCCAGGCCGTTGTTCACAAAACCTGTAACCCGTCCGGTGCGAAAAGAACAACCTCTATGCAGCGATTTTCCGGGTAAAAAATGTAACCGTCGCCCGTTACGTCAGGGACGGAATCCTGCGCTGCAGCATGTCCAGAAGTCCGGCCGGGTTCTCGGCCACGTCCAGGGCGTCGTGCATGGGCCTTTTCATGAACCCTTCACGCTCGGCCGTGACGAGCATGGCCCGCAGGGGTTCGAAAAAGCCGTTCACATTCAGCAGGCCGCACGGCTTTGCGTGAAAGCCGAGCTGACTCAGGGTGCAGACCTCGAAGAGTTCGTCCAGGGTGCCGATGCCGCCGGGCAGCGCCAGGAAGGCGTCGGACAGTTCGATCATGAGATTCTTGCGCTCGTGCATGGTCGGCACGACATGCAGGCGCGTCAGGCCCCGGTGGAACTCCTCCTTGTCCTTGAGGAGCTGCACGGTCACGCCGACGACCTCTCCCCCGGCACCAAGGACGCTGTCGGCCAGGGTCTTCATCAGCCCCGTGCGGGACCCTCCGTAGACGCAGGTTATCCGGCGCCGGGCCAGTTCGCGGCCCAGTTCGGCCGTGGCGCGCGCATATGCCGGATGGTTGCCGTCGCTCGATCCCAGGAAAACGCAGACTGATTTCATGCTCACTCTCCGGTTGGGGGCGGGGTTTTGAATCCCTGCCAGATTCTGTGGAAGGTCGTCCACGGGCCGCTACGCCAAACCGGCCCGAAACCCAAGGAAAAAGGCTCTTCCGGCAGAGCGTCCAGGTTGTCATCTGATGCCCGTTGACGTCGTTGCACGTTGATCCGGGCGCACACCCAAGTGACCCGTCATCGCGAGCGCAGCGCGGCCTGGTCGGGCAACGCGCGAGATTCATCCTCGACGTGCGCTGGATCGCAACCGCAAAAGACCATGAAAAACTGGATTGCCGCGTCGAAGACTCCTCGCAATGACGAAGCTGGGCACGTGCGGTGATGCGCCCGGATCAAAGTTCGATGACATCAATAAGCGTTCAAGGACAGGACACCCTAACCGGATCGGGCTAAAAAGAAAGGGCCCGCTGCAGGGGCCCTTCCGGAATCGCCGAACGTCGAGGGTGCGGCAGGACTTCGGTTGTCCGCGCCGTCCGCGCGGCTCCGTCAGTGAAAGGTCTGGCCCTTGGTCAGGACGCGCCAGTGCTCCGCGGGGATGGGCAGGCAGTAGCACCGGCCGGGCAGGTCTGCGCACATGAAGAGCCTGCCCGAGGCCTCTTCCCAGCAGACGAGGTCCGAAAACATGGCCAGGACCTGGTGGAAGGAAAGTTCTTCCAGGTTGGCGACGGGCATCCGCCCGCCGAGGATGGAAAAGGCGGCCCTGCGGACAAGGTCGAATCCTGCCGGCGTCAGGCCGACGTCTATGGAATCAAGGGGATGGAGGGTCAGTTCGACGTCTTCAACCATGATCTTCACGGATTGGTCTGCGCGTTCCATGGTGTCCTCCGGGGTTTGGACACAACATAGCAAAGAACAGACCGCAAAGGCAAAAAAAACTCGCACGCAAACGGCATCTTTTGCATGCCGCATGTCCGAACGCGCCAATGCCGGCTCCTGCGCGTTCGCCGCGGCGATCAGCTCCTGGGGTTTGCGAAGCGGCCGTCCGATCGCACGTCCCCGGCCTTGTCCTGATGCGTCTCGGCCCAGCCGCTGACAGCTTCGGGAAAGACGTCGAAGGCCCTGAAGTACGGCTTGATGTCGAGCAACGGCGTGCCATTGAGAACATCCACGTCCAGGATGTGCAGGATGTTGCCTTCCACCCGCTGCAGGCGCACCACGGAAAGGCCGATCTGGTTCGGCCGGCGGGGAGCGCGGGTGGAAAAAAGCCCCCGCTTCGCCGGCTCCATGAACGGGACCACGGTCAGGTCAAAACCTTGGCTCATATGAAAATGGTACAGCAGGTAGATGTGGGAAAACCCTTCCAGGTCACGCAGGCCCGGGGCCAGGACTTCGTCGATGACGACGGTGCCGGCCGTGTCGCGGGCGCCGCAGGGCTGGATGGGCATATTGGCCCGCTCGGTGAAGGGGGAATGGATGACGCCGATGGGGCGGATGACGATGTCGGTCATGGGGAACTCCGTGGTTCGGGACGGTCAGGCGGCAGGGAATGCCCCAGGCCCGTCCCTATTGAGGTACGCGGCAGGCAGCATCCGGCTTTTCCCTGCGATGTCAAGGCATTTCCTCCCTCTCGCAGGCATTTCAGTCTTCCGCACCCTCTCCGGCTCCCATTTCCCGGCATTCCTGCCAGAGATCGCCCAGCATCAGCTTCAGGATTTCGGCCGCGGCCATGCTCCCGGCTTCGTCGAGTTCGCCGAATTCCAGGGAACGGACGACTGTCGCAAAGAGTTCTTCGTACCGGTCGAACTTCTGGCCCGCCAAGATGTGGTGCACGCCGTCGCGCACAGCCACGCTGTCCACCCCCCGCTCGACCAGGCGCTGCAGGACCGGCTTCCAGGCCTCCCGGCCGAGCCCCTTCAGGGCTACGGCGGCCAGCCAGGCCACGTCGGAGTTGCGGTCCTCCAGGGCGTCGAGCAGGGCCGGGACGGAGTCCGGGTCGAGGATCTCGCCCAGGGCCTTTGCCGCCCCCCAGCGGGCGTCCTTGGACGGGGAGTTCAGCAGGACCCGGCACAGGCCGGGCACGGCCGCGGCTCCCGCCTCGACGAGCATCCTTCTCCCCTTCTGCCGGACCAACCCATCCCTGTGCTGCAGCAAGGCCAGCAGTCCATCGATGCCGGCGTCCTTTTCCGTTGTCATGGATCACCTCCGCGTCGCGCCAGATTAGTCCATTCCCGCCGCCCGGACAACTCGTATGGTACAGATTCCGAATCTTGACGCCGGTGTTTGACCAAAACCGATTTTTGACCCAATACGGTGACAGGTCCCCGGCGGCTTCCGACCGCCGGCCTAGGTGCACGACAGCCAAGGGAGGCGACATGATCTCGTTGAAGGTGAACGGAACTGTCCACGAAGTTGACGCAGACCCGGGCACGCCCCTGCTGTGGGTGCTGCGCGACGTCCTGGGGCTGACCAGCGTCAAGTACGGATGCGGCGAGGGGATGTGCGGTATCTGCACAGTGCTGGTGGACGGACGCGCCGAACGGTCGTGCGTCACGCCCGTCGAGAGCGTCCAGGGCAGCGAAATCCTGACCATCGAGGGCCTGCCGGAGGACCACCCCGTGAAGGTCGCCTGGACCGAGCTGCAGGTGCCGCAGTGCGGCTACTGCCAGACGGGCATGATGCTGCAGGCCGTCGATGTCCTGACGGCCAGGCCCGACATCCCGGACGGGGAGATGGCCGCGGCCATGGACGCCGTCGCCTGCCGCTGCGGCTCGCACCCGCGGGTCATCCCCGCCATGCGCCGGGCCGCCGGGAAGATGAAGGAGGAGACGCCATGAGCGAAGACATGTCACGACGGTATTTCCTGAAAGGCGGCCTCCTGGTCCTGGCCGTGGCCATCACTCCCGGGGCGCTGGTGCTCATGAACGTCTCCCTGGGGGCGGCGGCCCCTGCGGCCCCGTTCCGCCCCCACGCCTTCCTCGAACTTGACGCCGACGGTTCCGTGACCGTGTGGGTCGGACAGACGGATCTGGGCCAGGGCACCCACACCGGCATCGCCATGATCATCGCCGATGAGATGGACGCCGACTGGAGCCGCGTGCGCGTCAGGATGGCCCTGGCCGCAGAGCCCTTCAAGGACCCCGAATGGGGCATGCAGGCCACCGGCGGCAGCACCAGCATCAGGCATCGTTGGGACATGCTCCGCAAGGCCGGAGCGGCGGCGCGGCTGATGCTCGTGCAGGCGGCGGCCCGGCAATGGGGCGTCGACCCGGCCGCCTGCTCGACCGTAACGGGCCAGGTCCGCCATCCCGACGGACGCGGCATCGGGTACGGAGAACTGGCCGCCAAGGCGGCCGCGCTGCGGGTGCCCGTCGAACCGCCTCTGAAGAATGCCGCGGACTATGCCGTCATCGGCACCCTGAGAAGACGGCTGGACTTGGAGGACAAGGTCCAGGGACGAACGGCCTTCGGCATCGACGTCCGCCTCCCCGGCATGTGCGTCGCCGTGCTGGCTCGCCCCCCGCGTTTCGGGGCCAGGCCCGTCGCCGTGGACGCCGACGGGACCAGGCAGGTGCGGGGGGTGCTGGACGTCATCCCCGTGGGCGACGCCGTGGCGGTCTGCGCGGAATCGACCTGGTCTGCCCTGCAGGGCCGAGACGCCCTGAAGATCACCTGGAGCGAGGGCAGCCGCCCGGATTTGAGCGATGCGGCCATCGCCGCGGAACTCCTGGCGAAGCTCGACGGCCCCGCCGCCGTGGCCGAGGACACGGGCAACGCCGCCGAGGCCCTTGCCGCGGCCGCGACCGTCGTCGAATCGCTCTACTCCGTTCCTTACGTGGCCCACGCCCAGCTTGAGCCGACCAACTGCACCGCGCATGTGGAAAAGGACCGCTGCCGCATCTGGGCCCCCACCCAGGGGCAGACCGCGGTCCAAGACGAGGGGGCCAGGATCTGCGGCCTGCCGCCCGAAAAGGTCGAGGTCATGACCACGCCCTGCGGCGGCGGGTTCGGCCGCCGCGGCGAAACTGATGTCGTCACCGAGGCCGTCAGCCTGTCCAAGGCCCTGGGGCGCCCGGTCAAGGTCGTCTGGACGCGTGGCGACGAGTTCGCCCACGACGTCTTCCGCCCGGCCAGCGTCTGCCGCATCCGGGGCGGGCTGGACGGCGGCGGCAATCTCGTGGCCTGGTCCCACAGGCTGGTCGCGTCGTCGATCATGTCGCGCCTGTGGCCCTCGGCCGTGCAGAACGGCCTCGACCCGACCTCCGTGGAGGGCGTCGAGGGCATGCCCTACGCCATCCCCAATCGCCGTATCGAATATGTCATTCCCGACCTGCCCATCCCCGTTGGCTGGCTGCGCTCCGTGGGACATTCATACAACTGCTTCACCGTGGAGTCCTTCGTGGACGAGATGGCGCTTGCGGCCGGAAAGGACCCCGTGGAGTTTCGCCTTGGGCTCATGGAAAAGGATTCCCGCCCCTACCGCACCCTGTCCCTGCTGGCGGACAAGGCCGATTGGGGTGGCCCGATCCCGGCGGGGCGCGGCCGGGGCGTGGCCGTGACCGAGTGCTTCGGCTCGGCCGTGGCCCAGATGGCCGAGGTTTCCGTGGACCGCGGGACCGGAGTCATTACCGTGCACCGCGTGGTCTGCGCCGTGGACTGCGGCACGGCCGTGTACCCCGACGCCATCACTGCCCAGATGGAGGGGGCCGTGGTCATGGGCCTGAGCATCGCCCTGCACGAGCGCGTCCGCTTCGCCAAGGGAGGTGTGGTCACGTCGGGCTACGGGCAGTATCGTCTGCTGGGCATGAAGGAGGTCCCGGCCGTGGAGGTCTTCATCGCCGAAAGCCGGCACCCCGTCGGAGGCATTGGCGAACCTGGCCTGCCGCCCGTCGCGCCGGCCGTGGCCAATGCCGTCTTCGCCGCCACGGGCGTGAGGCTGCGGGAACTCCCCTTCAGCCGCGAGGCCCTGAAGACGGCAGTGGCTTAGAGTTTCGCCGTATCTGATGAAGAGAGGGTTTCCGTCGATTGACGGGAACCCTCTCTTCATCTGCAGCCCCTTCGGGTGAGACGCTTTCGGCCGGCTAGGCGTCGTCCAGGATCAGGTCGACGATGTCGTGGCAGCCCGGGCCCGGGCGCTTCGCGGACACGATGCCGATGACCCGCGCCAGGCCCGTGGCGTAGGCCGTCTTGCCGAGCACCCGAGTCTGCATGTGTATCTCGACCTGCTCGTCCCTGATCACGATGTCATGGTACGCATGACGGTCCAGGAATTCCTCGGGGATGCCGATGACCTCGCGCTGGACCTGCGGGTCACGCTCGGAGCGGATGGCGGCCGCGGGGACACCCAGGGAGGTGGCCAAATGGACGGCCGTGCCGGGGCTCGTCTTCTTGGCGGCCTGGTGGGATTCTGAAATGGCTATGTCGAGACCCCGGAAATATCCTGCTGCCCGCCTGACCATGGCCATGAAGGACAGCATGAGCATGTTCACGTTGGGGCAGACGACCAGCGGGAAGTCGGGCGCGGCCGGGTAGCGCGTGCCGGCCGTCGAGAGATCGAGGAGCACGGTCCCGCGCGCGCCGCAGAAGTCGAAGACGTCGCCCAGCTCTCTGCCGGATCCGGCATGGACGACCATGCACCGGCCGTCTCCGGCCGCCGTCCGTTCGTCCCACGGCAGGACACGGCCGATTCCGGGTCCCTGCAACCCCTGCAGCAATTCCTCGGCGAGTCTGCCGCGGCCGACGAGAAGAATCGTATAGGTTTCCGTCATGTCATGTCCTTGTTGTGCGTCTGCAGTCCGAACCGGTCCGTGGAAGTGGCCGGGACGCGTCGCGCGTTGCCCTGCGACCGCCGCCCTCGCCCGTCACGTCGTCCCGGCGCGTGACCGTTCAGCCGCGAACCCGGGCGGAAATCCTATTATGTCTTTGACGACCATATCTGGCGAGGCTATGTCCCTGCCCTGCCGACGGACGTGACTCGAAAATTTGCAGTACGGGGGAGCATATGAAAAACGTCATCATCTGGGGCGCGGGACAAGGCGGGCGCATGGTCGCCAACCTGCTGCACGCCGACATCGTGGTCAGGGCGTACTGCGACAGCGACGCGGCAAAATGGGGGACCAACCTGGGCGGCATACCCGTCGTGCCCCCCGAAGCGATCCCGGGCCTCGCGCCCGACGCCGTGTTCATTTCCATGCTCAACGTCGACGCCTGCGCCGACGTGCGGGAACGCCTTGCGGCCATGCACGTGGAGGCGCGCATCGTCACGGCCCCTGAACTGCGCAGAACCTTCGACCTGCGCCTGGCCACGCTGCGCATGATCGCCGGAGAAGTGCGGGAACGCGGCATCGACGGTGCCGTGGCGGAGCTTGGCGTATACCAGGGGGCCTTTGCCGCGGAAATGAACCGCCTCTTCCCCGAGCGCAGCCTCTACCTCTTCGACACCTTTTCCGGCTTCGACGGGCGCGACGTGGCCGTCGAGGGGGAGCGTCGCTTCTCGCGGGCCGAGGCGGGCAACTTCGCGGACACGAGCGTGGAGGCCGTGCTGGCGAGGTTGCCGTACCCTGAGCGGGCCGTGTTCAGGGTCGGATATTTTCCTGAAACCGTCGAGGGGCTGGAGGACTGCTTCGCCATCGCGAGCCTCGACGCCGACCTGTTCAAGCCCCTCCTCGACGGCCTGCGGTACTTCTACCCGCGCATGTCGCGGGGCGGCTACATCATCGTCCACGACTACAACAACGGGCGCTTCGCAGGAGCCAAGCACGCCGTGCGTCAATTCTGCGAGGAGCACCACGCCTTCGTCGTTCCCCTGCCGGACCTGCACGGGACGGGGGTCATCGTCAAGGCGTAAAGGTCATGGCCCGCTTCCTCCCGGAGGCGGTTCCTCGCGCGCAAATGCGATCAGGGAAGACGGCGGCGCAAAGGTCGCCCCGCATCGACCCGTGACCACGAATGGCTATGCCCCGGCCTTTCTGGACGCACACTGGTCCAGTACCATCCGGCCTCTCTGCCCGCACTTGGGGCACTTGATCCCGGACTCGGAACCCTCGCACATTACGCAATACTGCGCATGGCAGGATATGCACCGATACAGTACGGGATGGGGAATTTCCTTGCCGCAGGCCGGGCATGTTCCTTTCTGTTGTTCCATGTGTTCTCCGTTCGGTTGAGTGTGGGGAAGGACCCTCTTCCTTCCTTCGGCCGATTCGTGTCAAGGCCGCACGTTCGCCGGGAGACGGGAGCAGCTTGCCGCGGGCTGAAATCAGGCGTAGAGGTGACGTATTTCCCGCAGTGAGGCACCGAACGGGGGAGCCGGCTGCACGGCATCCCGGAAATGCGGCCGCCCGCCAGACATTCTTTGATCTTCCGCCACGAATACCGGCACTCCAACAGAGAGGGATTCGCCGATGATGCCAGAAATCCGACTGGAACCGTCATGGGTCACGAGGCTGTCGACATGTGCCGGAATCATTCTCCTGGCCGTGTGCCTGGGCGGCTGCGGCCAGGAAAAGGATGCGCCGAAACCGTCGACCTCGCCACCGGCCGTTTCGGTCATGGACATCGTCCCGCAGGACGTGCCGGTGAACTTCGAATACGTCGCCCGGACCCAGAGCTCGCATCTGGTCAACATCCAGGCCCGGGTCAGCGGCTTCCTCGACCGGCGGCTGTACACCGAGGGCGCGCCGGTCAAGGAAGGCCAGATTCTCTTCCAGATGGACAAAAGGCCGTTTCAGGTCCAACTGGCCCAGGCAGACGCCGCCCTGAGCAAACAGAAGGCGGCCTACGAGACGGCCCGGCGCAACCTGGCCCGGACAAAGCCCCTGACCGAGCAGAACGCGCTGTCCCAGAAGGACCTCGACGAAGCCACTGGCCAGTACCTGTCGGCGGCGGCCTCGGTCGAACAGGCCAGGGCCCAGGTCGAAGCGGCCAGGCTCGACCTCTCCTACACGACCATTACCTCGCCGGTGGACGGTGTCAGCAGCGCGGCCCTACAGGCCGACGGCACCTACATCAACCCCCAGAACAGTCTGTTGACGACGGTGGCCGTGCTCTCACCCATATGGGTGAACTTCAATCTCTCCGAAAACGAGATGCAGCAGTTCCGGGACCAGATCGCCCAGGGCAGGCTGATCACGCCGGCGGGCACGGAATACGAGGTCGAGATCATCCTCGTCGATGGTTCGGTTTTCCCCCACACCGGACGGATGACCTTTGCCGAGCCGTCCTACGATCCCCAGACGGGCACGTTCCTGGTCCGCGTCAGCGTCCCCAACCCGCAGGGAGTCCTGCGCCCGAATCAGTACGTACGGGCACGCCTCACGGGGGCCATGCGGCCCGGGGCCGTCCTCGTGCCGCAGCGGGCCGTGCAACAGGGCGCCAAGGGCCACTTCGTGTGGACCGTCGGGCCGGACGGCAAGGCCGAACAGCGCCCCGTTCTCGTCGGGGACTGGCATGGGGACGACTGGTTCGTCTTCGAGGGCCTGCAGAGCGGTGAGCGGGTCGTCGTGGATGGCGCCCTCGCCCTCCAGCCCGGCATGGCCGTGTCCGCGCAACCCGTCGGGCGGCCCGCCTCCAATGGCGCAGGGCCCAAGACGGACGGCCAGTAGAGGGAGGGCGTCATGTTCTCCAGATTCTTCATCGACCGCCCGATCTTCGCCACAGTCGTGGCCGTCATCATCTGCCTGGCCGGGCTCGTGGCCATGACGGCGCTGTCCATCGAGCAGTACCCGCCCATCACGCCAGTACAGGTCACGGTCTCGGCCACCTACCCCGGCGCCGACTCCCGGACCCTGGCCGACTCCGTGGCCGCGCCCATCGAGGCGCAGATCAACGGCGTGGACAACATGCTCTACATGTCCTCGGCCAGTTCCTCCACCGGGCAGCTGACCTTGACGGTCTATTTCGGCCTCGACACGGACCCGGACATCGCCCAGGTGCAGGTCCAGAACCGGGTCAACCTGGCCCTGCCCCAGCTGCCCGAGGCCGTCTCGCAACTCGGCGTATCGGTGCAGAAAAAGGCGTCGTCGATCATGATGTTCATCGCCGTCTACGCCGAAGGCGGTCGCTACAGCAGCGAGTACATCGCCAACTACGCCAACGTCTACGTGCTGGACGCCATCAAGCGTGTGCCCGGCGCAGGACAGGCGCAGATCATGGGCATCCCGGACCAGGCCATGCGCATCTGGATGAACCCGGACCGCATGGCCGCCATGGGCATCACCACCAGCGACATCCAGCAGGCCGTGGCCAGCCAGAACGCCCTTTACGGCGCGGGGCAGATCGGACAGCAGCCCACCTCCGGCCCGGTGCAGCTGACGCTGCCCGTCGTCACCCAGCGGCCCTACACCGATCCGGCGCAGTACGAACAGATCATCCTGCGCGCCAACCCCGACGGTGGCGGCATCGTGCGCCTGGGGGACGTGGCCCGGGCCGAGGTCGGCCTGCGGCAGTACATCATCGACGGCAAGCTCAACGGCACTCCGGCCACGTTCATCGCCGTGTACCAGCAGCCCGGCGCAAACGGCCTGCAGGTCTCCAAGGATGTCCGCAAGGCCCTGGAGCAGATGAAGAGCCGCTTCCCCAGCGGCCTCAACTACGTCATCTCCCTCGACACCACGGACTTCGTCCGCCTGTCCATCGACGAGGTCATCCAGACCCTGTTCGAAGCCATCGCGCTGGTCGTGCTGGTCGTCTACCTCTTCCTGCAGAACTTCCGCACCACGGTCATCTGCACCGTGGCCATCGTCGTGGCCCTGGTCAGCACCTTCGCCGGCATGCTGGCCCTGGGCTTCTCCATCAACCTGCTGACCCTCTTCGGCCTGGTCCTGGCCATCGGCATGGTCGTGGACGACGCCATCGTCGTGGTCGAGAACGTCGAACGCAACATGGTCCTGCACCGCCTCCCGCCAAAGGAGGCGACCATCCGGGCCATGGACGAGATTTCCGGCTCCCTGGTGGCCGTGGTCCTGGTCATGGCCTCGGTCTTCATCCCGGCGGCCTTCCTGCCCGGGTCCACCGGGCAGCTGTACAAGCAGTTCGCCGTCACCATCGTCGTGTCCGTGGCGGTCTCGGGTTTCGTGGCCCTGACGCTGACTCCGGCCATGTGCGGCGTGCTGCTGCGGCACAGCCAGCCGCCGACCCGCGGGTTCTTCGCCTGGTTCAACCGCGGCGTCGACGCCCTGACGAGGGGGTTCGGCCACGCCGTGACCCTGGTCATCCGGCGCATGCTCGTGGCCTTCGGCGTTCTGGCGGTCCTGATCTACGCCATCGTCCACCTCTTCGAGGTGCTGCCCACGAGCTTCGTGCCCAACGAGGACCAGGGCTACGTCATGGCCGCCATCGTCATGCCCGACGGCGCCAGCCTGGACCGCACCGCGGCCGTAGCCGACCGCGTCGAGGCGATCTTCGGGAAGATTCCCGGCGTGGACACGCGTACCCAGCTCACGGGGTACAGCCTTCTCGACAGCGGCTTCAAGACCAACGCGGGAACGTTCTTCGTGACCCTGAAGCCCTTCGACGAGCGCTACGAGTCCGTCAGGCGGGCCAAGGCCGAGAACGCCCGGGCAGTGCTCCTGGCCCTGCACGGCGAGGCCGCCGCCATCGGCGAGGGCCTGGTCCTGCCCGTGGCGCCGCCGGCCATCCCCGGCATCGGAACCACGGGCGGCTTCGAGTTCTGGATTCAGGACACGGCCGCGGGCGAACCGGCCAGACTGGACGCCCTGACCCGCGACTTCCTGGCCAGGGCACGCACTCGGCCGGAGCTCACGGGACTGAGCAGCACCTTCCGGGCCACCACCCAGCAATTGCGCATCGACGTGGACCGGGAGAAGGCCAGCCTGCTGGGCGTGCCCGTCAAGGACGTGTACAGCGCCATACAGGCCCAGTTCGGGTCCCTCACGGCCAGCCAGTACAATGAATACAGCCGGGTCTGGTGGGTCGTCCTGCAGTCCGAACCCGCTTACCGTCAGCATCCCGCGGACCTGACGCGCCTGTACGCCAGGTCCGGCGACGGAAGCATGGTCCCCCTCTCGGCCCTCGTGACCACAGGCTGGGTGTCGGGTCCGGACCTCCTGCCGCACTTCAACGGCTTCCCGGCCGCCAAGGTCAACGGCAACGCGGCCGCAGGCTACAGCTCCGGCCAGGCCATCGCCGCCATGGAGGAGGTCGCGCGGGAGGTGTTGCCCGAAGGGTACGCCTTCGCCTGGTCCGGCCTGGCCTTCGAGGAGAAGCAGTCCGGCGGCACGTCCATGCTGGCCTTCGTCTTCGGGCTGGTCATCGTCTTCCTCGTGCTGGCCGCCCAGTACGAATCCTGGACCCTGCCCGGGTCCGTGATGATGGCCGTGCCCTTCGGCGTGCTGGGCGCCCTGACGGCCAACTGGCTGCGGGGCCTGGAAAACGACGTCTACTTCCAGATCGGCCTGCTGGTGCTCATCGGCCTGGGCGCCAAGAACGCCATTCTGCGCGTGTCCTTCGCCGTGGAACTGCGCCGCCAGGGGCGGTCCATCATGGAGGCCACCATCGAGGCCGGCGAACAGCGCCTGCGGCCCATCATCATGACCTCCCTGGCCTTCGCCTTCGGCGTGCTGCCCCTGGCCATAGCCATGGGCGCGGGCGCCAACGCCCGCCATTCCATCGGCACCGGCATCATCGGCGGCATGATCGGCGAGACCACCCTGGCCATGCTCTACGTGCCGCTCCTGTTCTACCTCTTCGACCGCTTCTCCGAACGCGCCGAGGCCAAGCGGATGGCCGCGCGCAACGCGAAATCGCCGGAACCGACGGAGGGACAGTGACATGCGCGCCCTCATGACCCTTGCCCTGATTCTGCTCGCGGCCGGTTGCACGGTCGGGCCGGACTACGCCCGTCCGCCCCTGGACGTGCCCCAGGCCTTCGCCAACGCCGACCGGGACGCGAATCAGACGGCGAACATCGACTGGTGGAGGCAGTTCGGGGACCCGGAACTCGACGCCCTGATCGCCGAAGCCCTGACCGGCAACCGCGACATGGCCATCGCCGCGGCCAACATCGAGCAGGCGGCGGCGGTCTTCACCCAAGCCCGCTCGCCCCTGTTCCCCCAGATCGGCTATGGCGGCACCGCAACCGAACAACGCGCCAGCGAGACCGACGCGCCGATGCTCTATTCGGTCATGGACAACCCGAAGTCTTCCTACCAGACCCTGGCCAGCGCGAGCTGGGAGATCGACCTCTGGGGCCGCATCAGGCGTCTGTCGGAGGCCGCACGCGCCGAGCTGCTGGCCACCGAGGCGGCCTGGCAGGGCGTGACTCTGTCGCTGGTCTCGTCCGTGGCCCAGACGTACATCCAGCTTCTGGGTCTCGACGAGCAGCTGCGGGTTGCGAAGCGGACACAGGCCGCCTACGCCGAGTCGCTGCGCATCTTCGAACTGCGCTTCGCCTACGGCCAGGTGTCGCAGATGACCGTGGCCCAGTCCCGATCGCAGTACGAAACCGCCGAGGCAGCCATCCCCAGACTGCTGTCGCAGGTCGAGCAGACCGAAAACGCCCTGTCCATCCTGTTGGGACGCAACCCGGGGCCGATCCGACGCGGCACGCCCATCGGCGAACTCCGGCTGCCGGACGTGCCGGCCGGATTGCCGTCGGACCTCCTCGCCAGCCGGCCCGACATCCTCCAGGCCGAACAGCGCCTCGTCGCCGCCAACGCCAACATCGGCGCGGCCAAGGCTCTCTACTTTCCGACCATCTCCCTGACCGGCGCCTATGGCTTCACGAGCTCGGACCTTTCGGACCTGTTCAAGGGGACGTCGCGCATGTGGAGCTACGCCGGTTCCGTGACCGGACCGATCTTCACGGGCGGGGCCGTCACGAGCGGGGTCAGGCAGGCCGAGGCCGCCCACAAGGCGGCCCTCCTGGCCTACGAGGCGGCCATCCAGAGCGCCTTCGCCGATGTCGAGAACGCCCTGATCGCGCAAGCGCGGCTCACGGAACAGATGCGCTCCGAGGAACGCCTGGTCGGCGCCAACAGCGAGTATGTCCGCCTGGCGCACCTGCAGTACGAAGGCGGGTACACGCCCTACTCGACGGTCCTCCAGGCCGAACAGCAGCTCTTTCCGTCGGAGATCAACGCGGTGCAGACCCGCACGGCGCTCCTGACCTCGCTTGTGAACATCTACAAGGCCATGGGCGGCGGTTGGCGGACAGCCCTGTCCCAGCCGGCCGCCCCCTGACGATCCCGGGGCCGTCCTGCGCATCCAGCCCCGGCTGCGCAGGACGGCGCGCAGCATTCCCGTCCTACCGGTCGCACAAATGCGTCGGCCGCGTATGACAGTCTTGACCTTGAATCCCGACAGCGCTAATCGACTTACGATTTTGTATGACATCATCCGCCACGGTGCGACGCGCCGTTCCGCCAAAAAAGGAGAGAAAGCCGTGATGTTCTACGTGATCGGTTGGGTCGCCGTGGGCGCATGCGCCGGCCGCGTCGCCGTGGCCAAGGGCAGGAACCCCGTTCGATGGCTGCTCCTGGGGGCGTTTTTCGGTCCTCTGGCGACAATGGCCGCCTGCTTCATGCCCCCCGCCCTCGCCGCCCAGAAGGCCAGCCCCGCCCCTGCCCGCAGGATTTGCCCGCACTGCTCGAACGAACTCTCGCCGACCGCACGGATGTGCAGGTGGTGCAAGAGGCTCGTCTGATCGACGCGACTCTCTGCAGAAACCCGCGTGGGCCAGCCACCACGCCGAAACGCCCCGGAAAATCGGGGCGTTTCTTTTCGCAGGGGAAGGAAATGATGTGAGGGGCCGGGACCGTCTGGGCTCTGATCAGACTCCGCACCGTGACCACGCGGCGGTCATGGCCGGGCGCTCCAGGCGCTCCAGGTGTTCTTGCCGGAACATTTCGCGTCGTACAGCGCGACATCGGCCTTCTTGAACAGGGCTCCGAAATCCTCTTCCTGGTCGGACGCCGCCGCAATGCCGATGCTGACCGAAATGGCGTGATGTATCGCGCGCCCCTCGGTTTCGGCGATGATCTTCTGCGCTGCATCGCGCGCACATTCCAACGCTGTTTGGGCCGACTGTCCCGTTGCGGGAAAGATGACGGCAAATTCATCGCCACCGAGACGAAAAATGTTTTCCGGGTCGAAATTGGTGCGCAGTATTTCTGAAAACGCCACGAGAATCCTGTCGCCTTCGTCGTGACCGTATGTGTCGTTCATCTGCTTGAAGTCATCGATGTCGGCGAGCAGCATGGACGTCCCCGACGTGCATGGCGTATTTCGCAAAAAATCATGCAGCTTTCGCCGGTTGTTCAACTTCGTCAGATAATCCGTGTTGGCGTCGATGATGAGTTCTTTTTTGCGGCGATGGTCTTCGGTCACGTCGAGGAAGAGATATATGTACCCGGCAAACTCGGAAAATACATCACGCAGATTTTCGTTGTGCAGCTTGAACACCTTGTCCCGCTCCACGAACAGCGGTTCATGCCCGTTGCGGTCGATCCGAGATCGCTGCGGCGACGCCCGCTTTGCCAAGGCCTTGAGAAGAGCGTCGAAATCCTGTCCGAGCAGGGGGGCGTCGCCACCGGGGAACAGGTTCCGGGCCTTGCCGTTCATGGCCGTGATGCGCTGGTTCTTGTCCGTGGCGACCACGCCGAAGGGCAGGCTCTCGAAGAGGATGTTCATTTCGATCTGCAGATTCTGCAGATCCGTGACGTCCCTCGCCACGCCGACGGTGCCGAGAACGCGGCCGTCGCGGTCGAATACGGGCGACTTGTAGGTCTTGAACTTGCGGAACGAGTCCTTGATCTTGACGGTCTCGTCGAAGAGGCAGTTCTTCTTCTCCCGGAGCACGATCTCCTCGGACTCGAGGCAAACGTATTCGCCCTTGGCATACTCATCGGGTTCGATGTCCCATATGTATTAATGCCCGCGGCCGCGGATGTCGGCCTTGGTCTTCCCGACCGCGTCGCAGAAGCTGTCGTTGACCCGCAGATGGGCGCCCCGGGCGTCCTTGAACCAGATGAGGTCGGGCAGGCTGTCGATGAGCGTCTCCAGCCAGACATCGGTGAGCCAGGCGTCCTCCTTCATTTTGATGCGCGCGGCTATCCTGCCGAAGAGATACGCGATCTTCTCCTCGTCCAGAGGCCTGAGCCACAACTCGTCATAATGTCGGTACATTGCGCCGATGCCGGTGTCGCCGCTGTCGGCGCAGACCACGAAAACGGAACCCTCGCTTCGCGCATCGTCTATGCTGCGGATGGCGGCCTCGTCGTGCGGAAGGTCCAGGATGATGACCGAACTCTGCTTGGCCAGGCTCGCATCGAGAGTCTGGGACGTGCCGAGGACGTATTCGAGATTTTCAAGCGCCGCAGCGCCTTTCACGGCATTTTCGATGCAAAGGTCATCCGCGTAGATGCAGACATGGACACGTCGATGGTACATCGCCAAAAATCTCCTCAAGAAACGATGAAACTGATGCTGCGGTCTGCAGAACGCCCGAAAACGAAGTTGTTCACGGCGTGAAAATCAACCGGGGGCGGATCCGGCATCCCCGCGGCCTTTCAGAAATGCGCCAAGGATCTTGTCCTGTTCCAGGATGTGCTCCAGAAGCCAGTGGCGCAGCTTGTCCGTCAGGAACAGCGCGCCTTCCTTGGAGAGTTCGGGCCTCATGTCGCGCAGTTCCAGCAGAAGGCTTCGGTGCCTTTCGTCATGACCGGCGCGGCCGGGAAACCCATGCCGGACCATGAGCCCGTGTTCCGTTGCGAAATGGTGTTCAGTACACGACCGCAGGTCGTCGAAGAACCCGAGGACCGCGGACTGCCCCTGCCCTTCCCGCAGAGCCTTGCAGAGGTTGCTGACAATATCGGCGAGTTCGAGGTGCTGGGCATCGATGAGGTCGATGCCAACCAGATACGCGTCACCGAAGCAGACCCCATCGTGGCCGGGACAGCCTTCGAGGGCCAGGGTGAAGCGGTTCTTCCCCAACTTCTTGCTCTGGTACATGGCCATGTCCGCGGCCACGAGCACGTCGTCCACGCTTGCGCCGTTGTCCGGCCAGACGCTGATGCCGATGCTGGCTCCGACACGGCCCGCACTCGCGCTCCCCAAGGGGATTTCCTCGGCCACGGACTCCAGGACCTTGCGCGCAACGTTCGTTGCGTCGGCGGCGGAACCCACCTCGTGCAGAAGCACGACGAACTCGTCCCCGCCCAGGCGCGCAACCGTGTCGGCCTTGCGCACCAACCGTACGAGGCGTTTGGCCACGGTCTGCAGCACCTTGTCGCCGGCGTCGTGGCCGAAAGTGTCATTGATGTCCTTGAACCCGTCCAGGTCGATGAACATGACCGCCGCCTTTTTCCCGCCGCGCCTGGCCGCAGCCAGAACCTGCCGCAGGCGGTCAAAGAACAGCACGCGGTTAGGGATTCCGGTCAGTCGATCGTGGTAGGCCATCATCTGCAGCCTGGTTTCCTCCGCCACGCGGTCGGTCACGTCGAAGGCAGCGACGAAAAGTGTCTCGTGACGGGCCGCCAGAGACCATTCGAGATGCCTGTACTCTCCGTCCCTGTTCCTGAAGCGCGCGACCAGACTCTGCGCCTTGCTCCCGCGCCGCAGCTCCTCGATGGCGGCGTTCAGGCCATCCATGTCCTCAGGGTGTAAAAAATCGTAGAAGGATGTCTCCCTGAAGTCATCGAGCGCGTATCCCATCTCCCTTTCCCATGCCGGGTTGAGCTTGCGGCAGCCGCCGCCCATATCCACGATGCCCAGGAGGTTCGGGGTGATCTCGAAGAAGGTGGCCAGTTCGGCGCTCAATTCGAGCAACTGCGCTTCCGCCCACTCGGCCTCCAGGGACGAGACGCGCCGGGCCCGTTGCGTCAGGTGCAGGACCACGCCACCGAAGACGATGACCAGAATGTAGACGGCGAGATGGCCCACGGCGTACGCTGTCCAGTCCGTGTAAAAGGATTTCAGGCTGGAACCGACCCCGATGACGAGGGGCGTGTTCATGTGCAGACCCTCGGGCTGCACGGTCCGCAGCGCGAGCATGGACTGTTCCCCGTTGGCCTTGACCAGGCCCTGGAAAAACGACGCCGGCCGGTTGCCGTTCAGGTGCTGCTCAAAGAATGTCCCGGGCTGGGCCAGGTTCATCCCCCCGAGATCACGCCCGGCGGGTTCCCAGACGAACATGGTGCCGTCGCCGTGGGCCAGGGCCGCCCAAGTCTGCGGCGTGTTGCGCACGGCGTCGAGGATCAGCCGGAAGTCTTTGGGATCAAGGGTAACCAGCAGGACTCCGGCCAAGGCGCCGTCGGCCGTGACGATGGCCTTGGACATGGCGATGAGCCAGATCCCGGACACGGTTTCGAAAGGCGGGCTGAGGTAGAGCGTGTCAGGCAACGGGTTGGCCGCGGGAAGGCGGAAGTAGTCGCGGTGGGCGAAGGATTGCCCCATGAACTGCGGCTGGTTCGAGGCGATGACAGTGCCCTGCGCGTCGAGCACGGCCAAGGCCTGCACGCTGGTCATGGCGCTGGCCAGGATGCCGAGACGGTCCTTGACGAAGAGCACCGACGCGTCGTCGGGGGTCAGGTTCGGACCCAGGCTCGCGCGAATGCCGTCCAGGGTCAGGCGGATCTTGTCGAGCTGGTCGCCGATCATGATCCCGGCCACGGAAGCGGCCTGGACGAGGCGCTCCTTCTCCCGGTCCGTGATGACCGCGTGCCTGAAATAGACCATGTACGCAAACATCACCCCGAGAACCACTGAGGCGGCGGCAAAGAGCAGCCATTCCTGCCGCAGGCTCGGACCGAACCGGCCGGCCCCGCTCATGCCCGCCGAAAGAACGCGGCCGTTGTCCGTCATGCGCCCCCCTTCCCGCTTTCCGCCACGCAACGCAGGCCCCGCAGACGGCGGCAATGGGCGCGGACTCCCCGCTCATCGCCGCCAACGGCAGCCGCTCGGGGCATGGGCGTGCCGGCGAGATAGCTGGTTTCGTGCGGATTTGTTTCGGAGATCGGCATATCGGCGGCCACCAACACCTCCCGTCTGCGGAAATTATGGTCGCCAGCGGATCTGAGGAACGGACGCGCCATGGGTCACGCAGGTACTCATCGCGGTGGCAGGGCAGAAATACGACATCAAGAGCGGGCTTGGACTACAATAACGTAGTACGTAATCACTAGGGGAAATTATTACCATTGTCACTCATGAAATCGTTTGGGGACTTTTGCCCGCGGATCGACACGGGACATGGCAGGTGGCCTGGAAGAGAACAATAATGCCAAATGCTGACAGATTTCCGAATGTTCACCATCATTCCCGCCGCACGGCCCCGGTGGGGGCGTAGGCTGCCGGATCGAGGGGGGAATGGCGCGCGATGTACGCCCGCAACACGTCGGCATCCGTGAAACCCGTGTTCACGAAGCCCTGCAGGTTGTCGACCCTGGGGTACCCGTCGCCGCCGGCGGCCAGGTAGTTGTCCGTGGCCACGGTGTACATGCGCCCCGCTTCCAACGGCGCGCCGTTCACGACCACGTCGTCGACGCGTCCTCCGCGCAGCGTGAAGCCCACCCCGCCGTACTGCGCGAAGCCCCCGGAACCGGGCGGCAGGGACGCCGTCAGCAGCAAGTATTCGGCCAGTTCCGCCCCGGTCATGTCCACAGTGCAGACGATATTCCCGAAAGGCTTCACGGTCAGCACGTCCTTGTAGGTGATCGGCCCGGCCGCGAGCCCGGCGCGGATGCCGCCGGAATTCATGACCACGGCGTCGGCCCCTGTCTTGTCCATGACGGCCCGGCAGGTCAGGTAGCCCAGGGCGGTCTGGGTGCTGCGCATGACGGCGCGGTCGGCGACGAAATCGCCTGCGGCATGTCCGATGACCGTGCGCAGGGCGCCCTGCCCCTTCTCCTGGAAGGGCGCGAGCAGAGCCAGCATGTCCGGGTCCTCGGGGACAGCTTCGCCGCCCAGGTTCACGGGCAGCAGGGACCCGCCGGTCAGGCGCACCCGGCCCCCTTCGACGAGCAGATCGACCCGCCCCACGTATCTGCCGTACTCCCCGGCCTGGACGATGACGGTGCCGTTCTCGAGCACCGGGGCGTCCAGCCGCGTATGCGAGTGACCGTCCACGATGACGTCGATGCCGGGCACGGCGCGGGCCAGGATCTCCGACCCCGTCTGCGGCATGCCGGGCAGCTCGCTCTCGGCGTAGCCGAGATGGGTCAGGGCGACGACCACGTCGGCCTGGCGGCGCAGCTGCGGGACAAGTTCGCGGGCCTCGTCCACGGCCGGACGAAAGGTCAGACCCCTGATGTGCTCCGGGTTGCCGACAATGGCCGTGGTTTCGGTGGTCAGGCCGAACACGGCCACCGTCAGGCCGGGCAGCCTGAACAGATGGTAGGCGGGAAAGAGGCGTTGTCCCGAGGCGTCGTAGATGTTGGCCGCCAGCAGCGGGAAATTCATCCACCCCTGCTGCCTGCGCAGCACGTTGAGGGGGTTGTCGAACTCGTGGTTGCCCACGGCCATGGCGTCGTAGCCCATGGCGTTCATGCCGCGGATGTCCGGCTCGGCGTCCAGCATGTCGGATTCGGGCACGCCGGTGTTGACGTCCCCGGCATCGAGCAGAAGCACATGTCCGCCCCCGGCCGCCGCCTCGGCCCGCACCCGGTCGACCACGGTCTTGCGCGCGGCCAGGCCGTATTCTCCTTTGGAGTTCTTCCAGAAGCGGCCGTGATGGTCGTTGGTGTGCAGGATCGTCAGGGTCTGGGGCGCAGCCGGCCCATCGTGCTGCAGCGCGGCGCAGCCGCACAGGAGCAGGACGGCCAGGGTCGGGATGAGTCGAAACAGCTTGTGGAAACGCATGTGATGCCTCCGTTCACATCAGGACGCCGACCATGGCGCCGGTCATCATTGTGGCCAGGACGCCGGCCAGAACGGACCGCGCCCCCAGTTCGACGATCTCACCGGCCCGTTCCGGGGCGATGCGGGTCAGACCGCCGATGAGGATGCCCAGGCTCCCGACATTGGCGAACCCGCACATGGAATAGGTCATAATCAGGGTGCTGCGCCCGGACAGAGTCCCGGCCGGCAGCGCGGCCATGTCCAGATAGGCCAGCAGTTCGTTGAGCACGATCTTGGTGCCCATGAGGCTGCCCGCCGCATGGGCCTCGCTCCAAGGGATGCCCGTCAGCCAGACCAGGGGGGCCATGACGTAGCCCAGGATGCGCTGCAGGGTCGGCGCTTCGCCGCCGATCGCCGGCAACAGGCCGAGCAGCTGGTTGCACATACTGACCATGGCCAGCAGCACGACCAGCAGCGCAGCGACGCTGATGAAGACCTTCACGCCCAGGGACGCGCCCTGCACCAGGGCGTCCATGGAGCTGCGGCTCAGCGATGGGGGCGAAACCTCGCCCAGGGTGGGCTGGCCGGATTCGGGGATCATGACCCCGGCGATGAGGATGGACGCGGGCACGCTGATCAGGGAAGCCGTCAGGATGTGCCCCAGGGCGTCGGGCAGGACCGGGGCGATGATGCCCGCGTAGAGCACGAGCACGGTCCCGGCGATGGTCGCCATGCCGCACGTCATCAGGGTGAAGAGCTCGCTGCGGGTCATGGACCCGACGTAGGGACGCACGAACAGCGGGGCCTCGACCATGCCCGCGAAAATGTTGGCCGCGCACCCGATGCCCAGGGCCCCGCCGATGCCCATGGTCCGCTCCAGGGCGAAGGACAGCCCCCGGACCAGCACGGGAATGATCTTCCAGTGGTACAGGAGCGACGACAGGGCCGCCGTGACCACGATGACCGGCAACCCGCGGAAGGCGAAGATGTAGGCCGCTCCGGAATACGGCTCCTCGAAAGGCAGGGCCCCGCCGCCCAGATACCCGAACACGAAGCTCGTCCCGGCCCGCGTGCCCTCTTCCAATATCTCCATGGCCCGGTTCAGCACCAGAAAGACATCGCGGAACATGGGCAGCTTGAGCAGCATCACCGCCAGCGCAAACTGCAACGCGAGCCCAACGGCGACGAGCCGCCCTCTCACGGCCCTGCGGTTCTCGGACAAGAGCCAGGCGATGAGCACGAGGGCCGCCAGGCCGAAGGCGCTCTGCAGCACGGCGAAAGACATAGGGGCGCTCCTGAAAAAGATGAGAGATCGTGGACGGTTCACCTTCGCCAACCAGATGCGTTGCTTACACGCAGACGCGCCGGACGGGAAGTTTTTTGGCGGGTTGAATGAGCCCGCACCCTGGGGGCCCTTATTTCGCATTGACCGCGACAGCTTCGAACGGCTAGCGGTTACCGCTGTTTGCCAATCACAAAATATCACTCCCCACAATACGTCCAAGGATACCGAAATGAGCGAATTCCCCCCCTGCCCCACGTGCGGCTCCGAATATACCTACGATGACGGCGTGGCCTTTGTCTGCCCGGAATGCGGCCACGAGTGGGCCAAAGACGCGGCCGAAGAATCCGGCCAGGACGAGAAGGTCGTCAAGGACGCCAACGGCACGCCGCTGCAGAACGGCGACACCGTGACCGTCATCAAGGACCTGAAGGTGAAGGGCTCGTCGTCCACGGTCAAGGTCGGCACGAAGGTCAAGAACATCAGGCTGGTCGACGGCGACCACGACATCGACTGCAGAATCGACGGCATCGGCGCCATGAAGCTCAAGTCCGAATTCGTCAAAAAGGCATAGACCCCGACTCTCCGGCACACGACGCGGTCGGGGATGCCGTCGACCAGAGTCCCGACGCGCCCGCGTGCGCTTGGAGAGAACGAAGACAGCCAGATTCCGCCATGTTGACCTCCGTCTGCTGACATCTTCCACAAAACTGGGCCTCTCACCGCCTCGGTTGAAAACCTCATCGCCGCCCGGGATGATGCCAGCGATCCTCTCCACGCCCGACGAGGAGCGGGATTTCCCTGCCGGAAGTTCGGAGCAGGCTGGGTCCGGGAGGGTGAGCCACGTCGAAACCGTGGATTGATCATGTCGTATTCGCCCGACCCGCCAGCTTATTTCTCAATCAGTTGAATCCATCATCTTTTTCGGGCAATTTATTGCAATCCATCCATTCTTTCTCGTAGTGTTCGATAGCTGCCTTTGGAGGGAGAGATGTTGGTAAATGTACTATGGATCCATCTTTTTTGTGCACCACAATCGGAGCAGTTCCAGGCACTAAAAACTGAGGATCCATTGTTTTCAAATAATTGTGTGTAACGTAAAAAAATATCCACCCGAATTCCCGCTCGACTGTTTTTTCCTCCAAAAGAACAAAATCATGTTTTGCATTCAAACTCGCAATCTCCTTTATCGCTATTTCACGAGCAACTTCATATGTAATCATTTTCCTTCCTTTTATTATTCCTAGCCCTAAATTATGAACATTTTATGACTAAGCCTTCGATCCACAAGCGTTAGCTGGCAGTTGACGCTGACTTTTTCCTGGTCGGAGTTATATTTCATAATCATAATATGGGTATAAATTGACTTTACTTTGACTACAACGCAGGCCGCGGCAGCATGCCGATCCCGACATCAGAAGGGTTGTATCTGTTTTGAACGGCAGTGGGACAGGTAATGGCCCCGGCACCGAGACCTCTGCCCCAATTCTGCCCTTCGATAATCGTAGGGGTTCCATCATCATTGGTTAAGACTACGACATGCGAACTTCCATTTCCATAGTCAATCCCAACGATAGCTGTTGCTCCCGGCCCAGCCTCTCGTACAGCATTGAACGCGTCATTAAGGCTGTGACCCCAAACCAATTTTGTGCCGTGCCGGTTGCCGATTTCAGTAAAAGTTCCATCCAGGGATGCAGGTGATACCGCATTTGAATCCGTTCCGTATAATCTGGCGATCACTGCATCCACGGAAAAGCCGCAGTTTATGGTGCTATTTTGAGGATTGACACTTTGTGCTATTTGTTCTGGCGTTTGTCTTGACTTCTGTAAAGAAGCGCTCTGTGCTTGTGGCGCTGTACTCTTGCCTACACCCGAACTGTTCAAGGGCAACTGCGGGACCGCGCCGCTGCCAGAGCCCGGACTGCCGCCGGAGTTGATCCTGACCTTGGCCCCGCCGATGGTCACGCCCGACGGGTCGAGCCTGATGAAGCTCCCCCCTGCCTTGATGGTCAGGTCCGTGCCGGCCTCGATGACAATCTTTCTCCCGGTTTTGAGGTGGACCTCATCCCCGGCCCGCACCAGCCACTTCTCCCCGATACGCGTGTGACTGCTGCCCCTGACCGTCAGGTGTTCGTCCGACAGCAGTTCGACCTTGCGGTCCTGCTGCACGGTCTGTTGATCCTCGCCCTTGACCAGCGAATAGGAGAAATGGTCGATGGTGCGGTGCCGGTCGCGCAGGATGTGCTCCTTCCAGTCGTTCTTGACATGCACGTTCACGTCCTTTTCGGCGTGGACGTAGATCTCCTCCTGCCCTTTCCTGTCCTCCACCCGCAGTTCGTTGAACCCTCCCCCGCCTGGCGAGGACAACGACTTGAAGACCGTGCGCGTCTTGTGTTCGGGCAGAACGTACGGGACCGGGTTCGCGGAGTTGTAGACCCGGCCCGTGACCATGGGCCGGTCCGGGTCGCCCTCCAGGAAGGACACGACGACCTCCTGGCCGATCCGGGGGATGGCCATGGTGCCGTACTGGCCGCCGGCCCAGCCCTGGGACACGCGGATCCAGCAGCTCGTGTTCTCGTCACGCCTGCCCAGACGGTCCCAGTGGAACTGCACCTTCACCCGGCCGTACTGGTCCGGGAAGATCTCCTCGCCCGCGGGGCCCGTCACGATGGCCGTCTGCGTCGCCGGGATGCGGGTTCTGGGGTGTTCCGAGGCGGGCACGAAGCGCGTCGTGTTCGGGATGGCCCGGGCAGTGGCCGCATAGGTCATGCCCCGGTCCGGGGCCTCGTGTTCCAGGACCTGGGGCTGCTCGCCGCGATGTTCGACCCGCACGACCCACCAGCGGGCGTTGAGGTCCGGGCGGCGGTGCCCGAAGAGTTCGAAGGTGTGGCCGGGTAGCAGCCGGGATGCATCGGTGCGCACGTCGACCCGGCGGCTTTGGCTCATGTGGCGCTGCAACTCCATTTCCGCGTACCGCTTGCCGTCTTTCTGCACCTGGTAAAGATGGGGATAGCGGTATCGCTCCAGGGTCATGCCGGCGGGGACCGGGGCCTTGACCGGATCCGTCTCCGACTGCCCGACCTGAAGGTCCAGGCGTGTCTTCTCGAAGTTCCATTCCCGAAAGGTGAAGGCGTCGCTGCCGATGGTCTGATTCAGTTCGACCTCCCGGACCACGGCCGTGTCCGTCTCGGTCCCCGCGCCGGGGTGGAAGCGTAGCCGGCTCTCGCCGCCGATGGGCGGCCCTCCCTCCCGGTCCGAGAAGCACAGCACGTGCCGATCGGCGGAATGCTCGAAATAGAAGTAGACGCCCTCCTCCTCGCACAGGCGGGAGATGAAATGCAGGCTCGTCTCGCCGTACTGCACGCAGTACTCGCGGGGGGCGTAGTCGAAGAAGCACTTGAAGGCGAAGGAATCGCCGGTGAAGTTCTGCTCCTTCAGAATCTGCTCGATGATCTGCGGCACACTCATGTTCTGGAAAATGCGGTGGTCCGTGACCAGGCCAAGGAACCACAGGCGCGGGACGAGCAGGCAGCGGTAATGAGTGCGGAGATTGGAGGTGTGCAGCTGAACGAAGTGCCGGATGACGCCATGGACATGGCGTATGCCGCCGCTTTTGTCGGCGATGGACAGGCAGGCGGACTGGCCGAGAAGCCCGGCGAAATCAACGGCCGCGGAATCGAGGACCAGTTCGATGTCGAATTCATAGGGCCGGTGGACTTCCTCGGCCCCCGTAAAGGCGTAGACGCGAAAATCCTGATTGGACGGGGACTTAAAGGTGAACCACGAACTGTCTGCTGTCGGATGGGGCATGGATCCTCCCACTGCTGTGCCTCGAAGGTTTTCGTGGCAGTCTGCCAGCATCGGACGGAGAATCACATGCGGGGAAATGCTGAATTATGCAGTCATGGCTTTGGGAAGGAACCGTAGCCCTGAAAGGGGGACAAATAGGGTTTCGGATCATGAACCGCCGTCCCCCGACCGCAATGTCGGCTCGGTCGGTTACAGGAAGAGAATCCGACAGGACAGCAAAAAAAGGGAGCCCTGCAGCTCCCTTCCACTCAATCCATCAGCCGCCCCCCCTGAACGGGGTGCAGGGGACGTGTCCCCTGCCCGCCGGAGGCATTCTTCCTACCTGTCCTTCATCGGCACATACTCCCGCACATTGGGCCCGACGTAGATCTGGCGCGGCCGGTGGATGCGGGTGTTTTCCTCGAGGTGCTGTTCGTGCCAGTGGGCGATCCAGCCGGGCATGCGTCCCATGGCGAACATGACGGGGAACATGTTCACGGGGATGTTCAGGGCGCGCAGGATGAGGCCGGAGTAGAAGTCCACGTTGGGGTAGAGCTTGCGCGAGACGAAGAAGTCGTCCTTCAGGGCGATCTCCTCGAGTTCCTGGGCGATATCCAAGAGCGGGTCCTTGATGTGCAGGGTGGAGAGCAGGTTCGTGGCGCACTCCTTCAGCACCTTGGCCCGGGGATCGAAGTTCTTGTAGACGCGGTGGCCGAAGCCCATGAGACGGAATTCCTTGCGTTTGACCCGCTCGATGCACTCCTTGACGGAGCTGTCGCCCTCGTGAATCTGCTCGAGCATGTGGACCACGGCGGAATTGGCGCCGCCGTGCAGGCGTCCCCACAGGGCGCAGATGCCGGCCGAGACCGAAGCGAAGAGGTTGGCCTCGGAGGAGCCGACCATGCGCACGGTGGAGCAGGAGCAGTTCTGCTCGTGGTCGGCGTGGACCAGCAGGAAGAGCGAGAGGGCCTTCTGGGCCTCGGGCGTGGGCACGTGCTCCTTGTAGGGCACGGAGAACATCATGTGCAGGAAATTCTCGCAGTAGGAGCGGCTCGGGTCCGGGTACATGATGGGCAGGCCCACGGACTTGCGGTAGGAGAAGGCGGCGATGGTACGCACCTTGCTGATGAGTTTGGCCGCGACCTTGCGGAACTCGCGCTCGTTCTGGATGTCGAGCAGGTCGGGGTTGTAGGCGCCCAGGGAGTTGATCACGGCCGAGAGGATGGCCATGGGGTGCCCGTTGGGCGGAAACCCTTCGAAATGGTGCATGAGGTCTTCGTGCAGGAGGGCCTGGTCGCCGAGCATGGTGCGGAAGGCGGCGCGCTCCTCGCGGGTGGGCAGTTCGCCGAAGACCAGCAGCATGGCCGTTTCCACGAAGGAGCTATAGCGCGCCAGGTCCGCGATGTCGTAGCCGCGGTAGCGCAGGATGCCCTTCTCGCCGTCCACGAAGCTGATGGCGCTGAAGCAGGAACCGGTATTGGCGTAGCCCTGGTCCAGGGTGATGATCCCGGACTGGCCGCGCAGCAGGCTCACATCCACCGCGACTTCGCCCTCGGTGCCGCGCACCACGGGCAGTTCGAAGGTCTTGCCGTCGACGGTCAGTGTGGCCGTATCGTTCATCGTCATATATCCTCCTGAAATCTCTCCCCTCGCCAGGAAAAAGACCAGTGCTGAAACGCCCCGGGTGTCCCGCGGGCGCGTGTGAAGAAAATCGTTTAACGGAAATCGATTGGATTATCCAGATGTCCGTGGGGGCGGAAATTTGCGGGGGGCGCGCAGACGCGGGACGCGGGGACTTATGGACGAAATGGACTGTATGGACTTTGTGGACGCGATGGACGCGCCCGAAGAAAAGGCGGAAAGAGGCAGCGGCGACCGGTGGCAACCCGGCCGTTCAGAAAAACCGCCACGGCAAGGCACGAGCAGTTTGCAACGCCCCACTGCCCCCCTCTCCCGGTGGCGTCCATAGAGTCCACTTCGTCCATAAAGGCCACACTGCCTTTCCAGAATTCCGCATAGCCGCCGACAATTGAAGGAGGCCGCCCAGAATTCATTCTGGCAAGGTGCGAGTCGGTTTTCAGGGGTGAGGTGTAGCCGCCTACATGAACCCCTGAAAATCGGGGAGCAACGCAGTCCAGAATGGCCGAAGGAGGCCGCCCAGAATTCATTCTGGCAAGGCGCGAGTCGGTTTTCAGGGGTGAGGTGTAGCCGCCTACATGAACCCCTGAAAATCGGGGAGCAACGCAGTCCAGAATGGATTCTGGGCGGCCTCCTAGCGGGGGGGCTCCCATTCCCAGAGGGGCAGGCGCATCTCGACCAGTTCTTCCTCGTAGTTGTGGGTCACGGCCAGGCCGAAGCGCTTGGCCAGGCCGATCATGCCCTTGTTGCGGGGCATGGTCTGGCCTTCGAGGTAGCGGGTGCCGCGGCTCTTGCAGTAACGGATCATCTTCTCGAAGAGCATGGAGCCCAGGCCCGTGCCCTTCATGTCCGAACGCACGATGATGGCGAACTCGGCCGAGGAGTTGTCGGGCTTGGTGGAGGTGCGGACCACGCCCAGGGTCTCCGGCTTGCCGTCGGCGAGGCGCGTGGCGATAAAGGCCATCTCGCGGTCGTAGTCGATCTGGGTGAACTTGGGCATGTCGCTCAACACGAAGTTCTGGACCAGGCCGAAGAAGCGCAGGCGCAGGTCCTCCTCGGACAGGCCGTGGATGAAGTCGAGGTGTGCCTGGGCGTCCTCGGGTCGGATGGGCCGCAACAGGACCTGCTCGCCGCTCTTGAGACGCACGCACTCCTCCAGTTCGCGCGGATAGGGGCGGATGGCCAGGCGTTCGGGACCCGTGAGCGTGGCCGGCTGAATCCAGATGCGTGCGCCCAGGGCCAGTACTCCCTGGTCGTCGGCGAAGATGGGGTTCATCTCCAGGGTGGTGATCTGCGGCAGGTCGATGACCATCTGGCTGATCTGGATGAGGGCCAGGCAGATGTCGTCGATGTCGGCCGCGGCCTGCCGGCGGGAGCCCTGCAGCAGCTTGGAGATGCGCGTGCGGTGGATGAGCTCCCGGGCCAGGCCCATGTTCAGGGGCGGCAGGGTCATGGCGTGGTCGTTGATGACCGGGGCCGAGACGCCGCCGTGGCCGAAGCGCAGGATAGGCCCGAAGACCTTGTCCGTGAAGACGGAAATGAACAGCTCGTGGGCGCCGGGACGGCGGCCCATTTTCTGGACCGTGAAGCCCTCGATGTAGGCGTTGGGCACCTGGGAGTGCACGCGGGCGGACATGTTGGCCGCGGCCTCGAAGACGAGGTCCGGGGTGGTCAGGTCCAGGGCGATACCGCCGATGTCGAAGGGCTGGGAAATCTGCGGCGAGCGGATCTTGAGGGCCACGGGGAAGCCAATCTCCGAGGCGGCGTCCACGGCCTGCATGGCCGACTTGCAGATGCGGGTCTCGACCACGGGCACGCCGTAGGAGGCCAGGACCTGACGGGACTCCTCCTCGGAGAGCTGGGTGCGGTCCTCGCTCAAGGCCTTTCTGATGATGTCCAGGGCGTGCTCCGTGTCCGGGAAGAAGTCCGCGGGCAGGGAGTCCGGGGTCTGCATGAGGATCTTCTGGGTGCGCTTGTAGCGCAGCATGTGCAGGTAGGCCATGATGGCCTTGCCCGGCCGGTCGAAGACCGGGATGGCCGCGTCCTCGAAGATGTCCTTGGTGTCGCGCACGGTCTCCTCGCCGAGCCAGTTGGCCAGCACCAGGCAGCGGCTGGTCTTGGCCACCTGGGTCACGGCCTGGGCGATCTCCAGGCTCGACGTGCCCTGGAATGGCACGTGCAGGATGAGCACGCAGCCCACGTCCTTGGCCCGCACCAGGATGCTCAGGATGCGTGCGTAATCCTCGGGCGAGGCGTTGTACGGCAGGGTCACGGGGTTGTCGGAGCAGCGTTCGGGGCCGAGGATCTCCTCCAGCTTGAGCTGGGTCTCCTCGGTGATGGCGGCCAGCTCCCCTCCCCCCTGGATGAGCGTGTCGGCGGCCAGCAGGCCGATGCTCTGGCCGTTGGTCATGATGGCCAGGCCGTTGCCGCGCAGGGGCTTGTAGTTGGCCAGGGTGCGGGCGCCTTCAAACAGGGAGTCGATGTCGTCCACGCGGACCATGCCGGCGCGGCGGAAGGCGGCGTCGTAAATCTGGTCCTGGTCCATCTCGGTCAGTTCGCTGGCGGCGTCGCGCAGCTCGCAGGGCAGGCGCCGGGGGCGGATGACGAGGATGGGCTTGTTGCGGGCGCTAGCCCGGGCCGCGGACATGAAGCGCCGGGCGTCCTGGATGTTCTCGATGTAGAGCAGGATGGCCTTGGTGGCCGGGTCGGAGCCGAGATAGTCGAGGACCGAGCTGAAGTCGATGTCCAGCTGGCGTCCCAGGGAGACGCAGTGGGAAAAGCCGACGTTGTTGGTCCGGGCCCAGTCGAGAACGGACTCGAAGAGGCTGTCGGACTGGGTGACGAAGGCGATGCGGCCCTCCTTGGCGCCCACGCGCGACAGGCTCGCGTTGACGCCCGAGGAGGGCACGATCATCCCGAGGCTCCCGGGGCCCAGGACGCGGATGTCCTTGTCGCGGGCGACCTGGCGGATGCGGTCGTCGATCTGGGACTTCTGCTGGCCGTCGAGGAGGGCGTAGCCCGGGTCCATGATCACGGCGACGTGGGTGCCGTTGTCGGCCAGTTCTGCCAGGCGGTCAGGGGCGTCGAAGACCGAGGAGCAGATGATGGCCATGTCCGGGGTCAGGGGCAGGGACGTGACGCTGACGTAGGACAGCACGCCGAAGATGGCCTCTTGGGCGCCCGACACGGGCAGCACGGGGCCCAGGAATTTTCCGGACATGAGATTGCGCATGAGGATGGCGCTGACCGAGTTGGGGTCGCGCGAAGCGCCGACGATGGCCAAGGAATTGGGCTTGAACAACAGATCCAGGTGTTTGACGCTCATCGTCCGAAAAGCTCCGTTTACCGATGGGGGAAAGGCGCGGCTTCCGTTAACCGCCAATATCAGCCATTTACCAGAAAAGGCGGGAAAACAAAATTCATTTCTTCTAGACGTAATTCCTGATAGTACCCGTTCACGTCGAACCACCAGCTTTATAAGGAGGAACCACCACATGAGTCCTGAAAATATCCAGAGCCTGCAGCACGAAGAACGCCTTTTCACCCCTCCCGCGGCACCCCGCGCCCACATTCCGGACATGGCGACCTACGAGGCCCACTTCCGCCGCGCCGACCAGGACCCCGAAGGCTACTGGGGCGACCGGGCCCGCGAGCTCGTCAGCTGGTTCAAGCCCTGGGACAAGGTCCTGGACTGCGATTTCACCGAGCCGCGCATCAACTGGTTCGTCAACGGCAAGCTCAACGTCAGCTACAACTGCCTCGACCGGCACGTGGAGAACGGCCTGGGCGACAAGACGGCAATCATCTGGCAGGGTGAGCCCGAGGAGGACGTCCGTCACATCACCTTCCGCGAACTGCTGGCCGACGTCGTCCGTTTCGCCAACATCCTGAAGAAGCTGGGCGTGTCGCGCGGCGACCGCGTGGCCCTGTACATGCCCATGGTGCCCGAGCTGGCCGTGGCCATGCTGGCCTGCACGCGCATCGGCGCCACCCACTCCATCGTCTTCGCCGGCTTCTCGGCTTCGAGCCTCATGAACCGCATCCAGGACTGCGAGGCCAAGATTCTGGTCACGGCCGACGCGGTGCTGCGCGCCGGCAAGAAGATCCCTCTCAAGGGCAACGTGGACGAGGCCCTGAACGGCTGCCCGAGCGTGACGAACTGCATCGTGCTGCGGCGCGCCGGCAACGACGTGAACATGGTCGTGGGCCGGGACCTCTGGTGGCACGACGTCATGGCCGACCCGAATCTCCCCGCGACCTGCCCCTGCGAGGAGATGGACGCCGAAGACCTGCTCTTCATCCTCTACACCAGCGGCTCCACGGGCAAGCCCAAGGGCGTGGTGCACACCACCGGCGGCTACCTGACCTACGCGGCCCACACCACCCAGTACGTCTTCAACCTCTTCGAGGACGACATCCATTTCTGCACGGCCGACGTGGGCTGGATCACGGGCCACACCTACATCGTCTACGGCCCCCTGACGCTGGGCGTGACGTCCCTCATGTTCGAGGGCGTGCCCTCCTATCCCGACCCGTCGCGCTTCTGGCAGATCGTCGAGAAGTTCAAGGTCACGAGCTTCTACACCGCGCCCACGGTCATCCGGGCGCTGATGCGCGACGGCGTGGAGTGGACGCAGAAGAACGACCTGTCCTCCCTGCGGGTGCTTGGCAGCGTCGGCGAGCCCATCAACCCCGAAGCCTGGATGTGGTACCACGCCAACGTCGGCAAGTCGAAGCTGCCCGTGGTCGACACCTGGTGGCAGACCGAGACGGGCGGCATCCTCATCACGGCCCTGCCCTTCGCCACGCCGCTCAAACCCGGTTCGGCCGCCCTGCCCATGCCCGGCGTGCACGCCCGCATCGTCGACAACGACGGCAACCCCACGGGCGCCAACGAGGGCGGCAACCTGGTCATCGAACGCCCCTGGCCGGGCATGCTGCGCGGCGTCTTCGGCGACCCGGAGCGCTTCCGCCAGCAGTACTTCGAGCGTTTCCCGGGCCGCTACGAGTCCGGCGACGGCGCGCGCCAGGACAGCGACGGCTACTTCTGGATCATGGGCCGCCTGGACGACGTCATCAACGTCTCGGGCCACCGCCTGGGCACGGCCGAGATCGAGTCGGCCCTGGTATCCCACCCGGACGTGGCCGAGGCGGCCGTGGTCGGCATGCCCCACGACATCAAGGGCCAGGCCATCTATGCCTACGTCACCCTGCGCGCCGACGTGGACGAGTCCGACGACCTGATCAAGGCCCTGCGCAACCACGTGCGCAAGGAGATCGGCCCCCTGGCCTCGCCCGAGGTCATCCAGTTCACCCTGGGCCTGCCCAAGACCCGCAGCGGCAAGATCATGCGCCGCGTGCTGCGCAAGATCACGGCCGGCTCCACCGCCATGGAGGACTTCGGCGACACCTCCACCCTCGCCGACCCGACCGTCATCCAGGATCTCATCGCCGGGCGCCACATCTGACCCCACGGATTGCCGGCACATCTCCCTCGGGGCGCGTCCGCACGGACGTGCCCCTTTTTCTTGACGCGGGCGCGAAATGAGTAAATAAATACTCACCCATGTAAGGAGGAAGCACCATGTCACGACCCGTCATGAAACGCGAAATCATTGAGGAATCAGCCATCCGCCTATTCGCCACCAAGGGGCTGGCGCGCACGACCATCAAGGACATCGCCGTAGCCGCTGGGGTGACGGAAGGCGCCCTGTACCGCTGGTACGACGGCAAGGAGGAGATGGCCTGGAAGCTCTTCAACCGCGAGCTGGACCAGTTCACGCACCTCGTTTCCGAGATGCTCTTCGACGACCGCCTGCCCTTCGCCCTGCGCCTGGGCCAGGCTGTGCAGACCATCTATGACTACTATCATTACAACAGCGACCAGTTCGCCTTCATCCTGCTGACCCAGCACGGCTTCCCGGAAGACAAGCTGCTGTCCCGCGAAACCGAGCCCCACGGCCTGGCCGAGCGCTTCGTGGGTCAGGCCGTGGGGCTGGGCGAGATCCCGCCCTGCGACGCGGACCTCTTTGCCGGCCTGATCATGGGCGCCATCATGCAGCCGCTGGTCCTGCACCGCTACGGCAAGATCGAACTGACGCCCGACACGCCCGAGCTGGTCACGGCCGCCTGCCTGCGCCTGCTGGGTGTGAGGGCATGAGCGCCGGCCGCCGGCTCCTCGGCATCCGCGGCTTTCTGCCCTACCTGACCGTTGTGCTCGTCAACGCCATGATCGACCTGGGGCACAAGATCATCATCCAGAACACGGTCTTCAAAGTCTACGACGGCTCGACACAGATCGGGCTGACGGCGCTCGTCAACGCCTGCATCCTGCTGCCCTTCATCATGTTCTTCACGCCGGCGGGCTTCCTGGCCGACCGCTTCTCCAAGCACCTGGTCATGCGCTGGACGGCCTTTTTCGCCGTACCCCTGACCGCCCTCATCTACGGCAGCTACCTGCTCGGCTGGTTCGAGGCGGCCTTCGCCCTGACGCTCATCCTGGCGGCGCAGTCGGCCTTCTACTCGCCGGCCAAGTACGGCTACATCAAGGAGATGGCCGGCAAGGACAACCTCGGCATGGCCAACGGCGTGGTCCAGGCCGTGACCATCGTGGCCATCCTCCTGGGCGGCGTGCTCTTTTCCGTGGTCTTCGAGGCCCTCATCGGCGAGGCCGCCACCAAGGCGGACATCCTGCAGGCCATCGCACCCAGCGGCCTGCTCCTCTTCGCCGGCGCCGTGGTCCAGACCCTCGTGGCCCTGCGCATCCCGCAGTACAAGGACGGCGACGTGACCCTGCGTCTGAACCGCACGGCCTACGTTCGCGGCGAATACTTAAAGAAGAACCTGAAGAACATTTGGGACAACCAGACCATCCGCCTCTCGGTCCTGGGTCTGTCGCTCTTCTGGGCCGTGAACCAGGTGCTCTTCGCGGCCTTCGGCGCGCACCTCAAGGAATCGGCCGGCGTGACCTCCACCGTCATCGCCCAGGGGCTCCTGGCCATCGGCGGCGTGGGCATCATCGTCGGCTCCGTCACAGCCGGGCGGCTCTCGAAGACCTACATCGAGACGGGTGTCATCCCCCTGGCGGCCGTGGGCATGACGGCCTGCCTGGCCCTCATCCCGGCCATGGGCGACACCGTGACCCTGGGGATCCTGCTGACCGTGTACGGCTTTTTCGGCGGCCTGTTCGTCGTGCCCCTGAACGCCCTCATCCAGTTCAACGCCGAGGACTCGGACCTGGGCACCATCCTGGCCGGCAACAACTTCATCCAGAACGTGGCCATGCTGGCCTTCCTGTGCGGGACGGTCCTCGCCTCCCTGACGGGCCTGGCCAGCGTGCCCATCATCCTGACCCTGGCGGGCGTCATGGCCTTCGGGACCTTCCACACCCTGCGTCACCTGCCCCAGTCCCTGATGCGTTTCCTGTTGCGCGTGGTCTTCGCCCAGCATTACCGCCTGACGGTCAACGGCCTGCAGAACATCCCGTCCAGGGGCGGCGTGCTGCTCCTGGGCAACCACACCAGTTGGATCGACTGGGCCGTGCTGCACCTGGCCGTGCCCCGGCCCGTGCGCTTCGTCATGACGCGGCGCTACTACGACCGCTGGTACCTGCGCTGGTTCCTGGACCTCTACCGGGTCATCCCCATCACCTCGTCCGCCGCCAGCAAGTCGGCCCTGCGGACCATCACCGAGACCCTCAAGGCCGGCGAGTGCGTGGTCCTCTTCCCTGAAGGCGCCATCAGCCGCAACGGACAGCTCGGACCGTTCCGCCGCGGCTACGCCATCCCGGCCACCCAGGCCGACTGCCCCATCGTGCCCTTCTACCTGCGCGGCCTGTGGGGCAGCCGCTGGTCCGCCGTGAGCCGCCATTTCCGGCGCAACACCGACGGCGCCCTGACCCGCGACGTGAACCTCTGCTTCGGCCCGGCTCTGCCGCCGTCGGCCCCGCCCATGGAGGTCAAGGACGCCGTGCACCGCATGTCCATCCTGGCCTGGCAGGAGTTCGCCGACTCCCAGCCCTCCATCCCCGTCAAATGGCTGCAGGCAATGCGCCGCGCCCCGGGGCGCCTGGCCGTGGCCGACTCCGCAGGGGCGCGCCTGACGGCCGAAGAGCTGGCCCTGTGCGCCCTGCGCCTGGCCCGAGTTCTGGCCAAACGCCCCGAGGGGGCCGTGGGCGTCATGCTGCCCCCAGGAGCCAGGGGGGCCGTGGCCAACATGGCCGTGCTCATGGCCGGCAAGACCGTGATCAACCTGGACCCGGGACTGGGCGAGGAGGAACTGCGCGGCTGCCTGCGGCAGGCCGGAGCCGGGCTGATGCTTGGGGACGGCGCGCCTCTTGTGGACGGGGTGGACGTCATGGACTGCGGGGACTTTGTGGACGCGCGCAAAGGCATGAGGCAGGAATGGGCGGCGCGGATGCTGCTGCGCCTGCTGCCGGGGCGGCTGGTGCGGCTGGCCCTGACCGGGCGCGCGGCTGGCGCGGACACCGCTGCCGTGGTCTTTGTCGAACGCGGCGGAGAGCGTGTGGGCGTGCGGCTCAGCCATGCCAACATCATCACCAACGGCCGCCAGGCGTCTTCGCTCTTCACGCCGCGCGGCAACGACGTGCTGCTGACGGCCATGCCCCTGCACGAAGCCCTGGGGCTGACCACGACCATGTTCCTGCCGCTGCTGGAGTCCGTGCCCGTGGTCTGCCACCGCGACCCCATGGACGCGCGGGCTGTCGGCCGCCTGTGCGCGGAGTTCGAGGCCACACTGCTCTGCGCCGCGCCCGAGGCCCTGGCGGCCTATGCGGCCGCCGACGTCCTGCACCCGCTGATGTTCGGCTCGCTTCGCTTCGTGCTCTCGGGCGGTGAAACCCTGGACTCGGCCACGGTCCGCGACTTCCGCCAGAAATTCGGCCTCATGATTCACGACGGCTACGGCACCACCGAGACCACGCCCGTGGCCACGGTCAACGCGCCTGACGTCTTGAACCCCGCAGACCTGAGCATCCAGCAGGGCCGCAAGCCCGGCACCGTAGGCCTGCCCCTGCCCGGCTCGGCCCTGCGCATCGTGGATCCGGGCACCCTGGAGGACCTGCCCCACGGCAGCGTCGGCCGCATTCTCATCGGCGGCACCCAGGTCATGCAGGGCTACCTCGGCCGTGACACGGGCTCGGCCGTGATCGAACGCGACGGCATCCGCTGGTTCGTGACCCAGGACCAGGGACGCCTCGATGAGGATGGGTTCCTGATTCTGGCCGGCCGCGACGGCGCTGAATCCGTACAATCACGATCCGAAAATTCTTGATCTTCGGACCGCCGCGACTTAGCTGACTGCTGAAAAAATCGAAATTCGCAGGCCGTTCATAAACGACGGCCTGTCAGGGGCGGAAACTTCCTGACGCGGCCCGCCGCTGTCCACGTTTCTGCCGGAAACCAACAACCACGAATCGAAAACGCATGATCACCGTACGCATCGAACCCGAGAACCGGGAATTCACCATGGACCGTCCAGGCACGGTCGCCCAGCTTCTGCTCAAGGTCGGCCGCAAGCCCGGCCGCGCCCTCGTCATCCGCGACGGTGGCCTCCTCACCCACGACCTGAACCTCAAGGACGGCGACCACATCACCGTGCGCGACGTCGGGTCCCGGGGGTAGCCATGAAGTGCAAACGCTGCCACGTCCCGGCCGTCGTCGCCCTGCCCAGCCATCACACGGCCTTCTGCAGGGAGTGCTTCCTGGTCTTCGCCCGCCGTCTGGTGGAGCGGGCCATCAAGGAACACGACATGTTCACCTTCGAGGACCGCATCCTCATCGCCATCTCCGGCGGCAAGGACTCCCTGGCCCTGTCCTGGATGCTGCAGGATCTGGGCTACGACATCGAGGGCCTGCACATCGACCTGGGCATCCCCGAGTCATCGCCCATCGCCCGCGGCTACACCGAACGCTTCTGCGAAAAGCACGGCATCCGGCTGCACGTCATCGAGACGGCCTCCATGGGCCTGGCCATGTGCGACGTGAAGAAGCGCGTCAAGCGCCCCATCTGCTCGGTCTGCGGCCAGACCAAGCGCTACCTTTTCAACCGCTTCGCCATGGACAACGGCTTCACGGCCCTGGCCACGGGCCACAACCTGGACGACGAGACCTCGCGCCTCTTCGCCAACGTCATGCGCTGGGACGTGGAGTACCTGAGCGACCAGGGCCCGGTCATGCCGGCCGAGGGCGGCTTCGCCAAGAAGGTCAAGCCCCTCTTCCGCATGTCCGAGTTCGAGACGGCCAACCTCTGCTTCCTGGCCGGCATCGACTACGGCTACGCCCCCTGCCCCTACAGCTCCAAGGCGAGCTTCCCCATCTACAAGAAGCTCCTCTCGGACCTGGAGGACATCCAGCCCGGCCGCAAGATCCGCTTCTACGACGGCTTCCTCAAGGACGGCCGCCCCGGCTTCGCCCCCCGCGGCGAGACATCGGTCAACATCGAGCCCTGCACAACCTGCGGCTACCCCACCTCGGCCGGTGAATGCGGGTTTTGCAGGCTGAAAGGGATGATGAACGGGGATGAAGAACGGGAATGAAGGCACGAAGCTGGATTGCCACGTCGAAGACTCCTTGCAATGACGAAGGGTGACGAGAGTCCCCCACATAGCGCCAGTCACGAAGGGCGAAGCCCGGCGTAAGCGCACAGGGGCGCACTCACCGGCAGACTGTCGTATTCCGGCCGCACTTCTTGGCGGCGTACATGTTCTGGTCGGCGCGGTCCACGAAGTCCGAAATGGACTCGCCCGGGACGTAGCTGGTCACGCCCAGGCTGATGGCCACGTGGACCTCGGTCCCGGGCCGGGGGAAGAAGGCGTGCTCGTGGAAGGAACAGCGGATGCGCTCGGCCACGCGCGCCGCCTCTTCGCGGTTGGTGGCCGGCAGGACGATGATGAACTCCTCGCCGCCGTAGCGGTAGGCGGAGTCCGAATCGCGGATGAGCTTCTGGATGACGCGGCCCAGTTCCGAAAGGACCGAGTCGCCGCAGAGGTGCCCGTAGGAGTCGTTGTATTCCTTGAAATGGTCGATATCGAGGACGCACAGGGACAGCGGGCTGTCGTAGCGCATGGCCCGCTCCACCTCGGCCTGGACCTGACGGAAGAAGTGCCGGGCGTTGTAGAGGCCCGTCAATTCGTCGGTCAGGCTCAGTTCGCGGTAGCGCATCTCACTGCGCCGCAGGTCATCCTCGATGCGCTTGCGGGCCAGGATCTCCTGCCTGAGTTCCTGGGTGCGGCGCTGGACCTCCTCTTCGAGGTGTTCGCGGTACAGGCGGTTCTCCTGCCGCAGGCGCCGCTTCTCCAGGGCCTTTTCCACGGCGTGCATGACGAGTTCGAGGTTGATGAAGGGCTTGACCAGAAAGTCCCACGCGCCGCGCCGCAGGGCTTCGATGACGTCGTCCAGGGAGCCGACGCCGGAGATGACGACCATGGCCGTCTCCTCGTCGCGGGAGGTGATGTGCCTGAGGATGTCGAGACCGGACACGTCCGGGAGCTTCAGGTCGAGGAGGACCAGATCGGGCAGTTCCGTGTTGTAGAGATCCAGGGCGCTGGCCCCGTTCTCGGCCGTGACGACATCGTGCCCACGGTCGCGGAGATAGTCCCCGAGCAGTTCGAGGAGGGTGAGTTCGTCATCGACGAGCAGGATGCGTGCGGAATGTGACGTCATGCTCTGGCCAGGGTTGAATTCATGTTTACATTGCCTTCATACCCCCGGAACGCGACCGGGCACAAGCATCTTTTTGATCCGGGTATGTCTTTTCCGTCCCGCGAGTTACGGACACCGGGGGCATGAATCGGCAAAAACCTGCCCAAACGGACATTGACATCGATTTGATCAATAACTACCAACGATCCCACACAAAGGAGGATTCCATGTTTGAACTGACCAAGGCTGCCAAAGAGCAGCTCGACATGCACTTCGCCGGCAAGGAAGTGTCCCCGATCCGGGTCTACATGGCGGCTGGCTGAGGCGGGCCTCGCCTGGCGCTTGCTCTGGATGAGCAAAAAGACAACGACGTGGTTCACGTAATCGACGGATACACCTTTCTGATTGAAACCAACCTGATGAGCGAAGCTCAGCCCATCTCCGTGGAATTCCACCCGCACATGGGCTTCAACATCAAGTCGAACATGAAGGCGAGCTCCTCCGGGTGCTCTTCCTGCACTTCCTGCGGCTAGCCTGCAGCAGCTCGGAACGCACGGGGGCCGTCCGCGAGGATGGCCCTTTTGCGTTGGAGGCTCCGGCCTCAGCGGCACCGCAACTTTTTTGCGGACAGGCGAAAAAAGCCTTTGACAGCGGCGGGCTGCGTCTATAGAGACAGTTTCTCGTTGGACGGGACAGGGCGGTTAGCTCAGCTGGGAGAGCGTCGGCCTTACAAGCCGAATGTCATAGGTTCGATCCCTGTACCGCCCACCAAGAAGACCATGCGGGGTCGTAGTTAAGACGGTTATAACGCCGGCCTGTCACGCCGGAGGCCGTGGGTTCGAGTCCCATCGGCCCCGCCATTAGAGAACAAGGGATTTCAGTTGAACGCTGAAATCCCTTTTTTTCGTTTGCGGGTAGCGATGCACTGCTCGCCACAACCACCTGACGGTTGCCCTTCGCGCCCGACTCCTTCCTCAGCGCGTTTTCCTGTAAGGACGACAACGCGACCTGCCGCGGATGTCCGGATGTCAATTATTCCGACAGCAGTTTCTATCAGAATTTACATTGCTGACTTCGGCGCGCAGCGATGAGCAAGGACGATGCCGGCCAGTCCAATCCCCACGAGAAGCATGGTTGTCGGTTCGGGGACGGCGTTGTTCGTACCCAGATCGCCTTCAAGCCGGAACGCCACATCCCCCCCCCTGAACCCTGTAACAGACAAGTCCTGCCACCCGATTCCGTAGCCGAATCCCCCACCGGGATTGATGAAAAGGGCCGCTTCTTCGTTCGTCGTATCAGAGGGTTGACGTCCGTATTGGCCTCCTAAACTGAAATCCATTTCCGGCCAAAACACGAGCCACCAATGGCCCGCAGCAATATTCACGTCGGCGCTCAGGTTCAAGGTTACATTGGACAAATAGCCATCCGAGCCTGTTGAAAGGGCAATTTGCGCATCGTCAGGTGCGATGGAGAGACTCCACGTTCCAGCCGCCGGGGGAATACCGTCGGGAACGCCGACGGCGTCTGCGTAAATGGCGAAATTGAGCGATGTGGCGAGTTCCAGAGACGAGAACCCGTTCCATCCGTTTCCGGGAATGAATATCGTACTGATGTCCCATGGGACGGTGTTGACAAAATCGTCGGCGATGTAACTACTGTAAGTTGTAAAATCCTGAAATTCTTGATTAACGTAAGCGTTCGTATCCAAGGCGCTTAATGGCTGGTCCCAGAGCACGCTCGCACGCGCCGGACTGGCTCCCAGCATTGAGAAGACCAACACTGTACAGCATATCACTTTGGTTAGTTGCAGATTAATCTGCGTGATGAGTCGCGACTGCATGGGATGATCCTCCTTTGATTTCATGCCCTGGTGAAGATCGAAACCGATCCACATTTACCTATGCAATCTTGGTTCCATCCCCTCTGCCCGGACTCTGGTGTATGCAATCCCCAAACGTGAGCGACAGCGCATCACGGAAACCGGCCAAGTTGCCAGGCCCAGTCGGACCCTGCGCACATTTGGCTGCCTTACCTGCTGAAAAATCACGATAGCCGCGCCAGCATACAGTCGGAAAATTTATCAGGCACGGACGATCCTCAACGTTCTCCCAAACCGTGCTTCCTGATCAGGTCGTACATGGTCGGCCGGCTGATGCCCAGGGCCTCGGAGGCTTTGACGATGTTGCCTTCGTGTTTGGCCAGGGCGGCTGCGATCATCTTTTTCTCGACCATGGCGCGGGCTTCCTTCAGGGTCCTGTCGCCGAAGCTGAAGCCGTTATGTTGCCCCCCGCCGTTTTCCTCGAAGCCGAGTTCTGCGGAGGTGACGAGGCTGGAATCCGCCAGCAGCACCGCACGGCGGAGCCTGTTCTCCAGTTCGCGGATGTTGCCGGGCCAGGAGTAGGTCTCCAGGCCAGCCAGGGCGTCGGGGGAGAAGCCGGACACGTTCTTGCCCAGTTCCGCGGCGATGCGGCCCAGGAAGTAGTCGGCCAGGAGGCGCACGTCCCCTTCCCGCTCACGCAGGGGGGGCAGGTGGATGTTGACCACTCCGATGCGGTAGTAGAGGTCCTCGCGGAAGGTGCCGGCGGCGATGGCCGCGGCGATGTCGATGTTGGTGGCCGCCACGATGCGCACGTTGACGGGGATGTCCTTGCGCCCTCCCACGCGCTGGATGACCATCTCCTGCAGGAAGCGCAGCAGCTTGACCTGCAGGTTCACGGGCAGTTCGCCGATCTCGTCCAGGAACAGGGTTCCGCCCGAGGCGTACTCGACCTTGCCCTGGACCGTGGACACGGCGCCGGTGAAGGCGCCCTTCTCGTGGCCGAACAGCTCGGACTCGATGAGGTTCTCGGGGATGGCGCCGCAGTTGATGCAGACCATGGGGCCCTTGCGGCGCAGGCTGCCGGCGTGGATGGCGCGGGCCACCAGCTCCTTGCCCGTGCCGGACTCTCCCGAGACGAGGATGGGCACGTCCGAGGCCGCGACTTTGCCGATGAGGTTCAGAACTCCGCGCATGGCCGGACAGGCGCCGACGATGCCGTAATTGTCCATGGCCGCAGCTTCGGCCGCTCCCTTCTGCTCCGTGTTCTCGCGCTCGATGGCGTGGAGATGGAAGGCGCGGCGGATGATGACGCGCAGTTCGTCCAGGTCGATGGGCTTGCGGAAAAAGTCGAAGGCCCCGAGCTTGATGGCCTGCAGGGCGTTCTCGCGCTCGTCGTTGCCCGTGACCACGATGACCTTGGCCGCGGGATTGATCTTGAGCATCTCGGCCAGGCACCGAAAGCCCTCCTCGGACGTGTCGGCGTGGGGAGGCAGGCCCAGGTCCAATGTCACCACTCCCGGCGAGACCTTGCCGAAGACCTCCAAAGCCTGGTCCACGCGCGTGGCCAGATGCAGCGCGTACGACTCCGACGCCAACCCCCACTTGAGCTGGGTCAAAACATCCTCGTTGTCATCGACAATCAGCAGATTTTCCACGGTATCCCTCGATTCCTGCCAGGAGAAGACTCGCCCAGGTGCGCACGCCCATCGGACGCCGGCTCCCAGCCTGTCCACACCGTCCATATGGTCCATTCCGTCCATCCAGTCCAACCAATATTCCCCCTCACGCCTCAGCCCCCGGCAGCCAGACCGTGAACTCGGCCCCCTCCCCCACCGCGCTCCTGACCTCGATGCGGCCGCCGTGGGCCGCTACGATCTGCTTGCACTGGTAGAGCCCGATGCCCATGCCCTTGGCCTTGGTGGACTTGAAGGGCTCGAAAAGCGCGGTTCTGATGAACTCCGGGTCGATGCCGCCGCCCTGATCCGAGACGCGCACGAAGGGCTCCGGGCCGTCCCCGGTCGTGACCGTGACCGGCCGGCCGTCGGGGGAGGCCTCCAGGGCGTTGAGGCAGAGGTTCAGGATGACCTTGCCCATCTCCTCGGCGTCGACCATGGCCACGGCGTCCTCGCCCCCGAAGTCCAGCCGCTCCTGGTGCAGCAATCGCGTCGACTCCCTGGCCAACGTCAGCAGGCCGACCGGCGCGCGCTTCAGAGTCTGGCGGTCGGGCAGCCCTTTGAGCTGGGAAATCAGAATCTTCATCTTGCCCACGGTGCTGCCCAGGGAGTCCACCAGATCCCGCTGGAAATCGGGGTTGCCGATGAACTTGCGCGCGTTCTCGGCCATGAGGGACAGCGTGTAGACGTGGTTCTTCAGGTCGTGCAGCACGAAGGCCGAAACCCGCCCCATGATCTCCATCTCCCGCGAGCGCGCCAACTGCTCCGTGAGACGCATGTTCAGGAGGGCCGAGGAGATGTGCCGGGCCATGGTGTCCATGAGCTCGAAGTCCTCCTCGTCGTATTCCTCGCTCTCGTTGATGGCCGCCCCCAGGAGCACGAAACCGTCGAGGCCGTCTTCACGGAAGATGGGGATGGCGAACCGCGCGGCCTTCAACCACGGGGAGGGGTCGTTCACGTCCGCGGTGCGGACCACGCTGCGGCGGGTGCGCAAAGCCGCCGCCAGGTGCGAACCCTCGTCGAAACCACCCTCCTGCGTGTCCGTTTCCACGAGGCTGACGGGCACGTAGGCTCGGCTGCCGTGGTCCAGCAGGAACAGGGCCGCCCCGACGATGCCGAAGGTCTCGCAGCAGGCCGACAAGGCCGCTTGATGGAGTTCGGTCTGGCTGCGGGCCGAGATGAGCCTGTCCGTGAACTGCACCCACTGGATGCGGTAGTCGTACTTCTCCCCGTAGAAGTGCAGCTGAAGAAAAAGTCGGACCCTTCGCCTGACCGTGTCCGAGAGGAAAAGCATGAGCAGGCCGATGCCGGCGGCGAAGCAGACGCCGAGGAGCACTGCACGTCCCAACTCGTCCCCGAAGACCCGAGCCCCCTCGCCCGCGAAACCCAGGACGACCAGGTACAGTCCCGCCGTGACGAGGGCCACGGACTTGAAGGCCATGCGCCGGGAAAAGCTGATCCTGACTTCCGGCCCGCGCCGCGCGTCCGAAAACCACATCATGCCCACACCCGCAAGCACCGCCAGGGAACGCAACCAGGCAAGGCGCATGTCGAGGGAGCGGTACAGCACGCCCTGGCTGTAATAGAGGATAAGGGCCACCAACACGCAGACGCCGCCCAGCAGCACGAACTTGATCTTCCAGCGCCGGAAGTGCGTCGCGCCGGCCATGGTCCCTTCGATGTTGAAGAGCGCGGCCATGCAGCACAGAACGAAGGCGATGCAGAAATGGAAGGTCCCGGGAAGCAGGAAGAGCAGGCGCTCGCTCGCGAAATCGGGGGCGTAGTAGGCCCCCCGGAAAGCGAGGAACGCGCTCCAGGGCAACAAAAGGCCAGAGAGCAGAACCAGCAGGCGCTGCATCCGCGGCAGGCGTTCGCCTTCGTACTCCCTGGCGAAAAGCGCCGTGAACAGCACCCACGTCGGCCCCAACGCGCCTTCGATCACGAGGCCGGCCGCACGCCACGCCCGCACCCGCTCCGGGTCGAACATGCAGGCCAGGTCCACCGTTTCGAGGCCAGCGAGCAGGATCAGCGCCACGGCCCAAACCGCAGACGCGCGGGTGCGCGTGCCGTCGAACACGCCTGCGGCCAGGCGGGAGGCGAAGGCCAGGGCCGCAATGATGGCGGCCGCGGGGGCCAGGGCGAAAAGAAGATGGCTGTTCATACGGCTACGATGGCAGATACTCCCGTATCAACGGATAGAACTCTTTCAGGAACGCCTCGACGACCTGCTCTGCCCGCTCCGTGTCCTCTTGGGCCGTCATGGATATGCGCATGAAGCTCTGGTCGCGACGGCGGTGAATGACGGACCCCGTGATCTCGGCAAGCTTCAGGGAATATTCGTCGGATATGGTCCGACCGCGCATGAAGAACCAGTAATAGATGACCTCACGGCTCGCCCCCATGGCGTAGACAGCCTTGACCAGGTTCACTGCCTCGCCGCCGAGGTTCATGGTGGTGCGCTCCGAGGAGATTTCCGTCCAGCCCCCCCCGGCCACGCAGTGCTTGGGGGAATGGATGCGGCCCGAGGCGGCGCCACCGTCGAAATAGCTCAGGTACATGTCCACCACGGCGCCGTCCGGACGCGCATAACGCCTGGAGAGGTATTCCGTGGGCATGAGGACCTTCATGACCTTTTCGCTCAAGGAAGACTGCCCCACCATTTTCCAGCCGGAGTGTGAAGGGGGAAAGTCCCCGAAGGGCCTGGCCAGGGGCACCACCAGGTCGCTGTGCAGGTGCATGTACAGCCCGGCCCCGGCCAGCAGGGCGATGAGCACGGCGATGCGGATGGACGTGTTCATGGCCACCTCCTGAGAACGGCCCCCAGGGCCATGAACATGACGACGGCCCCGGCGAAGACGAAAAGCCCGGCAAACTCATGAAAAAAGCCCTCCGCAGCGGCGGCCCCGAAATATTGCGCCAGAACGCCCGTGGCGATGACCCGCAGGCAGTTTGAAAAGACCGCGATGGGCAGGGTGGACGCGACGAGGATGACCCGGTCCCTGGTCCTGGAGTGCAGCACCATGGCGTACGCCACGCCCAGGGCCAGGAGGGACATGATGGAGCGCAGGCCGCTGCAGGCGTCGGCCACCTCCAGGGTGACGTTCGGGAACATGAGGATGTTGCCCTCCTGCCAGACGACGACACCCAGGAACTTGAGGGCCAGGACGGACACTTTGGTCACGAAGAGCTTCAGGGGAAAGGCGGCCGCGTCATACAGGATGTACGGCAGGGGAACCATGAGCAGCAGATAGGCGATCGGGACGAGCAGCGCGCGGAAGACCTCCCACCCCAAAAGGTAGAGCGTGGACCCGGCGATGACGACGACCAGGGAGGCCCGCATGGTGTAGTACTCCGTCGCCAGCCAGCCAAGCAGGAGAATGACGAGGCCGGCGACGACCACGGCCAGGCCCGCGGCGCAGGGGCGGACTTTCGCGGCCAGGAGATCCTCCCGGCGCATGTACGCGAGATAGGCCGAGACGAAAGGTACGAGGAATCCGTGGGAATAGTTCTCATCCTTGGCCCATTGCTTGACCATGGGTGCGATGACAGGCCAGTACACGACTCCGAGGGTTCCCAGCAGCAGAGCCGCCCCAAACAACACAAGCCTTCGATCCTGCAATTTTTCCACGCAATTCACCTCATTATCCACTTTCTCGAGAAAATACACCCGAACGTGGACATTGTAAAAAGAGACATGGAAAACGAAATCTCCGAAAATGCAGTCAGCCGATTTCTCATGTACGCGGAACGAGAAGAGCCGTATGCTCTTTGCATCCTGTCGGCGTTAAAGATGCTTTTTTCCGATTTATTCCTCCGGTGGAGGACAAGCCCATGCATCTTCACTCCGTTGTCCTGGCGCTGCTCACGCTGGCCTCGCCCATGTTTTTCCTCGATCTCGGCGGGGGGGCGGGGGGTCCCTCGCCCTTCGCCAACCTCGCCCACGCGGCGTTCTTCGCGCCCTTGGCGTGGGGGCTCGCCAGAACAACCCCTTTTGCGCACCTGCCTGCACAAGTGCGTTCCGCATGCGTCTTGGGCCTCGCCCTGGCCCTGGGCGGGCTCATCGAGACGATCCAGCCCCATTTCGGCCGCACAGCCTCGTGGCAGGACATGGCCGTCGATGCACTGGGGGGGCTGGCCGGCCTTCTCTTCCTCCCCCCCGTGGGATCCGGCCTCCCATCCGTCGCGCGCAAGGCGCTCAAGACCGCGACTGCCGCGGGGCTGGCCTGGTTCGTAGTCTTCGAACCGTTCTTGACGCACCAGGACGAACTCCGGGCTCACAGACAGTTTCCGCTGCTGTGCGATTTTGAGAGCCGTCTGGAGGCGGACCGCTGGACCAGAGGCGAGATCGTGCGGTCCGAAGCCAGACACGGCGACGCGTCCCTGCGCGTCCGGCTGGATGCCGGCCCGTACCCAGGGACAGCCCTCGTACGCAGCCTCGGCGACTGGCGGGGCTATGCATGCCTCTCCCTCAGCGTCTTCAACCCCGACCCCGAGCCCCTGGTCCTGACCGTGTCCGTTCGCGACAGGGACCACGCCAGACGCGGAGGGAAATACGAAGACCGGTACAACGGCGAGTTCGAAGTCCGGCAGGGCTGGAACGACCTGAACATCCCCGTGGAAGCGATCAGGACCGCCCCGAGAGACAGGGTCATGGGGCTGGACAGCCTGGAAAGCGTTGTCGTTTTCGCCTCGCATCTTCCGAAACCTCGCGTCATCTACCTCGACTACATCCGTCTGCGCCCGTGATCGGCATGCCGGACGCTATTCCCAGATACCGTCCAGCGACTCCCGCGACACCTTCCCCCCCGCCAGCCTCCTGACCCGCCGCACGATCTGGCTCACGCCCCAGCCCACGAACGGCAGGGGGTCCGTGCCATAAAAATCGTCCATTCCCTCGACACGGTGCGGCAGGCCATCCTGAGCGGCCCCGCCGGACGCGCTGCGGGACGTCAGACCCACTATCCTGCGCATCAGGTCGCCGCCGAGCCACTTCGTCGCCACCACCGGAGGCGAGGATGGCGCCGCAAATCCCCCAAGTCCCATGGCGCACCTGTAATAATAGTAGGGAAACTCTATGCCCCGGGCGATGCTTTGCTCCACGGAACCCCAGAAGCGCGGGTTGACATCGATGAGAAACGTCTCGTCGCGCGACCTGTCGTACAGGAAATCGGCCTGGCACGGGCCGTTCCATTGCAGGGCATCGAGCATCGTCTTCAGGGCGTCGCGGGCCCGGGGGTACTCCCTGCTCACCCTCAGCGTCGACTGACCGAACGGGTGCGGGTGAACCGCCAGAGTCTGATACGTGTCTCCGGCCACCAATTTCCCACCGTCGTAGAGCATGGCGACATTGGCCATCTCGGCGTCGATCTTCTCTTGGACAAGATAGGCGCCAGCATTGAGACGCGCGGCCCTGACATGGCGGCGCAGGTGACCGGCGTCACTGATCCGGACGATGGCCCCCCCGCCGCCGCCCTGCTTCGGCTTGAGGACGGCGGGATAACGGAAGCCGTCGGGCAAGCGGCCGTCCAGAGCCTCCGCCAGTTCCGCCGTCCGCGGCGTGGACACGCCGAAACGGGCGGCCACATCCAGAAGGGAGCGCTTGTCGTGCAGGGCAAGGATGCCCCGGTAATCAGGCACGAGGGTCCGGACATGGGACGAGAAGGCCGAGCGGTTTCGGGACACGAAGTAGGTCTCTTCAAGCACCGGGATGAGGACATCGATCTTCTCCGTTTCGATGATCCGCAGCACATCGGCAATGAAGGCGCCCTCGTCCCTGAACGGGGACGCGCAGATGTGCCGCCCGGACACGAACCTGGACCAGAACGACATGGCCAGCGGGTCCGGGTCCGCCGCGACCACATGAAGCCCGTGACGGCGCAAGTTCCTGCAGATGCAGTACGCCACCCTGGAGCACGCCGATGTAACAAGCACCCTGCCCTTCATGATTGCCCCGCCGCATCCGGCTCGTTCCGTTCACCCCTCGTCCGCGTATGTATGCCGGGGTTGCCTTGCGTCCCGCCGATCACGAACCTTTCGCCGACCACGCCCTGAATCAGCTCGCCGAGTTGCGCGCACGCCCTGGAGACCAAGGCCTCCTCGCCAGCCTCTACGGCCCGGTAGTGCGCTCCCTTGGAATAATTGACGATGAATGGCGCGTCTCCCTCGAGTATGCCCAATGGGATTCTGCGCGGAAGGGGAGCATCGCTCACGACCCGGTGGCACGAGAGCATGGCCGAGACGTCCGGGCAAACGAGCATGTGCGCGCGGATTATCCGCGCCTTGCCGGCCTGGTCCGTGTCGGGCGGGATGAATTTCTGAAAGACCAGCTCATGATGCCCGCCGCACCAGCCCCGCAGGCGTTCAAATAGGCTTAGCCTGAAGATCGAACGCAGCTCTCTGGCAGTAAAGGCGGCGTAGCTATCCCGCAGCTCGGCATCGAATCTGGCGATCCTGACCAGGTTTCCGGACCACCCGCCGCCCAGCTTGATGACCACATTCGGCAACTCGTCGCTGTCGTCCAGATCGATCTCGCGCACGGACCCGAACGACGCCACGCTCCCCAACGCGTCCGTCCGCGACCCGCCGGCGTCTATCCCCCGGTTCAGCCACCGGCTGGTGCAGTGCTGGTTCGTCATGAAGTAATCCAGCGCGCAATGCTGGTAGTGGAAAACAACGGACAGGGTGTCGGCTTCCGGCTCCTGCGGGAGAGCCACCAGGCGGGTGACGCCGGGCAGGCATCGACGGCCGGGGCTCGCCGGGACGAATGCTGGCGGACCGTCTTTGCTCAGGCGCATGAACTCCTGCACGTAATCTGCCGACCAGGACTCGGCGAAGCAAACGACCTTGCGGTAGCCGCGTTTCGCCGCCAGATCCCTCAACGTCAGCAGCATCGGGTCGACCGCCCCGGTATAAAGCGCCCTGCGCTGCCGGCGGATCGCCGCGTTCAGGTTCAGGTCCACAGGATACAGTTTCCCGTCGTGCATGATGAAATCGACCCCGAGATGCATGCCGAAAGCCGCATTCGCACCGTCATCGCGATAATAGGTCCTGTATCTCGGGTGCTGGACAATCTTTACGCCGGCTTCGGGGACATGAGCGACCGGCCGCCCGAATCGGGGAACCGCACGCCTGGTGCGCAAGCTCTCCCCCAGATCGCAGCCCAATTGCGCGGCGAGTTCAGCCCCTCTGTAGACGACAGGCCGCTCCACCAGTGCGCCGAGGGCCGAATGCAGCCCGTAGCGGAAGCCGGCGGCGAAAAGCAGCCTACGATTGATGGATTCCCGACAAAGGGATGCGTTCATGCCACTCACCGTCACGGTCGCGTGTTCATGGTTTACGGAATGAGCGTCGTGTGCGTTCTTCGCGACACGCGGACGCCGCACAACTTGACGAACCTCGTCCTGCCGACACGCCGGAAACCGGCTTTCTCCATCGCCCTGATCGACGAGCCGTTTTCCTGCAGGACGCAGGCGAAGAGACGCTTCACGCCGTTTCGCCCCAGATGTTCGAACACGGCGCACAGCACGCGCGGCCAGATCCCCCGGCCCCGTGCATCCGGCACTGTCAGCACGTGCTTGATTTCCGCATCGCCATGATCGAGAAGCAGGATCCTGTTGGTGTGTTCTCTGTAATAAATCCAACTGATATGCTGAATCACCCCGGCTTTTGCCGCGATGAAAAAGTCGTCGACGCCATCATACTCATGGCAGAAGAACTGCCAGGGAAGCCCCTTCGTGCTTGATGTGCCGCAGCGCAGATCGCTCATGACGCCCTTTCTCACTTCGATATCGGTTTCAGGGCACACTGCCCGTGATTCGCGCCCGTCAATATCTTTCTTATAAACGTAGTATGCATCATTGAGATACAAGAATTTCAGAAACCAGATCATGAATTGCGCAAAACCCATGTTTCGCAACTGTGTATCTAAAACACGACATATTCGTGTGCGCAGCATACGCGTCATGTCAGTTGCCGGTTCCAGCGTCGGAGATGATGTAAACGTGGGCCTCAGACGGCGCAAAAACATCCGTGAATGCATTCGCATTTCCGGCAATGGCCCTGTTCTCGCCATATACGGCCACCTCGCCGACGGGGTTCGCACATGTGAAGGACACCTTGTGCGTTTCCCCGGAAACGTTGCTGGCGATGATGTAGCTCGCGCCGCCGGCGCGCTTGACCCGCACGCGTATCGCGTCCGTCGAGTCCCACGCGGCGAGCGCATCCGGCGAGTCCGGCGCGCACAATGCCGGCTCGAGGCCCTTCAGTTCCCTCATCACGGCCGCGAGATCCTCGAAGCGGGCGACACGGACGGGGTTCCAGCCCCCTTCGCCGCCGGTCGTGGCCAGGGCCTTGACGCCCAGAGACCAGTAGAGAAGGCCGTTCGCGCCCTCGGCGATGGCCATGTAGCTCATGTCCCGCAGTTCGTCCCGCGTCGGCCAGGTGCTGACCGAGGTCTGCTGGAAGACCTGCAGGACCGTCATGACGGGCCTGCTGTCCATGACCGCCTCGCGGACCGCCCTGGTCCAATCGGCGACCTGCCGCAGAGGAAACCCGCCGGTCGGCCTTTTGCCGACAATCGGGTACGGGTCCATGGCCAGGGTATCGAACACGTTCCGCCAGTAACGCACCTCCCGAGGATACAGCAGCGCGCCGAAAACCAGTCCGTCGGCCTTGGCGGCCTTGAGGCGGCGTGCCTGATCAAACATGACCGGGGCAAGAGTGCCATGCGGTTCGTCCGCAGTATAAAACCCGGCCAGCCCTGGATGTTCGGAGATCGCGGACAGATAATCCGGATCCGTGTCTATCTTGAATTTGTCCGGCTTGTAATGCGAAGCGAAAGCATTTCCTGTTTGCAGGTAATATATCCCATTTCTGTGCAAGACGTTCATCAATGTCCGCATCGATTCCAGCGACGCCTCGCCGTACCAGTAATTCACGTAAAGATTCACGGGCAAATCAAACAGACGTCTTTTTTCATTCAATTGCGACGCCCATTGTCTCTCACTCGCCACGTATCCCATCCCGGCGTCGTACGCACCAAGGAAGAACGTCGGGGTGTCATGGACGAGAAAACGATTGTGCTCATCTGCGCACACGACCATGTTTTTCCGCGATGCCCCAGGGACTTTCACAATATCATAATCCGGATAGTCGTAAACCGATTGCCCGTCAGCAGTCCGCAGCAATCGCACCTTTAACGCGTAACGTTTTCCCGTCACCATACCTGAGCAATCCATCTCATGAGCGAAATTCGTTGTTGCGCCGACTTCATGGTCGTAAAACGAAACGCCGGACCCATCCTCCACAATGCTCACGCGAACCCGATATTCCGAGATATCGCCCGACGGCGGGTCGACAGTGACGGAAAGTTTCATCCGCTGGGGTCTGTCGTCGAAAAGCATGCCTCGATAATTCGGGTACATCACGAAAACATCGAGCGGGTACACGTCCCGCCTGACGTAGACCTGCCCGAAGCGGGCCTCGCCGTCGGGCTTGTTGTACGCCTCGATGCGGAAGTCATACTCCTTCGCCTCCTCGACGGTCACGAACTCCCGCCCCGAGTCGGCCCAGGTCGTTTCGCCCTTGATGCCCGGCGTGGCTGCCACGCCGGGCATGTAGAACCTGACGCTCTCGATCCCCTTGGGCGGTATCTGCAGGCTCGTCTGGATTTTTCCGCCGATGCGGTACGTGCCGGGCGCCAGGAATAGTCGCTGGATGGCGTTCTGCGTGCCCGCGAACCTCTTGCCGTCGCGGTACACGAGACTAGCGTCGGGAGGGCTGGCGGAGAAGGCCGGCCCCATGCTCCACCCGACCGGCTGGCCGGTGACCGGATCCATCTCCCTGAAATCAGGATTGCGCAGCAGATTCACGCCGGTCAAAGGCTGCGGGAAAGATGTCAGCCCGCCGCAACGAAGCTCATTCCTGCCGAACGCACCGCCCGACATAAGCACGACCTGACACGCTACCGCGAGGACGAAACAAACCCGAAGCCACATCTTCGCTATCGCGCCCATGCCCATCCCTCCTTGGATGACTCCTTCGCCATCAGTTCCAGATAGAGGGCTTCGGTTTCGCGCACCTGCCTGCCGAGCGGGAAACGCCTCTGCACGAACTCGCGCCCCTTTTCGCCCATGGCCGCCATTTCCTCCCTGTGGGCCAACGCGTAGCCCATGGCGTTTGCGAGCATCCGCGGGTCACGCGGCGCCACGAGCAGGCCCGTCTCCCCGTCGACGACCACCTCGGGGGTTCCGTCGACCCGTGTCGCGATGACCGGACGCGCCATGGCCGACGCCTCGATGAGCCCCAAGGGGAGGCCCTCATAGTGCGAAGGCAGGATGTCCACGTCGAGAATGCCGTGATAGCCCCTGATGTCGGACTGGAAGCCCGTGAAAATGACATGACAGTCCAGGCCCAGATGTTGGGCCCTGCTTTCGAGTTCCCCCCGGAGCGCTCCGTCCCCCACCACCAGGACCTTGAAGTCGCCACGCGACTCCAGCAGCATCCGAACGGCCTCAAGAAGATCGCCATGCCCTTTCTGGAAATCGAGCCTGGCCATCACGCCGAAAACGAATTCGTCCTCGCCAAGCCCCCACCGCTGTCTGAGCTCCCGCCTCCGGGCCGCAGGCAGGTCCGTAAATTCCCGCAGATCCCTGCCGTTCAGGATCACGGAGATCTTTTCGCCGGGAATCTTCTTGATGGCTTTGAGGTCGTCACGGCAGGCGCCGGACACGGCGAGCACCCGGGTCTGCAACAGGGTCACCAAGCGATCGACGACAAAGGACTGCCGTTTCCAGAACCCCTTGGAGAGACGCCACTTCTCCACCCCGTGGGAGGTCTCAAGGAGAACGGGTACGCGGGCCAGCCATGCAATGGGCGTGTAATGCAGGCTCGTGATGAACATGTGCGTGTTCACGATGTCGATGCCGTGCGTCCTGAGAAATCGGAAAAAGGCGCTCATACCGCCATAGTCGAAGGCATTGGCGATCATGATCGGCATCGTGGCGACGTCGAGATCCGCCAAATCCCCGCGTAGAAGATGGAGCAATTTTTCAGGAGCCACGATGAATGGCTCGAACACATTCCTGTCGATATTCTTCACAAGGGAAAGGACGTGCTCCTCGACACCTCCGTGCTCTTCGGAGCGCACGACGTACGCGATTCTGACCCTTTTGCAGTGAAGATGTCCGTTCATATCAACTGTATCTTCTCAAAGCGTCTATTTCATTTTTCATGACACCGAAAAAGTCGCAAATCGATTTTGGGGAATACTGTTCGACATTGCTGATGTAGGCAGCGTCGGAATGGGAGTCGTCAGGGTGGAATCCGTGCATTCCTGCCGGAGCGTACCTGCCGAACCAGTTGGGGAAGATCAGCGTGCCCGGGTGCATCAGGAAGATCATGTCCCCATAGCGATGGTCGGGAAAGTGCACGCCGAGCTCCCGCAGTTCCTCCTCCGGCAACCAACGGCCGGCCGTACACCGCTCCAGGGCGAGCCGGATCCTGCTTTCAACGCCCATCTGCGGCACCCAGAAACGGGCCATCGTCGAATCGAATGCGGCCATGCAATCACGTTCGAGGTCGATGCCGTGTGTGGTGAGATCCGAAATCAGATCGTAGTGATTCACAATCGGTGTCATCCCGTGGTCGGAGAAAAGGAAAAGACGTACGGACTTTCCATTTTCGATCACAGCACGATAGATATTCGTTATATTATCGGCGTACCAATCCATTTTCTTCGCGACCTCAGACGTCATCCCGCACTTTTGATGCAGAAACGCGTCCATGCCTGAAAGATATTGAAAGTAGACATATGCATCATTTGCGGCGACGTCATGGCCCATCCTGTCCAGAAGTTCCTCGTCCGTTCCGTCATGATATGAATACACGCGATACGAAACACCCGCGTCACGCATGTAATCGATGATTGTTTCACAGCCGGGAATTCCTCCAGGCTTGTAGATATTTTTCTTTTCGCAGACATCGAAGCGGTGCAGGTGGCAAAAGGGAACGCCGTAGCTGGAGAAATAACCTTCCGAACGAGAGATGATCTTGGACACCGTATTGACCACTTTTCTCGCCCCCCTGTTTTCGACGAAACTGCGCGGCAGAAACCTGAAGGGCTTGACCCAGAAGAATGGGGAGCGGCCCTGTGCGAGGGACAGAAGATTCCAGCGGCCGTGCTCGCTGGGGAGTTTCCCTGTCAGGATCGTGGGGATGGCTGCGGAACTGAAGCCCAACACGGTGCGGTTGCAACAGCGATGGGGCGCGATGGATTCGAGAAATGGGTGCGTCTGGAGGATGTTCCATCCCAACGCGTCGATGAGAATGAAGAAGACAACTGTGTCGCCCGGAGAGGCTCCCATCCCGCTACCCCCTTCCGCCGACTTTGGCGGAGTTCCTCAGGTCGCCGAAGATTTCGGCGACGATCTCCCGGATGACGGGAAATGGACAGAACAGATTCCAAAAAACGATTACCGTCGCGCCGGTAAGAATCTCCAACGAGAGGCACGGTAACGGCCTCCCCCCCTGGCAGGCGGCCCGGACCAGCAGCACGGCCGCGGTCATGAACGCGCTGCCGATCAGGCCGGGCACAAGCATCGCGAAGAAATCCCGCCGAGGGGAGTTCAAATGCGATGCCGCCAAATGGATGTTCACGGCCAGCGAAAGGAAAGCCGACAGGACGACACCGGCTGCAACGCCGATCATCCCGAACTTCAACCCGGCCAGGCAAAGACACAGTTTGGCAGCTGCCTGGATCAATTCCACCATCGACTGTTTCTTGTAGTTCTTGCACGATATGTTCAAGTTGCCAAAGAAACCGGAGAGCATTTTCAGCGCCGCATACAAAGACAATATTTGCAGCACTGGAATCATATCAAGCCACTCGTTTCCGAGAAATATGCGGGTAAATTGATCAGAAACGAGAGCTATTCCAGACATGACAGGAAATATTATTGACGCATACGCAGTCAATGACTTGTTGAATACGCGAACTATCCGTTCTCTGTCGTTTTTTATGCGGCTAAATACGGAAAACATAATGGAACTGAACTGAAGATGCATTATTTTGTACGGAAGATTCGTGAATGATGACGCCCTGTCGTACAAACCAAGATGCGTCGGGCTTATCCCTCCGGAAACGACGAAGTACGACGCATAATTATTGATGTAGACGACATTGTAGCGCAGCAATTCCCAGACGCCGAACTCCAGCAGCCCTTCGAGCGGCTTCATTTCAAACCGCAGGCGCGGCCTCCAGCCCGAATACACGATCAGGGCCACGGCCGACAGCGCATAGCCAGCCAACTGCGCTATCACCAGGGACCAGATTCCGAATCCGCTCATGGCCATGACCAGGATAACTGCGCTGACCGCGACGTACTGGAAAAAGTCGACGAGCGAATGCCCCTTGAAATCCATGTTTCGACGCATAAGCGCCATCGGCAGATTGTAGAAGGTCGATAATGGTATGATGAGGGAAAGGACCGGGAACACGGCGGCGAGTTCGTTGGAATTGAACAATGCCGCCATCTCTTGGGGAAAAACGAACAAAAGCAGAACAAACAGCGCGGATGCGGACAGGTTCAGGGTGAAGAGCGCATCGATCTGCCGGACGTCGATGTCGTCGCTGTTGATCATCGCCCCGGTCATGCCGAAGCTTGTCAGGCCGTTCAGGTACACGACGATGGCCATGCCGAGCGCCATGACCCCGAAATCCTTCGGGCCGAGCAATCTGGCCACATAGAGCGTGACAACAAGCGAAAACAGCTGCTGAACGCATTTTGCAGAAAAACTCCAGTACGCCGAGCGCCGTGTTTGTTGTCCGTAGGATTTCATTGCCATGGCCGTGCCCTACCTCATCAGATTCGCGAATCGAACGAACGAATCCGAAGCCCGCTCGCGCGCCTCGTGAAGACTCACGCCGTAACGGGCCATGCCGGTATCCAGCATTGTGACGAGTTTGCTGCGCATTTCGGATTCCCGGAGCGAGAATACGAGCCCGTCCTCCCCAACCCCCACCTCCTGGGCAAAGCCTTCGCACTTGTCATGATACCTGATCAGCACAAACGGAATGCAGCACATGTACGCGAAGATCGCCGAGTGCAGTCTCATGGCCAGGTAATGGGAACACGTTCGGACGCTGGACAGCACCTCGCGCGGGTTGTCCGAGTACGCGGGAAAGTCGATATGTTTCGGCCTATCGATACGGGCGGTCACGTCCTGCATGACGGCCATGTCGTTTCTGTTGAACGGTATGAAGCGGATTCGCAGGCCGCGCCGGTCGATGCACCATCTCAAGGCGCGTGCGACGTTGGCGCAGAGTTCGTCCTGGCCCGCTAGGAGGTGGGACCGCCCGACCGGCATCAGGGAAACCCCCAGCACCCCGTCCCGGACACCGCCCTGACCGCCTCCCGTCCCCTCCTCCAGCAGGACTGCCAGATCGAATGACTTCACGATGTTTTTCGTGACCGAGAGAGCGTCCGCCGCAAACAGGCGCGACTTTTCGTCGCGGACGGTGACCAGGTCCGCAGCGTCGAGAATCCTCCGCGTCAGCGCCAGCCCCCGTGGAGTCCGCACCGGGCCTATGCTCACGCCGAGAAAAGCGACCTTAACCCTCAGCAACCGGGCCAGCAGCACATACCGCCACCGCTCACGCAGGTCTGCCAGGCCGCTGGCCGTATAATCCTGAAATATCCCCCCGCCGCCGAAGACAATCGCCCTGGATGACGCCAGCGACCGCATCCGCGCACATGTCCGCGACAAATCGGTATATGTAACGGCCTTGGCGTTCTCATGACTGACAGGCACCTGGCTCATCACCTCAATGCGGCACTCACGGCCAAGAAGTCGTGATAGCTGCTCTATACATACGCAACACAACGCTTCGTCCCCGACATTATGCTTTCCGTAATAGCCATAGAGAAAAATTTTCTTTTTCAAAATATGCTCACACGTGTTCAAGCGCTTTCGCAGCCACCGTTTTCCACGACCAGTCTTCCAGGATTTTATTTCTGATCCGCTCATCGACGTTCGCATGTCGAGCGATGACGGTTTCAATTGCGTCGACAAACTCACCGCCTGTCTTCGCCACGCAGACAAGACCGTCGTAATCCCGCGCGCCGCCATATCTGGTACTCAACACCGGCTTACGCATCGCTATGTATTGCAACGCCTTGAGCGGATCGCACGACCTGGTCACGTCGTTGTCGAGAAACGGGATCATGCACAGGTCGGCAAACCGGATGTACGAAGGAACCTCGCGATACCCCACACTTCCGGGGAAAACGACATTGCCCATGGATCTCAGGCCGGAAACGTTTGTCCTGACCGGACCCAGAAAAACGAACGTATCGTTTGGGTATCTTGCTGCGGCCGCTCGCACGACCCCCTGATCAATCCATGACTCCACTGCCCCAGCATAGAGGAATATCCTTCCGCGGAGGTTCGCGTAGAGAGGCGGTCTGACATATTCCCTGTCCGGGTCGAACGTGTCGAGATCGACCCCATTCGGAACTATATGGATGCTGTCATGCAGCTTTCGCTTAATTCGCAGCAAATTTTCATTTATCGACGCCAAGCACGAGCATATATCTGAGACTTCTCTTTCCAGAGCATCCACGAAGAATCCGCTTTGAATACCCCTTGAGGCTGTAGCCAAAGCAACTCTGTCGTCTGCAAGGTCGTATATTATTTTTCTAACATCGAATTTTTCAGCAATATTTTTTGCAATTTTTGGATCGTATGGAGAATATATCCATAGAACTGAAGGCATATATGAATTGTCATTCAAATATGTTATTATTTGATGAAATATAATTTTTGAATTCACTCCTCTCAAAAAACGCAGGCGTCCATATGGCAGTCCAAGTTTCGGCGTGAACACATCGAAATGAGCATCCAATTTCCCGACATGCATCGATGCTGACATCCGTCCGAATGTGAATATCGGGTCGGGAAGATTGACGTACGCGACATCATGCCCGTTCTGCGCAAACGCTTTGGCGAGCTGGAAAGACCTGCCCCATTCAAGGCGGGAATCGGCGCCAAAGAGGACCAGGACTCTTTCGCGTTTCATGGCTGCATCCCCCGCACGCGCACCCCCAGAATTTTCGCGATGCGTCGCGAAGCCATCCCGTCGCCGTAAGGATTGTGCGACCTGGCCATCTTCGAGTATTCATCCTGGTCGGACAGAAGCAGCGACGCCTGCTCGACGATCGCGCTGCGCGACGTCCCCACGAGCCTGACCGTCCCCGCAAGGACGGCCTCGGGCCTTTCGGTGACGTCGCGCAGCACCAGGACCGGCTTTCCGAGAGAAGGCGCCTCTTCCTGCACACCGCCCGAATCAGTCATGATCAGGAACGACCTGTCCATGAGGTAGGTGAATGGAAGATAGTCGAGAGGTCCGATCAAGTGCACGTTGGAGGGCCTGTCCGAACCGAGAATCCTGTACACGGGCTCCCGCACGTTCGGATTGAGATGAACCGGGTAAACAACCTCGACGTCGTCGAACCGCAAGGATATCTCTCGTATGGCGTTGCAGATGTTCTCGAATCCCGCCCCGAAATTCTCCCGCCTGTGCCCGGTCACCAGGATCAGCCGTTTCGAGGTGTCGAGAAATCCGAACCTTTCCTCCAAGCGGCGCTTCATGTCGGCGCATTCAAAGATCATGTCACGTACAAGAAGCAACGCATCGATCACCGTATTTCCGGTCACATGGACACTCGACGGATCAACTCCTTCATGCAGAAGATTATTCTTTGATTCTTCCGTTGGCGCAAAATGCATGTCCGAAATCATGTCGACAAACCGTCTGTTGATTTCCTCAGGAAACGGCGAGTACTTATCGTACGTCCTGAGTCCTGCCTCGACATGCCCAACTTTCGTCTTGTTGTAATAGGCCGCGAGAGAAACAGCCATGGATGTCGTCGTATCGCCATGAACGAGAACAATGTCCGGGGACATGCTGCACAGCAGATCGCGCACCCCCACCAGAACACGACTGGTGACGTCATACAAGTCCTGCCCTGGCTTCATGATGTCGAGATCGCAGTCCGGCGTGATCTGAAACAATCGCAGGACTTGGTCGAGCATCTCTCTATGCTGAGCAGTCACGCAGACATTGACCACGAAATCATCCGCCCTTTTCCGCAACTCATTTACCACGGGGGCCATCTTGATTGCTTCCGGACGCGTACCGAATGCGACAAGTATTTTTGTTTTCATACATACTCGCACATATGAAAAACAGGCATTTGAATTAATGTGAATTTTACCTGTATTCATCCTTGCAAAAGAGATGATTCACCATTTTCCTCGCCAAGGAAGGCTTGAAAGCATGCATTTCAAGCAATTTTTCAAACTCGTTCTTGTCGAGGGGATTTCTCCGTTGTCTCTTGGCCTGAGTCACGCCATGCACGACGCCCTTCCAGAACGGAATGATATTGCCGTCCCTCATGGCATAGAACAACGCCATCCCAGTATACAGCAATGCATACTTCAATGCGTGCCCGCCAGGATAATGTCTGTATGCCAGCCAGATATTGTTGCGCGTATTGTAGTAATATGCCCGCCACCCGGGACGAGCCTCGTGGGAAGCGTGATGAACGACACGCACTGCCGGCGTGTACCATGTCTCAAAGCCCAATTTGATGAGCCGCAGACACAGATCCGGGCCTTCGTGACCGATGAAGAACGGCGCATAGTAGCCCCCCGCCTCCGTGAACGACCGCTTCAGAAAGGCGCACGCCCCTTCGGAGATGTGGTCCGTCTGAAACTCCGTGTCCGCCCAGGCGACGCGATCCCGGGGGTGGCACCAGTCCCGGCGGGAGACGGCGCCTGCCGGGTCAAGGACCGTGAAGCTCACGCAGCCGGCCTTTTCGCGCCGCCGGAAAAAATCTCCTATGGCATCCGCAAACCCGGCTCCCTCGATGTTCACGTCATTGTCGAGAGTCACGACGATATCCCCGGAGCACGCCGAAACGCCGATGTTTCTCGCCTCGCACCCGATGTTTCGTCCGGTCTCGATGCACCGGACGTGCGGGAACTCCCGCGCGATCAGCGCCCTGGTGTCGTCCTCGTGATTGTTGACGACCAGCACTTCGATCCCGGCCGGAAGGTGCGTCTGCAGGCCTTTCAGCGTGCGCACGAGTTCATCCTGACGCCTGTACGTCAGCACGACGACGGAGATCGACAGGGGGGCAGAGCGCCCTTGCGGCTCCATGTCCTCACTCACAGCGATATCCCCCCCCGCAGACGCGGGCCGATGTAGTTGGCCACCGCCAGAGGCAGTCTTTTCCACAGGGAAGCCAGAGCCCGTCTTCTTTCTCCCTTGGTGTCCATGGGCGCGCCGGCCTTCCCTGACGGACGGGGCCGGTGATACCAGTACAGGGGAACGGGTTCCGCACCCCACTGGCGTTTGTATTCGAAAGTGCCGGAACCTACTGTCGACCGCCCGAAGTCGAACACCTGGGCTCCTGTTTGACAGCCCATGCGGATGAGTTCCCAGTAAAGGACGATGTTCGGATTCAGCCGAAAGGTGTCCCGCAGGCTTGACACCCAGGGCAAGGCCAGAAGCCCTTTGAACCTGAAATACAGTCCGGCTCCGATGGGCGCGCGCGATGCGTCGCGAACAATGACAAGACCGGTCCGCTCGGGAAATGCGGACATGATTTCGGCAAAAAACAGCTGGCTGTGCGCCGGTGAGCCGAGATCCCGCATGTTCTGCGCGTAAATCCCGTAAAAATCCTGCAGCCCGTCCTGCCCCTCGAATGTCACGCTCAGGCCAAGCCGTGCCCCCTTCTTGATCCTGTTCCGACGCTCCGGCGAGAATCTCCGCAGCATCTCGCCCGGATCGGGCACGAGCCGCAGATGCATGGTCACCTTGTCCGTTTGCGTCTCCCAGTCCAGCAGGCCCTGGCTGCAACTCCGCACGCACACGCCTGCCCCCAGCTTCTCGGCCTTCTCCGTGCAGGCTTCCATCAACTCCCGGAATGCGGACGCGTCGATGAAGACCGGCCCGCCGATGTCGAGATAGGGCATGGAGACGAGATTGTTGCCGAAGAGTAGGCTCTTCAGATGGACCACCGGCAGGATGCCGGCCAGATGTCCGCCCCTGCGGCATTCGAGCAACGTGCAGGGGTTGCCGTACGCCCTCTCGACGACGCGCTTCCATCCGTCGAGATGCGCATAGGAGGCGTCCGGCAACGTCTCGACCGCCTGGCTCCAGCTTTCGCCGGGGGTTCTTGGGGCTGTTCCGTCGCTCATGGCGGTCACGCCCCCCCGCGCGGGTTCCAGGTCACCGCCCTGCGGCCGCGCAGATGGTCTATCGCCCCGAGGAGATAGGCAAAGTGCACGAGCTGAAATCGGTAGAGTGCGCCTACTGCGCGAGGCGGGTCGTGGCGCCGGATGCGGGCATGGACCGCCGCGAACATGGCCGGATAGGACGCTGCGGCGGCGAGAACGGGCCAGGACCCGAAGGCTGCCGCCCAGGCCAGGAAGAGAAGAAACAGCGGAAAATGCAACCACCGCAGGACCTTGTGGGACACCAGCACCCACGCGGCGAGAAAACGGCCCTGCGCCAGAAGCCGCGGCAGCATGTCCCTGGCGACCAGCAGCGCCTGGTTGACCATCCTCTTCTGCCGCGCGACCTCCCGCCCCAAATCGAACTCCGTCTCCTCACAGGCCACGGCATCCGGCGCGAAACGGCTGCGAAGGCCCTGCAGCGCCACGGACCAGGGGTGATGGAAGTCGTTGATGGTGGATGGCGGCAGCGGATGGTAGAGGCTCCGCCGCAGTGCGTAAATCGCCCCGTCCGCTCCGGCGATCACGCCCAGCCTGCTCTCGCGCTCCTTGAGAAAGGACTCGAAGCGCCCGAAACCCGACTCGCGCGTACCGGGATCGAGGGGCAGCACGCGCCCGCTGACCAGTCCGACACCGGGGTCGGCAAATGGGGCCGTCAGACGGCGCAGGGCGTCGGGACGGAGGAAGGCGTTGGCGTCGGTGAAGACGAGGAGGTCGGACCTCGACGAGGCCGCAGCTCTGTTCAGAGCCGAAGTCTTGCCCTCGCGGGCCTGGACGAGCAGCCGGACGTTTGGCGCGGTGCAGGCTCGGATCAGGTCCTCCGTGCGGTCGGTGGACCCGTCGGACACCACGACGAGTTCGAGCCTGTCGGTGGGGTAATCGAGGGCCGTGACGTTCTCCATTTTGGCGCGGATGGCTTCCTCTTCATTGAACACGGAGAGCAGAACGCTCACGGAGGGCAGGCTTCCCTCCGCCCCCGGGGGCTGAGGCACGGGGAATGCGCGCGCCGCGACAACCAGGACCAGTGGATAGACCGCATACGGATAGACCAACAGGAAGGCGATGGTCACGGCAAGGAAGGTCATCCCGGAACCCTCCCGTCGGCGTGTGTCCGTCTGAGTTTTCCGGCCGCCGCGATCACGCTCCCGTTCGAAACCGTGGCGAAGGTGAAGCGCGCAACGGCCGCCGTCACGAAACAATAGAGCCAGAAAAGTTTCTCGTATTCCGCCGACAGAAACAGGGCTCCGACAAGATACCCGATGAGTCCAATGCGCATGCCCGAGGCGATGAGGGAAACGGGCGCATCGACCGCATCCCCGGCGGACAGGCGTTTCAGGCTGCCAAGGACGCGCAGGGCGATAAGCGCGAACACGATGATTCCGGGCAGCCCTAATTCCGCGGCCAGGGATACGTAGGAATTGTGGGCGATCTGGTTGCGGGCCACCATCTCGTTGTAAAGTGCGGAATTCACCTTGAAATTGCCGGGGCCCACCCCGAAAAGCATGTGACGTTTCGACATGTTCCATCCGGCCACGATCAACTCGTACCTGGAGTCCGTAGACCTTCTGACCCCGGTACGCTCCAAGTCGAAACGTGACGAGAGATCGACGGGCATGAAGGCCAGGACCACCCCGATGAGCAGGGACAGGACGGCAATGGTCCTGGGTTGGAATTTCAGAGCGAACATGAGCGGGACAGTCATCACCCCGAAGGCGACGAAAGCGCCCCTGGACTGCGTCAGGCCCAGGGCCGTGAGATACAGAAACAACGAGACATACGAGAAAAACCTGACCTTGCCGTTCTGGCTCTTTCTGCACAGGAGAACGGCCACCGGGATGACTGTCAGCAGATTGAGCGCCGAATAGTTCGGGTCACCGAAGAGGCCGGAAGGCCTGAAATTTTCGTATTTCCACCCATAAAGTATATATTCGCGGATAACATACGCAGACGCAACATTCATGCACGCAAGAAGAACATATATCACATTTATGAATCTTTCCTTGTTATTTACAAGAATGACAGTAGTAACAAAGAAAATAACTATCGAATTAAATCGAAGAACGTCTTGAGGATTATAGTTATTTGAATGATTGGCGATCAATGCGGCATAGTAGGCAATGATGAACGCCATGAACAACTTGCTGATCGGTGTCCTGAACTGTCCCTGTCCCCAGCCTTTTCCAAAAATTTCGACAAGGGCCACGCATAGGGCGAGTCCACCGAAAAATTTCACTGGAGTTATTCCGTTCATATTGTACGACAAAATAGGATGATTGTTGAACGGAAGAAGAAAAAGCATGATGTAATAAAAAATCATAACAATCCTTTGTCATGAGTTCCTGAAACAATGCCTCCACGTGTCGACCAACGTATCGATATCGTCAAAATGATTCCGCAACTCGGAGCGGATATCGCCGCCACAGGACTTCATTGCCAACGCAAGTCCTTCGTACATGGCCACGGCATCGGCGTAGAGCCGTTGGCGAGGGTCACCGCACAGATAGCGCAAGGGAGGGAGAGGCGCGCCCCCCCCGCCTTTCAGAATGCGGCGAAGATACCGCGCCTGCGATCTGAACATTTCCGCGAGAACCTCGAAACGCCCCGAGCCCGCTGCAGGCACTCCGGAACCCGCGCTGCCGGAGGCGGCAAGCTGTTCCGCCTCCCAGGCCCACACCGACAGCGCCATGCCGGCAAGCTCCCGCCACTCGGCCAATGCCTTTGCATCGTCATCATACCGAAGGTCCTGCAGCGTCGGCGCAAGCTTGACCTCTGTCCATGCGTCGATTTTCCCCACCAGTTCCTCGTGCCTCGGCAACGCCTTGACCCGGTTCCAATCGAGGACGCGTATCGCGTCCCGTCTCTGCTGGTATCCGGGTGCGTATTGGCCGACAAAAACAAGGATTGATGTCGCCATGTCGATATAAAATTTGACTATGGTATATCTGAAAATACGCATTGTTCGATCATCATGGGATAACGAAATTTGCTTTAATGACTCAAGCTGCTCTATAACTCTGTTGCAAATCATGTTGAAAGCGTCGATGCGCGGGATCTGTTCCGGAGAATACGTTCTCATTAGGCTGATAGGTTCATCCGATCCAGCAACAACCTTACCGCATGATCTCAATTCATACGAAAATATGCTTGGTTTTGCTTCGGGAAAATATCGATGCAAGGCATATGTGAATTCAACGTGACAGCAGAAACCCTTCTCGCGGACCGCCCTGTTCACTTCGGCCTCGATGTCCGCCAGTTCACCGCCTGGCGACAGCAACCGGGGCGGGTTTTTCAGGGTGACCAGGAATTCCATGTCGCTCAACGACTCGTACCCATCGGCGCACAGGACCACGGACGCTTCCCCCCGGGCCAGGCTCCCCGTGAGAATGACGGTCGCGTCGCGGAATGTCGGGGCGCAGCCGAGGGTATCCAGCGCCATCACGAGCACGTCGCGCAGATACGCGTCCCTGCGCGGGTCCCGGCTGCAAAGCGTTGGAAGAGGTTCGTGCCTGTTCATCTATTTGTACGCCGTGACCAGGAGCGCCGACCCCTGTCGGGATGGAAAGTGGACATCCAGGAACGCCAAGCCCATCAGCACAGGAAAAAGCAGCAGGAAGACCACTGGGTTTGGACGGTTGTCGCCGGCCGCAAAGAACAGGTCGAAGCACAGCGTCCCCCACAGGCCGAATGTGTACGCGCACGCGACGTTCCTGAAGCCGATCCCCGTGAGGATGCCCCGGATTTGGTCGATCGAATACCCGTCCCTGACATGGCCGTAGTCTTCGTTGCTGAATCCGATGCGTCGCTCCCTCCATTTGACCAGCCCGAGATGCCTTCGCTGCGGGATTGACGGGAATGTCAGCAGCAGCACCCCGCCGCGCTTCAGGCTGCCATGGAACTTTTTCATGACGGAGACGTCATCTCGTATGTGTTCAAGGACATCGCAGCATGTAACCATGTCGTACCGCCCGTCGTGGCTCAGTTCCAACACGGAACCTTCGATATATTCCGCATTTTTCAACCCGATCCTGTCCCGCACCGCCCGGGCGATCGCAATCCGCTCCGGTTCGAGGTCGATGCCCGTCACCTGCCAGGAAGGATTGGCCTTCGAAAAGCTCACAACCAGGTCGCCGCGCCCGCAGCCCGCATCGAGAACGCGCAATCCGTCCTCGGGCGCGAAACCGAGTTCCCGGATCTTCCGCTGCACATGATAGGCGCGCAGGCGCCCGGGAACGTGAAGCTCTCCCAGCAGGGCATACCCAATCCTCTTCAACAGGTTGCTTTCGGCATGTCGTTTTTCTGAACCGTACACGAGGCGCCCCCTTACACGCGCATATCGCGTCACAAATCAGATATTTTTTTCATTATTATTTGGACGCATAGCTCCGAATCATCAAACAAAACATCTACATCTGCCCACTTTCTGCTCGGCACTACATAATCAGAGTACATTGTTCTTACCGTTGAAAAATATTGGTCAATAACCATATCCAACGATCTGCCTCTCTCTTGTACATCACGTATGATCCTTCTCATGAGCAGTACATCCGGCTCCTGATGGAGATACACTTTCAAGTCCAGCAACCTGCGGACGGGTTCCGCATGAAAAATCAAGTGTCCTTCGAGGATGACGATCCGGGATGCCTGAATTGCTGCCTCGCCGTTTCGTGTGTGCGTGGCGAAGTCGTATGCGGGCGCGCGGACATCCCGGCGCGATTTCAGTTCGCACAAATGATCGCGCAGCAGTTCCCACTCCAACGCGTCGGGATGGTCGAAGTTCACGCCCGCTCTTTCCCGTGGCAGGAGATGGGAAAGATCCCGGTAGTAACGATCCTGCGACACAAGGGCGACCTGCTCGGGCAGAAAGGCTCGGGCCAGCATCGTGGCCAGGGTGGTCTTGCCCGCCCCTGACCCGCCGCAGATTCCGATGACATAGCAGTCGTCCTTCATTGCCATGACACATGCCCTTTTCGTCTTTCGTCCGCCCTGGCCGGATTTTCCGGACCCTCAAATTCTGTCCCGTTCAACACCGCCCAGGCGAAGGACCCCGGCCATGGTATCGAACTCCAACATCTTGAAAAGATGCCGTATCTTTCCTTCTGTCGCGTCAAGGTTGACGTAATGTCTAAACCTTGACTTGAACTTCGCCTTGATGCGCGGTTGATCCGGGTCGATTTCCCAAGGATGGAAATACAAGACCGCGGGCTGGCCTTCGACCTGATTGATACGCCGCATGCCCCAGGAAATGAGGTTCACGGGCAGGAAGCGCAGGTATCCTCCGCCCGCTATGGGCAAGGTGATCCTGCGCCCTGGAAGTTGAAAGGCCAGAGTCGACAGGGGGAACTCGCGTATACTTCCGGCGTCCCTGCGCAGCGTGTGCGGAAAGCGCTCCGCCCCTGGAATGCCGTAATGATCGTGCAGGATCGGGAAGATGCTCGAATCGTACGAGAAACCTTCCTCGATGAGGATGTCCAGCGCCCACAGGGACTTGCTGGTGATGGAGTAGCTCGGAGCCCTGAACCCCATGACGGGCGTGCCGGACAGATTCTCGAGGAGGTCCTTGGACTTGCGGACGTCGGCGCGAAAGCCATCGGGTGCAAGGTTGTAGATGCGTTCATGGCCGTAGCCGTGACAGGCGACCTCGTGCCCCCGCCCGATGATGGCTCTCACGATCTGCGGATGCCGTTCGGCGATCCAGCCTAGAACGAAGAAGGTGCCCTTGAGTCCGTGTTCGTCCAGAAGATCGAGCACCCTGTCGGTGTTGGCTTCGACCCGGGAAGGGTACATATCCCAATCCCGCCGTTCCACGACGCCCTCAAAAGCCGTCACATGATAGTAATCTTCCACGTCAATGGTCAGTGCATTTTTCATTCATCCCACCCGCCCATGGCATCACAACGCTGTCTGGATCATTCAACGAGCCTGCGTGCTGCACTGACGCAGATCTTTGCGCAAAACCGTCAACAAGAACACCGTCTGCACGGAAAGAAAATGAAATCTGCGTGACCATTTCGATCTCAACACGGTATATGGCGACAACATGTGCAGAAAGTTCATCTTAAAAAATCATGGTCAACTGTACCCCGACCCGGTTCACCGTAAATTCCTCATCCGGATCATCCGACGAAGACTCCTTGAACCTGTAGTAGCATCCGATGTTCATCCTTTCAGTCACGGCATACGCCAGAAGCAGGTTGGCGTACCATCTCCTGGTGTCGTCGGAGTCGTCCCTGAAGTCGCGGCTGAGTCCGACCGTCCCGGTCAGCCGCGATGTCAACTCCCGGACGACGTTCAGTCCCAAGACCGTGCGGCGCACGGACTCCCCGTCGCCCCCATCCCTTTGATCCCTTTCGTCGTAGTTCTCGTCGTAGTTCTCGTCGTAGTCCTCGATGGTGGTCCAGATGCTCGCGGTGGTGCGGGTCCAGGCCTTGGTCAGGCGGACCGTGCCGAAACGGCGTTCATATGTGTCCGCGGTGTCGGGATCGTCCTCGAAGGAGACGCCCGTCAGAATCTGCAGGGCCACCACCCCGAAATCGTGATTGAGTCCCGCATCCCAGTACAGGCCCGATGTGGACGATCCTTCGTCGCGATAGCGCGTGAAGTGTGGACCGATTTTCGCGAAGACCTCTCCGTTTTCGGAATATGCGTACCGGCCGCCGGCATAGACGATGTGCCGGTCCACGGTTTCATCCTCGGACACCTCCACCGTGTAGGAATACCCGCCGAGCAGCGCCGCGGTGGAAGAAAGCCCGTATTCCCCGTCCACGAAGCCGCGGTGGATGTCCTTGGAATCCATGTCCTCGTCGTCGTACCAGATGTTGCTCAAGGCATACCCGATCCTGGCGCTGCCGCGTTCGCCGAACCGCGGCGCGATATACGGAGAGATGGTGAACATGTTCTGCTGCACGAGTCTCGTCGTGCCGTCATCCTCCGACGCGTCCCCCAAGGTGCGGTCCCTGTTGACCAGGCGATAGACGTCCGAGGCTTCCAGGAACAGGAAGCTGTCCATGGCGTCGAGCAGGGCATGGGCCCTCAGGTCGTGGTTGAACTCTTCGTCCCGGGTCTGCCGCGCGTAATATCGGTAGTCCCCCCTGTAGGCGGCGTCGAATTCCAGTCTCCCCCCCTCGTTTTTATAGGAGAGCGCGGGTCGCAGGGCGGTAACGTAATCCTCTTCGCCGTGACGTTCCTCTTTCGTGTTGTCGTTGAACTCCTCGCTCACGCTCACGGAAGCCTGCCAGGCCGGCTCGGCCCAGACGCCTGAGGCGACGGCCACGAAACACACGGTGATCGCCAGCTGAATTCCCGTAATCGCTCTCATCCCCATGCCTCCCGATAGATGAAGATTCAAACCCGCAACGCCCCTAGTTGCCCCACAGATACCGCCACAAGGCCTTCATGGCTCCGGGCTGCGTCTTCGCGTCCGGTTCGTCCTGGGGAGGCCGGTCCCGCATGGATATGTCGCTACGCAGCTGCTGGTGCGCCAAGCGGAAGTCCCTGAGGCTCGATTCCACATGCGCCTCCAGCTTCTCCATGCGCTCGCGCAGCTCGAGCAGCGCGGCGTGGTCCCATACGGGCATGAACTCCAGTGTTTCGATGCGCTTGTTCATGGAGCCGATGACGCTCAGGATCTTGGCCTGCCCCGTGACAAGGGAAACGCCCTGGCCGCCGTCAGCCGCAAAGCCCTTCTCCCCTGCCCCGTCTTCCGGGACGGGCTGCGGGGCCTTGGCCTCCCAGTACTGGGACTCGAAGGACAGGTCCGCGGCGAGTTCGTGCACGATCTTGCCGTCGACCGCGTTGTTCCGGGCCGAAAAGGCGTCGATCATGATGTAGTCGCACAGGATGTTGACCAGACGCGGAACTCCCCGCGTGTAGGCGGCGATGGCCGACACGGCGTCGTCGCTCAGGACCAGGGCGTCCCGGTTGCCCGCCTTTTCCAGCCTGAACTGAATGTACTCGCGCACCTCCGCCGCATTCAGGGGCTGCAGATGGCAGTTGATCTGGATGCGCTGACGCAGTTGCAGAAGCTCCCCGCGAGCCAGGATGTCTCGGAGTTCGGGTTGCCCGACGAGGATGATCTGCAGCAGTTTGTCCCGGTCCGTCTCGAGGTTGGAGAGCATGCGCACCTCCTCCAGGATTCCGGCCGAAAGGTTCTGCGCCTCGTCGATGATGAGGACGGCCGGACGACGCCGCGCGTACTGCTCGACCAGGAAATCGTTCAGTTCCCGCAACAGGGTGGATTTGTCCTTTCCATCCGTGGCCAGGCCGAAATCCGCGTTGATCTGCGCCAGTAGCTGGAGGGAGTCCACGCGGGTGTTGAAGACCTTGGCCAGGACGCTGTCCCTGAGTTGGCTGCGGATCATGTTGCGGATCAGCGTGGTCTTGCCCGACCCCACCTCGCCCGTCAGCAGGATGAAGCCGGCGCGTTCCCTGATCCCGTGGGTCAGATACGTCAGTGCGCGCTTGTGCGCCCTGCTCGGATAGAGAAAGTCCGGGTTGGGCAGCAGGTCGAATGGTTTTTCCCGCAGTCCGAAGAATTCCGCGTACACGTCAGGCCTGCCCTTGGTAAGAGTACGAGTAATACGACGCGCGCCCTTCGATCTGGGCCCCGTTGTAGACGATCCCCAGAACCTTCCCGTCCAGGGCTTCGATGGTCTCCTGAATCTGGTCCAAGGACGCCTGCCCTTCCCTGACGACCAGCAGCACCCCGTCGGCTATGCCCGCTATGGAGCGCGTCTCGGCGAACGGCAGTACGGGCGGGGTGTCGATGATGATGTAGCGGTCCCCGTAACGGTTCTTCATCTCCCGGAAAAGGCGGCGCATGGTCTCGGAGGTGAAGAGCTCCACCGGGTTTGCGATGGGCGTGCCCGCAGGCAGGACGGACAACCTGCCGATATCGGTCTTGACGAGGAGTTCGCCCACATCGAGGCCTTCCCGCAGGCAGTCCGAAAGCCCTCGCGACGCCGTCAGTCCGAGGTACTTGTTGACGCAGGGACGGCGCAGATCCGAGTCGATCAGCAGGACGGTATGGTCGTATTCCCCCGCCAGACTGACGGCCAGATTGATGGCCGTCATGCTCTTGCCTTCGCCCACGGTGGCGCTGGTGACGGCGATGAGGTTGTCGAATCGCTCCCGCCTGGTCATCTTGACCAGCGCTTCCTTCAGCTTGCGGTACTCCTCGGCGACGGGCGACAGGGGGGCGTTGACCACGACCATGGTTTCCTCGGGCAGCCGCGCGACACGCAAAGGCCCGCTGTCCACCAGAGGTCTGCGCTCGATGCCGGGCAGCCCCCCGCCCCTGCCGCCGGAGTGCTGAAATCCCGCCGCCTTGGCCAATGCGTCTTCGATTCTGCTCATATGGTTTTCCTGTTTGCCTGCACGTGTTTGGAAACCGTCCTTTCGCGCCCCGCACCGCTCACGACCGCCACCCTGACATCCGACCGATCACCTGCGCCAGGTACGGGATGCCCATGGCTTCCAGGATTCCCACCACCAGAAGCAGGGAGAAATAGACCAGGGCGCCCGCCATGAAGATCCGGTCGGCCTTCCTGCGCCTCCGCTCCTCCTCGGGTTTGGGGATCACGGGCAGCACCGCCAGAACGCGCTGGTTCAGCACGCGCAGGTCGGCCACGCTCCTGACCGCCCCGCCCATCATGTACGGCAGGATGACCAGGGCCAGGCCCGTGCCGATACCGAGCACCAGGCTGCCGAAGATGATCAGGGGACGGTTGGGGAAGACCGGTATTTCGGGAAGCACCGCCGGGTCGACGATGCGGAAGGTCATGGACTTGTTCTCGATCTCCATCTGCTTGGACACTTCGGACTGGCCGTAGCGGGTCACAAGCTGGTTGTAGATCTCCGTTTCGTTCTGCTTCTTGCGCAACAGCTCTTCGAGCCCGGTGCGGATGGTCGGCATCTCCCGCAGTAGCAGCCTCTTGTCCTCGATGGTCCGCAATTCCGCCTCTTCCTGCATCCTGATGCCTTCGAGTTCGGCCCTGATCATCGCCCTGGTCTGGGTTGCCGCGCCGCTTCCGCCCCGCTGCGGGTTGGCCCGGGCCACCGCGATCTGATCCTTCAGGCGCACGACCTTGGGATGGCTGTCGGTGTACGCGGTCTTGAGCACCTTCAGCTGGCGCTCCATCTCGGCGACATTCCCGCCATCCCCGCCGCCCGAAGGCAGGAGCTGCTGCTGCGTCTCCAGGGCGAAGCGGCGGCCGCGGATGGCCTCCAGCTTCTTCTCCGACTCGGAGATCTCGTAGCGGATGATGGTTTCGTCCACGGCCAGCTGCATGCCGTGTTCCGCCTTGTAGCGGTTGACCTCGTCCTCGACGACGTCGATGCGCTTCTTGAAGCTTTCGATCTGGGCGCTCAGAAAGCGTGTCGCCTCCAGGGACTCGTTGCGCTTGGCCGCGGTGTTGGACTCGATGTAGACTTGGGTGATGGTGTTGACGAGATCCCGTGCGAAAACCGGGTCCCAATCCGCATAGGTGATGAAGAAAACACCCCGCTTCTCGTCCAGCTTGATGGATATCCTGTCCCGCAGCGTGGCGATGTATTCCTCGCGCTCGGCATCCGTGTTCAGATAGACGTCCTTGTCCAGGATGCGCAGCACCTGGGACAGGGATTCTCGGCTGAGCATGGCCAAGGCCAGAACCTTGATCTTCGCCTCCATGGACGGGGTGACGGCGATGCCCTTGACCAGATCGCCGATAACGCTCTGCTCGATGAACACCGTGCTCGTGGCTTCATACTTCTTGGGCAGAAGGAAACTGGCAGCCATCCCCAGGGTCATGACCAGCAGCACCGCCACAACAACCACCCGCTTGCGTGAAAGCAGCAGCCGGGTGTACCGCCGCACTTCCAGATACAGTTCGTGATTCATAGGAACGCGCGCTCCCGTGGGTTAAAAGAAACCTTCGCTGGCGATGATATAGTCCCCGCGCTGCAGAAGCACGTTCTGCGTCAGGTCCTTGCCTTCCGCCAAATCCTGGGCCCGGACCCTGATGCGCTTCTCGCCGCCGTTTTCCCTCCGCACGATCACGGTGTCGTTGCGCTTGGCGAACTTGTTGAACCCACCGCTCTCGAGCAGGGCGTCCATGACCGTCATCCCCTCCTTGAAGGCCAGGGCGCGCGGGGCGTTCACGGCGCCGAGCACATAGATGTACGGCTCCGGAAGCGCGGGGAAAAATATGACGTCATTGTTCTCCAAGGCGATGTCCTGGCTCATGTCGCCCTGATGCAGCAGCCGGTCGAAGTCGCGATCGAGTCGCGTCGGACCGCGCATGACATGCGCCCCCTTGAGGTCGGCCCGGGTCAGGTCCATCCCCGCAAGCAACTGCAGCAGCGTCGTTTTCTGCCTGAGGTCGAACGTCCCCGAAGGCACCCCGCCGCCGATGATGTAGACTTTGCTGTTGCAGATCTCGGCCATGGAAACGGTGACCAGCGGGTTTTTGACCAGGGAGGCCAGCTTGGCCGTAACCTCCTTCTGCAGGTCCTCCGGCGTCAGCCCCTCGGCCATCAACTCCCCGGCGCCCGGTAGGGAGATGCGCCCGTCAGGCCGCACCAGGGCCAAAACGGAAAGCTCCGGTTCTCCCCAGACGAAAATCTGGAGCTTGTCGCCCCCGCCGATGACGTACTCCTTCGCCAGACCAAAATTCGCTGAAAACGCGACGGCCAAAACCAGGGCCAGGGCAAGCACGGAAAGTTTACGTACATTTATTACAATACGAGAACATAAATACATACCTACCTCCCATTTCCGGCAAAAACGACCTTAAATGTTTTTAAAATTATGTATATATCAAACAAAATCGACATATGTTTTATATAATATAAATCGTATCTTAATTTTTCAAGAGAGTCCTCTATTGAAGATCCATACGGATAGCATACTTGAGCCCATCCAGTAAGCCCTGGTTTAACATAATGTCTTTCGGAATAATACGGTATGCTTTTCTTCAACTCATTGATGAACTCCGGTCGTTCAGGTCGAGGACCGACAACAGACATTTCACCCCACAAGATATTGAATAATTGCGGAATTTCATCGAGGCGTGTCTTGCGAAGAAAATTGCCGACGCGCGTGATCCTCGGGTCGTTTTGTTGGGACCATACGGCCCCTGTCCTGGATTCCGCGTCCTGGTACATGGAGCGGAACTTCATGAGACGGAAGCTGCGGTCGCCGCGGCCGACGCGGGTCTGGCGGAACAGGACGGGCCCCGGCGAATCGAGTTTGATGGCGAGACAGATGAACGGCACCAGCGGCATGAAAACCAGCAGACCCGACAAGGACGCCACGACATCAAGGATGCGCTTCCCCAGACGCAAGAGCCAGGTCACCTTGAACCCCTGGCTGAAGATGAACCAACTGGGGGTGATGTTCTCGACGAGAAGCTTGCGCGTGGCCAGTTCGAAAAATGAAGGGGCGTCAACAACGTCGATCCCGTGCAGCTTGCAGCTCAGCAGATCATCCACGGGGAAGACTCCTCGGCGTTCCCCCAAGGAAACCACAATCTGGTCGGCCATGAAATTCTGTGCCAGACGCAGCAGGCCGGACTTGTCCTCGACAGCGGCGCTCCCGCCGTCCCCGCCCGGGGCGCACTCCCTGGCCGGGCAGGAAACCCAGCCCAAGAGAGTCAGGTCACGCCTGTGCAGCTTGATGTACTCCTCGACGAGCCGGGCCTGCGCGCCCCCCCCGACAATGAGAATGCGCTTGCCCAGGCCCAGGAACGCCCGACGGAACTTGGCGAAAAGGAACTCCGCGACCTTGAAGCCGGAAAAGACGCAGAAGCCGAGCAGGGCGATCTGTTCGTCCCCGGCGGTCATGCGGCTTGGACTGAGGAGAGCGTGAAACAGAGCCATGGAGATGAAGGTGACGCAGATCTGACAGAGGATGGCTGCTGGAATGCGGAGCCTGAGATGGCGCAGCCCGCAATAGGTCCAGACGATCACCGACGGCAGGATGGCCAGGACCAGGAAACCGCCCGCCTCCGGCAACAGGGTGTTGTTCAGGATCACCTTCAGCGGCGGAGCCAGCACCGCCAGCGACGTGGCCAGCGCCAGCACGGCCCAGACTATGTCGGAAGCAAGGTTTTTCAATACCAGGTCAGCCATTCGTCCTCCTTCCGGCAGGACTCGGAAGCCAGATTGTGCGGATCGCGGGATGGGGCCTCATTCGTCAGCGTCGTCCGCCCCCGTTCCGCCTTCATGCCGCTTGATGAGCGGCAGCACGAATTCTGAAAACCTCTTTTGCAGCCCCCTCCTTTTCGAGCGTCTGTCCGCGACTCAGGAGCCGGTTTGCAATTTCTTCAGCAAGGCTTCAGCCTCGGGCTTTGCGCCAAAGTCCTCCCCGCGCACCGCCTCCTCCAGTGCCAGTCTGGCCTCTTCCCTGCGCCCCAGCTGTTCCAGGGCCAGCCCCTTGTGGTACATGATCTCCCTGTTGCCGGGCGCCAGAGCGGACGCCCTTTCCAACACGCCGAGAGCCTCCTCCGAACGGTTGTTGCGCAACAGGACGTACCCCAGGGTGTCTGTAACCGACGCGTCCGTTCCGGCGCGGGCAAAGGCGGCCATGGCGAGATGCACCGCCTGCATGCGGGTCTTCTCGCCATCGGCCCAGAGCATGGCCAGGTTGTTCAGAGCGGGAACAAAGTCGTTCCTGGCCTGCACGGCCTGCAGGTACAGCCTGGCGGCCTCGTCTTCGTTTTTCTGCCGCTGCGCGATCATGCCCTTGCCTGTCAGGGCATGCGGGTTTGCGGGATCCAGAGCGAGTGCACTGTCGAAAATGGCCCGGGCCTTATCCGGCTCCTTCATGCGCACATAGAGTTCGCCGAGCATGGTCAGGACAGAAACGTTTCCGGGCTCTTTCTCCAGCCCCTTGCGCAAGGCGGCCTCCGCCCCCACACGGTCCCCGCGGATTTCGAGGATGGCCGCCAGAGGCAGGTACGACCTCGCCTTGTCGGGCCCCAGGCCGACGAGGCGGCGAGCGCTGTCCTCGGCCTTGTCGAACTCGCCCAAGGCCATCCAGGCCTTGGTTCTCTCCATGATTCCGGTCCACGGATCAGCCGCTTCGAGCTGGCCATACAGCGCCATGGCCTTGTCAGTCTCCTTGCGCGCGATGTGCAGCTTCGCCTTGGCCAGGATCAGATCCTGATTCGAAGGCTTCTTCTGCAACCCCCGATCGAGTACGGCCACCGCTTCGTCGCTCATTCCGTGACGCTGCAGAAAGACCGAAAGCAGCAGGGTCGACCCGAGGTCGCCGCCGGCCTGCGCCTTCTCCAGCCGCTCCCTGGCCGCCTCGATCTTGCCCTGCCTTTCGAGCACGGCGGCGGAAGCCGTCAGGGCCCGCACGTCGTCGGGGGAAATGCCGAGAGCCAGGTCGAGCTGCGCCATGGCCTCGTCAGGCTTGCCCTGTACGAGCCGGAACACGGCGGCGTTGTAGTAGGTCGGAAGATATGACGGGTTCGCCTCCCGCGCTTTGAGGAGGTAGGCCTCGGCGCCTTCGGCGTCTTTTCGCCCCAGGGAGACCTTGGCCAGCGCATTGTACAGGATTGCGTCGGACCTGCTCCCATCCAGGCCGTCGGCAAGAATCTTCACGGCTTCGTCAACGCGCCCGGCGCGCAGATAATAGTCGTGCAGCGCCAGCCTGCAGTCGGTTCCGTTGGGCGAGACCTGAAGCGCCTTCAAAAGCTCCTGCTCCCCCCCCTTGTCCCCCAAGGCCAGCATCAGAAGACCGGACTTGAGCAGCAGCCCGTAGTGCGACGGCGCGATGCCCTTGGCCTTGGCGTATTCGGCCAGAGCCTCGCGCGGCTTGCGCTCCAGCATAAGCCCGTCACCCTTGATGGCGAATCCGCGAAAATCCTCGGGAGAGCTGTCGATCATCCTGTCCGCCACGGTCACGGCTTCCGCGCCCCGCCCCTGACGCAGGAATATCTCGGCGAGGACGATGCGGGCCTGGGCAAAGCCCGGGCTGTAATCCAGAACCGTCTGGAACTGGGTTACGGCCAATTCCAGATTGCCGCGGTAATAATGGGCCAGTCCGAGCAGGTAATAGGTTTCCAGATCCGGCTCGATGCGGATGGAGGTGTTCAGCGCTGTCACCGCGTCTTCGTATTTGCCCTCGCGCAACATGCACAGGCCCAGCAGGCGATAGCCCTCGGGCTTTTTGGGGTAGTCCCTGACCATGCTTTCGGCCGACGCCCGGACCTCTTCGGCGCGTCCCTTGCCGATGAGCAGACTTCCCTCCTTGTAGCGCGCAAAAAGGTCTCCGGGGTCAATGGAGGTAATCCGGGAATAGACATCGAGCATACCCTCCGGATCCCGCTCCTGGGCCTCGAGACGCGCCAAGGCGTGCAGCGCGGCCTGGTTTTTGGGATCGTCGGCCAGCAACTTGTCGATGGCTTCGCGGGCCTTGGCGCCCTCGCCCAGGGTCATGAAATTGTGAATCAATCCGAGCCGCGCAGAAACCCGCCCGGGTTCGATGACCAGCGCCTTTTCGAGATATTCCCGCGATTGGACCGCGTCCCCGGAAATGGAGGCCGAAAGGGCGAGCTGTTCATACGCGCCGGCATCATCGGGGTGCTTCTCGAGAAAACTCATCAAAAGCGGCACAGCCACGGCCGGCCGGCCCTGGTAATTAGCGATGCGCGCCAGTTGGAACCGCACGCTGTCGTCGTAGGGATTCTGCAGCTGGACCTTCTGAAATTCCCGCTCGGCCTGCTCCAGCTTCCCGGTTTCGACATAGGCCATCGCAAGGTTGAAACGCGCCTCGACGAAGTTTGCATCCTGCTCCAGGGCATTCTTGAAGTGGATGATCGCCCCGTTGAAGTTCCCTTGTTCAAGCAGGCTTTTCCCGTCCTGGTTCAAGGACTCCTTGGTGTGGCTTTTGCATGAAACCGTGATAACCAGAAGCGAAAGAGCGAACACTGTTGCGACTAACCTGACCATTCTCCCTCCTCAAAACAGTCGTCCGACGACATGACGAAGCGGTCAAAGAATACGACTCCACGTGATTACGGAATGTTCTGATCTCCGTGACCACGAAAATCCAACACGATCTCGGGGCCAGTCTCCCCCACCCGCCGACCCGGAATCGGAGAAGGAGGTGCAACGGACTGAATTCAATCTGAAAAACACTCTCATTACGCCACCAAAATTTGCTTTGTGCCAAAAGTTTAATCTTCGCACATGACGAAAAATTCATTCACACAAACCCAATTCATGACCAAAACAATACACATTCCACCTAGTAGCTTAATATAATTTGCCAATAATTAAACTTCACTGTCGATGGTTGAGTTTATCATCTCAATACATCATTTTTTACATTGTGAATACACAAAATGATTTTTTTTTGTTGTATGACTGAATAATTTTATGATATGAGGATAACTACATGATATAAACAACAACATATGTAGTACAACTATCAACAATGCTTTCAACATGATATCACCGGATCGATTTACCTCCGTATGGCACGCCTTCCGAGAAGATTTTTTTTGGTCATACGCGATTTCGCAAGACGGTGTAGGACTTCCCGTTTCACCGAGACGCCACGTCGCCACACGGTTTCACGTGCCCTGCGGCGCTCAGGAGGCAAAGTTCGGGCCGTCCGGCCACAAGCGGAGCCCCTGGGGGCGCGGGCGTGTAAGCATTTCCCAAATCCATGTCGCGAATCCTTACAACGCAGCCGAACCCGGCGCCGTCAAAACGCCTCCACCCTGCATCCAACCGGCACAATCCCCTGCGCCACCCGACGACAGGCAACCCGCAACCTATGAGAGCGAATCATGGACATCCTCCCGAAGAACCCCGTCCGTCTCCTGCCAGTCCTCCTCGGTGCCCTGTGCGTCGCGGCCAACGCGGCCATCTCCTTCGCAGCGCCGTCGGGCCAGGAATTGGCCCGCATGGTCCACGACAGGTACGTCGGCGAGGACATGACATCGCGCCAGACCATGGAACTCGTGCCCGCGTCCGGGGAAAAAAGGGTCCGCGAACTGACGGTGACCGCAGCGGACAGGCAGGGCGTGCGCAAGAGCATCATCCGCTTTACGTCACCGGCGGACATCGAAGGCACCGGCTTCCTGGGCCTCGAAACGAACCAGGACGAAACCCAGCAGTTCCTCTATCTGCCGGCCCTCAAGCGGACGCGGCGCATCGTGGCCGGCCAGAAGGGGCGCAGCTTCGTCAACACTGATTTCACCTATGAGGATATGGAAAGACGGGCCGTCGAGGATTCCGAACATGCCGTGACGGGCGAGGAAACCCTGGGCGGGGTGGCCTGCTGGATTCTTGAGAGCCGACCCAAGGCCGGGACCGATTCCCAGTACTCCATGGTGCGCGCCTGGGTGGCAAAGGACATGCTCGTGTCGTTGCGGGTGGACTTCTTCATCGACGGAAAGGAACCGGTCAAACGCTTCAACGTGAAACAGATGGAACGCATCCAGGACATCTGGACCGAAACCAGTGTCGTCATGGAGGATTTGCACTCAGGGCACAGAACGCTTCTCGAAACGAAGGAGATCACCTACAATTCGGGCATCCCGGACTCGGCCTTCACCCAGCAGGCCCTGGAGAGTTGGTGAGAAAGGCTTTCGCCGTTAAAGAAACGTGAGAAACCGCCGAAAGAGCGGGAAAGGATCCACGCACGACACGGGGCTGTTCGACCTGCCGGCGGCAGCGCGGATTCCGCAAGGAATCGGGACGCGGTTTCTGGACCGCCTGAAAACGACGGGGAAACGATGCACACAAAAGCTCCAGTCCAAAGACGACAGCCTTTCCCCTCACGTACGCCGAGGGCGACGGGAGCGCGACGGGCGGTGCTCCTGGTCGCCCTGGCCGCGATGTTCCTCGCCGCCACGCCGCTTTTCCCAAGTGCGAGGCACGTGCTCTCGGACCTTTCCCTGGCCACGGAAAATGATGCCCTGACCCTGACCATCGCGGCATCCGGCGCGCCCCGGCAGACGAAACACTTTTCTCTGACCGACCCGATACGGCTGGTCGTGGATATCGCCCCGGCCGTCCTGCCCGGCGCGCCACGCACCATCCCGGCCAGTCATGCTCTCGTCGAGCGCGTCCGGGCCGCGCAATTCGATGCGCAAACGGTACGGGTCGTCTTCGATCTGAAACAACCCGTCAGCCACCGTCTCGATATACGGCAGCCAGCTGAAGGTTCCGCCGGGCGGACGCTCGTGTTCACCCTGACCGCGGAAAATGGCGGGACGGCCCAGGCCGAATCGCCAGCGACCGGACAGCCTGGTCCGGCCCCGGCCGCCGACTCGACGGCGCACAACGAAAAAATCGTACTGCTCGGGGAATCCCCGGCCACCGGCTCGACGGCGCACAACGAAAAAATCGTGCTGCTCGGGGAATCCCCGGTCGCAGAGCGCACACGGCCAGACGCTTCCGGATGGGGCGAGGCATCCCTCTCGGGCTTCCTCATGGCCAAGGTTGCACAGGAACTCGACGAGGAAAAAAGTCCTGGTCAGCCCAGGATGTTCCGCAACACCGTCAGGGTTGAAGGGAAATGGGTGCCCGCGGGCTTTTTCGGTGGCGAAAACGCGAAAACAGACGCCGAAACCGCATATCTGCTGGGCTCCGTGCAGTCCGACTACCTCTCCTTCGGCCCTGACCCGGCTTCAGACGAATACGACCTGGACCTTTTCGAGGCCTACCTCTTCCGCTCCACTCCCGACTGGGATCTGCGCCTGGGAAGGCAAATCGTGCGCTGGGGCAAGACTGACCAGATCAGCCCGGTGGACAACGTGAATTCCCAGGACATGCGCGAATTCCTCATTCCCGATCTCGAGGACCGCAAGCTTCCCAACTGGATGGCGCGCCTGCGCGCCTTCATCGGGCAAGCGACCCTCGAAGCCGTCTTCATTCCCTTCTTTGAACCCAACGAATTCGACTATACCGGCAACACCTGGGCGCTCCTCGGGACGGAGTCCGTCGGCCTGCGCGTGGAGGAAAGCGAACCGGAAGGATTGGACAACGCCGACTGGGGAATGCGCGCATCCCTGTCCCAAGGCGGGTGGGATGTTGCCGCGAGCTACCTGCGCGCAACGGAAAAGACGCCTCACCTGGATCTCGACCCGTTCGACCCCGCCGGTCCGACGCTCCATGCCGACTACAGGCGCCAGAACATCTTCGGCGCCGAGTTCGAGACCACTGCCGGCTCGTTCGGCTTCAGGGGCGAGGCAGCCTATATCGACCTGCAATCCTTTCCGACGGAAAGCCTCGACTCCGTCTCGAAATCCATGGTCCACACCGTCCTGGGCGTGGACTACCTTGGACAGGATGACTGGTACGCCAACATCCAGCTCTCCCATCAGCACATCTTCGGGTACGAAACGGATATCCTTTTTCTCAGCCGCGACAACTTCTTCCTCAATGGCGAGGTCAACCGGGAATTCCTGCGCGGCAACGCCAAGCTCAAGCTGCGCTACGCCGTGGACCTGACCAACGGAGGGGCCTTCCTGACCCCCGAAGCCATACTGACCTCCGTCAGGGATCTCGAACTCTCCCTCGGAACCAACCTGTTCTTCGGTCCCGAGGACACCCTTTTCGGACGCTACCGCGACGACAGCCAAGTCTTCCTCAGGGCGACCCGCTTCTTCTGAGCGCCTCCGCGCCCGCGCCTCGCCCTCCGACGGGAACGTCCGGGGTGCCAATCGATGGCGCAGAAAATGCACGGCATCGTTCAAACACGCCGCGTCGAAACCCGGCACGAAGCACAGCCCCAGGGCAAACCTTGAACGGCAGGGCAGAGCATGTTTGCTGCATCGGGAGCCAGAGCGTTTCGTCGCCAGCAGCGCCACGTCGCGCCGCGTGGCGCTCGGCATTCCCGCACGCGCACCCCGGCGCAGCTCACTCGTGAGCTCAAAACACGAAGCGAGGACCGACCATGAGCGCCGAATCCGATCACGTCATCCTGGAACGGCGCAGATCCGTCCGTCTGCGACGTTCAGCCATGCTCCAGTCCAAGCTGGAGGAGATCGACCGCCCGAACATCAAGATCGCCGAGAACCGCGACGAGTTCGCCCAATCCTTCGCCCTGGTCTACCGCGAGTATCTTGCTTCGGGATACATCAAGAACCCGCACCCCACTGAATTGCACCTGAGTGCCTTCAATTTCCTCCCCACGACGTGCGTCTTCATCTTCCGAAGCTACCTGACCGTCATTTCGACCCTGACCCAGATCTTCGACAGCAGACTGTTCGGGCTGCCCATGGACGCCCTGTATGGTCCGGAGCTGAACCAGTTGCGCGATCAGGGGCGCAAGCTCACGGAACTCTCGGCGCTGGCCACGCCCCGGGAAATCCGCTGGTGCAACCTGATGGTCTTCCTGTCCAAAACCATGTTCGAGTATTCGCGGATCAACAACGTCGATGACATCTGCATCATGGTCAACCCCAAGCATGTCAGTTTCTACAAAACCATGTTCCTCTTCGATGACTTCGGTCCAGAAAGATTCTATGCGGGGGTTGGAGCTCCTGCAGTGGCGCTGCGTATCAACATGGACCACATCGAGCAGAACCTCCTGGAAAAATACCAGACGTTCGATGTGGACGGAAACCTTCACGAATTCTTCTGCAAAATGAGCACGACAATGTCCGAGCTGCAGGACGGTTGGACCTTCCACGAAAAGAGACATGCCATGGAGACGGAGGCGGCGAAATTCTTCTTCGGTGCGAGACCCGACATCTTCAGCAACCTTAGCAAGGAACAGCTCAATTACATGCGCCATCTGTACCCGTTCATCGACACCGGAGCAGGGGTGTAGGCCATGAGCCTCCTGCCATCCTCCGTCAAAATGCTCATCCCGAAACTGGCGACCCGCCGCCCCACCGTCTGCCTCATCCTGTCGGCGCTGCTGGCGCTCCCGTTCCTCATACAGCTCCCAGCCGTCAGGACCGTGGACAACGTGGACTATTTCACCCTCGAAGGGGACCCGGACGTCGCCTTCTACGACTCCATCAAAAAGACCTTCGGCGATGACGAGTTCTTCCTGATCGCCTTCACGAGCGATTCGCTCTTCACGGCCCAAAGCCTGCGCGCCATCGTCGACATTACCGCCGGCCTCAAGGGCATCCCCGAAGTGCGCAAGGTGCAGAGCCTGGCCAATGTGGACTACATCCACGGCTCGACCGACTACTTCGAGGTGCGTCCCTTCCTGGAGCGCATCCCCGACGACGCAGTAAGCCTGGAGAAGCTCAGGCGCGACGCCGTCGAGAACCCCCTGTATGTGGGCAACCTCATTTCCGCCGACGGTCGCACCACGGCCCTGGCAGTCTTTCCCAAAGCCCACGCCTCCGAGGACGGCAGCTTCCGCAAGCGTCTCCTCGACAAGGCCAGGCAAATACTGGCGGAGCACGCCGGTCTGGGCGATTCGTTCCATCTCGCCGGATGGACGGTGACCAACCTGAGTCTCAGCCAGTACATGAAGTCCGATGTGGCGGTCTTCATCCCCGTGACCTACCTCTTCATTGCCTTGACCATCTGGCTGGTCTTCCGCAGCGTACGTCTGACCATTCTGGCCGTGATCAACATCTCCGTCTGCACGGGTGCGACCATGGGGCTGTTCCCGCTCATGGGCGTCACGCTGAACAACGTGACGACCATCGTGCCCCCGCTGGTCATGGCCCTGGCTCTGGCAGACTCGGTACACATCTTCTCCCACCTGGACAGGAGCCTGCTCGAAAGCGGACTCGACCCGGCCGGGGCCATGGAGCATGTGTTGCAGCGGGTCATCGTCCCCTGTTTCCTGACCAGCCTGACCACGGCCGTGGGCTTCATCTCGCTGATCGTAAGCGACATACCGCCCATCAAGGAGTTCGGCTGGCTGGCCTCGGCCGGCATGCTCTTCGAGTTCGCCTTCTCCTTCCTGCTGCTGCCCCCCCTGCTGCTCTTGTGCAGGCCTGAATCCGTCTTCATCCACAGCCTCAAGGCAAAGGGGCTTAATGTCTTCCTGTCCCGGCTCTCGGATTTCATCGAAGCCCGACCCCGGCGCATAGCCCTGTCCGCGGCGTTGCTGGTGGCCGTGGCCGTCGGCTTTGCAGCGACAATCCGGGTGGAAACCAACCTGCTGGAGTATTTCAAGGAGTCAAGCCCGTTGCGGCAGGATTTGCGCTACGTCGAAGAGCACCTGAGCGGAGTGGGCACCGTGGACGTCTCCATACGGTCCCCGCGGCGCGACGCCTTCCGTGAACCGGAGAGCCTGGCCGTGATCCAGGACATTCAGGGCTTCGCAGGCGCGTTGCCGGGGGTGGACAAGACCATGTCCATGGTGGACTTCCTCAAGGACATGAACATGTCCTTCCACGACGAGGACAGCCGGTTTCACGCCATTCCGGAAAGCAGGGAACTGGTCTCTCAATACCTGCTGCTGTACGATTCGGACGAACTCGGCGAATTCGTCACCTCCGACTACGACCACGCCCGCATCCTGTTGCGCATCTCCGAGCACAGCTCCGCGGGGCAGGCCAGGATCATCGATGCCCTGCGCGGCTTCCTCGCCAGGCACGAAAACGCAGATTTGCAGATACGCATCACCGGGCGGGCGGTTCAGGACGTGAACACCATCGACGCCCTGGTCTGGGGGCAGGTCGAGAGCCTGGCCCTGGCTGCCGTCGTCATCACGCTGATCATGTTCCTGGCCCTGGGGTCGGTGCGCAGCGGAGCGCTGAGCCTCGTGCCCAACATCTTCCCCATCATACTGAACTTCGGCGTCATGGGCGCCCTCGGAATCCCCCTGAACACGTCCACGGCCCTCATCTCCGTGGTCGCACTGGGCATCGCGGTGGACGACACCATCCATTTCCTGACTGAATACAACGCGCAACGCGGCCGGGGCACGCCCATACCCCACGCGCTGCGCACGGTCACGCGGGAGAAGGGCCTGGGCATTTGCTCCTCGTCCATCATCCTGGTCATCGGCTTCGGCGTCCTCGTCCTGAGCAGCTTCGTACCGACCATCAGCTTTGGCGGCCTGAGCGCGGTGATCATGATCACCGCCTGGGTCGGCGACATGGTCGTGCTGCCCGCCTTCATCCTCTCCCGACGTCCCGCTTCCTCCTGATCCCCGCAACGTCACCGTGAGCGCGGAGAGGCAGTCCATGCCTTATGGTCGTGCTGCCCGCCTTCATCCTCTCCCGACGTCCCGTGTCCTCCTGCCCCCCGCTTCGTCACTGCGAGCGCAGCGCGGCAGTCCATACCTTTCCGTCATTTCCGGCGCGCACCGTGCCCCCCGTCGCTTCCGCGTGGTGTAAAATATCGCGGCCCCGACGTGTCGACGGACCTTACAGATGCCCCGGCACACAGCGCCAAATTTAAAATTTTATTCAATTAATACGGAATATTAAGCAACTGGAATGAAATATGCTTTCTCCTGACAAAGGCGCTTGGCTTAAGCCGGATAGAAACATTTTTTCAGATTTCGGGAGGCTTGTATGCTGAAATTCAAAAAAATTGCATTCCTGGCCCTCATGGCCACCCTGTTCTGCGGAAGCGCGTGGGCGTATTCCACGGTGACGTGGGATCTGAGCACCATCGGCTATAACGCCTATGTCGGGAACACCACGCCCTTGAACAGCGTCACGTACAATGAGGTCATCGGCATCACCAACGCCGGAGAGGACTTCCCCTTCAAGTCCCACATCCTGCAGGACCTCGGTGACGACCATGTGCTCTCCAATGGTGACACCTTCACCGAATACGGAGCGTTGGGCATCGTCACCAAGGACGGCAAAGCGACGTTCTTTGGAAAAGGCGAAGACGCTGCATACATCTACTACGAATTCGAAGGCCTTGCCGGCTACATCGACAATGTGGTGGGCAACACCTACGACATCATCTTCACTCCTGGGATCGGCAGCGTTTCCCTGTACGCCTCCACGGACCTTGCAGGCGCCCCGGAATACACCCTGGCCACGTTCGACCTGATCAAGGCCGGCGCCACTGGATTCCTTCTGGACGAAGGCGCTGAACTCAACGGCGCGTTCAGCTTCACCATGGGATTTGCCAGCGTCCTCGACAACTTCTGGTACATCGACGGCAAGGAACTCACGGATCTGAGTTCCATCCTCGGGTATGCCGACATCAACGCGAACCTGCTGAGCGCCGTCCCGGTCTTTGACGGAGGCGATCTGGCCGCCATCGCCCAGCTTCCGACCGCACTCGACCTGACCGTTGAGAATTCCGGAACGGTCCGCCATGCGCCTGTCCCGGAACCGACGACCGTGATACTCCTCGGCGCCGGACTGCTGGGGCTGGGCTTCATGGCCCGCCGCCGCAAAGCTGAGTAACGTTGCCTCATCGCTCTGCCGAGCCGGGAAGAGACTCTCTTCCCGGCTTTTCGCGCTCACAATTCCCGGCATTATCCGTACGCCGACAGCAAAACCAGGGGGCCGACCGTGAAGCGAAACGAGCATCTGGATCATCTGAGCGCCCGGGGCTACCCTGACCCCGCCGCCTACCATGACGTCGCATTTTCCCGCAACATAGGCCTGCTCTCGCCCGGCGAACAGGAACGCCTGGCCGGGGCCAGGGTGGCCATCCCCGGCATGGGCGGGGTCGGCGGCGTCCATCTGCTCAACCTCGTGCGCACTGGCATTGGAAATTTCAACCTGGCGGACTTCGACGTCTTCGAGGCGGCCAACGTGAACCGGCAGGCCGGGGCCAAGGTGCCGGCCTTCGGCCGCCCCAAGCTCGAGGTCATGATCGGCGAGGCTCTGGCCATCAACCCCTTCCTGTCCATCGACCCGTTCTCCGACGGCCTGACCATGGATAACATGGCCAGATTCCTGAGCGGAGTCGACGCGGTCCTCGACGGCCTCGATTTTTTCCAGTTCGAAATCCGGCGCACGCTTTTCAATATGGCCCGCTCCATGGGCATCCCGGTCATCACCGCCGGCCCCCTGGGCTTCAGCTCCGCGTTGCTGGTCTTCACCGCGGACGGCATGTCCTTCGATGAGTACTTCGACGTACGCGACAGCCTGTCCATGGAGGAGAAGTACCTGCATTTTGCCATGGGCCTTGCGCCCAGGCCGACGCAGATCGGCTACATGGACCTCTCCCGCGTGGATCTGCGCGGCGGAAAGGGGCCGTCCTTGAGCATCGCCTGCCAGCTTTGCGCCGCCCTCGCCGCGACCGAGGCCGTACGTGTCATCCTGGGCAGGCCGGGCCTGAAGCCTGCGCCCTCTTTCCTGCAGGTCGACCCGTATCTCCGCACGCTGCGCCAGGGCAGGCTGCCTTGGGGCAACCGTTCGCCCCTGCAGCGCCTCAAGATCTGGTACGTGCGCAACGTGCTCCTCGCCGCCGCGGCCAAGGCCCGGCCGGAAGTACCGCCAATGCCGGCCGCGGTCGGCACGCCATCCGCCGTCCCGTCCCGCGAGATGGCGGACTACCTGCTCCGAGCCGCCGTGCGCGCCCCCTCGGGCGACAACGTCCAGCCATGGCGCTTTCGGCGGACAGACAACGCCATCCAGGTCTTCATGGATTCCGACGCGGACAGGTCATTCTTCAACATCCGCCAGACCGCATCGGTCATCGCCTGCGGGGCTGCGCTGGAGAACATTTCCCTGGCAGCCGCGTCCGCTGGGTTGCGCGCGGCCGTGACGATACGGCCGGACGCCACGCAGGAGAATCTCATGGCCGAGGCGCGATTTGAACCCGGCGCCCCCGGCCCCTCACCCCTGGCGCGCTGCATATGGACGCGCTGCACCAACCGCCGTCCGTACTCGCGACGGCCCTTGCCGGCCTGGCTGCAGGACGATCTCAAGGCTCGCCTGACTGACATGCCCGGTGCGGACTTGCACCTGCTGACGACGCGCAGCCAGCTGCGCAGACTGGCCAGGGTGGTCTACCTGGCGGACAGAATCCGCACGGAGCACAGGGGGCTGCACGAACATTTCGTCTCCATGGTCCGCTTCAGCGCCTACGACGCACAGCGGACGCGGGACGGCCTGCCTTTGCCGAACCTGGAGGCCGGCCGGGCCGGTGACGTCTTCCTGCGCCTGACCAGGCCGTGGCAGGCCATGCGCATCGCCAATGCCCTGCGCCTCGGACGGCTGGCAGCCCTGCACTCGGGCCGCGGCATCCTCGCCAGCGGGGCTGCGGGGCTGGTTGTCGTCGATGGTCTCGAAGAGCGCGACTTTCTGCTTGGCGGGCAGGCGCTGCAGCGGATCTGGCTGGCGCTGGACCATCACGGCCTGCAGATGCAGCCCATGACGGCCGTTACGCTGTTCTGGCTACGCTGGCTGTGGGAAGGGGCGGACGCCTTTGCCGGCGCCCACAGGTCAATGCTCGAGGCGGTGTGGGACGAGTTGCAGGCGCTCTTCACAGGCGTGAATTTCAACCGTCAGGGCCCGGTCATGCTGTTCCGCACCGGCTATGGCCCAGGGATACGCCACCGCACCCTGCGCAAGGGCGTCGACACCTTTCTCATGCCATGAAATAAAGCCCGCGACGTTCTCCCGGGCCGGAGGCTTCCGAATTCTGCAGGGTGTCGGAAAAGTTAACAGCCCCCAAACCCCAAAAATGAAGGGTCCGAAACGGTGGTTGTTTCGGACCCTCCCTGTAAACGGCGCGCTTGAGCGTCTACCTGCGCAACCTGCGTCCCATGAAAGCCAGGGCCGACATGCCAAGCCCCAGCAGGATCAGGGTCGAAGGCTCAGGTACGATGTTGCGCTGGAACGCACCGGAAAGATAGATTTCTTCCGGTCCGTTATTGAGGTTCGTAAAGTACGGCGTGAAGGAGATGGTGCGCCCGGTGGCGTTGTAGAGCGCCAGGTCCAGATCGGGCGCATAGAGCAGGAAGTCTGCGAATCCGCCGCCGATGTTGCTGTTCACGGTCGCATTCTTGGTCGCTGAAATCGGGAAGGTGATGGTTTCCGGGACGGTGACCAGATCCATCTGGTTGTAGACACCGTTGTTCGAATTGTCGAAAGACCAGGACCTGACCACATCGCCGTTAGCCTCGCGGATAGTGACGATGCCACTCACGTACTCGGTTCCCTCGCCGGCCTTCATGTCCTGGTTCAGGTCATAGATGACCACCGGGATGGAGGTCTGGTAGTTCTGGAGCAGATACGCAAGCAGGTTGCTGACCGACGAGGACCAAGTCGCAGTCTGGGTTACGGCCTGGCCCGTAGTGGACCGCAGATCGAGTTCCGAGACCGAGTCCTTGAAGTCGGTACCGTCGACGTCTGGGTTGTCGCGATACGGACCGGACCACAAGACCAGATCCAGCGTTCCGGAACCGGCATTGTACTTGTACAGGTCCGCGTACTGCTTGCTGACATAATAGTCGGAGTTGCTATTCCCGTAGAGTTCCTGCAGCACGGCTGTCGAATACGAATAGAACTGGTCGTACTGCATGGCGAAGGGCAATACGGGCTCGGGCAGATAGATGGCCGCCCACGACGGCGCCGCCAGCAGGATCAGACATGCCGCCCCTAAAATCCTCTTCAGCATGGTTCGCATGGATTGTCCCTCCGTTGATATTCGTTCGTTACGAGTTTGACAGAGGAGAAGCAATAACAGTGCCGAACGCAAGCGCATGATTTTATAACTAAAAAACACACGATATGACACATGAAATGTAAGAATTCCCGACATCTGATAGCAATGGTTCACAAGTTAATCCGCTCCGACTCCTCTCCCGACCTGAATTCCGAAACGCTCTGGCACGTTTCTTACATGCGGCCAAGGCTATGAACGAAAAAGCCTGGCCCCGCATTCTGCCCTTCGCGTTGTTCATGGCCTTCATCGGTCTCGACGAGGGACTGCATTTTCTGAACGGACGGGGCTGGATCGACATCAACGCCGCCGACTTCTTTCTTCTCTACCCCTTGCGCCCCATGTCCGCGCTGCTCGCGCTACTTCTGTTGCGCCGGGCGTACACGGAACTGGACTGGACCGAACTGGGCAGACCCGCGCAAACTTTGGGCAGTATCGGCCTGGGGCTCGCGGTCTTCGCACTCTGGATCAACATGGACTGGGCTCCGCAGGCGCTGGGGCAGCCGACTGGATTCGACCCGACAACCTTCCCCGACGACGGCACGAGGCTGTCCATGATCGCGGCCAGGATCGCGGGGGCCGTCGTCGTGGTGCCGATCATGGAGGAGCTGTTCTGGCGCTCCTTCCTGCTTCGCTACATCATCACCCCGGATTTCTCGAAAATTCCGGTCGGCACGTTCACCTGGACCTCCTTCCTGGCCTGCGCCGGGCTCTTCGGCCTGGCCCACCATTTCATCGTCGCCGGCATCATGGCGGGCATGGCCTATTCCTGGCTACTCTACAGGACAAAAAGCATCGCACAGTGCGTGCTGGCCCATGCAGTGACCAACCTGGCACTCGCGGTCTATGTACTGGAACGGGAGGAATGGAGGCTCTGGTAGGAAAAGCCGGGGCAAACGAAGGACTCGTTGCGCAACGCCATCAGACGAGCGAAACCCCTCCATAGATTATGCCGCAGAACAAGCCGAAATTGAAGGCAAACACCCAACGTGTGCCGGTGTTGTGCATCCTGTAGAGGGAGACCCCCATGGCTCCCACTCCCACGAGCACAACGGCTGTCCAGCCCAGCGAGCTGCCGCCCCACGCAAGAATAGCCCTGCTCACGAAAATCTGCCCATATCCGAGCAGCATTCCGTGGGCCACGGACACAACGCCGGCTTGGCTCAGGAGATCATCCACGAGCTGCATGGCCTGGCTGGCGGCAAGGGCGACGATGACCAACGCGAATTCGAGCACGATCTTCCCCGGCGATCAGAGGTGGATGCGGTGGAAGTTCCGTCGGGAATCCCTCCTGTCACGATCTTCCCGGACATATGGAGACAGTCCGGGAACACGAAGGAACACGGCAAAACACCCTTAGCCTGAAGCGCAGACGCCCGGCAAGGCATTGCGATTCGGCTTGCATCGCGATGTCCGCCTCGTGACAGCTCGCGAAGGGATCGCTCTGACTGGTCACGCTTTCCCCCATGGCAAACCCGCTTCAGACTCAAAACAATACTGTAAGATGTCCCAGAATGCGTGTCGAAAAATCTTACAGTTTCCGGTTATTCTGAACTGACGGATCGCATCGGGGCAGCCTCACACCGGGACCTGACGCCTGGATTGCGGCCGGCACCCCGTTTCGCGGCATAGTCGATCCGCCGCTTCTCAATTGCGCATCAGCCACTGATAGACCAGTATGCGTTCTTGCTGCGAACCGCCAGCTCGACACCAATGCCATACATACCACCGCAACAGCCATCCTGAAGAGCGCACCAACGAACCATACCGATACAATAGTCTTGCTTTGCCGCATCGATATCGAAGCTATCATCATAAACAACAATTTTTAAAGCATCACCAGGAAGAAATTTATAGTCTGACTCAATCCTCAAACCTTGTTGACTTTGGTTGATGACCTTCGATTGAACTTTCTTGTCATTATGAAATATCTTTTCTACAGCACATGGTAACAAAGCTGCACTGCGTGGGTATCTCCTCTTCTCGTGCATACGCTACCTCCCGTCCGAATCATATCGGAATTCCATAAAAATTCGTCGCGGTACTGAAGCACGAAATGTGCAATGGCGATCAGTAACCATGCCGCCAATGACGCCGATCTTTGGATGATCTTTGCAATTCAGCAGCCAAAATCCGCCACGCGGCGCCTATGATAAAAACGCGGGACGAGAGGTGAAGACTCGGACGTATCAATCTGAAATTTAGAGAAAAGAAGCGAGGTTACGACACGAGGGTGCAGGCGGGCGCGGCCATGGCAGGAATGCAATGCCGCTTGGATGAAATGAACACGCTGCGGCGATTCGGAAAAACTTATGCGCCGGGGTGCATTCGCCTTTCAAAATCGCCGCAGCGTCGGAAGTTGCTGGCGTCTTCGCCTAGAGCCAGTCGAAATACGGCTTGATCTTGCTCGGATGCCGTTTGGTGTCGTTCTCCTGCTCCTGGGCGTAGAACCAGGCCGCCTTGGCGCGGGTTTCGGCGGTCTGGGCGATGTCCGTCAGATCGGGGAAGTTGTCGAGGACGTACTTGTAGCGGGCCCAGGCGGCTCCGTACTGCTCGGTCTTGAAGTAGAAGTCCGCCACGTAGAGTTCGTGCTCGGCGATGAGCCGGCGGCACTTCTCGATGTATTCCTGGGACGGTTCGCGGTAGGCGCTCTTGGGATACCCGTCCACCACCCGCTTGAAGGACTCGATGGCCTCGGACAGCTGGGTCTGGGGCAGGTCGATGGACTTGTGGGAGTTGAACTTGTTCACGCCGATCTGAAAAAGGACGTAGTCGATCTGCTCATGCCGCGGGTGCATGGACAAAAACTCCTCGTAGACGTCCACGGCCTCAAGATATTGCCGGTCCAGGGAGTAGGCGTCGCCGAGCATAAGCCGGGCGTCCATGGCGTAGGGGCTAAACGGGTAGCGGTCGTTCAGCTTGACCAGGGAGTCGATGGCCTGCGCGTAGTCCTTGTCCTGCATGGACACGCGGGCGTTCTCGAAAAGCTCTTGGGCCGTGTCCTCGGGAGGAGTCAGGAAATAGTAGTCGATGGCCCCGCAGCCGTTCAGAAGAAGGACCAGGGAAAAAAGAAGCAGTTTGGTGCGCATGGCGAAAACCTGGCTAATGGTGAAGGATGCGCCGGCCGCGAACACGCGACGGGACTCGGCAAAGAACGAGGGCGGCAGCGTATCCGCGCAGCCACCCTCGGTTTACGACATTCAGGACACTCCGGAACTAGAGGGCCTTGTCATTGAGCATCTGTTTCAGGCTGGCCTTGGACACGGCCCCGGTGACCTGCTCGACCACCTCGCCGTTCTTGAAAAGGATCAGCGTGGGAATGGCACGGATGCCGAACTTGCTCGGCGTGGCGGGATTCTCGTCGACATTCATCTTCATGATGGCGACCTTGCCCTCGAACTCCTGGGTCAGTTCGTCGATGACAGGAGCGATGGCCCTGCACGGACCGCACCACGGCGCCCAAAAATCCACCAGCACCGGGAGATCAGATTTCAAAACTTCAGCGTCGAATCCGGCATCGTTCACTTGAGCAGCCATTATTCACTCCTTGAACAAAGGGTTTACGATATAATCGTCAGGCACAGCCCGCCCTCGGGGGATGGCCTCGAAATCCAGCGCGCTCGCCAGCCCCGCCCGGGCCAGCTGAACACCTGCGTACGCTATCATAGCAGCATTATCACCACAATACTTTTGCGCAGGGGCCAGAAATTTGAGCCCGTTGGCCTCGGCAAAGGCGGTGAAGACCTCCCGCAGGCGGGAATTGGCGGCCACTCCGCCGGCCAGGCACAAGGTGCGCACACCGTCCGCGCGTCCCAGGCCCCGGCGCGTCTTTTCCAGCAGGGTCTGGGCGACGGTCTCGCTGACCGTGGCGCAGAGGTCCTTGACCCGCGGTTCGACGACGGCCGGGTCGAAAGTGGCGTAATCCAGGGCCGGCAGCGCGTGCTGCTCGACGTGCAGCGCCACGGCCGTCTTCAGGCCGCTGAAGCTGAAGTCGCAGTTGTCGTTGTTCAGATACGGACGGGTGAAAAGCCCCCGCACGGGCGTGCCAAGCCGGGCCAGTTCGTCGATGTACTTGCCGCCCGGATAGGGAAGGTTGAGCAGCTTGGCGATCTTGTCGAAGGCCTCTCCTGCGGCGTCGTCCAGGGTGCGCCCCATGAGCTCGAAGGCGCCCGGCCGCGGCATGGAGTAGATGTGCGTGTGCCCGCCAGAGACCAGCAGCCCCAGGGCCGGATAATCGATGGCCCCCGTAAACTCGCAGGCCAGGAGATGGGCGTGCAGGTGGTTGACGCCGACGACCGGCACGCCGCGGGCCAAGGCGAAGGACTTGGCGTAGGCGATGCCGACCAGCAGCGCGCCCAGCAGGCCGGGGCCGCGGGTCACGGCCACCAGTTCGACGCCCTCCCCCCCCGGTCTCCCGGCCTGGGCCAAGAGCGACTCGACCAGAGGGTCCAGCAGCCGCAGGTGCTCCCGCGAGGCCAGCTCCGGCACCACGCCCCCGAACACGGAGTGCATGGGAATCTGGGTATGCACCAGCTCCGCCTCGATCCTACCGCCGGCCCACAAGGCCACGGAGGTCTCGTCGCAGGACGTCTCGATGCCCAAACAGACGGGGCCGGATGCACATGGGGTGGAAATGACGGACAAACCGGAAATGCCTCAATACGTTACATGAAGAAAAAATTTGAAGATGGATCTCGCGCGTTGCCCGACCAGGCCGCGCTTCGTTCGCGATGACGTGTCATCATCCCGCACGGAGTCCGCGACGCGCAACGCGGTCGCACACGGGCGAGCGGCCAGAATTCATTCTGGCAAGGCGCAAGGCGATTTTGAAGGGCGAAGTGTAGCCGTCTACATGAGTCCTTCAAAATCGCCGCAGCAACGCAGTCCAGAATGGATTATGGCCGCTCGCCCCCCGCTTCGCGGTAGTATTGGAGCACGACCTCGACATCCTTCTTCGACCCCACGAAAAGCGGCACACGCTGGTGCAGTTCCTCGGGCTCGAGGTCGAGGATGCGCCGCGTGCCGTCAACGGCCAGGCCACCGGCCTGTTCGACGATCATGGCCATGGGGTTGGCCTCGCACATGAGCCTGAGCTTGCCTTTGGGCTTGCGCGGGTCGCGGTGGTCGGCCGGGTACATGAAGATGCCGCCGTAGATCAGGTTGCGGTGGAAATCCGAGACCAGGGAGCCGATGTAGCGTAGGCTGTAGGGGCGGCCCAATGCGTTCTCGTCGGACTTGAAATGGTTGACGATGCGCCGCGTGGGTTCGTCCCAGTAGGACCAGTAGCCCTCGTTGACAGAGTAGATGCGCCCCTGCTCCGGGATCTGGATGTTCGGGTGGGACAGCAGGAACTCGCCCACGCTCGGGTCCAGGGTGAAGCCGTGCACGCCGTTGCCGGCCGTGTAGACCATCATGGTCGAGGAACCGTAGATGATGTAGCCCGCAGCCACCTGCATGGCGCCCTTCTGCAGAATCTCGTCCAGGGTTACGGCCTGCTGGGTGTAGGACGTGCGGCGGTAGATGCTGAAGATGGTGCCGATGCTGACGTTGGCGTCGATGTTCGCCGAGCCGTCGAGGGGGTCGAAGATGAGGATGTAGTCGCCCACGGGGAACTGCCGGGGGATCTCGATGAAATCGGCGTTCTCCTCGGAGACCATGGCGCAGAGCACCCCGGCCCGCTCCATGCGGCGGATGATGACCTGGTTGGAGAAGTCGTCGAGCTTCTGCACGATCTCGCCCTGGACGTTGACTTCACCCGTGGCCCCGAGAACGTCGAGCAGGCCGGCCTTTGATACCTCGCGGCCGATGATCTTGGCCGACAGGATGAGTTCCGTGAGGAGCCGGGTGAACCGGCCCGAGGCCATGGGCCTCTCCTTCTGGCTGAGCAGCAGGTGCTCGACAACCGTTACCTGGCGCATAGCTATGCCTCAGTTGGGATAGATGTAGATGAGATTGTCGGAGGCCATGCTCCGAACCCAGTAGACGTCGACATCCCCAGCGTCGCGGCTGCCCGAGTAGCTGGTGGATTTGGTGATGGGCAGCAGGGCTTCGGCGGACACGCCCGCGGCCTGGCCGAAGACCTTGTCGCCGGTGAAGAGCGAGGTCTTGCGGTCGCGGATTTCGGCGGTCAGAAGATCCATGTCGATCTCGACCAGGGTCGTGCGCAGGCTGTCGTTGCCGATGGAGCCCACGTGCACGAGGATGACCCGGTCGGCGCTTTGGATGAGGTGCCGCTTCGGCTCCTTGCCAAGCTCAACGAGGCTTTCGCGCAGCTGCGGATCGAACCCGAGGGTGTCGTCGCCGGCCAGGAAGAGCTGTTCGCCGTCCAGGACGGCCATATGCCTGATCCAGGGCTGCGCAGCCTTCTGCTGCCCGATCCAGGCGGCGTCGAGCTGAAAATCCATGAGCTCGATCTGGTCGACCAGACGCACTATCTTGCTGTCGATGGCGTAGTAATCGTCCAGAAACTCGGCCGGCAGATCCGTCGTGACCGTGTTCTCGTAATCGATGCTTGCTTTGGGATTGACGTAGTCTTCGTAATATTCCCTCGTTGTCTTCACCGGGGTGCAGGCCACAAGGAACAGAAGACCGCAAAGAAAAAGCTGTTTTTTCATGTATCCTCTCGAAATCGATTGGGATTGAACGGACACGGCCGATGATCGCAGGCCATGACAGGGCCCAGAGAGGACCTATAGCCCGGCCGGAAAAGAATCAAGGGGCAACCTGCTCATGCGTTTCCGGCGGAGTCGGGGCCGAACTTCTGCTCCAGCCTGTCCGCCAGGGAGTTGAGTACAAAGTAGAGCTTGTTGTGCTTCTCCGCCTCGGGGTCCGGGGCGCTGCCGAGCTCCGCGTAGGCCTTGTCGCGCAGGCCCCGCAGCTCTTCGCGCTCCGCGTCCGTGACCGCGGCCTCCAGCAGGTCGTCGTAGATCTTGATGGCCTGCTCGTACTCGCCCTGGGCCGAGAGGAGCTTGGCCATGGTCTTGGTCTTGATGCCTGAATTGATGCAGAACTGGGCGACTTCCTCGGCGTCGAGGTCCCGCTCGGGCTCCACCGGAACGTCGCTGGCGGCCAGGTCCTCGGAGTAGTGCCCTATGCCGCAGGTCAGCAGCTTGGCCAGATCCACGCTTTCGCCGTGGGAGTTGCGCTCAAGGACGAACGCGGCCATGGCCAAGTCCGCCTGCCCCGACTTGAGGTAATGCTCGCGCAGCCGCAGCCAGAACTTCTCGTAGGCCAGCAGCTTGGCGAGGATGGTCTGGGCCCTGCCTGCGGCGGCGCCATCCTCCCCTTCCTCGCTCAGGAGATCGATGAGATACAGCTGGGCTTCGAGGTAATCGGGGTGGTTCTCGACGCCCCTCTGCACGATCTCGATGGCCCTGCGCGTATGCCCCTGCTTGCGGTACAGGCGGGCCAGGGGAAAAAAAATCTTGGACCCGGAGTCGTGCTCGAGGAGCTCGTCGAAAAGGGCGAGGGTATCGTTCATATTCATTTCACGATGTACATGATTTCGTTGTCGGCGACATAGCACAGCTCCCGCTTGATGAGGCGCTGCACATACTTCTCGTCACGCTTGAGCACCCGGATCTCGGAGCTCAGCTGGCGGTTCTTGGCGTCGATGTCGTCAAGGGATGCCTGCACGCCCTCGATCTTGAGGCGCAGGTCCTTGTAGGCCTGGATGCCGCTCTCGGCGTCGAAAATCTTGAACACCATGAAGATGTTGACCAAGCACAGGGCGAAAAGGAATATTTTGCTCTTGTCCCGGATCATGCACTACCCTTTCTGGCGAAGCTTCCTGCCCGCTTCGGTCCATGGTTCGATGTAATTGTCGTATTCGCCCAAGGCCAGATCGAGGAAGTTTTCAATCCGCTCGCCGTCGACCGCGCCGATGACCGTATTCACGCCGCGCAGGAAGGCCTCGTTGGGATGCATGCTCTGGCATTTGGCCTCGACGAGGACGATGTTGACCTCCCGCCGCCTGATGCCGTTCCATTTCCTGACGATGGCCAGGATGGACCTGCTCTCCTCGGACTCTTCGAGAATCAGCATATTGTAGTAGTTGATGCGGACCTTGTCCACGGCTTCATGGACATACCTGGCCTCGGAGACGAAGATGCCGCGTCCCTTGAGAAACTGGGCGATACGCCCAGCCAGGTCGTGGTTCTTGACGAACATGAAGGCCACCACGGCGTCGTGGGGAAAGTGCTCCGGAGCGACGACCTTCTCGTCCAGGGCGTCCTGGTCCACGAGGATGGGCTCGCGACACTTGGGGCAGTTGAGCTTGAACTTCCGTGTCTCGGGGATGCGGTCGTCGGGAATGACGAACGTCGAATTGCAGGATGTGCAGCTGATCTCCATGGTTCCCACCCCCTAGAAAAGGGACGTCTTGCGTTCGTATTCGTGGTCGAGTTCCAGGCCCTCGATGTCCGTGACCTTCTCGCCTCGCGCCGTCTTGATCTTGTCGACCATTTGCGCCAGCCGCGACTTGTCCGAGGCGTAGGTCATGGCCGAGTCCTCGGTGATGACATTCTCGTAAAAAAGTTTGGCCAGGTACTTGTCGAAGGTGACCATGCCGTAGGCGTCGCCAGACTCGACGATGCCGTAGAAAGTCTTATCCTCGCTCTCGCCGTTCAAGATGCACTCCTTGACCCGCAGGTTGGACTTGAGAATCTCGAAGGCCGGCACACGGCCACCGCCGATGCGCGGCAGGAGGCGTTGGGACACGACGTACTTGAGACTCTCCATGAGGCGTGAGCGGATGAGGCGCTCCTCGGCCAGCTCGAACATGCCGATGATGCGGTTGATGGTCTGGCCCGTGTCCGAGGTATGCAGGGTGCCGAGCACCAGGTGACCCGTCTCGGCGGCCTCCAGGGCGATGGTGATGGTCTCGCGGTCGCGGATTTCACCGACCAGGATGACCTTGGGCGCCTGGCGCAGGGCCGCTCGCAGGCCCGAGGCGAAGGTGTCGAAATCAAGCCCAAGCTCGCGCTGGTTGACGGTGCCCAGCTTGTGCTCGTGCACGTACTCGATGGGGTCTTCGAGGGTGACGATGTGCTTGCGGTACATCAGGTTGATGTTGTCGATGAGGGCGGCCAGGGACGTGGTCTTGCCGGTGCCCGTGGCGCCCGTGACCAGAATCAGGCCGAATTTCTCCTTGGACATCTGGTAGAAGACGTCGGGCAGGGCCAGCTCCTTGATGGTCGGGACCACGGAGGTCAGCTTGCGCATGACGATGGCCAGGGACCCTTTCTGCCCCAGCACGTTGACACGGAAGCGGCAGCGGCCGGGCAGTTCATAGGACAGGTCGCAGGAGCCACGGGAGAGCTGATCCTCGTAGAGGCGCAGGTTGCGGCCCATGAGGCACATGGCCACGGCCTCGACCTGGAACGGCAGCAGCGGCCCCGGATTGGGCGTGATTTTCGCGTCCACGAGCTCGCCGTGGACCTCGGCCTGCACCGGCTTGTTGACCGTGAAGATGATGTCGGAGGTGTCGGGCGAGAAGTCCAGGACCTGATGCAGGATGTGGTCAAGATGCGCTCGTTGCATGTTACACCTCGGTGAAGTCCTGGGGCGGCGTGACCAGGAACTCGCGGAACTTGGACTTGGTGGCGGCCTTGTTGTAGGCCTGTTCGGGGTCGATCATGCCGGCCGTCAGGAGCTTCATGATGGCGTCGTCGATGCTCTGCATGCCGAACTTGCGGCCGGTCTCGATGACGGAATTGATCTGGAAGATCTTGTTCTCGCGGATGAGGTTGCGCACGGCCGGCGTGGCGATGAGGATCTCGATGCCGGCCACGCGGCCGGGCTGGTCGATGCGCTTGAACAGGTTCTGGGCGATGATGGCCCGTAGGGAGTCGGCCAGACCCGAACGGATCTGCCCCTGCAGGTCGCCGGGGAAGACTTCGATGATGCGGTCGATGGTCTTGGAGGCCGATATGGTGTGCAGGGTGGCGAAGACGAGGTGGCCAGTCTCGGCCGCTTCAAGGGCCAGCTGGATGGTTTCGAGATCGCGCATTTCGCCGACCAGGATGATGTCCGGGTCCTCGCGCAGGGCGCCGCGCAGGGCCGCGCTGAAGCTCATGGTGTCGCGCCCGACCTCGCGCTGGTTGATGAGGCAGTTCTGGGGCTCGTGCACGAACTCGATGGGGTCCTCGATGGTCAGGATATGGTCCTTGCGGATCTTGTTCACGTAATCCACCAGGGCCGCCAGAGTCGTGGACTTGCCCGAGCCCGTGGGGCCTGTGACCAGGACCAGGCCCTTGGGCAGCAGGGCCAGGTTCTTGAGAACCGAGGGCAGGCCCAGTTCGTCCAGGGACAGGATCTTCTGCGGGATCTCGCGGAAGACCGCGCCGATGCCACGCTTCTGCATGAAGAAGTTGGCGCGGTAACGGGCCAGGTGCGGCACCTCGTAGGAGAAGTCCACGTCGCCGGACTCTTCGAAGGTCTTGATCTTGTTCTCGGGGGTGATTTCGTAGAGCATCTTCTTGAGTTCTTCATGCTCCAGAAACTTGTATTTGATGCGCTGCATTTCTCCATGCAGGCGGATGATGGGCTGCGAGCCGGAGGAAAGATGGAGATCCGAGGCCCCCAGTTCATGCATCATCTTGAAAAAAGCATCGATTTGAGCCATTTATACCCCCATCACCAGGAGTTGATCACGAAATGCGGCATTCCGGAAAAGTGAATGTGACGTATCCGCAGCCTTCAAAACTGTCCGATCGAATAGGCTTGTACAGGAAAAATCCACAAAACGGAACGCAAAACTTCAGTCGCCCCAAATCCGGTAAAAGCCGTACAGATAGTTCCAGCCGGAATAGACGGTCAGCAGAAGAGCCACAAAAAGCAGCCCCGAGCCGAGCCACGCGACGTTAATGCCGAACATCGGATAGTGATAGATCAGGGGAACCAGGGCGACGCTCTGCATGATGGTCTTGAGCTTGCCGTACTTGTCCGCGGCGATGACATGCCCCTTGTCCGCGGCGATGGCCCGCAGGCCCGTGACGAGGATCTCGCGCACGATGATGATGATGGCCATCCAGGCCGGAACCCAGTTCAGCTCGACGAGCATGACCAGGACCGAGGCGATGAGGATCTTGTCGGCCAGGGGGTCGAGGAATTTCCCGAAATTGGTGACCTGATTGTATTTGCGGGCCAGGAAGCCGTCGGCCAGGTCCGTCAGGATGGCCACGAGGAAAAGCAGCATGGCCAGAGCGCAGGTCGTGGGGCCGGGAAAATACAGCAGGGCGACGATGAATGGCACCGCCAGGACGCGAAACAGGGTAAGGGCATTGGGTAGGTTCATCATCGCTGTTTATTCGTAATGCTGGAGCCGCGCCCAGACTTTTTGAACATAGTTTTGTGTTTCGGCATACGGAGGAATCCCCCCGTATTTCTTCACCGCGTTGGGTCCCGCATTGTAGGCGGCCACGGCCAGCCTCCTGTCGGGGAACGTATCGAGCAAATACTTCAGGTACCGGATGCCGGCGTCGATGTTCTCCTTCGGGTCGAAGGGGTTGTCGAGGTCGAGGTCACGGCCCGTTTCGGGCATGATCTGCATCATGCCCTGGGCCCCGGCCGTGGACACGGCTCCGGCGTCGAACCCGGACTCCACGTCGATGACGGCCATGACAAGTTTCTTGTCCACCCCGTGCTTGCGGCACAGGCCCGAAACGATGGCGTCCACCTCCTGCACGGTGCGCTTGTCGCGCTTGAAGCCGACCAGGGCCCTGCGGATGTAGTTGATGGACTTCTGAAACTTGTAGGGCTTGTAACGTTTTGACGTCGGGATGTCCGTAATGCACAGGGACCCGTCTTCCTTGACCATGTAGTAGATGCCCTTGGCCCGCGCGTCAGCGCCGGGCCAGAGGAGCACCCCCACGAGGAAAAGGGAAACCGCCACGACACGTTTCATACGCCCACCGTCACCTCACCTTCAGACGTGGCTGCTCGAAACCGCCTCCAGGCTGTTGCGCGCGGCCTCGACGACGCGGTCGGCCAGGGCCAGCAGCGCCAGCTTGGCCGGGCAGTCCACATCGAGCATGACCACGGGCTTGCCCAGGTCGCCGGCGACCACCGTGGCCGGATCGAGGGGAATGGCGCCCAGGAACTCCAGCGAGTACTTCTTGGCCAGCTCCTCTCCCCCGCCCTTCTTGAACAGGTCGATCTGCTGGGAACAGTGCGGACAGATGAGCCCGCTCATGTTCTCGACCACGCCGAGAATGTTCGCCTTCACGTACTGCAGGAAATTAATCGATTTTCGCACGTCTGCCAAAGAAATTTCTTGGGGCGTGGTGATGACGATGCTCAGGGCGTCGGGCACGGTCTTCAGCACCGCCATGGGCTCGTCGCCGGTGCCCGGAGGCGAGTCGATGACCAGGAAGTCGAGCTCGCCCCAATCCACGTCGGACACGAACTGGCGGATGGCCGAGGTCTTCATGGGACCCTTCCATAACACGGCCTGGTCCGGATCCTTGAGCAGCGACTCCATGGACACCACGGACAGGTTCTCGCTGTAGCGCTTGGGCTGGATGCCCTTCTCGGGGTCGATGTCCAGCAGGCCCTTGAGGCCCAGCAGGTGCGGGACGCTTGGGCCATGGATGTCGACGTCCAGGAGCCCCACCTTGTAGCCGCGCAGGGCCAGGCCGGCGGCCAGGTTGGTCGACACGGAGCTCTTGCCCACGCCGCCCTTGCCGCTCATGACGAAGAGCTTGTATTTGATCTTGGACAGGGTGCTGGCGATGACCTTGTCCTGGCGCTCCATCTTGGACTCGGGGCTGTCCTGGATGGTGCCCAGATTCTGCTTGCTCGAACAGCTCGAGCAGGAAGACTTGGAAGACATGTTCCCTCCGGGTGTATCTTCGCCCGCCGTCCCGCCGCGCGGGTCCGGAAAGGGCTTTTCGTTCTCGATAAAAAAGCGGCTTCCGGGGCGGGGCCGCTTCAGACTTTCCAACCGTGTGAGCCGACGAGATCCACGAAGGCCACAGAGCCGTGGTCCTCCTGATGAATGCGCCCCTCTTTCTTGAAGATGCGCAGCAGGCGCTGTTCCCGCTTGGCCCGCCCCACGGGGATGACCATGATGCCCGGATCCGTCAACTGGTCCAGGAGGGGCTGAGGGACTTCGGGCCCTCCCGCCGTGACGATGATGCGGTCGAAGGGGCCGAGCTCCGGCCAGCCCATGGTGCCGTCGTCCAGTTTGACCCGGACGTTGAAGTACCGCATGTCCAGGAGCCTGGTGCGGGACGTCATGTAAAGCTGCTTGATGCGCTCCACGGTGAAGACCTCGGCGCCCATGGCCGCCAGGATGGCCGCCTGGTATCCAGAGCCGGTGCCGATCTCGAGGATGCGCATCTGCGGACGGACCACCAGGAGCGTGGTCATGAGGGCCACGATGTAGGGCTGCGACAGGGTCTGGCCCAAACCGATGGGGACGGGATGATCACCGTAGGCCTGGACCTGCAGGGCCTCGTCGACGAAGAGGTGCCTGGGGACCTGACGCATGACCGAAAGCACGCGTTCGTCCGTGATCCCGCGAGCCTCGATCTGCTCCCGCACCATCCTCTCGCGATTGCGAACTAGACCCTTCAAGTTCCCTCATCCCCCCGGGCGCTTCGATTCATTGGAAATCATTGCCTAAACGCTCGATGCAAACCAGATTTCACCCACCAAGTCAACTCGCACGTCCCCGCAAGGCCCATGGAACCCCGCTGCAAACCTTTTTCTTGCGCCAGCCGTACGAATCGGCGAAGAATGAGAAAAAAGGAGTACGCCATGTTCCAGGTGAAAAATATCATGACCAAGGACGTCTTCACCCTCAACCAGCACGACAGCCTGAGCGCGGCCAAGGACCTCATGAGCCTGGCCCGCATCCGGCACATCCCCATCGTCGACGCCGACGGTCACTTCGCGGGCCTGCTGACCCACCGCGACATCCTGGCCGCGACCATCTCCGAACTGGCGGGCATCGACCGCGAGACCCAGGACGAGATCGAGGCCGGCATCCCCATTACGGAGATCATGCAGACCGACGTGGTCACGGTCAGCCCCGACCTGTCCCTCAAGGAGGCGGCCAGGCTCCTGCTGGAGGAGAAATACGGCTGCCTGCCCGTGGTCTGCGACGCCACGCTGTGCGGCATCATCACCGAGGCGGACTTCCTGCGTCTCACCATCGATCTCATGGACGCCGTCGAGCCCGAAGAGTGAAAGCGCCGAGAATTGATTGTGGACTGCGTTGCTTCACCGCTTTTCGAGGGCTCATGTAGACGGCTACACTTCACCCTCGAAAAGCGCCTCGCGCCTTGCCACAATCAATTCTCGACGCTTTCACCGCGCCTTCGATCCCGATCCGGACGGCGGTGCTTCGCCGCCTTACGAAGGATCATGTAGACGGATACACTTCACCCTCGAAAAGCGCCTCGCGCCTTGCCACAATCAATTCTCGACGCTTTCACCGCGCCTTCGATCCCGATACGGACGGCGGTGCTTCGCCGCCTTACGAAGGATCATGTAGACGGCTACACTTCACCCTCGAAAAGCGCCTCGCGCCTTGCCACAATTCTCGACGCTTTCACCGCGCCTTCGATCCCGATCCGGACGGCGGTGCTTCGCCGCCTTACGAAAGATCATGTAGACGGCTACACTTCACCTTCTCCATCTTTTCCCTGTTGCAATCATCGGCCGGACAGTCGACGGGCCCGGCCGGAACAGCACCTAACGCGAACACGCGGAAAACCTCAACCCGTCAACACGCGGGTCAAGGGGCGCGCCCCTTGCGGGGTGCGGGACGGCGCCCCGCGTCCTCAACGCTGTCGCAAATTCAGAACAGGAACAGGGCCGCCAGGCCCAGGAAGGTGAAGAAGCCGAGGCTGTCGGTCAGGGTGGTCAGGAAGATGCTCGAGGCCTGGGCCGGGTCGCGGCCGATCTCCTTGAGCACGAGGGGGATGGAGGCGCCGGCCACGGCGCCGATAAGCATGTCCAGGCCCAGGGCCACGGCCATGACCGAAGCCAGCCCGAGGTTACGGGTCCAGACGTACAGGCCGGCGAAAACGAGCATGCCGACGATGAGGCCGTTGGCCGTGCCGATCTTGGCCTCGCGCAGCACGGCCACCCAGCTCTTCCTGCGGTTGAACCGTTCCATGGCCAGTTGCCGGATCATGACGGCGAGGGCCTGCTGGCCCGTATTGCCGGCCTGGTTGGCCACGATGGGCATGAGCGCGGCCAGGATGGCCATCTGGGCGATGGTCCCTTCGAAGAGGTGCACGACGAAGGCCGAAATGGCCGAGTTGAGGACGTTCATGACCAGCCAGGGCAGGCGCATGCGCAGGGAGTAGGTCCAGGGCGAGTCCACGGTTTCGTCCCGACCGGCGCCGACCATGGACTGCATGTCCTCGCTGGCCTCGTCCTGGATGATGTCGATGACGTCGTCGACGGTGACCATGCCCAGCAGGCGCTGTTCGTGGTCGACGACGGGCAGGGCCAGGAAATTGTAGCGGCTGATGAGGCGGGCCACCTCCTCCTTGTCCGTGTCGAAGGGAACGTAGATGAGGTTCTGGTCGCCGAGGAGGTCCTTGAGTAGGGTGCGGCCGGGGCTCAGCAGCAGGTCGCGCAGGGAGACCACGCCCTTGAGGTGGCGGTACTCGTCCACGATGTAGGCGTAATAGGGGATCTCCGTCTCCTCGACGCGCTCGCGGATGAGGTTGATGGCCTGCTGGGCGTTCATGGACTGGTCCAGGGCCAGGATCTCCGTGTTCATGACGCCGCCGGCCGAGTCCGGGTCGAACTGCAGCAGGTCGGAGATTTCCTCGGCGTCCTCGCGCTCGAGCTTCTTGAAGATGCGGACCCGGACGTCGTCGTCGAGGTCTTCGAGGATGTCCGCGGCGTCGTCCGGGGACATGGCCTCCAGGATGGCCGCGGCGAAGGACGGCGAGAGGCGGCTCATGAGCAGGTTTCGCTCGTGGCGTTCCATCTCCGTTATGGACTCGGAGGCGTCCTCCACGTCCATCTCCCGGATGTACTCGAGCTGCTCGGCCAGGGACAGGTTTTCCAGCTCGTCGGCCGTGTCGGCCGGATGCTGGCTGTCCAGGGAGGCGGCAACCCACTGTACGGACGAATAGTCCGGCGGGATCGGATCGGAATTTTTCTTTGCATTCATGACACGTGCTCGGTAGCTTAATCAGCCGGTGAGGTCAAAGCGCCCGTTGCCTTCGCGCCGAAACGTCACACGGCATTTGACAAGGCACAATGCCCCGAATACTGCCGCCTCTCACGGAAAAACCATGCTCAACCCACTCGTCAGCACCCTTCTCGACCACATCCTCCAGGGCGGAGCCCTGACGCAGGATGACGGCCGCGCCCTGGCCGCCCTCGGCCGGGAACACACCACCGGCTTGCTCTTCGCCGCCAACGCGGTCATGAAGGCCAGGGGGCGCGTGTCCTTCACCTGTTCCATCATCAACTCCAAGTCCGGGACATGCTCCCAGGACTGCGCCTTCTGCGCCCAGAGCGGCCACTACCGCACCGGCAGCCCGACGCACCCCCTGCTCCCGCTGGAGGACTTGGTGGAGCGCGGCCTGAGCATGCATGCGGCCGGGGCGTCCTGCTACTCCATCGTGACCAGCGGCCTGCGCCTGGCCGAGGACGAAATCGAGCGCGTCTGCGCCTGCCTGAGGGAACTGCGGCAACGCACGGACCTTTCCCTGAGCGCGTCCCTGGGCCTGCTGACGCCGGAGTACGTGCGCCGCCTGGTCGACGCGGGCCTGTCCCGCTACCACCACAACCTGGAGACGGCTCGCTCGCACTTCCCGGCCATCTGCACGACCCACGAGTACGATCAGGACATCGAAACCGTGCTGCTGGCCAAAGAACACGGCCTGCAGGTCTGTTCGGGCGGTATCCTTGGCCTGGGCGAGTCCTGGGACCAGCGCATCGAACTGGCCGCGACCCTGGCGGAACTTAAGGTCGACACGGTACCGCTCAATTTCCTGAACCCCATCCCGGGCACGCCCCTGCAGGACATGGAACTGCTGACGCCCCACGACGCCCTCAAGTCCGTGGCGCTCTTCCGGCTGATGCTGCCCAGTGCGGACATTACAGTGGCCGGCGGGCGCGAGCGGGTCCTGGGCGACTACCAGTCCTGGCTGCCCCTGGCCGGGGCCAACGGCATGATGATCGGCAACTACCTGACCACACGCGGCCGGGACCTGGACGCCGACACGCGCATGCTGGAGCAGGGCTCATGGATCTGAAGGCGGCCGGGAGGCTGACCCTGCCCGTGTCCTTCGACCCGGACGACGCCTGCTTCAACGGGCACTTCCCCGGCAACCCCGTGGTGCCTGGCACGTTGATCATGGGCCTGTGCCTGGAGGCCGTGCGCGCGCGCCTCGGCCATGCCGGACCCCTGACGGTCCGGCGCTTCTCCTTTGCCCGCTTCGCCGCACCCGGCGCGTACGAACTGCGCATCGAGGACCGCGGCGGGGAGTTCGCCTGCACCCTGAACCGGGGCGAAACCGTCTTCGCCCGGGGGAGGATCGCGCCGTGAAGCTCTCCTTTCGCGGCCGCACGGCCCTCATCCTCGGCGGCGGGAGCGACATGGGCCTGGCCCTGACCGCCCTGCTGCGGGAGGAAGGGGTGACCGTGATCCCGACCCATGTCTCGGAAGCGGGTCGCGAGGCCGTGGCCCGGCGCTTCCCGGAGCTGGCAAGCCCCCTCCTGGACCTGGGCGACCGCGATTTCGCGGGCCTCGCCCCCATCCTGGACGTCGGCGTCGACTACCTCGTGGACCTGGCCCAGGGCGACCTCGAAGGTCTGGCCGCAGCCGCGGGCGACGAGGCCGAGGGCTACCTCGAAGCGCATATTTCCGGCCGTCTGCGCCTGCTGCGGGCCGTGACCCGGTCCATGCTGCCCCGCCGCTTCGGACGGCTCGTCTTCGTCTCGTCCACGGCCGCGGCCCTGCCCGCGCCGGGCCAGGCCTTCTACGGCGCGGCCAAGCGCGCGGCCGAGGGGCTGTACCAGAGCCTGGGGCTGGAACTGGGGACGCGCGGCGTGACCTCCGTCAGCCTGCGCCTGGGACTCGTCGATGCCGGCCGGGGCAAGCGCTTTATGGACGAAGGCGAAAGGCGGCAGAACCTCGGCGGCAAGGTCGTGGCCCTGGAGCAGGCCGCCTCGACGCTCCTTTTTCTCCTTTCGGACCAGGCCCTGGCCCTGACCTGCACCACCATCACCATGGACGCCGGACTGACGGCGCAAAAATACCTATGAGCAACATCGAAAACATCACGGCTTCCATCACTGGCATCCTGGCCGACATCCTCGACCTGGACCCGGCCCAGATCACGCCCGAAACCTACGTCGTGCGCGACCTGCGGGCCGAATCCATCGACCTGCTCGAAATCGGCGTGGCCATGCAGCACCGCCTGGACATGGAGGTCGACGACGACACCCTGTTCCTGAAAAACATGCGCCAGGTCCTGGCCCGCGCCGCCAAGGCGGGCAAGGCCCCCGAGGAAGCCATGGCCGCCGAGTACCCGCACCTGGACCGCGCCCGCATCGCCGAAATCCTGGCCGACCACGAGGCCGGGCCCGTGATCAAGGTCCGCGACCTGGCCGCCTACGCCGCCGACCGCGCCGGGGAAGCGGAGGACTGATGGCCCGCCGGGTGGTCATCACGGCCAGCGGCTTCATCCTGCCCCTGGGTTCGACGCCCGGAGAGGTCCTGGCCGCCCTGGAAGAACCGCACGGCCCCTTCGAGCGCTGGGCCGGGGACAGGCACGTGTCCGTCTGCCCCGTGGCCGGTTTCGACCTGCGGTCCCACGTGGGCCGCTGCAAGAACGCCCGCTACCTGACTCGCGGCCAGCAACTGTGCCTGACCGCGGCCGTCCGCGCCGTGGCGGAAGCGGCCTTGGGCCCGCAGCACCTGGACCGCGCCGGGCTCTTTCTGGGCCTGGGGCCGAACCTCCAGGCTGTCCCGCGGGAGGACAAGGCCCTGTGGCTGCTGGACTGTCTGCCCAACACCCTGGCCGCGACCCTGGCCGAAACACTCGGCCTGCACGGAGAGAACCTGACGGTCATGACGGCCTGCGCAGGCTCCACCCAGGCCCTGGGCCAGGCGTTTCGGACCGTGGCCGCGGGCCTGGCCGACGTGGCCCTGGCCGGCGGCGGCGACTCGCGCCTGTCGCCCGAGGGCGTGCGGGCCTACCGCCAGGCCGGCGTGCTGGCCACGGATTTCGTGCGGCCCGAGGAGGCCTGCCGCCCCTTCGACCGCGACCGTTCGGGCTTCGCCATCGGCGAAGGCGCGGCCATGTTCGTCCTGGAAAGCCTGGAGCACGCCACGGCGCGGGGGGCGAAGGTCCTGGCCGAGGTCGTCGGCGCGTCCTCGTCCCTGGACGGGGGCAGCCTGACGGGTCCGGACCCCGCGGGAACGTCGGCCGCCAGGGCCGTGCGGCAGTGCATGGAGAAGCTCGGCACCAGAGACCTCTGCGTCCTGGCCCACGGAACGGGCACGGTCCTCAACGACGAGGCCGAGGCCGCAGTCCTGTCCGGGACCGTCCCCAACGCCCGGGCCGTGTGCGCCTTCAAGTCCCGCATGGGGCATCTGGCCTCGGCCTGCGGCGCGGCGGAGCTGGCCGTGGGCCTGGTCTGCGCCGAGGCCGGCCGTTTCCCGTCCATCGCCAACCTCGAAAACCCGGCCTGGCCGGATCTCCCCCTGCTGCGCAGGCCCATGGCCCTGCGGCCCAAAAACCTGCTCCTGCAGAGCTTCGGCTTCGGCGGGCAGAACGCCTGTCTGGGCCTCAAAGAATTCAAGGCCGGGAAGGACGCGGCATGAGCCCGGATGCACGCCACGCAGCGGTGAGGGTCGAGGACGCGCCCGGTGCGGACTTTTCCGCCTTCGACCCTTCCGTGGCCCTGGATGCCGTCGTGTCATGCGACGCGAGGGAAATCGTGGCCCGGACCGCAGCCGGACTGCCGCCCTATCTGGCCCTGGAAGCCCTTGCCCAGGCCTGCGGGCTGCATCTGCGCCGCCGCCATGACTTCGCGATCCGCTCATTCCTCGCGTCCGTCTCGGACCTTGTCCATGACCCGGGGCTGGGCCGCAGCCCGCTGACCATCCACGCGACCCTCGTCGCCGAGACCTCGGCCGGGGCCGCCTACAACGTCGTCACGGACGACACGCGGGTCTGCCGAATGGTCATGGGGCATACACCCCTGGCGTCCCCCGACACCTTTTTCCGCCAGCGCTTCGAGGCCCTATGCACCCGCTCCTGAGCAGACTGCGCGCCGACGTGGAAGCCCGCAGGGCAGCCGGCCTGGGCCGGGAACTCCTGGCCGTGTCCGAACACCGCGGCGTCTACGCAATGGTGGAAAGACAAGATCTCCTGGACTTCTCCTCCAACGACTTTCTGGGCCTGGCCCAGGACCGGGACATGCGCGCGCATCTGGCCGATCTCTGCCGCCTGCAGGGCTGCGGTTCGGGCTCCTCGCGCCTGGTCACGGGCACGGCAGCCTCGACCCTGGCGGCCGAAAAAGCCCTGGCCGCACATTTCGGATACGAATCCTGCCTGATCCTGGGCAGCGGCTTCCTGGCCAACCTGACCCTGCTGGCCACCATCTTCAACGACAAGGACACCCTGGCCCTGGACAAGCGCGCCCACGCCAGCACGGTGGCCGGCGCGCGCCACAGCCGGGCCGCGTTCCACACCTTCCGGCACAACCGGATGGACCATCTGGAGAAGATTCTGCGGGCGCACCCGGTGCAGGCCGTGCTGACCGAGTCCCTGTTCAGCATGGACGGGGACAGCCCCGACTTTGGAGCGCTCAGGCGTCTCAAGGAGGAATTCGGCTTCCTGTGCGTCGTGGACGAAGCCCACGCCTTCGGCGCGCTGGGCGACGGCGGCCGGGGGCTGGCGCCGGGCGTGGCCGACGTGGCCGTGGGCACCCTGGGCAAAGCCTTCGGGCTGTTCGGGGCCTTCATCCTCTGCCCAGAGGCGGTGCGCGACCATCTCGTCCATTTCGGTCAGGGATTCATCTACACCACTGCCCTGCCGCCCTGGCACGGGGACATGGTGTTGGCCATGCTGGAGCGGGTCGCCGCGGCGGATGAGGTCCGGGAAGGACTGCGGCGGTTGGGGGACGAGGCCCGGACAACCCTGGGCGACGTCCTCCCGGTGCGCGGTGAGGCCCACATTCTGGCCCTGGAGGTCGGCGACGAAGCCCGATGCGCCCGTCTGGCCGCGGCCCTGCGCAACCGCGGGGTGCTCGCCTTTGCCGCGCGCTACCCGACCGTGCCTCTGGGCCAGGCCATCCTGCGCGTCAACCTGACCGCCCTGCACACACGTGAATACGTTCGGAAGCTGCGCGACGCCCTGGTCGCCAGCCTGGGGGACGAGGCATGACGCGGCCCGGAAAAGTCATCTTTATCACCGGCACGGACACGGACGTCGGCAAGACCGTGCTGAGCCTCCTGGTCATGCGCGCCCTGGCCGGCCGAGACGCCGTGTACCTCAAGCCCGTGCAGACGGGTTGCGTCGACCCGGACGCGGATTCCGACCCGGCCTTCCTGCATCGCCACCTCCCCGGAGGGCTGCCCGCCGGCATGAAGCCCGCGGAGTGCATCCACAGCCTCCGCCCCCTGCCCAAGGCGCCCCTCTTCGCCGGGAGCCCCGTGGACTTCGAAAATCTGGTCGATTTCATCGCTGGCCATGCCGCACGACACGACACGGTGGTTGTCGAGGGCGCCGGCGGCGTCCTGGTGCCGATCACGGCGGACACGACCATGCTCGACCTGGCCCTGGCGACACGGTCGTCGATCCTCGTAGCCGGCCGGGCCGGTCTGGGGACCATCAATCACACCAGGCTAACCTTCGAAGCCATCGCCGCGCGCGGAGCGGACTGCCTGGGCGGGGTACTCCTGGACCCCGTCGATGCCGTGCCCGAAACCGACCGCACCGAAAACTGCAAAGCCATTGAAGTCTTTTCGGGCAAACGCATCCACGGCGTCATCGGTCGCATCCACAACCTGCGCCAGCCCGAACCTCGCCATCTTGATTGCGTGCTGCGCCTGCTGGCTCCCTTCAAAGACTGACTCGCCACCTACGACGTCCTTGACCACCCACGGCTCTGCATGTACGAGACTGCAGATTTGGGGTCTGCGCGGCAGGCCCCGTGCGGCGTGTGCGCGGGACGGGCCCATTTGGCCTTGCAACACATCATCCATCGAGGGACATTTCATGAGCAGAAGAATCATTCAGGTCGAGGAAAAAGTTCCACTTCTTCAAGGGATTCCACTCAGTTTGCAGCACCTCTTCGCCATGTTCGGGGCCTCGGTGCTGGTCCCCACCCTGTTCAAGATCGACCCGGCCATCGTGCTGCTCATGAATGGCATCGGCACGCTCATTTATCTCTTCCTGTGCAAGGGCAAGGCGCCGGCCTTCCTGGGTTCGAGCTTCGCCTTCCTATCCCCGGTCTTCGTGGTCCTGGGCGCCGACACGGCCATGTGGGGCGGCAACTACCCTTACGCCCTCGGCGGATTCATCGTCTCAGGCCTCATCTTCTGCACCGTGGCGCTGATCATCGGCAAGTTCGGCTCCGACTGGATCAAGATCGTGCTGCCGCCGGCCACCATGGGCCCCATCGTGGCCCTCATCGGCCTGGAACTGGCAGGCGTGGCCACGGGCATGGCCGGCATCATGCCCGATAAGGCCGGGGCCTATGACATGAACGCCATCATCGTCTCCATGGTCACCCTGCTCGTCGTGGCCTTCGGCTCCATCGTCTTCAAAGGCTTCATGGCCGTCATCCCGGTCCTGATCGGAATCATCGTCGGCTACGGCGTGTCCATCGCCATGGGCATGGTCAACTTCGGCATCATCTCGGCCGCCCCGGTCTTCGCCATGCCGACCATCTACACCCCCGCCTTCGACTGGGACAAGATCCTGATCATCATCCCGGCTTCCCTGGTGGTCATCTCCGAGCACATCGGACACCTCGTGGTCACGGGCAATATCGTCGGCCGCGAGCTGACCAAGGACCCCGGCCTGCACCGCTCGCTGCTGGGCGACGGCATCTCCACCACCCTGTCGGGCTTCATGGGCTCCGTGCCCGTCACGACCTACGGCGAAAACATCGGCGTCATGGCCATCACCCGCGTCTACTCCGTGTGGGTCATCGGCGGCGCGGCCGTCATCTCCATCTGCCTGGCCTTCGTCGGCAAGCTTTCGGCCTTCATCCAGTCCATCCCGACTCCGGTCATGGGCGGCATCTGCATCCTGCTCTTCGGCGTCATCGCCGCCTCGGGCATCCGCATGCTGGTGGAGTCCAAGGTCGACTACTCCAAGCCGGCCAACCTGATCCTGACCGCCATCGTCCTCATCGTGGGCCTGAGCGGCACGGCCGTGAACATCGGCACGGTCCAGCTCAAGGGCATGGCCCTGGGCACCGTGGTCGGCATGATCATGTCCATCATCTTCCACTTCCTCGAAACCATGGGCCTGACCAACCAGCCGGCAGACCACTAGGGCACCCGACCACCCTTAAGGGCAGGTGCGTTCAGGATTGGACGCACCTGCCCTTTTCGTTTCAGACCAGCCGATACGACAGACGCGGTCGAGCTTGATTTGTCACGACGCCCGCGATAGCCGAGACCAAGACAACTCGGATTTCGTGTCCCGCTCCACGGGTCACCGGAGGTCACACCGATGACGACAACTGCGAAACTGACGGAAGAAATCCTGTCCCTGCCTTGCGAGGACCGGATACGGATCGTGGAAACACTGCTTGAAAGCCTCAACGCCCCCATCGACAGGGAAGTTGAACACGCATGGGCAATCGAGGCGGAACGCCGAATCGACGACCTGAATTGTGGCCAGGTGCAATCCATTCCCGGTGCGGAGGTCTTTGACGACATTCGGCAACGCCTCGGCAGATGAACGTCAGCTTCCACCCTCTCGCACGCGCCGAACTGGTGCACGCGATCGAGTACTATGAAGAATGCGAACCCGGCCTGGGGGCGGCGTTCATGGATGAAGTCATTGCGGCCGTAGCCCGCCTGAAATTGAATCCCTCGGCCTGGAGTCCCTTTACGACCCGCACCCGTCGCTGTCGTACCAAACGCTTCCCATTTTCCATCATCTACCATGTTCGGCACGATCATCTCGAAATCGTGGCGGTGGCGAATTTGCGACGCAGGCCAGGTTATTGGATCGATCGTCTCAACGAAAACAAAGCACCCTACGAAGCGCCGTCACCGGGGGCCAGTTCCGGGCAATGGCGTTCATCCCGCAAAGAAGGTTAACCTTGAAGAAGCATAACGCACTGCTCTGGATCGGCGGCATCGTCGGCGTGCTGACCATGGGGGCACTGCGCTTCCTGGGCAAGAGCACGGACATCTTCGGGCTGCTGGCCGGCATGGTCGTGGTCATCGCGGTCCTGGCCTTCCTCGTCATCCGCTACGTGAACCGCAACTGGTGAGTTCGACTCCTCGATCGGAATGAACCTCACCCCTGGTTTCCTGAACACCATCCTCTCTGCCTGGGGTCTGCGCCTGGAATGCGCCAGGCCCGAAATCCCCATCCAGGGCAGCCCCGAGCGCTGCCTGGACCGCGTCGTGGTCCGGGCGGGAGGGGCGGACTGGCTTTTGGAAGAACTCGACGCCGGCTCCGTGTCCCGCAAGGCCGTCATCGCCGCGCGCCTTACGCACCTGTCCAGCCGCGGGCTGCCGGTGGCCGCCCCCTTGCATGGAAAGGACGGCGCATCCATCCAACACGCGCACGGACGCCACTGGCAGCTCTCGCCGTTTCTCGACGGCGTGCCCCTGGATCGCGGCACGTACTGGCGCGACGCTTGGCGCGGCGAGACCCTGGCCCGCTACCTGGCGGACATGCGCCGGGCCGCCCGCGACATGGACCTGAACGAACCGTCATTCGACCTGCGCGCCTACGCTCGCCGCATCGAGACCGACGCCCGCCGCCTGCATCCGCAGATCCACGGCCGGCTGGCCGCGATCTTCTCCCTGCTGGACCGCAGCCTGAATGCGTGCGGTGACCTGCCGAAAGTCTTCTGCCATGGCGACCCGCACCCCCTGAATGTCATCTGGGGCGAAGACCGCATCCTGGCGGCCATCGACTGGGAGTTCTGCGGACCCAAGTGCGCCCTGCACGACATGGCCCTGGTCCTGGGCTGCGTGGGCAGCGAGGACGAAGAGGCCCTGGACGGGGCGTTCGCCCGCGCATTTCTGGATACCGCCCGGAATGAAGGACTGCTCGATGCGGAACTGGAAGCCCACCTGCCTACTTGGACCCTGGCCCTGCGAACGGCCTGGCTGGCCGAGTGGCTGCGACGGGGCGATATGGAAATGGCGGAATTCGAGATGTTTTACATGGAGATTCTGGCCGACAGAATCCAAGGCGCCGGAGCAGGCTTCAGTCTTCGGAACCTCTGATATACCCGATGGGACGCCTGCGTGGCGCTTCGGGCTCCATAAGCGCCTTCATGGCCCGGATCAGGCCGCCGATGGCCTGGTCATGGTCGTCCAGACGCGCTTCGAGTTCCCCGAGTTTCGCAGACAACTCGCGATGTGAGGACAGCATCTCGCGGAACCTGACGAAAGCCCGCACGATGTACACGCTCATCTCGACGGCCCGCGGGGAGTTGAGCACCGTGGCCGCCATGATGGCACCGTGTTCGGTGAAAGCGCGCGGACTGTACCGCCGGCCGCCATGCCCGCCACTTGTGGTCGCAAAATGCGACCTCAAGTTCATAATTTCTTGTTTTGTAAGGACAAACATAAAATCCGGCGGAAACTTTTCCACGTTACGCCTGACCTGCTCGTTGAACCGCTTGGTCGGCACCCCGAAGAGTTCGGCCAGATCGGCATCGAGCAGGACCCGTTGTCCGCGAATTTCCAGAATCTTGTCCGGAAGGGCCTGAATTGTCGAAGCAAGGGCGTCACAGTTTGCGTTCATGGTTTCTCACTAACCATGGATTGACGCGAGCCGTCATCTGTTCGTGTGTGATCTCCGGCGTCAGTGATGTACCCTATGGGACGCCTGCGTGGCGCTTCGGGCTCCATGAGCGCCTTCATGGCCCGGATCAGGCCGCTGATGGCCTGGTCATGGTCGTCCAGACGCGCTTCGAGTTCCCCGAGTTTCGCAGACAACTCGCGATGTGAGGACAGCATCTCGCGGAACCTGACGAAAGCCCGCACGATGTACACGCTCATCTCGACGGCCCGCGGGGAGTTGAGCACCGTGGCCGCCATGATGGCACCGTGTTCGGTGAAGGCGCGGGGCAGGAACGGTGAAAACCTCAATTTTGCGAGGTGGCCGCAATTTGCGACCACCTCGGCTTTTTCCTGCTCCGTCAATATGAACATGAAATCCGCCGGGAACCGTTCCAGGTTGCGCCTGACCTGCTCGTTGAAGCGTTTGGTCGGCACCCCGAAGAGTTCGGCCAGATCGGCATCGAGCAGGACACGTTGTCCGCGGATTTCCTGAATCTTGTCCGGAAGGGCCTGGATTGTCGAGGCAAGGGTGTCTGGTGCGGGTTCCATGGATCCTCCTTGGGGATGAATGGCTGAAGCCCTGTCGTGTCGGGTTGGATTCCATCATCAACGCAGCGCTGCGCGACGACAAACAACGGACACTCATCCTTGGAGAATTCTGGGGGTCGGTTCAAGGTGGCAGGACTCGGCATTTTTCGTGCCCGCCAAACGGGGATGAGTGCCCATCGCCGCCATATCCGCAACGAAGGCCCGCGACGGACAACGCCCCCAATCCCAAGTCATCGCGGCGGTGCGGGACCGTCTAGGCCGAGAAAATCTCCTCGTAGACCGCGGCTCGCGCACGGGCCGCGGCGTCCAGAACCCCCACCCGCGAATCCACAAAATCATAAACCTTTGGTTGAGCTTTTCCAATGGAAGGCCGCAACACCCGCCCCAGGTACTGGATGAGGCGGCCGCTGAATTTTACGGGCGTGGCCAGGAAGAGGGAGGTCAGGTTGCTGGCGTCGAAGCCTTCGCCGATGAGCTGGCCCGTAGCGAAGACGACCTTTTCGCGACCGTCCTGGATGCGACCGACCAGACTCTTGCGCTCGGGCAGGGGCGTATCGCCCGTCAGCACGGCCCCGTCGATGCCGTGGCGCTCCAACAGCATGGCCTGTAGCGCGCGGCAGTGCCCCTTGCGGTCGGACAGCACCAGGGCCACCCCGCCTCCGGCGCTGATTTCCCGCTCCACCTCGTCGACGATGAGGGCGTTGCGCTCCCTGTCCTCGGTCAGGTCGGCGATGATGAGGGCGTATTCCTCCGAAGGGTCCCGGCGGGTGAAGAATTCCGTGGGCCTGATGCAAATCTGGGGGCGCAGGATGGCGCCGCTGTCCATCAGGTCTTCGCCGTCGATGCGGGCGTGCATGGCGCCCAGGTGCCAGAAGATGAGCTGCGTCAGGCCGTCGCGGCGATACGGCGTGGCCGAGAGGCCCAGGCTGTAGGCGCTGTCGAAGGCCGTCACGGCCGTCGTGAACGTTCGGCTGGGGGCGCGGTGGCACTCGTCGACCACCAAATGGCCGACGCGTTTTTTTAGCTCCTTGGCCCTGGCGTAGACCGACTGGACCGTGGCCACGGTGACGCGCTCGCCCACGCGGCTCCTGCCGCTGCCGATCATGCCGACCTCGCGGGCCGGGATGCCCAGGAACTGCTCGATGCGCTCCACCCACTGCATGGCCAGGTCGCGGGTGTGCACGATGACCAGGGCCGGCTGGCGGCGGCTGGCGATGAGGGACAGGCCGCAGACGGTCTTGCCCGCCCCGGTGGGCGCGCAGAGGGTGCCGAAGCGCCGGCGTAGCATGGCCTCGCAGGCCGTGTGCTGGTAGGGGCGCAGCTCCCCGGAGAAAGCAAAGTCCACCTCGGGCAGGCTGCGGCGCTCGTCCTCGTACTCGACAGTCTCGCCCAGGTCGGCGCAGATGCGCGCCAGACGCTCGCCGTAGCCGCGCGGCACGATGAGCCCGCCGCACTTGCGGGCCGAGTAGAACTTGAGGTGCCGCGAGACGCGGAAATTGGTGCGGCCCATCTTCAGGTTTTCGAGCCACTTGGGGTTCTCCATGGTCAGCTCGGCCATGACCGCGTCCTTCACGGACTCAGGCATGTCGGACAGGAAAAGCTTGTGGCTGATCCGGCAACGCATCACGCTTGCGACCCCAGCAGGTGGGCGAAACTCTCGGGAACCCGCGCGACCTTTCGCGCCGCGTAGTCGAAGCAGACCATGCCCGTCTTGACCACGGCGATCTCGGCCGCGTCGGACACACGGGTCAACCGATAGACCAGCTCAAAACCCGAGCGCCGCACTTCCGTGACACCCAGGTCAACATCCAGTTCGTCGCCCAGGAAAGCCTCGGCCCGGAAAAGCAGGGCCGCGTCGGCCATGATAAGCCCCGCCCCGCCCACGTCCTTCTCGGACAGCCCCAGGGACGACAGCCATATCACCCGCGCCTCGTGCGCCAGCCCCAGCACCCGGTCATTGCCCAAGTGCCCTCCGTAATTCACGTCCGAAACCCGCACCGACAGCCGCGCCCGGAAGAGCCACGCCTGCGGCGTCTCAATCTGCACTCGCGCCATATTTTACCAGTCCATCCCGTCCATCTCGTCCATTGCGTCCATATAGTCCATCATCCACCGTCTGTCCTTCAGGATACAAGCCCCTCCAAACTCTCCCCCCGCCCGATGACCGCCAGCGTGTCCCCCTGCTGCAGGGCCGCATCAGCCTTGGGCACGAACACGAAATGCTGTTCGTCAGCCGCCCGCACGGCCACGACCTGGATGCCGTAGGCATTGGTCAGGTTCAGCTCGCGCAGGTTCTTGCCGGCCCACTTGTCGACCACCAGTTCCTTCAGAATGACATTGGTGCCCAGCGGCAGGTAGTCGATGAGGCCCGGCACGGCCAGCTTGGCGGCCAGCTGCTCGGCGGCGTATCGTTCGGGGAAGATGACCGAGTCGGCCCCGACCTTGCGCAGCACCTTCTCGTGGTCGTGGCTGATGGCCTTGACCGTGACGCTGCGGCAACCCAGCTCCTTCAGGAACAGGGTGACGAGGATGCTCGCCTCCATGGAATGCCCCGTGCTGACGATGACCTCCGGCAGTTCCCCGAAACCCAGCTGTTGCAGGGCCGTCTTGTCCACGGCCTCGGCCTGGTAGGCGTGCGTCAGGGTCTCGGCCGCGGCCTTGACCTTGTCCGGGTCGATGTCCAGGCCGACAACCTGCTGGCCGTGCCTCATGAGGGACCGGGCCAGGCTCAGGCCGAACTTGCCAAGGCCCACCACCCCGAATTCCTTGCGTGCCATATGATCTCCTAGCCGATGAGCATGTTGCGTTCCGCGCGGCGAAAGTGCTCGCGGGTCTGCCAGGCCTGCAGCATGGTCAGAAAGACGATGGGCCCCAGACGCCCGACGAACATGAGCATCATGACGACGAGCTTGCCCGGGACCGACAGGTGCGGGGTCAAGCCGGTGCTGAGTCCCACGGTGCCGAAGGCCGACGCGGCCTCGAAAAAGAGCTCGATGAACTTGCCGCGCACCATCTGGTGCGGCACGTTGGCCCCCTCGGTCACGGTCAGGATGAAGACCGAGACCAGGACGAGGACCACGGCCAAAATGGTCAGGGTCATGGCCTTGTTCACCGTCGAGCCGTCCACGGCGTAGCCCTCGACCACGACCTGTTCACGTCCCTTGACCTGGGATGCGCCGAAGCCGAGCAGTACGCGCAGGGTCGTGGTCTTGATGCCGCCGGCGCAGGACCCTGGCGAGCCGCCGATGACCATGAGCAGGACGAGCACGAAAAGGGACGTATCCGTCATGACGCCGATGTCCATGGTGTTGAACCCGGCCGTGCGGGCCGTCACGGACTGGAAGAGGCTTTGCAGCACGGCCGTGAAGAGTCCGTCCTGAGGCATTTCGATGCAGAGGAAGACGGCCCAGCCCAAGAGCACGAGCCACAGGCTGGTGCGGATGACCAGGGAACTCTGCCAGCTGAGCCGCCCCGAAAGGCGCTTGAAACCCAGGAGCGACCCGAAAAACCCGGGCAATTCCACGAGGACGTAGAAGCCGATGCCCCCCAGAAAGATGAGAAGCATGAAGACGAGGCTGACGGGCAGATTCCCGCCGAAGCGCATGAGGTTGTCCGGGTAGAGGGCGAAGCCGGCGTTGCAGAAGGCCGACACGGCGTGGAAGAACGCCCCGAACCAGCCCATCTCGCCGCCGGTGAAGGCCTGCAGCGCCATGGCCCCCGCGGCCTCGATGCTCAGGCAGACCACGAAGACCCGGACCAGGAAACGTCCCAGCCTGAAAGATGGGTCGCCCAGCAGGGACTCGCCCACGGCCAGGCGGTCCGTGAGGGTCACGCGCCGGCGCCAGAGGTAGAAGACCAGGCTCGTGTAGGTCATGACGCCTAGGCCGCCGACGTGGATCAGCGCGGCCAGGACGGTCAGCCCGAACGTCGAGAAGGTCGTGCCCGTGTCCACCACGGTCAGGCCCGTCACGCAGGTCGCGGAGACCGAAGTGAACATGGCGTCGAGCCAAGAGATGGCCGTACCGTTCTGGGCGGCCGAGAGGTGCAGCAGGATGCCGCCGAAAAGAATGGTCCCGGCGAAGAAATAAACCGGCAGAAACGCCGGAGAGACGAATTTGCGGATGGTGGTCACGCGGTCACTCCAGGGCGGCGGCCAGCAGGGCGCGGGTGTACTCCTGGCCGGGCCGCTCGAAAATGGCCCCTGTATCCCCCTGCTCCACGATGCGCCCGTCCTTCATGATGACGACGCGGTGGCACAGGGCCCGCACCAGGGAGAGATCGTGGGTGATGAACATGTAGGTCAGGCCGAAGCGGGCCCGCAGGTCGCGCAGCAGCTCGACGATCTGGAACTGCACCGTGCGGTCCAGGGCCGAGGTGGGCTCGTCCAGGACCAGGAATTCGGGCCGCAGGATCAGGGCCCGGGCGATGGAGATGCGCTGGCGCTGGCCACCCGAGAATTCGTGGGGGTAGCGGTGCATGGCGGAGGGGTCCAGGTCCACGGCCTCCAGAATCTCGGCGATGCGCCGCTCCCGTTCGGATCCGGAGGCCAGTCTGTGCGCGTCAAGGCCCTCGGCCACGATCTGGCCAACGGTCATGCGAGGGCTGAGGCTGCCGTACGGGTCCTGAAAGACGATCTGAAAATTCCGGCGCAGGTCCCGGACCTGTCTCTCGCGCATGGCCGACAGGGTCCGCCCGTCGAAGACGACCTCGCCACCGCTCGGCAGCAGGCGCAGCAGGGCCAGGCCCAAAGTGGTCTTGCCCGATCCGCTCTCCCCGACCACGCCCAGGGACTCGCCCCGGCGGATGGTCAGGTCCGCGTCGGTCACGGCCTTGATGAAACTCGTGGGACGCCCGAGGAAGGTCTTCCCCTGCGGGAACCAGACCCGCACGCCCCTGGCCTCCACCAGGTTCCCGGCCGCCTCGTCCAGAGGGTCCGGCCGTCCAGCGGGCGCGCTGGTCAACAAGGCCCTGGTGTAGGGGTGCGACGGCGCGGAGAAAATCTCATCCCGCGAGCCGTGCTCGACGATGCGGCCCTCGCGCATGACGTGCACCTCGTCGGCCATGTGACGCACCACGCCCAGATCGTGGGAGATGAGCAGGATGGCCATGCCCAGCCGCCCCTGCAGGTCCCGCAGCAGGCCCAGGACCTGGGACTGGATGGTCACGTCCAGGGCCGTGGTCGGCTCGTCGGCGATCAGCAGGGCCGGATCGTTGGCCAGGGCCATGGCGATCATGACGCGCTGCCGCTGCCCGCCCGAGAGCTGGTGCGGGAAGGCCCCCAGGCGCGAGGCCGGGTCCGGGATGCCGACCAGCTCCAGCAGCTCCAGGGTGCGCGCCCGGGCATCGGCGCCGGGCCGGTGCAGGCCGACGGCCTCGCCGATCTGGCGGCCGATGGCGTGCAGGGGGTTCAGGGAAGTCATGGGCTCCTGAAAGATCATGCCGACGCGCCCGCCGCGCACCTCGCGCAGGGACGCCTCGTCCAGCCCGGCCAAGTCGCGCCCCTCGAACCGGATCTCCCCGCCGACGCGCGCCGAGGGCGGCAGAAGGCGCAGGACGGAAAGGGCCGTCACGGACTTGCCCGAACCGCTCTCCCCCACCAGGGCCGTGGTCCGGCCCGGCAGCACGGACAGGGACACGCCCTGCACGGCCGCGACGCTCCGCCCTTCCACCGCGAAATCCACGCGCAGGTCGCGGACGCTCAGGAGCGGCTCCGCGCGACCCGCCTGCGGCGTCACGGGCGACCGGCTAGGCGTTGTGGCGGGGATCAAAGGCATCACGCACTCCTTCTCCGATGAAAACCAAAAGGCTCAGGATGACGCCCAGGACCGCGAAGGCCGAGAGCCCGAGCCAGGGGGCCTGCAGGTTGTTCTTGCCCTGGGCCAGCAGTTCCCCCAGGGACGGCGAGCCCGGCGGCAGGCCGAAGCCGAGGAAGTCCAGGGAGGTGAGCGTGGTGATGGACCCGCTGACGATGAAAGGCAGAAAGGTCACGGTGGCGATCATGGCGTTGGGCAGGATGTGCCGGAACATGATGGTCCGGTCCGGCAGCCCCAGCGCCCTGGCCGCGCGCACGTACTCCAGGTTGCGGCCGCGCAGGAACTCGGCCCGCACCACGTCCACGAGGCTCATCCACGAGAAGAGCATGGTCACGGCCAAGAGCCACCAGAACCCCGGCTCGACCATGGAGGCCAGGATGATGAGGATGAAGAGCCCGGGCATGCCCGACCAGATCTCCATGAAGCGCTGCCCGGCCAGGTCCGTCAGCCCGCCGTAGTAGCCCTGGAAGGCGCCCACGGCCACGCCGACGACGGAACTGCCCAGGGTCAGGGTCAGGCCGAAGAGCACGGACAGGCGCACGCCGTAGATGATGCGGGCCAGGACGTCGCGTCCCTGATCGTCTGTGCCCAGCCAGTTCTCGGCCGATGGCGGGGCCGGGGCCGGCACGGGCAGGCCGTAGTTGATGGTCTTGTAGCTGTAGCGGATGGGCGGCCAGAGCATCCAGCCCTTGGCGTCGATGAGTTCCTGGACGTAGGCGTCGCGGTACACGGCCTCGGTCTCGAAATCGCCGCCGAAAGCGGTCTCGGGGTATTTCTTCAGGACCGGCGCGTACAGGCCCCCATCGTACCAGACCAGCAGCGGCCTGTCGTTGGCGACGAGTTCGGCCCCGAGGCTGGCCAGGAAGACGAACAGGAAGATCCAAAGGGACCAGAAGGCGCGCCTGTTGGCCCGGAAGGCGCGCAGCCGGCGTCGGGTGATGGGGTTCATCGGCCCTCCCTGCCTTCGAAGTCGATGCGCGGGTCCACCAGCACGTAGGTCAGGTCCGAGATGATCTTGGTGACCAGCCCGATGAGGGTGAAGATGTAGAGAGAGCCGAACATGACGGGGTAGTCGCGGCTGATGGTCGCCTCGAAGCCCAAGAGACCCAGGCCGTCCAGGGAGAAGATGACCTCGATCAAGAGCGAACCGGTGAAGAACATGGAGATGAAGGCCGCCGGGAAGCCGGCGATGACCAGCAGCATGGCGTTGCGGAAGACGTGACCGTAGAGGATGCCGCGCTCGCTCACACCCTTGGCCCGCGCCGTGACCACGTACTGCTTGCCGATCTCGTCCAGGAAGGAGTTCTTGGTCAGCATGGTCAGGGTGGCGAAGCCGCCGATGACCATGGCCGTCACGGGCAGGGCCAGGTGCCAGAAATAGTCCGTGACCTTATGCCACAGGGAAAACTCGGACCAGCCCGGCGAGGTCAGCCCGCGCAGGGGGAACCAGTCGAGGTAGCTGCCGCCCGCGAACAGGACCACGAGGAGGATGGCGAAGAGAAAGACCGGGATGGCGTTGCCCACGATCATGACGGTGCTGGTCCAGACGTCGAAGCGCGAACCGTGGCGCACGGCCTTCATGATCCCCAGCGGAATGGACAGGGCATAGATGATGAGGGTGCTCCACAGCCCCAGGGACAGGGACACGGGGATCTTCTCGCCGATGAGTTCGAGCACCCCCTTGCTGCGGAAGAAGCTCTCGCCCAGGTCGAAGGTGGCGTAACTGACGAGCATGTGCACGTAGCGTTCCCAGATGGGCTTGTCGAAGCCGTACATGCGCTCGATGCGGGCCACCACGTCGGGATCCAGGCCCTGGGCCCCGCGGTAGGCCGATTTCGAGGACGCCTGGGCCGTCTGGGAACCGCCGGCCGCATCGGCCCCGGGACCGCTGACGCGGGCCGCTGCCGCCACGTCGAGGCCTTGCAGGCGCGCGACCATCTGCTCCACGGGCCCGCCGGGCGCGGCCTGGATGATGAAGAAATTGAGCGTCAGGATGCCCAGCAGTGTCGGGATGATGAGGGCCAGACGGCGCAGGATGTAGGCGAGCATTGTTTCCGGATGTTATCGGTTCACGTTTGTTGTGCGTCAAAAAAAAGGCATGGATCCCCGCCTGCGCGGGGATGACACTCTGACGATGCGGGCGGCTTCCGTCGGAAGAGAACGCCGAACTGTCGCAATAATTGCAGAGTCATTCCCGCGCAGGCGGGAATCCATGTCTTTTCTCTTAACTTCATGCAAACACAGTTTTTTTTGATGGAGCCGCACCCTACTTCAACCCCGCGCCCTTGCGCTTCCCCGCCAGGTCCTTCTCCTTCTGCGGGTCTATCCACCACGCCTGGAAATCGAGGCCGTAGTCGGCCAGCTTCTCCGGCCGCCCGAACTTGTCCCAATAGGCCACGCGCCAGGACGTGGAATGCCAGTGCGGGATGACGTACCAACCCCACAGCAGGGCCCGGTCCAGGGCCTTGCAGCGCAGGATGAGGCTCTCGCGGTCCGGGGCGGCGATGACCAGGTCCACCAGCTTGTCGATGGCCGGGTCCTTGATGCCGCAGTAGTTGCGCGACCCGGGCATGTCGGCCGAAGCCGAGTGCCAGAAGGAGCGCTGCTCGTTGCCCGGCGACAGGGACTGAGGAAAGCTGGTCACGATCATATCAAAGTCGAAGCCGCGCAGGCGCTCCAGATACTGGGAGGTATCGACCATGCGCACGCTCATGGTGATGCCGAGTCGAGCCAGGTTGCGCTGGAACGGCAGGACCACGCGCTCGAAGTCGGGCTGCACGAGGAGCATCTCGAAGACGAAGGGCCTGCCATCCTTGGTCAGCTTGCCGTCCTGCACGACCCAGCCTGCCTCCTTGAGCAGGTCTGCGGCCGTGCGCAGGTTCTCGCGGATGTTGCCGCTGCCGTCGGTGGCGGGCAGGCTGAAGGCCTTGGTGGATACCTCGGCGGGCAGGCCCAGAGGATCAAGGATGGCCGTCTCCTCGGGAGTCGGCGCACCCGACGAGGCCATGTCGGAATTGGAGAAGAAACTCGTGGAGCGCGCGTACTGGCCGTAGAAGAGGTTCCTGTTGCTCCACTCGAAATCGAAGGCGTGGTTCAGGGCCTTGCGCACCAGGGGGTCGGCGAAGATCTCGCGACGCGTGTTGAAGGCGAAGCACTGCATGCCCTGGGACAGCTTGTGCGGGATGTTCTCGGTGCGGATCAGGCCGCGTTCCACGGCCGGGCCGGTGTAGCCCGTGGCCCACTGCTTGGAGTTGTATTCCTGCCGGAAATCGTACTCCCCGGCCTTGAAGGCCTCCAGGGTGACTGTCAGGTCGCGGTAATAGTCGTAGATGATGGTGTCGAAGTTGTGCCGCCCCCTGTTCACGGGCAGGTCGCGGCCCCAGTAGCCGGGGTCGCGCACGAAGGTCAGGCGCTGGCCGGCCTTGAACTCGCCGATGCGATACGGCCCGCTGCCCACGGGCACCTCCAGGGAGGAGGCGGAAAAATCCTTGCCCTGCCAGAACTTCTCCGGGAGCACGGGCAACTGGCCGAGGATGAGGGGCAGCTCCTGGCTGGCGCCGGGCTTGAAAAAGAAGGTCACGGTCAGGGGGCCGGCGGTCTCGACCCGCTCCACGTCGGCATAGTACTGGGCGTAGTGCGGGTTGCCCTTCTCCACCAGGGTCCTGAAGGTGAAGGCCACGTCGGCGGCCGTCACGGGGCTTCCGTCGTGGAAGCGGGCCTCCTTGCGCAGATGAAAGGTCAGGGAAGAGCGGTCCGGGGCCAGTTCGATGCGCTCGGCCACAAGCCCGTACTCGGTGAATGGTTCGTCCAGGGACTGCTCGGTCAGGGTGTCGAAGAGCAGGCCCAGGCCGTCGGCGGAGTTGCCCTTGACGATGAAGGGGTTGAAGCTGTCGAAGGTGCCCGTGGCCGCCAGGCGCACGGTTCCGCCCTTGGGTGCGTCGGGGTTTGCGTAGTCGAAGTGGGTGAAGTTCGGGCCGTACTTAGGCTGGCCGTTCATGGCCAAACCGTGCACGGGCCCCTCGGCCGAGGCGGGCAGGACGGAAACGAGAAGGAGGACGAGGGCAAGGAGGCGCTTCATGATGTACCTGCTCGGGTTGCGGATTTGCGCCCTTGTAGCCCCGGCGGTCCTGGGCGTCAAACCTGGCCCTGGTCCGCACGGCGCAGGTCGTCGAAAATCGATTTTCTTTTTCACCCGTATTGACGCTTGGCCGCCTTAGGAAATATCCCTCAATGGCTTTCGGGCGCGGCCGGCCCTGTCCGCGGCGCCCCTTCACCCCTCAGCCTTCCAGGACAGCCCATGAAAGCCAAACTTCGCGTCGAAAAGATCGGCGGAACGTCCATGTCCCGCTTTCCGGAGATCGTCGACAACATCATCCTGCGCGATCCAGCCGACGTCTACGGCCGCATCTACGTGGTCTCGGCCTACGGCGGCGTGACCAACGAACTTCTGGAGCACAAGAAAAGCGGCGAGCCGGGCATCTACCAACTCTTCCGCAACCAGGAGAATTACGCCAGGAAGATGCTGGCCCTGCGCGACCACCTTTTCAAGCTGAACGAGACCTTCGTCCACGCGGGCCTCGACCTGGCCGCGGCCAACGAATTCGTCGACGACCACATCGACCTGGCCATCAACATCCTGCGCAGCATGGACAACGTCCTGGCCTCGGGCTACGTGTCCCGCAAGGCCCTGCTCCTGGCGGCGCGCGAACTCCTGGCCTCCCTGGGAGAGATGCACAGCGCCTTCAACTCGGCCAACATCCTGCAGAACCGAGGCTTCGACGCCACCTTCATCGACCTGAGCGGCTGGGAAGACAGCCGGCAGCTGACCATCGACGAGCGCATCAAGGCCAGCTTCGAAGGCATCGACCCCTTCAAGACCATCTGCTTCGCCACGGGCTACACCAAGGGCACCGAAGGCATCATGCGCGAGTTCGACCGCGGCTACTCCGAGGTCACCTTCTCCAAGGTCGCCGTTCTCCTGGGCGCGTCCGAGGCCATCATCCACAAGGAATACCATCTCTGCTCCGGGGACCCGGTGCTCATGGGCGTGGAGAACATCCACCCGGTCTGCAGCACCAACTTCGACGTGGCCGACCAACTGGCCGACGTGGGCATGGAAGCCATCCACCCCAAGGCGTCGAAACCCTTGGAAATCAACAACATCCCCATCCGCATCAAGAACGCCTTCGACCCGGGTCACGCCGGCACTCTTATCACCAAGGACTTCATCGCGCCCAAGTCCATGGTCGAGATCGTGACCGGATCGGACAAGGTCACCTGCATGGAGGTCCATGACACGCGCATGGTCGGCGAGGTCGGTTTCGACCTGCGCATCCTGCAGGTCCTGGCCAAATACGACATCTCCTACATCAGCAAGGCCACCAACGCCAACACCATTGGCATGATCATCGGCGACCGCGACTGCAAGCCGGAAATGATCGCCGAACTGCAGGACAGGTTCGAGCAGATCACCCTGCGCAAGGTGGCCATCGTCTGCGCCATCGGCTCCAACATCGGCCAGCCCGGCATCCTGGCCAAGGCCGCCGGGGCCCTGGCCACAGACGGCATCAACATCCTGGCCGTGTCCCAGACCGCGCGCCAGACCAACATGCAGTTCGTGGTCGAGCGCGACCACTTCGCCAAGGCCCAGATCGCCCTGCACAAGGCCCTGTGCGCGCGCCAGCCCCAGACGTGCGCGGGCTGAAAGCGCAGCCCGGATCGAAAAAAGGAAATCCCCCGCAAGAGCCTGGCTTTTGCGGGGGATTTCTCGTGTTACGCCCGTCAGCGCGGCAGACAAACAGAGACTTATGAACGGCCCTCCTGGACGTACAGGCGCGGGCCCTGGGGGTGGTCTTCCAGGCGCAGGTTCATGGCGGACAGCTCGGCGCGCAGGGCATCGGCCAGGGCGAAGTCCCGGGCCTTGCGGGCCTCTTCGCGGCGGGCGACCAGGTCGATGGCGGCGGCCGGCCAGTTCCGGGGCGCCAGGGGAAGGCGCGCGTGATCCAAAAAGCCCAGGACGCGGTCGCAGGCCAGGAGCTGCTCGGCCACGAGCTTGGCCTCCTGGGCGCTCAGCTTGGCGGCGCGGGCGTTGACGGTCTTGGCGAAGGCGAAGAGGGCCGGCCAGAAGTGGGCCAGGTCCAGATTGTCCTCCAGGGCCGTCGTGAAGGCCGTCTTCAGGTCGTAGATGGCCTGCTCCATGTCCGGCGAGACGCCCTCGCCCTTCCCGCCCAGAACGGCGGCCGCGTAGGCGTCCTGCAACCGGCGCTGGTTCTTGGACCACATGGCCAGACTTTCGGGCGAAAAGGCCAGGGACTTGAGGTACGAGGCCGACAGGAACCACAGACGCAGGGCCGCCCCGCTTTCCACCAGGCCGAGGGCCTCGGGCAGCTGCGGCAAGGCGAGGTCCGGCTCCCGCGGAGTGACGGACTGGGCCACCATCCAGGCCAGGGGCCGCACGCCGGCGCCCGCGTTCCAGATGGCGCTGAAATTGTCGAGATGCGGGAAGCGGTGCGCCTCGGCCACGAGCATGACCGAGACGGTTCCCAAGGTATCCAGGGCCGCGGCCGCGAGCTGCAGAAACCAGCTGGGGCGGACCTTGCCCCATTCCGTTTCAAGGACGTCGCCGAGCTTCAAGTCCTGCAGGGTGGCGCGTTTGAGGAGCGTGAAGTCGGCCGGGTTCTCCTTGACGTAGTCGGCCAGGTCCACGGTGTGGCCGACGTTCATGCCGGCCGTGTCCACGCAGGAGGTGCGGCCGTAGGTCTTGTCGCGGGTCACGTCGAAATAGACGGAGCGCAGTTTCTCGTAGGCCTGCCCCTTGGCCAGGAGCTTGCGTGCCAGGCCCAGGGCGCGTTCCCGGCTGGCCCCGGCCAGGGGGAAGACGACGCTGTCCGAGACGCCCAGGGCGCGGGCCTGCTCGAGCATGACAGTCTGGGCCCTGGCCCCGAACTCCGCCGCGGCGACTTTGGCCTCGCGGGCCGCGGCCAGGGCGCGGTCGTCCATGTCGGCCAGGCCCACGGCCATGCGCGCGGGCTGTCCCCGCTCCGCCAGGGCCCGGGTCAGGACGTCGAGCCACACGATCCGCCGCCAGACCTCCAGATCCCCCAGTTCGTCGAGGCTGGGCCCCGGCGTGAACAGGGCGTGCCCGCCCGCCGGGCTGACCAGAATCTCCAGGCACTCGGAGGCCACGCTGCGTACCCCCAGGCCGTGCCTGGCCGGCGGCGCGAAGAGCGTGGTCGAAAGATAGCGCTCGCCCGTGTCGGGACAGATGAAGACAATAAGGCCCTCCTCACCGGCCGCGTCCAACTCGCCCGCGATGCGCAGGGCCCCGGCCAGGGCCGCGCCCGCGCTCATGCCCGAAAGAATCCCCTCCTCCCGCGCCAGCCGCCGTGCGCACTCGTAGGCCTCCTCGTCCTCGACGTGGACGATGCGGTCCAGGGCGCGTTTGTCGTAGATGCCGGGGGGATAGGATTCCTGCATGTTCTTGAGACCCTGGATCTTGTGCCCGGCGTAGGGCTCCACCGCCACGACCTTGATGTGCGGGGCCGAGGCCTTCATGCGCTTGGCGATGCCCATGGCCGTGCCGGAGGTGCCGAGGCTGACGACCACGTGCGTGGCCCGTCCCTCGGTCTGGGCAATGATCTCCTGCCCCGTGCCGATGAAGTGCGCGGCGATGCTGGCCGGGTTGTTGAACTGGTCCATGAGCACGTAGGTCTGCGGCTCCTCGCGCGCCAGCCGGTAGGCCTCCTCGATGGCGCCGTCCGTGCCCAGGCGCCCCGGAGTCAGCCGCAGTTCCGCCCCGAAGGCGCGCATGATGCGCTTCCTCTCCTCGGAGGCCGAGTCGGGCATGAGGAGGGTCAGCTTGTAGCCCTTGACGGCGCAGACCATGGCCAGCCCAACGCCAGTGTTGCCGCTGGTGGCCTCGATGACTGTCTTGTCCGGTGTCAGCTCCCCCGAAGCCTCGGCCGCCTCGATCATGGCCAGGGCCACGCGGTCCTTGATAGACCCGCCGACGTTCTGGGCTTCGAGCTTGGTGGCAAGGCGGATGCGGGGGTGCGGGAAGACGCGGTTCAGAAACACCACGGGAGTGGCGCCGATGAGGGAGAGGATGTTCGGGTGGATCATTGACGCAACCTTGCTGATGAATTGGACGGGAGGGCGCAAACCTAGGTCAAAACCCGGTTCCGGGCAAGGGGCGGGGTTCCTCCTGGACATCAATACCCAGCCATCGTCTGAAGATTACCGACTCACCCAGTAATAAGACAGAGCAATTACCTAAGTAGTCTACAACTGCCTGAAATTATGTCTTGAATCGCAGAAGCTCCGTGCGCTATGGCCTCGAAAATTTGCTTATCCTCGAATCGTTGCATCGTGCTGCCTCATATCTTTTTCCCGCCCTGATCGATTGAAAAATGGTTAACCAAGTAGGTTAATCATAATTGACGGAGGCCTATTTTGGAGATATTTTTCAAAAACAAAAAACTTGCAAAGGAATTTTGCGAAGGGGCGCGGCTTGAAAGACTTCACGGAGTTCAACGTGCTCGAAAAATTCGTCTGCGAATGAGCGAGTTTCGAGCTGCGGCTTGTCTCATGGATTTTTGGCCGCCCAAAAGTGGGCCCGGTCGATGCCACGAACTGGCGCAGGGCAAGCGTAACGGTCAGCTTTCCGTGGATTTGGATCATCCCTATCGTCTGATTTTTTCTCCCGCCCATGATCCGATACCCACGCATGAGGATGGCGGCCTGGACTGGTCGAAGGTAACCGCCATCGTAATTTTGGGAGTGGAGGATACCCATGAATAACGAACAAAATATCAAATTTATTCCGGACTATCTGGTTGCGCCTGGAGAGGTGCTGGCAGAATACCTTGATGATTTGGGCATGACCCAGGCCGAACTTGCGGATCGAACAGGCTTGACCAAAAAAACCATCAACGAAATCATCAAGGCCAAGGCGCCTATCACTCCTGAAACGGCTTTGAAACTCGAACGCACTCTGGGGCGCCCGGCCCACTTTTGGAGCAACCTGGAACGCCACTATCAAGACGACCTGACGCGACTTGCCGAGCAGCGGCGCATGGCGTCGTACCTGGAGTGGCTCAAGCGGGTTCCTGTATCCGCCATGGCAAAGCTGGGCTGGATTCCAAAGCTCAAGGATACGTTTGAGCAGCTCGACGCGGTGCTGTGCTATTACGGCGTGGCGTCTCCAGCGCAATGGCAAACAGTCTGGAGTGAATACCAGGTCGCCTATCGGCAGACTGCCAGATTCGAAGGGTGCGCGGAGGCTGTATCCGCGTGGCTGCGGCAAGGGGAACTCCAAGCTCAACGCATCGAGTGCGCCCCTTTTGATCGCAAGCGTTTTCTGGAAGTTCTTGAACACGTTCGCACCCTGACCACTGCCCCTCCCCATGTTTTTAGGCCCAAGCTAGTTTCTCTTTGCGCTTCCGCAGGGGCGGCCGTGGTTTTTGTGCCGGAACTGCCAAAGACAGGCACTTGGGGAGCCACCAGATGGCTCGGAGATCGCGCGGTAATCCAACTCAGCTTACGCTATAAAAGCGATGACCATCTCTGGTTCACCTTTTTCCACGAAGCCGGCCACATCCTCAAGCATGGCCGCAAGACGGTGATCATTGAAGGCAATGGACTCGATGACGAGAAAGAAAGGGAAGCAGACGCCTTTGCCAGGGACAGACTCATCCCGCCAGCAGAGATGCGACGGCTCGTCAAGGCTGACAGTATGTCGGCAGCGGATATCAAAACCTTTGCCGCAGAAATCGGCATCGCTCCCGGCATTGTCCTTGGACGCCTGCAACACGACGGGATCATTCCCTATAAGACGGGTCTTAATAGCCTGAAAATGTTCTATCGTTGGAAAAGAGCAGACGATGAATGACGGTTCAGACGCACGACTTCAAGGGAAACTATATTCTGAGGTCGGACATTGCTTCTTGAACTATTCAGCACTGAACATTCCAGACAAAATAGAGCTTATCGTCAACTGACGCTAAAAATTCAGTTGAATGCCGCGGGCGCAAAAAAACCCGGACAAGTCGGGCCTCTCTCAACTGTCATTCTGACGGACCGTGCATGACACCTGCCGAATCCCGGCCATCCCCCTGAACGGGGTGCAGGGGGCCGCGCCCCCTGCCCGCCGGAGGCATCCCTATTCCTCCGCCACCCCCAGCCGCTCCCACTGCGCCCTCTCCTCAACGCGTGCGGCGGCGATGCGCGCGTCATCCCACGGTTCGATGACCAGGGCCTCGGCCACGAGTTGCCAGAGGTATTTCACCTCGTAGTCGCAGTCGGGGTAGAATTTCGGGATGCGGCGCATGATCTGGTCGCGGCAGTTGGAGCAGCCCACGACCACGACGTCGGCGCCGGAGTCCTTGATCTGGCGGTACTTGTAGCGCGCGTGCCAAGCCGATTCCTGTTCAAAGGGCATGGGCCACATGCCGCCGCCGGCGCCGCAGCAGAAGTTTTTGTCGCGGGTCGGGGTCAGTTCGACGAAATCCTCGACGCAGGCGGCGACGATCTCGCGGGGCTCGTCGAAGTAGCCGTGGCCGTAGTGGGCGGCCAGTTCGCGGCCGTGCTTGCAGGAATCGTGGTAGGTGAAGCGCTTGCCGCGGTGCACGGACCTGTCGAGGCGGATGCGGCCCGTGCGGATGAGGTTCAGGAGATAGTCGTAGAGGTAGACGAAGCCCACGGCGTTGTCGGGGTTCTCGGCCGTGAGGGCGCTCATGCCCTTGCGGCAGCCGTAGGACCCGCCGCCGCAGTCGGGCATGATCATGGTCCCGATGGCGTTCTCGCGCATGTACTCGATCTTGCGCCGCGCCAGCTCGCGGTTGGCTTCGTAGTTGCCGGTGAAGAGCGCCCAGTCCACGGCCTCCCAGCCCTCGGACGGGACGGTCCAGTTCTCGCGGGCGGCGTAGAAGATCTTCCACCACCAGAACTGGTCCTCGAAGTCGCCGTACACTTCCTTGGAGTTGGGAAAAAAGAGGATGTCCGCGCCCTTGCTGTCCACGGGCACGTAGAAGCCGGGGCACTCTTCGGCCAGTTCACGGCCGAGGTCGCGCATGCCTTCGAGGTATTCCTCCCGGCTGATGGCCAGGTTGTTGCCCGTGGCCAGATTGTTGGCCATGCCCTTGTGCAGGGATCCGGGCACGGCCTCGCGGGGACGCAGGCTCTTCATGTGGGCCATGACCGAGGGGATGTCGATGCCGGCCGGGCAGACGCCGGCGCAGCGGCCGCAGCCCGTGCACAGCCAGGGGAAGTCCGAGGCCACGACCTCGCCGACCAGGCCGTTGGCCAGCAGGCGCATGACCTTGCGCGTGTCCCATCCGTCCATGCCGGGTGTTCCCGTGATCGGGCAGCCATTGGCGCAGGAGCCGCAGACCAGACAGGAGGCGAAATCGAAGCGGTCCAGAAAGGTCCGCAGTTCATGACTCATGCAGTTTGGAGAGGTGCTCACGGAAACCCTTGCTCAATGGCGATAAAATATCCGTTAGCCGAGCGGAAAGGATAACTATTGAGCATCAATATTCGCAAGTCAACATTTTATGTTCGATAACGAACAAAAACGCACAATTTTCCCGCAGGCCGACAAGTCCTCTCAAGAAATGAGGTGCAACCCGTACTTGGCGTGGAGAAAAGATTGGAATTCCGCCACAAACTTAAAGCAGTTTACGAGCTTTTCACGTTCGGCAACGCTCAGCCTGTCCGGGCGGACGAAGTTGTCAGGCGGCATCCCCGCGCGCACGGCCGCGGCCTGGGCATGCAGACGCAGATCCTGAAAGAGGCGCAGTGCGTCCTCCATACCCGTGGCCATGCCCTCGGAAAAGACGCCCTCGCCGCGCAGGGCGTGAAGTCGGTCCAGGGTGTCCGTTTCGCGCAGACCGTGTTCCAAGGCCAGGGTCTTGATGCCCTGGGTCAGGGGGAAGACTCCGCCCTTCTTGATGTCCAGAGCGCCCTTGGCAGGCCCGCTGCGCTCGACGGCCAAGACGTTGAAGAAACCCAAGGGGGGAGGAAAGCGCAGGGCCTCGCGGGCCATGTACATGAGCAGGACGGGGGTGTCCCTGACCTGACGCGACACGTGCCCGCGCAGGTTCTCGAACAGGGGAGCCTCGCCGTGGACGTGGCGGGCATCGGCCAGTTGGGTCAGATGAAGGACGGCGTCGGCGTCGACCATGCGCGTCATGGCGCTCACGCCGTCGCGCCAGGCCGCGGCGCTGCGCCGCCAGACGGGGTTGTCCACCGTGACGCCATGGGGGCATGGCGGGACGCCCGCCTCGATGAGCATCGAGAGGAACAGCCGGCCCAAGGCTTCGAAATAGGACACGGCAGGCTCTTCGGACAGGGCGAAGACCAGGGCGTTGTCCTGGTCCGTGGCCAGGAGCTGCTCCCGGCGTCCCTCGCTGCCCAACACCATCAGGGAATACCCGCAGGGAGGCGGCCCCAGCTCCGCTTCGGCCATGACGGCGGCGCGGGCGATGATCCGGTCGTTGGCGTCAGCCACGAGACGCCCGACGCCGACGCCGTCCATTCCCCGGTCGGCGCAGCTCAGTACCAGGTCCTGCAGCCTGCGCACGTAGCTGGCCAGGTCCGGGCTGCACCCAACGACATCACCGGCCAGGTCGGGGGAAAACGACTCGTCGAACCCCATGTGACTCCGTTTTGGGGCGGCGCGTGCCGCCCCGGTTTATTCCGCGCCCACCCCGAGGTAGTTGCGCACGCGCTGGCTCTCGTACCGGGCCACCGCGTCGGTGTCAGGAACCAGGACCGACCCCAGCCACCCGGCGGCGAAGGCAGCGGGCAGCGAAATGAGGGCCGGATTCTTCCACGGGAAGATCGCCTGCGCGTTGCCGAGCACGTCGACCCAGACCGTGGGGCTGAGGATGATCAGCCCTACCGCGAGAACGGCACCCACGGCAATGCTCGCCGTGGCGCCGACGGTGCTGAAGCGACTCCAGACGATGGACATGAGCAGGGCCGGGAAGTTGGCGCTGGCCGCGATGGCGAAGGCCAGACCGACCATGAAGGCCACGTTCTGCCCCTTGAAGGCGATGCCCAGTCCGATGGCCAGGATGCCCAGGGCCACGGTGGCGCGCTTGGCCATCTTGACCTCGGCCTCCTCGGTGGAGCGGCCCGAGCGGAAGACGTTGGCGTAGAGATCGTGGGAGAAGGTCGTGGCACCGGCCAGGGTCAGGCCTGCCACCACGGCCAGGATGGTGGCGAAGGCCACGGCCGCGATGAAACCCAGGAACATGATGCCGCCGGTGACCTCGGCCAGGAGCGGGGCCGCCATGTTGCCGCCCTTGTCGAAGCCGGTGATGACGTCCTGGCCCACGAGGACCATGGCCCCGAAGCCGATGATGAAGGTCAGGATGTAGAAATAGGAGATCAGGCCAGTGGCGTAGAACACGGATTTGCGCGCGGCCTTGGCGTCGGGCACGGTGTAGAAGCGCATGAGAATGTGCGGCAGGCCGGCCGTGCCGAACATGAGGGCGATGCCCAGGGACACGGCGTCCCAGGGGTTGGAGACCAGTCCGCCCGGTTCCAGGACCTTGGGGCCGTACCGGAGCACGGCGGCGTCGAACAGGTTGACGGGGTCGTAGTCGAAGCGCGCCAGGACCATGACGACGACGATGGTCGCCCCGCCCAGGAGCAGCACGGCCTTGATGATCTGCACCCAGGTCGTGGCCAGCATCCCGCCGAAGAGCACGTAGGCGATCATGATGGCGCCGACCACGACGACGGCCGCCTCGTAGGGCAGGCCGAACATGAGCTTGACCAGGGACCCGGACCCGACCATCTGCGCGATGAGGTAGAAGGCCACGGTCATGAGGGAACCGCACGAAGCGGCCACGCGGATGGGTTTCTGGCGCAGGCGGTAGGCCACCACGTCGGCGAAGGTGTACTTGCCCAAGTTGCGCAGGGGTTCGGCGATGAGGAACATGATGACGGGCCAGCCCACGAGGAAGCCGATTGAGTAGATGAGGCCGTCGTAGCCCTTGAGGGACACAAGGCCGGCGATTCCCAGGAAGGACGCCGCGCTCATGTAGTCGCCGGCCAGGGCTATGCCGTTCTGCAGGCCCGTGACCGATCGGCCGGCGGCGTAGAACTCGGAAGCCGTCCTGCTGCGCTTGGCCGCGTAGTAGGTGATGACCAGGGTGAAGGCCACGAAGGCCAGGAAGAAGCCGATGGACACGACGTTGGGCTGGCCGATGGAGGACGCGAACTCGTTCATTTCCCCTCCCCCCTCATGCCGTCCACGAGGTCGCGCACGGACTCGTCGTAGACGCTGTTGGCCCAGGCCACGTAGATGCCGGTCAGCACGCAGGCCGAGAGAATGACGGCCAGGCCCACGGGCACCCCGAGGGTCAGGTGCTCGCCGACCTTGAGGGCCAGGAGATCGCGGCGAAAGGCCAGAATCAGAATGAAGCCGAAGTAAATTGCCAGGATGAGGGTGCTGAGAACAGCCGAAACGGCCCTCTTCCTGGTGACGAGTTCCTGGAATCGCGTCTGATCCAGGCTGCCGATGGACACGATTGGCATGAAGTCCTCCCTTGCTGCGGTGAAACGGGGCGCCGGTTCATTCCGGCAGCCCCCTTCGTACCATAGTTCACAAGGGAGGCACGCCTTTCTCGGTCAGAGGGACGTTGAGCCCACTATACGGCATGGCGCCATCGGCGTCCCGCAAGAGGCCATTGGCCTGCGCCCCGCCGCCGCTGACCGCGGACATCCCCCGGCGGCCCTTGTCAGCCGCCCGGTTTGCGGGATTCGATCCGGCCAAGAAGAGGCCACGGGGCGGTCGCGAGACATCGATTCCGACCGCCATCCTCGGCGAACGGCGCGTTTTGTCGGACGGATGCACACACGTACGTAATCTGCGTCTTGTCTGATAACCTCGAATGTGCAATACTTTCTACCGATTCGTCAGACATGTGTATGACAAGCAGACCGAAACCGGAGCCCGTATGTCCCAGCCCCCCGTCATCCTGATCATCGAGGATGAGGATTTTCTCCGCTCATCCCTGGCCGACTACCTGGAGGACCATGGCCATACGGTCATGACGTCCCCCAACGCCGAAGACGGTCTGCGTCAGGTGGAAACGGGCAGTCCGCAGATCTGCATCGTGGACATGCGCCTGCCCGACATGAACGGCAACGAGTTCATCCTGCGCGCCTGCCGCCTCGATCCCAAGCTCAGGTTCATCATCTTCACGGGCTCGGTGGAATACAACCTGCCCGAGAGCCTCTCAGCCATCGGCCTGACCACGTCGGATATCCTGTTCAAACCCCTGACGGACATGAACGTCCTGCTCACCAAGATCGCCGAGTTCGCGCCCGCCTCCTGACCTATCGCCTTAGCCTTGAATTTCCTGGAAATTTCCTTTAGGTGCAAAGCGATTTCCGACCACCGCCCACCAAGGACTGCACATGCGCATCGGACTCGCCACCGCACCCGTTCCCGCGTCCATCGAAGACGCCGTCGAGACGATACTCGGCTACATCTCCCATGCGGCGTCCTTCGACGTCGAACTCCTCTGCTTTCCCGCGGCGTATCTGCCCGGGCTGCGTGGCCGGAAATTCCGCATCCCGCTCAGCGAACAGCACCAGATCCGTGAGGCCCGCGACCTCATCCGGCGGAAGGCGGCCGAACATTCCATCGGCGTCATTCTGCCCATGGAATGGCCCTCGGACAAGGGCCTCTTCAACATGGTCCAGGTCATTTCGCCCACCGGCAGCATTTTGGGGACGCAGTGCAAGATCCAGCTCGATCCCGGCGAGGAAGACATCTATGTGCCCGGCAAGGGCAGGCGGATGTTCGAAATGGCGGGGGTCAGGTTCGGCGTGGTCATCTGCGACGAAGGCTGGAAATACCCGGAGACCGTGCGCTGGGCCGCCCGTCGCGGGGCCAGCATCGTTTTCCACCCGCAGTGCACGGGCAGCAACGTGGCCGGGCACACGCCCCGGCACTGGTGCGACCCCGACGCCCCCTACTACGAAAAGGCCATGATCTGCCGCAGCGCGGAGAACGGCGTCTACTTCGCCAGCGTGAACTACGCCCTGGCCCGCCAGGAGTCGGCCACGAGCGTCATCGCCCCCGACGGCACCTGCCTGGCCCACCAGCCTTACGGACAGCCAGGCCTGCTCATCCAGTTGGTGGAGACGGACCTGGCCGACAACCGCACGGCCGACCGCTACGCCCCCGAACGCTACTGAAGCGTCTCAGGGCTCAAGCCCGAACTTCCTCATCTTGCTGCGCAGGGTGACTCTGGTCACCCCGAGCACTCGCGCGGCCTCGCTCTTGTTGTGGCCGACCTGCTCCAGAGTACGCGCGATGGCTTCGCGCTCGGCGTCCTCCAGTGACGCACCGGCGGCTCGCACGGAAACATCGTGGTCGTGTCCCGGCCCCGGATCTCCTGTGCGCAGGCCCGCGGGCAGGTCCCTTTCCGTGATCATCTCGCCCGGTGCAAGGATGACGGCCCGCTCCACGGCGTTCTCCAGCTCGCGCACGTTGCCCGGCCAGTCATGGCGCAGCATGAGGTCCATGGCGCGGGGTGTGAAGCCGCGGAAACTCTTGCGGTTGCGCTGGGCGAAGCGGTCGAGGAAATATCTGGCCAAGAGCGGAATGTCCTCCGGCCTTTCACGCAGGGCCGGAACGCGCAGGGCGATGACGTTCAGTCGGTAGTAGAGGTCCTCGCGGAAATGCCCCGCGGCCACTTCGGCCTGCAGGTCGCGGTTGGTGGCGGCGATGATCCGCACGTCCACGCGCACGGGCCTGTCGCTGCCCAGGCGCTGCACCTCGCCCTGCTGCAGGGCCCGCAGCAGCTTGGCCTGCAGGGCCACGGGCATCTCGCCGATCTCGTCCATGAACAGCGTGCCGCCGTCGGCCTGCACGAAAAGCCCGTCACGCTGGCGCTGGGCCCCGGTGAAGGCGCCCTTCTCGTGCCCGAACAACTCGCTCTCCAGCAGATTCTCGGCCAGGGCGGCGCAGTTGACCGTAACCAGCCGTCGCGCGCCGCGCGGGCTGCCCTCGTGCAGGGCCCGGGCCACCAGTTCCTTGCCCGTGCCGGACTCGCCCAGAACCAGGACCGAGGCCTCGGACGGAGCCACGGCCCGGATCATGGCGAAAAGCTCGCGCATGGCCGGGGCGGACCCGATCATGCCGGCCGGGACGGCCGGCGACTCCCCTTCCTGGCCCTGCCGCAGACCGCCGTGCGCCAACGCCCGTTCCAGGCCGCTGCGCAGCTCGTCGAAATCCAGGGGTTTGTGCAGATAGTCGAAAGCCCCGGCCTTGAGGGCGCCCACGGCCGTGTCCACGGAGGAGTAGGCTGTCATGATCAGCACGGGCAAGCAGGGGTTGAAGGCCTTGATGCGCCGCAGGGCCTCGATGCCGTCCACCTCGGCCATGCGCACGTCGGTCAGGATCACGTCGTAAGCCTTCCGACGGACCATTTCGACGGAGTCCGAGCCGTCGGGGGCCGTCTCGACCTCGTACCCCCAGCTTTCGAGCATGGCCGTGAGCATGGTCAGGTGGGCCCGGTCGTCGTCGACCACGAGAATGCGCGCCTTCATCGTCTCTCTCCTCGTTTCGGCAGATCCAGGGTCACCTCGGTCCCGCGCCCGGGCTCCGAGGCGATGCGCACGCGGCCGCCGTGGGCCTCGACGACGGTTCGCACCGTGGCCAGCCCAAGCCCCGTACCCTGGTTCTTGGTGGTGAAATAGGGGTCGAAGACCCGGTCCAGGTCTTCGCGCGGGATGCCAGGGCCCGTGTCGGCCACGCGCAGTTCCAGACGATCCCGCACGGCCTGGGCCGAAACGCTCAGAGTCCCGCCGTCCGGCATGGCCTGGATGGCGTTCAGCAACACGTTCAAGACGGCTTGCAGCATGCGGTCCGCATCCAGCACAACCGGGCCGACGTCTCCGAAACGCGTCTGCACGGCGATGCCCCGGGAACGGCAATCGTGCTCCACAAGCCTGAGGGCATGGGTCAGCAGATCCGCAGGGACCGTGTCGGCCAGCCGCAGCTCCGACGGACGCGTCAGTTCCAGCAGCTCCGAAACGACGCGGTTCAGCCGGTCCGCCTCGCCGATCATGACCTCGGCCAGCTCATGGTCCTTGGAGCCGGGTTCGAACTTGGTCCGGAAATACGTGGCGAAGCCCTTGATGGAGCTCAAGGGGTTGCGGATCTCATGCGCCACGCCAGCGGCCAGGGTGCCCATGGCGGCCAGGCGTTCCTGGCGAGTCACCTCGGCCTGCAGGACGGCCACCTTGCGCCTCCAGGAAAGCGAGGCGCCGCCGGCGAAGACAAGGGTCAATCCCAGCCCTGCAGCCATGGCCAGGGTCAGGATGTCTTTACGCGCGGCCTGCAGATAGAGGGCGGCGTCCAGCCCCACGGCGATGACGACGCGTCCCTCCGGCTGCACTTCCGGGGAGTGCATGCCCCCGTGCATGGAATTGCGTATCGGTCGACGGGGCGGCCGCGACAGGCGGTAGACCACAAAGACCGGCTCGCGGCCTTCGCGCACGACACGCCAGGAGGGATCTTCCGAGACGGGCAGCGCCGACAGGACCGTGGCCGGTGCGGCCGCGCCGTCCTCGGCCTCGCTCAGGCTCTCGACGCTGCCGTTGTCGTCGATGACGGCCACGAAGCGCAGGTCGCCCTCGCGGACCATCTCGTCCATCAGCCCGCGCAGGCGGAACTGCCGCCCCTCCATGCCACGCATGCCCATGCGCCGGCCTGCCTCGACGGCGCGGATGAGGGTCTCCCCCTGGGTGGTCAGGATGCGGGCGATGGTCCGCTGCTCCCGCGCCCGGCCCTGAACCGCGATCCAGATGAGAAAAAGGGCCGCGGCGACGGCCAGGATTATCAGGGCCCGTCGGTAGCCGGAGGGCACGGCCGTGCCCGTGGATTTCGTATGTGTGGCGTCCATGATGCCTCGCGCGGGACGTGGAAGGGATGTTCCCGTAGGTTCCCGCGGTGTTGGTGTGAAAGGAAAGGTACCAGTGAAGGGAATGCATAGCAATTTCCCTGCCCGAGCGCCCAGGCCAAACCGCGTTGCCAGGCCGGGCGGTATTTCGTAGGCGGGAGAAAAAGGAGGGGCAATGCAGCTTCGCGAACTTCAGGACGACATCGACGCATGGGTCAGGACCTACGGGGTCCGCTATTTTTCCGAATTGACCAACCTCGGCATCCTCATGGAGGAAGTCGGCGAAGTGGCCCGGATCATGACCCGGCGCTACGGGGATCAGAGTTTCAAGGGGACCGAGAAGAACGATCTGGCCGACGAACTGGCCGACGTGCTCTTCGTGCTGACCTGCATCGCCAACCAGACCGGCGTGGACCTGACCGAAGCCGTGCGCTCCAATCTGGAGAAGAAAACCAGACGCGACAAGGATCGGCACTGGAACAACCCCAAGCTGACCCGCGGCACGGATGGTCAATAACTGACCAGGCGGCATGGCGGGCCTGATCAGTTTCTATCCGCCGGGACGTCCCGAATCCTGCCCGAATACCGATCTGAAAAAATAAACCGATTAAATTCAGCGAGTTAAACGCAGGAAAACGACTTGGCACGGCCCTTGATATTCTCTGTGCACAAACGATGTCACATCAACCACCGGAGGATATCATGAAAAGAACGAGCATCATCGCAACGCTGGCCATCGTCGGCATCATCGCAGTCAGTTCCCTCGGCTTCGCCGGCCCCATGCGCGGCATGGGCGGACGCGGCGACTGCCAGGCCCTGGACCGCAACCCGGCCGTGGCCCAGCTGACCCAGGAAAAGCAGGATCTGCTGAAGGCCATCCTGGACGAGCATCGCAAGGAAACCCAGCCCCTGCGCGACACCATGTGGGAGAAGCGCACCCTGCTGAAGGCCCTTTCGGGCAACCCCAACACCAAGCCCGAAGCGATCACCGCCCTGGTGCGCGAAATGGGCGACCTGCGAGGCCAGCTCCACGCCAAGCGTGACGCCCTGGAAGCCCGCGTGCAGAAGGACGTGGGCATCGACCTGCCCATGGGCTTCGGCCACCGCGGCGGACATCGCGGCATGGGCGGACGCGGCCAGGGCGACTTCGGACCCCGCGGCATGGGCGGATACGGCCAGAACGACCTCGGACCCCGCGGCATGGGCGGCTTCGCCCCCTGCACGGCGAACCCGGACAATTCCGGCCCGGACGGCGACAACATCTAACCCCGCGCATCCCGCCCGGCACGGCGCCATCGCCCCTCTCCCCCCTGGCGGCCTTCGGGCCGCCTTTTTTGTCCTTGCCCCACGCTCCCGGGCAGCCTATAGCCCCGAACCATGAGCCTTTTCACACGCCCCACCCTGGCCCAGCCCCCCTTCCTGCCCATGACCCGTGCTGAAATGGAACGTCTGGGCTGGGACGAGCTCGACGTGCTTCTGGTCAGCGGCGACGCCTACGTCGACCACCCGTCATTCGCCATGGCGCTCCTGGGCCGGACCCTCGTGGCCCACGGCCTGCGCACCGGCATCGTCACCCAGCCGCGCTGGGACGGACCCGAGGACCTGACCGCCATGGGCCGGCCACGCCTCTTCGCCGGGGTCTCGGCGGGTGCCATCGACTCCATGCTGGCCCACTACACGGCCTTCCGCAAGAAGCGCTCCGAAGACGCCTACACCCCGGGCGGGATGGCCGGGGCGCGCCCCAACAGGGCGTGCATCGTCTACACCAACCTCCTGCGCCGGGCCTTCCCCGGGCTGACGGTGGTCCTGGGCGGCATCGAGGCCTCCCTGCGGCGCATCACGCACTACGATTTCTGGACCGACGCCCTGCGCAAGCCCATCATTCTCGACGCAAAGGCCGATGCCGTGGTCTACGGCATGGGCGAGCGGGCCCTCATCGACATCGCCCTGCGGCTGGAGAGAGGTTCGGATCTGACGGGCATTCCCGGCACCGTGACCGCGCCGACGGGCGCGGCCGCCGAAGCCGTCGACGCGGCCATCCTCTTTCCCAGCCACGAGGAAATCGTGGCCGACCCGAAGCTCCTCATGCGCGCCACCCTGCTCATGGAAAAACAGGTCCACGACGGGACGGACCGGGCCGCCCAGCGTGCGGGCGACCGCGTCGTCGTGGTCGAGCCGCCGGCGCAGCGCCTGGCCACGGCGGAGATGGACCGTCTCTACGCTCTGCCCTTCGCCCGCACCGCCCACCCATCCTACGACAAGCCGATCCCGGCCGAGGAGATGATCCGTGACTCCGTGACAAGCCACCGCGGCTGCGGCGGCGGATGCTCCTTCTGCACGCTGGCCCTGCACCAAGGCCGGCGCATCGCCTCGCGCAGCAGCGCCTCCATCGAGGACGAGGTCAGGAGCATGACCCAACGCCCCGGTTTCCGGGGGCAGATCACCGACGTGGGCGGCCCCAGCGCCAACATGTGGGGGGCCGAGTGCGCCAAGGACGACAAGTCCTGCAAGCGCGCCAGCTGCATGACGCCCACGGTCTGCCCCCATTTCCGCATGGACCAGAAGGCCCACCTGGACCTTCTGCGCCGGCTGCGCAAGATGCCCGGCGTGAAGGGGGTGCGCGTGGCCAGCGGCGTGCGCTTCGACCTGGCCCTGCAGGACATGCCCGCCCTGCAGGGGTACCTGCGCGAATTCGTCGGCGGCCAACTCAAGATCGCTCCCGAACACGTCTGCGACAACGTGCTGCGCCTGATGCGCAAGCCCGGCATCCGCGTCTTCGAGGAATTTCTGACGGTTTTCGCCCGCGAATCCGAACGGGCCGGCAAGGAACAGTACGTCATCCCCTACCTCATGAGCGCCTTCCCCGGCACCACCGACGAGGACATGCGCACCCTCGGGCGCTGGCTCGCCACCCGCGGCTGGAAACCCCGGCAGGTGCAGTGCTTCATCCCCATCCCCGGCGCCGTGGCCACGGCCATGTTCGTGGCCGGCATCACTCCCGACGGCAAACCCGTCCATGTGGCCCGGACCGACGAGGAGCGGCTGCGCCAGCACCGCATTCTCATGCCGCCCGAGGAGCACAGGCCCGCGCGCAAGGGCGCATCCCCGGTCAAGCCACACAACTCGCCGCGCCCCGCCTCCTGCGGCGCCGCCTGTCCGCGCCAGAAACCGGGCGAACGGAATGCATCACCGCAAAAACGCGCGGAAAAATCTGCGCGACGAGTGAAACGCTAGCCCAACCCTCTTTTTTTGCCCCGCCCGCACCTGAAGTCGGGGTGAAATTTTTATGGCTGTCTTTTCAAGAAGATAGTTGTCTTTTTATTATTTCCGCTTTAATATCAGGGACAAGTGACATTTCCTGTCTGCCTCCCGCACGGCCTGCGGCCGCGAGATGCGGTTCCACGACAGCCCAATGAATTTTTTTTGGCAAACATGTCCAGAATAACTTCCCAAAGTTCTTGGTTTTTATTATCAAGGTTTCAATTTTCGGGGGAAAGCCGCACGCGGACCGGACATGGCCAAGGCCGCAGCGGTGTGATGACAGGGATGGAACATGCCGGCATGGGAGAAACCCGCGCCGCGATCCGCAGTATTCACGAATCGCAATCCGGAGCAGAAGATGAACAAAAGCGAACTTATTCAGTCCCTTGCAGAAAAAATCAAAATCTCCAACGATGAAGCGTCGACCATCGTCGACAGCTTCTTCGATTCCATGCGCGACGCGCTGCTGCGCGGGGACCGGATCGAAATCCGCGGGTTCGGCAGCTTCAAGATCAAACAGTACGAAGGCTACGTAGGGCGCAACCCCAAGACCGGCGACTCCGTGCAGGTCAAGCCCAAGAAGATGCCTTTCTTCAAGGCGGGCAAAGGACTGCTGGACTTCCTGAACAGCTAAAACCCGTTGACAGCAGGCCGTTTCGGCGCAATTGCTCGCGGCACACTTTCAACGACGGTTTCAATCGGTCTCTCCAGGAAGGATTGAATGCCGTGTCATGGAGCTCCGGCATTGCATTCCGTTATCCAGCGCGTAGCAGCCATCCACGATCTCTCCGGATTCGGCGGGGGGTCACTCTCAGCAGTGATCCCCATTCTTTCGGCCATGGGCATACAGGTCTGCAGCCTGCCCACGGCCATCCTCTCGACCCACACGGGCGGCTTCACGGACTTCCATTTCCGCGACCTGTCCGACGACATGCGCCTCATCATCACGCACTGGCGCAGGCTGTCCCTGTCCTTTGCCGCCATCTACTCCGGGTTCCTGGGCTCCGTCGAACAGATCGACATCGTCCGCGACTTCATCCGCGACTTCCGCAACCCCGACACGCTGGTGGTCGTCGATCCGGTCCTGGGCGATGACGGCAGGCTCTACGACACCATGGGCGAAGGGATGGTGGCCGGCATGCGCAGCCTTGTCGCCTCGGCCGACGTCATCACCCCGAACATCACGGAAGCGGCCCTGCTGCTGGGCGAATCGTCCCTGCCGACCCCGTCCGACACGGCCGAGATCAAAGCCTGGACCGCCGCCCTTTCGGACCTCGGACCCCGCTGCGTCATCATCACCAGCGTGCCCGAAGACTCTGTCCGGGGCACGTCCGTCGTGGCCTACGACCGCGCGGCCGGCCGCTACTGGAAAGTCGCATGCCCTTACATTCCGGCATGTTACCCTGGGACTGGAGATATCTTCGCCAGCGTGATAAGCGGATCCCTCCTGCAGGGCGACTCGCTCCCCCTGTCCCTGGACAGGGCCGTGCAGTTTGTGTCCATGGCCATCAGGACGACATTCGGCCACAATTTTCCGGAGCGCGAAGGCGTTTTCCTGGAACGGGTGCTGCCAAGCCTGAACGCACCCGTGTCCATGAGCAGCTTCGAACTGATATGACTCCGTACCGCGGCATCTTCGTCAGCGACCTGGACGGCACCCTGCTGCGCGACGGACGCATCTCCCCCGAGGATCTCGACGCCTTCGCGACCCTCGGCGATCACGGCATCCTGCGGGTCGTCGCCACGGGACGCGCCCTGCACTCGGCCGAAGCCTGCCTGCCGGACGGCTTTCCGGCGGACTATCTCGTTCTTTCCACGGGAAATCAGGTCGTGCACTGGGGAACCCGGGAGGTACTGCGTTCTTCCCGCTTGTTGGCGGACGAAATTCAGGCTATCTGTTCAGCTTTGCGCGGGCTCGACCTGAGCTTCATGGTCCATGACGATTTCCCCGGGAACCGGGGTTTCGCCTTCAGCCGAGGCCGGAAGCGGGTCGAGGACTTCGAGCGCAGGCTGGCCCTCTATGCGGCGCATGGACGCGAGATGAGTGGTTGCCCGGGCATGGACGCCGCGTCCCAGGTTCTGGCCGTTGTCGACGCCGAGGACGAGGGGATGCATGCGCTCCTCGCTCGGGAGTTCGCGGGCCTGAGCGTCATCCGGGCCACCTCGCCCCTGGACGACCGCTCCGTATGGATCGAGATTTTCGCGGCGGGCGTCTCCAAGGCCAAAGGCGTGCGGGACATCGTCGACCGTCACGGACTGCAGGAAACGCTGATCGCCGCCATCGGCAACGACCACAACGACAGGGACATGCTCGACATGGCGCATGTGCCCTTCAAGATCGGAAATTCATTTTTGGGCGACGAAACCTACATCACCGCCCCGAACACCAGCGATGCGGTGGCCAGAGCTATCGCGCACTATATGGAATTGCTGCAGGCAGACGCAGAGCGTTCATGAAAAGCATATTCGCCTTCCCCGCGCTGATCGGGGCAACTTCGCTGTCCATCGTGCGCAACGTGGGACAGTGGGGAGTCTTCTCCCTGATGTCGCTCCTGGGCATGATCCACGTGCGCAAGCTTTTCCCCAAGGTGCTCTACAACATCCACTTCATCGGCTTCAAATCCCTGAACATCATCATTCTCGTGGCCTTCTTCACGGGCATGGTCCTGGGACTGCAGGGCTACTACACCCTCATCAAGTTCAGCGCCGAAGGCATGCTCGGCGTGGCCGTGGCCCTATCCCTGGTACGCGAACTGGGGCCGGTGCTGACGGCCATCATGCTGATCGGCCGGGCAGGGTCGAGCATCAGCGCCGAGATCGGCATCATGCGCATCTCCGAGCAGATCGACGCCCTGTCCACCATGGACGTGGACCCCGTGCGCTACCTCGTCACGCCCAAGGTCATCGCCTCCCTGATATGCTTCCCACTGCTGACGGCGATCTTCGACTGCGTGGGCATCATGGGCGGCTACTTCTCGTCCCTGCTCCTGAGCACCCGCTCGGGCATCTACTTCAGCAAGATCCAGTCGAGCCTGCTCCTGGAGGACGTCACCGGGGGCTTCATCAAATCCTTCGTCTTCGCCTTCATCGTCATCACCATCTGCTGCTACTGCGGCTACTACACCCACCAGAACCAGTCGAGCGCCGGCGCCGAAGGCGTCAGCAACTCCACGACATCGGCCGTGGTCCAGTCCTGCGTGTACGTCCTCATCGCCGACTACGTCATAACCTCCTTCCTGATGTGAGCCCATGAGCGAGACACCACTCATCCAACTGCGCAACATCACGAAGGCCTTCAGCGGCAGGACCATCCTGAAGAACGCCTCCTTGGATATCCGGCGCAACGAGATCACGGCCATCATCGGCAAGAGCGGCGGGGGCAAGAGCGTCCTGGTCAAGCACATCATCGGCCTCATCGAGCCCGACAGCGGCGACATCGTCTTCGACGGCCAGGCCTACTCGACCATGAACCGCCGTCAGTTTTCGGCCGTCAAGAAGCGCTGCAGCTACATGTTCCAGAACAACGCCCTCTTCGACTCCATGACGGTCTTCGAGAACATCGCCCTGCCCCTGCGGGAGAAGTTCGTCTTCAAGCGCCGTCAGATCGAGGACAAGGTCAGGGCGCGCATCGAGCAGCTCGAACTGCAGGAAGTGGCCCAGATGTACCCCAAGCAGATCTCGGGGGGCATGCAGAAACGCGTGGCCCTGGCGCGGGCCCTGGTCACGGAGCCGGAGATCATCTTCTTCGACGAGCCCACCACGGGCCTGGACCCCATCCGCAAAAAGACCGTCTTCTCCATGATCCACCATTATTACGAGAAGCTGAACTTCACCGCGGTCATCATCACCCACGACATCCCGGACATCTTCTACATCGCCCAGACCGTAAACATCCTGGACGAGGGACACATCGTCTTTTCGGGCTCCCCCATCGCCCTGGAACAGTCGGCCGACCCGGAGCTCTACCCTTACACCCACGGCCACGAACTGCTCATCGACGAGCTGACGGGACTGCACAACAGGCTGGCCCTGACCCGCAAGATCGACGACTTCAGCGCTGAATCGGGCCGGGACGAGCACGTGGTCGTGGCCACCATCCGCCTGGTCGGCATGCGGACCATCATGGACTACAAGGGGAACCTCCTGGCCCACGCCATCATCAAGCAGCTGGCCAGATACGTGCAGGGCTTCCTGCCCGCGGGCGCCTGCGCCGGAATGTTCTCCAAGGAAATCCTCGTCCTGGCCGCCAAGACCAGGGACGCATCCCTTCTCGAAACCTTCCTGAAGCGTCTCGCGGACTATTTCGGGGCCCTGAGCGTCGAAACCTTCTGCCATCGGCACAGACTGCAGGTCGAAATCGGCGGGACCCTAGCCACCAAAGGCGTCAACGCCTGCACGGCTGTCCAGGAAGCACTTGCAACCTCCAAGAAGTACGTATGAAAATCTCAAGCTCATCCATGCACATCTCCATCGGCCTGTTCATCCTGATCGGGCTCGGCTGTACGGCGTATCTGGCCATGACCCTGGCCAACACGACATTCTTTTCCGGCGACTCGTACATGATCTCGGCCAAATTCACGGCCGTGAACGGCTTGCGCCCTGGAAGCAACGTCGAAATATCCGGCGTGGCCGTGGGCAAGGTCGCCGACATTACCCTGGACCAGACCCTGTATCAGGCCGTGGTGACCATGCAGGTCCAGAACGCCGTTGGCATCCCCGTGGACTCCGTGGCGGCCATCAAGACCAGCGGCCTCATCGGCGACAAGTACGTCAGCATCACGCCCGGCGCCGATGACGCCATGCTCGAGACCGGAGGCGTGATCCAGGACACCCAGGCTGCCCTCGACATCGAGGAAATGATCTCCAAATATGTATTCGGAAGCGTCGAAAAATGAAAAAACTGTTCCTTCTCCTGCTCCTTTTGCCCACCGTGGCCCTGGCCCTGGACACGCCGACAAGTTACATCCGCTCCAACGTCGATGCCGTGGTCGCCATCCTGTCCTCGCCCGAATACAAGGACGAGGCCACCCGTGACGCGCAGATGCAGAAAATCGAAGGCATCGTCGACGGGTTCTTCGACTCCGAGGAACTGTCCAAGCGCTCCCTTGGACAGTACTGGCGGACCTTCACCCCACAGCAGCGCGACGAGTTCCAGGTCCTGTTCCTGGAACTCATCAAGAGCGTCTACCTGAAGAAATCCGTGGCCTACAACGGCGAGGTGGTCGCCTTCAACCAGGAGATCGTCAAATCAGACACCCTGGCCGAGGTGCATACGACCATCACCTCGCCGCAGCTGAATATCCCCGTCATCTACTACATGCTGCGCAAGGACGCCTCCTGGAAGGTCTACGACGTGTCCGTGGAGAACGTCAGCCTGGTCAAGAACTACCGGTCGCAGTTCCAGAGCATTTTGCAGAAGAATTCGCCCGATCAACTCATCGCCATCCTGAAGGAAAAAACCAATGAGTAAACGCATCCTCATCCTCGTGTGCGTCGCCCTGGCCGTGTTCATGCTTCAGGGCTGCGCCGGAAAGAAAACCGCCCCCTCCATGGCCGCAGACGCCTCGGCGCAGGCCGTTCAAAACGGAGACGAATACGAGGACAACGGGAACGGCGAGCCCTACCCCGACTCCATCGAAGGCTTCAACCGAGGCGTGTTCTCCTTCAACGACGGGTTCATCACCTACGTCTTCTCGCCCTTCGATACGTTCTACACCGGCTTCTTTCCCCAGGACATCCGCAACGGCTTCGGCAACTTCTACCGCAACCTGGCCTACCCCGTGAGGCTTGTGAACGCCCTGCTGCAGTTCAAGTTCGACAAGATGGCCAAAGAGACGGCCTCCTTCGCCCTGAACACGGTCTTTGGCGTGGGCGGCCTGTTCAACGTGACCCGCAACATGCCAGCCCTGCAGGCCTCCCCCGAGGACTTCTCCCAGACCCTGGCTTTCTACGGACTCGGTGAAGGCACGTACGTCGTACTCCCCATCATGGGCCCGTCCTCGGTACGCGACGTATTCGGCACAGTGGCGGACTCCTTCCTGAACCCCCTGTCCCTGGTCACGCCCGACAGCGCCAGGTACGCCCTCGTCGGGCATGACAAGACGAACGCGGCGTCGGCGGCCTTGCCGGCCTACAAGGAGATCAAGAAGGAATCCTTCGATCACTACACGAGCATGAAGGACGTCTTCTTCCAGTACAGGCGCGGCCTCGAAAAGGAATAGCGACAGGAACGTGACGCCACGCGGCCACGCTTGACTTTTTCCCATGCGGGCGATCTTTTGATGGCTGACCTCGAACAGGATCACCCCAACGATACGGAGGAAGACATGTCCGACAAGAAGAAGCTCGTGGAAATCGAAGAAACCCGCCTGGCCTACATGGCCGGAGTGCTGCTCAAGGAAGTCGCGGAAGGTCTCTCCCGCCGCCAGATCGAATTCGCCACCGAAGACGGCCCCGTGACGGTCGCCGTACCCAAGGACGTAGAGATCGAATACAGCGTGGAACGCAAGGAAAAGGACGGCGAAGCCAAGACCAAGCTGGAGATCGAAATCAGCTGGAAGACCTGCTGAGGCATCTGCCCGTTACCCGAAGCCCTGCTGAGACTCACTGCACGAAAACCCTCGTCGCTCCATGCGGCGGGGGTTTTCGTTTGCTGTATCTTTACCGCTGCTTCACTGTAAGCGCTCAGCGAAGCCCATCTTCCAATAATTTCAAGCTATGAGATAAAGGACCTTCAATCCAAGGAGGTCCTTATGAAATCTCACATCCGCCAGAACCGCGCTGCCCGATGGCTCGCTCATGTTGAGCATTGGCGGCACAGCGGCATGAGCAAGGCCGCGTATTGCACGGCGCACGGCCTGAATTTCAGCTCATTCCGGTACTGGCTGCGTAAATCGCGCTCGGCATCAGTGGACGTGTCCGCCTTGCCGCCCGCAATCGTCCCTCTCCCATTCACCCTGGCACCGAAGGCTCCGTCCATCGGATTGATGGTCGGCACCCGTTACGCCCTCGATATCCCGGCCGACTTCGACGAGGTCACGCTGACCCGGCTGTTATCCGTGCTGGAGCCCCGATGCTGAGGATGCCCGCGGCCAAGGTCTATCTCGCTCCCGGCACCACGGACATGCGGGCCGGTATCGACAGGCTGAGCATGATGGTCCAGGGAATCCTTGATCTGGATCCTTTCTCCGGGCACCTCTTCGTCTTCTGCAACCGCAGGCGCGACGCCATCAAGGTGCTGTATTGGGACCACAACGGATTCTGTCTCTGGTACAAGCGCCTGGAGAAGCATCGTTTCTGCTGGCCCGAGCGGGTGTCCGAGGTCATGAACGTCACCCCGCAGCAGCTCGGCTGGCTCCTTGATGGACTCACGCTGACGCCGCAAGGAGCCCATCAAAGACTATACTACAAATCGGTTCTCTAGCAATAAAATCCTTGCTATTTCAATGCATTATTGCTAAATGCATTTGCATGGGAGACATTGAAAACCTTCCCGACGACGTCGGGCAACTCAAGCATCTGGTCTGCGACTGCTACCAGCAGATTAACCATCTCCAGGACCGCGTGGCCCTGTTGCAGGCCGCCCTGTACGCTCCCAAGTCCGAGAAATCCAAAGACCTCTACCAGGGCATTCTGCCGCTTCCCATCGTCAGGATCGCAGAGGCGAAACCGGTAGAAGTACCCGTCGTCGAGGTCCCGGCCCACACCAGAGCAAAGCGGGGACGTAAGCCCCTGCCGGACAATCTGCCGCGCATCGAAATCACTCACGATTTGCCCGAGGACCAGAAAGTCTGCGCCTGCGGGACCTGCCTGAAGCGCATCGGCGAAGAAGTCTCCGAAAAGCTCGACTACGTCCCGGCCATCATGCAGGTCGAGCGCCATATCCGGCCCAAGTACGCCTGCCCGGCCTGTGACGGCGAGGAGGGCATGCCGGTGGTGCGCATTGCGCCCATGCCGCCGCAGATCATCCCCAAGGGCATCGCCACGCCGAGCCTGCTGGCGCAGGTCATCACCGCAAAGTTCGTCGATGCCATGCCGTTCTACCGCCAGACCAAGCAGTTCGCCCGCCTGGGCGTGGACATTCCGCGCCATTCCATGTCCGGATGGGCCATGGCCGTGGCCAAGGCGCTGGAACCGCTCCATGAACTGTTCCAGGCGGAGATCCGATCCGGCCCGGTCATCAACATGGACGAAACCACCCTGCAAGTCCTCAAGGAGCCTGGACGATCCGATACCTCGACGTCGTACCTGTGGCTCTTCCGTGGCGGCAACCCCGAGCGGCCGACCGTGGTCTATCGTTACGATCCGTCCAGATCGGGTTCCGTCCCCAGAGAGTATCTGGGCGAGTACAAGGGCTACATCCAGACCGACGGCTACTCCGGGTACCAGACTCTCGGTGAATCGGATGGCATCATCCATGTCGGCTGCATGGCCCACATCCGTCGTAAGTTCATGGACGTCCAGAAGGCGACCTCGAAAAAGATCATGCACGGGACGGCCAAGGAGATCCTGGATCTCATCGGCCTGCTCTACAAGGTCGAGCACAACATCAAAGAACTGGAGCCGGAGGAAAAGGTCGCCAAACGCAGGGAACTGGCTGTACCCATCCTCGACGCGATACGGACCATCCTCGATGAGCGCATCGATCACGTCCCGCCCAAAAGCCTGCTCGGGCAGGCCATGACCTACGCCCGAAACCAGTGGCGCCGGGTCGTGCGCTACGTGGACTGCGGCCTGCTCACGCCCGACAACAACGCGGCCGAGAACGCCATCCGCCCCGTGGCCCTGGGTCGGAAAAACTGGCTCTTTGCCGGCGCCCCCAAGGGCGCTGACGCCAGCGCCATGCTCTTTTCCCTGGTGGAAACCGCCAAGGCCAACGAGATCGAGCCCCAGGCCTACCTGAAATTCCTCTTCGAACGCTTCCCCGCAACGCAGACCACGGAAGACATGCGGGCGCTCATGCCGCAGCACGTGGACCGATCCCTTCTCCCAAGCCTCCCCAAGCCCAAACCGCGCAAAAAATAGGGTATTTTTCCTTCATGCCTTATCGCAGATCATTTGCCACCATGGAAGATGGGGGCGATTGAGCGGTTACGCTTCACTGTTGCGGAACGGCTCAGAACCCGACGGTCGGAGCGCCCACCAAACGTCGTTGAAACCTTACTGGCACGCTTGAAACGCGATGGGGCCGGAATTTCTTCCGGCCCCGGTACAGGCGAGCTCGAAGGAACAGGCGCGGGGCTGGGCCCGCCGGTGGTTTCGGCTACATGAGCGACGGCAGAAAAGTCACGATCTGGGGAAAGAGGAAAAGCAGGACGATGCCGAGCATGGTCGCCATCAGGAACGGGTAGATGCCGCGGAAGATGGACTCCAGGCTGATGTTCTGCTTCATGCCGGTGGTCACACCGTAGACCACGTAGACGTTGATGCCCACGGGCGGCGTGATGACGCCCATCTCCGTGACCAGGACGATGATGACCCCGAACCAGATGGGGTCGTAGCCGAGGTCCATGACCACGGGATAGAAGACGGGCACGGTCAGCATGACCATGGCCAGGGAGTCCATGAAGCAGCCGCCGAGGAAGTAGATCAGGACGATGAGTCCCATGACGGCCAGGGCCGGGACGTCCAGGCCGCCGATATAGCTTGCCGTGGTGAAGGGGATGCGGGTCACGGCCAGGAACTTGCCGAAGACCACGGCCCCGGCCACGAGAAAGAGGATCATGGCCGAGGTCCGCAGAGTCTCCTCCAGGGATTTCATGATCAGCTTCAGGTTCAGCTGACGCCGGACCAGGCCGAGCACGAGCACGCTGAAGGCGCCGACGGAGGCTGCCTCGGTGGGCGTGAACCAGCCCTTGAACAGACCCGTCAGGACCACGGCAAAGACGATGAGGGTATCCGTCAGGCCCGAAAGGGACCTGATGCGCTCGGGCCAGGAGAAGTGTTCGGCCGGCGGTCCGTAGTCGGGATGGCGGCGGCAGGTGATGGCGATGGCCGCCAGGAAGAGGCCCGTCAGCATGAAGGCCGGCAGGATGCCCGAGACGAAGAGCTTGCCGATGGACTGCTCCGTGAGCACGCCGTAGATGATGAGCACCACGCTCGGCGGCATGACCATGCCGAGCCCCCCGCCTGCGGCCACGGCGCCCGCGCTCAGGCGGTCACGGTAGCCGAACCGCTTCATCTCGGGGATGGCCACGGTGGCCATTGTCGCGGCCGTGGCCGGGCTCGATCCGCAGACCGCGCCGAAGGCCGTGCAGGCCGAAACCGTGGCCATGGCCAGGCCGCCGCGGATATGCCCGAAGAAGCGGTAGGCCGTGGAGTAGAGGCGGCGGCTGATGCCGGCGTTGAAAGCCAGTTGCCCCATGAGGATGAAGAGCGGGATGGTCGTCAGGTCATAGGAGACGAAGACTTCGTACATGCTGCGGCTGATCATGTTCAGGCCGCCCTGAACCGAAGTCAGGACAGAGAACCCGACGAAACCGACAACGGCCATGACGAAAGCCACGGGCATGCGCGTGCAGAACAGGGCGAGCATGGCCGCGATGCCGATGAAACCGATGACGGCCGGGTTCATGACTGCCTCCACTGGTCGAGGAAACGGAGGAAGTCGACGATCATGGCCAGGGTGGTCACGGCGAAGCAGGCGGCGAGAACGTAGATCAGGACATGCTCGGGCAGTCCCAGGTTCATCGACACCTCGCCCGAGAGCTGCTTGTCACGGGCGTAGAAGCCTATCATGACCGTGGCCGTGGCGAAGAAAAGGATCGAAAGGATCTCCCGAAAAAGCTTGAGCCGGCGGCGCACCCGCATCGACAGAAGCTGCACGAAAACCTCCACCCCGATGTGGGAGCGGTGCGAGTGGGCGTAGGGCAGGGTCAGCCCCAGGGCCAGAACAGCCAAAAAGCTGACCATCTCCTCGGATCCGAAGATCGGGCTCTGCTTCAGCCGCCCGCTGATGTCCGCCACCGTGATCAGGACCATGGCCATCAGGCTCAGACACGCGGCCACGCGCATGACGCTTTCGACCCTGGCCAGTATTTTTTCGATTCCTTCCACAAATACGCTCCCTTACGCGAAAAGGCGGCGACGCCCTGAGTTGCGGTGGCCACAACACAGACCGTTGCCGCCTGTCAATCGATAATCGAACTGTCTACTTCAAATTGGCGCGCATGAAGTTGACCACGGCCTTGCCGTCGGCACCGGCCTTGGCGCACTCGGCCTCATACTCGGTGAAGATGGGCTCCATGGCCTTGGTCCAGCGCTCGGCCTCGGCCGGGTCCAGGGTGACCACGGCATTGCCCGGCTGGGCCAGGAAGAAGTCGAGCCCCTCCTTGTCGCTGTCGTCCCAGGCCTGGCCGTGCTTGCCGACCCACTCGACGCTGACGTCGGTCATGGCCTTCTGCACCTCGGGGGACAGGCCAGCCCAGACGCCCTTGTTGATGACCACGAAGAAAGTCGTGGTGTAGGCCACGGCCGTGGTGTCCGTCAGGTAGTCGACGACCTCGGCCATCTTCCAGCCCTTGTTGGTTTCCACGGGGTAGATGCCGCCGTTGACGACGCCTTTCTGGATGGACTGGTAGGAGTCGGGCATGGACATGGCCACGGGATTGCCGCCCAGGGCCGTAATGACGGCCGCGCTGTTGCCCGTGGCGCGGATCTTCATGCCCTTGAGGTCGTCCATGGTCTTGACCGGCTTGCCGGCGGTGTGCAGCTTGCCCGGTCCGTGGGCGTGGAAATACAGGACGTGGACGTCGTCGAACTCCTTGGGCTTGAACTTCTCGAAGACGGCGTTGGCCAGGTTTGTGGCCTGGATGCCGGACGTGTAGCCCATGGGCAGGTCAACGCCGGACAGGACCGGAAAGCGCCCCTTGGTGTAGCCAAGGGCCGAGAGGCCGATGTCGGAAATGCCCTGGACCACGCCGTCATAGCAGTCCTTGGGCTTGGTCAGGGTGCCGGCCGGGTAGTAGTCGATGACAACCTGCCCGTTCGTGCGGGCCTCGACCTCGCGGCACCACTGTTCGGCCAGCTGCGACTGGATGTGGGTCGGCGGGAAGAAGTTGCTGTAGGAGAGTTTGACCGGCCCGGCGGACATGGCCGAACCCGAGAAGCCCAGGACAAGCACGGCGGCGACCAGCGCCGCGACCCGAAAAGACAGCCTCATCTCGAAAATCCTCCGTGTGACAGGTGCGGCCGCGCCCCATGCGCCGGCCCGTTTCATGCCTGGGTGTCCAGGGCGTTGGCCAGGGCCAGCCGCATGGCGGCCCGGCGGAAATCCTTGCGGTCGATGGTGCCCGTGCCCAGCAGCGAATGGATCAGGAAACCCTCGAACAGGGCCGTGTTCAGGGCCCCGATCTTGCTCGCCGGGTAGCCGCTCTTCACGTACGGGGCGACGATGTCCTCGAAGATATCGTTGGACAGCCTGTAGAGGGACTGGTTGAGCTGGGCGCGGAGTTCCTCGTTGCGGGAGGCGTGAATGGTGAACTCCAGGAAGACCGATGACCAGTTGCGATCGTCGATCATGGTCTCCAGAAAATCGAGGATGCGGTCCATGACTTCTTCAAGACTGCGGGCATGTTTCAGGGCCGCGTCGCGCATGGCCCGGTAGGACTGCATCTTGATGGCGATGATCTCCAGCATGATCTCGTCCTTGCTCTGCCAGTGCCGGTAGAAATTCCCCTTGGCATAGCCGGCGTCGGCCGTGATCTCGGCCACGGTCGTGGCCACGAACCCCTTGGCCGCGAAGAGCCTTTCGGCGGATTCGAGCAGCTCGCGCTGGGTCTGAAGCGATTTTTCCTGCTGTTTCCTGGCCACGTCATCCCCTTAAATTGGACAATGGTCACAAAATGACCAGAAGTCATTTTATGACCACTTATTCGCGCACCGGCCGCAATGTCAAGCGCCATCGAGAAGATTCCGCAACCTCTCTTGCGGAACACCCGAAACGCCCCACTATCCTTGACAGCCTCCGAGCCCCCGACTAGCCTTCCACCCACTTCGGATACCTTCGGGTGTAAAAGGGAATCCCGTGCAAATCGGGAGCGGACCCGCCGCCGTGAGTTTCAGCAAGGCCATCCTCCGCGCTGTCCACTGGGAACCATCCTGGGAAGGACGAGGACGGTGAAACGAGTCGGAAGACCTGTCCGAAGACCAACCACAGTCTGTGCCGTCCGCAACGGGGGTTTTGCGGGCCGCGCCCCGGACCCGCGTCCGTCTTCATCCATTTCCCCCGCCAAACCTGGAGGTCTCATGTTCAAAGCCTCGCATGGTTGCGGACTCGTTCTCGTCATTTCCCTTATGTTCCTCGGCGCCCAGGCTTTCGCCGGCCACGGTGGGGATCGGCCGACCAAAAAGGGCATCCTGCTGGTCGCCTTCGGTACCACGGTTCCCGAGGCCCGCGCCGCCCTGGACACCATCGACGCCAGGGCCAAGGCCCGCTTTCCCGACCTGGAGGTGCGCTGGGCCTATTCTTCGCGCATCGTGCGCCAGAAACTGGCCGACGAGGGACTGCACTTCGATTCCCCGGCCATGGCCCTGGCGCGCATGATGGACGACGGCTTCACCCATGTGGCCGTGCAGTCCCTGCAGACCATCCCCGGCGAGGAGTTCCACGCCTTGCAGCGCACGGTCGAGGCGTTCTCGGGCCTGCCCAAGGGCATGGAACAGGTGACCCTGGGCCTGCCGCTCCTGGCCGAACCGGCCGACGTCGAGGCCTGCGCCAAGGCCGTCATGGCCAGCCTGCCGCCTGACCGGAAAAAGAACGAAGCCGTCATCCTGATGGGCCATGGCACCCATCACCCGGCCAACATCTACTATCCCGGCCTGCAGTACTCCCTGAGCCGCCTGGACCCCCTGGTCCTGGTCGGCACCGTCGAGGGCACGCCATCCCTGGACGATGTGCGCGCGACTCTGAAAGAACGAAAAGTCAGGAAAGCCTGGCTCCAGCCTCTCATGGCCGTGTCCGGCGACCACGCCGTCAACGACATGGCCGGCGGCGGGGACGACTCTTGGAAGTCCGTGCTCACGGCCGACGGCGTGGCCTGCGAAGCGGTGCTGCGCGGCACGGCCGAGATCCCGGCCTTCGTGGACATTTGGCTTGACCACCTACAGGCCGCCGTGGAGCGGTTGAACTGACCATGACCGGGCCGCGTCACACCCGGGCCTGGCTGCTTCTGGCGGCCGCCGTGCCCCTCTCGGTCTACGCGGCCCTGTTCTTCGGGTCCTACCCCCTTTCGGCTGCAGCTATCCACGAGGCCCTGACGGCCTGGCTGCGGGGCGGGCCCGAAACCCAGGATCTGGTCATCGTACGCGACATCCGCCTGGGCCGCATCATCCTCTCGTTTCTGACCGGATCGGCCCTGGCCGTCTCGGGCGGGGTCTTCCAGGGCCTGCTGCGCAACCCCCTGGCCGACCCCTTCACCCTGGGCATCTCCAGCGGCGCGGCCTGCGGGGCGGCCTTGGCCCTGGGTTTTGGCTGGGCCCTGCCGGGACCGACCGCCCTGCCCCTGGCCGCCCTGGCCGGGGCCTTCGCGGCCATGGGGATGGTCCTGGGCCTGAGCCGCCTGGCCGGAAATTTCTCGCGCGAAAGCCTGGTCCTGGGCGGCATCGTCGTCTCGACGTTTCTGGGCGCGCTCATCGCCCTGATCAAGTCCCTGAACGAGGAGTCGCTCTCGGCCATCGTCTTCTGGATCATGGGCAGCTTTCAGGGCAGGGGGTTCGACCACGTGGGTGTCATGCTGCCCTACCTGGCCGTCGGCGGCGCAACGGTTTTTCTGCTGGCCCGCGAACTGGACATCCTGGCCCTGGGGACCGAGCAGGCCGCCCAGGTCGGGGTGTCCGTGAAGCGGGTACGCGTCGCCCTGCTGGTCGGCGCCGGCATGCTGACCGCCGCGGCCGTCAGCGTCTCCGGGATCATCGGCTTCGTGGGCCTCGTGGTGCCGCATCTGGTGCGCATGCTCGTCGGGCCGGACTCCCGCCGGCTGCTCCTCTTCTCGGCCCTGGGCGGAGGGATTCTGCTGCTGTGGTCCGACGTCCTGGCCCGAACCATCCTGGCCCACGGTGCCGAACTGCCCGTGGGCGTGCTCACGGCCCTCTTCGGCGGGCCCTTCTTCTGCCTGATCATGGCCCGCAGGCGCACGGCATGAGCGCGCCCATGATTGAGATCGCAGGCCTTGCGGCCGGCTACGACGGCCGGGCCGTGCTGCGCGGCGTCACCCTGAGCGTGGGGTCCGGGGAGTTCACTGGCATTCTGGGACCCAACGGCAGCGGCAAGACGACCCTCGTCCGCGCCGTGTCCGGGGTCCTGCAGCCCCTGTCGGGGAGCATCCGCATCGGCGGCGACGACATCGCGGCGCTTCCGCCCAAGGCCCGGGCCGGCCGCTGCGCAACCGTGGCCCAGAAAACCCCGGCCCTGCCCGGCGTGCGCGCCCTGTCCCTGGTGCTCATGGGCCGCTACCCCTACGTGTCCCTTTTGGGCGGCTACGACGCCGCCGACGTGGAGCGCGCCCGGGCGGCCATGGACGAGACGCGCAGCCTGCACTTGCGGGACCGGGCCGCGGACACCCTCTCGGGCGGCGAGCTGCAGCGCGTGGTTATGGCCAAGGCCCTGGCCCAGGACACGGAGCTGCTGCTTCTGGACGAGGCGGCATCCAGCCTGGACGTGGCCCGGACCGTGGACCTCTACGAGCTCTTGAAAGTCCGCAACGCCGCCGGGACGACCATCCTGACCGTAGCCCATGACCTGAACCTGGCCGCCCTCTATTGCCGTCGGCTCGTCTTTCTGAAAAACGGGTCCGTCGTGGCTGACGGACCGACCCGTGACGTGTTCACGGCCCAAACACTGAGCGATATCTATGAAACACCCCTTGCCGTGGCCCCGCACCCTCTCACGGGCGCTCCCCAGGCTCATCTTGTGCCTCGCCCTTAGCTTCTGCCTGACGAGTGCGGCCGCGGCCGAAGTGCGCGTCACGGACGACCGGGGAGTGGAGATCCGCCTGGACGCCCCGGCTGCCCGGATTGTGCCCCTGTACGGCGCCTTCGGCGAGATCCTGGCCGACCTGGGCCGGGAGGAGGCCGTCGCCGCGCGCACGGCCGCTGACGAGTTTCCGCCGTCCATCGCTTCGAGGCCGTCCATCGGCACGCACCTGCGGCCCAATGCGGAGCTGATCCTGGGCCTTTCGCCCGACCTGGTCGTGCAGCTCGGCGGCCGCCCCGAGGCGCTGGAGCCCGTGCGCTTCCTGGAGGAACGGGGACTTGTGGTGGCGGTTTTCAACCTGGAAAATTTCGAGCAGCTCTTCTCGGTCATGGAGCGCCTGGGCGTGCTGACCGGCAGCGGCGAACGGGCCGCAGAGCGCGTGAGCACCATGCGCGCCGAACTGGCCGCCCTCGAGGCCTCCCGAAAGGGCCCGCAGCCACGCATCTTCTTCGAGGCCCGCTACCCCAACCTCCTGGCCGCGGGCCAGGGCTCCATGGTCGCGGAGATCATGGCCGCGGCCGGCGGGCGCAACTGCGTCGAGGCCCCGGACAAGCTCGTGCGGCTTGGCGAAGAAGAGGTTTTGCGCCTGGCGCCGGACATCTACCTCGTGCAACAGGGCCCCATGAACCCTTCCCCCGTGCCCCTGGCCGAGCGTCCCCTGTTTCGCACGCTGCCCTGCCTGGGCACTGGCCAGGTCTTCACCGTGGACCAGGCCCTCTTTTCCCGGCCCGGACCGCGCAGCATCGAGGCCGTGCGGCAGCTTTCAACCATCATCGCAAACTGGAAAACGGAGGTCCGCCCATGAGCGGCCATTTATACGGCATCGGCGTCGGCCCGGGCGACCCGGAACTTTTGACCATCAAGGCGGCGAAAATCCTCGGCAGCGTCGACGTCATCCTGGCCGCGTCCTCGACCAAGAACGACGACTCCATGGCCCTGGACATCGCCCGCCCGCACCTGCGGCCCGACGCCCGCGTCGTGCGCCTGGGCTTCCCCATGAGCCGCGACGAAAGCACCCTCCAGGCCGCCTGGGAGGAGAACGCCCGGTTGGTCCTGGCGGAGCTCGACGCCGGGCATGACGCCGCATTCCTGACCCTGGGCGACCCCCTGCTCTACTCCACCTTCGCCTACCTGCTGCGCACCCTGCGCCGCCTGGACCCCGAACGGGGCGTGACCGTGGTCCCCGGCATCACGTCCTTCCAGGCCGTGGCCGCGGCCACGGAGACGGTGCTGGCCGAAGGGTCCCAAAACCTCATGGTGCTCCCGGGCATCCGCGACGCCGGGGAATTGCGCCGCAACCTCGACGGCGCGGACAACGCCGTCATCCTCAAGGCCTACACCAATTTCGCCGCCATCCGCGAGGAACTCCGCACTTTGCCGTCGCGCCCCCATTGCGTTTTCGCCTCGAAAATGGGCATGAAGGAGCAGTTCATCACGCGCAGCCTCGACGAGGCTCCGGACAACCCGACGTACCTGTCGCTCATGCTCCTGACCGCAAACGAACCACGCTGAACCAAGGATACGCATATGCCCAAAGCCATCCTCATCGCCGGCACCTCCAGCGGGTGCGGAAAAACATCGGTCGCCCTGGGCCTGATGAAGGCCTTCGCCCGCAAGGGCCTCGTGGTCCAGGGCTTCAAGTCCGGGCCGGATTTCATCGACCCGGGCCTGCACCGCATGGCCACGGCCCTGCCGAGCCACAACCTCGACGGCTGGATGCTCCCCACCGAGGAAATCCGGCGCATCTTCCGCCGCAACCACGAGGGCTGCGACATTTCCATCATCGAGGGGGCCATGGGGCTCTTCGACGGCATCGGCGCCGTCAGCGAGGAGGGCTCGGCCGCGCAGCTGGCCAAGATTCTGGGCGTGCCCGTGCTGCTGGTGGTCAACGCCCGCGGCATGGCCCGCTCGGCCGCCGCCCTGGTCAAGGGCTACGCCGAATTCGACCCGGCCCTGGCCCTCGACGCCGTGCTCTTCAACATGACCGGCAGCCAAACCCACGGGCAGATCCTGTCCCAGGCCATGGAAGGCCAGGGCGTGCGCGTCCTGGGCAGCCTGCCGAGGATGCCCGGCCTGGAACTGCCGTCGCGGCACCTGGGGCTGGTCACGGCCGAGGACCTGGACCGACGCGAAGAGCGGCTGAACGCCCTGGCCGACTGGGTTGAGAGCGCCCTGGACCTGGACGCCCTGTTGGCGGCCCTGCCCGAGTTCTCCCTGCCGTCCCTGAACGACGGCGGCGTGAAGATGCCCGAGGTCCGCATCGGCTACGCCCGCGACCGGGCCTTCTGCTTCTACTACGAGGAAAACCTGCGCATGCTGCGCCAGGCCGGGGCCGAACTGGTGCCCTTCTCTCCGCTGGAGGACTACAACCTGCCGCCGGCCCTGAAGGGCCTGTACCTGGGCGGCGGGTACCCCGAGCTCCACGCCGAGCAGCTGGCTGCCAACACGGTCATGCTCGGCAAGATCCGCGACTTCTGCGCGAGCGGCAAGCCCGTCTACGCCGAGTGCGGCGGCTTCATGTACCTGATGAAGAGCCTGCGCACCCGCGACGGCCGGGAACACGCCATGGCCGGCGTCTTCGACTTCTCCTGCGCCATGCAGGGCCGGCACCAGGCCCTGGGCTACCGCGAGGTGGAGCTCAAGTCGGCGACTGCGCTGGGCGGAGCGGGCGAACGCGTTCGCGGGCACGAATTCCACTATTCGCAGCTGCGCGGCGAGGATCCGGCGGCCGCCGAGGTCTACCGCGTCTTCGACCGCTGCGGCCGCAGCGACGGGGCCGGCGGCTTCCTGAAAGGCAACTGCCTGGGCTCCTACGTGCATCTGCACTTCGGCTCCAACCCGGCCATGGCCGAGCGCTTCGTCGGGGCCTGCGGGGCATGACCCTGCGCCACGGCTTCACCACGGGCACGGCCGCTGCCGCGGCAGCCAAGGCCGCGGCCCTGCACCTGCTCGAAGGAAGGATGCCGGACACCGTGGACGTGCCCCTGCCCATGGGCGGGCGCATGACCGTGACTGTCCTGGAGAGCCGGGCCGAGAACGGCGGCGTGCTGGCGGCCGTGATCAAGGACGGCGGCGACGACCCCGACGCGACACATAAGGCCGTGATCCGGGCCTTCGTGCGGCCCAAGGACGGCATCGGCATCGTCCTGCACGGCGGACGGGGTGTCGGTCTGGTGACCAGGCCGGGGCTCCCCGTGGCCGTGGGCGAGGCGGCCATCAACCCCGTCCCGCGCGAGCAGATCCGGCAGGCCGTGGCCGAGGCGGGGCTCGACGGCGCGGACGTGGAGATCCGCGTGGACCGGGGCGAGGAGATCGCGCAGAAAACCTTCAACCCGCGCCTGGGGATCGTCGGCGGCATCTCCATCCTCGGAACCAGGGGCACGGTCAAGCCTTTCAGCAACGCCGCCTACCAGGCCACCATCCGCCAGTGCCTGGACGTCATGCAGGCCTGCGGCGTCGAGCGGCCCTGCCTGACCACGGGCGGCCGCAGCGAGCGCTTCCTGCGCCTGGCCAGGCCGGACACGCCCGAGACGGCCTGCGTGCAGGTGGCCGACTTCTTTTTCTATTCCATGCGCGAGGCCGGGCGGCGCGATTTCGCCGCCGTGCAGTGGGGCGTGTTCTTCGGCAAGCTGGTCAAGCAGGCCCAAGGCCACCGCTACACGCACGCCCGCAGCGCGGACCTGGACCTCCCGGCCCTGGCCGGTTGGTGCGCCGAGTGCGGGTTTCCGGCCGATGTCTGCGCCGACGTGGCCGGGGCCAACACGGCCATGCAGGCGCTGCAGACCGTTGCGCCCATGCCCCAGGCCCCTGCGCTCTACGCCCTGCTGACGGACAGGGCTTCCCGATTCGCCAAGGAATTCAGCGGCTGCGGCATGGCCGTGGACTACCTGCTCTTCGATTTCGACGGACGCGTCCTGCACGACACCTCGGAGGCGGCATGATCCACATCGTCGGCCTTGGCCTGTGCCCGGAACACCGCTCCCCGGAGCTGATGCGGCTCGTGCGTTCGGCGGCCCTCGTGGCTGGCGGCCGCAAGACCCTCGACGAGATGGGCATCGAGAAGGAGCGCAGGCTCGTCCTGACCACCATGGCCCGCTTCGCCTCAGACCTGCGCCGCCACGCCACGGAAAGCACGGGCGACATCTGCGTCCTGGCCGACGGCGACCCCCTGCTCTACGGCATCGGCGCGAGCCTGCTGCGCTTTTTCGAACCCGGCGAACTGACCTTCCATCCCAACGTTTCCGCCCTGCAGGCCGCCTGCGCCCGCTTCGGCCTGCCCTGGCACGACTGCGCCGCCCTGTCCCTGCACGGCCGCGAGGACCTCACCCCCCTTTTCGCGGCCCTGACCCACGGCCGCTTGGCCGCCCTGTACACGGACGCGCGCATGAGCCCCGACATCGTGGCCCGCCTTCTTTTGGAGCGGGGCGTCACGGGCTGGCGCATGCACGTGGCCGAGGCCCTTTGCTCACCCGAGGAGCGCCTGACCACCGCGACCCTGGCCGAAGCCGCAGAGCGGCCCTGGCATCCGCTCAACATCGTCGTGCTGGAGCGGACCGAAACGCCGCCCTTGGCCCTGGTGCTGGGATTGGACGAAGTCGCCCTGGCCCGCGAGGACGGCCTCATGACCAAGCAGCCCGTGCGCGCCCTGGCCCTGTCGCTCCTGCGTCTGGCCCCGGAATCGGTCCTGTGGGACCTCGGCGCTGGCAGCGGCGCCGTCAGCCTGGAGGCGGCACGCCTGCTGACCCGCGGTAGCGTGGTGGCCGTGGAGCGCCGGGCGGGACGGGCGGAGCAGGTCCGGGACAACGTGACACGCACCGGCGCTTGGCTGGTGGAGGTGGTGCAGGACCAACTGGCCGTATTCCTGGAAACGCGCCTTGAAGAAAAGCACAACACCGCTGACGACCATCCCCACGCCGAGCACAATTCCCATAGGTCCCATGGGTCCTATGAGACCCATTCACCCCACTTCCCCCCTCCCACCCACATCTTCCTCGGTGGCGGCGCCGCCCCCGACATCTTGGTCGCTTGCGCCCGCCTCCTGCGGCCCGGGGGACGCATGGTCGCGGCCGCCGTGCTGCTGTCCACCCTCGAAACCGTCCGCGCCGTCATCCATGAACTGGGCTGGCCCCTCACGGTCCACCAACTCATGCACCACGCCAGCGCCCCCCTGGGGGCCGACTTGCGCCTGGTGCCCTCCAACCCCGTTTTCCTGCTGGAAACGCAAAAACCTTCAAGCGACACATGAATATTCCGCACGTGTACTTCATCGGCGCAGGCCCCGGCGACCCGGACCTGATCACGGTCCGCGGCCGCGACCTGGTGTCCCGCGCGGACCTGGTGCTTTACGCCGGGTCCCTGGTCCCGGCCGAGGTCGTGGCCTGCGCCAAGCCCGGAGCGCAGGTGGCCGACTCGGCCGGTTTGAGCCTGGACGAGACCCACGCCCTGATCCTCGAAACCGTGCGGCGCGGCGGCACCGTCGCCCGCGTGCACACCGGCGACCCGTCCCTGTTCGGGTCCGTGCGCGAGCAGACTGCCCTGCTGGACCGCGACGGCGTACCCTGGAGCGTCATCCCCGGCGTGACGGCGGCCTTCGCCGCCGCGGCCCGGGCCGGGGTGTCCTTCACCGTGCCCGAGGCCACCCAGAGCCTGGTCATCACCCGCCTGCACGGCCGCACGCCGGTGCCGCAGGCCGAACGCCTGCGGGAGCTGGCCCGCCACCGCTCCTCCGTGGCCGTGTACCTCTCGGCCGACAAGGTTTCGGAACTGACGGCGGAACTGCGTCTGGCAGGGTTGCCCGAGAACACGGTCATCGTGGTCGGGCACAAGGTCGGGCACCCGCAGGAGCGGATCATCCGCACCACCCTGGCAGGGCTCGATGCCGACATGGCGGGCGTCACGCGCCAGGCCGTCTTTCTCGTCCTGCCGGCCGAAGAGGCGCCCGTCGTCCCGTCGCGGCTCTATGACCCGGCCTTCGGGCACGGCTTCCGCGCGGCCGCGCGGCCGGAGTCCTGGACGCGCCTGGCCGTGTACGCCCTGACGCGCCAGGGCCTCGATCTGGCGCGGCGCATCGCCGCCATGGCCCCGGCAGACCTGTTCGCCCCCAGGCGCCTGGCCGGGGAAGGGGTGTGCGGGTTCGAGCGCATCGCCGACCAGGTCCACGCCAATTTCCATCTCCACCACGCCCACGTCTTCGTGGCCGCGACAGGCATCGTCGTGCGCGCCATCGCACCCCTGCTGCAATCCAAGGCCACGGACCCGGCCGTGGTCGTCTGCGACCAGAACGGCGACAACGTCATCAGCCTCCTCTCGGGGCACCTCGGCGGGGCCAACGACCTGGCCCGCCGTCTGGCCGCCCATCTCGGCGGCAGGGCCGTCATCACCACGGCCACGGACACGGCCGGGGCTCCGGCCATCGACACCCTGGCCGCGGAGCGCGGCTGCGCCATCGCCGACCCGGCACGCATCGCCGCGGTCAACGCCGTTCTGGCCGAAGGAGGCACGGTCACGGTCCACGACCCGCAGAACGACCTGGGACTGCGCGGGAATGCCGAATGGAGGGATTTCTTCGAACTTTCAGAGCAGCCTACGGCGCAGGTCGTGGTCACGCTGGAGGCGTCGTGCGCCGCGGGATTGGTCCTGCACCCCCGCCGCCTCTTCGCCGGCGTGGGCTGCCGCCGCGGCGTCTCGCGGGACGAGGTGCTGCAGGCCCTGCGCGAAGCCCTTGACGCCGGCGGCCTGGCCCCGGCCGCACTGGCCGGACTGGCCAGCGTAGACCTCAAGGCCGACGAGGCGGGACTTCTGGAGGCGGCCGGGCATCTGGGCCTGCCCACTTATTTCTTCGAACCGTCCGTGCTGGACGAAACGCCGGTCCCCAACCCCTCACAGCGGGTTCGGGACAGGATAGGAGCGGGAAGCGTATGCGAAGCGGCGAGCGTGCTGGCGGCGAGAATGAAAAACCCGGAAGCGCGGCTGATCGTGCCCAAGACAGTCCGCGGGAACGTGACGGTGGCCCTGGCCGGCTGACCGTGGTGGGCCTGGGGCCCGGCAGCGCGAGCCTCCTGGCGCCCATGGCCCTGGAAAGCCTGGCGAGGGCCGGGGCCGTGGTCGGCTACGACCGGTACATGGATCTGGTGGACCCGGAACTGCTGGCGGGCAAGGCCCTGTATTCGAGCCCCATGAAGAAGGAGATGAAGCGCACGGCCAAGGCCGTGGACTTCGCCCTGTCGGGCCTGGACACGGTGGTGGTCAGCTCCGGAGACAGCGGCGTCTACGGCATGGCAGGATTGGTGCTGGAGTATCTGGAACGGGAAGAGCTCCTGGACGCTGTGGAGTTGGACATCGTGCCCGGCATCCCGGCCCTGTGCGCGGCGGCCGCCCTCCTGGGCGCGCCACTCATGCACGATTTCTGCGCCATTTCTCTCTCGGACCTGCTGACCCCGCTGCCGCTCATCATGCGCCGCGTGCGCTGCGCGGCCGAGGGCGACTTCGTCATCGCCCTCTACAACCCCAAATCCCGCAAGCGCGGCTCCTACCTGGCCCAGGCCCTGGAGATGATCGCGGCGCAGCGCGGCCCGGATACGCCCGTGGGCTTCGTGCGCAACGCCTACCGCCCGGACCAGGAGGTGCGCACCGCCACCCTGGCCTCCTGCGACCCCGAATGGGCGGACATGCTGACCACGGTCATCGTGGGCAACAGCGCAACGCGGCTCGTACAAGGAAAAATGCTGACACCCCGCGGATATTACGAGAAATACGGACGGGAAAACGCCGGAAATTGATTCCGGACTGCGTTGCTCACCGCTCAGGTGAAACGCAGGAGATCGCCTTTGAGCATCCACATGACGGTGGCCGTGACCGCCGGGTGCCCCCCGGCGCGGGCCTTCAGGGACGCCCAATCCACGGGATGCCGGGTCCAGACCAGCACCATGCGCATAAGTTCCAGGTCGACCCGGCCCTCCACGCCCGCATAGACTACCGGAAAATCCTTGCCGCGGTACACGGCCCGCCCCAAGTCCGTTATTTCCAGCATATCTTTGTCTTGCAGCCTCCGCGTCGGGTAAGCGCCGAAAATCCTGCCATGGTCCAGCGCCAGGGGATGGAGGCTCTCTCCCTCTCCCGGCGCGGGCGCAGGTTCCGTCCACAGCCGCTCCCACAGCGCAAGGTAGCGCCCGATGACCGCCGGCCAGTCGAAGGCCGCCGCATGTTCCCGGGCCGCCCGGCCCATCTCCTCCCTGACCTCCGGCCGCAGCATGACACCAAGGCTCGCGGCCAGTTCCCCCACGTCCACGGCCACGTCCTGGGCCAGCCAGAGGTGGTAGGCCGTGTCGTACAGGAGAGGGGCCAGGAGCGAGACCTCGCCGACCTCGCCGCTGTCCGCCGTGGGGACCAGCAGCCCCGTTTTCGCGTGGGCCACGAGGTCGCGGTAGCCGTCGTAGTCCGAGGCGATGACGGGCTTGCCCGCGGCGGCCGCCTCCAGGAGGGTCAGGCCGAAAGTCTCCTGGGGGTTGTCGGCCAGGGACACGACCACGTCGGCCCGCCCCAGAAGCGCCTTCTTGGCCGCATCGTCGGGGCAGCGCACGACCACCAGGCGCAGGCCGATGTTGGCCGCCAGGTTGGTCAGGGTCCCGGGCAGGGACGCGCCCTCGTCGGGACTCCCGGCCAGAACCAGGCAGACGCCGCTCAGGTCCGCGCCGCCCTGACGCAGGCGCTGAAAAGCGCGCAGCAGCGGAAGCAGGTCCATCTTCGAATAGGGGCTGATGCGCCCCGGCACCAGAAACACGGTTTTTCCCGCCGCAACGTCCGGCAGGCTCTCCCCCCCAATATCCGCGAACTCATCCCGCCACACGCCGAGGGGCACCACGTCCACCTGCGGCGCGGGAGCATTGCAGTGCTCGCGAAGCGCGGCCAGTTCCTCGCGCACCACCGCCGCCCCGGCCCGCGACGTGGCCACGATGCAGTCCCGGGCCGTGGCCCCGGCCCAGACGTGCTGGGCGAAGGACTGGCCGTAGCGGGCGTAGGACAGGGAATGGGTCACTCCCGTTATGGGAAAGACGTTGCGGGCCAGGCGGTTACGCACGGCGGCCAGGAAGCCCTGGTGGGTCAGGCAGTCCGAGAGGTGGAAGCAGTGGTACGCCGTGGACGCCAGATACTTTGGCAGGGCCGTGCGCGGCAGGATGCGGATCTTGGGCGCCGCGCCGGGGCAGGCGGAGCGCACGAAGGTCTCCAACGCCGCCCCGCTGTGCCGGTCTGGCAGGAAGAAGTGGTACTGCTCGAACGGGTCCGCGGTCAGCAGAGCGCGCAGAAATCCAGTGTTCGCGACCTTGCGGCCGAGAATGGGCCCGTCCTCCACGAACGGGTCGAGGGTGCCCCAGACGGGGCCTGGTTCATGCGCCATGCCCGCATCAAGCAATATCCGGGCCTGCGCGTCGCAACGCAGCGAGACAGAGGCGCCAGTTCCCACTGAAGCGCCAGGCACGGCGAACGACGTGCCCTCGGTCATTTGACGAAAGGACGCACCTCCCCCGCCCGAATCCGAAGACAGCGACGAAATGGCAACAAACTTGCTACTTACGAAAAAAATGTCATTTTTCCGTTGTCTGGAGGAAGCATGAATACCAGCAAACGCCCGACCCTGGGCGTGGCCCTCGCCCCGAAACTCGCTGCCGAATTGGCATCGCACCTGCCCGACTCGCACCGGCTGGACAACCTTCCCGTCGGCGAGGCGATGGCCTTCATGGCGGCGGCCGCGCAGGGCGGCCTCGCCTTTGTGGCTGTCTCCACCTGGAAGACGCTGGACACGGAAAGCAGAGAAAAAATCGCGGGCCACGAATCCTGGCAGCTCCTGCTCATCGCCGACCAGGCCGATCCGCAAGCCCTCGAATTCATGGCTACGGGTTCGTTCCTGACCCTGATGACCTGCCCCCTGGATGGGGCAAAAATTGCCCGCGCCCTGCATCAGGCGGAAGAAGTGTCCAGCATGTATCAGGATATCTTCATGATGGCGCGGGAAATAAGCCTCGAGCGCGAACTCCTGGCCCGCAAGAACGAGCAGCTGGCCTTCCTCAACCAGGTCCTGACCCGTGCCAGTCAAACCCTTGACCCGGCGGTGATCCTCTCCAACAGCGCCGAGGATCTGGACCTGCTGCTCGATGTGCGCTCGGTGTTCGGAGTCTTCTGGAATGCCGCCGAAGGCCAGACCGAGGCCGAACTGTTTCTGCCTGAAAATCTCCCCCAGGCAAGGCAGGAAGACTGGGTCAACCACCTGCTGAGCGTGGCCGGGCGGCTGTGCAGGGATGCCATCCGCGGCTACCAGGTGTCCTTCCTGACACCCCGGGAAGGCATCGAAGGCGATGCGCCGGAATTGGATCAGCTGGTCACCATCCCCTTGAGCGTTGGGCCGGAGCCCTTCGGGACCCTGGTCATCTGCTCGCGGGAGGCTTCGGCCCTCGGCCAGGACCGTCTGCGCATCCTGACCTCGGCCGCCAACCACCTTGCCCTGGCCATGCGCAACAGCCTGGAGTTCCGCAAGACCAAGGCCCGGGCCGACCATGACGGCCTGACGCGCATCTCCAATCGTCACCATTTTGACATGCGGCTGCGCGAAGAACTCAAGCGCCACCAGCGCCACCAGGACGAACTGAGCCTGATGATGATCGACCTGGACTACTTCAAGTCCGTCAACGACACCTACGGCCATCAGGCCGGCGACATGGTGCTCAAAGAGGTCGGCCGCATCCTGCAGAAGACCCTGCGCGAATCCGACTTCCCGGCCCGTTACGGCGGGGAGGAGTTCGTGGTCATCCTGCCCCAGACCAGGGAGGACCAGGCCTGGACCCTGGCCGAACGACTGCGCGCCGTCATCGGGCAAACCGTGTTCCGCGTGCAGCGCAAGCGGTTCAGGGTCACGGCCTCCATCGGCATCGCCGGCGTGCAGCCCGGCGCCCTGGCCAAGCCCGAGTCCCTTATCTTCAAGGCCGACCAGGCCCTCTACCTGGCCAAGGCCAGCGGACGGAACATGGTCTGCTGCTCGGCCATCGAGGAGACGTCCGTGGCGCACTGAAACGAGGATTTGTCCCGAAGAACGCGAATGGCCGCGGGCTGAGACATGCCCGCGGCCATTCGTTTTTCCGTGCTACTTGAGGATCGACGGCAGCCAGGTGGAGATGACCGGAATGTAGGTCACCATCAGCAGGCAGAGGAAGAGCAGGGCGAGAAACGGCAGCACCGAGCGGGCGATCTCCGTCAGCGGTTTGCCCGTGATGCCCATGGCCACGAAGAGGTTCAGGCCGAAGGGGAAGGTCAGGAAGCCGATCTCGACGTTGACGATCATCATGATGCCCCAGGCCACGGGGTCGATGCCGAAATGGGCCAGCATGGGCAGGAAGATGGGCGTGAGCACCAGGATGGAGGTCACGATGTCCATGACGCAGCCGATGAGCAGCAGCAGCACGTTGACCAGGAAAAGAAAGACGTACTTGTTGCCGATATGCGCGCTGATGAACTGGGCGGCCTGGGCCGGCAGCTGCTCCCGCGTCAGCAGCCAGATGAAAGGCATGGCGCAGGCGATGATGAACAGCAGGGCCGAGGACAGGACCGCGCTCTTGACCAGGATGGCCCGGAACTTGGCCCAGGTCAGGGAGCGGTAGACGAAGGTCTCGACCAGCAGGGCGTAGACCACGGATACCCCCGCCGCCTCGGTGGGCGTGAACATGCCCGAGTAGATCCCGCCCAGGACGATGACCGGCATGGCCAGCCCCCACGAGGCGCGGCCGAGGATGCGCATGGTCTCGCCGAAGGAGTGCGAGGACGTCGCCCCCCAACCGTACTTCCTGGCCATGTACAGGGCGAAGGCCCCCAGCACGACGACACGCACCACGCCGGGCACGACCCCGGCCATGAACATGTCGCTGACCGAGGTGTTGCCCACCAGGGAATAGAGGACCATGGGGATGGACGGCGGGATGAGGATGCCCAGGGTGCCGGCGCTGGTGATGAGGCCGATGCTGAACTTCTCGTCGTAACCCGCGCGGATCAGGGCCGGGATCATGATGCTGCCCACGGCGATGACCGTGGCCGGGCTCGACCCCGAGATGGCGGCGAAGAACATGCAGGTCAGGATGCCGGCCAGGGCCAGGCCGCCCCGGAAGCGCCCCACGCAGGCGTTCATGGACTCGACGAGGTAGTGCGCGATGCGCCCCTCGGCCATGATGTTCCCGGCCAGGATGAAGAACGGGATGGACAGGAGCAGGAAGTTGTCCAGGCCGCGGAAGAGCTGCTGCACCAGGGCCGTCAGGGGCACGTTCATGAACAGCGTCACGGCCCCGGCCGTGGTGGCCAGGACAACGATGGCGATGGGCGTGGACAGCAGGAGCAGGCCCAGGAAGACGCAGACGATGAACCAGACCATCAGACGCCCTCCCCTGCTTCGCCGGCAAGGGCGATGCGCAGCTGCTCCCAGGCCTTGAACCCGAAACGAGCGGCGATGCCGACGCCGAAGAGCGGAATGGGCAGATAGGCCACCCACATGGGCAGGCCGAGGGCTGCCATGGTCATGCCGTAACGGGCCAGCAGCGCGGTCTGCTCCCAGCCGAACCAGGCGATGACCAGCATGACCGCGGCGCTCAGAAGGTTGGCCAGGGCGCGCAGGCCCGCGCCAACGCGTTTGGGGGCATACTGGGTCACGGCCTCCATGGAGAAATGCGCCCCGTGTTTCACGGCCATGCCCGCCCCGGCGAAGGTGGCGAAGACTACGAGGTAGCGGCTTCCTTCGTCGAACCAGTCGAAGGTCAGGCCGAGGAAATAGCGGGTCAGGACCTGGATGGTCGTGCCCACGGCCAGAAGCAGGAGCAGGCCGCCCACGGCCAGCTCTTCCAGGTTGCCGAGAATGTTCAGAAACTTCTTCATGTCTCTCTCAAAAAAGGCAGGGCCCGCAGGCCCCGCATCGTTGGCATCACGTGCGGCCCCGGCACCGGGTCCGGGGCCGTCAGCAGAAGCCTATTTACTGTACTCGTTCACCTTGGCCACAATCATGTCGTAGTAGCGCTTGCCCGCCCACTTGCCGAACTTGGGGTCGTTCGGGATGGTGCCGGCCTGCTGGGCGAACTTCTCGTGCACGGGCAGGACCGCGTCGTGGAAGGCCTGGCGCTCTTCGGGCGTCAGTTCGGCGATGGTCGCCCCGAACTTGTCCTTGGCCAGCTGTTCGAGCTCCGCGCGCATCTTCGTGTTCTCGGAGCGGTTGATGTCCTCGGCGATCTTGGCCGCGTCGATGAAGATCTTCTGCTGCTCCGGAGTCAGGCTTTCCCAGACCGGCAGGCTGACCATCTTGTACAGGCAGGTCAGGGAGTGGGAGGAGCGCGTGAGGTGCTTGGCCACCTCCGTGAACTTCATCATGACCGAGGTCGGGATGGGGTTCTCCTGCATGTCCACGGCGCCCTGCTGCAGGGCGGTGTACAGTTCGGGGAACGGGATGCCCACGGGGTTGGCGCCCAGGGCCCGGAAGCTGTCCAGAAAGACGGGCGAGTCCATGACGCGCACGCGCACGCCCTTCATCTGCTCAAGCGAGGTGATGGTCCGGTCGCGCACGCCGAAGTCGCGCATCTCGTTCTCGGCGTAGCCGATGGGCATGAGCCCCATCTGCGGCATGAGGGCGTCCATGACGGTCTTGAACTCCTCGTCGGCCAGGACCTTGTAGGCCACCTCCTTGCTCGGAAAGAGAAAGAAGAGGTCCAGCAGACCCACCTGCGGGATGAGGTTGGACATGACCGCCGTGGTGCAGTCCATCATGTCCAGGGTGCCGAACTGGACCTGCTCCAGCATGGAGCGCTCGTTGCCGAGCTGGCCCAGGGGAAAGACCTCGATCTTGATCTCGCCCCCCGTCTCCTTCTCGACATGCTCGGCAAAAGCCAGGGCAGCCCGGTGCATGGGGAAGGGCTTGTTGTCGATCTGGGTCGGGGCGATGTGGCCGAACTTCAGGACGCGCGCGGCCTGGGCCGAGACGGCGCAGAACAGGGCCAGAACCAGGAACAGGATCGCAACTCCTTTCGCTTTCATTGGGGACTCCTGCGGAACCGTGCTGAACGATCTCGCCGTAAACAGCACAACTCTCTGTTTTTATTGATTATCTTGAAAAAAAGACCGTATGCGAAGTATAAACAATTATCGATCGTCGCGTCCCTTGGCAACCCTTTTCTGACCATCGGTCACTCCGACAGAAGGGCGGAAAACGCGGCGCATTGACTTCAACACAACCGGCACCTAGTGGTTCTGACTTTCAAGCATACCCGCCCCGGCTCAGCGTTTCCGGGGCCTTGACCATACGGAGCGACCATGCTGCCACCAGATCTTTGCGCCAGGCTGGCGCGCATCCTGCCCCCCGACCGCGTCCACCTCGATGCCGTGCGTGCACGCGTGTTCGCCCTGGACGCGAGCATCTACCAGCCCCGGGCCAGGGCCGTCGTGGACATAGAGAGCGAAGCCGAAGTCCTGGCCCTGCTTGAGCTGATGCGCATGCACGGCGCAGGCGTGACCTTCCGCGGCGCGGGCACGAGCCTCAACGGACAGGCCACGGGCGAGGACGTCGTGGTGCGCATCCGCGGGCCGCGGTGGCGTCACCATGAGGTGCTGGAGGATGGGCGCTGCATCCGCTTGGGCTGCGGGCTGACCGGCGGCGAAGCCGACGCGCTGCTGGCGTCCTTGGGACGGCGCATCGGCCCGGACCCGGCCTCGGCCGCGGCCGCGACCATCGGCGGCATCGTCGCCAACAACGCGGCCGGCATGTGCTGCACCGTGGACCAGAACACCTTCGCCACCATGCGCTCCCTGCGCGTCATCCTGGCCGACGGCACGCTTCTCGACACCGGCGATGCGGACAGCGTGGCGGCCTTCCGCGCCAGCCACGCCCCAGTCCTGGAGCGCCTCACGGCCCTGCGCGAACGCATCATGGCCGACCCGCAGCTCGCGGCGCGCATCCGGCGCAAGTACACCATCAAGAATACCACGGGCTACGCCGTGAACGCCCTGACCGAGTTCGAGGACCCCGTCGACATCCTGGCCCATCTGATGATCGGCTCCGAGGGGACCCTAGGCTTCGTCAGCGCCGTGACCCTGGAGACGGTGCCTGTCTTCCCCCTGCGGGCCACGGCCCTGATGGTCTTCCCGGACCTCGACGCCGCGGCCCGGGCGGTCATGGCCCTGCGCGGCGCCTGCCCGGTGCAGGCAGCCGAACTCCTGGACCGCACTTCCATCCGCGCAGTGGAAAACCTGCCAGCCGCCCCGCCCCTGCTGCGCGAACTTTCGGACTCGGCCTGCGCCGTGCTCATGGAGACCCGCGCAGCAGACCCGGAAACCCTGCGGCGCAACACCGGGGAGATCCTCGCCGCCCTAGAGGGCATCGAACAGGTCGCCACGGCGCGCTTCACCACGGACGCAGCCGAATGCGAAAGGCTGTGGGCCGTGCGGCGCGGCCTCTTTTCAGCCGTGAGCAGCTTTCGGGCCGCCGACGAGTTCGTCATCACCGAGGACATCAACATCCCGGTGGAGCGCCTGGCCGAAGGATGCGCGGCCTTCAGGCGCCTCTTCGCCCGCCACGGCTACGAAGCCGGGGTCATGGGGCACGCCTTCCACGGCAATTTCCACTTCACCCTGCCCACGCGCATCAGCGACCCCCGCGAACTGGACCGCCTGCACGGCTTTCTGGACGACCTGGCCGAGGTCATCACCCGCGACTTCGACGGCTCCCTCAAGGCCGAACACGGCACGGGCCGTGCCATCGCGCCCTACGTGCGCCTGGAATGGGGGGACGCGGTCTACGAGGTCATGCGCGAGATCAAGGCCCTGCTGGACCCGCACGGCGTCCTCAACCCCGGCGTCATGTTCGACGAGGACCCGCACGCCCACCTGCGGGGACTGAAGCTCCCCCTGACCAGCCACCCGCGCATCGACATGTGCGTGGACTGCGGTTTCTGCGAGCCCGTCTGCCCCTCGCGCCACATGGCCTTCACCCCGCGTCAGCGCGTCGCGGCCTGGCGGGAGATCACCCGGTTGGAACAGGACGGCCGAAGCGACGAGGCCCGACATTGGCGCGCCGCCTTCGCGGAACTGGGCGAATCGACCTGCGCCACGGACGGCCTGTGCACAACCCGCTGCCCCCTGGCCATCGACGTGGCGTCCTTCATCCGCGACCTGCGCCACGACGCCCTTTCTCCGGCGGCCCGCACCGTCGCCAACGCCGCGGCCGGCCATTTCGCAGGCGCAACGGCCCTGGCCCGGACCGCCCTCGGCGCGGCCGACCTGGCGCACCTGGCCCTGGGGCCCGAAAAACTCGAAGCAGTGAGCCGCATCATGACCAGGCTGAGCGGACAGCGCCTGCCTGGCTGGATGCCCGGCCTGCCCCGGCCGGCGGCTCGGATCGTGCGGAAAACCGCCGCCGCGCACAGGGAGACCGTCGTCTACCTGCCGTCCTGCGCCACGCGCACCATGGGCGACACGCGCCGCGACCCTGCCGAGAGTCTGGTCGACATCACGGTTCGCCTGCTGGAACGGGCAGGCTTCGCCGTGCGCATCCCCGACGGCGTCGAGGGCCTGTGCTGCGGCAAGGCCTTCGAAACCAAGGGTCTGTATGCCCAGGCCGAGACGAAACTGCGCGAACTGGAGCGGACCCTGCGCGCCGCGTCGGACAACGGCCGACACCCCGTCCTGTGCGACACGAGCCCGTGCCTGGCGCGGATGAAAAAGGAGATCCGGGGCCTGTCGCTGTTCGAGCCCGTCGAGTTCGCCCGCGTCTTCCTGCTCCCCCGGCTGCGCTTTCAGCCGGTGGATCGACGCATCGCCCTGCACCCGACCTGCTCCACCCGCCTCATGGGCCTGGCCGACGCCTTCCACGATCTGGCCCGCGGCCTGGCGGCGGAAGTCGTCCTGCCGCGGGGGATTCTGTGCTGTGGCTTCGCCGGCGACAAGGGCTTCCACCGCCCGGAACTGAACGCCTCGGCCCTGGCCGGTCTGGCCGAGCAGGTCCGGGACTGCGCCGAAGGCTACTCGACCTCGCGCACCTGCGAAATCGGCCTGGCCGTCCATGGGGGCATCCCCTACCGCAATATTCTCTATCTGCTGGAGGAATGTTCCAGATAATCGGACTGGGTCAGAAGAAAGACATGGCTCTCCGCCTGCATATGCTGGACTCACGTTCGCAGGAATGACTCGGTGCTGTGCCGGAAGACCTCAAAGGCATGGATCCCCGCCTTCGCGGGGATGACCCGTGGTGGAGCCTGAGGACATCAAGGACAAGCTGCAGCATGACGCACTGGCAACACGTCATCCCCGCGAAGGCGGGGATCCATAGGCCGGGCGACTCCGCTCGCGTCCGGCAACGGACGGAATCCGCATCGTTCTGAGCATCCGGCTCCGCCTTTATGCACCGGACGCCACGGACTCCGTTCTACGCCAAAACAACGCAGGCCCCAGGTTGCGGGCTTTGCCCCACAAATTCTGGGTGAAATCCCCCACATCCACCCCATCCTTCCCCAACCTCTTCACCCAACACACTGAAAACAAACCATAAAAGCATCCGACGTTTCTGGCACGCATCCTGCCTATATTACGGCAAACGAAATCACCCAGGAGGACGTATGGGACCAACCCCAGAGGTTTTGGAAAAATTCAGGAAAAAAGCGGAACTCGTCTCGGCCATCGTTTCGGAAGTTGATTCCATGGCCCAGGCCATTGCCTATACTGTCGACCTGTGCACCCAGAAAGAGGCCTGCCAGCTGCTCATGAGCGGATGCGAGGAGTCCCTTTCGGACAGGGGCCATGACCTGTGCGAGCTCAAGCAGTGGGGCAAGGTCATCGCCGCCCCGGCCCTGAACGACGCAGACATGGCCGAACTGGTCAAGCAGGCCGCCAGCCGCGGCATCTCGGTCATCAAGGAAGGGATGCGCAAGAACCTGGCCGGAATCGATATCGGCTTCACCGTGGCCGACTACGGCATCGGCGAGACCGGCAGCCTGGTCATCGACTCCTCCAGCGAGGAACTGCGCCTGGCGACGATGATCAGCGAAATCCACGTCGCGGTCATCCCCAAGTCCCGCATCCGGGCCACGGCCGAGGACTTGTACGACGAGATCAAAGGCTTCCAGAGCCGCAAGCCCAACTATCTGGCCTTCGTCACCGGCGCGAGCCGCACGGCCGACATCGAACGCGTTCTGGCCCTGGGCGTGCACGGGCCCCTGGAACTGCACATCCTGATTCTGGAGGACAAATAATGCAGACGGCCAAAACTCTTTCCGATTACAACAAGGAGCTGCGCGAGGCTCTGGACAACACCTTCCTGCGCGGCGCCATGGAAAAGTTCGCCACGGCCTACCCCGTCGGCCGGGCCAACGCCTTCCGTGAATACGACGTGACCGCCCTCATCGACGAGGTCGCCAAGGTCAAGGACGCCGGCATCTCCCGCCTGAACGATCTCTACGCCGAATTCAAGGCCAAGGCCGAAGCCAACGGCGTGAAGGTGCACTGGGCCAAGGACGGCGACGAGGCCAACGAGATCGTGGCCCGCATCGCCAAGGAAAACAGCTGCAAGATGATCGTCAAGTCCAAGTCCATGACGGCCGAGGAGACCCTCCTCAACCACCGTCTGGAAAAGGACGGGCTCGAAGTCGTCGAGACCGACCTCGGCGAGTGGATCATCCAGCTGCGCAGCGAAGGCCCGAGCCACATGGTCATGCCGGCCATCCACCTGTCCCGCTACCAGGTCGCCGAACTCTTCTCCCAGGTCACCAGGCAGGACCAGTCCTCGGACATCCAGCGCCTGGTCAAGGTCGCCCGTCGTGAACTGCGCGCCAAGTACGCCCAGGCCGACATGGGCGTCAGCGGCGCCAACTTCGCCATCGCCGAGACCGGCACCATCGGCCTCATGACCAACGAGGGCAACGCCCGCCTGGTCACCACCCTGCCCCGCGTACACGTCGCCATCGCCGGCATCGACAAGCTCTGCGGCACCCTGAGCGACGCCCTGAAGATCCTGCGCGTGGTGCCCAAGAACGCCACGGGCCAGGCCATCACCTCCTACGTGACCTGGATCAGCGGCGCCAACGAGTGCCAGGCCGCGCCCGGCAACAAGAAGGAGATGCACATCATCTTCCTCGACAACGGCAGAAGCGAGATGGCCAAGGACCCGCTCTTCGCCCAGGTCCTGCGCTGCGTGCGCTGCGGCGCCTGCGCCAACGTCTGCCCGGTCTACCGCATGGTCGGCGGCCACCAGATGGGCCACATCTACATCGGCGCCATCGGCCTCATCCTGACCTACTTCTTCCACGGCAAGGACAAGGCCCGCAACCTGGTGCAGAACTGCATCAACTGCGAAGCCTGCAAGCACATCTGCGCCGCGGGCATCGACCTGCCCAGGCTGATCAAGGAAATACACTCCCGCATCCTGGACGAGGAAGGGCACCCGCTGCCGTCCCTGCTGCTCGGCAAGCTGATGAAGAACCGCAAGCTCTTCCACACCTTCCTGCGCACGGCCAAGATGGCCCAGCGCCCGCTGACGGGCGGCACGCAGTACATCCGGCACCTGCCCCACATCTTCTCCAAGGATCACGGGTTCAAGGCCCTGCCGGCCATTGCGGCCAAGCCCTTCCGCGACCGCTTCGAGGCCATCAAGCCGCGGGTGTCCGCGCCCAAGTACCGCATCGCCCTGTTCTCGGGCTGCGTACAGGACTTCGTCTACCCCGAGCAGCTTGAAGCGGCCGTGAAGGTCCTGGGCGCCCACGGCGTCGAGATCGACTTCCCCATGGACCAGTCCTGCTGCGGCCTGCCCCTGCAGATGATGGGCGAGAAGAAGGCCAGCATCGACGTGGCGAAGCAGAATATCGAGGCCATGGCCGGCAACTATGACTACATCATCACGCTGTGCGCCTCCTGCGCCTCGCACCTCAAGCACAACTACCCGTTCCTGCTGGGCGAGAACGACGCGGCGGCCAAGGCCTTCGCCGACAAGGTCATCCCCTTCTCGGCCTTCATGACCGACGTGCTCGGCGTGACCGACGAGAAGTTCACGCAGACCCACCAGCGCGCCACCATGCACGCCCCCTGCCACCTCTGCCGCGGCATGGGCGTGGTCGAGCAGCCCCGCAAGCTCTTGGCCCTGGGCGGCTACGAGTACGCCCAGGCCGAACAGGAGCAGGTCTGCTGCGGCTTCGGCGGCACCTACTCCGCCAAGTTCCCGGGCGTGTCCGAGCAGATCCTCAAGAACAAGCTGGCCGACGCGGCCCGCACCGCGGCCGAGGTCCTGGTGACCGAATGCCCGGGCTGCATCATGCAGCTCAGGGGCGGCGCGGAAGTGAACAAGTCCGGCTTCGCCGTGCGGCACATCGCCGAAGTCCTGGCGGACCACCTCAAATAAAAAAACGGGCTGGCGAAAGCCGGCCCGCATTTTTCTCTCCTTGCGCGCCGGGAGCCTCAATTGCGAGGGGCTCCCGGCTTTTTCATTCGGATGGATGCCCAGACCCTTCAGGGCGCGCAGGACAGACAGGACCGCGCCCCAGCGCCTCTCCCGCCGGTCGTTCTCAGTCGGCCGAAAACCGGGGCTGCCCGTACCAGGCACGGGCGCTCTGGCCCGAATTGTCGGTGTCGGTCATGATGGCCACGGCGTCGATCTCCGCGATGTCCTCTCCAAAAGCCCGCATCCAGTCCTCCCGGATGTTGCGCTTTTCCGTGACGAGCCGTCCCAGACTGTCCGTCCCGCTGCGCACTGCGACCATGTAGGCGTTGGAGGTGAAGGCGCTGGGCCACATGACGTCCTGCGCTTCGGTGCTGGACCAGACGTAGGACAGGGCTTTCGTCTTCCAGAAGGCGATGCCGCCCTTGGCCACGACGTATATGCGGGCCGGGTAGTCGTCACCGGATTTCTCCCGCTCGTTCACGCCTGCCAGCACGTTTTCCACCTTCCAGGACCAGTTCAGCCACGGAGTCAGGCGCAGGTCGACGCGCCCCTCGTGGAACAGCCCCGAAGCCGTGCCCCAGCTCTCGGCCATGAGCAGCCCCTCGGCCGGCAGCGGGGTGTAGACCGTGCGCCCCGCAAAGACCTTTTCCTTCCAGCCGGGATGATCCGGAGCGGTCAGGTCGGGCAGGCTCCCGGCCCACAGCGCCGTCACGCAGCACAGCAGCAGGCAGGCCGTCAGCCGGGCTGGAACCTTTCCTGCAACCTGTCCTGCGCGCGGGAAAAAAATGCCGCGTCGACCACGATTTCCCTCAGCCGCGGAGGCGCCCATGAGTATCTCCTCGTCCATCTATATCGGCACGACCGGCATGATCGCCCATCAGGAAAAGATGTCCGTCATCTCCGACAACATCGCCAACATGAACACCGTGGGGTTCAAGTCTTCACGGATGCTCTTCAGCACCCTTATCAGCGAGCAGCTTCCGGCGTCCACCGTGGGCAACCAGGTCGGCCAGGGCGTGGCCATCAGCTCCATCCATCGCGACATGACCGTCGGGGCCCTGGAGCCGACCAACACGGCCACTGACCTGTCCATCGCCGGCCAGGGCTTCTTCATCGTCTCGCCGGACACCTCGGACGCCACCTACTACACTCGGGCCGGAAGTTTCCGCTTCGACAAGGACGGATACCTGCGCGACCCGCAGGGCAACGTCCTGCAGGGCTACAGGCTGCCCGTCGGCGACCCGGACGACGCCGAACTGAACCTCCCGCAAGCCGCATCCGCCAACCTCCAGGATATCGTCCTGTCCACCAACGAGGGAGGCATGGCCGTGTCCGAGCCCGAGGCGACCACCGAAATCCAGATGATCATCAATCTGAACTCGGGATCCCCGGAACGCAGCACCGATGCCGCAAACCCCTTCACGTCGCTCTTCGACAAGTGGGACCCGACAGCGGAGGATCCCCTGGGCTCCAGTTCCTACGCCTACGGATCACAGCTCAAGATCTACGACGCAGCGGGCCAGGCCCACGAACTGAGCGTCTACTTCGACCCGGTCAACGACCTCTCGGGCGACACCAACGGCACGCGGGTCTGGGAGTACGTGGTGGCCATCCCGCCGGGCGAGGACGCCTCGGCCCTGTCCGCCAAGAAGGGCATCGTCATGACCGGCACCATGACCTTCACCCCCGCGGGCGAACTCCTCGGAATGAGCGCCTTCTCGGGGACATCCGACGACAAGAGCGACTGGACGCCCGTGTCCTTCGATAAAAACGGGTTTCCCGTCTTCACGGCCACGGTGAACGGAGCGGCGCCGATCAGCAGTTCCCTCAATTTCGGGCTGCGCTCGTCGGGAGGGTGGAGCATGCCCGCCGGCGTGGCCACTCTGGACGACCTCGGCACGGACATCGCCGATTTGCCGAACATGATCGACCCCGACCGCCAGGTCCTGGGCATGACCAACTTCAGCGCCGGGTCGAGCACCCTGTCACAATCCCAGAACGGGTACTCGCGCGGCATCCTGCAAAGCGTGTCCGTGGACGCCGGGGGGACGATGCTCGGCAACTTCTCCAACGGGCAGATCCAGGCCCTCTACAAGATCCCCCTGGCCGACTTCATCAATCCGCAGGGCCTCTACCGCGAAGGCGGCAACCTCTTCTCGGCCACCAAAGACTCCGGCGGGGTGATCCTGGGCTGGGCCACGGAAGGGCGCCTGGGAGAGGTCGTCTCCAGTTCCCTGGAGAACTCCAACGTCGACCTGGCCACGGAATTCGTGCACATGATCATGACACAGAAGGGATTCGACGCGAACAGCAAGGTCATCACCACCAGCGACCAGGTCGTGCAGACGGCCCTGCAGATGAAGAAGTAGTCACACGAAGGCTTCGCCCCGGGCCACCAGGTCCACGGGGCCGTGAATCCAGGCCCGGCGGACGGGGCCGGATTCTTCGAGGCGGACCCCGATGGAGTTGCCGCTGGGCTGCAACACCGCGAGGTCCGTAGGAAAATTTTTCCCTCTCCCCAGCCACAGGGCCAGGGCCAGGCTGCCGGAGCCGCACCCGGTCTCGAAATGGGTCGAGGCGGTGGAACGGACCCAGACCACGGGCTTGATGGCGCAGGACGGGTCCGTCCGGTACCAGATGCAGCCCACGGCCTCGGCCTCCACGCCGAAACGGGTCCGCAGGCTCTCGGCGGCCCCTGCGACATCGCCGGGAAAGGGGTGCCGTTCCTCGTCGAGGCAGATGTGGGCGATGCCGGGCAGACGCACCAGCCCGAGGCCCTGGCCGAGTTCGCGCACACCCATGCCGGCCTCATTGGGCAGCGGCATCTGCGCCCAGCACTCTCCGCCTTCCACGCGCAGCCCCACCGGCGCATCGACCCCGGACACCGAAAGCTCGCCGCGCACGCCGCCCTCGTGGGGCGAAAGCCCCGAACCCTCACGCGCCATCACTGCGGCCGCGGCCCGGCACGCGTTGCCGCAGAACTCCCCGCCCATCATGTCCAAACGCACGGGCCGGGCCGACAGGTCCAGAAAGCCGACCTGCTCTGCCTGGAGGTGCCCCGCTCCCATGAGCACCCGCGACACGGCCGCCCTTTCGCCCGCAGGCACGGGGTCGAGGATCAGGATGGTGGGGTTGCCCCCCGGAACGGCCTTGTAGAATCGCAGTGTGCGCACCTCTGCCTCCTTGCGCGGTCGAAAAGCCTGACTTAGTCCATGAACACCCGTCGGGCAAGGCGCTCTTGACCCCCACCGCCCCGCGCGCGTAGGAGGTTCTTTTTTCACGTTCCAGCCCCACACCCCATGACAACATACCTGAACGCCATCATCCTGGGCATCGTCGAAGGCCTGACCGAGTTTCTGCCCGTGTCCTCCACCGGCCACCTGATCATCGCCGGGCACCTCCTGGGGTTCACGGGCCCCAAGGCGGAAACCTTCGAAATCGTCATCCAGCTCGGCGCCATCCTGGCCGTGGTGGCCATGTACCTGCCGACCTTCTGGGGGCTCGTGCGGCCCACGGGACGGGCCTTCGGCGGCGTGCGCGGGCTGTGGCTGCTTTTCCTCACGTCCCTGCCCGCGTCTCTGCTGGGCCTCTTCGCCCACTCGGCCATCAAGGAGCACCTCTTCTCGCCCGTGACCGTGGCCTTCGCCCTGATCATCGGCGCCCTGGCCATCCTCCTGGTCGAACGTCTCAAGATCAAAAAGAGCGTCGGCGACCTGGACGCCATGACCCCGGCCCTGGCCCTTGGCGTGGGCTGCTTCCAGTGCCTGGCCCTGTGGCCCGGCTTCTCGCGCTCGGCCGCGACCATCATGGGCGGCATGATCCTGGGCGTGGACCGGCGGGTGGCGGCGGAATACTCCTTCATCGCCGCCGTGCCCATCATGTTCGCGGCCACGGGCTACGACCTGCCCAAGAGCTGGCGAATCTTCGGCACCGACGATTTCCTGGTCCTGGCCGTGGGTTTCGCCGTATCGTTCGTCTCGGCCTGGGCCGCGGTCAAGGTCTTCATCGCACTGCTCTCCCGCCTGACCCTGCGGCCCTTCGCCTGGTACCGCCTGGCCCTGGCCCCGGTCGTGCTCTGGATCTTCTGGTGAGGCCATGACCGTCGAACACGAAGCCAAATTTCCCCTGACCGACTGCACGGGCCTCGAAGAACGGCTCCGCGCCCTCGGCAGCCTGCGCACGTCCTGGCACTTCGAGTCCAACACGGTCTACGATCGCGGGGGAGAGCTTGCGTCCACGGGCCGCCTCCTGCGCCTTCGCCGCGCGCTGGTCGCGACGCTGACCTTCAAGGAGCCCGTGCCCGGCCCCGGCGCACCCGGCGTCAAAAGCCGCCTGGAGCGGGAGTGCCGGGTTGACGATCCCGGATGCATGGACCTCATCCTGCGCGGCCTGGGCTACACCGCGAGCTTCACGTACGAAAAATTCCGCGCCGTGTGGGATGTGGACGGCGCCGCCGTGTGCCTGGACATCCTGCCCTTCGGCCACTTCGCGGAGATCGAAGGCTCGCCCGAGGCCATCCCGCGCCTGGCCGGCCGACTGGGCCTGGACATGGCGGCGGCCCTGGCCGTCAGCTACCACAGGCTGCACCGCGACTGGCGAAGCGCGCAGGGGCTCCCCCCCGCCGGGAGCTTCGTCTTTGAACCCGCCGAACGAGAACGTCTGAACACACTGCTGGGCTGCGAGGCCCGGACCGGAGGAGATACATGCTAAGCGACATCCAGCTCGAAAAATACGCCAAAGTCCTGTTCTGGGGCATGCAGAAGGCCCGCGTCACCCCCTTCGCCCCCGGCGACATCGTCCTCATCCGCACGGACCTGCAGGCACTGGCACTGGCCGAGAAGATGCAGGCCCTGGTCCTGGAGAAGGGCCTCAATCCCGTGGTGCGCATGAACCTGCCGAGCACCCTGGAAAAGGGGTTCTTCACCGGTGCCGGACAGGACCAGCTGTCCTTCGTCGTGCCCGGCGACCGCGAACTTTTTGAAGGCCTGGGCGGCCTCGTCTCGCTCCTGGCCCCGGACTCCATCACGCATCTGAAGGACACCCCGCCGGCCAAGATCGCCAGCTTCTCCCTGGCCCGCAAATACCTGCGCGACATCCTGGATCGCCGGGAGGCCATGCGCGAATTCGGCTGGACCCTGTGCCTCATGCCCACCCCGGCCCTGGCCGAGAACTCCGGGCTGTCCCTCGCCGACTACGCCGCCCAGATCGTCCGCGCCGCCTACCTCGACGACGCCGACCCCGTGGCGGCCTGGGAGGGCATCTTCCTCCAGGCCGAAAGCGTCAAGGCTTGGCTCAACGGCATGGACGTCGAGTACTATCACGTGCAGTCCGCCTCCACGGACCTCAAGGTCTTCCCCGGCCGCGACCGGCGCTGGATCGGCGTTTCGGGCCACAACATCCCGAGCTTCGAGCTCTTCATGTCCCCGGATCACCGCCTGACCGAGGGCGTCTACCACGCCGACCAGCCCTCCTACCGCAGCGGCAACCTCGTCAGCGGCGTGACCCTTGAGTTTACCGGGGGCAAGGCCCGCGTGGCCGGGGCCGACCAGGGCGAGGCGTTCGTGCGCTCCCAGCTGGAGATGGACCCCGGTGCCTGCCAGCTGGGCGAATTCTCCCTCACGGACAAACGCTTCTCGCGCATCGACGCATTCATGGCCCACACCCTCTTCGACGAGAACTTCGGCGGCGAGCACGGCAACTGCCATGTGGCCGTGGGCGCGTCCTACGCGGACACCTATGCGGGGGACCCGGCCGAACTGACCGAGGAGAGAAAAAAGGAGCTGGGCTTCAACGACTCGGCCCTGCACTGGGACCTCGTCAACACCGAGCCCAAAAAAGTGACCGCCTTCCTGCGCGACGGCACGAAGACGGTCATTTATGAAGACGGCATGTTCGCCATGCCGCAAGCAGGCTAGGAACCGCCGCAAAACTCGCGCATGGCCTCCAGGGTCTGGCCGCAGACGCGGTCCAGATCCCGGCGGAGCCGATCCACGTCATCCCAGGACCCGGCCTTGGCGGCCCGCTCGGTCTCGGCCGCTATCGCGCACAGCTGGGACGCGCCCACCGTGGCCGAAGCGCCCTTGAGGGAGTGGGCCGTGCGCTCCACGCCGAAGAGATCCCGCTCCGCGGAGCAAGCGTCCATCTTTTCGAGCTTCTTGGGAGCGTCGCTGACGAACAGCTGAAACAGGCTGGCCAGCAGTTCCCGGTCCCCGGACATGCGGTCCAGGGTCTCTTCCATGGACAGAAGCGGTGCATTCGTCACGTCTGCTCTCCTCATATGCGGCTGAATGAATTCGACATCAGTCACGTACGTTTTTTTCACGTTGCTGAAAAGCGCTTTTCCTCCCCGAACCGGCATGCCCGGCTTTTCGCCATCCCGCACGCCCCTTGCCTCTTCACAATCTTGCCTATAGTCTTATCTAACTTTTTTCCGAGCACAACGCCAACAGGACGACACTGCCATGGACCACATGTCCTCCAATCTGGAAGACTATCTCGAAGTCATCTTTTCCCTGGAATCCGCGCATTCCGAGGCACGCGCCAAGGATATCGCCGACGCCATGGGCGTACAGCGCGCCTCCGTGACCAACGCCCTGCAGAAACTCTCCCAGCGCGGCCTCATCAACTACCAGCCCTACAGTTCGGTGACGCTCACTCCCGAGGGCTTCCGTACGGCCACGCGCATCGTGCACCGCCACAAGGTGCTTTTCGACTTCCTGCACACGTTCCTGCAGATCCGCCCCGAAGTGGCCGAGGACACGGCCTGCAAGCTGGAGCACCATATCGACGACGAGAGCCTGGAGACCCTGACCAGGTTCGCCCGCTTCATCATGACCTGCCCGCGCACGGGCAAGGACTGGCTCGATAACTTCACAAGAACCTGCAACGAACGGGGCACCTGCACCAACTGCGCGGAATGCATCCGCTCCTGCCTGGAACGTCAGGACGACAAATGCTCCAAGTCGTCCTGACGAACGGCTTGCGCGGCGGGCCCCGAATGATCGGGAAAAAAACGCGGCATCCGGCCGCTCTGCGGCGGCCTCTTGGCTTGACAAATTAGACGTCCTAAATATTCTTCCCCCCGGCGTGAATCCGGCCGACCATGCAGCTTCAAGGAGAACTCGTGTCAACCATCGTCAACTTGCGACAAATGCGCGTGGACCAGCGCGGCATCATCAAGACCGTCGCCGCCCAGGGCGAACTTGGCCGCCGCATTCGGGACATGGGGCTTGTCCCCGGGACCGAAGTCACCGTCATCGGTCGAGCGCCCCTGAAGGACCCCGTCGCCCTGCGCCTCAAGGGTTTCACGCTGACCCTGCGCAACAGCGAGGCGGACTTCATCACCGTCGAACTCCCGGAAGAAGCCCTTGACTGAAGCCATCGCCACCATAGCCCTGGCCGGCAACCCCAACGCCGGCAAGACCACGCTCTTCAACGCCCTGACGGGGTCGAGGCAGCACGTCGGCAACTATCCCGGCATCACCGTCGAGAAGAAGGAAGGTTTCGTGGACATGCCCTCGGGCGCGGTCCGCGTCATCGACCTGCCCGGCACCTACTCCATGACGGCCTATTCCCAGGAAGAGCTCGTGGCCCGGGACTTCCTCGTCAAGGAGCGCCCCCAGGGCATCATCAACGTCATCGACGCCACCAGCCTGGAGCGAAACCTGTACCTGACCGTGCAGTTCCTGGAGCTGGGCATCCCGGTGACCCTGGCCCTGAACATGGTCGACGCCCTGGAGTCCAAGGGCATCCGCATCGATTCGGACCGCCTGGCCGACCTCATGCGCCTGCCCGTGGTCCGCACCGTGGCCCGCAGCGGCCTGGGCGTGCGCGAGGCTCTGCAGGCCGCCCTGTCGCATCCCCGGCAATCATGGGAACCCCTGTTCATTTCCTACGGCCCCGACCTGGACCCCGTCCTCGCGGAGATGACCGCGCTGATCGCGGCGGCGGGATTCATGGCCGACACGTACCCCCCGCGCTGGCTGGCCCTCAAGTTCCTGGAAAACGACCTGGTCGTTCGCCAACTCTTCGAGACCGACTACGAGCTGCACCGGCGCCTGCGCGACATGGCCGCAGAGGTGTCCCGCCACTGCGAGAAAACCCTCAAGACCCAGCCCGAATTTCTCATCGCCGACTACCGCTACGGCTACATATCCTCCATCCTGCGTCAGGGCGTGCTGACCGTCATGCCCGACCTGCAGGGCCGGGCCGACCTGTCGGACAAGATCGACGCCGTGCTGACCCATCAGGTGGCCGGCCCGGCCATCATGTTCGCCATCCTCTACGGCCTGTTCAGCCTGACCTTCACCCTCGGAGAGGCGCCCATGGGCTGGGTCGAGGCCGTCTTCACCCGGCTGGCCGAACTGGCCGGCAAGATGCCGCCCGGCCTGACGCGCTCCCTGATCATCGACGGTGTCATCGCCGGCGTGGGCGGGGTGCTGGGCTTCGTGCCCCTGATCCTCATCATGTTCATGGGCATCACCTTCCTGGAGGATTCGGGATACATGGCGCGCATGGCCTACATGCTCGACCGCGTCTTCCGCATCTTCGGGCTGCACGGCAGCTCCGTGGTCCCGTTCATCATCTCCGGCGGCATCCCCGGCGGCTGCGCCGTGCCGGGCGTCATGGCGGCGCGCACCCTCAGAAGCCCCAAGGAGAAGCTGGCCACGCTCCTGACGGCGCCCTTCATGGCCTGCGGGGCCAAGGTCCCGGTCTTCATCCTGCTGGCGGCCGCGTTTTTCCCCGAGCACGGGGCGCAGGTCATGTTCCTCATCACCCTGGCCGGCTGGGCAGCGGCCCTTGTGGCGGCCAAATTGATGCGCTCCACCATCATCCGCGGCCCGTCGACCCCCTTCGTCATGGAACTTCCACCCTACCGCATGCCCACGCTCATGGGCCTTGTGCTGCACACCTGGGAGCGCGGCTGGCAGTACATCAGGAAGGCCGGCACCGTCATCCTGGCCATCGCCGTGCTGATCTGGGCCATGATGACCTTCCCCGGGCTGCCCCAGGAGAAGGCCGCGCCCTACGAAGCCGAAATGGCCGGCATCCGGGAGCAGTTGCAGGCTGCACCCGACGAGGTTGCCCGCGGCGAACTCGAGGCCTCCCTCGCGGCCCTGGAGCTGCACCTCAAGGAGGAGGCCCTGACCTATTCCCTGGCAGGCCGCCTGGGCCAGGCCATCGAGCCCGTCACGTCCTGGGCCGGCTTCGACTGGCGCACCAACATCGCCCTGCTGGGCGGCATCGCGGCCAAGGAGGTCATCGTCTCCACCCTGGCCACGGCCCACGCCCTGAGCGACGCGGAGGACCAGAACTTCGCCGCCCGCATTGCCTCCGCGCCGGGCTGGAACACCAGCGTGGCCGTGAGCCTCATGATCTTCGTACTCCTCTACTCGCCGTGCTTCGTCACCGTGGTGGCCATCGCCCGCGAGGCGTCCTGGGGCTGGGCGGCCTTCAGCGTCGTCTTCAACACGGCCTTCGCCTTTGCCCTGGCCACGGCAACCTATCAACTCGGCATGCGCATGGGGTGGTGATGTTCTTCTGCAAAACCAAGGACACGGCCGACGGGGTGCGGACCCTGAACGACCTCAAGGACGGCGAGAAGGCCGTGGTGCGCTGCCTTTCCCGTTCCCAGGGCTGCCACCTGAGCAAGCTCACGGCCATGGGCATCACCCCGGGCACCGAGATCGAGATGCTCTCCAACTCCGGCGGTCCGCTCCTCGTCCTGGTCCGCTCCAGCCGGCTCTGCCTCTGCCGCAGCCTGGGGCAGGCCGTCGTCGTGGAATGAAGGTCTCCGTCGTCATCCCGGTCTTCAGGGAAGGGGAAATCGCCACGCTGCTGGCAGACCTCCTGGCCAGACCGGACGCCGGCGCCCTCGAAATCGTCGTGGTCGACGGCGCTCCCGGACAGGACACCCTGGGCCGCATCCCGGCCCATCTGGCCGGGGACCCTCGCCTGTCCCTCCTGGCCTCCCCTCCCGGCCGGGCCGTGCAGCAGAACGCCGGGGCCGGGGCCGCACGCGGCGACATTCTTCTCTTCCTCCACGCCGACACACGCCTCCCGGACAACGCCTTCTCCCTCGTCCGCCAGTGCCTGGCCGACCCGGCGCCGGCCGGCGGGGCCTTCAGCCTGGGCTACGCCGAAGCCTCCCCGGGCCTGGCGTTCATCGCGGCCGCAGCCAACGCGCGGTCGAACTTCACGCGCGTGCCCTACGGCGACCAGGCCATCTTCCTGCGCCGGTCGGTTTTTCGGCAGGTCGGCGGTTTCCCGGCCCTGCCAGTCATGGAGGATCTGGAGCTCATGACCAGACTGCGCCGACAGGGGCACGCCATCCGCATCCTGGTCTTCCCCGTGCGCACCTCGGGACGGCGGCAATTGCGCGAAGGCCTCGTGCGCTGCACCCTGCGCAACCTTTTCCTGCGCCTGCTGTACCATCTCGGCGTCCCGGCCGGACTCCTGGCCGGCCTGTACCGCAGGCACGGGAGCTAGGGTGCGCGTGCTGCTCTTCACCAAATACCCCCGCCCCGGGGCGGCCAAGACGAGGCTGGGCGCGGTCGTCGGCATGGACCGGGCCGCGGCCCTGCAGACCGCCTTCATCCGCGACGAACTGCGCATGCTCCAAAGCCTGGGGGCGCGTGTGACCGTCTGCTGCGAACCGTCGATGCCGACAGAGGCATACCGGGCCCTTTTCGGGCCGCACCACGACTACGCCGCCCAGCGAGGGGCGGACCTGGGCGAACGGATGCTTGGCGCCCTGCACGACGCCCTGGACACGGGCGAACCTGGCGCCGTGCTCATCGGCAGCGATCTGCCGGACCTCCCGGCGGGCAGCATCGAAAAGGCTTTCGCCGCACTGACGCAGTCCGCCCTCTGCCTGGGCCCGACGCCCGACGGCGGCTTTCACCTCCTGGGGCTGGCCGCCCCGCTGCCGGCCGACGTTTTTGCGGGCGTTTCGTGGGGAAGCCCGCATGTCCTGGTCCGCACCCTGGACAACTGCCGCCGCCTCGGGCTCGCACCAATCCTCCTCGACCCCTGGCCCGACGTGGACACGGTCGAGGACCTGGCCGACTATGCCCGGCGCAACCGCGACGCCGATTCGCAGACCATGGCCTGCATCCGTCGCTTCAACCTGGTGTCCCACGCATGGAAAAGCTGATCTCAAACTTTCTGCTGGAACAGGGCTGGGTGAACGACGTCCCCGCAATCTCCTTCCTGGCCGCCGGCGAGTACAACCAGAACTTCCTCGTGCGCTGCGGCGGACGGGACATGGTCTTCCGCATCAACCGCGGCAGCCAGTTGGGCCTGGCCGACCAGATCGGCTACGAGTTCCGGGTCCTTACGTGCGTGGCCCCCTCGGGCGTGACGCCGCGCCCCCTGCGCGTCCACCCGGCCCGCGAGCCCTTCGGCGGCGGGGTCATGCTCATGGAGTTCCTGCCCGGCTCGGCGCTCGATTACGGCCGCGACCTGCACAAGGCTGCCCGGATCTTCGCTCGCATCCACGGCCTGCCGCCCTGTCCCGGACTGCTCGCCCAGGAGGACCCGGTGGCGGCCATCGCGGCCGAGAGCCTCGGGCTCATCAACCGCTACCCGGACCACGCGCTGACCGCTGAGCGCGCCCGCCTGCTCGATTACCACGAGCGCATCGTCCGCCTGGGCGAGGACAGCCGCCCGCTCTTCGCCGGGGACCGGCCCTGCGTGGTCAACACCGAGGTCAACTCCGGCAATTTCCTCGTCGGGCCGGAGGGGGCCTTTCTCGTGGACTGGGAAAAAGCCGTCGTCTCCAGCCGCCACCAGGACCTCGGCCACTTCCTGGCCCCGACGACCACTCTGTGGCGAACGGAAACCGTCATCGCCCCCGACCGGCGCCGGGCATTCCTGGCGGCCTACCACGCCGACCTGGATGACGCGCCGCCCCTGGAGGCCCTGGACCGCCTCTGCGCCGTCATGGAGCGGGTCATCGTCCTGCGCGGCCTGTCCTGGTGCTTCATGGCCCACCACGAGTACGCGCACGCCATGAAGCCCCTGACCGACCCGCTGACCAGGGAGAAGATCGGCCGCTACATGCGCGAACTGGATTTCTTCATCGCCTCCCGCGCCTGAGCCCCGCCGGGCGGCGTATGACAGAGGCACTTGCCAGCGGCCCGGCTTTGCCGCAATGTCTGACGCGCCACTGCCGCCGTGAGGGTGAAATTCCATGTCCAAAGACGCCTACAAGACAGTCTATTCCACCGAAAATACCGTGTGCCGCAAATGCGGCCGACCGACCTGCGTCTGCGCCGCCAAGTCGGCCAAACCCGCCGCGGCCGCGGGGCCCGTGCGCGTCGGGCGGGAGACGAAGGGTCGCAAGGGCGCCGGAGTCACCGTCGTGACCGGCCTGTCCATGAACGAAGCGCAGCTTCGAGACCTGCTCTCGGCCTGCAAGAAGCGACTTGGCTGCGGCGGCACCCTGCGCGACGGGGTGCTCGAATTCCAGGGCGAGCACCGCGACGCCCTGCTGGCCCATCTCGCCGGCCTGGGCATCGCCGCCAAGAAATCGGGGAACTGATGCAGGGCGACAGCGAACTCTCTCTCAAACGCCGTCTCGCCCACTTCGAACGCGCCCAGCGCCATGCGCGCATCGGGTCCTTCGAGCACGACATGCGTACGGGGCAGACCTTCTGGTCCGACGAGATGTATCACCTGCTTGGCTTCGAACCCGGCGAGGTCTCCCCGTCCCTGGACCATTTCCTGAAGCTCCTGGTCAAGGAGAGCCGGGCGCGCTTCCTGCGCAAGATGCGCATCAGCGCCGTCACCGGGCGCCCCTTCCGCATCGAGATCCGCTACGTTCTGAAGACCGATTCCCCGCGCGTGGCCCATATCCGGGCCGAATTCGAGGCCGATGAAACCGGGGCGATGAGCATCGTCTCCGGCACCTTCCAGGACGTAACCCGCCGGCGCAACACGGAAAACGCCCTGCGCCGGAGCGAAGCCCGCTACCGCTCCATCTTCGACCACGCCCTGGAGGGCATTTCCCAGACCACTCCAAGCGGCGCCTTCCTGAGCGCCAACTCCGCCATGGCCTCGATCCTGGGCTTCAATAGCCCCGAGGAACTCATGGCCTCCATCGGCAACATCGACCGCGAGCTCTACGTCGACCCCGAAGACCGCGAACGCTATCTGGAACTGCTGCACGAGCACGGGAGCATCCGCGGCTTCCAGACACGCATGAAGCGCAAGGACGGAGCGGTCATCTGGGTCTCCCTCAACGCGAGCCTCATCCGGGACGCGGCCACGGGCGAGCCCTGCCTGCTCGGGACCATGGAGGACATCAGCCGGCGCAAGCGCTTCGAACTGGCCCTCATGGAGTCGCAAAAGCGCTTCCAGAACCTCCTGCAGCGGATCAACTTCATTGCCGTCACTCTGGACCCGGGTGACCGCATCGTCTTCGCCAACCCCTACCTGCAGCGCCTGACGGGCTGGCACGACGCGGAACTGCTCGGCCGCGACTGGTTCGAAAAGCTGGTGCCAACGGATCAGGGCGAAGCCATGCGCTCGGTCCTCGAAGCCGCCTCCGACACGGCGCCCGCCGATCCCCGCGAGTTCGACGCCGAGATCCTGACCCGCGATGGCAGGCGCCTGCTCATCCGCTGGAACACCGTGACCGAAACGGACATCCAAGGCGTGGTCACGGGCGTGACCTGCATGGGCGTGGACATCACGGCCATCCGCAAGGCCGGCGACACCCTGGCTCGCAGCGCCCTCCTGCACTCCATGCGCCTGCGCATCCACGAGGCGGCCCACTCCACAGCGGATTTTTCGGCCCTCATGCGCAGCGTGCACGCGATCCTGTGCGAGGCCATCGACGCCAAGAACCTCATCACGGCGATCCTCAACACCGACCGGAACTCCCTGGAATTCCCCTACTGGGTCGATGAAACGACCGACATCGCGAGCGCCTCCCCGCGCATCGAGAACGTGGATGACCCCGAAAACCGGCGCCTGACCCTCGAACTCATGCGCGGCAACATCCCCAACATCCTGAGCGGCGATGACATGCGCGCCCTGTCCGACGCCGGAAAGCTCACGGTCGTGGGCGGCGTCCCGCGAAGCTGGATGGGCGTCCCCCTTACGGTGCGCGGAGCGGGCATCGGCGCGCTCATCGTGCAGAACTACGCCACCGCGAAGCAGTACACCCGTCATGACCTGGACATCATGCTCGAGGTTTCGGAGCAGATCGCCCTGGCCATCGAACGCCAGCGGCACGACGAGTTCTCCCAGACGGCCGAGGAGATCATCCGGGACATCCCCTCGGGCCTCTTCATCTACAAGCCCCACGGGCCCGACAATCTCGTCCTGGAGAACGCCAACCCCGTGGCCCTGCGCCTCATCGGCCGCCAACTGTCGGAGGCCCGGGGCATGCTCTTCACGGACATCTGGCCGCGCGGGACCATGCTCGAAACGTATCTGAACTGCCTGCGCACCAAGGTCCGTTTCAACTGCGACGCCCACCGCTACGAGGACGAGCGCATCAAGGGCTACTTCCGCCTCCACGCCTTCGCCCTGCCCGGCGAAAAGCTGGCCGTGGCCTTCGATGACGTGACGGAACGCCAGCGCACCCAGCAGGCCCTCATCCGGGCCAAGGAGGCGGCGGAATCGGCCAACCGGGCCAAGAGCGAATTTCTGGCCAACATCAGCCACGAGGTACGCACGCCGCTGAACGGCATCATGGGCATGCTGCAGCTCTGCCTGCAGTCCGAAGCGCCCCCGGAACTCTCGGAATACCTGCGCACGGCCCTGGAGTCCTCGCGCAACCTGCTGCGCGTGCTGAACGACGTCCTCGATTTCACCAAGGTCGACGCGGGCAAGATGGAGCTGTTGGAACGGGTTTTCGATCTGGACGATCTGCTGGGGCAGGCCGTGAATTTCTTCAAGGCCCTGGCCATGGACAAGAGGATACGCCTGCACCTGGAAAAACCGCAGAGCCTGGGGCGCTTCGTCGGGGACGAGGGACGCCTGCGGCAGATCCTCTTCAACCTGATGGGCAACGCACTCAAGTTCACGGACTCAGGCCAAGTCACCCTCGAAGCCTGGCCCGTAGGCCGGACCAACGATCACGAGCGCCTGCTCTTCGCGGTCCGGGACCAGGGCATCGGCATCCCGCCGGAAAAGCTGGACTACATCTTCGAGTCCTTCACCCAGGTCGACGGCAGCTACTCGCGGCGCTACCAGGGCACCGGGCTGGGGCTGCCCATCGTGCGCAGGCTCGTGCACCTCATGGGCGGCAACATCTCCGTGGAGAGCGTCGAGAACGAAGGCACGACCATCTTCTTCGTCCTGCCCATGCTGCGGTCCGAAGCCATGCCTGCCAGGAAGGTCGAAACCGCCGCCCCGGCCGACGAGGTCCGCCCCCTGCACGTGCTGCTGGTGGAGGACGACGTGGTCAACATGACCATGGCCAGGCGCATGCTCGAAAAGATGGGCCACAGCGTCGTCTGCGCGCGCACGGGCCTGGAGGCCCTCGACTGCCTGCAGACCCCCGGCATCGACATCGTGCTCATGGACATCCAGATGCCGGACATGGACGGCATGGAGGCCACGGGCATCGTCCGCACCGACGCCCGCTTCGCGCCCTACGCCCGGGTCCCGATCATCGCCCTGACGGCCCACGCCATGGCCGGTGACGAAGAGCGATTCCTGTCGTCCGGCATGGACGCCTACCTCTCCAAACCCTTCGACCACACCCGCCTGCAGGCCCTGCTGCACCGTTTTTTCTGATTCCCGACGGACCGCGACGCCCCGCTTGGCGTACGGCATGACTCGGCACGACGAAAGGCATGGATTCCCTCCTGCGCGGGAATGACGGTGAGGCGGCCCGTCAGAACGTACTTCGTCCAAGCCGGCGGAAGAACGCATCCCGCGGCCAGGCCACATGTCATTCCCGCGCAGGCGGGAATCCACTCTTTCCCCCAAAACGCGCACAAAAAAACCTCCGCAGGTCGCCCCGCGGAGGTCATGTCAAACGCGTTTTACGCAGTCCGTCTACTTGAGACCGGCCGTGCCCTGGAAAGTCACGGAGACGACCTCGTAGTCCACGCGGCCCTTGGGGACCTGCACGGAAATCTCGTCGCCCTCCTGCTTGCCGAGCAGGGCGCGGCCCACGGGGGATTCGATGGAGATGGTGCCCTTGGTGTGGTCGGCCTCGTCGGGGCCGAGCAGGGTGTAGGTCTTCTGGTCGCCCGTATCCATGTCCTCGAGGGTCACGGTGGCGCCGAACACGGCCCGGTCGCTCTGCAGGGTGTCGATGTCGATGACGTCGAAGCGGATCATGCGCGACTCGATGTGGCTGATCCGGGCCTCAAGCAGGCCCTGGCGCTCGCGGGCCGCGTCGTACCCCGCGTTCTCGCGCAGATCGCCCTCCTCGCGGGCCTCCTTGATGGCCTGAATGACGGCGGGCCGTTCCTTCTTCAGTTCGTCCAGTTCCTTTTCCAAGCGCTTGTAGCCTTCGACTGAAATGGGAATCCTGTTCATCGTCGTCCTTACTGTGCAGAGATTGTCATATGGCAATAAAAAAAGATGCTTTGCCCGCCAATGGACTGACGGGCAAAGCGGGGTCGTCTTTTCAAAAGCAAAACTGCACCCTACGTAGTGCATCGGGCACTGCGGGTCAAGGGGCGCAACGGTTCAATCGGCCATGACCTCCCCCAGGCGGGCGAAGGTCTCTGTCGCGAAGGGCCGCAGACGCACGTCGTGCACGTCCTGCAGCTTGCGCATCTGGCGGATCATCTGCTCCAGCCTGTCGTCCTCGTTGACCAGGAGCCAGATGCGGCTCTCGCCGCCGCCGTTCAAGGGCAGGCAGAGAATGGCTTCGACGTTGAAGGCGCGCCGGGAGAAGAGCCCGCAGACGTGGGACATGACGCCAGGGTGGTTGCTGACAAGGACATCGAGGACGGTGCGCGGGCTACTCATGGTTCTCACCTCCGAGCATGGTTCTGTTGGCGGCCCCGGGAGGGACCATGGGCCAGACTTTCTCGTCGCGGTCCACAGGCACGTGGATCAGGGCCGGCCCCTTGTGGGACAGGGCCTCGCGCAGCACGGCGTCGGGGTCGGCCGCGCCGGCCAGGTCCCAGGTCTTCCAGCCGAAGCCCTGGGCGATGCGCGGGAAATCGACGTTCACCTCATAGAGGGACGAGAAGTAGTTGGCCTTGAAGAAGAGTTCCTGCTGCTGGTGCACGAGGCCCAGGCAGACGTTGTTCAGCAGGACGACGGTCACGTCCGCGCCCTGCTCGGCGGCCGTGGCCATCTCCTGGATGTTCATGAGCAGGCTCCCGTCGCCGCTCACGCAGACGACCTTGCGTTCGGGGGCGGCCAGGGCCGCGCCGATGGCAGTGGGCAGGCCGAAGCCCATGGTCCCCAGGCCGCCCGAGGTCAGCCAGGACATGCCGGGCTGAAAGGGGTAGCTCTGGGCCGCCCACATCTGGTGTTTGCCCACATCGGTCACGACCACGGCCGTGTCGCCGCACAGCTCGCCCACGCGGCGGATGAGTTCCTGGGGCGTGGCGTGCCCGCCCTTGTCCGGGATGCACGACGGGAAGGCGCGCTTGAGAGCCGCAATGTAGTCGAGCCACTCCTGACGAGGCGCTTGCGAGACCTTGGGCAGGATGGCCCGCAGCACGTCGCCCACGTCGCCGAGGATGGCCACCGAGGCGGGCCGAAGCTTTTCCAGTTCGCTGTGGTCGATGTCGATGTGGATGACCCGGGCCTGGGGGCAGAACTCCGCCACCTTGCCCGTGGCCCGGTCGTCGAAGCGCACGCCCGCGGCCACGATGAGGTCGCAGGCCTCCATGGCCATGTTGGTGTGGCGCTGGGCGTGCATGCCGAGCATCCCCATGCTCAGGGGGTGGTCGTGGGGCACGGCCGTGAGGCCCATAAGGGTCGAGGTCACGGGCATGGACGCGCGCTCGGCCAGTTCAAGAATCTCCCGTCCCGCGCCCGAGGCCACCACCCCGCCGCCGACCCACAGCACGGGCCGCCTGGCCGCGTCGATCATGCTCACGGCCGACTCCAAGTCGGCGTCGAAGAAGGCCGGAGCCGGGTCCTTTTCGCCGGGCTCGGGCCAGGCCTCGAACGTCACGGTTTCCAGCTGCACATCGCGGGGGATGTCGACGAGCACCGGACCGGGGCGGCCCGAGGCCGCGATGGCGAAGGCCTCTGGGATGACGCGCAGGAGGTCGGCGGCCTCGCGCACCAGGAAGTTGTGCTTGGTGACGGGGATGCTCATGCCGTAGGTGTCCACCTCCTGGAAGGCGTCGGTGCCGATCATGGCCCGGGGCACCTGGCCGGTGATGCAGACCACGGGCACGGAGTCGAGCTTGGCGTCGGCGATGGCCGTCAGGATGTTGGTCGCGCCGGGGCCGGAGGTGGCGAAGCACACGGCCGGGCGGCCCGTGACCCGGGCCATGCCTTGGGCCGCGAAGCCGGCGCCCTGTTCGTGGCGGGCCAGGACGTGGCGGATGCGCGTACTGCGCGAGAGAGCGTCGTAGAGAGGGAGATTTGCGCCGCCAGGAATCCCCGCGATGGTGCGGATGCCCTGGCGTTCGAGAAGGCTGATGGTCAGTTGCGCGCCGGTCATGGAAAACATCGTGCACTCCTTGTTCGGCTCGTCCGTTGACCGGCGAGGGGGTGAGCCGAAAAAGGAAAACCCCCGCCGGCGCCTGCGCTGGCGGGGGTGAATCGTCGTCCAAATCCCGTTACAGCGTCAGGGCGTCCCTAACTACGCATACTACGACGACTACGACTAGGCTGACGAAGGCGTTGCAGATGCGGTTCATGGGATGTTCCTCGGGATTTCGGGTAATCGAGTATCGAATGATTCGTGCCTATGACTTTCGAAATTCCATGTCAAGGGACTCTTGACCGCGAAGGGACGGCAGGTCAAAAAACACCTTCATGCGGCCGCGCCCGGTCAGCGCGGCGAATTCGCGCCGGGCCTTGATTCAGACCCGCGATGCGGGCATAGTGAGCCCGCGGCCAATCTTCGTGTTCACCTTCAACCACACAGAGGAGGGCTCATGCCCACATCGGAATACACGCTTTTCAGCGGCGGCGCACCGGGAGCGGAAGCGGAATTCGGCCTGATGGCCGAAAAATTCGGCGTGCAGGAAGTGACCTTCACCTTCGAAGGCCACAAGATCGAACGTTCCAGAGGCCTGAGAGTCCTGACCCCCGAAGAACTCATGCGCAAGGACGTGAGCCTGAGCTACGTCTCGAAGCTGCTGAACCGCACCTTCACCAACGCGCCCACGATGCGCAGCATCCTGCAGACCATCATGTACCAGATCGACTCGGGCCACGAGGTCTTCGTCGTCGGCACCATCATGGAGGACGGCACGGTCAAGGGCGGCACGGGCTGGGGCACCGAGTTCGCCAAGATCTGCAACAAGCCCCTCTACGCCTTCGGCCAGGTCCGCAACGCCTGGCACAAGTGGACCGGCGAGATCTGGGAGCGCTGCGAGACCCCGACCATCACCAACCACCACTTCTGCGGCACCGGCACCCGCTTCCTGGAAGACAACGGCCGCCAGGCCATCGCCGACCTGTTCGCCAAGTCCTTCGGCAAATAGCGGCTTCACGCACCCGCCTTTTGAAGAGGTCCCATGGGTCCCGGACGGCCCGTGGGACCTATTTTTTCATCTCCCGCAGCACCGCCTGCGCCACCGCCACCCCGTCCATGGCCGCCGAGACGATGCCGCCCGCATAACCCGCCCCTTCCCCGCAGGGAAAAAGCCCGGACACCTCCGGGTGCATGAGGGTCTCGCGGTCGCGCGGGATGCGCACCGGAGAGCTCGTGCGCGACTCCACGGCCAGGAGCGTGGCCTCGGCGCTGTCGAAGCCCTTGTGCTTGGCGCCGAGGATGGACAGCCCCTCGCGCAGGGCGCGGGCCACGAAGCCGGGCAGCAGCTCGTGCAGCGGGGCCACGTATACCCCGGGGATGTAGGAGGTCTTGCCCAGGACCCCGGACAGCCGCCCAGCCAGGAAATCCGGCACGCGCTGGGCCGGGGCGCGCTGCGTCGTCCCGTCGCCGGCCCGGAACATGTCCTGCTCCACCGAAGCCTGGAAGTGCAGCAAGGCCAGGGGATCGCGTTCCGCGACGTCGTCGGGCCGGACCTCGGCCACCAGTCCGGCGTTGGCGAAGGGCGCGCTGCGGCTGGCCAGGCTCATGCCGTTCAGGACCAGTTCGCCCGGCGCCGTGGAGGCCGGCACCACGAACCCGCCCGGACACATGCAGAAAGAGAAGACGCCCCGCTCGGCCGTCTGGCAGGCCAGCCGGTAGCTGGCCGCGGGCAGGGCCGGATGGCGCGGCGACTGGTGGTAGAACATGCGGTCCACCAGGGCCTGCGGGTGTTCGATGCGCACGCCCAGGGCAAAGGGCTTGGCCTCGATGCGCACGCCCTGCCGCTGCAGGAGGTGGTAGACATCGCGGGCCGAATGCCCCGTGGCCAGGATCACGGCGTCGCCCTCGACGCTCTCTCCGCCCGCCAGGCGCACGCCCCGCACCCTGCCCCCGTCGAGGAGGAGGTCGGACACGTGGGCCCCAAAATGAATCTCGCCGCCGGCGGCCACAATGGCCTCGCGCATGCCCCGCACGAGTCGCGGCAGGACGTTGGAGCCCAGGTGAGGGTGGGCGTCCACGCGGATGTCTTCCGATGCCCCGAAGGACACGAAGAGGTCCAGGATGCGGTCCACGTCGCCGCGCTTGGTGGCACGGGTGTAGAGCTTGCCGTCGGAATAGGTGCCGGCCCCGCCCTCGCCGAAGCAGTAGTTGGAATGCGGGTCGATGAGCCCTTCGGAATAGATCCTCTTCACGTCCTTCAGACGCGAGCGCACGTCCCGGCCGCGCTCCAGAAGCACGGGCCGTATGCCCGCCTCCAGAAGCGTCAGGGCGGCGAAGTACCCGCCGGGCCCGGCTCCGACCACCACCGCCCGTTTCCCGCCAAGCGGAGCCGGCCGGAAGATCGAGGCGCCCCGCTCCTCCCCGCCCACGGCCACGCGCAGCTGAAAGCGCGGCATGCGGGCGCGGGCGTCGATAGAGCGGCGCACCACGCGCACGGGCGCGGGGTCGCTGTCCGGGCGCCCGGCCTTGGCCAGGGCCTGAGCGCGGATGTGCGCGGCGTCGCCGATCCGGTCGGGTTCGACCAGGATCTCGACGTGAACCGTGTCGGTCGTCGATGTCCGTTGATTCGTCAAAACCATTCCTCCCGCATGAGCAGTGCCCGGGACAGGGACGGGTACATGGCCGCGGCCCCCCGGCGCACGTCGTCCTCAGGTACGGCCAGGTCCGGGACCATGATGGCCCGGGCGCCGGATGCTATGGCCGCCCGCATGCCGGGGTTCGAGTCCTCGAACACGACGCAGTCCGCCGCGCGCACCCCGAGGCAGGCGCTGGCCCGGTGGTAGATGTCCGGGTCCGGCTTGGGGCGCTCGACCTGCTCGACGGTCATCGTGGCCGCAAAGCGGAAGAGCTCGGGCCAGGCCTCGCGGTTGCGCTCCACGGCCTCGCGCGACGAGGACGTGGCCAGGGCCATGGGCACGCCCTGTCCTTCGAGCCACAGCACCATCTCCAGGGCGCCATCCTTGGGCGGGATGGCCGCCGTCCTGCGCTCTGCCTCGCGCGCCGCCTTCCAGTTGCGCCGGAACTCGTCGAGGGGAAAATCCTTAAACCATCGCATGAGCTTTTGCTCGCACAGCACATTGGGCACGCCCACGAGATGGGCATAGTGCGCGTCGTCGAGATCGAAACCCAGCAGGGCGGCCTCGCGTTGCCAGATCCGCTTGAGGGTGACCTCGGTGTCGAGAAGCAGGCCGTCCATGTCGAAGAGGACGGCCGCGGGGCGTTTGGTGTTCATGGGGAAGGAGCTAAGGCCGAACGGGGCAGGAAGCAAGAGTCAAATCGACCGGTAGGCCAGCGTCGACTGTGGCGCCCCGAGTCAGCGCCCTGCGGCGGAAGGAACGGAAACGAAGCACTGGCGCACGACCCGCCCCCAATAGGGGTCGTCGAACTCGTCCTGGGAGTACTCGCACCCCGTGAATTCGTCGATGACTCGGCACCAGAAGCAGGTGGCGTACCCCGCATCCCGAAGCTGCTTGACCTGCCAGGGGCCTGGGTGCGCTGCGAAAAGACGGCTCGCGAAATCCTTGCCCAGACTGCGCCCCCGCATGGACGGCACGATGTAGAACTCGCAGACCTCGCAGCCCTCACCTTCCGCGACCTTGATGGCGGCGAAGCCGACGGGGGAGCCGTCGAAGTGGAGCAGATAGCCCCTGACAGGCCCACCCAGGGCCGTGTCGAGGGCGTACATCCCGTCCGGGCCGGGGATCTTGCCGGTGATGGCCGAGAACTCGGCCTCGTAGGCCTGACAGAGGTTCAGATAGACGTGGATGTTTGCGTCGTCGACGTCGCGTATTTCCATGAAAGGCCTCCCTGAAGCGTGAAGAAACCCGCTGATGTCCCGACGCGTCCGCGCTGTCAACCGCATGGGGCCGATGCGACGGCGGGAGCCTGGATGGGCGATGACGCCGCCGATCCGCCTTGATCCCCGCGGCCATCCTGGGCTAGGCTCACGTTTCAACGCCAACACCGAAGGACGCACATGAAATTCCTGGTCTCGCAGATGACGGCTTTGGTCAACCGCGCCAAGCAGCGAAGCAACACGCGCCTCATGAACAGGTTCCTGCTCATCCTGCTCGGCTTCTTCCTCTTCTACACCGTCATCTTCCACTTCGTCATGGCCTACGAAGGGCAGAAGCACTCCTGGCTCACGGGCCTCTACTGGACCCTGACGGTCATGAGCACCCTGGGCTTCGGCGACATCACCTTCACCTCGGACCTGGGACGCCTCTTCTCCATCATCGTCATGCTGAGCGGTGTCGTCTTCCTGCTCATCGTCTTCCCCTTCACCTTCATCCAGTTCTTCTACGCGCCCTGGCTGGACGCCCAGAACAGGGCCAGAGCCCCGCGCTTCGTGCCCGAAGGTGTCCGCGGCCATGTCATCCTGACCCATTTCGACGCCGTCTCCCTCAACCTGGTCGACAAACTCGACCAGTACGGCATCCCCAACGTCATCCTCGTGGCCGACCTGCAGCAGGCCCTGAACCTGCACGACACGGGCCTCAACGTGGTCGTGGGCGAGGTCGACGACCCCGAGACCTACAACCGCCTGCGCGTCCACGACGCGGCCATGGTCGTGGTCATGAACGACGACGTGGCCAGCACCAACATCATCTTCACCATCCGCGAGGTCAACGACACCGTGCCGGTCATCTCCAACGCCGACATGGAGGACTCCGTCGACATCCTCGACCTGGCGGGCAGCACGCACACCTTCCAGTTCACGAAAAAGCTCGGAGAGGTCCTGGCCGGACGGGTCCTGGGGCTGAACACGAAGGCCAACGTCATCGGCGCCTTCAACGAACTGCTCATCGCCGAGGCTCCGGTCTCGGACTCGCCGCTGCAGGGCAAGACCCTGGCCGAGAGCCGACTGCGCCAACTGACCGGGGTCAATGTCGTGGGCGTGTTGGACAAGGGGCAGATCCGCCTGCCGGGACCGCGGACCGTCATCGAGGCCTCGACGGTCCTGGTTCTGGCCGGTTCGCGGGCGCAGCTGGACAGCTACGACATGCATGTGGGCGCGGGACAGAGCGACCCCGAAAACAGGGGGCCGGTCCTGGTCCTCGGCGGCGGACGGGTCGGCATGTCCGTGGCCAGGACCCTGGCCGGGCGGGGCATCGACTACAGGATCGTGGAGAAAAAAGCGCCGAAAATCCCGGGCGACGAGCGCCTCATCATCGGCAGCGCGTCGGATCTGGACGTCCTCATCCAGGCGGGCATCCAGGACACGCCGTCCATCATCATCACCACCCACGACGACGACCTGAACATCTTCCTGACCATCTACTGCCGCCGCCTGAGGCCCGACGCCCAGATCATCAGCCGGGCCAGCCTGGACCGCAACGTCAACACCATGCACCGCGCCGGGGCCAACCTCGTCATGTCCTACGCGTCGCTGTGCACCACGACCATCATCAACCTGCTCAAGCCCGAAAAGCTGCTCATGATCTCCGAAGGGCTGAACATCTTCCGCTCCCAGCCGGGCAAGGCCAACACCGGCAAGGCCCTGCACGACCAGGACATCCGGGAGGAAACGGGCTGCAGCGTCATCGCCATCAGGCGCGGCGAGGCCATGCTCATCAACCCCGACCCCGACACCGTGACGGAGGCGACGGACGAACTCATCCTCATCGCCACAGCCGAGGCCGAGAAGAAATTCATGGAGCGGTACCAGGAGTCCGCATGCGCACGGAAATGAAAAACCCTTCGTACGCGGAACTCACCGCCGCCAAGAACCTGCTCGAACTGCAGGACCGGGCGACCAGAAAGGAAATCCGGACGGCCTACACACGCCTGCTCAAGCGCTGGCACCCCGACACGCACCCCGAAGACAGCGAGGCGTGCACCGAGATGACGGCCAGGATCGTCGCAGCCTACAGGCTCATCTCCTGCTACTGCGATGCCTACCAGTACTCCTTTTCCGAGGAGGAGCTGCGGAGGCATCTGTCCGACGAGGAATGGTGGGCGGACCGCTTCGGCCAGGACCCTCTGTGGGGCAGCGGCCGCACGTGACCGCTGCGCGGGATGCGGCGGAGCCACGGCGCACGGCGGCTTCGCGCCTCAGCCATCCAGCGCCAGGAGCAGGACGGCCGACAGGCGGCCATGATCCAGGACGACCGGATTGCCTTTCATGCTCGACGCTCCGGCAGCCTTGCGGACCGCATCGTCCACCATCCCCTCTTCCAGTCCAAGGGCGCGCAGGTTCCTGACGCCCAGGTCCCGACACAACGCATGTACGAAGCGCACCCCGGCCGAGGCGTCGCGCTCGCCGGCAAGCAGCAGCCCGGTCTCGGCGTAGCGGCCCAGGATCGGGTGCGCGGAATCGGTCGCGCGCAGGGCCGCGATGTTGGCTTCCATGACGTGGGGCAGCAACGCCGCGCAGATCTCGCCGTGGGCGGCCCCGAGCATGGCGCCCAGGGGGGCGGCGAAACCGTGCACGGCGCCGAGTTTGGAGTTGGCCAGGGCCATGCCGGAAAAGAGGCTGGCCAGGGCCATGTCCGAGCGCGCCGCCAGGTCCGTCCCGTCGGCCACGGCCCGGCGCAGGGAGCGTGCGGCGCGGACCATGCCGTCCCGGCACAGGGGGTCGGTCAGGGGGCTCGCGGCGTGGGAGACGAAAGCCTCCATGAGCTGGGTCAGGGCGTCCATGCCCGTGGCCGCGGTCTGCCGCGGCGGCAGGGACACGGCCAGTTCCGGGTCGACCACCGCCAGGCGCGGGATCATCTCGGGCGAGCGCAGGCTGACCTTGACGCCGTGCGCCCTGGACAGGAGCACGGCGTTGGCCGTGACCTCGGAACCCGTCCCGGCCGTGGTCGGCGCGGCGATGAGTGGCAGGGGCGACTGTTCGAAGGGCATGCCCCGCCCCACAACTTCGAGATAGTCGAAGACGTCCCCCGTGTTAGGCACAAGGGCGGCCAGGGCCTTGCCCGCGTCCAGGACGCTGCCGCCGCCGACGGCCACCACCACGTCGCACCCCCTGGCCCTGGCCGACAGGGCGAACGCGGCAATGGCTGCGGCTTCAGGCTCTCCGCTCACGGGAATGACGAACACGTCGTCCATGACGGCGGACAGGTCGTCGGCAAGCCAGGCGCAGCCCTCGGGCCGGCTTCCGGTCACCAGCAGGCAGCGCCTCCCCAGGCGGTAGGCCTGCGCGGCTATTTCCAGACCCGATCCGGGGCCGAAAAGAATGCGGGCAGTGGAGAACGTGAATGCCATGGAACCTCCCGTCTGCTTGAAAACGCTACACGGCGGTGCAACCGTCGATCACCTAGAATGGCATGGATCCCCGCCTTCGCGGGGATGACTTCGTGACCCGGGCCGTGCGCCGTGCCCATCCCACACGAGGAACGATGGTGGCTGTCCCCGCCCTGCAACAGCGTCATTCCCGCGAAGGCGGGAATCCACCGTCCGAACTCGCTCCATGCCCCGCCCTGCGCATGGCCACAACCCAGGTCGTGCGCCGTCCTCATTCCACACGAGGAACGATGGTGGCTGTCCCCGCCCTGCAACAGCGTCATTCCCGCGGAGGCGGGAATCCACCGTCCGAACTCGCTCCATGCCCCGCCCTGCGCATGGCCACAACCCAGGTCGTGCGCCGTCCTCATTCCACACGAGGAACGATGGTGGCTGTCCCCGCCCTGCAACAGCGTCATTCCCGCGGAGGCGGGAATCCACCGTCCGAACTCGCTCCATGCCCCGCCCTGCGCATGGCCACAACCCAGGTCGTGCGCCGTCCTCATTCCACACGAGGAACGATGGTGGCTGTCCCCGCCCTGCAACAGCGTCATTCCCGCGGAGGCGGGAATCCACCGTCCGAACTCGCTCCATGCCCCGCCCTGCGCATGGCCACAACCCAGGTCGTGCGCCGTCCTCATTCCACACGAGGAACGATGGTGGCTGTCCCCGCCCTGCAACAGCGTCATTCCCGCGGAGGCGGGAATCCACCGTCCGAACTCGCTCCATACCCCGCCCTGCGCATGGCCACAACCCGGCCTTTCCCGGCGAATGCCACGAAAAAAGCCGCGACCTTGCGGAAGCGGCTTTGTTCGCGGCGTGGCAGCAATGCCTACAGGTTGCGGTACATCTTCGCCCCGGGGGGCACGTCGTCCACGACCCACATGTTGCCGCCGATGACCGCGCCCTCGCCGATGGTGATGCGGCCGAGGATGGTCGCCCCGGAGTAGACCGTCACGTTGTCCTCGACGATGGGGTGGCGGGCGATGCCCTTGACCAGATGGCCGTTCTCGCCCTTGGGGAAGCTCTTGGCGCCCAGGGTCACGCCCTGGTAGAGGCGGACGTTCCGGCCGATGATGCACGTCTCGCCGATGACCGTGCCCGTGCCGTGGTCGATGAAGAAGGACTCGCCGATGGTCGCGCCGGGGTGGATGTCGATGCCCGTGGCCGAGTGGGCCATCTCGCTGATGATGCGCGGGATGAGCGGGATGCCGAGCTTGTGCAGCTCGTGGGCGATGCGGTGGTTGGTCACGGCCCGGATGGACGGGTAGCAGAAGATGGTCTCGCCCGGGTTCTTGGCCGCCGGGTCGCCGGCGAAGGCGGCCTGCACGTCCGTGGCCAGCAGGCGGCGCACGTGGGGCAGGGTCTGCAGGAACTGGTTGCAGATGTTCTCGGCGCGCACGGCGCAATCGGCGGAACAGGCGTGCTCGTCCTTGTCGCAGGCGAAGCAGAAGCCGCGCTCGACCTGCTTGGTCAGTTCGCGGCGGACCTTCTCCAGCTTGGAGCCGACGAAGTAGGCCATGTTCTCCGGGGTGATGAAGGGCTCCTTGAAAAAGCCGGGGAAAAGCACCGAGCGCAGACGCTCGACGATGTCCGAGAGGAGTTCCACCGAGGGCATTGGCGAGCCGAAGGACGGCTGGTGGTAGACGCCCATGTAGGATTCCGGGGCGCAAAGGCTTTCCACCACGCCCGAAAGGACACTGTCGATCTTCAGATATTTTGCCATGTTCAGCTCTGGGAAGCGAAAAGTTCGGTGGAAAGGTAGCGCTCGCCCGTGTCGCAGACGATGGCCGCGATGAGCTTGCCTTCCATCTGCGGCTCACGGGCCAGCTGCAGGGCGGCCCAGACGTTGGCGCCGGAGGAGATGCCGCAGAGGATGCCCTCCTCGCGGGCCAGGGTGCGGGCCGTGGCCATGGCGTCCTCGTTGGTCACGGTGACGATGCGGTCGATGACCTTGCGGTTCAGCACCTCGGGCACGAAGTTGGCGCCGATGCCCTGGATCTTGTGCGGCCCGGCCGTGCCCTGGCTCAGCAGCGGCGAGGAGGCGGGCTCCACGGCCACGGCCAGAAAACCGTCCTTGCGGCGTTTGAGGGTCCGGCCCACGCCGGTGATGGTCCCGCCCGTGCCCACGCCGGCCACAAGTGCGTCGATGCGGCCGTCGGTGTCGCGCCACAGCTCCTCGGCCGTGGTCCGCTCGTGCATGGCCGGGTTGGCGGGGTTGACGAACTGTCCGGGCATGAAGGCGTCTTCCATGGAGGACAGAATCCTCTCGGCCTCGGCCACGGCCCCGGCCATGCCCTTGGCCGCCGGGGTGAGAACCAGCTCGGCACCCATGGCCGCCAGCAGCATGCGCCGTTCGACACTCATGGATTCGGGCATGGTCAGGATGAGGTGGTAGCCGCGCACGGCGCAGACAAAGGCCAGGCCCACGCCCGTGTTGCCGCTGGTGGGTTCGACGAGGACCGTGCCGGGGCGGATGAGCCCGGCCCGCTCGGCTTCGTCGATCATGTTCAGGGCGATGCGGTCCTTGATGGACGACAAGGGGTTGTAGAATTCGAGCTTGACCACGACCTCGGCCAGACAGCCCTCGGTCATCCTGTTCAGCCGCACCAGGGGGGTGTTGCCGACCAGTTCGGTCATGGAGTTGGCGATCTTCATGTTTCCTCCTCGAAGCGGGAAAGCCTGGGCATGACCCATGGCCACGGCGAAGTCCAGACAAAAAAAACCGGCCAGAGGCCGGCGCACAACGCTGGGAGAGCGGAACTACTCCAGGCCCTTGGTGATGAAATCCAGGGACGTGAGGGCGTCCTTGAGGCGCTTGCCGGGCGAAAACTTGATGCCCCGGACCGGCCTGTCCGTCTCCTGCCCGGTCTCGGGGTCGACGGACTTGCGCGGGGCGCGGTCCACCACGGCCATGGTCCCGATGCCGGGCAGGGTGATCCTGTCTCCCTGGCTCAGGGACTCGGTCATGCTCTCCATCATGGCGTCCACGACACGGGACGCCTCTTCGTCGGAATATCCCATCTCCTTGCGGAGCCGGTCAATCAAGTCGGTCCTTTCCATGTGAACCTCGGGGTTTGAGCGCGGGGAATGGCGATTTTCTATGATTCAGTATATAGGCAATCCAGGCGGGCCGGTAAAGACTTTCCTCAAGCTTTGTGAAATATTTATTAAAATGGCCGCGTCTGCATCTCATGCATATAAACGAGTATCGATTTGACACACCTTCCGGAGAATCCGCATGAAACATCGCCTCGTCGAAGAACGTGACGCCTGCGCCATCATCGCCTTTGTGGACAAGCGCGGCCGGGCCACTCACGCCAACATAGTCAAGACCATAGACGCCCTGAAGAAGATGGCCCACCGCTCGGGCGACATCAACAGCGAGGGCGACGGCTGCGGCGTCCTGACGGACATCCCGCGGGCCATCTGGGGGCAGCGCCTGCAGGACGCGGGATTGAGCCGCCACCTGAGCGAGAGCCGGGGCTTCTTCGTCGGCCACTTCTTCCTGCCCGCAGGCCCGGGGGCCGACGAGGCCAAGGAACGCGTGCGCGCCATCCTGACCGGCGAGGGCAGCGAAGTGCTCGTCGAGGCCGACGACCGGATGCAGCCCGGTGAACTGGGCCCCATGGCCCGGGCCGAAGCCCCTCTCTTCTGGCAGGTCTGCGGCCTGGTCCGCGACGAAACGCGCCAGGAAGGGGCCAGAAGGCTCTTCGCCATGCAGACGGCCGTCGAACGCGACGCGCCCGAGGCCCACGTCTGCTCCTTGAACCTCGACAGCGCCGTCTACAAGCTGCGCGGCACGCCCGACCTGCTGCCCCGCGTCTACCCCGACCTGCGCGACCCGGCCAGCAAGTCCATCATCACCCTGGGCCACAGCCGCTACTCCACCAACACCCTGCCCACGGCCGAGCGCGCCCAGCCCTTCTCGCTGCTGGGGCACAACGGCGAGATCAACACCATCGAGAAGATGCGCTCCTCGGCCCTGGACCTGGGCATCACGCCCACGCCCGGCGGCAGCGACTCCCAGGACCTGAACCGCATCCTGGAGGGCCTCATCCACCTCCACGGCTTCGAGTTCATGGAGGCTTTGGAGATGGTCTTCCCGGCCATCCACTCGGAAGTGGAACACATGAGCCCCGAGCTGCGGCGCATGTACGGATTCTACCGCTGGTTCTTCATGCCCTCGGCCCAGGGGCCAGCGGCCGTGGTCTCGCGCCACGGCGACACATGCATGGGCAGCGTCGACGCCCTGGGGCTGCGGCCCCTGTGGTTCGGCGAGAGCGACTACGACTATTTCCTGTCCTCGGAAAAGGGCGTGGTGGACCTGCAGAACACCATCCACGACCCGCGCCCCCTGGCTCCCGGCGAAAAGATCGCCGTGGTCTCCGGGCCCGGCAAGCGCGGCGAGGTCGTGGACCACTGCGCCCTGCAGGAGCGCCTGCTGCGGCTCTTCCAGCAGGGGCGGCTGGCCCATCTGGCCGACAACCTGCACGGCGAGATCCCCGAGCCCATCCTGGCCTGCCCCGAAGGCAGCTGCCGCGACCTGCGCCGCTTCTTCCGGGACAGGCAGGTCTTCGACGACCGGCCCGGCCACGACGCCACGACGGTCCTGGCCGCCTTCGGCTGGCGCAAGTACGACCAGGACATGCGCAAGCACGTGGCCGCCACGGGCAAGGGGCCCATCGGCTCCATGGGCCACCAGGGCCCCCTGGCCTGCCTGGAGGCCGACGGCCTGTCCAACGTCAGCGAGTATTTCAAGGAGAACGTGGCCGTGGTCACCAACCCGGCCATCGACCGCGAGCGCGAGGCCGAGCACTTCTCCACGGCCGTCATCCTCGGCGACCGGCCCGACAATCCCGACCGACCGCCCGTGGGCCTGCGCCTGCAGACGCCCATCCTGCTGGGCGGCGAGTTCACGCCGGCCCTGTCCTCCCTGGACATCCTGGCCGTGTGCCGCGAGCACGGCACCCACACCCTGGAGCAAGTCCTGGACTTTTTCACGGCCCAGCAGCGCGACCCGTCGCGCCTGGCCATCCTCGACGCGACCTTCGTGCCCGGCGAGGGCCTCGAAAAGCGCCTGCAGGCCCTGGAAGCGGAGGCCCTGCGGGCCGTGGCCGGCGGTGCGGCCATCCTTGTCCTGGACGACAGCCGAAGCTTCGTGGACGGCCGCTGCTACATCGACCCCGGCCTGGCCACGGCCCGGCTGCGCCGCGCCGCCGAATCGGGGCGCATCCCGCGGCTGCCCTCGCTCATCGTGCGCAGCGGCGCCATCCGCAACATGCACGACGTCATGTTCGTCCTGGGCCTGGGCGCGGCGGCCGTGAACCCCTACATGCTCTGGAAGCAGGCCTACGCCCAGGCCGAGAACGCCGAAGGGCTGCAGCGCACCCTGTCCAACACCCTGACCGCCCTGCAGGCCAGCGTGGAAAAGATCATGTCCACCATGGGCATCCACGAGCTGTGCGGGTACGGCCGCATCTTCTCGTCCATCGGCCTCAAGGCCGAGCTGGCCGAGGTCTTCGGCTGCGCCAACTTCTGCTCGTCCGACGCGGCGGGGCTGGGCTACGCCGAATTGGAAAGTCGGGCCGCGCGGCGCATCGCCCTGGTCCGGGAGGGTCTGGAAGGCAAGCTGCCGGCCGACCCCAAGCGCAACGCCCGCGTCGGCAAGATCCTGCGCTCCGTGGCCGTGGGCAAGACCGGCTACCTGCAGATGGCCGAAGGCCTGGAGGAGGTCGACCGCGACACCCCCGTGGGCCTGCGCCACCTCCTGGACATCGCCCCGCGCAGCGCCGCCCCCCTGCCCCTGGAGGCCGTGGACATCTCCATCGGCCAGCACGCCATGCCCCTGCTCATCAGCGCCATGTCCTTCGGCTCCCAGGGCGAAAGCTCGTTTAGGGCCTACGCCGAGGCCGCGCGCAAGCTGAACATCATCTGCATGAACGGCGAGGGCGGCGAGATCCCGGACATGCTCGGCAAGTACCGCGAGAACCGGGGCCAGCAGGTGGCCTCGGGACGCTTCGGCGTGTCCATCGAACTGCTGAACTCGGCCCGGTACCTCGAAATCAAGATCGGTCAGGGCGCCAAGCCCGGCGAGGGCGGCCACCTGCCCGGCTCCAAGGTCACGGACATGGTGGCCCAGGCCCGGCACTGCAAGCCCGGCATCGCCCTCATCTCGCCCTCGAACCACCACGACATCTACTCCATCGAGGACCTCTGCCAGATCATCACGGAGCTCAAGACCGCCAACCCCGGCGCGCGCATCTCCGTCAAGATCCCGGTCACGGGCGGCGTGGCCACCATCGCCGTGGGCGTGGCCAAGGCGGGCGCGCACATCGTCAACATCAGCGGCTTCGAGGGCGGCACGGGCGCGGCCCGCGAGCACGCCAAGAAGTACGTGGGCCTGCCCGTCGAGATCGGCGTGACCCAGGCCCACCGCGGCCTGGTGGAGGCAGGCCTGCGTCGCCAGGTCGAGATCTGGTGCGACGGCGGCGTGCGCTCGGGGGCCGACGTGGTCAAACTCGTCTGCCTCGGCGCCGACCGCGTCGGCGTGGGCACCGTGGCGCTGATGGGCGTGGGCTGCATCAGCTGCGAGCAGTGCCACCTGGACGTCTGCCCGCGCGGCATCTCCACCCAACTGCGCAGCATCGAGGAGGCCCAGCAGCGCGGCGTGAAGCTCTTCAAGCCTCTGCAGGGCGAGGTCGAGGCCGAGAACCTGGCCCGCCTCCTGCGCGCCTTCGGCGACCAGATCCGGCACATCCTGGCAGGCCTGGGAGAGCGGCGCCTGGCCGACCTGGTGGGCCGCACGGACCTCCTGGTCCAGGCCCGGGGCAAGGACAAGGTGGACCTGACGGACCTCCTCGTCCCGGCGCCCATGGACGCCATGCAGGCCTACTGCCCGGTGCCGCGCATCGTGCGCAAGCCCCTGGACAACCTGACGCGGCTCATCTCCGACATGGCCCTCTCCACGGCCCGCGACGGCTGCGGCTACGTGCAGTACCGGGAGGAGAACGTGCGCTCCGTGGACCGGGCCGTGGGCACCTACCTGGCCGGCGCCATGGTCCGCGAGGGCGACGGCGCCAAGGTCGACCTCATGCTCGACTCCTCGGTGCCGGGCAACGGCCTGTGCGCCTTCAACGTCGACGGCATCAGCACCTGCGTCCAGGGCGGCGGCCAGGACGGCATCGCCAAGGGCGCGCGCGGCGGCCGGGTCTGCATCCTCAAAGGGGCCAACATCCTGGGCCAGCGCGTGGACGGTTCCGTGGGCAAGTCCCTGGCCTACGGCGCCCTGTCCGGCACCGTCGTGGTCCAGAACTTCGCCGACTCACGCGCCTGCATCCGAATGTCCGGCGCCGACGCCATCTTCGGCGGCCGCATCACCGCGCCGGTGCGCGACGAACTGGGCAACATCGCCTCGCGCGCGCACCTGAAGGGCTTCGCCTTCGAATACATGACCGGCGGCCGGGCCGTGGTCCTGGGCGACCCGGGCCCGTGGATGTGCGCGGGCATGACCGGCGGCGTCGTCTACCAGTGCCTCTACCCGGAACACGGCTTCGGCCGCGAGAGTCTGAGACACCGCTTCGCCCGCGGCGCCCACGTGGTCATCCGCGGCCTTGACGGCGACGATGCGGAGCAGATCAGGGAACTTCTGGGCAAATATACGGCCTCCCTGCGCCAGAGCTTCCAGGACGCCGAGGCCGACCTGGTCCAGGCCCTGGCCGACGAGGCCGAAAGCCGCTTCGTGAAGATCGTGCCGGGTTCGAGCACCGGCATCAAACCGGAATAGAAACGCCCACGGCGCCGGGCAACCCGCCCGGCGCCGTGCTTTCCGCCCCGCCCCCCGCTCATTAAGCCCGCCGCCGTCCGCATCGGGCGTCCCCTCGACGCCCGTGTCGCGCCGTCGCGGTTCAAAACTTTATTTCCATCGACTTGACGTTATCCTTTCCCCGCTACTACAACAGCCGCGCAACAAAAGATTATCGGTAAAGCGCCATCACAGTGGCGCCCTACCTTCTCCCTGTGCCAGGTGGCACGGTGCGCGCCTCCCAACAGGACGGCGGCGCAGACCGGAGCAGCGCGGCAGCCGGCTTCACAAGAGCCGCTGCGGGGCGCGATGTCGGGTCTTCTCCATTCAGCTAACGTTTTTCACAGGGGTGTTGTGCATGAAAAAGTGCGTTGTCCTGGTCGTGCTGTGTCTGGTGCTGTCATCGCTTACGGTCTGCGCTGCGGAGTACAAGGCGGAATACCGCCTGTCCACGGTGCTCGGCCCCGCGTTCCCGTGGGGCCGAGCCGCCGAGCGCTGGGCCAACCTGGTCCGTGAAAAGACCGAAGGCCGCATCAACATCAAGGTCTATCCGGGCACCAGTCTCGTCGGCGGCGACCAGACCAAGGAATTCACGGCCATCCGCCAGGGCGTGATCGACCTGGCCGTCGGCTCGTCCATCAACTGGTCTCCCCAGATCAAGCAACTGAACCTCTTCTCTCTGCCCTTCCTCACGCCCGACGAGAAGGCCTTCGACGCCCTCATCAACGGCCCCGTAGCCGAGGACCTGTTCGCCATCCTCGACAAGCAGGGCGTGGTGCCCCTGGCCATCGGCGAGAACGGGTTCCGCGAACTGTCCAACTCCAAGCAGCCCATCGCGTCCCCGGCGGACCTGAAGGGCCTCAAGATCCGCGTCGTCGGCTCCCCCATCTTCATCGACGGCTTCACCGCCCTGGGCGCCAACCCGACCCAGATGAGCTGGGCCGACGCCCAGCCGGCCCTGGCCACCAAGGCCGTGGACGGCCAGGAGAACCCGCTGTCCGTGTTCAACGCCGCCAAGCTGCACACCGTCGAGCAGAAGTACCTGACCCTGTGGGGCTACATGGCCGATCCCCTGTTCTTCGTCGTCAGCAAGACAGTGTGGGCCCAGTGGAGCGAAGGGGACCGCGCCGTCGTGGCTGAAGCGGCCAAGCAGGCCGCGGCCGAAAACCTGGTCGACGCGCGCAAGGGCATCACGCCCGAGGACGACGCCCTGCTCAAGGAAATCGAGCAAAACGGCGTGACCATCACCCGCCTGACGGACGAGCAGCGCAAGCCGTTCCGGGAAGCCACCCGGCCCGTGTTCGACAAGTGGGCGGAAATCGTCGGCAAGGATCTGGTGAAGAAGGCCGAAGACGCCATCGCCGCATCCCGTTAGGGACAGGACGGCCCGCCCCCCGCGGCGGGCCGTTTCCGTATGCGGGGGCGGCTGCGCCCCTTTCACTGACGCATCTCAAGGATTTCTCGTGATGGAACCCAACAAGAAACAGCCGGCGCGCATCGAGCGGGCCCTGGCCGCGCTGGTCATGGCCGCGCTGACGCTCATCACCGGCGCCAACGTCGTCATGCGCTACTGCACCAACGTCTCCTTCGCCATGACCGAAGAGGTCTCGGTCTTCCTGCTCATGGTCCTGACCCTCATAGGCGCCGTGTCCGCCTTTGCCGAAGGGCGCCACGTGCGCATCACCCTCTTCGTCAACGCCCTGCCCGCCGGCGGCCGCAGGGTGTGCGACGCGCTGGCCTGGTGCTGCAACATGGCCATGTTCGCCATGCTGGCGTGGCTGGGCGTCCTGGCGGCCTGGGACGACTACTCGTTCGAAGTGACCTCGCCGGCCCTCGGCGTGCCGCAATGGTGGTACAGCATCTGGCTGCCGGCCTTCGCGGCGGTCATCGTGCTGCGCCTGGTCCTGACGCTTTTCAGGCGGGGGGAGCGGGCATGACCATACTCCTTTTCGGCCTGTTCGCGACCATGATGATCATCGGCGTGCCACTGGCCACGGCCATGGGGCTGTCCGGCGCAGCGGCCATCGCCGCGGCCAAGCTCGGCCTGCTGTCCGTGCCCATCAGCGTCTACACGGGCGTGGCCAAGTACCCGCTGCTGGCCATTCCCATGTTCGTCTTCGCGGGCATGGTCTTCGAGCGCTCCGGCGTGGCCCTGCGCCTGGTCAACTTCACCGTGGCCCTGGTCGGCCCCCTGCGCGGCGGCCTGGCCGTGGCGGCCATCATGGTCTGCATGGTCCTGGGCGGTATCTCCGGGTCGGGCCCGGCCGACGCCGCGGCGGTGGCCATGGTCATGATTCCGGGCATGGCAGCCGCCGGGTACCCGAAGGCCTTCTCGTCGAGCCTCATCGCAGCCGCCGGGTCCACGGCCATCCTCATCCCGCCGTCCATCGCCTTCATCCTCTACAGCGTGCTCGTGCCGCAGGCGTCCGTGCCGGCCCTGTTCGCGGCCGGCCTCATCCCCGGTTTCCTGGCGGGGCTGGCGCTGATCATCCCGGCCTGGGCCCTGTCCGTGCGGCACGGCTTCGGCCTCGTCGACGACGGCGCGACCTGCGGGAGCATCCTCATCGCCTTCAAGGAGGCGGTCTGGGGGCTGCTCGCACCTGTCATCATCCTGGGCGGCATCAGGTCCGGCTACTTCACCCCGACGGAGGCCGCCGTGGCCGCGGTCTTCTACGGGCTGTTCGTCGGCTTTTTCGTCTACCGGACGCTGAATCTGCGAAGCATGTACGAGCTGCTCATCGAATCGGCCGAGGTTTCGGCCGTGGTCATGCTGATCATCGCCCTGTCCTCGGTCTTCGCCTGGGCCGGCAGCACGCTGGGCGCCTTCGAGGCCATGGGCCACGCGCTGATCGGCATCTCGACCAACGAAACGGTCACGCTGCTGGCCGTGATCGTGGTGCTGTTCATCGCCGGCATGTTCCTGGACGGCGTGTCCATCCTGTTCATCTTCATCCCCATCCTGCTGCCCGTCATGGCCCATTTCGGCTGGAACGCCGTATGGTTCGGCGTGCTCATGACCATGAGCCTGGCCATCGGGCAGTTCACGCCGCCCCTGGCCCTCAACCTTATGGTCACGACGCGCATCGCGGGCATCGGCATGGAGGAGACCGTGCCGTGGGTGCTGTGGTTCGTGCTGGCCATGACCCTCGCCATGCTGCTGGTCATGTTCGTGCCGCAGCTGACGCTCCTGGTGCCGGGCTACCTGGGATATCTCTGACCCCGGCGCCGGCTCGGAAATCCCGCGACGCCGCGGGGCCCCAAATCCAGCCCACCCACGCGTTTCAATGTGAAGAACTCGGCCGGACGGACATGCGGTTCGTCCGGCCGGGCCGTTTTCAACAACCGAGCCGGCAGACGATCTCCGTGGCCGCCAGGCGGCCGACGCCCATGGCCACGTTGCGCAGCGTAGACCGTGACGTGGCGACCGCGGATTATGAGACCGAACCTCACGCTCCCCGAAACGACGCCAGCCCCGCAACGAAGGACGGCCGTCGGCCGGAAATCACTGACCGAAGGTCGTGTTCCAGACACGCCGACACGGGGTTTTCGCCCTGTTCAGAGGAAGCCGCCTTTACGATCAGGAAACCCGCATCGTTGGAAATCTTCAACTCCCCTGACAGGCATCGTCATGCGCGGCCTTCCTTGCAGGCCCGTCCCACATTTTAACCTGATGGCCTACTGCAACGCGGCAGCCTTCTTCGCGTTCCGCTCCCGAATCTTCTGCATCAACACATCGTCCAGACGCTCCCCGGAGTCGGGAACCACCTTGCCGTCGCCGCCCGTGACCGCATTCAATCTGTGCGCGGCCATGCACGATTCCCATATGCTCGAATCCGAGGGCAGCGGATAGCGCAGGCAGCCGAAACCTGAAACGACGCACGGATCGCCCGGCTTGTTGCAGCTGTACTTGGGGTTGTAGTCCCCGATGGTGTCTGGGTGGTAGATCTGCGCCGTGCCCGGACTGCCGTAGCCCGCGGAACGACACAGGCAGTTCAGGAACTCCTGGGACGGTGCGACGCCCAGGTGCGCGAACACGTTCTCCATCTTCTTGTGGTTGAGGCTCTTCAGATACTCCACCAAATTCTTGTGCTTGACGGCGACCTCGGCGGCCGGAGCCTTGCCGCCCTTCCTGCCCTTGACGTACCTGTCGTAGACCTCCCGCAGCTCGGCAGAATTCTCGTCCTCGGCGAAGGACCTGGCCGCGGACAGGGCCTCGTCCTTGGGCACGCCGTTGCCGCGCAGAACCTGGTAGACCTTGGCCGCGCGCTCGTTTTTGCGCATCTCCTCCAGGTTGTTCTCCTCCTGCCACTCGAAGATCATATCCAGGGGCTTGAGCACGGTCCGACCCTTGCTCTCCACCATCTCCCACGCGTTGCCCGAAACCTCCTTCCAGATGTCGCCTCCCTCGAAGGTGTCGGTCCGGCCCGTGGCGTCCAGGCCCGACGTGCCGGCCTCCGGGTCCACAACGCCCTCCCGGTGCAGACGCTCGGCGATCCTGATGAACTCCGACGAATCGCCCGTGCGCCTCATGTCCACGGCCCGGCGCGCCTCCTCGTAGGGCACGCCCATGCGCATCATCTTCTTGACCACCTGGTTGTCCACGTCGTCCTGGATGCCGCCCTGAGTACCCTCCTGGATGGCGCCCAACTGCTTGCGCCCCTCCATGGCGGCCTCGGTCTTCTCCACGATGCCTCCGTAAAACCAGTCGACATACTTGCCGGCCTGCCTGCCGCCTTCCTTGAGGCGCTCCTTCATGCCGTCCTCTTCCTGCAGCGCCCCGCCGGCGTCCAGGGCCCGCTGGCCGTCGTCCTTGCCCCCCTTTTCCTTGATGCGGGCCACGTTCTGACGAAAACCACTCCGATCGCCGCTCTCGAACCTGTTCCGGGCCTCCCGGGCCTCGGCCTGCGTGGCGCCCATGCGGCGCAGCTTGGCCTCGATCTCGGCGGCAACCTCACGGTCCTTGGCCTCGAAGGCCTTGCCCTCCAGTTCGGCCCACTCGTAGGCGTTCATCATCCTGGCCCGCTCGGACGTGTCCTGGCCGAGGAGGGGCGAGGCCGCCTTGGCCGCGTCGCCCTCCTTGATGCCCTCGACGACGGTGGTCGTGATCTCGATGCCCTGGATGATCATGTCGGCCTTGTCGGCGGCGTTCATGCCCTTCTGCACGATGCCGTCCCCCGACGGGACCCCGGGCTTGGTCGGCCCGTCCACGTCCGCGACAGCGCGCTTGCGGCCGGGAGCTGCATCGGCGTCCGCGGTGCGTCTGGCGGGCACGTCGGCATCGGCCGACGATTTGTGCCCGACGTCTGTGTCCGCGGTGCGCCGCGCATCGGCATCGGCGGTGCGCCGCGTGTCGGCATCGGCGTCGGCCGTGGTCCTCTGTCCGGCATCGGCCTCCGCATCGGCAGTGCGCCGCGCGTCGGCATCGGCGTCGCCTTTCCGCGCCGCATCGTCCATCCCCCCCTTATCGGCGGGCGCAGGCTGCGTGTCCGGCCGATCCACGCGCTTCTTCGCTTCGACGTTGGCCTCGTCGAGAGCGTCGGCCCGTTTCCGGATCTGCTCGGCCGTATCGTCGCTCCCACCGCCCTTGCTCTTCTTGCTCTGCCCCGGCTCGTCTCCGAGCTGGTCCTTCCAGTTCTGGTCAGCGCTGCCCTTGGACGTCTTCTCGACCGTGTCGGCCATGTTGCGCCGCGCCTCCTGCAGCTTTTCGCTGCGCTGCTTGGCCTTGTGCTCGACCACCTCCAGCTCGGCCTCGGCCTTGTTCGTAAACTCCTCGATCTTGCGCTCCTGCACCTCCTTGGACTCGCCGAGCCGAGTCACGCGCGCCTCATTGAGGCTCTTGTACTTGCGCAGGTCGTCGGCCTGCCGGCTGACCGGGGACGTGTGGCCCACGCTCTCGGCGACCTTGCTGAGGCTTTTGCCCATGGTCTTCATGTCCTTGACCTCGCGGGCGTGTTGAAACTTCTGTTTGTTGTCCAAGGCGTAGCCCAGGGGGTCGGTCATGGCCTCGGGCCCCGTCACGCCCACGGCCCTCTTGCCGCCGGGGGTGACGAAGGCGTCGGAGTCGGCCTGGCGCGCCTTCTGTCGCTCGGGCGTGGCCGGCTCCCAGATTGTCGCGTCATGCATCGTGCTGACGTATTTGCCCGTCTTCGGGTCGTAAGTGATGGTGTAGTCGCCGTTCTTGCGCCACTCGTCCACGAGCTGCCGGGCCGCCTCGTCGGTCTTGGCCGTGAGATCGAGATCCGCACGCACGTCCTTGGGAGGCTTGAGGTCCTTTGCCTTCTTTTGGCCGTTATCGGCGGAGGTATCGGCCTTTGCGTCACCTGTCGCGGCACCCGAGCCGGTATTCTCGATGAGCCCGTCGTACGTGTTCTGAATGCGCGTAAGCTCCTGCATGCGGGGGTCGTACTTGGTGTACTTGGCCCGCGTCTTCTCCATCTGCTGGAAATACTCCACTTCGATCTTGCGGTAAGCCTCGCTGTCGACATTGACCGTACCGTCGGGGTTGCCGGCCGCCTTCCGGGCCATCTCGGAATACTTGGCCTCGATGGCGTCGAGCTCCTTCTGCTGCAGGGAGCGCAGCGATTCGAGGTCATGGCCGAATACAGGGCCGGCCAGCCAGAAAACCAGGGCCGCGGCGGACAGAAGGCTCGCCAGGAAGCGCACGCCTTTCGGGGCGATTTCCGGACCGTGGACGCGGGATCGGGCGGGTTCGTGCTGTCTCTGATTCATGTCAGTTCTCCTCCGGCAATGATTCGGCCACATGGTCGATGAACGCCTCGGCCTGGAAGTCCTCGTCGTCGACCAGCGTCCAGCGCTCGTCGGCCGTCATGCCCGACGGGGTGACCCAGCCTCCGACGACCCCTTTCAAAGCGAGGGAGGACCCACCGTTCTTGATCGCGGGGCACGTGGTCAGGGCCGCATAGTACTCCCAGCCTTTCCCGGTCCGCAGCCCCATGCCGCGGACTCTTGGGCCGCCCGGCAGGCCGGCTTCGACCCAGCCGTCGCCGAAGCGCACCTCCAGCACGCCGTCCCAGTTGGCGTCCACCCAGCGCGCGTCAACCCGGCGCGACCAGTTCACGTAGATGGCGTTCTCGCCGCTCAGGGACAGGACGTACATGCCCGCGTCAGGCCCCGTGTCGTGGCGGACGAAACTGGCTTGGACCTCGGTGCCCTTGTCCATTTCCGGGGACCTGGCCGACCGGAACACGGCCTCCACGCCGCTGGTGCGCGTCCGGTCGCAGGCGATGCGCACGGCGTAGGGCGTGCGCAGGATGCGCTCATTGAAGTTCAGCACGGGGTTTCGTGACACGATGCCGACCTTGGGCCAGGAAAAGGTGCCTGCAGGCACCTCGGCGACCAACCCTCCACCTTCAAAGCGGCCGTGCTTGGCGAACTCGGCCCCGCGGATGCCGTAGCTTTCCCAGGCCTCGCCGCCCCGGCCGTCGAACAAGGTTGCCTCTTCCAGGGGTTCGACGCCCGGCGCCGGTTCCTCCGGGGGCAGCGGAGCGCCGGTCACGCGGTCCATGACGATGCGCTTGAGGGCCATGCGCACGGGCGCTCCCGCCTTCTCGGCCTGGCTGAAGGCGTAGACCCGGAAGCCCAGGTTCGGCACGGCGCATTTCCAGGGGAAGCGCTCATCAGGCCCGCCCAGGCCCTGGGCCATGACCCCTTCGGGCGAGATGCGCAGGGTCACTCTGCCCGGGGCCTGCGCTCCCGTCTCGACCTTCCATGCCCCCTCGCGCGAGTCCGGATCGAGCAGGAGCATGCTCCTGCCGCCCGAGCCATCCTCCTTGCGGTTCCACTGGGCCCAGACGTACGGCTTGCCCGGATCGTTGTTCTTGAGATTGTACAGCGGGGACAGGGCCACCACAAAGCCCGTGGTGCCGTCCGGATCGAACTCGAAGGTCACGCCCGCCTCGGAGCCGGGGCCGAATCCGTCCAGCCACAGCACGGGACCCGGCGTATAGACGCCGACCTTGCCCCAGCTGGAATTGGCAGGGACATTCACCGCGACCTCCCCGTCCTCCAGCCTGGCGTGCTTGCGGAAATCCCCGCCCTGGCCGGCCAGGGGAGTCAGCCAGCGGCCCAGCACGCCGCCTTCGAAAAGGATGGTCCGCCGGGCCCCGTCGAGTGGCGCGTCATGCGCCGCCTGCAGGGCGAAGGGCTCCCGGCTGCGCTCGATCCGCTTCAGGGACAGACGCACGGGCTTGCCGCGCCGGCTCGCCGTGGCGCCGGCGAGGGCGTAAAGCCGGTAGCCGTCCTTGGGGACGTCGCCGGGCATGACGCCCTGCAGCAGCACCTTGCCTCCGGCGTCGGTGACCACGATGGCGTCGTCGGGACGCAGGACGAGGTCTATGCGCTCCGGGACCTCTGCGATCTCACGGGTCATGACCACCTGCTGCCCGACCCACAGGGTCAGGGTCCGGGGGCCATCGATGGTTTCCAGATGCATGCCCACGCGCACATGATGGTACCGCCACTCGTCGTCGGTCTTGGCCTCGGCCGGGACCAGGGACAAGACAAAGTCGGTTGACGCGCCCGGGTCGAACAGCGCCGTCAGCCTGACGCCCTGCCGCGCGCCGCGGGGATGCTCGACGACGGTAGCGTTGGTGTACATGCCCGTGCGCCCCCAGGAATTCCCCTCCGGAACGTCCACGATGAACATGCCGTTTTCTATTTTAGCGAAATTTTTGAATTTTCCACCATCAGCCTGATACGGGGCCCACATGTCGGACATGTCGCCCGCAAAAAGCGCTTCCGTGTCTTGTGCGGCCGGCGCGGAAGACGCCGACGCGGCTGCCGGGCCCTGTCCGCCGGGCCCCCGAACCCATCGACGGCCGTCGCGACGCAGCAGCGCGCCCGGCGCGGCGGCGTCCTCGTCGGCCACGGCCACCCACTCCAGAAAATCGCCGCGCTCAAGGAAGCCCAGCAGATCCGCGAGCCCTTCCGTGGACGGAGCGAGGCGGGCATCACCTCCCCGGGCCTGGGCCAGCCAGTCCGCGACCTGGACGGTGCCCGCATCGAGGAGGTTCAGACCCGCATCCGCACGCAGAGTGCGCCCCAGACCCACGAACCGCTCCGGCATCTTCCCCCATGCGCCGAGGGCCCTGACCGTGACCTTGCCCTGCAGTTCGAGCCGCACCAGAGCTTCGGGCCCGACCGCCGTCTCGAGTCCCGCGGCACGGGCCGCACGGGACGGACTGGCCGCGGCAATGGCCAGGAACAGGAGTATCGCCATGGTGAAACGAAAATGCATCGTGGACCCTCCCGGATACGAGGTGGATGACGCCGGCCCGCATCTGCCCTCGGGCCATATTTTCGCATACCCACAAGACGACAGGCAGAGCAAGTCGCTTGCCCTGCGGAAGTGCAGCGGCCGGATTGTTTTTTGCGGCAAAAGTTCCTAGATATTCCGCTAAACCACGTACAGGGGGATGCCATGTTCTTTTCCCGCGTCACGACCATTACGGACCGCTTGCCGATTCTCGCCCTTTCCCTCCTCCTTATTCTGGCCGCATGGCCCGTCCGCGCCCAGAGCGGGGCTCCGGCCGCATCCGGCCCGCGGCAGGCGGCCTCGACCGGCGCATCCGACGAAGCCCTGCGCGCCCTCATGGAAAAGGACACCCTGACGGTCCGCGCCCTCGTGGGATTCGGCCGCATCCCCGCAGCCGCCATGGCCCCCCTGTCCGGACTGCGCGGCAAGGGCATCGACGTGCTCGGGGCCACGCCGCAGCAGCTCGACGCCATCCTCAAGGAACACGGAACCACCCTGAGCGCGGCCGAGAAGCAGGCCCTGGAGCGGGTGGCGGGCATCATGCGCGAAACCGGCAAAGAGGCGGCCGGCAAGCCCTCCTCCGCGCCTGCTGCACAGGAAGAAGAGGTCGCCGTCTCCGTAGCCGAAACGTCCGCCACACCTCCGGCGCAGGCAGCAGGTGCCTCCGTGCCTGTCCGCCCGGCCCCGGCCCCCCTGCCGCCCATGGCCCTGCCTCCCGCCCTGCCCATGGTCGAGCTCGGCAGCGCCCAGTACGCGGGCATGATCACCACGGCCAAGGAGGCCACCCGCACCCTCATGGGTGACATTTCCGAAGCCGAAACCAGGAAATTCGAGCAGCGCTGGGCGGCCTACTACGACCACCCGTCGGCCGAGATCGTCGAACACTTCCGGGCGGCCACGCCCATTCTTTCGGAATTCCTGAACATCCGCGAAGCCATCGCGACCACCTCCGCCGCCTTCGACCAGGCCTGGAACGAAGCCGGGCTGGCCGCCGGGTACGACAGTCTGGACGGGGCCGACGCGGCCCTGGCCCAGGCCGACATGCTCAAGGACTACCTCGTCTCCCTGGAGGCCCGGGGCCGACAGTTGGCCCAGGCCCTGCAGGACCTGGGCGAGGCCCCGGACCCGGTGGCGGAAAAGGAGGAGGCGCGCTCGCGCCACAAGTCGGCCGTCGATACGATCAAGAAACTCTTCGTCGAGGCCCCGCCCCTGGAGGGCATCTGGTACGGGTCATCGGAATACGACGAGGACGGCTGGATCGAAGGCATCAAGGGTTCCCCGGCCCTCTTTGTGGTCTACGCCGTGGGGGACCCGGCCAGCCCCCGCTACCGCGCCCTGCGGCTGGACGCCGAGGATTACGATGAAAAGACGGATCCCTACGTCAACATCTTCGGCATGAACGATGGGGACACGCCGGACATGCCGGGCATGCTGCCCGCATTCGGCGACGGCATCCTGCGGCACAGCTACGAGATCAAGGACGAGGAGGACACGTACGTCATCACCGTCAACGCCGAACGCCTCGCGGACGATGCCGAGTCCTTCGACTATCCCCCGCCGGTGGCCCTGGAGACCGTCGAGGCCGCCTTCGAAAAGGATCTCAGGAAGAACGCCGAAAAGCGCGAACAGCTTGATTCCGCCCCCTCCGCTCCGGCCGAAACTACGGAACAGGCGCTCAAGCAGTCGGCCCAGCAGGTCGTCGGCGTGGCCATGGTTTCCGCTTTCGAAAAGTTCGCCGTGTCGACGATGAACGACGTCCGCCGCCACAACGAGTGGACGCCGCTCTTCCTCCGGGCCGCGCGGCAATGGCTCAAGGACCGCCCCTTTTCCGAAAAATCCACCCTGGCCCAGGACCGTCAGGCCTTGTCGGCCATGTTCGCCGGACTTCTCGGCCCGCAGCAGGCGCCGCCGAAACCTGCGCAGGCCGCGGTGGCCCAGGCCCCCGAAAAGGCCGCCGCACCAGAGGCGCCGAAGGCCACGGACGACGCGACCGAGGCCGAAAAAGCGGCAAGGCTCGAGCGCATCGAGTTCCACAAACAGAACATGGTCATCATCCAGCGCAACCTGGACCGCGACCGGGCCGAACTGGACAAGGAGACCGACCCCGAACGCCGCGCGCAGCTGGAGTTCCGCATCGTCGGCGCCATGTCCGACCTGCAGGGCGAAAAGGACCTCGTCGCCTCCGTGGAGACCGGAGAACTGGTCCGCACCCGCACCGCCTTCGACGACTACGCCCATGCCGGGTTCATCACCAACATCAGGCAGAGCCAGCGGCAGATGGAGAACTTCCAACGCTCCAGCGACGCCCTCTTCAAGCTCGCCGGCATGCTGCCTGGGGACGAGGGCAACGAGGCCCGCGCCTTCGTGGAGCGCCAACTGACGCCGGAAGTGCGCCTGAACATGGATCAGGCCTCCGTGAAACGCATCGCCGACGCGCTGGGCAAGAAGGTGGAGGGCCACTACCTGGGGCAGCAGGCCAAGAGCGACGAGGAGGCCGCCTACGCCACACTGGGCCTGGAGGCGGCCGAGAACATCAAGACCGCGGCCGATTCGAGCATGATGGTCCTGTCCCTGTTCGGCGGGCAGTACGTGGACGCCGCCTACCAGGCGGCCACGGGCTACATCGAGGGCGGGCCCGCCGAAGCCGCCCTGCGCACGGCCTCCATGTTCGGTCCCACGGCCGGGGCCGCGGCCGAAGCCATGCGCGGCTACCGCGAGGGCGGCGTGCAGGAAGCCCTGAAGCGCGGGGCCATCTCCCTGGCCACGGCCAAGGGCATGGAGTACGGCATGGGCAAGGTCATGGGCAAAGGGGGCGGCGTCGACGGCCCGGATGCGCCCGCCGCCAAGGGGACCGCGCCGGGTGCGCAGGCGACGAAGCCGGCGGCGTCCTCCGGGACGGCGCCGCAGGCCGTGGCCAAGCTGCCGAAATCCGGGGACCAGCGCGCCCTGGAGCAGTTCAGGCAGGCCAGGAAGCAGGGCGAAGACCTCGTCGAGGACTTCCGGCAGGCCCAGAAACGCCTGTCCGAGGCGGGCGCGGCCGGGGCCTCGCCCGCGGAGATCATGAAGCTCCAGGCCGCAGTCCGCGACAAGGTGGCCGCGGTCAACGGCAGCCCCCACGCCAAGAACTTCCTCAAATACAAGGGCGACGCCGGTTCGCAGCAGGCCTACAACGCCCACCTGCGGGCCGTGCACGCCGACGTGGAGGCCAAGTTCCACGCCAACATGCAGTCCAGGGGCTGGAACCAGCAGCCCCTCAAGGAGTTCCGCAACTCCGCCAGCGCCGGGTCCGTAGGCATGGACTTCGACATCGGCCTGGACGAGCAGGCGGCCCGCGCCCTGACCCGGGACGGCAAGCCCGCCAAGCTGAACCAGTGGCAGGAGGACGCCCAGAGGGCCTGGAACGAGGCCTACGAGGCGTCAACCGGACGCAATGCCGGACAGGCATGGGAAACCGTGACCACCAGCGGCCATGCCGAGAGCTACAAGGACCTGGCCTGGCTCTCGCCAGACAAGTCCGGCGTATCCAAGGCCTGGGGCGAGCAGTCGGCCGACGTGACGCGCTACAAGTCCTGGCACATGCAGAACGACCCGAGCCTCGACAGGATGACCAAGCTGCAGGAGATCAGCCGCGGCGCGGCCAAGGACATGCAGACCAAGCTGAACCCCATCCTCGACCAGGTCAAACCCACGGGCCAGAGCCAGGCCAAATTCCAGAACGCCCGCGAGCACTGGAACAAGGTCCGCCAGATCCTGGCCGACTTCGGCGAGAACAACATCGATCCCGTCACCGCCGACCGCCGCATCCGCGAACTGACCGGCGGCAAGAGCATCCCCGAGGTCGTGGAGGACATGACCTACCTCCTGGAAGGGGCAGTCAAGTTCGGAAAACGTTCCTAGGCGTCACCCCGAAAAGACACAGGCCGGAAACCATGGCGGTTTCCGGCCTGTTTTCATGTCTGTCCGGGCCGCCGGGAGGGACGGCCGAGACGGAACCGTTTCAGGGCAGCGGCACGCTCTGCCGCCGGAAGCGGTTCCCGTCGACGGCCAGGTACTCCACCCCGCCCTTGGCGAACACGGCCCGGGGCGGAATGATGTCGTGGGCGCGGTCCTCGCCCCCGAAGACGACGATGTGCACCTTCTTCTCCTTGTCGAGAGCGAAGTAGATCAGATGCATGCCGTCGGGGCTGAACTGCGGGGGCTCGTCGCCGAAGATCTCCCGGAATTCCGGGCCGGCCTGCCCGTCGAGGAAGGCCCGCCAGGACGACTTGCCCTTCTCCAGCCAGGCCACCTTCGTCCCGTCCGGACTGAAGACGATGCTTCTGGGCGAGCCCTGGCCGCGGCCGACCTCCTTGCCGTCCACGACCACGACGTATTCCTGGTCGCCGATCTGGAAGCCCGCGGCCCAATGCCGTCCGTCGGGGCTGAAGGTTTCGCCGACAACGCTTTTGAGGGCCCCGAAATCATGCTCGAAGACCTGCCCGTCGACCACCAGGAACGCCTGACCGCCCTTCTTGGCCTCGTAGACGTGCCGCGAGCCGTCGGGGCTGAACGTGGCCGGATCCCAGATATCCTCGAAATCCGGACCGATCTGTCCGTTGACGACCATGGACCTGACCGTGTCGTCCACATGGGCCACGAAGGCGTAATACGCACCGTCAGGGGTGACCGTGAACTTGTAGCCGCTGCCCATGGTGGGTGTGAGCTCCTCGCCGTCCCGAACCAGGAAGCGGTCTCCGCCCTCCTTCTCGGCGATGTAGTAGAGTTCGGCGCGGTTTTGCGTGAACAGGAGGTTGCCGTGAATGGCCGGGTACTTCCGCCCCACGGTCCCGTCCGCGGTCACGGCCATGGCGAAGTCGGCGCCGGCCTGCTCGTCGCGCCCCCGCTCGATCCAGGCGGCCTTGCCGTTCCAGGCCACGGCCCCCTCCCGTACGGGGACGGGCGTCTCGCGCACCTGCTTGCCGTCGAGATAGACCCGGTTCACGTCGCCGGTCTGCCCGCCGACCAGGACATGGGCCCCGTCCTCGCTCATTTTCAGGAAATCGATCTCGCTGAAGACCGGGCCGTCGGCCCCGTTGCACACCGGAACCTCCTTGTCGCCCAGCTCCGCCTCGAAGCAGAAGGTCTCGCCCTTGGGCGTGAAGAGCATGGAGTACCCCTTGACGTCGTCGTACCATTTTCCGGGCACGCCGTTGACCACGACGCGCTTCTTCCCCTTTTTCTCGCCCTCGATCCAGGCCACGTGGCGCAGGTCGTCGGACAGCTTGATGGCCCTTTCATCCAGGGCGTACTGCGGCAGCTCGAAATCGAAGTTCTCAGCGGCCGTCGCCGGTCCGCCCGGCGCCCCGGCCGACAGGGATTCCTCCTGACCCACGGCATAGAGCGTCCCCTCGTGCTCATACACGTCGCCGGGCATGGCCGTCACGACCCAGCCGACACGGTGCACGCTGGTGCTGAGGGTGCCCAGCTCGTTGTCGCCGATGAATTTCTTGACCCGGTAGGCCATGTAGACGCCAAAGGCCCTAGGGCCCACAGGGCGGCCCGTGGCGGGGTCCAGGCGGGGAGTCCAGCGCACCTCGCCGTCCCGGCTCTCCTCGAACCCGATGTCAGCGTCGCCCCCGGCGTCGTCGTGCCGGTAGACATACACAGATTTGCCCGCCACGCGGTAGGACACCCCGTCCTTGGCCTCCTTTTCGCTCAGGGGAATCTCGGGGTTCTCCGGGGCGTCGACGCGGATGACCACGGGCGTGTCGGCCGTGACGAACCCGAGGACCCGGCTGTAGGGGGCGTCACCGTCGAGGGCGGCCTTGACGCCCATGTTCTCGGCAAGCTTGTCGAAATGGCGCTTCTCCCCTTCCGCGACCGCCGGGGACCCCGGCAGCATGGCCTGCAGGCGCCGCTGAAAATAGGGGTCGTCCTGCAGCCCGGCCACCGTGATGCCCTCGGCCTGCAGCCTGACCCTGTACGTACCCTGGACCTGGTCGTTGATGGGAAATTCCACGCCTTCCGCCGGGCCAGCGTCGCTCGGTGCGGCAGGTGGCAGGGACGAAGCCGTCGCCGCCCCCTGCTCCGCCCCGGCCTGGGCAGGCACGGCTTCGACCGGAGCGACTTCGGCAGGCGCTGTATCGGCCGACGCGACGCGAGCCTCGACGGGCCCGTCGGCGGCCTGTGTCCAGCGCACGCCGCCGCTGCGAACCAGGGTGCCGGCCGGTACGGCGGCGCCCGGAGCGGACGGGGTCCAGTCCAGATGCTCGCCGCGCTCCATGAAGGCCGCCAGTTCCTGCAGTTCGGCCCTGTACGCGGCCGCGGCCTCGTCGCCGCCCCACCTCCGGACCTGATCCAGATTTGCGCCCAGCAGATCGAGCCCCGCTTCCTGCCGCATCCGCTGCGCCAGCTTGACGAACGTGTCAGGCAGCCGTCCCCAGCCGCGCAGGGCGCGGACCGTGATCTTGCCCTCGACTTCCATCTGCAGGAGCCCGTCCGGGCCCGTGGCGATCTCGACTTCGGGCGCGGCCCCCTGCGCAGTGGCGGAAAATGCAGGCCCCGCGCACAGGAGCCCGGCCAGCATCAGAATTATCAGGGAAGAACGCATATGAGCCTCCTCGTTGCCGCGTTGATCACAAGGCTAACGGACGGCATACAAATGCCCGTCCTCGCTCCAGAAATACGCCACGCCACCCGCCAGGGCCGGGGACGTGATCTCGCCGCCGGCCTCGAATCTCCAACGCTCCTGCCCGGATGCCCTGTCCAGCGAGACCAGGAAATTGCCGGCAGCGAGGATCAGGGCATCCCCGTCGATGACAGGGGCCTTCAGTCCGGCGCGCTGCATGTTGACCTTCCATTTCTCGGTCCCCGTGGCGGCGTCGAGGGCGTGCAGGTTGTCGGCGCTGACGGCATAGACCACGCCGTCGTGCACCGCCGCGGGGTGATGGATCAGCCCGGTGCCGAACTTCCATTTCTCCACTCCAGTCTGAACGTCCACCGCGTGGATGTTGAAATCGTCGCTGCCGAAGACCACCAGCCCATCCGACACGGCCGGACAGGTGGTGATGTTGGCCCCGGCGCGGAACGTCCATTTTTCCGCATCGGCACCCAGTTCCACGGCGGTCAGGCGGTTGGCGTGGGCAAAAAAAGCCGTGCCGTCGGAGACGGCCGGAGTGCCTACGGTATCAGACGTCTCCAAACTCCATTTCGCATCGCCCGTCTGCGGGTCGGCGCTGTACACGTGTTTGCCGGCTCCGAAGCAGATGGCGCCGTCCACCATGGCCGGCGAGGAATTCACGCCGTAATACAGGGACTTGAAGCGCCATTTCTCGCTGCCCGTGGCCGCGTCCAGGGCGAAAAAATGGCGGTCGCCGCTCCTATCGCCAACGACGTTGCCGAAAAAGACCGTTCCTCCGGCCATGGCCGGCGGCTGGTCGACCCAATCCTCGGCGAAGAACTTCCACTTCAGCGCTCCCGTAGCCACATCCACCGCATAAAGATGGCCGTCCACGCTGCCGAAGCACGCCAGGCCGTCGAGCACAACGGGCGGAGTGCACGGGCCGTCGCCGACCTTGAGTTTCCACAGCTCGACCGGAGGACCGGCCGGACCCGACGCGTCCGAAACGCCCGTGCGGGCCGCCCCGCAACGATACATGGCCGGACCAGAAGCGGCGCCGGGCACCGACGGTGCGGCCTCGGCGACATCCGGCAACGGCGGGGCAGCATCTGCCACGTCCGGTGCAGGCGGGGCCGTATCGACCGTGTCAGGCGCAGCAGGGACCGCATCGACCACGCCAGGCACGGGCAGGGCCGCAGCGGCGGGTGCATCTGCCGGTAGCATGTCCGCAGACGCGGCGGCATCTCCGGAATCCATCATCGCCAGCAGGCCTGACAAGACCTCGCGCTGAGCCGGCGAGAATGCCGCGGTCCCTTCCTCCGCCTCCCGGACCCACGCCGCCAGTTGCGCGCGGTCGGCCCCGATGAGGTCCAGGCCCATGGCGCGCAGTTCCATGGCCGCGGTCGCGGTGGCCGCGGGCACAAGCTTCCAGGCCCACAGGGCCCGGACCGTCAGACGCCCCTCGTCGCGTAGCCTGACCAGTTCGGGCGGCAGCGTGTCCACGGCCGGTTCCGAAGCGTACGCCGGACAGGCGAACAAAAGCAGAAGCAGGAGCCAGAGTCGCATGAAGCCTCCATGTTCGGCAGACATGCCAAGGAAAATACGCATGACGAAGTCCGATCAGCCGCCGTGGGCCGATTTTTCCAGGGCCTTGACGATCATGTCCCCGCCGTCCGCCAGACCGCTCGGCACGGGTATGCGCACCGTGACGTAATTGCGGAAGAAATACAGGGAACGCCCGGCCACCATGATGTACGAATAAACGAGAAGGATGTGCGGCAGGGGCTTGCGCTCGCGTTTCACGGAATCGAGCCTGCTGCCCAGCGTCCCCCAGGAATGCACCGTGCCGTTGACGTACACGCACCGCTCACCGACATAAACCTCGCCGGGTCTGCGCATGTCGCGGCGGTAGGTCAGGGCCGGCAGGCCCGTGGCCAGGAGCAGGAGCAGCACCATGAAGGCCATGAGAAAGCCGAACACCCAGACCGAGGCCTCGTCGCGCTTGACGATCATCAGACCCGCGCCCACGACCACGGAAATGACGAAGATGAGCAGCCAGACGCCTCTCTTCCGGGACGATTCCTCGCCGTGCTCCCAGCGCGCGAAGGCCTCCCACTCCTCGGGCTCGAAGGTGAAATGGGCCAGATGGCGGCCGCCCTCGACCATGTCACGCAGCAGGCCGGCCTGCCGGCCAAAGAGCCACATGCCCACGAGCGCGCCGAACAGGAACAGGCCGCCGATCACGATGGACGCGTAGCTCGCCCCGCTGCCCACGGTGTCGAAGACGAAGGGCCAAAGGACCAGGGCGCCGAACATGACTGCGCAGACCGCCGACCAGCGCACCCCCCGGCCGGCGGAGCTCCCGGCGACCACATCGCCCGCGCGGCCGGCAAAGAGGCCTACCGCCAGGGCGCCCAGTCCGGCCCCGAGCAGCCACGGCCAATGGCGCCGCAGGGGAAAGGCCGCCTCGTCAGGGACGTCGGATGTCGCATACTCCCTGGCCGGGATGCGACGGTAGTCCATGTGGCGGATGCCCGCGGCGTCGCGGTACTCGGCGTACCCGGATGGCCCCGGCAGCTCATAGAAGGGGCTCAGGTCCGGCCGGTCGAACCTCACCGGACGCCGGCCCACGGCCAGACCATGCTCCAGTTCGCCGAAGGCCTGCGCCCAGGCGGGGCCCGTGACGGTCACGGTGCGCCCCCTGGTTTTGGCGGCGATGAACTCCGTCAGGGGCAGGGGCTCCGAGACGGACTGCACGAATGCCTTTCCCAGACCCATGGCGCCGGACATGCGGCCGGGCGGGGTGTTGCTGTCCTCGTAGAGCCTGCCCCAGCGCACGAGTTCGCCCCGCAGCAGGACCGGCTCCGGGTACCACCAAGCCATGGCCGCGGCGGCGACGACGCAGGCCGCGACAAAGTTTCTGAGCAAAAGAAGCATGCTGCCTCCGCCGCGCAGGCGGCGTCTACTGTTCAAGTCGTTCGCAGGGCCGCCAGGTGGCCCCGTCATCGGTGGAGACAAGAAGCCCCCCTTCCCACAGTCCGGCCCAGAGGCTGCCGTCTTCGCCGACGGCCACACCCTGCACGTTGCCCTCCGGGCGGCCGCCAGGTGCAGGCCAGGTCCGCCCGCCGTCCGGGGAAAAGAGCACGCCGTGCTCTCGCGTGGCCACCAGAACCTGGCCTGCCCGGCCGAAGGACACGCCCTGCACCGTGCTGTCGTCCGGCACCCCGGCCACGCGTTCCCAGACAGTGGCGCCGGGGGCCAGGACATGCAGGCCCGCGCCGTAAAGGCCCGCATACACGCCGCCCCAGGGCGCGGCCTCCACGGCCAGGACCCAGGGCCCGGGCAGGCCGTGGCCGAGGGGCTCCCAGCGCCGCCGGTCCGCGGACAGGCCGAACGTCCCGTGCCCGAAGACCCCGACGACCCAGCCATCCCCATACCGGGCTGCACCCGAAACGTACGCGTCCTCGGGCAGCCCTTCCGTGACCGGCCGGGGCTCCCCGGCCCGGGCCTGCCCCGCGGCCTCCTCCAGGCGGCGCTGCACGTCCTGCCATTGCTGGTAGACGCGCATGACCGCGCGTTTCTCGTCGAGGGTGGCGGCGTCGCCGCGTGGCAGCAGGGCCATCTGGCGGCGCAGGTCCTCCTCTTCGCGGACCAGGGCCTCCTCGCGCGCCGAAGCCTCCCGCAGCAGCTGCAGGGACTCCTGCGTCATGCCCCGCGCGTCGAGGATGTGCAGCCCCAGACCCCAGAAATGCAGCAGGGCCTGCCCTCCGTCGGCGCCGGGGAAGAAGCCGGCGAAGGCGCCCTCGGCCGCCTTGTCCCAGACGCCGTTCCGAAAGACGTAGAGGCCTTGGGACGTGGCCAGATAGACGCGACCGCCCCGGGACGCCGCGGCACGGTGGACGTACAACTCGGGCGCGCCGTCGGCGCGTCGCCACCCCTGTCTCTGGGCGAGGTACACCCCGCCCTTCTCCGTAGTCAGGACCAGGACCTGTCCGCCCTCCAGGGCCGCGAGCTGCGTGATCCGGGGCCCCTCCCCGGCGCTGCACCGCGTGGCTCCCGAGGCCAGGAAGGCCGCAAGGAGCAGCATAGCCGCATACATGACTCTCTGAATGATGGTTTGCCTTGGTTGATGCACAGGTCCCCCTCTGAATTTTCTGGCCGCAGCCCCTGACAAGGCCATGCGCCCGGCAGCCCCTCCAGTTCGCTTGGCCCCCCGCGAATCAGTCACCCGTCATCGACGGCCCCGGGGCCGGCAGGGCGATCAGGTAGATATCGTACCCTCCTTGTCCCCCGGGCCGGTCCGAGGAGAACAGTGCCCAAAGAACGATGGCGATCATCATGCGTCCCCCCTTCGCCCCCTGCGAAGCCTGCATCGCCCTGACCTGGCCTACGGCCCGTCCCCCGCCCGGCTGGCGGACCAGGCTGCCGTATCGCCGGACCCCGTGACGGTGCTGCCGTCGAACAGCGCCGTGCACCCGTCGTCGACGCTGGCCGAGTAGGCCCTCCGCACCCCGCCGGGGTAGACGACCGTGAACTCCACATGCCCGTCCCGGCAGAATCCCGCTTCGACGGTCCCGTCGGCATGGCCGTCCCAGTTCAGGGAGCCCGAGAGCGCGTCCCCGGACTGGGCCAGACTGAGCACGCCCCGCAGGGAGCCCTGGACGACGTTCCACGCGCCTGCGACGTTGCGGCAGCCCTCCATGCCCGGGGGCGTCGAAGCGTCCTTGCGCATGGACCAGTTCCAGCTCCCGGCGCCGGCCTGATCGAATGTCCCGGAGGCCCGGTCCCCGGACAGGGTCCCGGAGTAACGCTGGGTCAGCTCGGGGATGGGCCGGGTGAACCGGACTTCGCGGCCGTCGAAGCGTACGTCCTCCAGCACTTCCCACACGCCGTGGAAGTCGAGCCACAGCCGCCCCATGTACAGGGTCCCCGAGCGCACGAACTCGATCTTCCCGGCGTAGCCGTTGGCGTCGATGGCCCACAGGCCGACCAACGCCGACGCACCCGCCGCCGACGGCCGGGCCGGTAAGGCGGAGCCTTCGGCCGAACCCGCGCCGGCCCGGGCCGAGCCAGGGGCGTCGGCGCCGGTCGCGCCCACGCCGGGAGAGGCCACAGGCACGGGACCGCCCGGCTTCGCCGCGGCCTGCTTGCGCTCCAGTTCGTTCAGCTCGCGCTCGACACCCTGGACCGGCGGGTAGGACGCGCTCAACGCCGCGGCCGCGGCCAGCTCACGCCTGGCCTCGGCCAGCCGGTTCAGGGCCATGAGCGCGCGTGCCGCCTGGAGCCGCGCGTCGAGGCCCTGCCTGTCCGCACGCAGGCCCTGGGCCAGGGCGGCCGCTTCGGACCCGGCCGGGCCCAGGGCCGCCGCGGCCTCGGCATCCCTCACAGCCCCGTCGTAGTCGCCCCTGGCGGCCTTGTCCTTGGCGGCCTGCGTCAGGGCGGTGGCCTCCCGGGACCCGGCGCCGCCATCCGCCGCCTTCTTCTGCCCCTTGGCGGCCGGCGGGCCGGTCGGGCTGGCCGTGAAACCGGCCGCGCCCGAGCCCAGTTCAACGCCGTTGCGGTCGCGGACCGTGACGGACAGGTCGCAGGTCCCGGCCTCGGAGGCCGTGGCCCTGACCTCACGCGAGGAGGGGTTGCCGATCGAGCACGGCCCGGAGGCGACCTTCCAGGCGTAGGCGACGGGCCCGCTCAAGGCCTCGGGCTGGGTCTCGGCCGAGAACTCCACGGCCTGACCAACGGCAAAGGCCCCTTCCGCCTCGACCAGGCCGACGCCCTCCTTCCAGACGCGCGGCCTGGGCCCAAGGGCCCTGGGGCCCGAGACCCGCACCGTGTATTTCCTGGCCGTGAGGCTGCCCTGGGCCAGGCCCAGGCCGTCGCCGGCCCCCGGGACCCTGGCCATGACCGTCACGTTCACGGGCCTGTCGTCCCGGGGGAAGAAGGAAACCTCCCTGCCGTCGGGGGTCGCGCCCGTCTGCCTGGCGTTGAAAGGCAGGGGCACCCAGCGCAGGTCGATGTCCGCGCTTTCAGGCTCGATTGTCAGGCGCGCCCTGACGTCCTGACCGACCATGGGCTCAGTCGGGTCGAAGGCCAGGGCCAGGCGCGGGGCCACGACCTCGATGTCGATCTGCTCCGATTCGGCCACCGTCGCCTCGCGCCCGTCACGCCTCTCCAGCACCTGCACCCAGACCCTGGTCGCGCCGGGCCTGGAGAAGGTGGCGCGGACCCCGGGGGAGTCGGCGTCGAGCCTGTCGAAGGCCACCTCGGGATGCGGCTGCCAGCGGTAGATGAAGCTCCCCTGGGCGGGCTGGCCGTCGACGGTCAGGGCGGCGGCGAACTCCACCGCGCGGCCGGCCGGGACCGGTCCAGATTCGGGCTGCACGCGCCTGGCCGAGACCCTGTAGTCCGAGACCTCGTACTGCAGGCCGGCGCTGCCCAGGGGGAACCGGGCCCCCTCGACCGTCACGGAGAGGTCGAATTTCCCGGGGGCAGTCGGCGCGATGGTTACGGACGGGCTCGACCTGCTGTCCGCAGGCCGGCCGCCGAAGGTCCCGGCCCAGGCGTACGCGTACGGCGCGTCCTCCGCCTTGGCGTTATGCACCTCGGCCGTGACCTTGACCCGGTCCCCGACCTTGAGGCGCTCCAGGGCCGGCGGCGACAGCGTGACCCTGGGCTGGTCCGAACCGTCCAGCTTCGGCCCGGCATACGGGACATGCTTCAGGGCCGGCTTCTCGGACAGGACGATGCCGGAGATGATGGATTTCGCTTCGGCCAGGGCCGCGGCGGTCTGGGATTCCTGGAAGGGGCGCTGGGAGTTGTCGAAACACCCGCTGGAGGCGACGTTGTAGCGCAGGTCCAGGGAACGGCCGTCCTTGAGGAGGAAGGCCTGGGCGAAGGCCTCCGCGCCGCTGTCCCTGAAGCCCTCTCCGGACCACCCGCCCGGCAGGTAGCGCTGGGCGGACTCCAGGATCAGACCCGTGAAGCCGCCGGCGGAGAAGGGCCGAATCTCCACGGTCCGCCCCCATCGCTCGTGCTCGGCCTTGTCCCGCTCGAACCTGGAGCGAATGTCCTCCAGGCTGCCCGGGGCCGAGGAAGAGTCGACGGCCCCGGAGGCCTCGGCCACGACGCTGGCCGGGTACGGGCACATGTCGTAGATGGCCCCGCCCTTGGCCTCCTCGCGCCGGAGCATGAACCCCTTGGCGCCGACATCGCCGGGCCAGATGGAGGGCGCGGTGACGGTCAGGGACGAAGGATCGTCCGTGAACAGGGTGTCGCCACTGCCCGGGCCCGAACCGTCGGGGCCGCCGGGCGGGAGATCGGCCGCGGCGGACCCTTTGGCCTTGCCCGGCCCGGCATCCGGGGGGACGCAGCCCTGCTGCAGCACCGGTGCCTCCCGCTCGGTGCAGCCCTTCGGGCTCTTGCCCTGCAGGCTGCGCGTCTGCGTGCGCGTGACCGGGTCACACGGCCCCCAGTCCGAGTATTCGTACGTGCAGTCGGCGGGCTTCAGGGCCGCGAGATACTCGCGGTACAGCCTGAGCCTGTCCGTGATCTCCGTGACGATGTCCTGCCGGCACGAGTCGATGGTCCGCCCACCGCAATCGTCGAAAAGGTGCTCGATCTCGAAACCGAGCTGCGCCAGGTGGCGCCGATGCTTCATCTCCTCGGGGGACGCAGGTCGGTGGCCGAGGGCTTCGGCCAGGTCGGAGTCGACCTTGAGGCCGCGCGCGAAATGGGCGGCCAGGCACTCCTGGGCCCGCGGCAGGTCCTGGTCCGTGTCGAGGGTCAGCCGCGGCGCGCTCCTTGCGCTGCCGTCGAGGACCATCTTGAGGGGCGACGCGATCATCCTTTTCCAGTCGACCTCGTATTTCCGGGTCCACAGCCCGATGATGTCGCTCTGGATGCGCAGGATCTGGTCGTAGACGCCTACGTAACGCTCATAGATGAACTTCCCGTAGTAATCCTTGGACAACTGCGCCTTGATCTCCCTGTTGACGGTGCTGACCAGGCCGTTGCCGTGTCCGCGGATGTCCATCAGGTGGGTGTCCGAGAGGCTCAGCTCCTTCTGCAGCTTTTCGAGCCTCTCGACCAGCCCCTTCAGTTCCTCCGGCGGCGTGGCCGAGGCCTCGAGCAGGCCGAACAGCGAAACCCACATGGCCCGTTCGATCTTGTTCTCGAGCCCGGCCAGGTCCTCGTCGCGCTTCTTCCTGAGCTTGGGCCCTGCCAGGTCTGTGAAGCCCGGCGCCACAGCCGAGGACTCGAGGACGAGGACCGCGGCCAGCAGGTTCTCGTTGGTGTGGAAGTACCGTCGCAGGCGAAAGTACTTGCCCTTGCGCCCGGAAACGTCCGTCCCGCCCAGGCCGAGTTTGCCCCCGGCCCAGGTCTCGCCGGCCTGCTGGGTGGCCTCGTCGCCCTTTTCGACGAGGTCGCTCCCGTACCCGTAACGTTGCGCAGACCTGGGGATGAGAGTCATCCAGAATCGGAACTCCGGCAAGGCGTCGGCGGAGACGAGGTTGCCGGAGTTGGTGAAATAGTCGGCGAAGTTCTCGGCCCGCTGGCGCATGTCCGGTGAATACCGGAATTCCAGCGCGTCGCCGTAGCCCGATTTGAGCTTGATGTCGGTGATGTGCCCGGTCTTGGGATCGAAGACCATGCGGGTGCGCATGGCGTCGAGATGGGACAGGAACTCCCGGTCGTGGGCGAAGGTGTCGAGCCTGGCCAGGCTCTCTCCCAGCCCCCAGAAGGCGCCGAAGGTCGGGAAATAGTAGAAGGTGAATGACTTGATCGCGGGCCCGACGTCGCCCTCCCTGTAGGCCTGCAGAATCCCCTCTGCGACCTGCAGGCTGGGGAAGGCGCCCGTGAGCTTGATCTTCAGCATCGCCCCGCCCGCCCTGTAGGCGCCGTCGCCGTTGTTCTCCCCGGACATGAAGGCGTCGTAGACGGTCAGGGCGTTGTCGGCGAAATCCATGCTGCCCAGCAACGCGCTGCCTTCGGTCGTTTGCGACCACTCCTCGTTGAAGGCCTTGATCTTCGAATGGACCAGGGCGAAAGTCGGAAGCTCCTTGCCGATCTTCCGGACATCGCCGCGCAGCCGGTCGTACCCTTTGGCCAGGGAGGGGAACCTCTGGCGCAGGCCGTCGATGAAAACGGCTATCTGCTCGTCCTTCCAGCGCAGCGTTTCCTTGAGATACCGTCGCAGTTCCCGCGCGTCGTCCGGGGAGAACAAGTAGTCGATGAGGTCCTTGTCGAGCTTGTAGGTGTCCTCCTGCAGCGCCTCGATGAGGTCGTCCATGGTCTGGGCGACCACATCCGGGCCCCACTTGTCGCCCTCGCGCAGCTTCCGCGCGAGCCAGACGATATCGCCGATGCGCCCTTCGGGATACTTCCCGATGCTGTCCTTGTACGTTTCGAGTTCCGCGGCCATCTGCTCGAGCATGAAGTCCAGGTCCGCGTTGCGCCGGTTCTCGTCCTTGATCCTGGCGATTTCCCGCAGCCTGAGGGCCAGGGCGACCTCGGCATTCTTGATGATGGCCTTCTTGGAGCGGTCCAGGAGATCGTTGATGGCGTCCTCGGACTGATCCAGCCTCCCCCCCTTCAGACCGCCGGGAAAAAGCCAATTCTGGTGCGCATCCAGCACCTTGGCGATTTCGAGGCCCGAATTCGGGAGTTCCTTGGCGCGCGTCAGATCCCGGGCGAACTCGGCGAGCATGAAATCGTTCTTGTCGAAGGGGTTCCACTGGGGGCGAACGCCCGCCGTGGCCTGCTTGTTGGCGAGGTAGCTGCGCTCGACGTACTTCATGACCTTGAGCAGCTTGTCGACGCCCGCGTAGCTGCCGTGCTCGATATCGTGAATGAGATGCCGGGACATCTCCAGGCTGAGCATCGGCTCCGTCTTGTGCGTAACCCTCGGGGGCGCGAGTTCACGGTTCTCCATGAAGGCCCGCCACCAGAAGAGCTGGGCACCGGGCATCTCCCGCGTCTCGATGGCCAGGACCCGGAGGTTTCGCCCCTGTTCTCGCAGCCGTCTGGCCTCGTCCGGGGGCACCAGGCGCCCGTCCTCCAGGCGCAAGAGGATGAGCTTCCATTTCCCTCGCTTGAGCAGGTCCATCTCCGCGAAGGTCTTGCCCCACTCGCGGATGAAAACCTCGGGCGTGGCCCGCCCGTGGGGCGTCAGCAGCACGTCCATGGACGCCGTGATCGACGGGTCGGCGACGCCGATGAAGTCCCCGAGCCCGACCACGAAATCGTCGCGGAACATCTCGTTGAGACGGTCGTCGATGGAGACGGTGCTCAGGTCGATGTCCTTGTCCAGCTGCAGGGTCTTGACCTTCAGGCTGACCCATGTGCCGATGTCGATCTCCCCGTAGATGGTGCCGATGGCCTCCGGGTGCTCGTTGAAGAAACGGACCAGGGTGTCGCGGAAGACCTGCTGCACGATGCGGGACCGACCAAGCATCAGGGCACGCTCGATGCCCCGGTACCGGACCTGCCAGTCGGGCAGTTTCGCACGCAGGGAATGGAAGGCCTTCGTGCCCCTGCCGCTCTGGAGCAGGGTCTTGAAGAAGGCGGCGGTTTCGGAAACAAGCCGGGATTCTTTGCCCTTGAGATCGACGACCATATCGCTGTCGGCCGCGGCCATGACCTTGACGATGTCCGGGATGTTGGCCGCGTGGGTGTCGAGCAGGGCCAGCAGCGCCCTCTCCTCAGGGCTCAGGCTCTGGGCCGCGGGCGCGGAGGCGAAGAAGAGCGTCGAAAGGACCATCACACAGAGGCAATGCAGCGCGCGTCCCATACCACCTGCCTGCCCGCGGAGCCGGGCGGATGCGCTGAACGTGGCGCCGGCGGACGCCGCCCGTTCAGTCGGTGTTGAACATCGTTCGAACCGCGGCAACCAGCCGCGCAAGATCCTCTGCCGCAACGGCATCGACCTCCCTGTCGGGGACAAGGCCCGTGCCGGAGCACGAATCCCCGCCGGGGAGCAGGACCTCAAGATTGGTGAAACGCAGCACAGACCCGTCGGACAGCCGGACATCGGTCTGGGTGCTGCACTTGCCGAAGGTGCGCCGCCCCACCAGCTTCGCCCGGCCGTTCCGGTTCAGGGCCCCGGCGAAGATCTCGGCCGCACTGGCCGTGTCGGGGCCCACCAGCAGGGCCACGGGCATGCCGTACTTTTCGCCGGCCTGGGCCCGCACATGCCGGGCCTTGCCATCCGGGCCGCGCAGCGTTCCGAGAAGCGTCCCGGCCGGCAGGAACAGCGCGGCCATGTCGAAGGCCTCGTAGAGGTCGCCGCCCGTGGCGTCGCGCAAGTCGATGATCAGCGGCGCGTCAAGCGACCCCGGCGCCCTGTCCAGGACACCCAGCGTGGCCTGCAGGGCCGGCCTGGTCAGACCCGCCGCGAAATCGCGGATGCGCACCACCCGGTTGCCCGGCAATACGGCCTCCACATCGAGGGGCCTGAAGACCTCTCGGCGGACGGCAACCGTGGGCCGTGAGCCGTCCGGGCCGACGATGCCGAGACGGACCGGAGAATGCTCGCCGCCCCGCAGGAGCTGTGCAGCGGCCTGCGGGTCGAGCCCCGACACCTGGCGCCCGTCCACGGAGACGAGCTTGGCGCGGTCAGGCACGCCGGCGCGGAACGCCGCCCCGCCCTGGTACACGGACAGAAAGAGCTCCCCGCCGCGGGGCACCAGGTCGGCGCCGATGCCGACCCTGGCCTCGCGCCCGGCCGCGGGTGAGACGTACCGGCCGGGCGCGTAGAACCGTGCGTAGGGGTCCATGCGGGCCAGGGCCTGTGGCAAGTTGTCCTCCCGCAGGCCGGTCAGATCGGCCTCGGACGGAGCGGACAGGGCCTGGGCCCGCAGAACCTGACGAATCTCATCCAGGGGCACGGCGTGAGCCCCCAATGGGGCCAGAACAGCCAGGACGGCCAAAACCTGGGCCATCCTCACTTCGCCAGCTCCATCTGCATCTTCATGAGCAGGTCGTACTCCTTGCGCAGGGCGTCGCGCTGCTTTTCGAGCTGCTGGCGCTTCAGGTCGACCTCGGCATCGCCGAGGCCGCTGCCTTCGAGGGCGTCGAGGGACGACTCCTGCTTCTGCATGCCCGTCTTGAGGCCGTCCAAGCGCTTTTGCAGTTCGGCCACGCGCTTCTGGTCCGCGCCCTGCTGCGAGGACAGGGCCTTGGTCTTCTTCTCCAGGGCCGCGACGTCGGCCTGCATGGCGTCGACCTTGGCCTGGTCCTGACTCAGCTTGGCCTGGGCCGCGCTCTTCTGCGTCTCCAACTGGCCCTTTTCGGAGTCGAGCTGGGCCTGGGTGGCCCTGAGCTGCTCAAGCCTGGCCTCGCGTTCCTTGACCCGGTTGTCGTAGCTCCCGCCGCCCAGGCCTGCCACGCCCCCGAAAAAGCCGCCCGAGCGCGGATCATGCTGGCCTCCGCAGCCACAGAGCAGAGCGGCCGTCACAAGGGAGAGAAGAACTGTGCGCGCCTTCATACGGACAGCCTCTGATCGATCTTGGCCAGCTGGGTGCTGCCGTCGCGGAGCGTATCCAGGTTCTTCTGCAGGGCGGCGACTTCCTTCTCCAGGCGGACGATGTACTGGTCGTCGGCCGGCCGCGTCTTCTTCTCATCCGCCAGGATTGCCGTCTGCACCTCGAGCTCCTTGGCCAGCGTGTCCTCGAGCTTCTTGCTGTCGTCGATCTTCTTCTGCAGGCTGTCGCTCTTGGCGGCCAGGGCCTTCTTGTCGACCTGGCCCTTGTCGTACTTGGCGCGCAGGGCCGTGGATTCCTTCTCCAACTGGGCGACGTCTTTGGAGAGCTTCGCGTTGTAGGCGACGGCGGTCTTGTTGTACTCCTGCGTGTTGGCGATCTCGGCGTCGAGGAAGTCCTCGGTGTTGGCGTAGGCCTGCTTGCGTTTGGCGATTTCGTTGCCCACGAGGAAGCCCGCACCTGCGCCCACCGCCGCTCCGATGGCCGCACCCTTTTCGCCGCCCACGGCATAGCCGAGCAGTCCGCCCAGAACGGCCCCGACTCCAGCGCCTTCGGCCTTGGTCCGCGTCTGGTCGGACATGGTCGCGCAGCCGGGCAGCAGAGCGCAGACCAAAAGCGCCACGACAAGCACATTCACGATCTTCTTCATACAGCCTCCTGAAATAGTTGGTTTCATGAATCTGAAAATTCGGCAAAACCCTTTCGGAAATCCTCCAGCCAGAGTTCGGAGTCGGCCCGGCGCTGCTCCGCGAAGCTTTGGACATGCCCCTTGAGCAGCTTCATGACCAGGCGCTCGCGCTTGGTCATCTCTTTGGCTTCGAGCTCCGTGAAGGCGAAATCGATGTAGCCCTTCTCGTAGTCGCCCAGCGTTCCGATCTTGCCCTTGTAGCCGTCCAGCTGTTCCCGCAGCGCTGTTTCCAGCTCGCCCATGGACTTCTCCACGGCCGCGACCTGCTCCTGGTAGCGCGTCGAGGTCTCCGCAAGCTCCTTGGCCAGCTTCAGTGTATCCGTCAGACGCGACAGCCGCGACAGGTAGACCGACAGGTTGACCCCGTTGCGGGCCGCGTCCTGGGCCAGGCTGCGGGCGCTCTCGCGCTGGGCCAGCTCCAGGCGCTCCCTGGCCTTGTCCAGGGTGGACTGCACCGCGCCCAGAGACTCCTTCAGGGCCGGGTTGTCCTTGATGAGGCGCTCGATGATGGGGTCGGCCGCGCCGATCTGGACCGAGGCCTGGCTGACCAGGTTGTCCAGGGTGCGGCCCACGGGCATGGTCTTGCGCAGGTCGGCCTTGTAGGCCTCGTATTCCTTCTCGATGGCGCCGCGCTGGGCCGTGCCGACCACGACGTTGGCCCCGAGGGCCAGCCGCGCGCCGGTGTTGAAGGACTTGCGCTCCTCCACCCGCTTGGCGTCGGCGTTCCAGCCGTACACGTCGAGCTCGGCCCGCAGGGAGCTGCGCAGGTCCGCGGCCGGCGTGGACACGCTGCCGCCGCGCACGGCCACGCCTCCGGGCTTGCCCTGCCAGACCTCGGGCCGGAACAGCCCCGAGGTCATCTCCTGGGCGTTGCCGAACAGGTCGTAGAAGCCGTGGGCGTCGGGCTGGCGAAGGCCTACGGGCCGCAACTGGTGCTTGGCATTGCCCAGATGCCAGGCGAACTCGTCGGCCTTGCCGGCCGGAAAGGGCAACCTGTCGTCAAAAGTGCCGGCCTGCATGGCTTCGAGGCCGCCGCGCGCGCAGTACTCCCACTCGTCCTCCGTGGGCAGGCGCACGAAGCCCGGCACCGTCTCGACCTTGGGCATGTCGGCCACGCGCTCGGGGTGGGCCGGGTCGAAGAGCCACAGGTTGTAGCGGCGGATGAACTCCACCACGTCGCCGTGCCCCACGTAGGCCAGGGGTTTCATCAGGGCGTCGCGCTGGGCGCGGCCCTGCAGGGTCGGCAGCTTCTGGTCCTCGGGGTCGGCGCTGGCCGCCAGCAGCGCGTCCATGCCCATGACCGCCGCGAACTGCCCGCGGGTCAGCTCGTACTTGGCCAGCACGATCTCCCAGGCCTCGGACTTCCCCGCCGGGAAGGAGCCGCTGATCTGGGTCCGCTGCAGGCCCTCGAAGATGCCGCCCGAGGCGTCGCCAATCTGGATGATGCGGCTCTGGTCACCCCAGAAGCCCTTGCCCGGGACCTGCACCCGCCGGAAAACCATCTCCGCGTCGCCCGGCATGGGCAGGACAAGATCCCCTTCTGCCGGCTTGGGGTTGTACGGCGTCGGGGCGGGCCCCTCGGATGCCGCAGGCATCGCCGCGGCCAGGGCCGCCGTCAGGAAGAGAAGCATCGCGGCCAGCCGCCGCCTCCACAAACCGTCACTGTTCACGAATGACCTCCGCAGGATCGATGCACGTTGCCCGCCAGGCGGCCACCAGGGAGGCCAGGGACGCCAGGACGAGGGTTGAGAGACAGAACAGGGGAACGTAGGCGCCCGGCAGGGTGCAGAAGGCCTCCCCCGGGGCGAGGTCCATGGCGAAGGCGCGGTCGATGGCTCCGGCCAGCACGGCGTAGCCGCCGAAGCCGGCCGCAAGCCCCAGGACCGAGATGATGAGGCCCTGCGCCATGGGGAAAAAGAAGACGTGCCGCCGCGCGAAGCCCAGGAGCCGGAGCACCCCCAGGTCCCGGCGGCGGCGCTCCACGGCCGCGTAGAGGCTGGCCACCAACACCCCCGTGCCGCCGAAGAGGCCGAGGGTGGCGATGAGCCAGAAGAGGCGCGAGAGCCCGTGGTCCAGGACGCGGATGCGCTCGATGGCCTCGACCTCGGCCACGACCTCCACGCCCTGCTCCTTCAGCCTGCGGTACAGGCCGGGCACGTCGTCGATGCTTGCGGCGTAGAGGCGGAAGCCCCGGTATCCGCCGCGGGCCATGCGGAAGGACTCCGCCTGCCGGTCGAAGGCCACGGCGCGCTGGGCGGCCGTGCGCAGCACGCCCATGAGCTCCGCCGGCACCACGGGCCGGTCCAGGTCGATGGAACCGGCCACGCGCAAGAAGAAGGAAACCTCGGCCTGGCCCGGGGCGCGCACGTCGACGGTGGCCCCCGGGGCGAGGCCGTCGGCGGCCGGCCACAGGCATCCCACCAGGGCCCCGCCCTCGGGCAGGCGGCCGCCGAAGCCCGGCCAGGGCGTCGGCTCCAGGCCAAGCAGCACCGCCTGGGACGCGTCCAGGGACAGGCCCACGGGGCGCAGCTCGCGGTCGCCGGCGCGCAGGACCATGTCGCGGACGTACGGCAGCAGGACGCGCGAATGGCCGCGCAACTTCTGGTCCACGGCCCGCAGGCTGGAGGCGGTCACGGGCGCGCCGGGCGCGGGCAGGTCGTAGCAGGCGAAGCCCTCAGGCGGCGCGAGGCCGGTCAGTTCCCGCACGCGGCCGGCCCCGATCTCGGCGATGCGGCCGAAACCCGTGTTGATGACCAGCCCCGAACGGACGATGGGCTGCAGCGGCGCGGGCAGCAGGAGCACGGCGCCGTCGTAGCTCGGGTAGGGTTGCGGGGTCTCGCCGGCCCAGCCTCTGGCCGGGGCCGCGTAGCCCTCCTTGTAGGCCTCCACGTCCAGCACGAAGGGCAGGGGCGCGTAGACCCGCGGCAGGGAGCCGGCCCGCTGGTCCAGCACTGCGGCCACGCGCAGCCTCGCCTCCACGGCCTCGCCCCGTCCGCCGCGGGAGCGGGTCACGCGGGCCACGATCTCGCCGCCTGCCGCGACACCGGCCCGCCGCGCGGCCTCGGCCGTCAGCACGACCTCGCCCTCGCCGGGCACGGCTCCGCCGTTCTCCAGCAGCAGCGGGTCGCCGGGGGCCGTGGGGATGAGGTCGAAGAGCGCGGAGCCGTCGGGCAGCGCCACGGAGATGACCGAGGATAGCGGCAGGATGGTCGGGGTCAGGAAGCTTGTCCCGTGCCAGGAGGCCACGTCGTCGAACCAGGCGGGCGCGAACTCCCGGGTCTGGGTGGGCCGGATCTCGCGGAAGACCGGATCCTCCACCAGGCGTTCGCGCAGGGTCTGGATGGTGCCGTGCTTGAGGCCCAGCAGGACCAGCAGCGGCGAGATGACGGCCGCCAGGGCCGTGACCAGGCACAGGGTCAGCACCCATTCGTGGCGCAGGTGGGCCGCCGCCAGGAACGGGATGCGCCGCAGGGGGCCGGCGGGCGTCACGGGGCGCCTCCCGGGCAGGGCCGGCAGACGGAACGGGTCATGTGCGGGGAGACGTGTTCGAGATCGAAGGAGTAGAAGGCGTCGGCACGGCCCAGGACCAGGTCCGTGTCGTGGGTGACCACGACCACGGCCACGGACTCCTCGCGGGCCAGACGGTGCATGTCGTCCATGATGGCCCGGGCCCTGCCCTTGTCCACGGCCGCCGTGGGCTCGTCGGCCAGGACCAGACGCGGCCGGTGGATCAGGGCGCGCAGGATGGCCGCGCGCTGGCGCTGGCCGATGGACAGGGAGGACGGCATGCGGTCCAGGCACCCGGCCAGGCCCATGCCCTCGGCCAGGGCTTCGAGGCGCCCGGCGGGGACGCTCCCGCCGCCCAGCTCCGCGGGCAGGAGGATGTTGCGGCGCACGCTGAGAAAGGGCAGCAGCCCCCCGGTCTGCAGGACGTAGCCGAAATGCTCGCGCCGCAGGGCGGCCAGGGCATCCTCGTCGCCCCGGGCCCACAGGGCCGCTGCGTCGGCCGGAAGGCCCGCAGGCCCGGCAGCTATCTCGAAGCGCCCCACGACGGTGGGCTCCATGACCAGGGCCACGATGTCCAGGAGCGTGCTCTTGCCGCAGCCGCTCTCGCCGATGACGGCCACCATGCGCCCCGGCCCGACCTCGAAGGACGGCACGCGCAGCTCGAAGACGCTCCCGCCCTGGCTGCGCGTCTTGACCAGTCCCTCCAGGCGGACCATGGGCGCCGTGGTGCCGCTCACGGACAACCCTACGGCAGGTAGTCGAGGTGCAGCGGGTACACCATGTCCTGGTCGGGGTCGGCTTCGTTGACGCGGAACCAGGCGTCGACCTGCTCGTTGATGGTCCGGTACTGGTCGAGCTTGGCCAGGATGCTCCACTCCAGCTGCGAGCGCTGCTCGGCCGTCATGCTGGCGAACATGTCGTCCGTCAGGGCCAGGACGTCGCTCTTGTAGGGCAGGCTCTGGATGAAGGCCGGCAGCAGGCCCGTGTCGGCCAGGCGCACCGCCCCGCCGAGGTCCTCGGGCCGCTTCATGGCCTGTCCGGCCACGCCCTGCAGGGCCTCGAAGAACTGGCCCTGGGTGACTTCGGCGCGCATGACGGCCTGCACCACCTGGTCCAGGGTCTGGGACAGGGACGAGAGCTGCTCGCGCGTGACCAGCACGCGCACGTCGAGGGCCTTGTCGGCCGGGTTGATGAGGTCGCGGTCCAGGGTCCAGGCCACGATGTCCTTGGGCGGGTTGGCGTCCTTGCCGACGTACTCGATGAGGGCGGCCTCCCAGAGCTTGTCGAACTCGGCCAGGGGCGCCGCGGCGTTCTGCGCCGGCCCGCCCATGGTCTGGCTCAGCAGGGTGTTGATGCGGCCCGTCAGGTGCTCGGCCAGGGCGCGGTACTCGTTCTCGTCGAAGGCGTTGACCTCCCTGATGGCCGAACTGGACTCGTCGCCGCGCACCCGCGCCAGGTGGCTGAACTGGGCCAGGGCGCGCGGGTGGTCCTCCTTGGCCCGGGGGTCCTGCAGGTGGATGGCGAAGAGGTGGACCTGGGCGTCGTCGTACTCGCGGCGCAGGTCCGTCTCGTCCTTGCCCGTGGTGTTCTGCTTGTGCCCCTTGGGGTGGGAGCTGGCGTCGCCCAGGAGGATGACAAAGCGCAGGGCCCCTTCGCGCCATTTGGAGTGCAGGGCCGCGTCCACGCCGGCGAAAGCCTCCTCGGCGTAGTCCACGCTGCCCACGGCCGTGGCGCCTCCGTCCTTCTCCAGCAGCCCGACCAGCTGGTCGGCGCTGACGAGCTCGGGCGTCAGGTTGCGGGTCACGTACTCCAGTTGCGGGGCGACCTCCAGGGAGTCGCGGTAGACCACCAGGCCGAAACGGAAGCGGTCGGCCGTCTCGGCGCTGAACTGCTTACTCATCTGCGACACGGCCTCGCGGGTCATGTCGATGAAGGGCTGCATGCTGCGGCTGGTGTCGATGACGAAGACGATGTCGGTCTTGACGTCGCGCATGACCGCGCCGCCGGCGTCGCGGCCCACCTGGGCCTGCTCCAGGTAGTCGGCGTTGCCGACCGTGTCGGCCCCGCGGGCGCCGGGCACGGCCGCGGCCACCTGCAGGAGGCGCACGTCGTCGCCGCCGATCTGGGTCTGGGACCACTGCAGGATGGGCAGGACGTAGAACTGCTTGGTGATGTCGACGAAGCGCTTGGGCTCCATGCTGACCACGCTCTCGGGAATGTTGCCGGCGCCGACGCCCTCGTACAGGGCCTTGGCCTTGCCGGACATGTCCATGTCGTCGACGATGGCCTCCAGGGACGTACGGTCGCGGAACATGAGCACGGGGCTGCGGCCTTCGAGCTCGTTGCCGGGATGGGTGTAGGAGACGAGCAGGGCCTGCCGCCATTCGAGCGCGTCCTTGGCCTGCATCCAGCCGTCGGGCGTCGTGCGCGTGCGCCCTACCTGATACCACCCCTGGGGTTCCGCGGGCCGGGAGAGGTCCAGGTCCTTGCGGTCGAAGACGAAGAGGGGCTTGAAGGCCGGGACATTGGCCGTGACCACCGCCCCCTGGTCCGCGGCCGCCTCACGGTAGATGCTGGAGAAAGGTCGGGGCAGGACGCGCAGGGGCTGCTGCGTGGCCGCTTCCGTGCAGGGCGCGCCGGGCTGGCAGACGATGCCGTCGTCGACGGGCTGCCCCCCGGCCGGGGCGTGTCCCGCCGTCCCTTCCAGGGCCGAAAGCCCTTCGGGGGCGGCATGCCCCTGGGTCCCTTCGAGATCGGCCAATTCGGCGCGGCTCAAGCCCCCGAAAGTCGTCAACCCCAGAAGAACGCTCATGCAGAGCATCGTGCGCACAGAAGCTAGAGAACGGGACATGCATCCTCCTGACTCGTGTTGAGGTACTACGTACGGTAAGAATAAGGTTTTACGGACGATACAACTAATTGAAGCTCAAGGCAAACTTGAATGCAGGCCGTCGCAAGACCAATCTCCCCGCACCGACAGTGCAATCGACCGCAAACGCATGTGCGGCCTGCCGCGGCGCCTCCGTCCTCTGGGAGAACCCGTCGCGGACGAGAACTTCCCGGTGCGCCTTGGACCAACCCGGAAGCGGCCCGAAACCGATGCGTACCGCCCGGCACATGGCGCGTTGCGAAACTTGCCACCCCGGGCCCGGCTGCCGTACGGTGCTGACATTTCTGATACGAGCGTTCTTCATCCGGTTTTCGCGTTTTCGCGCAGAATCCATTTTCCGGAGGGTTCCGTTTCATGCACATCGACACTGCCAACCCCGATCCGAAGTTCCCGCCGCTCCCGGTGGTCATGCGTCCCGTGGGCAGGTTCGTGCTGCCCGTGCCGGAGGGCATGGAACCGTCCGCGGCGTGGTTCAAGGTCAACGGGATAGCCGTTGATGAAGTGCCGTGGAAAACCGGTCCGGGGCATGGTCGTTCCATGGACCAACTCAGGAAATCCATCGGCACCGAAGCTGGCACGGCGCACGAAATCACGGGCCTGTCCGTGCGCGAGAGATGGGACGAAACGGACGTCACCGACCTCTGCGGGTTCCCGGCCCTGCTTCGCTGCTGCAACGGCAGCAGGGCCGACCACAACCTTGAGGTCTACATCGGCCTGCCGGACGTCATTCTGCGCCTGACGGAAAACCGCCCCTTCGACACGTGCGGGCCGTGCCTGACCATCAATGGGCCGATCCTGAACCTCTTCAGGCAGTATCGACACGGCAACGGGCAGGTTACGCCGGACACCTTTTTTTTATCGAGCGGCAGGATCGAGGGCCTCAAAATCTGGAGCGAACAAGCCGGCATAAGCCTTGAGCGGCCGCCCGCGGGATCGCGGCAAAGAATCCGCATGAGGTTTGCCACACATCTTTTCGCTCAGCCCTGCGACCCGCCCCGCATTACCGAGGTCGTCAAATCGGTGACCAGCAAGTACCGGATCGAGTTGAAGATTCTGCGCTCCGGCGAGAGGGTTCTGGCAGGCTTGAAAGGTCTGGAGGAGGTCTACATCCTGCAGCCCAAAGACAAGGACTGCTCCGACTCGCCCAGGTTGACAGCCTGCTGGGAATATGAAGGCGCGGGCGGCGACCCGCACAAGCCGCACGTGGAGCTGAAGCTGTCCTGCCGGGTCGAGGCGCAGGAAGACGCCCTGCGCATGTGGGACGCCATCGTCACGAATTTCAGTTCAATACGGCGGCATTACGCCACATGACCGCGGACGGGGCAGCGCTCTCCCTAAGCCTGGCCCCGAAGACCGCATGCGCTCCGCCGCACCTGCCTGGATGCGTCATAGCAAGGCCTGCCCCCTGTCCATGACCCCTTGCCCGAAAAACCCGACCGGACGGACATCAAGCCCGCCCGGCCGGGCCGTTTTCAGCAGCCGAGCCTGCGGGCTATATCCTTGGCCGCCAGCCGTCCGGCGCCCATGGCCAGGATGACCGTGGCCGCGCCGGTGACGATGTCGCCGCCGGCGAAGACGTTCGGTATGCTCGTCTCGCCGGTTTCCTCGTCGATCTGAATGTAGCCCCACTTGTTGAGGGCCAGGCCGGGCTCGTTCTCCAGCAGCACGGGGTTGGAGCGGGTGCCCACGGCGATGACCGCCAGGTCCGTCGGCAGCTCGTAGATGTCCCCCTCGACGGGTTTGGGACTGCGGCGCCCGGAGGAGTCGGGCTCGCCGAGTTCCATGCGCTGCAGGCGGACCGTGCCCAGGTTCCCGTCCTCGCCAGGGATGAACTCCAGGGGCGCGGCCAGGCATTCCATGATCACGCCCTCCTCGATGGCGTGCTCGACCTCCTCGCGCCGGGCGGGCATGGCCTCCACCGTGCGCCTGTAGACGATGCGCACGCTCTCGGCGCCCAGGCGTCTTGCCGTGCGCGCCGCATCCATGGCCACGTTGCCGCCGCCGTAGACCGTGACGTGGCGGCCGCGGATGATGGGCGTGTCGAAGTTCGGGAAATCGTAGGCCCGGCCGAGGTTGACGCGGGTCAGGTACTCGTTGGCCGAAAAGACGCCGTTGAGGTTCTCGCCGGGGATGTTCATGAACCGGGGCAGGCCCGCGCCCACGCCGATGAACACGGCCTTGAAGCCCTTGTCGAAGAGGTCCTGGATGCCGAAGGTCTTGCCGCCCACGGCGTTGCGCACGAACTCGACCTGCAGGTCCTGCAGGGCGTTGACCTCCTTGGCCACGATCTTGTTCTTGGGCAGCCGGAACTCCGGGATGCCGTAGACGAGCACGCCGCCCAGCTCGTGCAGGGCCTCGTAGACAGTGACCTTGCAGCCGCGCGAGGCCAGGAACCCGGCCACGGTCAGGGACGACGGGCCCGAGCCGATGCAGGCCACCTTTCTGTCCGGATCGATGTGGGGGCACTCGAACTTGTCGGAGATGAGGTCGCAGGAGTCGCGGTGGAAGAACTCGTCGGCCACGAAGCGCTCCAGGCGGCCGATGGCCACGGGCTCGCCCTTGGCGCCCAGGACGCAGCCGCCTTCGCACTGGCTTTCCTGCGGACAGACGCGACCGCAGATGGCCGGGAGGCTGTTGGTGCTCTTGATGATCCGGTAGGCCTTCTCGACGTCGCGCTCGGCCAGAGCGGCGATGAACTGCGGGATGGGCACCTCCACGGGGCAGCCCTTGACGCACTGGGGCTTCCTGCACTGCAGACAGCGCTTGGCTTCCTGCACGGCCATGCCCATGGTGTAGCCCAGGGCCACCTCGTCGAAATTCTTCACACGCTGCTCGGGCGGCTGGTGCGGCATGGGCACGCGCGGGGCGATGGTCTTCCTCGGCTTCTTGCCGACCTCGGCGGCGCACGTGCACTCGTGCCGGCGGGCCATGCTCTGCCCTTCCAGGGTCTTGAAGAAGCTCAGGCGCTTGCCGAGCTCCGCGAAATCTACCTCGTGCCCGTCGAACTCGGGCCCGTCCACGCAGGCGAACTGCGTCTTGCCGCCCACGCTGACGCGGCAGGCACCGCACATGCCGATGCCGTCGACCATGATGGAGTTGAGGGACACGGTGGTCTTGACGCCGAAGGGTTTGGTGGTCCGCGCCACGGCGGCCATCATGGGCACCGGGCCCACGGCCACGACCTCGCCGACGCTCGCGTCCTTTTCCAGGCGCTGCGCCAGCAGTTCGGTGACCAGCCCCTTGTGGCCGTAGCTGCCGTCGTCGGTGGACACGAGAACTTCGTCGGCGAAAAGCTTCAGCTCGTCTTCGAAGAGCAGCAGAGCCTTGCTGCGGGCACCGATGATGGCCACGACCCTGTTCCCGGCCTCGTGATGCCCCTTGGCGATGTGGTGCATGGCCGCGATGCCCGTGCCGCCGCCCACGCAGATGACCGTCCCCGGCTTCCCGATATGCGTGGCCTTGCCCAGGGGGCCGCACAGGTCAAGAATCTCGTCCCCTTCCTTCAAGTCCTCAAGCATTGCCGTGGTCTTGCCGAGCACGAGGTAGACGATGGTGATGGCGCCCTTCTCCCTGTCCGCGTCGGCAATGGTCAGAGGTATGCGCTCGCCCTTGGGGTGCACCCGCAGAATGACGAAATTTCCGGGACGGGCCTTGGCCGCAATCTCCGGGGCATGGATGACGAGTTTGGAGGTCTGGTCGGGAATGAGCTGTTTCTTTTCCAGGATGGTGTTCGGCATGCTTTATCCTCTCTGTTTCGGTCCTCGGACCTGATCGTGAAATGTCCCGGGCTGCCGCCCTGCAGTCCCTGCATCATGAGGATACATGCACCGGACAAGGCGCCGCGTCTCGTTTCGCGACTAACGTGAATAAAGATACTTTACTTCACGCCCCATGCACGGCGTGATTCCGCGCAGGAGAGGAACGGGCAAGCGTCGTCCGGAAACCACCGTCCGAAAAGTGTCGCCCCGCAGGATTCATGGTTCGGCGGCTGAAGACGTCGGCCCCGGCTCGACCCGGCAGCGCGAATCGGGCGAAATCGGATTTGCGGCTTGAAAATGGATTACGTAAGCCCCGGAACCTGCGCCGTGGAAATACGCTCATATCGCGCCCCAAAACGGGGGACGGGGCGGGTCATGGCAAGGGTGGGCAGGAGAGGCAAAGATAGGAGCTCAAGCAGACAAGTGGAACTGGCGCACGAGGCCAGATTCGTCAAAGGAAGGCTTGGCCCCATGCCTGCACGAGTGGAAATTCAAGATTCAAGATGCCACCTCGCTCCCATGTATCGTCTGCCGCTACCCCGACGGCCTCGATAACTGTTTTTCTTGAATAGTGCCAATTTGTAATCATATTTTAAGACACAAACTCATTTTTTGAGAACTCCCCCCGTTTTGACCTCACCTCAGGCATCTCTAACAATCATCTTGAAAATTACCGCAAAAGTAACTATATTTTTAGAAAATATGTTTTTTATAATCATTTTTTGAGATCCGTAACGATTTTTTGAGGTGTGATGACATTGGGCACGACACAGATCCGACCAGCGGGCTATGCGTTTCTGATAGAGCAATACGGCTTGAGCGCTTTGCCGAACTGGCACACGTCCTCAGTCAGCCCGACGGGGACGCTGCGCTCGACTGTTCAGGATGGGCGGGAGGAATCCGTCTATCCCCAGTCCTATTGGCCCGGAGACGGGACGGGAGACCATCTGGAGTTCGCCCTCAAGTACGACGGCGTAAATCTTGGCATCCTGTCGGCCCTTTTTGACGTGGTCCAGCCAGAAGAGATAGCGGCCTGGGTCAGTTCAAAACCGACCGGGAAATACGCCCGCAAAATCTGGTTCCTGTATGAATTCCTGACAGGACGGGAACTCCCGCTGCCGGATCTGACCAAGGGAAATTACACCCCACTGCTTGAACCGGACCGTTACTACACCGCAGCGCCCGGCCGTCGTATGCAGCGCCAGAGAGTCATCGACAATCTGCTTGGGGGGAAAGATTTCTGCCCCATCATCCGGCGCACTGAAAAGCTCGACGCCATGGAAGGAATCGACCTGCGGAAACGGTGCGAAGAGGTCGCGGCCTCCTATCCACCAGAGCTTCTCAGGCGGGCACTCACGTACCTGTACAACAAGGAGACCAAGTCCTCATTCGAGATCGAGCACATCAAGCCAAACGCCTCCCGGACAGAGAAATTCATCGGCTTGCTGGAGATGGCCGAGCACAAGGACTTTTGCGAGAAGCCGCTCCTGATCGACGTTCAGAACCGCATCGTCGATCCCCGATTTCAAGACTCGGACTACCGGGCCAACCAGAACTACGTCGGTCAAGCTGTTTCCTATCAGAAGCAGGTCGTTCACTATGTCTGTCCCAGACCGTCCGACCTCCCGGGACTGATGGCGGGACTGATCGCTGCCCATCACGTGATGAAGGAGGGCGCTGTCCCCGCCATTATCCATGCCGCCGCCATCTCCTACGGGTTCGTCTTCATGCATCCCTTTGAGGACGGCAACGGCCGCATTCACCGCTTTCTCATTCACAATATCCTGTGCCTGCGCGGTGAGATCCCGAAAGGACTCATGTTCCCGGTCTCCGCCGCCATGCTGAAAAATCCGGAGCTTTACGATCACTCCCTGGAGGCGTTCTCAAACCCGCTGATGCGGCTGGTCGAATACAACCTGGACGATCTCGGCCAGATGACCGTGACGGATGAGACCGGGCCTCTGTACAGGTACATCGACATGACCGCGCAGGCGGAAGCGTTGTATGATTTCGTCAAGCTCACCATCGAGCACGAGCTCGTGGAAGAACTCGATTTTCTGGCGAATTACGACAAGACCAAGCAGGCCATGCAGCAGATCGTTGATATGCCAGACCGCCTCGTCGATCTTTTCATCCAGCTCTGCCTGCAGAACAATGGTCGTCTTTCGGCAAGAAAGAGGGAATCACATTTCGGGTTTCTGACCGATGACGAGTTGGCCAGCATGGAAAACGCCGTTCGTGAAGGATACGCGAGGAACTGAGTTTCAAGTGGGAGAGGAACGGGCTCGGACAGATTCGTTAAAGGACGACCTGCCTCCTTGCCCCCATTTCTGATCGACGACAAGGAGATCATACCCATCGATATCGGGACGCATGACCGGGTGTATTAGGTGTGGATGGAATCGGATGAGTTTTTGGATTTCAGGAAATTCAAGATTCAAGATGCGCCCCCGCTTTCCCCCTCTTTGAATAGCTGGCCGCAGTGCCCCTTCCCTGACGTAGAAATTCAAAATTCAATATGCGACCCCGCTTCCAGTGCTGGCTCAAGTGGTCATAAACTGGCTCAGGCGAGAAGATGCGTCAAAGGAAGACCCGACCCCTTTGCCTTTCCGACCCCTTTGCCTTTCCCGGACGCCTTTTTTTATCGAGCGGCAGGATCGAGGGCCTCAAAATCTGGAGCGAACAAGCCGGCATAAGCCTTGAGCGGCCGCCCGCGGGATCGCGGCAAAGAATCCGCATGAGGTTTGCCACACATCTTTTCGCTCAGCCCTGCGACCCGCCCCGCATTACCGAGGTCGTCAAATCGGTGACCAGCAAGTACCGGATCGAGTTGAAGATTCTGCGCTCCGGCGAGAGGGTTCTGGCAGGCTTGAAAGGTCTGGAGGAGGTCTACATCCTGCAGCCCAAAGACAAGGACTGCTCCGACTCGCCCAGGTTGACAGCCTGCTGGGAATATGAAGGCGCGGGCGGCGACCCGCACAAGCCGCACGTGGAGCTGAAGCTGTCCTGCCGGGTCGAGGCGCAGGAAGACGCCCTGCACATGTGGGAAGCCGTGGTCACGAATTTCAGCTCGGTGAGTGAGAGCTGCGGTGGATAACCGCCGGTCCGGCCTTTCGGCTCAAAAGCCTCGATGGACGCCGTGATGCGCATTTTCGACTTTTCACGCTTGCAAAGCCGTATGCGCGAGGCTATGGATCGAATTTGGCTTCTCCATCCAAGACAACTTTGCGTATCAAATATGTCTGTATCTACTCAATTTATATGAAAATAACCACGATTTATCGAAACATGATCGCAACAATTTCAGAAAATTACGATTTCTGTCCGCCGACAGAAACGTGACGACGCTCGCCAATACAAAGGATAGTACACGGCATGGCGTTCCACGGAACGCCATTTTTATTTTCAGCGTATGCTGAAAAACATTTCCTTGCTGAGAATTCAGGGTGAAACAGTGATGAAGAATCAAACATACGGGAATGATATCGTTCAGAAATGCGCAACAGATCATTTGGAGATAATCCAGCGACTCAAGGAAGGCGTCGCGGTCCTGCGGAACGGCCGTTTCACGTTCGCCAATCCCGCCTTCGTGACCATCACCGGCTGCCGGCCGGACGCCCTGATGGGCAAGGAGCTGCAGGAGCCGTTTCCCGGCCCGGAACAGGCCGCCATCCTGCGGGAGCACGAGGATGTGCTGCGAAGCGGCCAAAATTCCCGGCCGCACGAATTCTGGATTGAGACACCCGCGGGCCGGGCGCGCATCGAAATGACCATGGCCCCGCTGGGTTCAGGCGAGGCCGCGGCGGTGCTGCTGACGGTCGTCGACGTCACGCCCAGGCGCAAGCGCATGGACGAGATCAGGGAACTGAACGACAGGCTGGAGAGCATCCTGCATTCCATGCACGACGTGGTCGTCTCCCTCTCGGCCGAGGACGGCAGCGTCCTGTCCATAAACCCTGCGGCCGAACTCCTCTACGGCGTGCCGCTGCGGAACCTGGCGAAGGCGGCCGAAAGCGACATCGTCGCCCTGGCCCACCCCGCGGACAGCGAACGGGTCGGTAACTTCTACCGCTCCGTCAGGGAAAGGGAATTCGACGAACTGGAGTACAGGATCGTGCGCAGCGACGGCAAAGTCCGTTGGGTGCGCGACGAAGGGTATGTCGTGTCGTGCAGGTCGCGGGGCCGGCAACGCTTCGACCACATGATCCGCGATGTCACCGAGGAAAGGCAGGCCATCCTGGAACTGCACAGAAGCGAACAGCGCTACAAGGATTTCTTCCACAAGACCAAGGATATGGCCTTCAGCGTTTCCCCGTCCGGGCTCTTCCTGGACATCAACGACGCGGGCATCGAACTGCTCGGCCTGTCCTGCAGAAAGGCGGCCCTGCGCAGCAACGTGTACGACTTTGTGGAACAGCCTGCTGCCCTGGACGGGATGCTGCGCGAACTCGACGAAAAGGGGCACATCTCCAACAGGTCCGTGACCCTCAAACCGACGGCGGGAGCACACATCGAGGTCGACATCACGGCGCGGGCCAAGAGAGACGAGTCCGGCGAAGTGCTCTATTACGAAGGGATCGCCTCGAACATCACGCAGGCCCTGGAGGATCAGCGCAACCGCGTGCTGCGGAACACTGCCGCAGGCATGTGTCACTACCTGAACTCGCACCTCATGCACATCTCGGCCGCCCTGGACGGCATGAAGGAGGAACTCGCGGAAATGGACGAACGCTTCCTGACGTCCGCGCGGCCGGAGGAAAAGGATGAAATCTGGACCAGTGGGCGGGACGCCGTGGGCGGCTACCTCCGGGACGTGAACCTTGCGTACAGAAAAATCAGCGAACTCACGCGGGCCTTCAATTCCGCGTTCCTCACCTACCGGGAGGAATCATACCTGGACAAGACGATCCTCGACATCTTCGGCGCCTGCCGCCCGGACTGAAGCCGGGCCGGAACCATCGCAGTTCAAGTAGGAACAGGCTTCCCCTGATCCCACGGAAAATCAAAAATCCGATGAAATCACCGTACTCCATCTTACAACATCTTGGTGACAAAAACTCTCGACCATGAATATAAATGCGTATGCTTGGGAAGGGCCAGCCTCGATCTTGTATGTACTCATTTTTTGTCGTACATAATATGTCGGACACGAAACATCCAATCACAAGGTGCGTTTCATGAAAACGTTTTTCCTCTTCGCCTTGACCCTCCTGCTGAGTGTCACCGCGGCCCGGGCCGGGCAGTCTACGGCCGGGGTCATCAAATCTCTCGAAGGCAAGGCGGCCATTCTGCGGGACGGGCGCCAGATCGAGGCCAAGATCGGCGATACGCTCCACGTCGGCGACACGGTGACCACGGAAGCGACCGGCAGCGCCGGCATCATGCTCGAAGACAACACGCTGGTCTCGCTTGGCCCCGGCAGCCGCCTGGATCTCAATGATTTCGCCTTCGAACCCCAAAACGGGTTGTTCGCCGTAGCCATCAAGCTCATCAAGGGCTCCTTCGCCTACATGTCCGGAATCATCGGACACCTGGCCCCGGAAAAAATCCGCATCGAAACCCCGGACGCCGTCATTGCCGTCCATGGCACCCGCTTTCTGGTCAACGTGGAGGATGCCCGATGAAAAAGGCATGGTTCCTCCTCCTCTGTCTTGCCCTGACAAGCTGCGCGGCCAAGGGCACCTCCGTCGTCCTCATCGAGGACCCCGGAGGAACCGTGGGACAAGTCACGGTCAGCAACCAGGCCGGCACACAGACCCTCGATGCGGCCCGGCAGAGCACCACCGCGACGACATCCGCGGCCCCTTCCCCTGTACGCTTGGCGGATCAGGCGGAAATCGACACCAAGTACGGACGGGCGCTCAAGGCCCTGCCTGAACCCGTCGAGACCTTTGTCCTCTATTTCAAGACGGGCACCTCGGACCTGACTCCGGAGTCACGATCGGTGCCCACGCGGATTCTCGCATCCATAGCGCGCCGCGGCTCGACGGACGTCCGCGTGTACGGCCATTCTGACCGCGTCGGCACGTCCGAGATCAACCAGCGGCTGTCCATGGAACGCGCCGAGGCCATGTCCGCCATCCTCGTGGACATGGGCGTCTCCAAGGACATCATCCGGACTTCCTCCCACGGTGAGGGCAACCCGCTCGTGCCAACCGAGGACGAAGTGCCTGAACCGCGCAACCGCCGGGTCGAAGTCCTGGTCCGCTGACCATGGCGTGGAGGAAGGACAGCGGGAGCCCGCAAGGGGACCATCTCCGCAAAAGAGACCTGGCCCGCCTGCTGGGAACCGGCGTCATCGTCACGGTCTGCGTCATGCTCCTGGGCATCTTTCGGCCTGCGCTGTACGTACACGTTGAGCACAAAGCCTTTGACGTGCTCTTCTCGCAGACGAGGTTGCGCGAGCCCGGTCCTGTCCCGGTGCTTGTGTCCATCGACGACAGGGCCTTGAACCTCCTGGGCCAGTGGCCCTGGCCGAGGGTCACACTGGCCGGGGTGATCTCGCGCCTGCGGGAGGCGGGCGTCAGGAACGTCGTCCTTGACCTCGTGCTCTCCAACCGGGACCAGACGTCCCCCCGTGTCGTCCTGGAATCCCTGCTCAAGGCCTCGGAACTCGCCAGGACCATGGCCGGCAGGCCCCAGGTCGAGTTGGATTTCGACCAAGCCCTGGCCCAATCCCTGGCAAGCGTGCCCACGGTGCTGGGTTACAAGCTCCTGTTCTCACCGAGTACCGTGCAGCAACCCTGCATCCTGCGGCCCCTGCAGACCGATGCCATAGTCCCGCCATTCTTCCGTCTACATGAAGCGCAGTCGGTGGTCTGCGCACTGCCGGCCCTGGCCCGGACAGCCGTGTCGGGCGGTTTCATCAACGCCGCGCACGACCTCGACGGCGCGATCCGCCGCGTTCCCCTCATGGCGCTCCATGAATCGAACCTCCTGCCCAGCCTCACCCTGGCCATGGTCCGCCTCGCGGAAGGCAAGGACGCGGTGCTTGGCAGCGACCAGGACGGCGGCTTCGTTCAGCTCGGCAGGAACCGCATCCACACCGACGCCCAGGGGAACATGCTGCTGCGCTTCCGCGGCCCAAGCGGCACATTCGAGACCATCTCCGCTGCGGAAATCCTGGAAGGGCCCTTGCCGGACCTGTCCGGCCGCATCGCCATCGTCGGGCCGACGGCTGCGGGTCTCGGCGACAATCACGTCACCCCGCTGGACCGCTCCTTTCCGGGCATCGAGATCCACGCCACCGCCCTCGACAACATTCTGCAGAACGATTTTCTCCGCCGCCCCTCCTGGGCCGTGGGCGCGGAGGCGGTTTCCGTCATGGTTCTCGGCGTCCTCTCGACGCTGCTCATCATCGTCGGCAGGCCGCTGACCTGCGTCGCAGGCCTGGTCGCCGGGAGCCTGGGCTTATGGAGCGCGAGCCTCTGGCTCCTCGACGTTCCTGGTTACTGGATCTCACCGCTGCCGGCGGTGTTCGTCCTCGTCCTCAACCTGGCCGTCCTGAGCCTGATCAAGTACGGCATCGAGGAGCACAAACTGCGCATCCGCAGTCAGCAGCTTCTCCATACCCAGGACGCGATCATCCTGGGCCTCACGTCCCTGGCCGAAACACGGGACCCGGAAACCGGAGGCCACATCAGGCGCACGCAGGAGTACGTACGGGCCCTGGCCCAACGCTTGGCGCGGCAGCCCAAATACAGGAACGTGCTCACTCCGGGCACCATCGAACTGCTCTACAAGTGCGCGCCCCTGCACGACATCGGCAAGGTCGGCATCGCCGACAGCATCCTCCTCAAGCCGGACCGCCTCACGGACGAGGAGTTCACCGAAATGCAGCGGCACACCATCCTCGGGGCGGACACCCTGGCCGATACCGCGCGCCATACCACGCATGGCGCCGAGCAGTCCTTTCTGGCCCTGGCCAGGGACATTGCCGTGTCCCACCACGAAAAATGGGACGGCTCGGGCTACCCCTACGGGCTTGCCGGTGAAGAGATTCCCCTCGGCGGCAGGCTCATGGCCCTTGCCGACGTGTACGACGCCCTCGTGACAAAGCGGGTCTACAAGGAAGCCATGCCCCACGAAGAGGCCGTCAAGATCATCACGCAAGGCCGCGGGGTGCATTTCGATCCCACCGTGGTCGACGCCTTCCTGGAGTCCGAAACGCGCTTCCGCGACATCCTGACCCGCTACTCCTGAGGCCCGGACCGCCATTACGTGGCCGTCGACCCGGGACAGCCCTCTTGCCCCCTCCCTGCGCATCCACCCGCAGCACAGCAACCTTAGGGGCCTCCACTCCATCTCCATCACGTTGAGCTTCAGGATACCATCGAATTTCTTATCGACGACAATGAGATCATTCCCATCGATATCGGGACGCATGACCGGGTGCATGTGATTTGGATTGAATTGGATGATTTTTTGGATTTCAGGAAATTCAAGATTCAAGATGCGGCCCCGTTTTCCCTTTACTGGTAGGTCTGACCAGCATGCCTGAGCCAACCAACTTCATGGCGACCGGCAGGATCGTGGTGAGTCCAGTGAATCACGCCGCCTTTCGCGTTCCATTCATACACACCATTGAACGCAACGGAATCTCCCGCTTTCAGCGATGCAACTCGCGGGGACAAGTCAATGTTGTGAGCAATGAGTAGCGTTTGTCAGGAAGGAAGCGTAAGAATAAAGCGTTGATGACGACTTCCATTACTGTCATCTGCAAGAATTTTAGATACTATACCTTCACCTTGAACCTGAATTCCGCTTTTCTGTTCAGTAAAAGCAGTCTGAAATACATCGATAGAACTTGCTTGCTCGCTGCTCGTATAGGCAGCTTGTGATCCTGTGAGTTGGCGAAAGCCATTCGTCTTTCCGTACCCTACATAAATGGCTATTGCGATTGCGACAATCAGGAGGAGTTTCTTCATTGATTCTTAGCCTTTCATAGGTTGCAAGGGATTAGGACATAAAAGAGGACAAGTCGGCAATTGCCCTATCTTCTTGATCCATATTACAACAGCCCAAAACACTCAGTTATTTCCTTCCTTCAATTTCCTACATCCTCAGGACGCAGCACTCATTTTCACTGAACGCCTGAATCCATCTCACCCGGTCTCTCACTTAGGACAAATGCCCAATATGGGCATTGCCCTTTCACCTATTCCGTCTTATTCACCAACTCATGGAGGAACAAAACATGCTCACGCAAACCGATTCCCGCCGTCGCATCACACTGCCGCCGACAACGGGCATCAAGCCCGGCGACACGGTTGAAATAGAGGTCCTGGAGGACGGCCGCATTCTGCTGATTCCCATGGAAACCATCCCGCGTCACCAGCTTTGGGCCTGGACCGCTGACAGCAAGCAGGCCATTGTCCGCTCGCTGGAAGACCCTCGCCCTTCGGAAGTCGTCGAAACCGCCGAAGCCGCCCGTGACGTGGCCAAGAGATGGGCTGATGAGGATTGAAATCCGGCCCGCTTTCGACGAGGCGGTCATGGCCGCCGAACCTGCGGTTCGCAAGGCGGCGGCGAAAACGCTCGTCCTGCTCCAATCCCTTGACCTCTCGGATCTCTGGAAGCACCCGGGCCTCAATTTTGAAAAACTCCACGGCATGATCGAACCGGGCACAGGTCAACAGTTCTATTCCCTGCGCGTCACCGGCAGCGCTCGAGCCGTAACATGCCTGCTCAGCGGCCCGACCCTGGTACTGGTCAGCCTACACGTCCAGCACGACAAGGCATACCGCAAGCGTTGAAGGCTGGGTTACAGAAAGGGTTCGCGGCCCATGCACGTCTCTTCCACTTTGAATAGCTGGCCGAAGTGCCCCTTCCCCGACGTGGAAATTCAAAATTCAATATGCGACCCCGCTTCCAGTGCTGGCTCAAGTGGTCATAAACTGGCTCAGGCGATAAGATGCGTCAAAGGAAGACCTGACCCCTTTGCCTGGACTATTCCCTGCGAGTCACCGGCAGCGCCCGAGCAGTGACATGCCTACTCAGCGGGCCGACTCTGGTGCTGATGAGCCTGCACGTCCAGCACGACAAGGCATACCGCAAGCGTTGAAGGCTGGAAGGGTTGAAAGGCCACCCGGTCCATTCACGCTTCTTCCACCTTCAAGGACTGCCTGCGCTCCATGCCAGACGTTACATTTCACGATTCAAGATGCGACCCCGCTTCCTGCGCGATCCATTTCTCGCGACCCATTTCCTGCTGAACGAGGTCAAAGAGCCTTCACGCGAGTGAACGGCCAAGCCCTGCCATTGCATTTTGAGGAGTTCATCGCTATATTCTGGCTAGTCTGGCCAGAATGGCCGGAGGGAGGTTCGCATGACAACATGGCAGATTCAGGAAGCAAAGAATAAATTCTCGGAATTGATCGACAAGACACTGTCCGAAGGTCCGCAGGTAGTCACCAAGCATGGAACTGAAGTTGCGGTGGTTATACCGATTGAACAGTTCCGAAGGCTCACCGCACCCAAACAACGACTGGGTGATTTTTTGCTGAATTCTCCTCTGCGGAACAGCGAACTGGTCATCAAGCGGGATCAGACCACAGAACTGCGTGAGATTGACCTGTGAACACGCGTTACCTGCTCGACACCTGCGTACTTTCGGAATTCGTCAAGCCGAGGCCGGAAGAGCGTGTCGTGGCGTGGCTGAACGCCATCGACCCGGAGAGCCTGTACATCTGCGCCGTGACTATCGGTGAGATTCAGCACGGCATCAGTCTTCGTCCTCCTTCGAATCGGCGCACCGAACTCGAAATCTGGCTGCATGAAACGCTGCCGATGCAGTTTGCCGGTCGCGTGCTTTCTCTTGATGCGGAAGCATTCGTGACGTGGGGCAAGATCACGGCGGAGCAGAAGCAGAAAGGCCAGCCCATGAGCGTCATGGATTCCCTCATCGCCGCCACCGCCCTGCAGAACCGCATGGTGCTGGTGACCCGCAATGTGGCGGACTTCAAGGCGGAGGCGCTGGGTATTTTGAATCCGTGGGAGGAGAAAGGGTGACGATTCCGTTTTCTGTCAGCTATTTCAGACGGTTTGTCTTGATTGACGGACTCGTGAGCGAAGGTGCGTCAAAGGAAGACCTGACCCCCTGCCAGCCCAAGATTCAATATGCGACCCCGCTTCCAGTGCTGGCTCAAGTGGTCATAAACTGGCTCAGGCGATAAGATGCGTCAAAGGAAGACCCGACCACTTTGCCTTTCCGCCGTGCGTTGCATGCTGCTGTTGGGCCTCATCGTTTCCCATTGCCAGGACGGGGTCGAGCGACTGAGCATCGACTGTGCTCCGCGCTCTACTTATACCATTCTGCCTTGATTCCTGCGACGTTCATGTCCTTCCACTCTTCCTTCCAAAGTTCCCAGTATGGAATATCATTCGACGAAGGTGCGGGATCACATTGAACGATTTGAACAATCGAAGGCAGAACGACCGACTCGCCGACAAGCAGGGCCTCGCCCTGGCGGAAGGAGGTCATCTTGTCGATTAGCGACCCGAGGGAATCCGGTAGCAGTTTCTTGACGTAGCTCTGGTCAACTGGATTCGTTAGGCGCATCGCGATAAAATTGTTGCACTGAGAGAAGATCGTCTCCGAGATTTCGGACGGGCGTTGGCTTGCGAGGAGCAAAGTCACGCCGTACTTGCGGCCTTCCTTCGCGATACGCTCAATGGACGTCTTCGAAGAGCGGTACTTCGAGAGCTCGCTGTTGGGCACGTACTTGTGCGCCTCTTCGTAGACGAGGAGGATTGGTACGTCGTTGTTAATCTTCTCATTCGGATCTTTGGCGCATCGCACACGCTTATAGATGTACCCGTACTCGAAGATCAGACGAGAAATGAGCGAAACCGTTATGCTGAGGACTTCAAAAGGTACGCCGCTCAGGTCGATGACTGTAACGTTCGATTTGCCAGCTGCCGAGTAGCCGAGCAAAGTCTCGAGCGTGTGCTCAAATGTGATGGTTTTCGACCGCTCACCCAGAAAGAAGTCAAGCCGGCTATCGTTGATTTTGCTTTCCAAACGATTGATAAAGTTTGTGAGCTTAGAGTGCAGACTCCCGTTCTCGAATTTTGGCTGACCCGCCTTCTCTTTGTTACTTGCAGCGTATACTTCACCTGTGGCCACACGCTCCGTGTTCTTTGCAATGGCATATTTCAAGACCTCTTGGATATCGAAAGGAAGCGACGAGTCAAGGTGAATCCGTTGCTCATCACCTGACGAACCGGTGAACTTCGCACGCCGGTCTTGCAGCACGGCTTCCTTGAAGACATTTCGCTGATTGTGATCATTCGCTTCGGTGTCGATGAAGAATTCCTCCAGTTCTTCGCCATTCAACATCCAGTAAGGCAAAACCAAGTTCGAAACATCAATGAAGTTGGCATCCGGAAACGCGGACCGGTATTCCGAGTGAATGTCGAAGACAATCACGTGGGAGTTGTTGAGCGTGAAGTCACCGGCCTTCTCTGCGACCGCTCTCTGAATAATGGTCGCGAGCGTGTGGGACTTTCCAGAACCCGTGGAACCCACGATGGCGATGTGCTTGTTGAAGAATTTGTTGCCATTAACCGGCACTTCGACGGCGGAATTCGACGAAAGTCTGGAGAAACAGAAGCTCTCTTCGACATTCACCGAATCTGAGTAGATGCGCTTGATGTCTTCAATCGTCGCCGGTTGGACATCCTTCGGCGGTATCGCCAGCGAGTCACCGCCGCGCTCGAACTTTCCATCCCGCAGAACACCAAGCGGGAAGGCCTCAATGATGTGATTTCGCATGCCATCGTCCCGAACCACAATCTCGAAGTTCTCAATGATGGCGATGAGAATAGCGTTCTCGTTGTCGGCGATCCGGACATACGAGCCAACGCGAAGGCATTCCTCTGCAAGTTTGAAGTCTTCCAGCTTGTCGACGACGATGCGCACCTTGTCTGGGAAGACTGCGACCACTTGGGCATTGAGGTTGTCTGCTGTAGTTTCGACTGCCATTTGCGACTCCGATTCGGTTAGATGATAGCCTTGATATCTGTGAGCTTTTGCAGTTGGATCTGAACGTGCTTGACTGCCTTGTTCGCGGGATCAAAGTAGCTTTTTCCCAAGTGGAACTGGTAGACCTCTCGAGTCTTCGTGACGGCGCCCACAGTCGCCGCAAGATCGGCAATTGAATTCAGCACTTTCAACTTTATCCCATTGTTGTGTGTGGCGGGCTTTGCGATCGATTTCACGTTGAAGTCGGCACCATGGAAGTCGTAGCCGTCGATGAAGCCGAATCCCTCGGTCGCCAGCTCCTTCTTCAAGCCTACTAATTCGTCTGCGGGTAGCCCGTGAACATATACGTAGGGGCAGAACGACGAGTTTCCGTCGCGTTTGGTCGTCTTTGACCACTTCTTAGACAGTATGTGCAGCACGTCTTTGAGATCACTCCGGACGAGTGTTGTGGGGTCAACTTCGAAGAGGAAGAAACGCTCGAAAGGAGATAGGTTGAGGCCAGAAAAGTACTCCTTTCGCAGTGCGGCAAAGTGAGCTTTCTCACCTTTCTTCCGCACGAACCATTCGTTGAACAGCACGCTCGATGTGTCTGATCGCTCTAAGAACGCCCTCTTGGTAATGGTTCGGTCGGTCGGCAACGGCTGGATCGATAACTCTCGCATCAGCGCAAGGGCATTGTTGTAATAGAAGTACTCCGCGGTGAACGGCGAGCAGCCGTATGCGGCCTGCAACTCTCGAATGACCTGCGCGAATTGAGCCTCAAAGCTGGCCGCGTTTATATCCACGTCAAGAACCGACAGGAACTCGGCGAGGTCGGCGTCGCTAAGACCGAGCTCGTCGTGATGGCGGCGCTCGACTTTCCTTTCGCTGTAGGTCAGGAAGTGCTGTTTCAGAAATGCAACGTCTATTGGCAACGTCAGCTTGTGCTGGCCGGCGCTGTAATGTCCGCAGAGGGAGTACCTGATGACAGACTTCCCTTCATCCCTGATCGCTTTGAAATGACTCAGCATGTACCTGACGGCTGGCTTGATAACCGAGTGGTTGTACTCCGTGCCCGAGTAGTACTTGCACTGAATGGCCGTAACTTCCGTTGCAGTGCGAATATCGACGTCTTCGATGCACTCGACGGCAATCGAGTCGCCGGGGCCTGGCAACTGGAGCACTCTCAGTATCGAATAGTCGAACTGGTAGAAGTACCCACGTATCGTGTCAACGGCACTGCGGTCCGTCATGCGCTCTTCCCCAACAGGTCGCCGTGGAATCGCAGTGACTCGGTGAAGCCCTCCTGCAACCTACACATACCAGAGCACCTACTGATTCGACGTCGGGAATGAGGTGAAGATACAAATCGACATGCCATAACTGGGATCCCGGTTGTTTAAGCCCAACGCCAGCCCTCACCGGTTGCCGGAAGCGCACCAGCGCTGGAGACAATCCGCTTGCAGAGCGTTGTTGATAGCGATTCCTACTTGCCTGTCATGTCGCGGAAGCGTCTATATACCTCGCCGGTTTGCGCGGCGTGCCGTTACTTTCTTTGGAGCAACTCCCGGAGATCGATAAATCCCTCCAGGACCGCGCTTAGATCTTCACCGTCCATTAGATACATAGAAAACTTCGTTCGTGCGCAGACTACGCTCTTCTTACTCGCACCTTTTCCGACATGCCGTCTACCTCAAGTAAGAATTGGCCGCCATCGTCCCATATTCGCGCTCTGGGCCTGTAGCTATATCGGTAACTGTACCGATAGCTCGTCATTTCCCATCTCGACCCGTCATCCAGTAGATAGACCTTATCTCCGTCCCATCCCTCAAACTCACCTGAGATGTGCGAATCATACACAAGCCTCATGGATAAACCTCCTCCATCTTCCCTATCAACAGTGATATTTTCCGGATTTCGCCAACAAGGCAGCCCGCTGATTAAGAAAAGGGGTCGGGTCTTACTTTGGCTCATCTTCTTGAACCGTCAGGAAGCAGTGGATTTCACAGAACCAGCCGCCCGGTCTCTTTTTCCACCCAATACGCCTGTCTATGCCCCCGCCCCTCATACTCCCGCACCAGCACCAGGGCCTCTTCCTCGGTCAAACCATCCCGGACCAGAAACTCATTATTGTTGTCATCCAGCCGCCAGACGGAAAAACCGCCCTCTTTCCGGCCCTCGGAACCGCCTTCGTCTCCCCTGCCTTGCCGTTGATGCATCATTGCCTCCGACACGGATCAATGATTACAAAATTTTGAAGCGCATACATCACATGAAGTACGCAGGCAACATATTTCCTGATGTCATACAGTCATTACGAGTACGCATTACATACGTATCCCCTGTGCTGATTATCGACAAGAAGCGTTGACTGCGCTCCAAGCCCATCACCCGATGCCAGCCGCTCTCGTTGGTATTTTCCGCAAGCATTTCCCGGAACATTTCATGACGCATCCCGATTCATCTCCTGCACAAATCACGTAGCAATCTCCTGTTGAAGCTGCCGGCCCGCTTTGCAGCCATCCGTCCGGACGGAAGACAAAAGCGGCAAGGCCGCAAGGCCTTCGCCTTCCCCTGCGCGGCATGACGTCCTGCTACCGCGCTCGGCACCGCAAGTTGCAAACGATTCATCAAGGAGGTCGCATGTCCAAACGCATCGTCGTCTGCTGCGACGGCACGTGGAACACCCCGGATCAGAAGGATGACGGGGTGGTCTGTCCGACCAACGTGACCAGGCTCGCCATGGCCGTGGCGCCGTATGCCGGGGACGGCAGGCGGCAGCTGCTCTACTACGATACGGGGGTGGGTACGCACTGGTACGACAGGATACGGGGCGGGGTTTCGGGGGTGGGGATTTCGCGGAACATCCTGCAGGCGTACCGCTTTCTGATGGAACTGTACGGGGAAGGCGACGACATCTTTCTTTTCGGTTTCAGCCGCGGGGCCTACACGGTCCGCAGCCTGGCCGGGCTGCTGCGCAACTCGGGGCTGTTGCTCCCGGAGTACCTGCACAGGCTGGAAGACGCCTACAGGCTCTACCGCCGCCGCGACCCCGAGTCCCACCCACGCGCCATCGAGTCCGAACTCTTCCGCCGGACCTACGCCCGCGAGGTCCGCGTGCACTGCGTCGGCGTCTGGGACACGGTCGGGGCCCTGGGCATCCCGGTTTTCGGCATGTTCAACTGGCTGCTGAACCTCGAATTCCACGACGTGGAACTGGGCGCCCATGTCGACAACGCCTTCCAGGCCCTGGCCATCGATGAGCGCCGCCGGGCCTTCGAGCCCTGTGTGTGGAGGAAGCCGGACGGGGCATGCCGCCAGCGCCTGGAGCAGGTCTGGTTTGCGGGCGTGCATTCCAACATCGGCGGCGGCTACCGCGACACGGGCCTCTCGGACATCGCCCTGGAGTGGATGATGGCGCGGGCCGGCGAATGCGGCCTGGAGTTCGACTTCGCCCCCCTCGGGCGCCTGGGCCTCGACATCCGCCCGGACTGGAACGGCAGGCTGGTCGATTCCCGCACGGGCCTCTACAGGCTCGTGCCCGAATACGTCCGCCCCATCGAACCCTCAGCCGACAACACCGCCGTGGCCCCCGAAGCCTGGCAACGCTTCGACGCCGACCAGGCCTACCGGACCGCCTGCCCCAATCTGGCCGGGCTGGCCCGGGAGGGGCATCCTCGATGACTGGAAGATAACGCCGAACGCGAACGCATCGAAGGAACAAAAACGCCCTGCCGGACTCGACCCGGCAGGGCGTTTGCTGTTTGTTATTCGTTGCGCAAAAACGGCGCAGCCTTCTTTCCCAATACCCGCCAGGTGCCCAGGAGGCCCATGGCCAGGGAGATGGCCACGCCGGCCAGCACGGTCAAAAAGCCCGTGGGCAGGTCCGGGGTGAACTGCATCTTCAGCAGGCCCTGGACCACGCCCCAGGCCGTGACCGTGCCCAGGATCAGGCTGCCCAGGCCCGTGAAGAGGCCGGCCAGGGAGAACTCGGCCACGAGGATGGCCAGGATGTCGCGGCGGGTGGCGCCGCAGACCTTGTAGATGACGCTGTCGTAGATGCGGCGGTGCTGGTCGGCCGAGAAGGCCCCGGCCAGGACCAGGAAGCCCACCAGCAGGGCCACTCCGGCCATGGCCTGGAAGATGCTCGCCGTGCGGCGCATGAGCATGGCCGCGTTGTCCAAGACCTCGCGGATGGTGACCACGGCCACCTCGGGGTAGGCCGACGTCACGCGGGAGAAGAGCCCGTCCTCGCCGCCATGCCCGTAGGCCGCGCCGAGCCACGTCTGCGGGGCGCGGTCCAGGGTGCCGGGCGAAAAGACGATGGCGAACTGCATGGCCAGGGTCCGCCAGTTGACCTCGCGGATGTTCGATATGGTGCCCGTGATGTTGCGGCCCAGGACGTTGACCGTCAGGGTGTCGCCCAGGTCCACGCCGAAGCCCTCGGCCAGGTCCGAGGTCAGGGAGATGAGCGGCGGGCCGTCGTAGCCCTTGTCCCACCACTTCCCGCGCAGGAGCGTGCTGCCGGCCGGGAACTTCTCGCTCCAGGACAGCCCGCGGTCCCCGCGCACGGCCCAGGCCACCTCCTCGGATACCGTGGCGTTCTCCACGGGGGTGCCCGCGATACGCACGATGCGGCCGCGGATCATGGGCCGCAGGTCAAGCCTTGTCACGCCGGGCGTGCCCTCGACCAGGGCGCGGAAATCCCCGACCTGCTCGGGGCGGATGTCCATGAAGAAGAAGGCCGGGGCCTCCTCGGCCAGTTCGGCCGTCAGCGCCCGCGTCAGGCTGACGTTGACCATGACCACGGCCACCAGGGCAGTGAGGCCGAAACCCAGGGCGAAGACCAGGCTCACGCCCGGCGACCCGGGCCGGTGGATGTTGGCCACGCCGATGCGCCAGCTCCCCCACGGCAGGCGCGGGGCCTTGCCCGCCAGCCAGCGGATGGCCCTGGCCAGGCCCTTGAACAGGAGCCACGCGCCTACCGTGCCGCCCACGAACCAGCCCGCGAGCCTGGTGTCGCCGGCGAACTGGAAGACCATGGCCGCAAGCACCGCGAAGGCCGCGGCCGTGGGCAGGACCGCCACGCGGGGCATGCGGCCCATGTCGGCCGAGAGGTAGCCGCGGAAGATGCCCGAGGGGCTGACCATGACGGCGCGAAAGAGAGGCGGCATGGAGAAGGCCAGGGTCGTGACCAGGCCGAAGAGCGCGGCCTGGATCAGCGGCGCCGCGTACAGGCCGCCGCGCGCCTGGATGGGCAGGATGTCGGCGAAGAACCGGGCGCCCAGCCACGGCACGAGACTCCCGCCGGCCATGCCGGCCAGGGCCCCCACCGAGCCCAGAAAAAGAACCTGCATGAGGTACGAGGCGAAGAGCACGCGCACGGGGCCGCCCATGCACTTCATGGCCGCCATGTGCGACAGGCGCCCGCCCAGGTAGCCGCGCACGCCTCCGGCGATGCCCAGGCCGCCGACCAGCAGCGCGCCCAGGCCGACCAGGGTCAGATCCACGCGCAGACGCTCCAGGACCGTGCTGATGCGCGGCGCGGCGCGGTGGAAGTCGCGCACCCGCCAGCCGGACTCGGGGTACGCGGCGCGGATGGCCTCTGCCGTCTTCGCGGCGTCGCGGTCCGGAAGCCGCAGCAGGTATTCGGTGCGGAAGAGGCTGCCGGCCCCGGCCAGGCCCGTGGCCGCGAAACCTTCGTCCCCGACCATGAGGCGCGGCCCCAGGGAAAAGAACTCCATGACCCGGTCCGGCTCGCGCAGGATCACGCCGCGCACCTGGAAGCGGGCCTCGCCCACGGCCACCTCGTCGCCCACGGCCAGGCCCAGCCTTGCCAGGAGGTCCCGGTCGGCCACGGCGCCGGGCAACCCGCCGCGCTCGGTCAGCAGGTCCTGCAGCTCGGCCCCGCCCTCGATGTCCATGCGCCCGTACAGGGGATAGAGGGCGTCGACGCCCTTGAGTTCCACCAGCACGGATTTTTCGCCCGCGCGGGCCATGGTCCGCGTGGACAGGGTCCGGGACAGGTCCCCGAAGCCGCGCAGGTAGCCGGACTCGGTCGGACTCAGGTCGCGGGAAGTCAGGCTGACGCTCACGTCCCCGCCGAGGATGGCCTTGGCGTCGCCCGCCAGGCCGGCCTCCAGGGCCCGGCCCAGGGAACCCACGGCGCTTATGGCCAGCACGCCCAGGAACAGGCAGCCCAGAAACACGCCGAAGCCCCGCAGCCCACCGCGCAGCTCGCGGCGGCAGAGGTTCAGGGCCACGAGCCAGTCGCGGCCGCTCATTTTCCCTCCATGCGGCCCGAGTGCATGGACGCCGTGCGGCCGCAGCGCCCGGCCAGGTTCCGGTCGTGGGTCACCAGCACCAGAGTGGCCAGGTCCTCGGCCTGCATCTTGAAAAGAAGCTCCATGACCCGCTCGCCCGTGCCCTCGTCCAGGTTGCCCGTGGGCTCGTCGGCCAGGATGATGCGCGGCCGCGGCGCAAACGCCCGGGCCAGGGCCACGCGCTGCTGCTCGCCGCCCGAGAGCTGGGAGGGGTAGTGCCCGGCGCGGTGGCCCAGTCCCACCTGCTCCAGGGCCTCGCGGGCCAGGCGCCTGGCCTCGGGGTGGTGGGCGAACTCCAGGGGCAGAGCCGCATTCTCCAGGGCCGTCATGGTCGGGATGAGGTGGAAGGCCTGGAAGACAATGCCCAGATTCTCGCGCCTGAAGCGCGCCAGCTCGTCCTCGCCCATGGCCGTCAGGTCCTTCCCGGCCATGCGCACCGTTCCCGAGGACGGCCGCTCCAGGCCGGCCATGAGCATGAGCATGGTCGTCTTGCCTGAACCCGACGGCCCGACCACGGCCAGGGTCTCGCCCTGCCCCACCGTCAGGCTGACCCCGTTCAGGATGTTGACCGGCCCCGAGCCGGCGGTTAGCGTCAAGTGGACGTCCTCAAGCACAACCGAGGGAACATTCATGCCATCCAAGCTCATTCGACATATCCTCATGGCCGCGCTGCTGCTCGCCTGCCCGGCCGGGCTCGTTCACGGAGATACGACAATGCACATTCTCGCCTTCGGCGACAGCCTCACGGCGGGCTACGGACTGCCCGCCGACCAATCCTTCGCCGCCCAGCTGGAACGGCGCCTGCGCGACATGGGCCGCGACGTGCGCGTGACCAACGCGGGCGTGTCGGGAGACACCACGGCCGGCGGCTTGGCGCGTCTGGCCTGGTCCCTGGAGGACAAACCCCATCTCGTGGTGCTTGAGCTCGGGGCCAACGACGGGCTGCGCGGCCTGGACCCCGTACGCATGCGCGACAACCTCGACGCCATGATCCGGCAGTGCCTGGAGGCCGGGGCCAGGGTCATTCTGGCCGGGATGCGCGCTCCGGTCAATTGGGGACTCGAATATCGCAAACAGTTCGACGACGTTTTCCCCGAACTGGCCGACGAGCACGATCTGGCCCTCTACCCGTTCTTCCTGGAAGGCGTGGTCCGCGACCCGTCCCTGGTCCTGGACGACGGCCTGCACCCCAACGCCGCGGGCGTGGCGCGCATCGTCGACGGCATCCTGCCCCTGGTCACCCAAGAGCTGGACGCACTGGAGAAGGCTTCATGAATACGCAGTCCGCTCCCCATGGCGGAGGTAGGCAAAAATGATGGCATTTCCTGTTCTGCTGCTGGCAGTCATGACGGCCGTGTGGTACCTTTCGACCAAGATCATGAAAGTCACCGTCGACGCCCTGTCCTCCCCCAAGGAACGCATGGTTCCCCGCTCCCATGTCCCGGTTGACCAGGACGTGCGGCAGCCCCTGCGCCAGGCGGCGGACTGGGCGGCGGACCACGGCTTCGCCGAAGACGTCATGTTCGACTTCCGCATCGCCGACAAGAACCGGTCCCTGTTCTGCAAGACCTGGAAGAATGCCGCCGAAAAGACCTATCTGGTCTTCTACCATGGGCTGGGCAAGCATTTCCTCGAACTGGTGACCATCTACGACGACAAGACCGGCGTGACTACGACCAACGCCCCCGACGCCCACACCCTGCCCACGGTCCCCGGCGCCTTCGTGCAGTCCTTTCCGGGCTTGACGCTGCCGCAGCTTCTGGAGGCCCATCATGCGGGGCGCGCCACGCTGGAACGCCGCACGGGCCTCGAACCCCAGGACAGGCCCGAGGAGACCTTGGACCTCATCTGCGCCGCCCTGGAACGGCAGGCGCGCTACGTCAGGTCCATCCCGGGCTGGCAGTGGAAGGGACTTTGGTGGATCACCGTGCGCAAACGGCGGATGATCGGCAAGGACGTGGGCTGGCAGCTGGACCAGTTCGGGGTGCACGAACCGCCGGAAGGTCTGCAATGACCAGGCGGCGGGCGCTTCTCGTCCTCTTCGTCCTGCTCGGCAGCCTCCTGGCGACTCCGGCCGCGGCCGCCAACGCCACCGACCTGCACGTGGTCTACCTCGAACGCCCGCCCTATTACTGGACCGAAAACGGGCAGCCGCGGGGTTTCCTGCTCGGCCTGACCAGACAGATTCTCGACCGGGCCGGGATTCCGGCGTCCTTCAGCCAACACCCCCCGAACCGGATCATGGAAGAACTCCGCACCGACAGCGGCCCCACGTGCTCCATCGGCTGGTTCAAGACGCCCGAACGCGAAACCTTCGCCACGTTCAGCCTGCCCATCTACCGCGACCAGCCCCTGGTCCTGCTGACCACAACCGACAAGGCGCACCTGTTCAGCCGCCACACGACCCTGCGGGACGTCTTGGCCGATCGGTCCCTGATCATGGCCCAGGTGGCCTCGTTCTCCTACGGCGAGGCCGTCGACCGCATGCAAAAAGAGATTCTGGTGCGCAGCCTGACCGTATCGTCCTCCCAGAAAGTCCTGCCGAAGCTGATTCTGCAGGGGCGCGCCGCCTACATGCTCGTGGCCCCCGAGGAAGTCCCGACCCTGCTGCGGCTGGCCGAGGTTGACGCAGGCCGGTTCACCACCCTGACCATGCAGGACATCCCGGCGGGCAACCTGCGCTACCTCATTTTCACCAAGAGCGTTCCCGACAGCACCCTCCAACGCATCAACGCCGCCATCGCCGACCTGACCGACCAGGACGCGCTGGGCGCCCCCAAGCCCTGACCATGACCCTCGCCCCCCTGCGCTACGAACCGCCGACCGAGCCGCGGCTGGTCATCATCCACGAGGACCGGGACATGGTCGTCCTCAACAAGCCCGGCGGCCTGTTGTCCGTACCGGGCCGCACCCCGGAGCTCTTCGACTCGGCCCTGACCCGGGTGCGGGAGCTGCACCCCGCCGCCCAGGCCGTGCACCGGCTGGACCTGGGCACCTCCGGCGTCCTCGTCATGGCCACGCGACGCAAGGCCGAGTCCGAGCTGCGCCGACAGTTCCAGGAACGGCTGACGCGCAAGACCTATCTGGCAAGGGTCGAAGGCTCCATGACTCGGGATGAAGGCGTCGTGGACCTCCCACTGGCCTGCGACTGGCCCAACCGCCCCCGGCAGATGGTCTGCCATGCCACCGGCAAGCCAGCCCTGACGGAATACCGCGTGCTCAAACGCGACACGCGGACCACCCTGGTCCTCCTGCTGCCCCACACCGGACGCTCGCACCAGCTGCGGGTGCACATGGCCAGCCTCGGCCACCCCATCGTGGGTGACAATCTCTACGGCCCGGATGGGGACGCCGACCCCGCGGGTCTCCTGCTGCATGCCAGCCAGCTGGGATTGTTTCACCCCTACGGGGGCCAGTGGACCGTGTTTCACGCTCCCTGCGCCTTTGCACCCGGCGTTCCGCCCATTCCCCTCGCCCCGCCCGCAGCGCGTCAGAGCAAGCATCAAAATTATCAATAACTTTGCCTCGATCCCATCCAGAATAACGATTTGACCTCTGGACTGCCAAAAGCCAGAGAGTATTCCATGCTCTCCATAGCCTGGAAATCATTCTCCTACTCCGCAGTCCGCATGGGGCTCGCCCTGGCCTTTATGACTGCCGGAGCCATCAAGATCCAGAACCCCATGACCTTCGCGGCGACCGTTGACGCCTTCGGCATCCTGCCGGGCTTTCTGGTCCTGCCGGCGGCCTTCGTCCTGCCGGTGCTCGAAATCCTGGGGGCAGTGGCCCTCATCTTCGACATCCGCGGGAGCCTGGGCCTCATCACCCTCATGCTCCTCGCCTTCATCGCCGTACTCGCCTGGGGCCTGCACATGGGGCTCGACATCGACTGCGGCTGCTACGGTCCCGGCGACCCCGAGGCCGAAGCCTTCTCCGGAATCCGCAGCGCCCTGCGCCGCGACCTTCTCATGCTGGCCTGCGCGGCCGCACTGTACGCGTGGCGTTGGTTCCTAGGCATGCGCCCGGTCTCCTTCGCCTCAAAATACCAGTCCGTCAAAACTCTTATCTGGAAGGAAGAATGCGCATGAAGAAAGTTCTCGTTCCCGTGGTTGTCCTGCTTGTCACGTTTCTCGCCAACCCGTCCTTCGCCCTTTTCGACTCCAAGTTCGAGGCCGAAGCCACCAAGGAAACCGAAGCCGTGAAGCTGGTGCGCGACACGGCCGCAGGTGGCTACGACCTGGTCACGGCCGCCGAGCTGAAGAAGATGATGGACGAAGGCAAGGACATGGTCATCGTCGACACCATGCCCTACGCGGACAGCTACAAGAAGGAGCACGTGCCCGGCGCGGTGCAGTTCCTCTTCCCCATCCCGGACATGAAGGAGTGGGACGTCAAGGAGACCGACGGCAAGACCCAGGCCGAATTCGAAGCTCTGCTGGGGCCCGACAAGGACAAGCCGGTCATCGTCTACTGCGGCTTCGTCAAATGCACCCGCAGCCACAACGGCGCGGTCTGGGCCAAGAAGCTCGGCTACAAGAACGTCTACCGCTTCCCCGGCGGCATCTTCGGCTGGAAGGGCGCAGGATTTCCTGTGGAAGAAGTGAAGTAGCACATCCCTTGATCAGCTAAAAATGAAGCCCCCGGGTCTGCGGACTCGGGGGCTTCATTTTTTGGGGCAAGCGCCGCAGATCACCCCACCACGTCGTATTTGCTGAAGACCAGCGAATAGAAGGCCTTGCCCTTGGTGCGGGACCTGAGTTCCGTCGAAAAGCCGAAAAGCTGGCGCATGGGGGCCATGGCCGTAATGCCCGAATCGAAATCGCTCGTGCGCACGTCCAGGATGCGCGCATTCTTGGCGCCCAGGAGGTTGACGCAGTCGCCGACGTACTCCGGCGGCATGCGCAGTTCCACGCTCATGATGGGCTCCAGCAGGACCGGCGAGGCCTGGGAGAGGGCCGTCTTCATGGCCTCCAGAGCGGCCATGCGCACGCCCAGTTCCGTGAGGCCGTCTTCGAAGGGTGACACGGCCAGGAGTCGAGCCTCGGCGTCGGCCACCACGCAGCCGTGGGCCGCCCCGGCCTGCAGGGCGTCCTCCATGGCCTTGAGGGCGATGTTCGCCATGTTGCCCGCCGGGACGTCCGAGACCACCGCGTTGCCCGCCCCGCGTTCCCGCGGCTGTACGGACAGGCGCACCAGGGCGCGGTGCAGGTTGTCGGCGATGAGCTTGCGGCACGCGCCCTCGGCCTCGGCCGCGGCCTCGACGGTCTCGCGGAAGATGACCTGCGGGTTGCCGTAGCGGAAGGCCACCCCGCTCTCCTTGCGCAGCCGCTCCAGCACCACCTCCAGATGCAGCTCGCCCAGGCCCGCTACGATGAGCTGGTCCGTGTCCTCGTCGGTGAAGGAGCGCAGGGTCGGGTCCTCGATGCAATATCTCTCAAGCAACGCTTGAAGTTTGTCCGTATCGCTGGCGCTGCCCGGAACCAGGGCCACGTTCAGCACCGGCTGCAGGACGTCGATGTTCTCCAGCCGCAGATCCGACTTGCCCGTGAACAGCGTGTCGCCCGTCACGCACTCCTTGAGGCCCGTGGCCAGCACGATCTCGCCGCTCCGCGCCTCGGGGATGGGCTCAAAGCGGTTGGCGTGGACCGTGTAGAGCTTGTGGATCTTCTCGAAGCGTTCCAGGCGCGAGTTCCAGACCGCGCTGTTCTCGGCCACGCGGCCGTTGTAGGCACGCAGGAAGATCTTCTTGTGCGCGCCCTCGAACAGGACCTTGAAGACAAAGCCCACGAACTGGTCGTCCTTGACCCCGGCCTCCTCCATGCGGGAGAGCACCCGCGCATGGGACTGGGACTCCTCGGGAGAGGGCAGGAAATGCGTCACGCCGTTCATCAGCGGCTGCACGCCTATATTCTTCAGCGCACTGCCGCAATAGACAGGCACGGCCTGACCCGAGAGCGTCGCCCGGCGCAGGGCCGCGCTCAGTTCGTCGTCGCCCAGATCCTCCTCGCCCAGGTACTTCTCCATGACCACGTCGTCGAAGTCAGCCAGGGTCTCGACGACCTCGCGCCGCCGGGCCTCCAGCTGCTCCGTGTCCGCGCCCCGCGGCTCATGCTCGTGCACCGTCGAGCCATGATCCGCCAGGTCGAAGGTCAGCACCAATCCGCGCAGCAGATGCAGCACCCCGCCCTCCACGGCCAGAGACGGCACCGTCACCGGCACGGGCCGCACGGCCAGACGGTCGCCTATGTCACCGACCACGCGCCAGTAGTCCGCGCCGGGCCGGTCCGTCTTGTTGATGAAAACGAGCCGCGGCAGCCCGTACTTGCGCGCCTGCCGCCAGACCGTCTCGCTCTGGGACTCGATGCCGTTCACGCCGCAGAAGACCACCACGGCCCCGTCGCAGACGCGCAGGGCCCGCTCCACCTCGACGTTGAAGTCAACGTGGCCCGGCGTGTCGATGATGTTGATGCGCGTGCCGTGCCACTGGATGGTCGTGCAGGCCGAGGTGATGGTGATGCCGCGCTTCTGCTCCTCTTCGAGGTAGTCCATGGTCGCGGCGCCGTCATGGACCTCGCCGAGCTTGTGGATCTTGTGCGAATAGAAGAGCAGCCGCTCGGTCAGGGTCGTCTTGCCGGCGTCGATGTGGGCGATGATGCCGATGTTGCGCGAGATGTCGTGTTTCTTCATGGGTGCGCGAAGGGGTTAGAAGAATGTCGTGGAAGTGCGCCGGAACGTGTCCGCAGTGATGACGTCCCACAGCCAGCAGCCCAGGAACCGCTCGGCCATGACCACCGGCGCCGCTCCGGCCTCGCCGCCGTAGGAGATGTAGGGACGCCCCTGGACCGTAAGTTCGGCCGTCACAGCCCGGTAGGCCTGGACGTATTCGCTGTCCGGCAGCTCCAGGAACGCGCCGTAGGCCTGCGGATCGGGCCGCACGACGCGGTGATGGTCGATGGCGATGCCGGCCAGGTCGATGCACACGCCCTCGCCCGCGCCAGCCAATAGCTTCAACAGCGGGCCGGGCTCCCGGGTGAAGATCTGGTTCGCCGAGAGCAGGTCGCAGCCGAACAAGAGCGCGTCCGTGACCGGGCCGCTGACATGGACCACGAGGCTCTCCACCCGCGCCGCCAGTGCCTGGACCATGGCCGAAAACACGGCCGGCAGCGGGAAGAGGCGCTGGTCCACGGCGAAGAAGGCCCAGTCCAGCCGCTCGTGGCCGACCGTGCGGTCCACGTGGGCGAAACGCCGCGTTTCCGTCACCGGCTCGCTCCCCTCCTGGGCCAGGGCCCAGGCAAAGGCCACGGCGTTCTTGATGACCGACTTGTGCACCGCCGGGCAGCGGTCGTAGGCCTCGCCAAGGGCGTCGTCGTCAATGTCCGGCTCGATACCGTTGTCCGCCAGCAGTTCCTCGATCACATGGGGCTCCTTGCAAAAAAAATGGGCAGGTCACGCATGACCTGCCCGACTTTTCCATATTTCAGGGCGTTGCACAACAGGCCGCGCCCCGCGAAGTTCAGATGGCGTCCGCCACCAGCCTGCCCATCTCCGTGCAGCCGACCTTCGTCCCCTCGCCGACATAGATGTCGCCGGTGCGGTAGCCCCTGGCCAGCACGCCCTTGACCGCCGCGTCGATGGCAGCGGCCTCGGCCTCCAGGCCGAAGGAGAACCTGAGCATCATGGCCACGGACAAAATGGTGGCCAGCGGGTTGGCCACGTCCTTCCCGGCGATGTCCGGCGCCGAGCCGTGGATGGGCTCGAACAGGGCCGGGCCGCCCGACCCCATGGACGCCGAGGGCAGCATGCCGATGGAGCCCGTGATGATCGAGGCCTCGTCCGACAGGATGTCGCCGAACAGGTTCTCGGTCACGATAACGTCGAACTGCGAGGGGTCGCGGATGAGCTGCATGGCCGCGTTGTCCACGTACATGTGCGACAGCTCCACGTCCGGGTACTCGGCCGCCGTGCGGATGGCCACCCCGCGCCACAACCGCGACACGTCGAGAACGTTGGCCTTGTCCACCGAGCACAGACGCTTGCCGCGCTTGCGCGCGATCTCGCAGGCCACGCGCACGATGCGCTCCACCTCGGACTCGGAGTAGATCATGGTGTTGAAGGCCGCGCGCTCGCCGTTGACCACGGTCTCGCCCCGGGGCTCGCCGAAATAGGCGCCGCCCGTCAGCTCACGCACGACCATGATGTCCAGGCCCTGGCGCACGATGTCGGGGCGCAGGTACGACGCAGCCGCCAGTTCCGGGAACAGCGCCGCCGGACGCAGGTTGGCGAACAGCCCGAGTGCCTTGCGGATGCCCAGGAGCCCCTTCTCGGGCCGGATGGCCGGGTCGATGGTGTCCCACTTGGGTCCGCCCACCGCCCCCAGAAGCACCGCGTCCGCCGCCTTGCACGCCGCCACCGTCGTATCGGGCAGAGGGTTGCCCACGGCGTCGATGGCCGCGCCGCCGATGAGGGCCTGTGTGGTTTCGATGGCGTGGCCGAATTTGGCCGCAACCTTCTCCAGCACCTTCACGGTCTGGGTCACGATCTCGGGGCCTATGCCGTCGCCGGGCATGAGGCATATCTTCATGTTCATTGAGAACTCCAGCTTGAACGAATCAAATGTTGTTTGTGTGCGTCAGTCAAACAAGGCATGGATCCCCGCCTTCGCGGGGATGACATTGCAGCCGATGCGGCAATGTTGGTTACGTACGTCAGTCCGGAAAGGCATGGATCCCCGCCTTCGCGGGGATGACATTGCAGCCGGTGCGGCAATGTTGGTTACGTACGTCAGTCCGGAAAGGCATGGATCCCCGCCTTCGCGGGGATGACATTGCAGCCGATGCGGCAATGTTGGTTACGTACGTCAGTCCGGAAAGGCATGGATCCCCGCCTTCGCGGGGATGACATTGCAGCCGATGCGGCAATGTTGGTTACGTACGTCAGTCCGGAAAGGCATGGATCCCCGCCTTCGCGGGGATGACATTGCAGCCGGTGCGGCAATGTTGGTTACGTACGTCAGTCCGGAAAGGCATGGATCCCCGCCTTCGCGGGGATGACATTGCAGCCGGTGCGGCAATGTTGGTTACGTACGTCAGTCCGGAAAGGCATGGATCCCCGCCTTCGCGGGGATGACATTGCAGCCGATGCGGCAATGTTGGTTACGTACGTCAGTCCGGAAAGGCATGGATCCCCGCCTTCGCGGGGATGACATTGCAGCCGATGCGGCAATGTTGGTTACGTACGTCAGTCCGGAAAGGCATGGTTCCCCGCCTTCGCGGGGATGACGTCTCAGCCGATGCGGCAATGTTGGTTATGTACGTTAGTCCGGAAAGGCATGGCTCCCCGCCTTCGCGGGGATGACGTCGCGATGATGCGAAAGTGCGCTTCCAATAAACAATCCGAATACCGCACTGGCATACGTGTCATTCCCGCGAAGGCGGGAATCCATGCCTTTCCCGTTTCAAGAAGCCAGTGCACGCACTCCCCAGGCATTCACTTTACTGCGCCACCTTGCGCTTGACGTACTCCACCAGCCCGCCGCCGGACAGCATGTCCATCATGAATTTCGGGACCGGGTTGAAGCCGATGGTCTCACCGCTGGTCAGGTTGGCGATCTTACCGGCCGCCACGTCGATCTCCAGTTCGTCGCCGTCCTTGATGCGGCCGATGTCGTCGCCCAGTTCCAGGAGCAACAAGCCCATGTTGAAGGCGTTGCGGTAGAAGATGCGCGCGTAGCTCTTGGCCAGCACCACGGGCATGCCCGCGCCGATGATGGCCAGGGGCGCGTGCTCGCGCGACGAGCCGCAGCCGAAGTTCTCCCCGGCCACCAGGATGTCGCCGGGGGTGACGCGCTTGACCCAGCCCTCCTCCAGGCCCTCGAAGCAGTTTTTGCCAAGCTCGGCCGTGTCGGCCGTGACCAGGAACCTGGCCGGGATGATGGCGTCCGTGTCGATATGGTCACCCACCACGTGGGTCTTTCCCTTGAAAGTCATGGCGTCCTCCTACAGTTTGCCCGGGTGCGTGATGAAGCCGGTCACGGCCGTGGCCGCGGCCACCGCCGGACCTGCCAGGTAGACCTCGGACTTCAGGCTGCCCATGCGGCCCTTGAAGTTGCGGTTCGTCGTGGCCAGGCAGCGCTCGCCGCCGGCCAGGATGCCCATGTGGCCGCCCAGACACGGCCCGCAGGTCGGTGGGCTGATGATGGCCCCGGCGTCGAGGAAGATGCGCAACAGGCCCTCGTCCAGGGCCATGGAATAGGCGCCGGGAGAGGCCGGGATGACGATAAAGCGCACGCCCTTGGCCACCTTGCGGCCCTTGATGATGGCCGCCGCCTCGCGCAGGTCGCTGATGCGGCCATTGGTGCAGGAGCCGAGCACCACCTGGTCCACGCGCACGTCCGAGACTTCCTCCACGGGTTTGACGTTGTCCGGCAGGTGCGGACAGGCGATCTGGGGCGAAAAGGACGACACGTCGAAGGTCATCTCCTTCCAGTAGGCCGCGCCGGGGTCGGCGGCGATGGGCTCGTCGCCCATGCGGCCGTGGGCCCGGCAGTATTCGAGGGTCTTCTCGTCGGCCGCGAAGAGCCCGACCTTGCCGCCAGCCTCGATGGCCATGTTGGCCATGGTCATGCGCGCCTCGACGGACAAATCGTCGATGACCTCGCCGCCGAACTCCAGGGCCTTGTACAGGGCCCCGGCCACGCCGGTCTGGCCGATGGTGAAGAGGATGAGGTCCTTGCCGCCCACGTGCTCGGGCAGCTTGCCCGTGAAGTTGACGCGGATGGTCTCGGGCACCTTGAACCACGTCTCGCCCAGGGCCATGGCCGCGGCCACGTCGGTGCTGCCCAGGCCCGTGGCGAAGGCGCCCAGGCCGCCGTAGGTGCAGGTGTGGCTGTCGGCGCCGACAATGATGTCGCCGGGGCCCACCAGGCCGTACTCGGGCAGGATGGCGTGCTCCACGCCGACGTTGCCGCCCTCGTAGTAGTGCGTGATGTCCATCTCGCGGGCGAAGTCGCGCACAACCTTGACCTGCTCGGCCGAGTCGATGTCCTTGTTCGGGGTGAAGTGGTCGCAGACAAGGGCCACCTTGTCCTTGTCGAAGACCTGCTTCACGCCCATGCCGCGGATGGACTTGATGGCCAGGGGCGCCGTGATATCGTTGGCCAGGACCAGGGACACGCGGCACTGGACGATCTGTCCGTCGGCCGTGATGGGCTGGTCCGTGTGGCGCTGCAGTATCTTCTGGGCTAAAGTCTGTCGCATATCGTATCCTCCTGTCTTTTGGCCAGGCGGTTCAGGGCGTTCAGGTACGCCTTGGCGCTGGCCACGATGATGTCCGCGTCGGATGCGCGGCCCACCGAGGTTCTTCCATTCTCTTCGATCTTGACGGTCACCTCGCCCTGTGCGTCGGTGCCGCCGGTGATGGCGTTGACGGCGTAGCGGACCAGCTTGGGGCTGCGGCCCACGACCTTGCCGATGGTGTTGAACACGGCGTCGATGGGGCCCGTCCCGAAGTCCGACAGGATGCGCTCCTCACCATCCACGTACATTTTGACCACCGCGTTGGGAATGGCCATGTTGCCGCTGATGGCGCTCAGGTACTCCAGCCGGTACTTGTCCGGGATGCGGAAGATCTCGTCCAGCACCACGGCTTCGAGATCCTCGACGAAAATCTCCTTCTTGCGGTCCGCCAGGCGTTTCATGGCGGTGAAGACGATGCCCAGCTGTTCCTCGTCCAGGCGGTAGCCCAGGTCCTTCAGGCGCTTGTCGAAGGCGGCCCGGCCCGAATGCTTGCCCAGCACCATGTCCTCTTCCTTGCGGCCCACGGACTCTGGCGTCATGATCTCGTAGGTCTGGCGGTTCTTGAGCACTCCGTCCTGATGGATGCCGGACTCGTGGGCGAAGGCGTTGGAACCGATAATCGATTTGTACGGTGGTATAGGCTGACCGATGATCAAAGACAAGAGCCGGGTCGATGGAAAAATCTGCTCCTTCCTGATGTTCGTGGTCAGCTGGTAGAAGTCCTTGCGCACGTCCATGGACATGACCACTTCTTCGAGCGCCGCGTTGCCGGCGCGCTCGCCGATGCCGCTCAGGGTCACCTCGGCCTGACGCGCCCCGGCCTTCAGGGCCGCCAGGGTGTTGGCCGTGGCCAGACCGAGGTCGTTGTGGCAGTGCACGGAGAAGACGGCCTTGTGGCTGTTCTTCACGTTTTCGAGCAGGTACTTGATGAGTTCCGCGAACTCCTGAGGCTGGGTGTAGCCCACGGTGTCGGGCACGTTGATGGTCGTGGCGCCGGCTGCGATGACGCGCTCGAAAACCTGCGCCAGGAAAGGCCAGTCCGAACGCGAGGCGTCCTCGGCCGAGAACTCGACGTTGGAGGTCTTGGACGCGGCGTACTTGACCGCGGCCTCGGCCATCTCCAGCACCTGGTGCCTCTCCTTGCGCAGCTTGTACTTCATGTGGATGTCAGAGGTGGCCAGGAAGGTGTGGATGCGCGCCTGCGGGTTGCCACGGACGGCCTCCCAGGCCCGGTCGATGTCCGCGGGCAGGGCCCGGCACAGGCCGGCCACCTGGCAGTTCTGCACGGCCGCGGCGATCGCCTGCACGGCCTCGAAATCGCCCTGGCTGGCCGCCGGAAAGCCGGCCTCGATGATGTCGACGCCCAGATTCTCCAACTGGCGCGCCAGACGCACCTTTTCGCTGCCGTTCATGGTCGCGCCCGGAGACTGCTCGCCGTCGCGCAAGGTCGTGTCGAAAATGAAAATTCTGTCGGACATGGCTGTTCTCCTTTTTCAATAATTTATAATCGATTGATGATAAATACTGTTCTTGGGCGGCTGTCGCGCCCTGAATTGCCGTTTCCTGCAAACGATGCTGAGGGGGTTGCGTGTTCCTTTACGAGATCTTGTGAGAAGACTCTCGTAGGAAGGATTTCCCGCGTAGGGGCAGAATGAAGTAGGAGTAGATGAGGCCGGAAATGATGTAGCAAATGAAGAAGACGAAGCTCAGGAGCTTCGGCTCGGAGGCGACCAAAACGAAGACCAGCAGGGCCGTGACCGTGGCGCTGAAGCGATGGGCGCGGATGACCTCGGCGTCCTTGAAGGACGCGTAGCGGACGTTGCTGACCATCAGGATGGACACGAGAAAGGCCAGAACCAGGGTGATCCGGGGAATCCAGTCGACCATGGTCTCGGGGATGTACGAAGAGAACAGGACGAAGGTGGCCAGGGTGCAGGCCGCGGCAGGAATGGGCAGGCCGATGAAGAACTTCTTGCTGATCTTGCCCGTCTGGATGTTGAAGCGCGCCAGGCGCAGAGCCCCGCAGGCCATGACCAGAAAGGAGGCCATGATGCCCAGGCGCCCGAACTCGTGGGTGCACCATTGGTGGATCATCACCGCCGGCCCGACGCCGAAGGCGACGAGGTCGACCAGGGAGTCCAGCTGCACGCCGAAGTCCGAGGCGGAGTTGGTCAGGCGGGCCAGCTTGCCGTCGAGCCCGTCGAAGACGCAGCTGACGATGATGGCTACGGCCGCCATCTCGAAACGGCCGTCGATGGACCACAAAATGCCCATGAACCCGGTCAGCAGGCTGGCCATGGTCATCATGTTGGGGAGCAGGTAGTACCCCTTGTGCTTGGGCTTTGGGTGGTCCATTGTATCCTGAAAAATTGTTTCTACCGCTTTTTCCGGGCCAGAATGCTCTGGCCGGCGAAGACCTTTTCTCCGATGCGGACGACCGATTCATAGTCACTCGGCAGGTAAAGGTCAACTCTGGAACCGAACTTGATCAGTCCGAATCGCTGACCACGGGCCAGGCTGTCGCCCTCCTCGGCCCAGCAGATGATGCGGCGCGCGATGAGCCCGGCGATCTGGACCACCGTCCAGGTCTTCCCATCGGCATCCTCCACCAGCACGGCGTTGCGCTCGTTGTCCTCGGAAGCCTTGTCGAAGGAGGCGTTGATGAATTTGCCGCCGAAGTAGGAAATGCGCGCGATGCGGCCGGCCACGGGCATGCGGTTCACGTGGACGTTGAAGACGTTCATGAACACGCACACGGCCGTGCGGTCCTCGCCCGTCAAGGGGTCACGCATGGTCTCGACCTTGATGACCTTGCCGTCGGCCGGGGACACGGCCACGCCGGGCTCCTGGGGCACGACGCGCTCGGGGTCGCGGAAGAAGTTGAGGACCAGGAAGAGGACCACCAGGAGCAGCGTGGCCATGAACCAGCAGTCCAGGACCGCGAAGGTCAGGGTGGCGACCGTGGTCAAAAAGATGAAGGGCATCCCTTCCAGGGAGAGGCCGATGGATGGCTTATGCATGAAAACTCCAAAATTATCTGATATGCGAAAGGAACCTGAATCTGTACCGCCGGGCCGAACACGAGGCAAGCGCTAATTTAGGCGTCCTTGCCGGGGCGATCGCCCGAATATTGTTTCTTCCACTCGTCCAGAAACAGGATGGCCGTTTCCAGACGATTCAGTTCGCCCTGGCGGCCGCGCACGGCCCAGACAAGGTCGTCGAAGGCCACCGTGGGTGCCAGACCCAGTCGAGCCAGAAGCGCGTCGAGCTGGTCCCTCAGGCTCTCGGGTATCTCCTCACGCCACTGCGAAGGCCGGGAGGCCCGTTCCGGCATGAGGGCCTCGGCGTGCTGCAGCAGGGTGCGCATACGGTGGGCATAGGTGTGTTCGGCCAGCACCCTCGCCCTGCCCCGTTGCGCCACCGCCGCCCGTTCCTCGGGACGGGCGCGGAAATGTTCGATGGCCTGCAGCAGCTCCTCCATGTCCGAAAAGAGGGCCAGTTCGCCCTCGCCAAAAAGTTCCGGCAGCAGGCCCCTACGGTCGACGAGCTGGAAGGCCCCGCAGGCGGCCAGTTCGAAGGTGCGCGGATTGACGAAGTCGCCGTTGCCGACCAGCACGCCCGGACGAACCGATGAGTGCAGGTTCAGGTTGATGGCCGAAGCGTTGAAGATCTTCACCACCTCGTCGGTCTCGATGCGCTCCCCCTGGCGCTGCAGAAACGGCGCCAGGGCCGTCTCGCCGTCCCAGTCGTTGCCCCAGATGCGCAGGTCGAATCCGGCCAACTGCCGAAACGCCAGGCGGCGGTTGGGGTAGCCCGCGCCCACGAAGGACAGCTCGCTGCCGTAGCGCCGACGCTCAACCGGCGAAAGTTCCAACGGGCGGTGCACGGACGGGTCCGCCGCCATGGGCAGGTAGATGGAGTTGGGCTGCCCGGCCTCGGCCAGCTTGCGCGGGAAGTCCCCCTTCTGGATGACGGCGAAAAGGTCGTACAGGGGCGCGAAGGCCTGCCAGTAGGGGAATACCTCGTGGTCCTCGACGAACCACATGGCCGTGGCCACCTTGTCCCGCCGCAGGCGCCTGAGGGCCTGCCGCGAAAGCGGGGCCTGGGCCATGGCCAGGACCAGGTCCGGGGCGAAGGCCTCGACCTTGGCCAGCACGGCCTGGGACACGACCTGCAGGAAGCTGTTCTCCAGATAGTCCAGGCGGTCCGTGCCCACGCGCAGGGTCTTCAGGGCCGAGAAGGCGCCGTAAAAACCGGGGGCCTCGAAGGTCTCGACCATGTGCCCGAGCTCGCGCAGGGCGTTTTCGCAGTACCTGCCGACGGGCAGGGAGCCTCCGTACATGGGCAGCACCAGCAGGATTCGCCGGCTCTCATTCATGGGCCCGACCTCGCAGTGTTTGGGGCAGCATCCAGTCCCTCTCCATCATCCAGGATTCATCCGTCGCGCGCTCGCCGCCCCCGAGCCCCGGCACCCCGGCGCAAGCCGCGGCCATGGTCCTGAAGGCCCGCCTGCGCCCGGCGCCGGCGTCATCCCCGACCACGGCCGTGAAGGTCGCGCCCAGCCAGTCGAAGCCACCGGCCATGAGGGCGCACCCCCTAGGCATATCCCCCGTTGCGCGGCCGCTGACGCGGCGCAAGACGGCCGGGTCGCTAAAAACCCGCCGGCAGGCGATGTCGTGGGGACACGGGGCCGTCTCCAGGCAGGGGGCGCAGTCGGTCGTGGCCTGCAGCACATGGTGCCCCAGACCGTAGGGGCCCGTCTCGTGGCACCAGGCCGAGGACAGAAAAAAGGCCATGACGGGCACGCCGAGATGGGCGGCCAAATGCATGGTGCCCGTGTCGGGAGTCAGGACCAGGTCCAGACCGCCCACTACGTCCACAAGCTCGCGCCAGTCCGTCCTGCCCACCAGGTCCCGGACCTGCCCGCGCAAGGACCCCGGCAGCAGCGCCGTCAGCTCCTTGGCCGCCCGCCGTTCCGCCCCGGCCCCGAGCAGGGTGATGGGCCCCTTTCCCGCGCGACCCATGGCCGCCTGGACCAGAGGCGCCAGCACCTGCGCCGGCAGGGAGCGCCGGGCATTCTGCCCGGCCATGACCACGCCGAGCCCGCCGCCGCGCGGCCGGGCCGGAGGGTTGACGCAGTCGGGCGGCAGGGGCTCGTCGGCGTACAGCCCCCAGACGTCCACGAGATTGAGGCCGGCCGACGCCCGCGACCGCGTCCAGCGCATGACCTGCGAAGGCCAGGCGTCCATGAACCTCTGCCCCGCCTCCTGCCGGTAGCCGCGCACGGCGCGGGCCGGAAACATGGCCGCCAGGGCGAAGTTCATGCCGGAAAAATTGAGATTGTAGACGCGGTGGAACCCGGTGGAAGCAAGTCCTTCCAGATCGTCATGCACCCGGGGCAGGATGTCCGGCCCGTGGGCGCCGTGGGCGGCCAGGCCGTGGACCGTGACGCCGGGGTAGACCAGCCGGGCCAGACCCGCCAGGGAGCGGTCCACGAGCAGGTGAACCCGCCCTTGGGCCGCGAGCGACGCCACGAGCCGCTTGGTCTGGATCAGGTCCCCGAAGCGGGCCAACTGTATGACGAGGAAGTCGGGGCCGGCGGGGGCGCCCGGATCGCGAGGGTTCATGCCTCCTCATCCGGGAAAAACGGCAAAAAGTCCAGAACTCCCCGGATTATCAAGCCCTCCCGGCACACGGGCCGACGACCTTGGACAAGCGGGTCCGCCTCTGCTAGACGGCCTGCATGCGATATTACCCCCTGCTCCTCGATCTGACGGGAATGCGCTGTCTGGTGGTCGGCGGCGGCGAGGTGGGCCTGCGCAAGGTCCAGGGACTGCTGCCCTGCTCCCCGGCCGCCGTGACCGTCGTGGACCCGGCCGAACCCGGCCCCGAGCTGGCGGCCCTCCTTGCCAGCCACGGCAACTTGACGTATGAACGACGCCCCTTCGCCGAGTCGGACGTGCAGGGCGCGCAGCTCGTTTTCGCCTGCACCTCCAGCCGCGAGGTCAACGCCCGGGTCGGCGAGGTCTGCCGGCAAAACGGCGTGCTGTGCAACATGACAGACGCCCCAGAGGCGGGCAGCTTCGTCCTGCCGGCCAGCATCACGCGCGGGGACCTGACCATCACCGTGTCCACGGGCGGCGCGAGCCCGGCTCTGTCACGGGTCATCCGCCAGGATATCGAGGCCAGGTACGGAGAGGAGTACGAAGCCCTGACCAGGCTTCTGGCCGCCATCCGGGCGGCCATGCTGGAACTGGGCCGCCCCAGCAACGAGAACCGGGAGGTTTTCAGGGCTCTGGCCACCTCCCCCCTGGCGTCGCTGATCAAGGCCAAGGACCGGGACGCATGCCTGGAACTGCTCCGGGCCGTGCTGCCCGCCCCCCTGCACCCCAGAATCGGAGAATGGTGCGATGACTGCATCCCGACTGTTTGACCTGCTCATTGCGCTCCTTTACCTGACCGGCTCCGTCAGCTACCCGCTGGGCCTGGTCCTGCGACGGTCGATCCTGAAGAAAGCGGCCGTCTGGACCTCCGTGGCCGCCTTCGCCCTGCACACCGTGGACCTTGGGGTCCGTTTCGTCGAGATCGGCGCCGTAAACCTGCAGCAAGGCCAGTTCTACATGAGCCTGCTGGCCTGGTTCGTGGTCCTCATCTTCTTCGTCCTGTGGCGGCGCCTCAAGCACGACTTCCTGGCCATGATCACCGCCCCCCTGGCCCTGGTCCTCTTTTCCTCGTCCCTGGCCGTGCGCACCCAGGTCCTGGCCGTGCCCGAGCATTTCAGCGCCCTGTGGTTCAGTCTGCACGTTGGCACCATCTTCGTCTCCCTGGGCCTCATCACCATGGCCTTCGGTGCCGGCGTGGCCTACCTGCACCTGGAAAAGATCATCAAGACCAAGGCCAAGATGCCCGGCTTCTCCAAGGACCTCCCATCCCTGGAAACCTTCGACCGCGCCAACCACTGGGCCGTGTCCGTCGGCTTCCCGCTCTACACCATCAGCGTCATGTCCGGCTTCCTGTGGGCCTCCTTCACCTGGAAGAAGATCATCAGTTGGGATCCCAAGGAACTCATCACCATCGTCATCTGGATCATCTTCGCCGTGCTCTTCCACCAGCGCACGGCCCTGGGCTGGCGGGGCCGCAAGCCGGCCAGGATGGCCATCGTCCTCTTCGCGCTGTGTCTCGTGTCTCTGGTCGGGGTCAACTTCCTGCTGCCCACGCACCACAGTTTCCGCCCGTAATCATCAGGAAAGACCGCAACCGAACATGAATCAGGAAATCTATCTCGTCGGACTCAATCACAAGACCGCTGGCGTGGACATCCGGGAGCGTTTCGCCCTGACCGACTGTGATCCTGCGGCCACTGGGCTGGTCAGCGACACGGGCGCCGTGTCCGAAGCCATGATCCTCTCGACCTGCAACCGCGTGGAGTTCCTCGTGGTCGGCGACAGCGCGGGCGACGTCCGCTCCAAGGTGCTGCGCTTCTGGGCCGACCACTGCGGACAGCCCCAGGCCGACTTGGAGAACCACACCTACTGCCACGTCGGCGACAAGGCCGTGGACCACCTCTTCACCGTGGCGTCGAGCCTGGATTCCATGATCCTGGGCGAACCGCAGATCCTGGGGCAGCTCAAGACCGCCTACCGCAAGGCCGTGGAAAACGGCGCGGCCAGGGTCATCGTCAACCGCCTCCTGCACAAGGCCTTTTCCGTGGCCAAGCGGGTCCGCACCGAGACGGCCATCGCCTCCAGCGCCGTGTCCATCAGCTACGCGGCCGTGGAGCTGGCACGCAAGATCTTCTCGGACCTGACCAACCACCGGGCGCTGCTCATCGGCGCCGGCGAGATGGCCGAACTGGCCGCCACGCACCTGCTCTCGGCCGGCGTTCGCGACATCACCGTGGTCAACCGCACCCAGGCCCGCGCCGTGGAACTGGCCAAGCAGTTCAACGGCCGGTCCATGCCCTTCGAGGAACTGCACCAGGCTTTGCTTGAGACGGACATCGTCATCAGTTCCACGGGCTCGCCCACGGCCATCATCCGCGCCAAGGACATGAAGGAGGTCCTGCGCCTGCGCCGCAACCGGCCCATCTTCTTCATCGACATCGCCGTGCCCCGGGACATCGACCCGGACATCAACGGACTCGACAACGTCTACCTCTACGACATCGACGACCTGAAGGAAGTGGTCGAAGAGAACCTGGCCGGTCGCCAGCAGGAGGCCAACAAGGCCCACGGCATCGTGGCCGAGGAGGTCGGGGCCTTCATGCGCTGGCGAGACGGACTTGCCCTGCAGCCGACCATCGTCGCCCTGCTTGATCAGGGCGAACGCATCGCCCGCAAGGAGCTGCGCAAGTCCATCAAGCAGCTCGGACCCGACCCGGACCCTCAGATGGTGGCCGTCCTCGAACGCCTGGCCCTGTCCCTGTGCCACAAGATCTACCACGAACCCATCAGCTACCTCAAACGCCGCTCCCAGGAGGAAGGCTCGGCCCAGCGCTTCATCCACAACGCCCGCCGCATCTTCAACCTTGACGAGGAGACCGTGCCCGCGGAGGCCCACCTGGACCGCAAGAGCGGCGGCAAATAAGGATTCATCGCATGCGCTCCTTCCTCATCGAAGAAATCACGCCGCAGGACATGGAAAAGCTCGAAAACTGGCTCAAGGAACAGGAGCTGCAGAGCATCGAGCACCTCTACCACTTCAACCTGCCCCCCAGGCTCCTGACCCCCCTGCAGCAGGATCACGCGCCCCAGTGCGGCCCCTTCTACATGGCCGTGGAGACGGGCCGGGACTGGGTCAAGCTCGAACTCCTGGTGCGGGCCAAGCGCATCCTGCGCTGCGCGTGCATCGCCTACGCCACGCCCGAACAGCAGGAACACATGATCTCCTATCTGGAAAACCTGCTCAAAGACCTGAACATCCCCCTCTGAGGTCCCCGTGCGCCTGCAGGACCTCCCCCGCCCCATGGCTCGGCGCTGCCTGGGCCTGCCGCGCTTCTGCCGGGACAGCCTCGGCGTGGACATCCGGGGGCGAAGCCTGGTCGTGGCCTACTCCACCGGGCTTGACTCGACGGCGCTGCTGCACATCCTGCATCTGCTGTCCCGGCCCCTCGGGCTGACGCTCGCGGCCGCCCACGCCCATCACGGGCTGCGCCCCGAATCCGACGAGGAACTTGAACACGCCCGCGCAACCTGCTCCAGGCTCGGCATCCCACTGGAGGCGGCCCGGCTGGACGTGGCCTTGTCCATGCGACCCGGCGGCCCCGGCCTGGAGGAATGCGCCCGGAACCTGCGCTACGCCTTTCTGGAGTCGGTCCGCGCGCAATGCGGGGCGGATTTCATGGTCACGGCCCACCACGCCGACGACCTGGCCGAGGACATCCTCATGCGCCTCGTACGCGGCACGGGCTGGCCCGGGCTTGGGGGCATGACGGGTGCGGACCCGGCGCGCCGCCTCCTGCGGCCCCTGCTGGACTGGGAAAAGTGCGAACTGCAAAGCCTCCTCGAAACCCTCGGGGTCCCGTGGCGGGAAGACCGCAGCAACGCCTCGGCGGACCGCACCCGCAACCGCATCCGCAGCGACGTTCTGCCCCTGCTGCGACGGGAGAACCCCGGCCTGTCAAAGGCGCTCCGGCAAGTCTGGACCATGGCCCGCATCGATGAGGACTATTGGAAGGAGAGGCTCGCGGACCTCCCTACCAAGACCGGCGGCCTCCTCGTCGAAGCCCGGCTCCTGGAAGTCCACCCGGCCCAGCGCCTGCGCCTCTACAAGCGTGTCCTGGACGGCTTGGGCCCTGGGCAGGCCCTGGCCGCCCATCTTCTCCTGCTGGATCGGGCGTGGGCGGGGAGTAAAGTGGGGCGCCTCATCCAGTTCCCCGGCGACAAGGTCGCCTGCGTGGAAAAGGACGGCATCCGCTTTTCCGTGCGCACGCGCATCTGACAATCCCGGAATCTCGGACTCCTCACCTTCCCGGCGCTGGATCTTCTGATCGCGGCATCGACTCGGCCCTCAAATCTCCCCCAGAGTGGCATCGGATGGGACACTTTTGTCCGGAAAATACGGATTATTGCGCACACGAAGCGCGCACCCTGTCCATAATTACAATCTATCCATCCTGAATAATTATTTATTCACAACATGGCACAAAAGTTTCTTGCACGGATACGCGGGATGGCGCGTCCAACCGCAAAGCATCGCCATGCGGCACAGCGAGGTCAGTATGAAACGCAGGAACACGGCCGAACAGCGGAAGAAGGGGCGGGTGCCGCATCAGGCGGTCGTGAGGTACTCCATCGGCGGCCACGAGGAATATCAACCGGCCCGGATGTTCAACTTCAGCAGCACCGGAATGTATCTCGAACTCAGGTTCCCCCCACCCAAGCTCGGCGCGAACCTGCTCATTGAGGTCCTTGAAGACGGCGACGACGCAAAGTGGGGCGACGAGAACGCACCGCGACGGTGTTATTACGCCACGGTCATCTGGAAGAAAAACCTGCCCGAATCCGACAGGCATTACGGCGTGGGGCTGCGCTATCTGTCCATGTCGTGAACGGCGTGCGCCGTCACCACAAAAAAGAACCGCCGCAGAGGCGGCGGTTCGGTTTCGAGGGGCCCTGCGGGGCTACTTTCATTTGGAGCGGGCGGCCTGTTCGACCTTGCGCCGGGTCAGGTCCTCGAACACGGCCATGGCCGCCGAGGCGCCCTCGCTGACCGCGGTCACGATCTGCTGCACGCCGCCGGTAATGTCTCCGGCCGCGTAGAGCCGGGGCAGGCTGGTCCGTCCCATCCTGTCGACCTTGATATAGCCGCCGGGCTCCAGGGTCAGGCCGAGATGGGACACGGCTTCGACGTTGGGCACGATGCCGATGGCCAAAAAGACCCCATCGACTTTGACGCGCTCCGTGGCGCCCGTCTTCACGTCCCGCACGGCGATGAACTCCAGCGCCTTGTCCCCCCCGATTTCCTCCACGACGGAGTTCCAGCGCACGGGAATCTCCTCACGCAGCACGGAATCGATCAGGTGCTGCTCGGCCCGGAAGCCCTCGCGGCGGTGCACGATCATCACGTCCACCCCGAGGTTCTTCAGATGCAGGGCGTCGGTCAGGGCCGTGTTGCCTCCCCCGACCACCGCCACCTTTTTACCCTTGAACATGAACCCGTCGCAGGACGCGCAAAAGGACACGCCCTTGCTCATGAAGCGATCCTCGCCGGGCACGCCGAGCTTCTTCCAGGACGCGCCGGCGGCGTAGACGACCGCGTCGGCCACATAGACCCTGTCCTGAGTATAGACCTCGAGATTGCGGCCTATCTTGATCTCCTCGACCTTCTGCCCCGTGACCACATCGACGTACTGCTTGGCCTGCTCATGGATCATGTCCATGAGCATCTTTCCGCCGATGTTGACGAAGCCCGGATAGTTCTCGACCTCGGGCGTGATGCTGACCTGCCCGCCGACGATGCCCTTCTCCAGGACCACGGCGTCAAGCCCGGCGCGCTTGGCATAGATGCCGGCCGTGAGCCCTGCCGGACCGGAACCGATGATGACAAGGTCGTGGTAGCTCACGCCCTGCCCGGCGGCTTCGCCGGCCTCATGGGCGTGTTCGCGGGCGGCTTGCAGGGTGACGAGTTGGGCCACGAAGGACGGCTCAGGCTCAAGGCCCACGGTGGACAGATTTTCGTTGTAGACCGTATGCGGGATGGAGCCCACGGAATATTCCTCGGCGTAGTCGGGGTTTTCACCCGTTTCAACGCATTCGACGGCGATCAGGTCGGGCCGCTCCACGGCGGCCTTGATGGCGTTGACGCACTGGCCCGGACAGTAGGGGCAGGTCGGACTGACGAAGACCTTGACCACCCGCTTCTCCCCCAGTCCGCCCAGAAGCTCCTTCGATTTCTCCGACAGGAAGCTGTGCCTGGTGGAGACCATCATCAGGGCGTGCAGGAAGGCCTGCCCCTCCTCCCCGGCCGGGGCCCCGGTGAAGCGGATGGAATAGCGCTCCGGGTCGATGAGTAGGCTCGGGAAGCGCGTTACGCCGTGCTTCTCGTTGGCCGCGGCCTCGTCCTCGTGCAGGTGCAGGGTGACCTTGTCCGTCAGCCGGACCAGGTCCTGCATGAGCTTGCGGGCAAAATCCGCGTAGGCGTCATTCTGACCGGGCTTGACGAAAAGGTGGACGGGCACGGTCTCCTTGAATTCACGAAGATATTCGCCGAGCGCCTTGCGCTGGTCCTCGGGCAGGAACCATTCGGTATCGTGTGTTGATTTGGCCATGGGGAACCTCCGGAAAGTTGGACGTGAAAGGCGGATCGCGATTTTCTTGTGTAACGCCTGAGGTAAAATTGTCAAAGCGCAAAGGGCGACTCTGACGGGAATGTCACTTTGCAACGGCAAGAGACGACCCATACAGGCCGCACGGGACGGCCGGGAAGACGCGAATCATGCGCTGAGCAGGTGATGAATGGAACCCGTCGAACGACGGCAAATCTGAGATCCGAACGAATGTGCGAGGCACAATGCCTTTTGTTTCCGCAAGATACGCTCAAACGCGCGCGTAGACGCGGTCGTACGCCTGCCGCATGCCCGACGCACCGTAGGCCAGCACGTCGATGCGGCCAGCTTCAACAATGCGTCGGGCCAGGCCGACATCCGCACGCAGCCGGTCCAGCTGGAAGGCCAGGTCGGAAGGATCGCCGTTTCTGAAGACCAGACCGTTCTCTCCGTCCCGGACCAGCTCCAGGTTGGCGGGAAGATCAGAGCAGACCACGGGCACGGCGGCGGCCCAGGCCTCCTTGACCACGCCGCTCGAACCTTCGCCGTGGGCCGAGGGCACGACCAGAACATCGAAGTGGGGCAGCACCTGGGGGCTCTCCACCTCCCCTTTCCAGACAAGACGCCCCCCAATGCCGAGGCGGTCGGCCAGAGCCCGAAGCTCCCCTTCGAGCGCCCCCCCGCCCACGATCCAGACCTCGGGCGGGTCGGTCATGAGGGCCAGAGCTTCGAAGAACTGCCCGTGCCCCTTTTGGGGCGAAAGGGCCCCGATGATGCCTGCTCTCCCGCCGTTGCCGGGCAGCCTCGGCGAGTAGCGCCGAAGGACGATGGCGCTTGGGATGACCGCGATTCTGTCCACGCCCACCTCGCGCACGGCCTCTTCCACCTCCCGGCTGACGCAGACCACCAGGTCCGCCAGCCGGTACTTCATCCGGCTCCAGCCCCGGCCCAGGGGATAGGACACGCGGCGGGTGTGGACCAGACGCACGCCGCGGCGCAGGAGGCGGACCAGCGCGCCCAGGGAGGCGGCCCGAGCATCATGGGTGTGCAGAATCTCGTGGAGTCCGAGGGCTCCGGCCAGGGCGGCCAGGTTGCGCGGATCGAAATCACGGCGCGCGGGAAGGGGCAGCGTTGCAAGGCCGAGGCCCGCAGCCCTTGCCAGGATCGGCGAACCGGCGGGCGCGCAGATGCGCACGCCCATGCCGGCCCCTGCCTGCTCCGAAGCCAGGTACAGGACCTGCCGCTGTCCACCGCGGAACTCGCATCCCAGATCGAGATGCGTCACGACCCGCGGCGTCTCCTTTGCCGGTACGACCCCGTTCATGCGTCCCGCAGGGTCTGCCCGTGGGCCTTGCGGTCGGCCACCAGCAGTTCGCGCAGGCGCCGGCTCACGGGGCCTGGCCTGCCGTCGGCGACGACCCGCCCGTTGTAGCGCACCACGCTGACCGCGTCGATGCTCGTGCCCAGCAGGATGATCTCGCGGCAGCCGTAGAGCTCGTCCTCGGGCACGGGGCGCGTGGCCACCGGCACGAAACCGGCAGCCAGATTCATGGCCCGTTTGAGGGTCGTGCCCATAAGGGCGTTCCTGAGTTCGGGCACCACGAACACCCCGTCCCTGTCGACCAGCACCGCGTTCTCGGTGGATCCTTCGGCCAGGAACCCTTCGTCGTCGAAGCACAGGGGGTAGTCGGCGCCCTGCTCCGCGGCGTCCTTCTTCATGAGCACGTTGGGCAGGTAGTTGACGCTCTTGATCTGGGACATCCAGCCCTGCTTGGCCGGGATGCGCGTGCGCACGGCGCTGACGCCGTTCTCCCAGAAGGACTCGGCCTTACGCGGGAAGCGCTTGACCACGACGTAGAGGCTCGGCTCGGGGCATTCCCTGGTGTCCAGGGTGAAACCGCCGGGGCCGCGGCCCAGAAAGACCAGGACATTGCCCTCGGACGCGGCGCTGACCACGCAGACCTGGCGGACCAGGTCCGCAAGGGCCGCCGGTTCCACGGGACAGGGAAGGTCGATGGCCGCCGCCGAGCGCATGAGGCGCCCCACGTGCTCGTCCAGCTGGTAGATGGCGCCGTCCTCGAAGCGCATGGCCTCGAAGACCCCGTCGCCGCGGTGGACCAGATGGTCGTCCAGGGGGATGAGCATGAGCCTGGGGTTGGTGAAGACCGCACCGAGACGGTGGTCGTAGAAGGCCAGGAAATTCTCCTCGCCGGGACGTGGCAGCGTGCGTACGCGCTCCCAGTACAGTTCTTCGGTTCCGATTTCGATCATCTCCACCTCCGGATCGGAAGGTTGGCGCACAAAGAAAACACGCCCCAAGCCGTTTCCGGTTGGGGCGTGAAGTCGGCGGGAAACGGCGGTTCTAGGGCACGCGCAGCAGGTCGCGCTGCAGCAGCACCTCGGCGATCTGCACGGCGTTCAGGGCCGCGCCTTTGCGGATGTTGTCGGCCACGATGAACATATTCAGGCCGTTGTCGATGCTCTCGTCCGTGCGGATGCGGCCGACGAAGGTGTCGTCCTCGCCCGCGGCCACGATGGGCATGGGGTAGATCTTCTCGCCGGGGTTGTCGTAGACGCGCACGCCAGGGGCCTGGGACAGGATGGCCCTGGCCTCCATGGGCGTGAGCTTCTTCTCGGTCTCGATGTTCACGCTCTCGCTGTGGCCGTAGAAGACCGGCACGCGCACCGTGGTGGCCGTGACCCGGACGGTGTCGTCACCCAGGATCTTCTTGGTTTCGAGGACCATCTTCATCTCTTCCTTGGTGTACTCGTTGTCCAGGAATACGTCGATCTGCGGCAGGCAGTTGAAGGCGATGCGGTAGGGGTAGACCTTGCACTCGGCGTCCTGGCCGTTGAAAAGCTGACGAACCTGGCTTTCGAGTTCGTTGATGGCCTTCTGGCCCGTGCCCGACACGGCCTGGTACGTGGACACGACCACGCGCTTGATGCGGGCGGCGTCGTGCAGGGGCTTCAGCACCACGACCATCTGGATGGTCGAGCAGTTGGGGTTGGCGATGATGCCCTTGTGCCAGGACAAGTCGTCGGGGTTGACCTCGGGCACGACCAGGGGCACGGCCGGGTCCATGCGCCAGGCGCTGGAGTTGTCGACCACCACGCAGCCGGCCTTGGCCGCGCAGGGCGCGAACTTCTCGGAGGTGGAGCCGCCGGCGGAAAAGAGGGCAAGATCGACGCCCTTGAAGGAATCTTCAGTCAGTTCCTGCACAGTCAGCTTTTTGGAGCCGAACTCAACGGTGGTGCCGGCGGAACGCGACGAGGCCAGGGCCCGCACTTCGGAGTGAGGAAAATTGCGGCGCAGGAGCGTATCGAGCATCTCCCTGCCCACGGCGCCTGTCGCGCCCACCACGGCCACTACTGGATTCTTTTTCATCGTCGCCTCCGAATATGGTTACCGCCGTCCTTGCCTGCCGGCGAAATCCTTCCAGATTTCCAGGCAGGTATCGGCTTTATTGAGAGTGTACAGATGCACGCCAGGGGCCCCCCGGTCAAGCAGATTTCGGACCTGGCTCCTGGCGTACCCCAGTCCCAGGCCGCGCACCCCGCTGTCCCCGTAGACCTCCTGCACGTGCTCCAGGTCGCGCATGTAACCTGCGGGCACGGTGGCACCGCAGAAGGCCAGCATGCGCTTCAGGGCCGCCAGGTTCTGCACGGGCAGGATGCCGGGGATGATGGGCACGCCGATGCCGGCGCCTCGTGCGCGGTCCACGAAATCGAAATAATGGTCGTTGTCGAAGAAAAGCTGGGTGATGACGAAGTCGGCGCCACAGGCCACCTTGTGGCGCAGGTGCTCGAGGTCGGCCTCCAGGCTGACTGCCTCCGGGTGCTTCTCGGGGTACCCGGCCACGCCGATGCTCAGATTCCCGAACTCGCTGCGGATGTGGCAGACCAGGTCGTTGCCGTGGCGGAACTCGTCGCTGTCGGGCCGAAACTCCGTCTCCCCCTTGGGCGGGTCGCCACGCAGGGCCAGGACGTTGTCCACCCCGGCTTCGCGCAACCCCTGCAGGAAGACGCCGAGCCGGCCGCGGTCGGCGCCCACGCAGGTCAGGTGGGCCAGGGGCTCGAGGCCGTATTCCTGCTTCAGGCGGGTCACGATCTCCAGGGTGTTGTGCTGGGTGCTCCCGCCGGCCCCGTAGGTCACGGAACAGAACAGCGGGTCCAGGACCTTCAGCTGTCTGACGACGTCAAAAAAACCGGGCCATTGCGCCCGGTCCTTGGGGGGAAAGAACTCCAGCGACAGGAAGGGTTCCTGTCGCCGGAGCAGATCTGCGATGCGCACTGAATCTCCTTGAGAAGTTACGCCACCGTCTCGGCGATGGAGAAGATGGGCAGGTACATGCTGATGACCAGGCCGCCGACCACCACGCCCAGGAAGACGATCATGATGGGCTCGATGAGGGAGGTCAGGGCCTCGACGGCCACGTCGACCTCGTCGTCGTAGAAGTCGGCGATCTTGCTGAGCATGGAGTCCAGGGCGCCCGTTGTCTCGCCGATGGAGATCATGTGGATGACCATGGGCGGGAAGACGCCTGTCTCCTCCAGGGGCTCGGCCAGGCTCTGACCTTCGGCGATGGACTTCTTGGCCTCCAGGACGCCGCGCTCCACGGTCTTGTTGCCCGAGGTGCGCGAGACGATGTCCAGGGCATTCAGGATGGGCACGCCGCTTGAGACCATGGTCGACAGGGTGCGGCTGAACTTGGCCACGGCGGCCTTCCTGAGCAGCGGCCCGAAAACCGGCAGGAACAGGACCCAGCGGTCGACGAGAACCTGGCCCTTCTCCCACTTGTAGAAGAACTTGAAGCCGACGATGAAGGCGACGATGAAGCCCAGCAGCAACAGGAAGTTGTTGATGACGAAATTGCTCATGCCGATGACGATCTGCGTCGGCAGCGGCAGCGCGCTGCCCGCCTCGCGGAACATCATCTCGAAGGTCGGGATGACGAAGATGAGGATGACCGCGATGACCGCCACGGCCACGGTCACGACCACGCTGGGGTAGATCATGGCACCCTTGATCTTGGCCTTCAGCTTGGCGGCCTTTTCGATGTAGTCGGCCAGGCGCAGGAGCACCTGGTCCAGGATGCCGCCCGTCTCGCCGGCGTTGACCATGTTGGAATAGAGGGCGTCGAACACGTCCGGGTGTTTCTTCAGGCCCTCGTAGAGGGAGCTGCCGCCCTCGATGTCGTTGCGGATGTTGTAGAGCTTGCGCCTGAGCTTGGGGTTCTCGGTCTGCTCGCACATGATCTGCAGGGCCTGCAGGATGGGCACGCCGGCGTTGATCATGGTGGCGAACTGGCGGCTGAAGACGACCATGTCGCGGTCCGCGACGCGGCCCTCCAGAAAGGTGCCCTCCAGCAGGTCCTTGGGCTTCGGCTTGACCTTGATGTCGGAGTAGCCTTTGCGTCTGAGTATGTTCTCGGCAAATTCGAGGGCCGGGGCGTCGAGATCACCCTTGACCGATCTGCCGGCGCGCGATTTCGCCCTGTAAATGAAGATAGGCATGAACGTCCTCCGGAAATTGAGTCGGAATAAGATGCAATCCTGCGTCGCCTTGAATCCCGGTGAGCTTCACCGTGTTCGCAGACAGCCGGGAAGTTCGGCCAGAACCTCCGCGTCGGCCGGCAGAAAGGTGTAATCCTTCGCCTCTTCACAGGTGATCCAGGCCAATTCCTGCCCTTCCCGGGGTGCTGGTGTGCCGGAAAATGCCGTCACCAGATGGAAGAACAGCCGAATTGCACCCCCTGTAACCTTTTTTTCCTTTACTTTCCAGAGGGAAAAAGCATCTATTGCAATGGAAAGTTCCTCACGGAGTTCCCGCTTCAGCGCCTCGGCCAGGGTCTCGCCCGGCTCGACCTTGCCGCCGGGAAATTCCCAAAAACCGGCCCAGGCCATGGTCTCCGAGCGTCTGGCCGCCAGAAAGCGACCGTCGCGGACAATCACGCCGGCCACGACGAGGACTAGGTCGTGCGTCACGCATCCCTCTGCAGTTCGAGTTCCTGCATTTCCTTCTCCAGGTAGGCCAGGTCCGACATGATGTCCTCGGCCCGGGACTGCAGTGCCGAAAACTTCTGCCCGAGCTCCCGCGACAGGTTCTGGTCCTCGTAGGTGGCAGGGTCGGCCAGGCGCGTTTCCAGTTCCTCCTGTTCGGACAGGTTGGACTCCAGTTCCGCCTCGAGCTTGTCGAACTTCTTCTTCAGGGGCCGCAGCTGCTGGTAAATGCGGTTGCGAAGCTCCGCCTCCTCCCGCTTCTTCTGCTTCTGCTCCTGGCGCACGGCCTTGACGTCCTCGGGCAGGACGCGCTCGGTCTGGGCATCCCGCTCCTTCTTGCGGGCGTGGTATTCGTCGAAACCGCAGTTGTGCACCTCGATGCCGTGGGGGGTGAGCTCCCATATCTCGCTCACCACCTCCGACAGGAGGTAGCGGTCGTGGGCCACCACGAGCATGGTGCCCGTGTAGGCCGAAAGGGCGTCCATGAGGGCCTCGCGGCTCTCCATGTCCAGATGGTTGGTGGGTTCGTCGAGGATGAGGAAGTTGGCGCGGCTCAGGAACAGGGTGCTCAGGACGAGCCGGTTCTTCTCGCCGCCGCTCAGCTCCTCGACCTTCTTCTCCCAGTAGCGCTCGCCAAGCATGAACAGGCCCAGCGCGCTCTTGAGCTGAAGGTCCGAAGCCTGGGGCGCGGCCAGGCGCCTGATCTCGGAAATGACGGTGAAGGCCGGACGCACGATGTCGGTCTGGTGCTGGCTGAAATAGCCCGTCACGATGCTCGACCCCGTGACGATCCGCCCTCCCGTGGGCTGGAGCTGGCCGGTGATGAGCTTGATGAGGGTCGACTTGCCGCGGCCGTTGGGCCCCACCAGGCCGATGCGCTGGCCGCGGTAGATGTTGAAGTTCAGGTCGGAGAACAGGGGCGCGTCGGGGAAGGAGAAGGACAGGTCCACGGCCGAGAGCACGGTCTGGTTGCCGCGCTCGGGCTCGGGCCAGGAAAAGGACAAACTCCTGCTGCGGACTTCGGGAGTCAAGGTTTCCAGCTCGCTCTGCAGCTTGCTGATCTGCCCCATGCGGCTCTGGGCTTGCCTGGCCTTGGTGGCCTTGGCCTTGAAGCGGTCCACGAAGGCCTGTTTGCGGCCGATCTCGGTGCGCAGCTTGTCGGCCTGGCGGCGGGCCTGCTCGCTGCGCTCGGCGCTCCACTCCAGGAACTGCGAGAAGTTGCCGTCGCGCAGCACGGGCTTCTCCCCGCCCAGGAAAAGCACCTTGTTGGCGCAGCGGTCCAGGAAATAGCGGTCGTGGGCCACGAAGACGAGCACGCCGGGAAAGCCCAGGACGTACGATTCGAGCCACTCCACCGCTTCCAGGTCGAGATGGTTGGTCGGTTCGTCGAGGAAGAGGATGTCTGCCCCGGCCACCAGCACGCGGGCCAGCTTGGCCCGTTCGCGCCAGCCGCCGCTCAGCTCGCCCACGGGGCGCGGGAAGGCAGCCTGCGAAAAGCCCAGGCCCGAAAGAATGGCGTGGGCGCGGTGCTCGGGGTTGTACCCGTACTGGTGCTCCAGTTCCTCCTGGCGCTGGTGCAGGCGCACCAGGGCCGCGTCGTCGCCGGCGTCCAGGGCGGCGCGCCAATCGCGCCAGAACTCGTTCCAGGACGGCAGGACCTCCAGCACGAAATCGTGCAGGGTCTTGGACAGGTCGGCACCACCCAGCTCCTGCTGCACGAAGCCGATCTGGGAGCCCTTGGGGACGGTCACCTTGCCCGAATCCGGCGAAATGTCGCCGGCCATGATCTTGAGCAGCGTGGACTTGCCGCACCCGTTGGGTCCGACGAGGGCGAGGCGCGTCCCGGCATGGACCTCCATGGACAGGCCTTGGAAGAGGTCGACGCCGGAATAGGCCTTGGAAACGGCTTGAACTGTGATTTTGGACATTTCTTGATGGATTTGTGTGTTTCAAGGACGTCGGGCGCACCGACAAAGGCATGGATCCCCGCCTGCGCGGGGATGACGCCGCAGTGACGACCGCCGCGGAGTCAATCCTTCGCAGGAAGGGATTCATGGCACGTCGGCCACCCGTCAAGCTCGACCAGACGGTCAATCCGGAACAAGCGGGGATGCATGGCCCGAAACCTCGCCTACGGGCATCCCGACCACGTCATCCCCGCGCAGGCGGGGGATCCATGGCTTCTCCACGGCAACCCCGAAGCGCCAAGCCCCCGCCCATTTGACGAAGGCCCCGGCCTACTCCGTCTCGAAGAAGATGGACATCTGGGTCATGAGCGAGGTCACGGACTTGGTGAACATGTCCTCGGAAAACTCCGTGGCCACGAACTTGGTCTGCAGCATGAGGAACTCCTCCTGCTCCTCGCCCAGGGGCGGCGTGATGGTCAGGGACGCGCCCAGCAGATCGCCGTTGATGGTCAGGAGATCCATGAGGTCCTCCTTGGTGACTTCCTCGATGGAGCCCAGGGAAAGGGACACCGTCACCGTGGGCACGTCGAGGGTGCCCTGGTTGGATTCCAGGGACAGGAAGCCGCTGGCGTCCTCGCCCAGTTCGAAGCCCCACATGGCGCCGTCCTCGGCCGGTTCGGAAATGGGTTCGAACTCCGTGGCCACCTTGCGCAGCACCGTTTCCATGTCCTTGGCGATCTTGATCATATCCATAATGCCTCACCTCCTGGGGTGACTGTGTGATGCCGGCCCTCACGCGGCCAGCAGAAAATGTGTTCCCATGCGCCAGCCCCGCTCCGCGAGTTCCCTGGCGATGCGGGCCCCGGCCCCGCGATTGCCGACATACGACAGCAGGAACTCGCCGTCCGGCGCCCCCAGACCGTGCCAGGAGCAGACCGGGCGGCCGCTGGCGGTCTGGCCGATCTTGTCCGGGTCGACCTCGAGCCAACGTTCGATGTCCACGCCGTGCTCTTCGAGCATCAGGGCGCGCCGTCTGGTCACGCGGCCGCCGCCCACGACCGAGACCCGGCCGATGCCGCGGGCCCTGAGCCATGCGGCCAGGTAGCCCGACTTGACGCGGTGGAATGCGTCGGGGTCGTAGCGGGGGTCGTTGCGGGTCAGGCGGGTCGGCGGGTCGTTCCAGACCAGCACGTCCTCGGGCACCTTGTCCATGCGCACGCCCGCGTCCATCCAGCGCAGCAGAAATTCGTAGTCTTCGGGGAACGGGCCGTCATAAAACGGGCCGTGGCGGCTGACAAGCTCTTTGCGGAACATGACGCTGGGGTTGGCCAGGGGCGATTCGACGAAGCGGTGCAGACGGATGTCCTCCTCCGCGACCAGGGTGTTGGTCCAATCCACGTACGCCTTGTAACCGCGCCCGGCCACCGGGTCCCCACCGAAGCGCACCCGCCCGCCCACGAGGCCGATGTGCGGGTGGCGTTCCAGGTGCGCCTTCTGCAGGGCCAGGCGGTCAGGCAGGCAGACATCGTCGGCGTCCATGCGCGCCACGTATTCCCCACGGCACTGTTCGAGCCCGAAGTTCATGGCCTGCACCACCCCGCCGTGGGGGCGGTCGAAAACGCGCACACGGTCGTCGTGGGCCGCAAAGGCCCGCAGCACGTCGAGGGTCCCATCCGAGGAGCCGTCGTTCACGGCCACGAGCTCGAAGTCCCGCCAGCTCTGGCCCAGCATGCTCTCCATGCACCGGGCCAGGCCCGCCTCGGCGTTGAAGCACGGCAGCACCACGGATATCATTGCGCGCCCCCCGACGGGGCCACCCGCCAGGCCGCGGGGCGCAAGAGGCTCATCGACGACATTCTCCCATCCCCTCCATGCCGGCCTTGACAGCACCCGAGGCGCTGACCGAAGCAGGACGCAGCCTGAACCGATTCCCGAACTAAATGACAAACACCCTCAACCTGCAGACGGACACCACCATGCCCTCGACCCGCCCGTCGGCGGAAGCGCCCCAAGGGGGCCTCGCCGACGCCCTCCTCGACTGGTTCTCGCGCCATCGCCGCGACCTGCCCTGGCGCCGCACGTACGAGCCCTACCACGTCTGGGTTTCGGAGATCATGCTCCAGCAGACCCAGATGGAGCGGGGCGTGGCCTACTTCGAGCGCTGGATGGAGCGCTTCCCTGACGTGGCGGCCCTGGCCGAGGCCCACGAGGACGAAGTCATGAAGCACTGGGAGGGTCTGGGCTACTACTCCCGGGCGCGCAACCTGCACAAGGCGGCGCGCGAGGTCCGGGAGCGCCTCGGCGGACGCCTGCCCGACACGGTGGAGGGCCTGCAGTCCCTGCCCGGGGTGGGCCCCTACACGGCCCGGGCCGTGGCCAGCATCGCCTTCGGCCGCGACGTGTGCGTCATCGACGCCAACGTCGAGCGAGTCGCCAGCCGCCTGTACGATATCGACGTTCCCGTCAAGTCCCGACAGGCCAGGGCCGAGATCGAAAGCCGCTGCTCCGCCCTGCTGCCCCCCGGTCGGGCGCGGGACTTCAACCAGGCCATGATGGAACTGGGCAGTCTGGTCTGCGCGCCCCGCAACCCGGCCTGCGCCGCCTGCCCCCTGGCCGGATGGTGCCGGGCCAGGGCCCTCGGCGTGCAGGAGGACAGGCCGGTCACGGCGGCGGCTCCGCAGCCCGTCTACCTGACCATGGCCACGGGCGTGCTGGTCCACGACGGGCTCATCCTGGCCCAGAAGCGGATGCCCGACGACATCTGGGCCAACCTGTGGGAATTCCCCGGCGGCATCGTCGAGGACGGCGAAAGCCCCCAGCAGGCCGTCATCCGCGAATATCTGGAGGAGACGGGCCTGGCCGTCAACCACCCCGAGCCCATCGGCTCGTTCAAGCATTCCTTCACGAGGTACCGTGTGACCCTGTTCGCCTACGCCGTGACCCTGCTCTCGGACCCCGCCGAACTGGAGCTGCGCGCCGCCCAGGAGCACCGCTGGGCCACGTGGGCGCAGATCAGGGCCCTGGCCTTCCCGGCCGGGCACCGCAAGCTCGTCAGGCATCTCGACGCGGACGCGAAGTTTCTGGCGGGGGTGCGGCCGTGATCACCTTCCTGCTCCTCGCCCTGGCCTGCTTCGTCGGCATCGTCACCCTCCTGACCTACACCCTCTACTGCTACGAGGAAACGAACCAGTCGGGACAGCCGCTTGCGCCCTTCCTGGCAATGGCCGGGCGGACGGCCCTGCGCAGTGCGGCCAGCGAACTGGCCATCGTCGCCCTGCACCCCCTGGGCCTGTGGCCCGGCCTGTGGTCCAAGCCGACGCAGGACCGCCCGCTAGTCGTTCTGGTTCACGGGCTCTTCCACAACCCGGGGGCCTGGATTCTGTTTCGGCACAGGCTGCACGCCAAGGGTTTCGGCACGGCCTGCTTCGGCTACCCCAGTTGGGCCGTGCAGTGGGATGAGACCGTCGCCGGCCTTGCGGCATACCTGACGAAAATTCTGGAAGAAAACCCCGACCGGCCGGTGCACCTCGTCGGGCACAGCCTGGGCGGCCTGCTGCTGCGCTGCGCCCTGGCCCAGATGCCGAATCCGCGCATCCGCACACTGGTCACCCTCGGCACGCCCTACGGGGGCAGCAAGCTCTCCCCCTTCGCCCTGTCCTCCCTGGGCCGCTACCTGGCCTACGGGGGCGAAACCGTGACGCGGGTCGCGGCCTTGCCGACGCCGGCCGGCGTGCGCTGCCTGGCCCTCTATTCTCCGGCCGACAATATGGTCATGCCCAATTCCGCCCTGCGCTGCGGGCTGGAGGGCTGGGAGGAGCGGCAGACGCGGCCCGTGAGCCATGTGGCCATGCTGCACTCGAAAGACGTGTTCGATGAGGCGCTGGAATGGATGCGGCGCTCGGCCTGAATCAGTCCGTCGGGGCCTGGCGTTCGAGCAGGCCCACGAACGTGTCCGCCGGGACCGGGGGCGAGAACAGATAGCCCTGCCCGAAGCGGCAGCCCAGAGACTTGAGCAGGTCGAACTGGCCGGTGTTCTCCATGCCCTCGGCCAGGGGCGTGATGCCGAGGCTGTCGGCGATGCCGAGCATGGCGCGCACCAGGGCCAGGGACGACTCATCGGGCAGGTTCTTGACGAAGGCCCGGTCGATCTTGAGCACGTCGAAATGCAGGGACCGCACGTAGGACAGGGACGAATACCCCGTCCCGAAATCGTCCAGGGCCGTGGACACCCCCAGGCTGCGCAGGGAGTCGAGGATCGTCCGGGCCTGGTCGATGTTCTCCATGTAGACCGTCTCCGTGACCTCGAGGGTCAGGCGCACGGCCGGCAGGCCGCTAGCGTCCAGGATTCTGCGCACGTCGGACAGCAGGTTGCCGCGCTGGAAATGGCGGGCGGAAATGTTGCACGAGACGCGCAGGTCGCCGTGCCCCTCGTCGCTCCAGAACCGCGCCTGACGGCAGGCCTGGGAGAGCACGACGAGGTCGATGTCGGTGACGAGATTCGTCTGTTCGGCCACGGGGATGAACGCCGCCGGTGGAATCAGCGTCCCGTCGGGCTTGCGCCAGCGAGCCAGGGCCTCGGCCCCGACGATGCGGCCGCTCTCCAGGTCGATGATGGGCTGGTAGAAGGCCTCGATCTCCCCCGCGTCCAGGGCCAGGCGCAATTCCCGCTCGATCTCCATGCGATGCTGCACGTGCAGGGTCAGTTCCGGGGAGTGGAACTGGAACATGCTCTTGCCCGCGGATTTGGAGTGATACATGGCCAGGTCCGCGCACCGCACCAGCTGCCCGGCCGTCTCCCCGTCCCGGGGGAAGACGGCGATGCCGACGCTGACGCCGAGATGAATCTCCGAGTCTTCGAGATGGAAGGGCTTGTTCAGGGCTTCGATCAGGCGCCTGGCCAGGTCGGCCCAGTCCTCCTCCCCGGCGCCCACGGCCGAAACGATGATGAACTCGTCGCCGCCGAGCCTGCCGACCATTTCCGAGGTGGTCAGCACCGAGGCCAGGCGCTGTCCGACCTCCATGAGCACCACGTCGCCGGCGGCGTGCCCCCACGAGTCGTTGACGATCTTGAAATCGTCGAGATCCAGGAGCAGCACGGCCAGGCTGCCCGAATGGGGCCGCAGGCTCTCCAGGGTCCGCGAAAGGCGCTCCAGGGCGCAGAGCCGGTTCGGCAGCCCCGTCAGGGCGTCGGTATAGGCCAGCTCCTGCAGTTTGGCCTCGGCGCGGCGCATGTCGGTGATGTCGAGGAAGAAGGCGATGGACTGCTTCGTGCGCGGGATGAGGGCCACGGTGACGCGCACGAAATGCATGCCGCCGGCGGCATCGAGAAGCCGGGCTTCGTAGGACCGCGGGGCCGAATCCTCGTTCTCGCGGCGCCGGACGTGGTAATTCAGCATGCGCCGGGCATCCTCCTCCACGAAGAAGCGCATCCAGGACGGGTGCCCGGCCACGTCCTCCTCCGTGGCCCCGACCAGATGGAGGAACTCCGTGTTGGCCACGGCGATGGTCGTGTCGTCGTTGATCAGGATGCCGGGCGTCCCGGTGTTCATGAATATGGCGCGGTAACGGGCCTCGGACTGTTCCAGCAATCGCCGCGTCTGCTCCATCTCCCGGATGTCCAGAAACGTCTCCAGGAGGTACTCCTCGTCGCTGCGCGTCACGGTGGTGGCGGACTTGAGGATGTCGATCCGCTCCCCGTCGCGGCCGATCAGCACCCGCCGGGAGTTGTCGCAGACCTGCCCCAGATCGATGACCGGGCATTTTCCCGATTCCGTCGGGCAGACGAACTTGTGGCAGGACCTTCCGAGCACCTCCTCCTCGGTCTTGCCGATGAGTTCGCAGGCGTAACGGTTGGCGATGACGATGACCTTGTCCCGCTTGCGGATGAGCATCACGCCGACCTTGAGGGCGGCCAGGACCTCGGTCAGGAAACGCTCATTCTCGCGCACGGACCGAAACGCCGCGTCCGTGATCATGCTCAACTGATCGATCTCGTCGCAGCTGGCGTCCAGGGCGCAGATCTGCGCGTCCGGAGCGTCCCGGACAACGCGCGAACGCAGGTCAGCAAGCCGGGAAAGAATGCTCTTGTCGAGAAAGACGAGGCCGGCGAAAAAACCGATGACGCCGAAAACGATGACCACGGCCAGGCTGTTTCTCATGGCCGAACTGACATACACGGCGAGTTCCCGCGGGGCGTTGGCCACGATGGCGATGGGTTCGCCGCCGGCGGCGTCGGGGATCAGCAGGCTGCTCCAGATTCTCGTCCGCTCCGGAACGACCACTGCCTTGTTGAAGGCGTCCGCGGCCCCGTGCAGCGGACGCATGGCCTCGGGCAGGGCTGCCTCCGAGGCGACCATGAGGCCCAGATCGAGCTCCGTGCGGCGCTTCAGTTCGAGCATGTACGGAGTGTCGATCTCCTGGATCATCCACAGCCAGCCCCTGGACGGCCCGCTCTCCTGGGAGGTGAGGACGGTTTTGCTCCCGGCCATCCAGAGCTTGCCGTTGATGTGCGCCACGGCGGTTCCGCCGCCCGTTCCACGCCCGGCGGCTTCCATCCGGACCGTCTCCTGCACGTATCTGATGAGGCCCGGGACGGGGGCGCCGAACTCACCGTTCTCGGAGTCCTTGAAGTACGCGTGCAGAATTTCCCCGGAGACGGAAACGAAGATCATGGCGCTCAGCCGCTGGTTGCGGAACACGTCCGGGGTGACGTTGCTGGCCACGTACTCTTCCGTCGGTTCGGCCATGAAGGCGTAGGTGTCGTCCCACCAGGCCCAGTCCTTGAGCAGGGCGTCGAGCTTTTTCATGTCCTGCTGCAGGGCGTTGCGGGCGCGGCGTGCGTTGGCCGCGGCCAGTTCCCGCTCGAAACCGTCGACCCGGTCGGAAATGATGAGCCCGGCCATGAGCACGCAGGCCAGCCCCATGGCCGTAAAAATGGCGGTCAGGACGATGGTCGTGCGGATGCGCAGGCTGGCGAACGGGCGACTGTAAGACATATTATGTATGACAGTAATTTCAAGGGGCCGATCGGGCAACGAAAAATCTCGAACCACCGGATTTTTCGCCCACCCGTGGAACGATAATCCAACAGCCTATGCACGCCGGGCGCTGCGCTGTCAAATGCCGGCAATACAAGTCAAGGCGTTAAAGATTTTGCGCACGGCGGGATTTGTGGTACCTCGGGGGCGTCATCCATACCATGCCCAAAGGGAGACAGCCATGACTTCGCCCTCCAGACTCGACGCCATACTGCGGGCCATGTCCGATCCCGCCTTCTACCCCCACGACGTGTCCCGGATCGAAATCAGGCAGACGCACATTTCCGCGGTCCTCCTGACCGGGCAGTGGGTCTACAAGCTGAAGAAACCCAAGAGCCTCGGCTTCCTTGACTTCAGGAAACTCGCGGAGCGCAGGCGATTCTGCCGGCGCGAGGCGGAACTCAACGGCCGCCTGAGTTCCGGCGTCTATGCCGGAGTGGTCGGGATCCATGAGGACGACCGGGGCAGGCTGTCCTTCGGGCCCGGGGGACGCATCATCGAGTACGCGGTGAAGATGCGGCAGTTGCCCGACGAGGCGAACTTGGCGCGCCTCCTGGAATCCGGAAACTTCACGGACGACCGGCTGGAGGCCCTCGGACGGGTCCTGGCAGCCTTTCACTCCGGCGCCCTGCGCAGCCCGGACATAGACGGCTTCGGCGACCCGGAACTCATCCGCTTCAACATGGAGGAGAACTTCGAGCAGATCGGGCCATACGCCTCCGGACTCCTGGACATTGAAAAATGGGAGCTCATCCGGCAAGTCAGCCGCGCGTTCTGGAAGGACCACCCCGACCTCTTCCGGCACCGCGTGCGCAGCGGAAGGATCAGGGACGGCCACGGGGACCTACGCGTCGACCACGTCTATTTTCACGATGGCATCCAGATCATCGACTGCATCGAATTCAACGACCGCTTCCGCTACGGCGACACGGCTCTTGACCTGGCCTTCCTGAGCATGGACCTGGATCGTCTGGGATTTGCCGAGGCCGCCCGCAGACTCGTAGCATTCTATGCCCGTGCGGCTTCCGACCCCGAGGTCTATGCGCTGCTGGATTTTTACGCCGCATACCGCGCCCTGGTCAGGCTGAAGGTCGCCTGCATGTCCATGGCCCAGGCGGACGACCGTCACCGCGCCCTTCTGCAAAGCGAAGCCCGAACCTACCTGAGCCTGGCCTTCCGCTACGCCCTGTCCTTCGGACGGCCGACGCTGTGGGTCTTCTGCGGCCTCCCGGCCTCGGGCAAGTCGACCCTGGCCGAACGTACCGCGTCGGCACTGTTCATGCCCGTCTTTTCGTCCGACGCCGTGAGAAAGGAAGACCTGGGCAGCCCCGCAAACTCCGTGTCGCCCTTCAACACGGGGCTGTACCGGCCCCTGTTGCGCGGACGCGTCTACGCCAGGCTCCTCAATCTCGCCCAGGAACACCTCAAAAACGGCTCATCCGTGGCCTTGGACGCCACCTTCTCCGAAAGCAGGTGGCGGCAGGCGGCCGCGGAGCTGGCCGCAGACCTCAGGGTCGGCATCGTCTTCGTTCACTGCGTCTGCGCCGTCGAAACCCTGCGGCTCCGCCTGGCAAGGCGGGAAGGCTCCTGCGGGGCATCCGACGCACGGCTGCATCACCTCGACGACATGCTCCGCAGCTACGAGGCTTTCGAGCCTGCGCCCGCAGACGCATACCTGCCTGTGGATACGGACAACGACCCGCAGTCATGCCTGTTTGAGACACTTTCCGGGGCGCACTCGCTCAGATGCAGACAACTGGACAGACTCGAATCGGACCTGTACGCTCCTCGCTGAAACAGATTCTGCTGAAATCAATGGCAAATACCGCGCCAGTGTCGCGGCGTTCGGCAAATCGGCCTACGCCTGCCGCCGTCCCCAACCCCTGAGCATTCCTTAAATTTTCAATCTTTTCCGATAAATACGCACAATCAAAAATTGTACTCGTCAGCAGCGCTTATTTTGTTATAGAGATCAAACGTTTTGAGCATTTCGTCCATTACGAGATCACATATCAACCTGAGGAGTCGAGAATTATGAGAAAATGCACCCTGATCCTGTTGAGCCTGCTGCTGGCCCTGTCCGTGGCCACCGCCTCGATGGCGGCCCAGAACCTCGTGAAGAAAGTCGACAATTTCATCATTCTGGTGGACCGCTCCGGCTCCATGGATGAAAAATACGTCGGCACCAAGGACAGAAAGATCGCCCTGGCCAAGTCCCTCCTGGAGCGCATGAACGCCATGATCCCCGAGCTGGGCTACAACGGCGGCCTGAACACCGCCGCCCCGGCCGGCGAAATCCAGGCCCTGGCCCCCTTCGCCGTCGCTTCCTACGGCGCCTCCGTGGCCAAGGTCCCGACCCTGATCGGCGCCAACCCGACCCCCCTGGGCGTCGGCCTCAAGGCTCTTGAGCCCGCCCTGCAGGGCGCTTCCGGCCGCAACGCCGTCATCATCCTGTCCGACGGCCAGGAAAACGCCGGCGAAGGCTCCCTGAAGGTCGCCGCCGCCATGGCCGAAAAGTTCAATGTCTGCTTCCACACCATCAGCTTCGCCGACACCATCAACGGCAACCAGAAGCTGCTGGACGACATCACCGCCCTGAAGTCCTGCGGCGTCGGCGCTTCCGCCGCCCAGCTGGCCGATGACGCCGCCATGAAGAAGTTCGTCAAGGACGTTTTCTATGACGAAGCCTCCGCCCCCGCCGATCCCTGCGCCCTGGACGACGACGGCGACGGCGTCGGCAACTGCAAGGACACCTGCCCCGGCACCGCCGCCGGCCTGGCCGTCGACGCCGCCGGCTGCCCGATCCCCATGGTCGTGAAGCTGAAGGTCAACTTCGACTTCGACAAGTCCGACATCAAGCCCGAGTACCACCAGGAACTGGCCGACTTCGCCGCCTTCATGCAGCAGTACCCCGGCGTGTCCGTCGAGATCGACGGCCACACCGACTCCAAGGGTTCCGACGAATACAACCAGAAGCTGTCCCAGCGCCGCGCGAACAGCGTGCGTGAGTACCTGGTCAAGAAGCTCGGCATGGACGGCTCCAAGATCACGGCCAAGGGCTTCGGCGAGTCCAAGCCCGTGGCCAGCAACGACACCGACGCCGGCCGCGCCGAGAACCGCCGCATCGAGGCCGTGCTGAAGGGCGTGTACAAGAAGAAGTAATCCGGCTCCACGAGACGAAAAATATGGCGGCTCCGCATAGGGGCCGCCTTTTTTTTCGCCTGAGGGATGGCGGACGCGGCCGACGGCAGGCGTCCCAGGCTACCGCCTGGATGCGTACCGCAAGCGCCACCCTACGGCTCTGAGCCGATCAGGATGCAAACGGACGCAAAGGCCGGGAGGCTCCCGTCCTTGAAATTCCCGACCGTCTCGACTACGCATGCATAGTACCGCATATCAAGCAGTTGGAGCCACCTTGCATACCGATCTCCTGCAATTCGTTTTCGGCGGCCTGACCGGGGGCGCCATTTACGCCCTCATCGCCCTGGGTTTCTGCGTGGTCAGCAACACCATGGGCATCGTCAACTTCATCCAGGTGGACTTCGTCACCCTGGGCGGCATGTTCATGTTCTCGGCCCTCTTCGCCCTGGGCCTGCCCACGGTTCCGGCCCTGGGCCTGGCCGTGCTTCTGGTCGCCCTGGCGGCCATGCTCGTGGAACGTTTCGGCCTGCGCCCGGCCCGCTCGGACAACCATCTGGTCCTCATCTTCCTGACCGTCGGGCTGTCCATCATCGTGCGCGGCGTCATCAAGCTGGTCTGGGGCAAGAACCGCATGGCCCTGCCGCCCCTGACCCCCGACGTGCCCGTGCAGATCCTGGGGGCCAGCGTCCTGCCCCAGGCCCTGTGGATCCTGGGGCTGACCGTGGTCGCCATCGCCGTGCTGACCTGGTTCTTCCACCGCACGCCCCTGGGCCTGTCCATGCGCGCCGTGGCCTCCAATCCCACTGCCGCGGCCGTGGTCGGCATCAGCACGGGGCGCATCCGCCTGACGAGCTACGCCATCGCCGGGGCCCTGGGCGGCCTGGCCGGGGTGCTCGTCACGCCCATCACCACCCTCAACTACGACGTAGGCGTGCTCCTGGGCCTCAAGGGCTTCGCTGCCGCCATCCTCGGCGGCTTCGGCTCCTTCCCCGGGGCCATCCTGGGCGGCCTGGGCCTGGGCCTCCTGGAATCCCTCTCGGCCGGATACATATCCAGCGCCTACAAGGACGTGGTGGCCTTCGTGGTCCTGCTGCTGGTGCTCTTCGTCAGGCCCAAGGGGTTGCTGGGCAAGTGACGGCCCTGTTTTTTTCTTCCCTGCAGTCTCCGGACGTGCTCAAGGCCTTCCGGGGCTGGCTTTTCGGCCGCCGACTGTTTGACTGAGCCAGGCATCGTTCGTTGAACCATTGCCCGGCGCGTTGAGGCGGCCCTGTGCACTGCGGGCAATGGTTCAATGTTACGAGGCCGGCGATGGAGTTTCGGCGACCGAAAAGCCAGCCCCGGAAGGCCGTTTGCGTACATGAAACACGAATCTCCGGACTTTACCCCCGGTCAAATCGATTATACTTTCCCGGCACCGCCGCACCCGACGGCCCACCCGGCCGATGACCGGCAATAAGGATTTCCATGACCGGCAGACAACAGCTCCTCTACTTCCTGACCCTCCACCGCACCGGCCTGGCAGTGACGCTCATGACCGCGGCCCTGCTGCTCTTCCCCCTCGTCGAGGACAACCCCTACACCCTGGGCCTGACCAACCTCATCGCCATCAACGCCATCGTGGTCCTGGGCCTGAACCTGTTCATCGGCTACACGGGTCAGATATCCCTCGGCCACGCGGCCTTCTTCGGCCTGGGCGCCTACGGTTCGGCCGTGGCCACCGTGACCTTCGGACTGCCACCCTGGCCGGCCATGTTCCTGGTGGCCGCCCTGGTGGCCATGGTGGCCCTGGCCGTGGGCATCCCGGTGCTGCGTCTCTCGGGCCACTACCTGGCCATGGCCACGCTGGGCCTTAACTACGTCGTGCACACGGTGCTCCTGCAGTGGGACGAGGTAACGGGCGGGCCCAGCGGCTTCGCCGGCATCCCGAGCCTTTCGGTGCCTGGCGCGGCCGTCGACGACCCCGTCAGCCTGCACTACCTGCTGTGGGGCTTTGCCATGGCCTGCCTGCTCCTGTGCCTGAACCTCGTGCGCAGCGGGGTGGGACGGGGCATGGCCGCCCTGGCCGGGGACGAGACGGCCGCCGCCTGCCTGGGCGTCGACACGCGCGCCACCAAGGTCAAGGTCTTCGTGCTTTCGGCCGTGCTGGCCTCCCTGGCCGGCAGCCTCTTCGCCCACTGCTACGCCTACGTCAGCCCCGACACCTTCGGCATCTTCGCCTCCACGGATTTCGTCATCATGGTCGTGGTCGGCGGCATGGGCTCCATCTGGGGCTCGGTCTTCGGCGCAGCCTTCCTGACGCTCATGCCCGAGTGGGTGGAGTTCTTCGACACCTACAAGGACTTTGTGCACGGCGGCATCCTCGTGCTGGTCCTCATGTTCCTGCCCCAGGGCCTGATCACGGGCCTGACGGACATGGTCCGGGTCCGCCTGGCCCTGAGGAGGCGCGGTCATGCTGCGACTTGAAGGCGTGGGCAAGAATTTCGGCGGCCTGCCCGCCCTGCAGGACGTGAGCTTCGGCGCGCCCATGGGGCGCCTGACGGCCCTCATCGGCCCCAACGGCGCGGGCAAGAGCACGCTCATCAACTGCATCACCGGCGTCAACCCGCCCACAAGCGGCGCGGTCCGCTTCCAGGGCTCGGACATCGCCGGGCTGCCGGCCCACAAGGTCACGCGCCTGGGCATCCACCGCACCTTCCAGAACCTGCGGCTCTTCCCGCGCCTCTCGGTCCTGGACAACGTGCTCACGGGCCTGACCTGCGAGGCCGGCGGCTCCATGCTCATGGCCATGCTGCGCCTGCCATACCTGCGCCACCGCGAACGGCAACTGCGGCTGCGGGCACTGGAGGCCATGGACGCCTTCGGACTGGCCGACAAGGCCTCCTGGCCGGCCGGAGTCCTGGCCTACGGCGACAAGAAGCGCGTGGAGCTGGCCCGGGCCATCGTCGGCCGCCCCAAGCTCCTGCTCCTGGACGAACCCGTGGCCGGCCTCAACGCCGAGGAGACGGCAGCCGTGGGCGAACAACTCCGCAACCTGCGACGGGCCGGGCACACCATCCTGCTGGTCGAGCACGACATGGACCTGGTCATGAACATCGCCGACCTGGTCGTGGTCCTGGATAGCGGAAAATGCATCGCCACGGGCACGGCCGACGAAGTCCGCCGCAACCCGCTGGTGCTCGAAGCCTATCTCGGACGAATGGAGGCCACGGCCTGATGCTGACCATAAAAAATCTGACGGCCCACTACGGCGCGGCCCAGGCCCTCTTCGGCATCGACATGGCCGTCGAGGCCGGGCAAACCGTGGCCCTGGTCGGGGCCAACGGCGCAGGCAAGAGCACCCTTCTGAAGTGCATCATGGGTCTGCTCAAGCCCTCGGGCGGCGAGATTCTTCTCGACGGCAAACCCGTGACCGGCGCCACACCGGCGCGCATGGTCCGCCTGGGGCTGGCCATGTCGCCCGAAGGCCGCGAGGTCTTCGCCGACCTGCCGGTCCTGGAGAACCTCCAACTCGGGGCCATCCCTCTGAGCCTGCCCAAGGCCGAGGAGAAGCGGCGCATGGACGAGGTCTTCACCCGCTTCCCCAAGCTGGGCCAGCGCCGCGCACAGCTGGCCGGCACCCTTTCGGGCGGCGAACAGCAGATGCTGGCCATGGGCCGGGCGCTGATGGCGAGGCCCCGCCTGCTGCTCCTGGACGAGCCGAGCCTGGGCCTGGCGCCCATCGTCACCGACGAGATTTTCGCCATCATCCACCAGCTGGCCCGCGCCGGCACGACCATCCTCGTCGTCGAACAGAACGCCGCCCGAGCCCTGTCGGCCTCGGACACTGCCTTCCTGCTGGCCGGCGGCAGGATCGTCGAACAGGGCAAAAGCCGCGACCTGCTCCTTGACCCGGCCCTGCGCGCCGCCTTCCTCGGCGCGGCCAGCCACGACAACCCCTCGGCCAGCCGCCTCGGCGCGGCCGGACTGACCAATATCCGACTGGAGAAAACGCCCATGCAGACCGATTTCATGCCCGCCTTCGCCTCCGCCGAGGACCTCCAGGCCCACCAGCTCAAAGGGCTGCAGTGGACCGTGCGCCACGCCTACGAAGGCTCGCCCGCATACCGCGCCAAGCTCGAGGCCGCCGGCGTCACGCCCGACGCAATCCAGAGCCTGGACGACCTGCGCCGCCTGCCCTTCACCACCACCGAGGACCTGCGCGACGGCTACCCGTTCCCCCTGAAGAGCGTGCCCTTCGAGCAGCTCGTGCGCGTGCACGCAAGCTCCGGCACCACGGGCAAGCGCAAGGTCCTGTGCTACACCCAGAAGGACCTCGACGACTGGATCTCCATGTTCGCCCGTTGCTACCAGACGGCCGGCGTCACGCCCCTGGACCGCGTGCAGATCGCCGTGGGCTACGGCGTGTGGACCGCGGGCATGGGCTTCCAGCTCGGCTGCGAGAGGGTCGGGGCCCTGGCCGTGCCTGTGGGACCGGGCAACATCGACATGCAGATCCAGTTCCTGCTCGACTTCCAGTCCACGGTCTTCTGCTCCACGGCCTCCATGGCCCTGTTGATGGCCGAGGAGATCCACAAGCGCGGCATCGCCGACAAGATCGCCGTGAAGAAGATCATCTACGGCTCCGAGCGCTCCAGCCGCTCCATGCGCAAGAAGATCTCGGAGCTCTTCGGCGGAGCCGAACTCTTCGACATCACCGGCCTGACGGAGCTCTACGGCCCAGGCGCCGGCATCGAATGCCCGGACCACGACTGCATCCACTACTGGTCGGACTACTATCTCCTGGAGATCCTGGACCCCGAGACCCTCACGCCCCTGCCCGACGGCGAGTGGGGCGAGATGGTCGTCACGACCTTGTGCAAGGAGGGCGCGCCGCTCATCCGCTACCGCACCCGCGACATCACGCGCATCATCCCCGGCCCCTGCACCTGCGGCAGCGTCATGCCCCGCCACTCGCGCATCAAGGGCCGCTCCGACGACACCATCAAGTTCCGCGGCGTGAACATCTACCCCAGTTCCATCGACACCATCCTTTCGGCCGTGCCGGGACTGGGCTCCGAGTACCAGATCCACCTGACCCGCGGCGAGGGCGGGCGCGACAACCTGCGTCTGGTGGTGGAGCGGGCCGAGGGCGTAGGGGCGTCCCGCGCGCCGGAAATGGCCCACGAGGCCGTGCATCAGATCAAGCGGCAGCTCATGGTTTCCGTGGATCTGGACATCGTGGACTACGGCAGCCTCCCCCGCTCGGAGCGCAAGAGCCAGCGGGTCTTCGACAGCCGCATCCAGGACGAGATCGTGTAATTTCAAGGACGTTCCCACAACGGCAACAACCATTTTCCAGAGGAGAGACGACATGCGCAGGATCATAGGACTTCTGGCCGGCCTCATGCTGCTGGCCGCCCCGGCCCTGGCCGAGGACACCATCAAGCTGGGCGGGTTCTTCGACCTGTCGGGCCGCGCGTCCTTCATCGGCACGCCGAGCAAGCTGGTGGCGGAGATGCTCGTGGAGAAGATCAACGCCGAGGGCGGCATCGGCGGCAAGAAGATCGAGCTGATCGTCGCCGACACCGAGGGCGACCCGGCCAAGGCGGCCAACATCGCCACCAAGTTCATCCACAAGGACAAGGTCGTGGCCATCATCGGGCCGACGCTGACGGACACGGGCATGAACGTGAAGAAGATCGTCCACGACGGCAAGACGCCCACGGTCATGACCGTGGGCGGCGACCCGGTCATCATGGGCGGCAAGTTCGGACCCTTCGACTGGGTCTTCAAGTCCCCCCAGCGTTCTGAGATCGCGGTCAAGCGTCTCTTCACCTACCTGAAGGACAAGGGGCTGACCAAGATCGCCCTGCTCTCGGCCGACGACGGCTTCGGCAAGGACGGCCTGCGCTGGATGGAGCAGCTCGGACCCGAGTTCGGCATAGAGATCCTCATCAAGGAATCCTTCGGCGCACGCGACACGGACATGACCGCCCAGCTGACCAAGGCCAAGAACGCCGCGCCCCAGGCCCTCGTGGTCTGGACCACAGGCCCGGCCGGCGCCATCACGGCCAAGAACGTGGCCCAGCTCGGCATCGACCTGCCCCTCTTCCAGTGCCACGGCCTGCCCGACCCCAAGTACGTCGAGCTGGCCGGCCCGGCCTCCGAGGGCAACCGCATGCCCGCCACCAAGCTCATGGTCGCGGATGAACTCCCGGACACGGACCCGCAGAAGGCCGTCATCCAGGAATTCATCAAGCTCTACACCGAGAAAGGCTACGCCAAGCAGTTCCCCATCAACACCCACTCGGGCTACGCCTGGGACGCCATCATGCTCGTCGTCAAGGGCATCGAGAAGGCCGGCACCGAGCCCGAGGCGCTGCGCGCGGCCATTGAGCAGACAAAGGGTTATGTCGGAATATCGGGCATCTACAACCTGACCCCCGAGGACCACAACGGCCTGGGCGTGGACTCCATGGTCATGGTCCAGGTCAAGGACGGCAAGTTCGTCATGGCCGAGTGACCGAGGTGCGCCAGAACGGTATGGATGAGCGCAACATCTAGGGAATGAAAGGCATGGATCCCCGCCTTCGCGGGAATGACGCGCAGACCATGTGTCCCTCATCAGTGTCATCCCCGCGAAGGCGGGGATCCATGCCTTCCTCATTTCACGCGGCTGTTCAACACCGCCACGGCCTTCCGCAAGCAATCGAGCCTCCCCTTCACCGGGGAGGCTTTTTTTCGCCCTAGTAATAATACCAGATGCTCGAATACTCGGCCGTATCCTCATCAATGGCGGCCAGGCGCTCGAGGTACGTCAGTATCGGCACGTCCTGCCCGATGTAGGAATCGCGCTCGACGATGTTCTTCTCCCACGGGTGGAATTCGTAGACCCGCGAGCCGTCGGGCAGGATGGACACCACGTCGCGGTTCTGGGCCGCGCGCAGGTGGTTCTTGCCCAGGCCCGGCACGTTGAAGACGGGCGCGTCGGTGCGGCGCATGCCCGGCAGCAGGCGCGCCTCCTCCTGCTGCTCCTGCAGGATGCGGGCGATGGGCACGCGGTAGGCTTCCGTCTCCTCCTTGCCCTTGGGCGCGAAGGTGTAATAGGGCTCCACCCCGCATCTGCGCAGGAGTCGCCGCAGGGCCGCGGCCTCGAAGCGCCGGGAGACGTAAAACGTGAAGACGAGCTGGTTGTAGACGCTCACCCCCTGCCGTTTGAGCCTGTCCACGGCGGCCACGAACTCAGGCGTCACTTCCGAGACATGCTCCACGTGGGTGACCAGGCAGACATCGCGCACCCCGGGCTCGCGGAAGGAGCCGAGCATGCGGGCCAGCCCCGGCGTGATGCGCATGGGCAGGGTCACGGGCGTACGCGTGCCGATGCGGATGAGCTCCACGTGGGGGATGTCCGCGACGCTTTTCAGAATGCGCTCCAGGGGCCCGTCGCCCATGGCCAGCGGGTCGCCGCCCGTGACCAGGACCTCCTTGATGGCCGGGTGCCGCCGAATCCACTCCACGGCGCGCTCCAGGTCGGCCCGGGACGCCATGGCCCCCGGCGCCATGGCCCGCTCGATCTCCCAGTTGCGCTGGCAGTAGACGCAGATCTGCGGGCAAGTGTTGAAGGGCTTCAGGATGACGATAGCCGGGTAGCGCCGCGTGACGAGGTCGACGGGCGACGTGTCGGCCTCGCGCATGAAGTCGAAGGCCTCGGCCCGGCTGTCGCCGTGGGCGGCCATGCACTCCACGTAGGAGGCCGGTGGGATGACCTGAGCGCGCACGGCCCGGTCGCGGCCGGTTTCCGGGTCGCTGTCCATGAGGGTGGCGTAATACGGCGTGATCCCGAAGGGCTGCTTCGTCCGCACCGCCCGCTCCACGGCGACGCGCTCGTCATCGCGCAGATTGACGGCCGCAGCCAGGCCTTCGGCGTCCTCGATGATGTTGCGCACCTGCCAGTGCCAGTCCTCCCACTCAGGGTCCGAGGCGTTGAACAGGGTCTGGAGTTCCTGCCTGCGTTGCCTGCGCCGATCCAAAGAGGCCGCTTCAAGGCCCGATTGGTAGCGCGCCATGGCCTGCTCGATACCCTCCCAGATGCGGTCGAGTTCAAGGGACCTGACCACGGCCGCCTCGCGTCCGCTGACCTCGTCCAGGGTCGAGGGTTCGGGGGTTACACCCAGGGGGGTGCCGTTCAGGCCGTGAAAAAGGTGCGACAGCTCGGCGAAAAAGCCGGCCTTCAGGTCCGGGCGCTCCACGCCGCGGGCCAGGTCCCACAGGGCCTGGGCCACACTGAAGCCGGCCCGCGCGTCGGAGCCTCTGGCCAGAACAGCGCGCAGGACGCGGGCGCAGTCGCGGGCCACGGTCATCTCGAAGGCGGTGTGCTCGCGGTCGTCGAAAAGAATCAGATACTGACGCTCGGTCACGAAAAGGTAGAGCGCCTTGCGCGCCGCGTCGAGGTCGTCGGCGGTCCTGACCACGTCGAGGATGCCGGCGTGTTCCGCGGCGAAGAGGCGCGCGCACCAGCGTGAACTGTCCAGGTTCATTGCAACCTCACAGGGATTGAAGTGAACGGGTTCCACGCCCGATGCCGGCGGAAGGGAGCATGATGCAAAGGCGTGGAGGGGGCTGCGCCGGCCTTCGGGATGGCATTCGGCGCTGCCGGACAGGGTGACGATTCCGGCCGGCGGACTGCCATTATAGCCAAACCCACGCTTTTGGTCCACCCGCACGGCCCGATTGTTTCCGGATACGGGAGATGCATTGCGTGATCCGGACAAAATGAGTAAACAATCAGTACGCACCAACCCCCAACGGATAAACGACATGAAAGAAATAGCCAAACTGCTCGATAACAACCGCATCTGGGCCCAGAACGTCGAAAAGAACATCCCCGGCTTCTTCCGCAAGCTGGAGAACCAGCACAAGCCCAAGTTCCTGTGGATCGGCTGCTCCGACAGCCGCGTGCCCGCGGACCAGCTCATCGGCGTCATGCCGGGCGAGGTCTTCGTGCACCGCAACATCTCCAACCAGGTCATCAACACCGACATCAACCTCATGTGCGTCCTGCAGTACGCCGTGGACGTGCTCAAGGTGAAGCACATCATCGTCTGCGGCCACTACGGCTGCGGCGGCATCGATGCCGTGCTCAAGGACCAGACGCCGGGCCTGCTGGCCCACTGGCTGGAGAACGTGAAGGACCTCATGGAGCGCAACCGGACCCCGAACCTGGACGACATGTGCGAACTCAACGTCAAGCTGCAGGTCCGCAACCTGGCCCTGAACAGCATCGTGCGCAAGGCGTGGGACCGGGGCCGCTCCCTCTACCTGCACGGTTGGATCTACTCCATCGCCAACGGCCTCATCCACGACCTGTGCATCACGCGCGGCGGACGGCATCAGGAACCCGAGCATATCGACCTGAAACGTCCCGCAAAGGCGGAGTGAGACGGAAGCCGGCCGCCTTTTTGCTTGCCCTGCGGCAGGCTTCTCCCTATTGCTTCGCCCATGTCCGAACACAGTGAAGTACGTCTGAACAAGTACCTGGCCGATGCCGGCATCGCCTCGCGCCGCGGGGCCGACGCCCTGATCCAGGCCGGCCGGGTGAAGGTCAACGGCGCGGTCCAGCGCGAACCCGGCACGCGGGTCGTCCCGGGCCGGGACGAGGTGGCCTGCGACGGCAAGCCCGTGAGAGGGGGCCAGGGAGCGGAGCCCGTGTACATCATGCTGCACAAGCCCGCGCATACGGTGACCACGGTCCGCGACCCCCAGGGCCGGCAGACGGTCCTCGACCTGCTGCCGCGCGAACTGCGCGGGCTGCGACTCTTTCCCGTGGGGCGCCTGGACTTCATGTCCGAAGGGCTGCTGCTGCTGACCAACGACGGCGAGGTGACCCTGCGCCTGACCCACCCCAGCCACGAACACCCAAAGCTCTACGAGGCGCTGGTGCGCGAGGCCGTGACGGAGGATGCCTTGAACGTCATGCGCCGGGGCATGCGGCTTGAGGAAGGGGAAACGCTGGCTCCGGTCGATGTCGAGGCGAGGACGCTGCACAGCGGCGGCACCCTGCTGCGCATGACCCTGCGCCAGGGGATCAACCGCCAGATCCGGCGCATGTGCCGCGACCTTGGGCTGACCATCCTGCGCCTCAAGCGGGTAGGGCTGGGGCCCTTGACCCTGGGCGACCTGTCGTCCGGGAAATGGCGTCACCTGAGCCCCGGTGAAATCCGCAGCCTGAAAACGAGCCTTGGCCTGACCCAGGGCGGGGAAACCGCATGAAGATCCCGAAACACCCGGCTCTGAGCGCCCTTTTCGCCGCCGTCGCCCTGCTTCTGCTGGAAGCCGCATCGGCCCTGGTCATCATGGGCGGTTTCGTGGACGCCGACGCCGGCCAGCCGGAACTCCCGGCCATGACCCGCCTGGGCGACCTGCAGGGCACCTTCTCGGACCTGGACGGCCGCGCCACGTCGTTTGCGGACCTGCGCGGCAAGGTCGTGGTCGTGAACCTCTGGGCCACGTGGTGCCCGCCCTGCCGGGCCGAGATGCCATACCTGCGGAACCTGTGGAAGAAATTCGAGGGGAACGACGGCCTGCGGGTGCTGTGCATCAGCACCGAGACCGCGGACGAAGTGCGCGCCCACCCGATGTCCAGGGAACTCGACATGCCGCTGTACGTCTTCGACCCGCCCGTTCCGCCGGAGCTGCAGGCCGAAGGGCTGCCGACGACGTACATCTTCGACCGCCAGGGCAGGGTGGTTTTCGGGCACACGGGCATGGCCCGCTGGGACGGCGACGAGATCGTCGCCTATCTGGAAGGATTGCTGGGGGCGGGAGCGAACTGACGGCGGGTGAAGGCCAGGACCTGACGGAAGGATTCCTTGTTGGAGTCCCAGTGCAGGTGCCCCTCCACGTCCACGGCGTCGAACCAGTAGTAGCCGATGTGCTCGGACGAGAGGACGACCTTTTCGCTGCGCACTCGCGCCAAATACACGGGCTTGCGCAGTTCGATGCGGGCCTCGGGAATGCAGAAGCAGAATTCCGGGATGACGGTTTCGAGCATCTCCGCGGCGAGCTTCACCCCCGTCTCCTCCTCCACTTCGCGCAGGCAGGCCTCGACGCAGGGCTCCTCGGCGTTGCGGCCGCCGGTCACGGGCTGCCAGTATTCATCATGACGGTGCGTCACAGGACAGCGCAGCAACAGGAAGCGATCCAGGAGATCGTTGTAGAGCCAGCATTCGATACTGTATTTGATCATGGAGCATGTCCATTGCATCACCGCCCGTGCCAGTCAAGCAAAACAAATCCGAAGAGCGCAGGACGCCCGTGAACGCCTCGACCCTGGCCGAGCATGGCCGCGACCACTGCGTCATCGACATGCACAACCTCTTCGTCGGTACTACCCTGGAGGACGAGCTTCTGCTCCTGGGCGCCGGTGATGGAACCCTCGCAGACATCGGCCGGGAGTGCGCCCTGTTCGGCGTCCGCCTCGAACCTGGCCGCCTGCTCTCGTCCTATTCCGGCGGGGAGCAGGCCATCATCTGCTGCCTGGCCCTCATGGCGCTGCTTCCGCGCCGGCCCCTGCGCATCCTGCTCGTGCACGTCCTCGAAACCCTCTCGCCGCGCAACCGCGAGCTGCTCCTGGACCGCTTCGCGACCGTCCTGCCCGAGGCCGGACTCTTCACCCTGATCGGGAACGTACCGCAACCGGCAGGCCGCCATGCTTGAGCTCGCCGCCGGCACCTACCCCGTCCCCCACGCGGGCCTGCGCTACGAGCTCGCCCGCGACCTGCGGCTGCCGCGGGGCAGTTGGCTGCGCCTGCGCGGGGAGAACGGCGCGGGCAAGACGACCTTCCTGGAATACGTGCTCATCCCGAACCTGCGGGACCGGCATTGCCTGCTGTACCTGGCCCAGGACATGGACCTGCAGCAGAACACCATGCGCGCCACCCTGGCCCTGATGGGCCGCGAAGCGCCGCAGAGCCTGGCCGACCTGGCCTCGGCCTGGATCGAGGCCGGCGGCTGCAGGGAGGTCGTCATTCTCGACGAATTCGACAAATACCTGACCGCCCCCCAGTTCACGGCCCTGAATCTGTCACGTTTCGGCTGGGTCGTGCAGGTCTCGCACCTGGAGAGGCCGGGAGCCAGGCCGGACCTGCCGAGCGGCTTCGAGTTGGCCTTCGTGCGTCCCGACGCCGGAAGGCCAGAGGTTCACCTCGGCTTGGAGCGATTGTGGCCGGCCTGAAAGTGCTGACGATTTTCGGCCTGCTGACGGCCTTCTTCGGGCTCTTCGTCTTCGGCCCTTGGTACGGACGGATGGAGCTGCAGGCCGCACTGCTGGCCATATTGCTCACCGCCGCGGCGTGGAGGGGAGGCCTGCGCTCCGCGGGGCGGTCGATCCTCTTCGTGTTGCCATTCGTCCTCTCCCTGCTGGCCTTCGGAGCGGCCTTTCAATGGGCGGGCCTCATGGGCCGCACGGACTGGCTGAGCGACTCCCTGCTCAAGGCCCTCGTTTTCCCCAACTCGTTTTTGATCGTGAAGCTCGGACTGGAGTCCATCACCTTCCGCGACATCTTGGGCCTGCCGCTGCGTCCGGGGGCCCGCCGCAACGCCATCGTCTTGAAGGCCGTCATGGAAAAATGTACGCCTCTGCTGCACCGCTACCGCTTCTTCATGGACCTGACGCCGCACTTCGCCGGCCGCCGCAGCGGAAGATTCCTGCGGCTGTGCGGGGTCATCGTGGCCGCCTACATCAGCATCTACCAGCAGACCGAGAAGACCCTGGAGCTTTTTGACCACCGAACCCGTCACCTGAGGAAGGAACCATGAAAAATATCCGCATCGCCGCCCTGTCCATCACGGCCCTGGCCTGCCTGACGACCCTCTTCGTGCGCATCCCCCTGCCCAGCCGGGGCTACTTCAACGTCGGCGACGTGGCCGTGGTCTTCGGCGGCCTGGTGCTCGGCTTCATGAACCCGCGCCAGGGGGCGCTCTGGGCCCTGGCCGCCTGCGGCGTGGGCTCGGCCCTGGCCGACGTCCTGAGCGGTTTCGCCGTCTTCGCCCCCCTGACCTTCCTGGCCAAGGGCGCCGAGGGGGCACTGGCCGCGATGGCGGCAGGCCGCACCGGCGCGACGCAGTACGCCATGCTGGCCCTGGGCGGGCTGGCCATGATCGCCATGTATTTCATCGGGGAGACGCTGATGCCGAACATCGGCCTGCAGGGTGCGGCGGCCGAGATCCTGCCCAACGTGATCCAGGCCGTCGGCGGCGCCGTGGGCGGCTTCTTCGCAGCCAAGGCCCTCAAAAAGACGGGAATGATCTGAACTTCAGGACGCGGAGTCTGCAGCGTCCGAACCCTGGGGGGGCTTCGGAGAGGTACGGTTCCGCTCATGCTCCGGAAGCCGAACCGTGGCGGAGCGAGTCTCACGCAGCCTGTACGTCTTCAATCTCCTGTTGAACTCGTACAGGTTGCTGAGCTGTCTCATGACGGTTTCAACGTCCTTCATCTGACAGCCTCTCGATATCGGCCAGATCCTGCAGCGAACCTCTTTGTTTCTTGAGCCAGATGAGGTCCGATCTGCTGGCCACCCTGACGATGCATCCCTCGCCGGAAGCTTCGAGGGCGTTGCGGATTATTTCCAGATGCCTACCGTTTCCTGCCAAAAGGATATCCATGATCATCTGGTCGCGGCCTTCGACCTTGAGAAATCGCCGAAGCGTCAACGGCGTGCTCTGAAACGTCCACGGCTGCGCCGATTCCATATAACCGTGTGCCTCAAGTATCCCTTTTATCTTCGCAAAATCATCAGGTTCGAGCAGAATGTCTATGTCCTGCGTGAATCTCGGTTCCGCGTGAAAGGCCATCGCCACGGCCCCGACCACGACGTATCCGATCTTCTCTTGTTCAATCTCCCTGACAAGCTGCTCGAATTCCTCGAAAAGATTCACGCGTCATCCGCCGTACATCTGAAGGTGGTCACAAGGTCATTATCCAGAAAAAACACGTATTTTTCTAACAAGTTCCCGCTTTATTGGCAAGGCGCGTCAGAATTTCCAGCCGGAAAGAGCCGCAGCCCGACCGGCCCCGGACCCCGTAAATCGGCCAAGGCGGGGTTATGTGCGGGTGATTTCCGGTGCGGTCGACGGTCCGGCCTGCCCGGCCGGATCGAGCGCCCGCAGCGCCTCGTACAGCTTCGCGGCCCTGCGCGGCCCGAGGCCGGGGAGCGATGCGAGTTCTTCGACGCCGGCGGCGAGCATGGCCTCGATGCTGCCGAAACGCTCCCAGAGCAGCCTCGATGTCGCGGGTCCCACGCCCGGCAGCGCGTCCAGGTCCGAAGACAGCTGCGTCGAGCGCTTGTGGCGGCGCAGACGGGAGATGACGAAGCGGTGCGCGATGTCGCGCACGTGCTGCAGGAACAGGAGTTCCGGGCTGCCGGGTTTGAGCGGCATGGGGTTCTTGCGGCCGGGGCGGAAGATCGCGTCGCCCAGTTCGCCTGCGCGGCGGCTCTCGCCCTTGGCGATGGACGCCAGGGCGACGCCCTCCAGCCCATGCTCGGCCATGGCCCGCTCCACGGCGGCCAACTGGCCCTTGCCGCCGTCCACGAGCAGCAGATCGGGCCAGGGCGGACCCGAGGCCTGGCGGCGGGCCACAAAGGACGCCAGGGCCAGATAGTCGTCGGCGGAACCTTCGAGTTCGGGAAAACCGTACAACCGGTAGGACTCCTTCTCCTCCCGGCCGTCGACGAAGACGACCATGCCCACGCGCATGCCCTCGCCCTGGATGTGCGAGGCGTCCACGCACTCGATGCGCTCCACCTCGCCGTCGAGCCCCAGGGCGCGGGCCAGTTCGACCGGACCGGCCTGGACCCGCCTGCGCCCGGCGGCGTGGGCCGCGGCGTTGGCCGTGGCGATGTCCACCAGCCGCCGTTCCTGGTCGCCCCTCGCCTTGGCCACATGAACCTTGCCGCCGCGCATGTCGCCCAGGAGTTCCTCCAGGGCCGGGTCCACCCCGCCCGTGGCCGTGACGATGCGGGCCGGGATGAAGCGCTCGGCCGTGTAGTACTGCGTCAGGAAGGACTCCACGAGTCGGACTCCGTCCTCGGGGGTCTCGAGCGTCTCTCCGGCGAACCAGAAATTCTGGCCGTCGATGATCCGCCCCTGACGCACGAAGACCACGGACAGGGCCGCCCCCTGCTCTCCCCCGCCTATCCCCAACACATCGAGATCGCGCCCATCGGACAGCACCGCGGCCTGCCGCTCCACCGTTTCCTGCACGGCGCGGATGCTGTCGCGCAGGCGCGCCGCGCCCTCGAAGTCCAGGGCGTCGGAGCGGCGCAGCATCTCCGTGCGCAGCCCGTCCAGGAGTTCGCCCGACTTGCCGGAAAGGAAGAGCTCAACCTGCCGCACCACCTGCCGGTAGTCCTCCTCGGACACGGGCAGGCAACACGGCCCCAGACAGCGGCCGATGTGGTACTGCAGGCAGGGCCGGGTGCGGTTGGCGAAGACCGTGTCGCGACACTTGCGCAGGGGGAAGAGTCGGTCGATGACGCGCCTCGTCTCGCGGGCCGCCAGGGCCGAGGTGAAGGGGCCGAAATAGACGGACCCGTCGCGCAAAACCTTGCGCGTCAGGCGCAGGGCCGGGAAGGGGTGGTTTCGGGACAGGCAGAAGAGGACGTACTGCTTATCATCGCGCAGGACGATATTGTACTTGGGCCGGTGCTTCTTGATCAGGCTGGCCTCAAGAAGCAGCGCCTCCTTCTCCGTGGCCGTGCACAGGAAGTCGATGGCCTCGACCCGGGGCATCATGACCCGCACCTTGGGCGGCAGGCGGTGTTCGGGCTGGAAATAGGAAGAAAGCCGCCGGCGCAGCTGCTTGGCCTTGCCCACGTAAACGATTCTGCCCGCGGCGTTCTTCATCAGATACACGCCCGGGCAGGTCGGGAAGGTGGTCAGGACGTCGCGGGAGATCATCTCCGTCGCCTGCGGGGCGGCCTCTTGCGGGGCGGCCTCCCCTGCTCGGTTCTGCCCTCGACGCGCACGAACTGCGGGGTCTCGGCCTCCACCTCGCTGCGCAGGCTTCCCCATATCTCGGCCGGGCCGAGGTCCTCGCCGGCCACGAGCAGGCCCAACTGGTAGAGGGCCAGAGTTTCGGGGAAACAGTCCTGGGCCACGAAACCGCGCTTGGAGAAGCGCTTCTTCTTGTCGGGCTCGAAGCGGCTCTGGTTAGCCATGATCTGGATCATGCGCGTCGACATCCACTTGGGCATGCTCATGCGCGTGCAGATGGGCGGCAGCAGGTCGGCCAGCAGGGCGTTGTAGACCACCCGTTCCCCGGCCGTCTCGTAGCGTTCGGCCACGTGGCGCACCGGGGCCGTAAACAGGGCCGCGAAGACCAGGACCGGCTCGACCTTGCCCACGGTCCGGATGCGCTCGTCCAAGTGTTCGAGCCACGTCCACAGGACCGAGTCCTGACCGTGGTCGTGGTCCAGAAAATCGGCGATCTCGGGCAGCAGGACATGCAGCAGCCCCGTCTTGTAGAGCAGGCGGAAGGCCTTTTCGCCGGCCGCGAAGGCGAAGAGCTTCTGCAGTTCCTCGAAGATGCGCGGCGGCGAGGCCTTGAGAATCTCCTCGTGGTGCCGGAGGATGGCGTTGTAGGTGGCCGGCTCGATGTGGAAATCCAGGCGTGAGGCGAAGCGGACTGCACGGATCATGCGCACCGGGTCTTCGCGGAAGCGGATGTTCGGGTCGCCGATGCAGCGGATGAGACGGTTCTGGATGTCCGAGAGCCCGCCCACGTGATCGATGATGGTGAAGCGCTCGACCTCGTAGAAGAGCCCGTTGATGGTGAAGTCGCGCCGCAGGGCGTCCTCTTCGGGCGTGCCGTAGCAGTTGTCGCGGAACTGGTAGAGATCGTCGCCGCCGTTCTCCTCGTCCTGGTCGGGACAGCGCCGGAAGGTCGAGGTCTCGATGACCTGGTCGTCGAAGCGGATGTGCGCCAGGCGGAACCTGCGGCCGATGAGGAAGCAGTTCTGGAAGATTTTCTTGATTTGGCTCGGCGTGGCGTTGGTGCTGACGTCGAAGTCCTTGGGCGTGCGTCCGAGGATGAGGTCGCGCACGCTGCCGCCGACAAGGTAGGCGGTGAAACCCTTGCGCACCAGGCGGTACATGACCTTCAGGGCGTCGGGATGGATGTTCTGCCGCGAGACGGTGTGTTCTGATCGGGGAATGATGACTGAAGTCATAGGTCGCAAAAAATCCTGTTCTCAATTCTCATGGTGTCGGAAAGGCAAAGGCGAGGCACCGCACTGCGCAGGCCTGGCGCGGGGCCTAGACCCTGTCGCAGGGGACGTTGGCCAGAAACTCCTCCAGCAGGTCGTCGAGGTTCGCGCTGTACTCCTGAAGCCCGTAAACGGCGCCGCACGACCTGCAGCGCAGCTCCACACCGCGTCAATGCCGGCGGACCTGCAGCATGGCCCGGCACTTTCTGCAACGCAGGCGGGTCGGAAACTCCCTGCGGTCGAGCATCATGCGAAGACCCCCTCGATGCTGCGGACCGTTTCGCGCACGTCGCCGATGATCTGGTCGTAATCCACCTCGGCCGAAGGGATCTCCGTCCCTTCAAGCCAGAAGTCGGCAGGCTTGCGCGGGTGGAAGTTGCACTCGGTCATCATGATGACATGCCTGGAGAGGCGCAACAGATTGTGCAGGGCCGGATACGCACCGCGGAAATCCCGGCTGTGCAGGGCGTACTGCCCGACGATCTCCCGGATGGAGACCGGAAAGTTCCAGGCCGCAAGGACCTCGGCCCCTGCGGAAAAATGGTCGTGCCCGCCGAACCAGCTGCGCTCCCTGGCGAAAAACTCGGGCAGGGGCAGGTTCGCGCTGGCGGTGAAAAACTCGAGGAACCGATCCTGGTAATTGACCAGCAGCACCACGTATCCGATGTTGTGGATCAGGCCCAGGCATTCGAGATGGTCGTGCCCTTCGCTTTCCAGCACGTAGGCCTCGGGCACCGCCGAGACAAACTTCTGCATGAAGACGTTGGCCGTGAGGCTCTGCTGCCAGACGCGCCGCAGGATGGTGTTGATCTCCGTGGACTCGTGGAAGAAGGCGGACCGGAGCACGACCTGGTACACGATGCGCTTGATCTCCCTCTGGCCGAGGCGGACCAGGGACGTCAGGATGTCCGTGGTGTTGTTGACCTCGTGGAAAAGGGGCGAGTTGGCGCAGGCGATGATGTTGCCGAAGATGACCGGGTCGAGCTTGGCCTGGGCCGCGATCTGCTTGACCGTGGTCTGCGGCGAGTTGAGCATGGCGATGAGGTCCAGGCCGACGGGGCTGATCCCCGGGAGGTCGAAGCTGAGAGATTCCATGTGTCCTGCCTTCACGAATTGAGCATGGGCATGGCCCGCCAGCCGAGGCGCACGGCGGCCCACAGCCCGATGAGAGCGGCCTCGGCCGCGTCATGGCCGGGCGTGGTCGGCGACGACCAGCCTTCCCGGCGCAGAATCGCGGTCACCAGGGCGCAAGCCGCGGCCTTGGCCGCACTTCCACTGACCATCTGCCGGGGAAGAAGAAAATCCGTCCGCCAGTCCTGGGCCTGGATGACTATGCAAGGCAGGCCCCGCCTGGCCGCGGCGCGCTCCCATATGCCCGCCGTCTGCCCGCCACCCTCCACTACCAGATACTCCAGCGCGGGCAACTCATAAAGCACCCTGGCGGCCGCTTTTTTCAGGCGGGCCGTGGTGCCCAGGTTGTGGGAACGGCACCACACGAGCCGTCCGTCCCGGTCCAGCAGGGCGAGACCGGTGCGCACGCCCGCATCCACGGCCAGCAGCGCGGACATCAGAGGTCCACGATCTCCACGTCGTCCGGACTCAGGGCGTGGTGCATGAAATACCCGCCGACCCGCGCGAAGCGTTCGGCCCCGTCCGTGGCCAGGAAGGTCAGGCGGCGCTCCGTGGTCGTGGAGCAGATGTCGCGCCGTTCCAGCATGTCCTGCACGAACTCGGCCGTGGTGCGGGCCGAATCCACCAGAGCCACGCCCGGCCCGACGACCTTGCCGATGGCGTCAGCCAGGACCGGAAAATGCGTGCAGCCGAGGACCAGGGTGTCGATGCCCGTCTCCTCGACCATGGAGCCGAGATAGCGCCGGGCGGTCAGTTCGGCAATCTCGCCGTCGCACCAGCCCTCCTCGGCCAGGGGCACGAAGAGGGGGCACGGCCTGGAGAAGACCTTCGCTCCGGGGCGAAGGCGCAGAATCTCGCGCTCGTAGCTGCCGCCGTTGACCGTGCTCTCGGTGGCGATGACGCCGATGCGCCCGCTTTCGCTCTGGCGGCAGGCGGCTTCGGCCCCCGGGCGGATGACGCCGACCACGGGCAGCCCCGGATAGGCCTCCTGCAGGGCTTCCAGGGACACGGCCGTGGCCGTGTTGCAGGCCACGACCAAAAGCTTGATGCCGCGCTCCTTCAGAAGGCTCGTGGTCTGAAGGCAGTAACGGGTCACGGACTTGGCGCTCTTGGTGCCGTAGGGCAGGCGCGCCGTGTCGCCGAGATAGACGAAGCTTTCCCGCGGCAAGGCCTCGGTCAGGGCCTTCAGAACCGTGAGGCCGCCGATGCCGGAATCGAAAACCCCGATGGGCAGGGTACAGTCTGGATCGTGCATTTGTTCGAAATGGTTGAAAATGTCAGTCAAAGGCGGATGGCCGCAACGGGTCGCGCAGATGGGCGCGAACTTCATCGAGATGCCGCCGGTTGGTGCGTTGTTCCGACAGGGGCGGCAGGTCGTCGAAATCGAAGAAGGCGACCTCCAGGGTTTCCATGCTGCCCCGCGCGTCCCCGCCGAGGAGTTCGCAGAGGAAAACCAGCTTCACGGCATGAAAGAACATGCTGGCCTTGGCCCCGCGGTTGGCGTCGAAGGCTCCGACGAGTTTCTTCGCGCAGACCTCGAAGCCGCTCTCCTCCCTGGTCTCGCGCTCGGCCGTCTCGGACGGACGGTCGCCCACGTCGGCCCAGCCGCCGGGCATGGCCCACTTGCCGTCGGCCGTCTCCCGCACCAGGAGGATGCGCCCGTCCTGAACCACCGCGGCGCGCACGTCAACCTTCGGCGTGGCGTAGCCCGGCTCCAGGGAAAAGGCGCGGGCCGCCTCGGCGGCCCCGAGCGAGGAGTGCGCGGCCAGTATCTCGGCCGCGATCTTTTCCAGACGCTCGAAACTCAGCCGGTCGTAATGGCTCTTGGTGAAGGCCTGGCCGGTCTGGGAAAGGGCCTGGATCTCCCGGGCCCATTCCAGCCAGCGCGGTGTGGGGTCGTCGGCCATGGGATCAGGCCGAGGCCAGGTACCGGGTGATGGCGTCGACGATGGTGCGCCAGGTGCGCTGCCGCTTGGCGTCATCGGTCTCCAGGAGCGTGACGCGGAAGCCCTTGCGGTTACAGCAGAAGCCCGTCAACGGGACCACGCAGATGCCCGTGGCGCCCAGGAGGTAGTAGACGAAGCGCTTGTCCACCTGCACGCCCTTGACTATCTCCTCGATGTACTCGCGCACCCTGGGGTTCTCGATCTCCAGGGTCTGGTCGGGGTTCAGGGCCCCGTCCTCGAACATGACGGACATGTAGAACGCGCCCTGGGGCTTGATGACCTTGACGCCCTTCACGCCCTGGAAGGCTTCCCAGGCCTCCTGGGCGCGGTGCTCGAACATCCTGCGCCGGGCGTCGAGATGTGCGGCGTAGCGCGGGTCGCCCATGACCGGGGGGATGGACAGCTGGGGCAGGCTCGTGGAGCAGACCTCGAGCATCTTGGCGTTTAAAAGGCTCTTGATGTAGGCCTTGAAATCCGGGTTCTTGTCCTTGTTGTAGACCTCGATCCAGCCGCAGCGCGCCCCGGGCCAGGGGTATTCCTTGGAGATGCCGCGCAGGGCCATACCCGGCACCTCGCCGATGACCTCGGACAGGCTGCAGGTCGGGTGGCCGCTGTAGACGATGTTGGCGTAGATCTCGTCGGCCAGGATGAAGATGTTGTAGCGCCGGGCGATGTCCACGATCTTCTCGATGAGTTCGCAGGGGTAGACCGCGCCCGTGGGGTTGTCGGGATTGATGAACAGGATGCCGGCGATGGAGTCGTTGTAGCGGACCTTGTTCTCCAGGTCGACGAGGTCGGGCATCCAGCCGTTGTTCGGGTCGAGCTCGTAGGTCAGGTGCTCGTAACCCGAATGGGCGGCCTCGGCCGAGGAGTGCGTCGAGTAGGCCGGGGAGGGTCCGATGACGCGAGCCTCGCGCTTCAGGAAGCCGAAGATCTTTGCCACGGCGTCGCCCAGGCCGTTGAAGAAGATGATGTCGTCGGCCGTAACCTGGTAGCTGCCGCGCTGGTTGACGAGCTGCGCCACGAACTCGCGCGTCTCCAGGACGCCCTGGGTGGCGCAATAGCCGTAGGTCTTGTCGTTCATGACCAGGTCGGCGATGATTTCCTTGATCCAGCCCGGCACCTGCTCGCCCTTCTCGATGGGGTCGCCGATGTTCTCCCAGGTGATCTGAAGACCCAGGTTGCGAAGGTCCTGGGCCACGGCCACAATGGCCCTGATCTCGTAGGTCAGCTTTCCCCAGCCAACATGTTCGATGTCTCTGCGCATAAAAACGTCCCGGTTGCCGCGCGGTCCGGTCTAAAACCGCGCAGGAAGATGATGCGCCCCGCGAAAGGGGCATGAAATAAAGGAAAAATGCTTATTCCACGGTCCGGGGATTGTAAATAGGCAGGGCGCCTACTTCAGCGCGGACTGCAGGATGCCGCGCAACTCGTTGACATGGAAGGGTCTTGGCACCACGGCCACGGTGCGGTGGCGGAACTCCGTCTCCAGCGCCGAGCTGCCGAAACCCGTCAGGAGGATGAGCGGCGTCTCGGGCAGCTGCTGGAGACAGGAGCGGATGAGCGCCTCGGGCCGGTCGCAGGACACGAGGACGAGGTTGCAGGTGTCCCGGAACTTCAGGAAATCGCCGCTTCCCGGTACGCAGGCCTCGGCCTCGTAGCCCACCTCGGTCACGATCTCGCGCAGCATGGTGCGCATCTGTTCGTGGTTGCTGAGCACCAGGATGCGCGGCTTCAGGGCGCCGCGCGGCTTGCGCATGCGGTCCAGGGGCTGCAGAAAATTCTCCATGGCCAGGCGGACCAGCCCGAAACGCTCGCGCACGAAGGCGTAGGCAGGGTTTTCGAGGAGGCGCTCGCACAGGCCCGCGGCCTTGTCGAGGGTGGCCACCAACTCCATGTACGTGTCCGGCTGGGACGCGTCGCTCCCGACACTTCCGGAGTGGGACACGAGACGGCCGAAATCCGGGCGCTGCTTCATGCGCACGACCACGTTCTCGAAAAAGCCGGCCGGTTCGTTCCTGGTCCAGTCCTTGTTCAGCCGTTCGGCCAGCAGCTTGGCCACGGACAGAATGGCCTGGCTCGCGGGCAAGTCCTCGCGCAGGGCCACGAAAGGCTTGCCCGCGGCGGAAATGCGCCGGGCGGCGTCATCCATGGGGATGGCGCCGAGAAAAAGCGGTTTGAGATCCAGGAACTGCACCACCGTCTCCTGGAAGCGCGCGAAGACCTGACGGGCCTGGGCCCCGGACTCGGCGCGGTTGACCAGGACCAGCGGCGGCCACCACAGGCCGTTCTCCTTCAGGACCTTGATCAGGGCGTAGGCGTCCACCAAGGAACTGGCCTCGGGGTTGACCACGAGAATGATCTCCCGCGTGGCCAAGCAGAGGGACACGACCTGGGCCGAAATGCCCGGGGAATTGTCCAGGATGAGAAAATCGTAGTTCGAAAGGCCCGAAAACTCGCCGATGAGGCGCTTGCGTGCCGCCGTGTCCAGTTCGGCCATGCGCGCCACGCCGCTGCTGCCGGAAATGAGGTCCAGGCCCGGCCGAACCGGGACGAGGCACTCCTCCAGGGGCAGGTTGTCGAAGAGGACGTGCTCCAGAGTCCTGGCGGGCGCGGGCAGGCCGAGGTGCACTTCGGCATTGGCCAGGCCGAAGTCGGCGTCCAGCAGGCAGACCGTGTGCCCGGCGCGGTTCAGGGCCAGGGCGAGATTCACGGCCACCGTGGTCTTGCCCGTGCCGCCCTTGCCGCTGGCCAGTGCCAGGATGCGGGTATGCCTGTGGCGAACTGTGTTCAACGTCTGCTCCATGACTCGAAAAAGCTAGGCCTGGCCTGAGCGATGTCCCTGCAGCAGGCAGGAGATGTCCGCCAGCAGGGTCTTCAGCTGGAAGGGTTTGCGCACGCATTTGGCCGCGCCCAGGCGCAGGGCTTCGTCCATTTCCTCGGAAGAGGCAAGCCCGGTGATGACCATAACCGGCGGGAAACCGCCCTTGCGCCGGAGGAGCTTCAGCACGTCGAGGCCCGAATGCACGGGCATGCGGATGTCAAGAAGGATCAGGTCGAACGTCCCGGCGCGCAGCTTGCGCACGGCCTCCTCGCCGTTGGCGGCCGCCTCCACGGCGTAGCCGGCCTCGCGCAGGGTCTCGGCCAGGATGTCGCGGATATGCCCCTCGTCGTCCACGACCAGAATCCGGCCCTCGTTCTCCGGCAGGGGGACGCACTGGTGGGCGGCCACGGCCACGGGCTTCTCGGGCATGGTCACGGGGGTGGACACCGGCAGGATGACGACCATCTCGGTACCCCGCCCCGGCTCGCTCAGAACCTTGATCTCGCCGTAGTGGTTGGTGACGATGCCGTAGGCCGTGGACAACCCCAGACCCGTGCCCTTGCCCTCGGACTTGGTGGAGAAGAACGGGTCGAAGATGCGCGACAGGTTTTCCGGAGGGATGCCGCAGCCCGTGTCCTTCACGGTCACGCAGACGCGCTTGCCGTCGGACAGGAAGGACGAGGTGATGGTCAGGACCCCGCCGCCGATCTCCATGGCGTGCTGGGCATTGATGACCAGGTTGAGGAAGACCTGTTCGAGCTGGTTGGCGTCGGCCAGGATCAGGGGCATCTCCGGCGACAGATTCTGCACGATGGGGATGCGGTGGGTATGGAAAATGGATTCGACCAGGCCGACGATCTTCTGCAGCAGGGTGTTCAGGTCCACCTTGGTCACCTGCGGCGCGTTGGGCCGGGCGAATCCCATGAGGCTCAGCAGGATGGACGAGATGCGCTCGATCTGCTCGGAGATCTGGCGCAGGTCACGGCGCTTCTTCTCGTCGTCCTCGCGGCTCTCCAGAAGCTGGGTGCGCGCGGAAATGATGGCCAGGGGGTTGTTGATCTCGTGGGCCGCGCCGGCGGCCAGTTGCCCCACCGCGGCCAGGCGCTCGGTCTGCAGGAGCTGCAGGTTGATCTGCTGGTTCTTCCACAGGGCCCGGGACAACTCGTCGGCACGCATCTGCAGACTGTCGAAGAGGCGTAGGCGGTCCAGGGTGGCCGAGGCCACGCAAGAGACCTGCGAATAACCCATATACTCCTGGGGGGTCATCTTGGGCGGGCGGTCCTGGGAGCGCAGGATGCACAGTTCGCCGGTGAAGTCGCTGCCGACGAGGGGAAAGATGCAGTAACCCTGGACCACGAAAAACTGTTTGAGGCGCAGTTCGCGGTCCATGGCGAAGGCGCCTTCGTGGCGCTCGTGATGGCTGCGCAGGATGACCAGAAGGCTCTCGGGCAGGGGCGGGCCGTCGGAGGTCAAGGGCAGGCCGTCGCCGTCAAGGGCGTAGGACACGCTGCGGCGGTTGCCGCCGCCCCAGATGAGCCCCTGCATGAGCCGTTCGGACGGCACCATCCAGTAGGCGAACCCACCGCGTACGCCGACATCCCCCTGCATGCTCACGGCCGCGGCCTCGAAGATCTCGTCGACGCTCGTCGCCGTGCTCATCTTCAGACCCACGGTGGAGCCCAGGTTGGTGAAGCGGTTGGCGTCCTCCAGCCGGCCCACGGCCTGCTCCAGGTCCAGCCCCATGCGCATGAGCTGCTGGTTGGCCTGCTGCAGGGAGGACAGGAAGAGGGTCACCTGGTCCCCGTCCAGGTCGAAAGGTTCGGCGCGCTCGGCAAAGGCCGGGGCGAAGGCGCGGTGGATGTCCTGGATCTCCTTCTCGCCCAGTCCCAGCATGTCCTGCAGGCCGGCCTGGCGCTGCTTATCCCGGCTCATGCTCCGGGGCGCGTCCATCAGTGTGAAATGGGCCAGAATGTTGGCCAGGGCCACTATGGCCACGAGGGGGCCGTTGTCCTTCATGGCGCCCAGCGCAGGCGCCGAGTGATGGTGCAGCCAGATGGCGTCGGTCATGGACGGCGGCAGCTTCCATTTCTGGGCAATCCAGCGGCCCACGGCCGTATGGTCCGTCCTGAAGACCTCCTGCTCCGCGTCCAGGACCGCCTCGTACAGTTCCTCCATGCGCTCGGTGACATGGACGTATTCGTCCTGCACGTGCAGCTGCAGGAAAATGCGGCCGAGATCGTGCATGACGCCCGCGCCGAAGGCCTCGCCGGCCAGGGACGGATAGCTCCTGCCGGCGATGAGGGAGGCGTAGACGGCCGTGGCCAGGCTGTGCCGCCATAGGGTCTTGTGCGCGGCCTCGCCGCTTCTGTCGCCCTTGATCAGCGAGTCCTTGATCAGGACCGAGAGCATGAGGGTCTGGACGACTCTGCTCCCCAGACGGTTGAGCCCCTGTTCCACCTGCGAGACCATGCCCCTGGAGATGTAGGTCGCGCTGTTGGCGTGGTCCAGGATCTTCATGGTCAGGGCCTGGTCCGTCTCGATGATGCGGGCGAGCTTTGCGTGGTCGAAATCCTGGGTCAGGACCTGACCAAGGATGGCGTTGGCCACCGACGGCAACGAAGGCAGGGCCTCGATGCGTTGGAGGATGGCGTGCAGGGAGCGGTCGGCTCCGGCGGCGGGTGCGGTCTTTCCGGGCACGGTCTCGCTTCGGGAGGGGGTGGGGTCCACGGCAACTCCGGCCTGTTCAGTAGTGGGGCGGTTTTTCATCTGGATCGAAGGGAGGCAAGGCGGAGACGTCCTTCAGCTTCCTGCCCAAGAGCGTCACCAGATGCCGAAGCTCCCGGATTTCCTTCTGCTGTTCTATGACAACCGAGCTCAGCTCATCAACCGTTTTTTGTAAATAGAGGTATTTGATCTCAATGTCTTCGAATCTTTCCTGCATGTGCTCCTCCGGCAGCGGGATGGTTTGTCGGTCATCTCCCTTGACCTGAAGCGGGGGGCGCCGATAGGGAATCGCCATCAATCCGGCATCCACAGGAGACGCCCCATGACCAACGCCGCCCAGATCTTCACTCCGGACTTCCTGGACGAGGTCTTCCCCCAGTCGCGGACCGACGCCTTCTTCGAGGCCCTTTTCGGCGACGCCGAGGACGGGGCTTACGACATCCGTCTGCGGTTTGAAAAGCACGCTCCGGACGAGCTCGCCTTCGCCTTTCAGCTGCACCAGCGCCCGGGCATGTGCCTGGCCTGCAACCTGACCTACGGCCTGCCCCAGGTTTTCACCCGGCATCCGGTCCTGGCCGTGGCCAAGCTGGCCCAGACCCTCGGCGAACGCATCGGCAAAACCCCCGCCTCGTGGGCCCTTGGCGCCACCCGGGAAATCTCGCGCAGCCTGCACGTCATTCCCTTTACCATCAGGATCGCCTGACGGACAGCGGCAATTCCTCACGCGCCGGCGTGTGCAATTCGGGAATTTTTGACTCAGGTCAAGGATTCCCGGATCGTTTTGCGCCAGGATGACGGCATGACCACACCCGACACTCTCCCCACGCACAGTCTCAAGGTCTGCCGCGGCGCGACCGGATGCCCCCATGCCGTCATCGGACGGGACATCTCGAAGGAAATCGACGCCGTCATGGCCCGTTCCGGCTGGAACGCCTTCCTCGCCGCCGGCGTGAAGCCCATCCGCCATCACCACCAATTCCGTCTCGCCTTGGCCTCGTGCCCCAACGGGTGCTCCCAGCCGCACATCGCAGACTTCGGCCTGATCGCCTTCGGCCGGGTCGGCGTCGAGCCGGACGCATGCACGGCCTGCGGGCTCTGCGTCGACGCCTGCACCGAAAAGGCCCTGACCCTGGACGGCCCGATCAGTCTTGACCCGTCGCGCTGCCTGGGTTGCGGTGCCTGCGTTCGGGTCTGCCCCTCCGGAGCCCTGCGCACCGCCGCAACAGGCTGGCGCGTGGTCCTGGGCGGCAAGCTCGGCCGGCACCCGCGCCTGGCCCACGAACTGGGTGTCTACGGTCTGCCCGAAGCCATGGGCATCCTGGAGCGCGTCCTGCGCACGCTCATGACTCAAGGTCGGCCCGGACTGCGGCTCGGGGATCTCGTCGAGAGGATGGGTCGGGAAAATTTCGACGCGGCGGTGCGGCCATGAAGACCTTCACCCGCGTCCTCTTCACCCTCTGCGCCCTGACCTCGGCCGCGCACTTTCTGCGCTTCGGCACCCTGTGGGAAGCCCTGCCCGCGCTCATCCTGGCCCCCGCGGTCTGGTTCCCGAAATTCCTGCCCCGCCCCCTGCTCATCCTGGCCGCCGTCGGCGGAACGGCCCTGTGGGCCTACCAGGTCCAATCCCTGGTGGCCTGGCGCATGAGCTTCGGGCTGCCCTGGGTGCGCCTGGCCCTGATCCTGGGCGCCGTCAGCCTGGCCCACGCGGCCGCCGCGCTGCTGCTTGCGGGCGGACCCGGTCGGCGCATCTTCGGAAGCCTGCGCCCGCGGGACATGGTCTCCACGGCCGTAGCCCTGCTCGTGGCCGGCATCCTCGCCCTGGCCGTGTCCAAAACGCCCTTTCCCCTGCTCCTGGGCGAACGGTTTCTCCCCGGCTCGGGGCCGTTCTGGATCGCCCTCTTCGCCGTCTACGGCAGCCTCGTGGCCGGCTGGATGCTGGACGGCCCTTCGGCCAAAATCCGCGGGCGCATCTGGACCCTCTTCTCGGCCGTCTTCTTCGGCCAGCTGCTGCTCGGCCTGTCGGGGTGGGAGCAGTTCCTCATGACCGGGAAACTCCACCTGCCCGTCCCGGCCCTGATCGTTTCGGGCCCGCTGTTCCGGGGCGAAGGATTCTTCATGCCCATCCTGCTGGGCGTGTCGCTGCTGCTGGTCGGGCCGGCCTGGTGCAGCCACCTCTGCTACATCGGCGCCTGGGACGACCGCCTGGCCCGGCTCCACGACGGCAAACCCAAGGCCCTGCCGGCCTGGGCGCCGCGCCTGCGGGCCGCCCTCCTGGCCGCCGCCGTAGCCGTGCCCCTGGTCCTGCGCGCCCTGGGCGCGGGCTGGGCGTGGGGCCTTGGCCTGGCCGCGGTGTTCGGTCTGGCCGGGGTGGCGGTCATGGCCCTGGTTTCGCGCCACAGCGGCACCATGGTCCACTGCACGGCCTGGTGCCCCATCGGCCTCCTGAACAACCTCATCGGCCGCGTCCTGCCCTGGCGCGTGTCCATCGACAGCTCCTGCACGGGCTGCGGCCTGTGCGCCAAGGCCTGCCGCTACAACGCCCTGACGCGGGCCGACCTCGAACGAAAGCGCCCCGGCCTGAGCTGCTCCCTGTGCGGCGACTGTCTGCCGCGCTGCCCCCACGGGCATCTGGGTTACGCCTTTCCGGGACTGGGGCGGGACCGGGCGCGCCAGGTCTTCATCGCTCTGGTCATCGCCCTGCACGCAGTCTTCCTGGCCGTGGCCCGCATCTGACAATCTTGTGAATCATCAATGAATCAAGCAATTTGAAATATTTACCCCCGACCCAGCAACGTCCTAATACCTGTCCAGAACCCGCTCCTTCTCGGTGAAATCCCATTCCTTGAGGCCCAGGGCCACGAGGATGTCGTCGACGAGTTCATCCACACTGCGGTGGGCCTGGAGCATGTGGTCCATGCCCGCCATGTACAGGGGCTCGCGCTCAGCCATGACCGCGGCCACCTCGTCGTGCAGGTCCAGGGGGGTCAGGGCGGGACGCTGGGCCGCGTTGGGGTCCCGCAGGAGCCTGCCGACCAGCAGCGCCGCGTCGGCCGCCAGGTAGAAGCTCACGCCCGTGCGGAACATGAGGTCGCGGTTGGCCTGGGCCAGGACAATGCCTCCACCCGTGGCCACGACCTTGCCGGGCAGTTCCGCTGCGCGGACCAGCGCCTCGGACTCCAGGCGGCGGAACTCGTCCCAGCCCGCGTCGGCGACAACGGCCTCGATGGTCTTGCCCGCGGCTTCGACGACCAGGGCGTCGGTGTCGAGGCAGGCGCAGCCCAAAGCGGCGGCCAGGGCCGCGCCCACGGTGGTCTTCCCGCTGCCGCGCATGCCGAGCAGGTATATGTTCTTCTCCGCCAGGGAGAAGGGGGCGCGCTTGAACTGTCCGGGACGGAAGGTCATGGTCGCGGTAGACTCTTCGATCTCGGTTTTCTTTTTGATGAATGTCGTCATGGTTGTCCTCCTCGTCGTTGACGGCATCCCGAATCATTCAAAAAGGGCCAAAATGCAACGCGCAATACCGACTGCTCCGTACGTTGACGGCCAATCGCAACTCGGGCTAGCATTCATGCTTCATCACCAACCACCCCAACAAGGATCGCCCATGAAGGCCCTGAAAACCCTGTTCGTCACCCTGCTGCTCCTCTGCGCACCCACGATCCTCATGGCCCAGGGCGTCGAGAAAATCGGCGTGCAGGGCCTGCGGAACCTGATCGATTCGAGCAAGGGGCGCGTCCTGATCATCAACTACTGGGCCACCTGGTGCAGCCCATGCGTGAAGGAGTTTCCGGGCCTCATGAACGTTCGCAGGGAATTCGCCGAAAGCGACCTGAGCATCGTCGGCATCTCCGTGGACTACAACCCCAAGCTCGTCGAGAACTTCGTCAAGCAGAACAATGTCAATTTCCCCATCTTCCTCGATGACGGCTCGATCGGCCAGATGATGGACATCGGCTCCATCCCGCGCACCCTGATCTACGACCGCCAGGGCAAGAAGATCCTCGACCACCTCGGGTTCATCCCCGAGGAAAGCTTCCGCCACGTGGTGGAGCGTCTGCTGGGAACCCCATGAAGATTCTGGCGGAACTGGCCGAAAGGGCGATCATCGAGGCCCAGTTGCGCGGCGAATTCGATGGGCTCGAAGGTCAGGGACGGCCGCTGCCCGACCAGTCGGACCCGTTCATGCCCGAAGCCCTGCGCATGGCCTACAAGGTCCTGAAGAACTCCGGCTACGTGCCCGAAGCCATCCAATCCCAGCGTGAAATCCGCGCCCTGATCGAATGCCTGGAGAACGAGACGGACGAATCGCGCAAGATGCGCCAGATCCAGAAGGTCCAGCTCTTCCTGGCCCGCGCCAAAATCCGCCATGGCGGCCTCCTGCAGGAGGAAAACGAGGCGTACTTCCAAAAAGTGGTGGCCCGAACCACCCTGAACACCACATCATGAACCCACATCGCCGCACCCTGCTCAAGGCCGCCCTCGCCCCCCTGCTGCTGCCCCTGCTGGGCGGAGAGGCCCGGGCCACGGCCGTGTCCGAAGTGTCCGAAATACGCGTCATCCAGACCAAGGACCCGGCGCGGACCCTGGAACGCGTGTCCGCCCCCGGCTACGCACACTCCCTGGCCCAGTCCGTGCTGGCCTTCATCATCGAGGGCTACCCCAAGGGCAACCTCCCGGTCTGGAAAAAACCCCTGGCCGAGGTGGACTTCAACACGCGCATCCCCCTCATCTGCGAACACGTGGTGCGCGGCGTGATCCGCCACGCCGCCATCCATCCGGTGGACCCGTGCTGGATCATGGGCCAGATGATGGCCGAATCCTTCTTCTGCGAGTTCGCCGTGTCCTCGGCCCTGGCCGTGGGGCCCTGCCAGTTCATTTCCGCCACTGCCCGGGGGTACGGCATGGTCTGCGCCGACGCCCACGGCCAGCCCGCCGGCTTCGCCCGACGCCCGGACCTGGAACCGGAATTCGCGAACATGGCCGACCGCCGCGACCAGATGCGCGCCCTGCGCCGCGAGCAACCCGACCTCTTCGGCAACCCCGCAAAGCTCCTGCGCACCCTGCTGAACGCACAGACCGCGGGCAAGGCCATCCCCGCGGCCGGAACCTACGCCCTGGCCCTGGACCGCATGGACCTGCTGCAATCCAGCTATGCCATGGCCAGGGACAACTGCCGGCTGTACATGGAGGAGAACTTCCGGGGCCGCTCCATCTTCGCCCCCCAGGACGCGGCCTTCTTCGAAAAATTCGACCAGCGTGTCCTCTACGAGCGTTGCATCGACGCCATGGTCAGGATGATGGCCGAGAACCTGCGTTCCCGCAGCGGCAATATCCTCGCGGCCACGGCCGGCTACAACGCGGGCCTCGGCAGCACGGACTACGCCAAGGCCGGCATCTACGAACCTTACGGACGCATCCCAAATTTCGCCGAGACCGTGGACTACGTCAGCAAGATCCTCGTCAATCATTACGAAATCACCCGGCGCATGGGCTAGCAGGCCACCCCAAAATGGCGATCTGCTGCGTCAGCGAAAAAAGCCAGACCGCTTATGTATGCGCAATACACTGCGCGTCCTGGCTTTTTTCGCTTCCTTGCATCTCACCATTTTTGAAGGGCCTGCGAATTTTGAATTTTCAACAGTCAGCTAGGTTATGAACCCGTCCAAAGTCAGCCGCGACCGTCTCGAAACCCTGACCGACCTGCCCAACATCGGCCCGGCCATGGCCCGCGACCTGCGCTTGCTGGGCTTCGACCACCCCTCGCAGCTCGCCGGCCAGGACCCGCAGACCCTCTACGACCGCCTCAGCAAACTGACCGGCGTCCGCCAGGACCCCTGCGTGCTGGATGTCCTCGTCTCCGTGACCAGATTCATGGACGGCGAGGAACCCAGGCCGTGGTGGCATTACACGCCGGAGAGGAAGAATCGGCCCATCGCCTGAGCCGGTCCCTTTGCCAGCCGCCCGGAAGAATGGATTCCCGCTTTCGAGGGGATGACGTGGTGATATCGCGGAAAGCAGCGGACCATTCAGGCGATGGCCTTCAGCATCTGCCCCCCCTGCATCAAGCCGCCAGTCGTCCGAAAGAATGGATCCCCGCCTTCGCGGGGATGACGTGGTGATATTGCGGAAAGTAGCGGACCATTCAGGCGATGGCCTTACGCACTGTCTCGTGTCATCCCCGCGAAGGCGGGGATCCACGCTTTTCCTCCGGCTTCCTCTTCCCGACCTCTCCACCAGGCGCCACCCCAAGCCTTCCTGTCCGGTCCGGACGAGGCCCGTCGACTGTCCGACTGAGCCAGGCATCGTTCGTTTTCCCGTCGCCCCCCGCCCGAAGTGAAAGCCTCACTCCGAAGAAGCGACGGGAAAACGTTACGAGGCCGGCGAAGAAGTTTCGACGGGCCTCGTCCGGACCGGACAGGAAGGCGGCCGCACAGACGCGATTTTCAAGCCACGACGCAATCTGCACATTACCGCTTCAGGAGCCGACTCCGATCACACCTCCACACTGCCCTGACCGAGCCCGCCCGGACCGGACAGGAAGGCGGCCGCACAGGCGCGAATCTTGAATGGCTCCGGACGCTTCATCAACGCCGGCTTCGCCCATCGACATCGAACATCCTCGACACAGCAGGAATCCCACCCAACCAGACTGGGAATATTTCCTACTTGACCGCCCGTTTTCCCATCCGATAATCGATTCCTTGGCCTCGTCCTTGCTTATTCCAACTCCCCGGCTCGAATTTCAGGCCAGGGAACATTATTTTCTTCAATTTTGTCATTAAATGCCGTGTCGCCTTGGGAAAATATGACATTTCTGTCATATGATTCTCCACCTCTCAAAGGCGACGGGGAAAGAACACTCATCAGGGAGTAGCGCGCTATGTGTCGATTGTTTGCGCTGACCAGCAGCGACCCCGTCTCCCCCATGGATGCCATCCGGGCCCTGGATGTCATGCGCGAGGGACACGACGGCTCGGGCGTCGGCCTGTACCTGTCGGATCTGGCCGGTCCGTTCGAGTCCATGAAGGACAGCCCCGTCCTGTCCGGAATCTTCACCGACCTGGGCATGAAACGTCTCGACGAGTTCATGGAAGCCAAGGGCTTCACCCTCAGGTACGACATGCCCATCACGCCCAAGGGGCCGCTGCCGACCTGGACGCCCAGGCGTGACCGTTACGTGGTCCGCGCCTACGACATCCCCGCCTCCTGGAAGGATCTGAACGACACCGAAAAGGGGCAGGGCTACCTGCTGACCCGTCTGGAACTCAAGCACATGGGCCTGCAGGACGAGAGCATGACCGTCTTCTCCTTCTGGCCCGACACGGTCATGATCAAGGAGATCGGCGACCCGCTGCAGGTCGGCGAGTACCTGGGCCTGGACCGCCCCGAGATCATGAGCCGCCTCATACTGGCCCAGGGCCGGCAGAACACCAACTACGCCATCAACCTCTACGCCTGCCACCCCTTCTTCATCGAGGGCTTAAGCACCATGACCAACGGCGAGAACACGGCCTTCGTGCCCATCCGCGACTACCTCATGGGCCAGGGTGTGCCCGGCTACGAAGGCTACAACTCGGACTCCGAGGTCTTCACGCACATCCTGCACTACACCATCCGCAGACTGGGCCTGCCCTTCGAGGCGTACAAGCACATCATCACGCCCCTCAAGGACCACGAGATGAAGGGCCACCCCGACCAGGCCTTCCTGTCCAAGCTGAAGCAGATCTGCCGGCGCCTGATTATCGACGGCCCCAACTGCGTCATCGGCTGCCTGCCGGACAAGTCCATGTTCATGGTCCAGGACAGCAAGAAGCTGCGCCCCGGCGTGGTCGGCGGCCGTCCGGGCATCTACGCCTTCTCCTCGGAGATCTGCGGCCTGGACCTGGCCATCCCCGATCGTGACAAGTCCCAGGATTTCCAACCCATGCATCTGGATTCGGCCATCGTTGGCCCGGACCGCCAGGAGGTCAGAGTATGTCGGCAGTCGCAGCCATTACCCCTTCCCAACTGAGCCTCAAGGACCTGCCCTGGCAGATCCGCTGGGACAAGGACCGCTGCACCTTGTGCGGCCAGTGCGCGGCCGTGTGCCCCATGCAGACGCTGGAACTCGGCACCTTTCGCAAGCGCATCGTCAAGGTCCCGGCCGGCCTGAAGAGCAAGCCCGAGAACGAGCACACCGTGTACTACGGCATCCGCCAGCGCACGGCCCCGCATCAGGCCTGCATCGGCTGCGCGACCTGCACCATGGTCTGCCCCAATGACGCCATCATGCCCATGCATTCCGACGAGAAGGACAAGCTGCGCATGCACGTCAACCTCGGCGGCCAGCCCCGCACCCGCGGCGGCCGACGCAATGACAACAACTCCGTCCTGGACCAGATCAAGTTCATCCGCATCTCCATGCTGACGGACCCGGCCCTGGATTCGGGCCGCCACGAGTTCGACCTGCGCACCCTCATCGGGCGCATCCAGTCCCCGGCCGACGGCCTGGCGACCTTCAAAGAGCAGGGCTGGGCCCCGGCCGTGCGCGAGATCTACCCGCTCATGATCGGCAGCATGTCGTTTGGCGCCCTGTCCCCGAACATGTGGGAAGGCCTGCAGATGGGCGTGGCGTACCTGAACGAGGAACTGAACATGCCCGTGCGCATGTGCACGGGCGAGGGCGGCTGCCCGCCGCGTCTGCTCAGGTCGCGTTTCCTCAAATATGTCATCCTCCAGATCGCCTCGGGCTACTTCGGCTGGGACGAGATCATCCACGCCATCCCGCACATGAAGGAAGACCCCTGCGCCATCGAGATCAAGTACGGCCAGGGCGCCAAGCCCGGCGACGGCGGCCTGCTCATGTGGCACAAGGTCAACAAGCTCATCGCGGCCATCCGCGGCGTGCCTCCGGGAGTGAGCCTGCCGAGCCCGCCGACGCACCAGACCCAGTACTCAATCGAAGAGTCCGTGGCCAAGATGATCCAGTCCATGTCCATGGCCTGGGGCTTCCGCGTGCCCGTGTACCCCAAGATCTCGGCCACGACCACGACCAACGCCGTGCTCAACAACCTCTGCCGCAACCCCTACGCCGCGGGCCTGGCCGTGGACGGCGAGGACGGCGGCACCGGCGCGGCCTACAACGTGTCCATGAACCACATGGGCAGCCCCATCGCATCCAACATCCGCGACGCGTACCTGACCCTGTGCAAGATCGGCAAACAGAACGAGGTCCCGCTCATCGCCGGCGGCGGCATCGGCAAGAACGGCAACCTGGCCGCCAACGCCGCGGCCCTGATCATGCTCGGCGCCTCGGCCGTGCAGATCGGCAAGTACGCCATGCAGGCCGCGGCAGGGTGCGTGGGCTCCGAGTCCGACCGCTGCAACGTGTGCAACATCGGCGTCTGCCCCAAGGGCATCACCTCCCAGGATCCGCGCGTCTACCGCCGCCTCGATCCGGAGAAGGTCGCCGAACGGCTGGTGGACCTCTACGTCAGCTTCGACACGGAACTGAAGAAGATCGTCGCCCCCCTGGGCCGCTCCACCTCGCTGCCCATCGGCATGTCCGACGCCCTGGGCATCGCGGACAAGGACGCGGCTGACAGACTGGCCATCAAGTACGTGGTGTAGGGAGAGAAGCTGATATGCAGAACAACACATTCATTGCGGGCAAGGAAAACGGCGTGCGCCTGGAATCGCGCATCCTGGAGGAACGCATCCAGGATGCCGTGCGTCAGGGAGCGCGCGAACTGACCATCGAGGCCTGCGGCCAGCACGGCCTGGGCGGCCGCCTGTGGGTGGCCAAGGACGAGCCCATACACGTCACCATCACCGGCGCCCCGGGCCAGCGCATGGCCTCCCTGGGCGTGCCCGGCACCTTCATCGAGGTCATGGGCCCGGCCTCGGACGACACGGGCTGGCTCAACGCCGGCGCCGAAGTCGTGGTGCACGGCAACGCCGGCAACGGCACCTGCAACGCCATGGCCCAGGGCAAGGTCTTTGTCGGCGGCGACGTCGGGTCCCGCTCCATGACCATGACCAAGCAGAACCCGCGCTTTGCCGCCCCGGAACTGTGGGTCCTGGGCCAGACCGGCGACTACTTCGCCGAGTTCATGGCCGGCGGCGTGGCCGTGGTCTGCGGCGTGGACGCCATCGATCCGGCCTGCACCATGGGCTACCGGCCCTGCGTGGGCATGGTCGGCGGCCGCATCTTCTACCGCGGCCAGGAGCAGACGGTTAGCGCGGCCGACGCCATCCACGCCCCCATCACCGACGACGACTGGGCCTGGCTGACCGAAAACCTCAAGCAGTTCCTGAACAAACTGGGCAAGGACGACCTCTTCGCAACGCTTGCCGTGCGCGAGGAGTGGCATCTGGCCCGGGCCAAAACCCCGCACGAAAAGATCACCCGAAAGCGCAAGTCCATGTCCGAGTTCCACGCCAAGGTCTGGGACATGGAGCTCGGCCGCGGCGGCCTGGTCGGCGACCTGACCTCGGTGGACCGCTCGCCCATCGGCCTCATCACCACGGGCGAACTGCGCCGCAACGTGCCCGTCTGGGAAAACTGCAAGTACATGCCGCCCTGCCAGGCCAGCTGCCCCTCGGGCATCCCCGTGCAGAAGCGCTGGCAGCTCATCCGCGAAGGCCGCCTGGCCGAGGCCGTGGACCTGTCTCTGGAATTCACGCCCTTCCCGGCCACGGTCTGCGGCTACCTCTGCCCCAACCTGTGCATGGAAGGCTGCACGCGCGGCCTTGGCAATCTCAAGCCCGTGGACGCCAAGATGCTCGGCAAGGAGGGCATCAACGCCCATCCGCCCATGCTGCCCCTGTCCTCGGACAAGAAGGTGGCCGTCATCGGCGGCGGGCCTTCCGGCATCTCCGTGGCCTGGCAGCTGCGCCTGAAAGGCCACAAGGCATCGGTCTTCGACATGGACGAGAAGCTCGGCGGCAAGCTGCAGGCCTCCATCCCGGCGAACCGCATCCCGCCCGAGGTGCTGGCGGCGGAACTTGACCGCGCCCGCGAGGTCATCCCCCATGTGCGTCTGGAGAAGAAGCTGACCCGCGAGGACTTCGAGGCCATCCGGAAGGACTACGACTTCATCGTCCTGGCCACCGGAGCCCAGCGTCCGCGCACCCTGCCCGTGCCCGGCAACGAGCGGCTCGTCACGGCCCTCGATTTCCTCAAGGCCGCCAAGCACGGCGACGGCAAGGTCGGCGAGCGCGTGGTCGTCATCGGCGCGGGCAACGTGGGCTGCGACGTGGCCACCGAGGCCGCGCGCCTTGGTGCGAAAAGCCTGACGCTGATCGACGTGCAGAAGCCCGCGTCATTCGGCAAGGAGCGCGAGGAGGCCGAAAAGGCCGGGGCGCAGTTCATGTGGCCCTGCTTCACCAAGGAGATCACGGCCGAAGGCGTGGTCCTGACGGACGGGCGTGTTCTGCCGGCCGACACGGTGGTCATCTCCATCGGCGACACGCCGGACCTGGAGGCCTTCCCCGAGAACATCGCCCGCGAACGCGGCTTCATCACGGTCAACGAGGTCAACCAGACCACGGACCCGCACGTCTTCGCCATCGGCGACCTCGTCAAGCTGGGCCTGCTGACCCAGGCCATCGGCGACGGCCGCCGCGCGGCCCAGGCCATCGACGACATCGTGGCCGGCCGCCGGCCCCTGTCCGTCACGGCCGACATGATGGAAGAGCTCAAGACGCGCATCGAGTACATGGACCCGGGCAACCACATGTCCGAGACCATCGACTACTCGCGCATGAACCTGGCCTACTTCGACCCGCGCCTGGGCGGCTTCGAGAGCCTGGACCAGTGCGCCGAGGAGTGCTCGTCCTGCGGCGTGTGCCGCGATTGCGGCATCTGCGAGGCCATCTGCCCCCGCGGCGCCATCAGCCGCCAGGCCCTGCCGGACAACGAGTTCGCCATGGTCTGCGACAGCGAGAAATGCATCGGCTGCGGCTTCTGCGCCGGAGCCTGCCCATGCGGCATCTGGACGCTGATCCCGAACACGCCGCTGGGGTAGGCGCAAGCCGGGCGGCCGGCAATCTGGCAACTCTGAAGGGGGGAAGGCGACTTTCCCCCTTTTTCATGGCCTACGGCGATAAAGAAGAGAAAAAACGATTCAGCGCTGCTTGGCGCATGATCCGTAAAACGCGGGGGGCTCGCTTTCGTGCAGCCAAAATCCGACATATTCTCCGCAGTTCGCGCGGTGATTGTTCGGCTATTCACCGCACCGTCTCAGAAGAGCCCGCTTGAAGGTTGGATGCACAAGACGATTTGCCTGACCTGTCTTCGCAAGGGCGGCAATTCAGTCCCGAACATCCATGTCTGGCTCACCCGCTCCCAATCCCATACCGCTTCATCTGGCTCCACACGCTGGTCCGCGAAATGCCCAATATCCTCGCCGCCTCGGATCTGTTTCCCCCGGCCTCTTCCAGGGCCTTGCGCAGGCGCTCCTTCTTGATCTCGTCGAGGCTGCGGCCCGAGACCTCGCCCGGCAGACAGACTTCGGATTGGCGGAAGACCTCGGCCGGAAGGTCGCGCGGTTCGATCATGTCCGTCTTGCAGGCCACCAGGGCGTACTCGAAGGCGCTTCTGAGTTCGCGCACGTTGCCGGGCCAGGGGTGTCGCAGGATCTGATCCATGGCCTCGCGGGAGATGCCGCGGACCTGCTTGCCCGACTTCATCTGGCTGCGCCGGAAGAAGTGCGAGGCCAGGAGCGCGATGTCTTCCCGCCGTTCTCGCAGCGGCGGGATGCGGATGGGGATGACGTTGATGCGGTAGTAAAGGTCCTGGCGGAACTGGCCCTTGGCCACCAGTTCCGGCAGATCGCGGTTGGTGGCCGTGATGATGCGGGCGCGGACCGGGATGGGGCGGTGGTCGCCGACGCGCTCGATGACCTTCTCCTCCAGCACGCGCAGGAGCTTGACCTGGGTGGCCATGGGCAGGTCCCCGATCTCGTCGAGAAAGATGTCGCCGTCCGCCGCGCTCTCGAACCGGCCGACCCTGTCCTTGTGGGCCCCGGTGTAGGCGCCCCGCACATGCCCGAAAAGCTCGCTCTCCAGCAGCGATTCGTTCAGGGCCGCGCAGTTGACCTTGATGAACGGCTGATCGTGCCGGGGCCCGGCGTCGTGGATGGCCTTGGCCACCAGTTCCTTGCCCGTGCCGCTCTCGCCGTAGATGACCACGGGCGCGTCGGTCTGGGCCACGCCGTCGATGAGGTCGAAGACCTGCTGCATGCGCGCGTCGCGGCCGACGATGCCGTGGAAGCTGTCCTCGGCCGACAGTTCGCGCCGGAAAATCTCGATCTGCGCCTCCTTGTCCACCAGGTCCGAAATGTCCGTGATGGTCTCCACCGCGCCGATGACCGAGCCGTCGGCGTCGCGCAGCACCGAAGCATTCTTGACCACGGGCAGCCGCGTCCCGTCCTTCCTGACCAGGCCGCACTTCTGGCGGCGCAGCTCGCCCTTCTCGAACATCACGCAGAAATGGCATTGGGGGATTCCCCGCGCCAGCTCGCAGGTCGAGCAACCGAGGATGGAGCACGGCGCGCCGATGAGCTCCTCCCGGGCATAGCCCGTCATGTCCACCAGAGCCTGGTTCACGGACACGATCTGCCCGTCCGGGGTGACGATCATGACCCCGTCCTGGATGGTGTTGACCACGGTCTTCCAGTACTGATTCAGGTTTTCTTCCATCTGCTCACCTGTCAACCAAAACGTTATTTTTATGAACACCCTGCCGTTCAGATGTTTATTTTATGAACATGAAAAGTTCAAGGAACTCCGCTTCGAACAAGCGCGCACCGAGGGATTAATGACAATTTATTCTCTATATTTCATATAGTTAAACATAAAAAATCATCGCGGCGCCGCTCAAGTTCCCGTGGTGGCATGGCCTTCGCTCTACAGGCCGCATGAAGTGCCACGACCAGTTTGAGCGCAAGGACGCAGCGGCCCGGATCGACATGCGCAACAGCATGGATTTCTTCTGCATGCTCAAGACCTGCGCCCTGATCAAACGGCTCCACCCCGGCGAGAGCGTACACGTCCTGGCCAACGACAGGAATTTCCTCGCGGACCTGCAGCGAGTGCACCCCGACTGCACCTTCGAGACCGTATCCTGCGTCATGGGCTTCGAAGAGAATGCGGACTACCTCGTCCGTGTCGCCAGAACCGTTCCCAAGGTCGAAAACCAGTAATCAGGAGGCCAACATGTCCGCCATCACCGTCACCTGTCCGTATTGTCAGGCCGAAACAACCATTACCCAAGCCGACGACTACGCGCCGCAGTTTCACCCATGCCCCTCGTGCGGGAAGAATTTCATCGCCGAGAGACGTGCCGGCGGACTCAGGGTCATGAAGGTCGCCGACGCCCCGTGCATGAGCAACCCGGATTGCCGGGAAGTCGAAACCAGCGCGACCTGCGAAGAATAGAGCGGGAACGACACCATGTGGAACGTACTGCAAACCATCTCGAAAAATCTGGTCACGGCCATCCCGGCGGTCATGATCCTGGGCTTCATCAGCGGCCTGCTGGGTGACGTGTCATGGCTCAAGGGCCTCATCGTGCCGTTCACCTTCCTCATGGTCTACCCCATGATGGTCACCCTCAAGATCAACCAGGTCTTCTCCGGCGGCGACATCAAGGCCCAGATCATCACCCAGCTCGTCAACTTCGGCCTTGTGCCCTTCCTGGCTTTCGGGGTGGCCTGGATCTTCTTTCGCGAACAGCCCTACATGATGCTCGGCGTCGTCCTGGCCGGCCTCGTGCCCACCAGCGGCATGACCATCTCCTGGACGGGCTTCGCCAAGGGCAACGTGGCCGCGGCCGTGAAGATGACCGTCATCGGGCTGACCCTGGGCTCCCTGGCCACGCCGATCTACGTCCGGAGCCTGCTGGGGGCCAGCATCGAGATGGACGTCTCGGCCGTCTTCTCCCAGATCGTGCTCATCGTCTTCCTGCCCATGGCCCTGGGGTACGCCACCCAGCGGGTTCTGGTCCGCGTCTACGGCCAGAAGGCCTTCGCCGAGCGCCTGGGCCCGCGATTCCCGGCCCTGTCCACCGTCGGGGTGCTCGGCATCGTCTTCATCGCCCTGGCCCTCAAGGCCAAGACCATCATGGGCGCGCCCGCCGTGCTGCTGCAGATCCTCGTCCCCCTGGCCGTCATCTACGGGGCGAACTTCATCCTCAGCACGATCCTGGGGCGCATGCTCCTGCCGCGCGGCGACGCCATCGCCATGGTCTACGGCACGGTCATGCGCAACCTGTCCATCGCCCTGGCCGTGGCCATGAACGCCTTCGGCGCGGGCGGCTCCGACGCGGCCCTGGTCGTGGCCATGGCCTACATCATCCAGGTCCAGAGCGCGGCCTGGTACGTCCGGCTGACCGACCGCCTCTTCGGCCCGGCCCAGACCCAGGGATTCACCGCACCCCAACCCGCCGGCAGGAGCTAGAACCATGCTGCCCGAATACAGACGCATCCTCTACGCCACCGACTTGTCCGAAAGCGCCCGCCTGGCCCTGCGCCACGCCGTATCCCTGGCCACCCGGTACGGAGCGGCCATGACCATCCTGCACGTGGTCCCGGACCTCGTGGACCTCATGAGCGAGGACGCCGGGTTCGACATCGAGACGCATTTCGAGGCCTCCGACTGGAAGAGCCTCAACGCGTCGGCCACGGCGCGGGCCAAGGACAAGGCCGAAAAGCGCGTGCGCGAGATGGCCGCCGAGTGCGCCACGGACCACGCTGCCTGCCCCGTGGCCGGGGCGGAGGTGAAGATCCTGACCGGCGATCCGGCCGAACGCATCCTCGAGGAAATCCCCGGCCACGATCTGGTGGTCATGGGCGCCCACGGCCGAGGCGTGTTCGCCGACATGCTGCTGGGCTCGGTGGCCCGCAAGGTCGTGCGCCTGAGCCCCGTGCCGGTGCTGACCGTGCGGCTGCCTGGGGAGAAGGCGTGAGGATGAGCAGGCCTGCAAACCCGGAAAAGGCATGGATTCCCGCCTCCGCGGGGATGACATCTAGGCGGGGAGCAAGGCAGCCGCTTCGGTTCCTTCAGCGCCACGCCGAATCGCATATCGTTTCAGCTGACTGCATATTTTCGTGTCTGTCAGGCATCGCGCCGCAACTCAGAAGTCATCCCCGCGAAGGCGGGGATCCATGCCTTTGGATCGCTACACTTAGAACCATTTGGAGAAGCGCATGAAAATCAACCGCAGATCTTTCCTCGCCACGGGCCTGGCCGCAGCGGCCGGAGCCGTGGCCGGACCTGCGCAGGGCAGGGCCGCGGAAGGATCCAGTTCGGCCTCGAGCGTGGCAGTCGTTCTAGCCACCTTGCTCGACCTGTCCAAATGCATCGGCTGCGGGGCCTGCGTGGAGGGCTGCCGTGAGGCGAACGCACACAGGTACCCCGAACCCGTCAAACCCTTCCCGAAGATGTACCCGTCCCGGGTCAAGGCCGCGGACTGGAGCGACAAGCGCGACGTGGACGACCGCCTGACGCCCTACAACTGGCTCTACATCCAGACGGCTTCAGGGGAGTACGACGGCAAGCCCTTCGAACTGAACATCCCGCGGCGCTGCCTGCACTGCCAGAACCCGCCCTGCGCCAACCTCTGCCCCTGGGGCGCGGCGTCCAAGGACGGACGCGGCATCGTGGACATCAACGACGAGATCTGCCTGGGCGGCTCCAAATGCAAGGACGTCTGCCCGTGGCACATCCCCGAGCGCCAGACGGGCGTGGGCCTGTACCTGAAGCTGGCCCCCAGCTTTGCGGGCAACGGCGTCATGTACAAGTGCGACCGCTGCCAGGACCGCGTCGCGGCCGGCGGCACGCCTGCCTGCATCGAGGTCTGTCCCGAGGGCGTGCAGACCATCGGCCCGCGCGACGACATCCTGGCCCAGGCCCGCAAGCTGGCCGAGGAGACCGGCGGCTTCATTTACGGCGACACGGAAAACGGCGGGACCAACACGTTCTACGTCTCGCCCGTGCCCTTCGACGTCCTGAACCAGGCCATCGAAAAGGGGCCGGGCCGGCCGCACCTGGCCTCCGTCGGCAATCCCTTCACCACCGAGGACACCCTAGCCCGGGCCGTCTACGCCGCACCCCTGGCCGGTCTGGCCGCCGGAGCGCTGCACCTGATCCGCGGCGCGGCTTCGGAGGACGACCATGAATAAGCGCGGCCTGAACCTGATCTTCCGCCTGACGGTCTTCGCCCTGCTCTTCACGGGCTTCGCGCAGATGCCCATCTTCGCGCGCTACTACCTGGCCGACGTGCCGGGCTTCGCCTGGACGGCCGACTACTACCTGAACCACGTCCTGCACTACGGCCTGGCCGCCGTCCTGCTGGTCTTCCTGGGCTGGCGGCTGCCCCTGGCCGTGAAGCGCGGGTGGACTCCCGGCGGACTGCTTCTGACCTTGTGCTGGGCCGGCGTCGTGGTCACGGGCCTTGTGCGGGTCATGAAAAACCAGCCCGACGCGTTCTTTTCCCCGAACCTCGTCATGGCCGTGGACTGGGCGCACCTGGGCTTCGTCATTCTGCTGGGAGCCGTCAGCCTGGGCCGTGCCCTGGCGGCCCGCACCAGGCCGGGCGCAGTGCAGTAACTTTTCCCGACGGCCCTCCCGCCGCCCGTTGCCGACTCTCGTTGGGCGCGCGGACACGGCCGGACCGGACCCCGATCAACACCAAATTCATCACCAAGGAGTTTCTTATGGTTGCCAAGCGTATCGTCGTCATCGGAGGCACTGCCGCCGGACCCAAGGCCGCGGCCAGGGCCAGCCGACTGGACCAGAGCGCGGAGGTCATCCTCCTGCAGAAGGCCCCGGAACTGTCCATGGCCTCGTGTGGCTACCCCTATTACGTCTCCGGAATGTTCAAGGAGCGTGAAAAGCTGCTGTGCACTCCGGCCGGCGTGGTCCGCGACCCGTCATTCTTCGCCGGCGCCAAGGGCATCACGGCCATGGTCAACACAGAGGCCGTGCGTGTCGATCGCGACGCCAAGGTCGTGAACTGGATCAACGCCGCAGGCGAAACCGGCATGCTGGCCTACGACAAGCTCATCCTCTGCACCGGCTCCGTGCCCAAGATGCCGCCCATCCCGGGCCGCGACCTGCAGGGCGTGACCACGCTGCACTCCATGGCCGACGCCGACCGCATGCGCACCTGGGCCGAACACGGCCGGGGCAAGCGCGCCGTCATCGTCGGCGGCGGACTCATCGGCATGGAAGCCTGCGAGGCCCTGCATGAATCCGGCGTCCACGTCACCGTGGTCGAGGCCCTGCCGCAGGTCCTGGGCTTCCTGGACACCGAGCTGGCGTTGCTGGTGGAAAACCACGCCCGCTCCAAGGGCGCGAACATCCTGACGGGCACGGGCCTCGCCGCCATCGAGGGCCACGACGGCCACGTCACGGGCGTGCGCCTGGCCGACGGCCGCGAGCTGCCCTGCGATCTGGTGGTCATGGCCATCGGCGTGGCCCCCAACGTGACCCTGGCCAAAGAGGCGGGCCTGGAGATCGGCCAGTTCGGCGGCATCGTCGTCAACGACTGCATGTGCACCTCGGACCCGGACATCTACGCCGCGGGCGACTGCGTCGAGGTCACCAACCGCCTGACGGGCAAGAAGATGTTCGCGCCCTACGGCGACCTGGCCAACCTCGAAGGCCGCGTGGCCGGCGAGAACGCCGTGCTCGGCGACACGGTGCGCTTCCCCGGCACCATCGGCAGCGGCATCTGCAAGGTCTTCGACTTCACCGCCGCCTCCACGGGCCTGTCCGAGCGCCGGGCCCGCGAAGCCGGCTTCGACGTGGTCACGGCCATCAACGCCAGCCCCGATAAGCCCGGGTTCATGAACGCCAGGCCCCTGGTCTCCAAGATGATCGCCGACCGCGCCACGGGCCGCATCCTCGGCTTCGCCTGCGTGGGCCAGGGCGACGTCAACCGCCAGACTTCGGAAATGGCCGTGGCCGTGGCCGCCGGCTGGACCGTGGACGACATGGCCATGGCCGACCTGCCCTACGCCCCGCCCTATTCCCAGGCCATCGACCACGCCATCGCCACGGCGCACATCCTGCAGAACAAGATGCGCGGCCTCATGACCGGCATCTCGGCCGTGGAGGCCAAGGCCCTGTTCGACGCCGGCGGCCCCCTGTACGTCCTCGACGTACGCGGCCCCGAGGAGTTCAAGGAGATGCGCCTGGGACGCGGCGAAACCCTCATCCCCCTGGGCCAGCTGCGCAAGCGCGTGTCCGAGCTGCCCGAGGACAAGAACGCGACCATCCTGTCCTTCTGCAAGGTCTCCATGCGCGGCTACGAAGCCCAGCGCATCCTGGAAAAGGAAGGCTACACCGACGTGCGCGTCATGGAAGGCGGCCTCATGGCCTGGCCCTTCGCCAAGGAACAATAGCGTCCTCCTTGAAAGCGTCGAAAGCCCCCGCACAGCCATTCTGTGCGGGGGCTTTCGACGCTTCGGAGAAAATTCAGAAAGAGCGGTCCGCCACCGCGTACGCAACGGAGCCTTATCGCGTATCTAGATAAGTTCCTTGACTTTGTTCATCAATTCCGTGCTGTCGTAGGATTTGACCACATAGGCGTCGGCGGCGATGGATTTGAGGTCGCAGCGGAAGCTGTCGTAGGCGGTGCAGAGGATGACGGGCAGGTCCAGATGCTTCTGGCGGATGGACTGCAACAGGTCGAGCCCCGATCTGCTGCCGAGCTTGATGTCCAAAATGATCAGGTCGGGGGCATTGCGCCGCACGAGTTCCAGAGGGTCTTCGCTGCCGTCGGACACGGCCACGTCGTAGCCCTGCGCCCGGAGCTCCGCATCATAGAGCATGCGCACGTGCTCTTCGTCGTCGATGACCAGCACCTTCTTGCGGTCCATGGCTGCCTCCCTTTTTCGATGTCCTAGCAGATTCAAAAGGGCGTTGAAAGAAATCTTTGTCTTCTGCGCGACAAAACCGGATTTGAGCGCAAAGTCGGGAACGGCACGCACAAACGGGTGCGGCGCAACGTCACTGCGCCGCCTTCCCGGCCCCGGGCCGGGGTGCGGGATGCAGGGTTCCCTTGCCCGGATAGCCCGTGTCGAATTGCCGGTTGTCGCCAGGCCGCTCGAAATAGCCGTCCTGCACGGTCTCGGCCCGGCCCATGGCCAGAAGTTCGCTCACGGTCACGAAACGCCAGCCCCGGCGCAGCAGTTCGTCCACGAAGACCGGGACGATTTCGTGCGTGTGGCGCGGCACGGCGTTGGCGTGCATGAGCACGATGGAGCCGGGGCGCACCTCGCCCGCCGCGCGCAGAGCCATGTCCCGCGCCGTGCCCGCCCCGCCTTCGCCCAGGACGTCCCACTGGATCACGGGCAGCCCCATGGCCGCCAGACGCTCCAGGGTTTCGGGCGCGTTGCGGCCGTAAGGCAAGCGGAAAAGCGTCATGGAAGCAGGCACCGCGGCCATCTCCGCCCCCAGGCCGCGCTCGTCGGCCCGGCGCGCCAGCTCTTCGCGCAGCAGTTCGTACTGGGCCTGGGTCCAGAGCACCTGGTCGCGGGTCTCGGCCTCGTCCGTCAGGGCGAAATTGGCATGGGTCCAGGAATGGTTGCCCAGTTCGAAGAGCGGGTCGGCCATGAGCTGCATGGTCTGCTCCGGGTGGGAGCGCATCCACTTGCCCCCGGCAAAGAACGTGGCCGCAATGCCCTGGTCGCGCAGGAAATTGACGATCTCGGTGCGGTAGCCCGTGCGGTTGCTGGCCCGCTCGCACAGGTCGAACGTCAAGGCCAGGACCTTGTCCCCGGCCGGGACATGCACGCGGCGGATGACGCCGCGCGAGCCCGCCGGGACTTGGGCCAGACGCGCGACGGGTTCGAGCCGCAGAGGCGGCGTGATGTCCGCGGGTTTGGAATACGGGCGGCTGACCACATGGTCGGCCGGCGTCCCGGCCAGCTGTACCTGGGTCCACAGCCCGTTCAGAAGGACGCGTGAGCCCTGTCCGGCCTGGACCAGCCCTGCCGATGCCATGAAGAGAAGGATGAACCCGGCCGCGTGACGCAACACCTGCATGGAACCTGCCCCGCTTGTTGGAAGACTGTGCCGGGCAGACGACGATTCCCGCCCGACGAAACGTGCGAACGATCGCACGGTGTCACTCCACACGCAAGCGCAAGCAATGCCATGCCGTTCGCGACTCCCCATTTTCCCAGCCCCTCGTCCATGGAGCAACTTTCCTCTTGACGGACATTGTGAGCCGTGTCACAAATTGGTTGACTGACCAACCTAAAACTTTCGGAGGAAGCATATATGGAACTGCCAGGTCTCAAAACATTTCTTGTTCCCGTTGACGGCGGCGAAGCGTCCCGTCGCGCCAAGCGTTACGCCATCGGCCTCGCCAAGCAGTGCGGCGGCAAGGTCGTGCTCTTTCACGCCCTGAGCCTCGTCAGCGCCCGCATCAGCCCCGAGGCCCGCAAGAAGATCAACATGAAGGACATGGAGCGCATCTCCAAGGTCCTGCGCCTGTACGAGGACGGCTGTCGCGAGGCCGGCGTGGTGTTCAAGACGGTCATCGGCCACGGCACTCCGGCCGACGCCATCGTCGACGCCGCCCGCGCCAACCGCTGCGACATGATCATCATGGGCTCCGGCGGCGCGACCGGCGTACGTTCGTTCCTCGGCTCACTGTCCGACAGGGTCAGCGCTCGCAGTTCCGTGCCCGTGGCCGTCGTGGGCGATGAATGCGATTGCGCCAATTCCTGCGGCGGGTCCTGCCTGCGCCGTCTGGGCTTCAAACCCGTCCCGAACCTGCAGAACGATATGTGCGCCTGCTGAGGCGGGTTCCGGCGGCCGCAACGCCCAGCCCGACCAGGCGCGGAAGCGTATTCCGCTGACCAGGCCTCACGAAAACGCACGGCTCGGGAGAGCGCTCCTGCACCCGCGCGTCAAAGCAAAACGCCCACGGCATCTCTGCCGCGGGCGTTTTGTTATTGATCGCTCGGCGCTAGATCTTGCGGTGATCCACGATCCTTCCGCCACCTTCGCGCTGCAGGGTGCGGGGCTCCACCAGGCGGACCTCGAAGGACACGCCCAGCTCGGTCTGCAGGCGGATGCGCACGTTTTCGAGGATGCGCTGGGACTGCTTGATGGAATCGGTGCAGAAGGACTCCGGCGCCTCCAGGAGTATCGTGGCCTGGTCCATGTGCCCCTGGCGGTCCAGGACGACCTGGTAGTGAGGGTCCGCAAGGCCCGTGGAGGCAATGAGCGTCTCGATCTGGGCCGGGAAGATGTTCACGCCGTGAATGATGAGCATGTCGTCGCTGCGGCCCGGAATGCGCGTCATGCGCCTGAAGGTCCGACCGCAGGCGCAGGGCGCGCCGATGAGGGTGGTCAGGTCGCCGGTGCGGAAGCGGACCAGGGGGAAGGCCTCCTTGGTCAGGGTGGTCAGGACCAATTCGCCCCGCTGTCCCTCGGGCAGGACCGCGCCGGTTTCCGGGTCCACGACCTCGGCCAGGAAATGGTCCTCGTTGATGTGCAGTCCGCAGCGTTCCAGGCATTCCCCGGCCACTCCCGTGATCTCGCTCAAGCCGTAGTTGTCCGTGGCCTGGACGCCCAGGCGCTCCTCGATCTCGCGACGCGTCTCCTCGGTCCAGGGCTCGGAGCCGAAAAGGCCGAAACGCAGGCTCAAGGCCGTCTTGTTGATGCCCATCTCGTCCAGGGTGTCGGCCAGGTGCAGGGCGTAGCTCGGGGTGCAGACGAGGGCCGTGGTCCGGTAGTCCTGCATGATGGAGATCTGGCGCCGGGCGTTGCCGCCGGAACTGGGAATGACCGACGCGCCGATGAGCTCGGCCCCGGAGTGGATGCCGAAGGCGCCGGTGAACAGGCCGTAGTTGAAGGCGATCTGCACGGCGTCGTCCTTGGTCACGCCGCCGGCCGTGAGGATGCGCGCGGCCAGCTCGGACCAGCGCCGCACGTCGCCCGAGGTGTACCCCACCACCGTGGGCTTGCCCGTGGTGCCCGTGGAGGCCTGCATGCGCACCACGTCGCGCAGGGGCACGGCGAAGAGCCCGTAGGGGTAGTTCTCGCGCAGGTCGGCCTTGGTGGTGAAGGGCAGACGCCGCACGTCAGCCAGGGACTGCACGTCGTAGGGGTCGATGCCCAGCTCCGCGAAACGCCGCCGGTACAGGGGCACGTTGCGCGCCACGCGGTTCAGGGTGGCCTGCAGCCGTTCCAACTGCAGCAGTTCCAGGTCGCCGCGGTCCATGCATTCATATTCGCTCTGCCAGTACATCGTTCTCCCCCTATATCCCTAAATTCCCGACCAAGCGCAGGAAGCGTGAAAAGGTTCGAGTGCAAGGCGCAAGGCCAAAACGGGCCCTCATGTATTTCGGGATACACTTCGACCCCGTTTTGGCCGCAGCAACGCGGTAATCGGGCCTTTTCACGCTTCCTGCTCGCGGCCCAGGTAGGCTCGCTGGACATCTCGGTTGGCCAGCAGCTCCGCCGCGCTGCCCTGCAGGATGACGCGGCCGTTCTCCAGGACGTAACCGCGGTCGGCGATCTTCAGGGCGCTCTTCGCGTTCTGCTCCACGAGAAGGACCGTCAGGCCCAGCCGGTCGCGCAGTCCCACGATATGCCGGAAAATGTCGCGGACCACCAGCGGGGCCAGGCCCATGCCCGGCTCGTCCAGCAGGAGCATTCGCGGGCGGGCCATGAGGGCGCGGCCGATGGCCAGCATCTGCTGCTCCCCGCCCGACAGGGTCCCGGCGGCCTGAGCCCGGCGCTCGCGCAGGACCGGGAACATGGCGTACATGGTCTCCAGGTCCTCGGCGATGGCGGCGCGGTCGCGGAAGCGCGGCCGGGTGTAGGCCCCCAGGCGCAGGTTGTCCTCCACCGAAAGTGGGCTGAAGACCAGGCGCCCCTCGGGCACGTGGGAGATGCCGGCGCGCACGATCTGCTCGGGGCTTCTGCGCGTCAGATCCTCCTCGCCGAAAAGGATGCTGCCCTGGCCGGGGCGGTTCAAGCCGGAGATGGTGCAGAGCATGGTCGTCTTGCCCGCGCCGTTGCCGCCGATGAGGGCCACGATCTCGCCCTGGCGCACGTGCAGGGTGGCGCGGCGCACGGCGTGGATGCGTCCGTAGAAGACGTCGACGTTCTTGAGGGACAGCAGGGTCTTCATTCCTCGTCCCCCCCGAGGTAAGCGGCCACGACCTTCGGGTCCTTCTGGACCTGGGTCGGCGTGCCGCGGCTGATGGTCTGGCCGAAGCAGAGCACCATAATGGCGTCGCTGATGCCCATGACCAGTTCCATGTCGTGCTCGACGAGGATGACCGAGAGCCCGTAGGTGTCGCGGATGCGCACGATCATGGCCGCCAGGGCCTGGGTCTCGGCGATGTTCAGGCCGGCGGCCGGCTCGTCCAGCAGCAGGAGCCGGGGACGGGCCGCCAGGGCCCGGGCCAGTTCCAGGGCGCGCTGCCGGCCGAAGGCCAGGTCCTTGGCCGTGGCCTGGGCGTACTCGGCCATGCCGACGAACTCCAGGGCCTCCATGGCCTCGCGCCGGATGTCCGCTTCGACCCTTCGCGAACGCGGCGTGCGCAGCATGCTGTGCCAGGCCGGGACGCTCAGGCGGGCGTGGCAACCCATGGCCACGTTTTCGAGGACTGTCATGTTGGAGAAGATCTCCAGGTTCTGGAAGGTCCGGACCATGCCCGCCCGTGCCCGCTCGTGGGCCGGGGCGGCGGTGATGTCGCGTCCATCGAAAAGGATGCTTCCGCCACTGGGCGGCACCATGCCGGAGATGACATTCAAAAGCGTGGTCTTGCCCGCGCCGTTGGGGCCGATGATGGCCGTGATGGCTCCGGCTTCAGCCTCGAAATCCACGTCGGCCAGGGCGTGCACGCCGCCGAAGCGCACGGACACGCCGCTCGTGGTCAGCACCTCGCTACCCATGGGCCGCACCCGAGGCGCCGCGCGCCGCCCTGGCCCGTCTGGCCCAGGCCCACAGTCTGTTCCAGCCCCCGGCCATGCCGTCGGGCAGAAACATCATGCACAGGATGAGGATGGCCCCGAAGAGCACGACCTCGACGTTCTCGAAGGCCCGCAGGAACTCGGGCAGGACGGTGACGAAGAAGGCGCCGACGATCGCCCCGGGCACGCTGACCATGCCGCCCAGCACGACCATGACGATGAGTTCCACCGAGAACATGAAGCCGAAGGACGAGGGCGCGATGAAGGTCAGGTAGTGGGCGTAGAGCACGCCGGCCACGGCCGAGAACGCGGCCGAGAGCACGAAAACGAAGAGCTTGTAGCGGGCGATGTCCACGCCCATGGCCTGGGCCGCCTTCTCGGAGGTGTGCAGGGCGCGCAAGGCCCGACCGATGCGGCTGTGCAGCAGGTTGAAGGCCAGCCACACGGCCAGGCACAGTACGCCCGCCACGATGCGGTACAGAGCCAGGTCCTTCTTCACCTCATGGCCGAAAAAGGACAGGCGCGGGATGCCGACAAAACCCGAAGGGCCGCCGGTGATGTCCACGGTCTCGGTGAAGAGGATGGACAGGATGATGCCGAAGCCCAGAGTGGCCATGGCCAGGTAGTGCCCCTTGAGCTTCAGGGACGGCATGCCGATGAGCACGCTCACGCCCACGGTCAGGGCCACGCCTGCCAGCATGGAAACCTCCACTGGCCATCCGGCCGTGGCGCTGAGCCACGCGCTCGCGTAGGCGGCCAGGCCGTAGAACCCGGCGTGCCCCAGGGAGATCTGCCCGGCGTGACCCACCAGCAGGCACAGGCCCACGGCGTTCAGGGAGTGCAGGCAGCCCAGGATGAGGATGGTCAGGAAATAGTTGTTGGGCAGCGCCGCCGGCGCGAGCATGAGCAGCGCGAAAAAGCAGCCAAGCCAGATCATGTCCTTGCGGTAGCTCACGTCATACCCGCTTGGTGTCTTTGAGGCCGAAAAGGCCCGATGGTTTGACGAAGAGAAGCGCCAGCAGGATGACGAAGGCCAGGGCGTCCTTGTAGGCCGAGGAGACGAAGCCCGCGCCCAAGGATTCGAGGATTCCGAGGATGACCCCGCCCGCCGCCGCCCCGAAGGGGTTGCCCAGGCCGCCCAGAATGCAGGCCGCGAAGCCCTTGAGGCCAAGCATGATGCCCACGTCGTAGGAGGTCATGGTGATGGGCGCAAGAATCACCCCGCCCACGGCCCCGACCAGGGCCGAGATCATGAAGGACAGCAGGACCATGCGCTGCACGCCGATGCCCACCAGGGACGCGGCCTTGGGGTCATGGGAGCAGGCCAGCATGGCCTTGCCGTGGATGGTCCCGGAAAAGAAGGCCTTGAGCCCCGCCAGGAGCAGCAGGCTCACGGCCAGGACCCACAAGGCCTGCGGCATGACGGCCGCGCCCAGGACCATGATGGGCCGGTCGCCGGAAAAGGGTTCGAGCACGTGGGTGTCCTTGCCCCAGGCCAGCATGGCCAGGCCGCGGATGAGGATGGACACGCCGATGGTGATGATGATGAGGTTGATGGTCGGGCAGTCGCGCACGGGGCGGATGGCCAGACGCTCAACCAAAGCCCCGGCCAGGGTGGCACCGACCACGGCCAGGACCACGGCCAGGGGTTCGCCCAGGCCCAGGACGCGGGTGAAATAGACGCTCATCATCCCGCCGAGCATGACGAACTCGCCTTGGGCGAAGTTGATGACGCCCGTGGTGTTGAAGATGATGGTGAACCCAAGGGCCGTCAGACCGTAGGTGCTGCCCAGGGTCAGGCCGGTGATGAGGTACTGCAGGAGGCTCGACGGGTCCATGTGCTCCCAAGAAAAAGGCCGGCGGACGCTTCCATCCGCCGGCCAGCTCGGACGTTGCGGTTATTCGGTCACGTTCCAGGTCCCATTTTTAATGGTGACCATGATGAAGGCGCTCTCGTCAAGCCCGTTGTGATTTTCCGGGCTGAAGGTGTACACGCCGGAGGTGCCGGGGAAGTTCGCGATCTTCTCGAGGTTGTCGCGGATGTCGGCAGGCTTGGCCGAGCCGCCGTTGGCGATGGCCCCCAGGACCAGGGCGAAGGCGTCGTGGGCGTAGCCGCCGAAGGACGAGACCGGGGCATTGTAGGCCTTGGCGTAGTCGGCCACGTAGGCCTCAAGGACCGGCTTCTGGGGATGGTCCGCCGGGACCAGGTCCACGGCCACCAACCGGCCGGCCGGAAGGACGAGCCCTTCGGCCGCGTCACCGGCCAGTTCGATGAATTTGTCCGAGGCCACGCCGTGGCTCATGTACAGCGGCGTGGTCAGGCCGAGCTGGACGCGGTTGCGGGCCACCACTGCCGGGCCGGGGTTGGTGCCCCAGCAGATGATGGCGTCGGGTGATGCGCCTTTGATCTTGGTCAACTGGGCGGTCATGTCCGTGTCCTTGGGCCCATAGACCTCGTCGGCCACGAGCTGGAAGCCCCCGGCCGGGACGAGTTCGTTCAGGACCGCGCGGCCGGCCTGGCCGTAGCCGTCGGACACCGTCAAAATGGCCAGCTTGGAGAAGCCCTTGGCCTTGGCGCTTTGCAGAATCTTGGTCACGGCGTGGCGGTCGAGCTGCGGGGTGTTGAAAACCCACGGGTCCACGGGTTTGACGATCTTTTCGGCGGCCGCGCAGGACACCAACGGCACCTCGGCCGAGGAGAAGAACTTGGAGATGGCCAGGGTGTTGCCGGAAATGCTCGGCCCGACGACCACGCTGACGCCGTCCTGATCAAGGAGCTTCTTGGCGGCCATGACGCACTTGTTCACGTCGGACTCGTCGTCGTAGACGATGACCTCGACCTGCTGGCCGTTCAAGCCGCCGGCCGCGTTGACCTTGTCCTTGAGCATGAGGAGCGTGTTCTTCTCGGGTTCGCCCAGGAAGGAGGCCGGGCCGGTCACGGAGAAGATGGCGCCGATCCTGATCGTGTCCGCCGCCAGAGCCGGCATGCAGGACAACAGGGTGACAACGAGTGCAACGAGCAACTTCGCCGCTTTCATGATGACCTCCGAAACGTGTGATGGTGAACCCGGAAACCCGGACGATTTGAACGATAATCGATAACCTGATGACACAAGGCCTGTCAATCGAGGAAGGAAGCCATAAGTCCCATAGGCCCCATAGATCGTATAGGACCTATGGCCGCCCCCCCATGACCGTCGGGGTCCCAAAATGCAAAAGCCCGTCATGCAGCATCATGACGGGCTTTCGTGACTGAATCGGGTGCGTATGGACTACATCTTGTTCGCGGCCAGCGAAAGACGGGAAATCTTCCGGGCGGCGGTGCGCCAGTGCACGACTTTCTTGCTCGCGGCCTTGTCCAGAACCGTGGTGGCGGCCTTCAGGGCGGTGGTCACTGCATCCTGGTCCTGGGACTCGATGGCGGTGCGCACGGCCTTCATGGCGTTCTTCACACGGGTTTTCATCATTCTATTGCGCTCGCGGGCCTTGAGGCTCTGGCGGTGTCTCTTGAGGGCAGACTTGTGATTGGCCAAGATAAAACTCCTTTCAAAAATATACGCGTGTTTCAGTCAGTAAGAAGATGTCTCTGCAATCCGGAGGCTGTAGCCGATGCTTTTGGACGCTGTCAAGCCCGCAGACGGCATCAGACCTGGAATTTTCCGAAATCGGCCACCCGTCCCAGGGTCGAGACCAGCCTTTGCAGCAGGTTCAGGCGATTGGTGCGCAAGACCGCGTCGTCGCACATGACCATGACGCCGTCGAAGAAGGCGTCCACCGCCGGGCGCAGGGTGCCGAGGAGGGCCAGCATCTTCGGGTAGTCGCCGGCCTCGGCCAGACGGGCCCACTCGGGCTCGACGGCCTGTAGCGCGGCCCAGAAGGCCTTCTCGGCGTCGCCTTCGAGCAGGTTCTCGCGAATCTCGCCCGAGAGTTCCTGACCGGCCTGCTTGCGGATGATGTTGGCCGCGCGCTTGAAGGTCAGGACCGAGGCCTCGAAATCCGCCTCGCGGCTGAAGTCGGCCAGGGCCTCCACCCGCCGCCAAGTCTCGAAGATGTCGCCAAAGCCGGGGGCCATGGCGGCCTCGAGGACCAGGGTCGGGACGCCCTGGGCGTTCCAGTAGGCGCGCAGGCGCTGGCCGAAGAAATCCATGAGCTTGTCCAGCGCCTCTTCGGGCGGCAGCTTCCACTCCACACCGACGTACCCGGCCTGGGCCTCGCGCAGGAGTTCCGCCAGGTCCAGGGTCAGCCCCTTTTCGAGAACGATGCGACACACGCCCAGGGCGTTGCGGCGCAGGGCGTACGGGTCGGCCGCGCCCGTGGGCATCATGCCCAGGCCGAAGCAGCCCGCCAGGTTGTCGAGCTTGTCGGCCAGGGACAGGATGACCCCGGCCATGCTTCCGGGCAGTGGGGAATCCTGGCCAGCCGGCAGGTACTGCTCGTAGAGCGCCCGGGCCACGGTCTCGCCCTTGCCCTTCATGCGAGCGTAGATGCCGCCCATCTTGCCCTGCAGGTCGTCGAACTCGTAGACCATCTCGGACACGAGGTCGGCCTTGGACAGGCGCCCGGCCCGGCCCATGTCCGCGGACAGTTCCGGGGCGATGCGCGAGGCGATGGACGCGGCCAGCTTTTCAAGCCGGCGGGTCTTGTCGCCCATGGTGCCCAGGGGACCGATGAAGATGACCTTGTCGAGCTTGTCCAGCCACTGCTCGAAGGTGGCGGCGCAGTCTGCCTCCCAGAAAAAGCGGGCGTCCTCCAGGCGGGCCCGCAGGACCCTCTCCCAGCCCTTGCGGACCAGGGCGGGCTCGCGGGACTCGATGTTGGCCGCGGTCAGGAAGTACGGCAGAAGCTTGCCGTCCGCACCGCGCAGCCCGAAGCTCTTCTGGTGGGTTTCCATGCTCGTCAGCAGGACCTCGGCCGGAAGCTCCAGGAATTTCTCATGAAAGCCGCCGAGCATGGCCCGCGGCGTCTCGACCAGGTTGGCCACCTGATCCAGCAGGGACTCGGACCACTCGACGGTGCCGCCGACTTCCGCGGCCAGGCGGTCGCCGTCGGTGCGGATGGCGGCCTTGCGGTCGGCGGCGTCGAGGACCACCCTGCCCTGCTCACGCAGGACGCGGGCGTAGTCGTCGGCATGGGGCACGGCAAAGGGGCCGGGACCCATGACGCGGTGGCCGCACGTCTCGGCTCCGGCCGTAAGCCCCGCGAACCCGAAGGGCACGGCCCGGTCGTCCAGCATGGCCAGGAGCCAGCGCACGGGGCGGCCGAAGGTGCAGTCCTTGCCGATCCACTGCATCTTCTTGGGGAAGGTCAGGGACGGCAGCACGGCCGCGCAGACCTCGGCCAGGATGTCGGCCGCGGCGCGGCCGCCGACGGTCTTCTTCAGGGCCAGGTACTCGCCCTTGTCCGTCTTCTCCACGTAGACCTGGTCGAACTCGACGTTCTGGGACTTGGCGAAGCCCAGCCCCGCCTTGGTCGGTTTGCCGTCGGCGTCGAGGGCGATGCGCACGGGCGGGCCCGAGACCACGATCTCCTCGGTCTTCTGCACGTCGGCCAGGCCCGTGATGTCCACCACCAGACGCCTGGGCGTGGAAAAGGAGGCCACGGCGCCGAATTCGAGCCCGGCCTCGCCGAGCAGGGCCTCGAAGCGTTCGCGCAGTTCGCGGTCCAGCAGCGGCAGGAAGCGCGCCGGCATCTCCTCCACCCCGATCTCAAGAACGAAATGACTCATGAAAAAACTCCCTATGCAAAACCCGTGAAGGGGAAGGTCAGGATTTCAGAAGCGGATGCCCCATCGCCTCGCGCTGTTCGACGTAGAGCCTGGCCACGGCCGAGGCCAGGGCCCGGACCCGGGCGATGTACTTGGCCCGCTCGGTGATGGAGATGGCCCCGCGGGCGTCCAGCAGGTTGAAGGTGTGGGAGCACTTCAAGCAGAAGTCGTAGGCCGGCCAGGGCAGCCCGGCCTCGCAGAGCTTGCGGGACTCGGCCTCGCAGGCGTTGAAGAAGCCCAGCAGCATGTCCTGGTCCGAGTGGTCGAAATTGTACTTCGAGTGCTCCACCTCGGCCTGGTGGTAGACCTGCCCGTAGGTCACGTGGTCGTTCCAGGCCAAATCGTAGACCGACTCCTTCTCCTGCAGGTACATGCACAGCCGCTCCACGCCGTAGGTGATCTCGCAGCTGACGGGCTCCAGGTTGATGCCGCCGACCTGCTGGAAGTACGTGAACTGCGTGACCTCCATGCCGTTGAGCCACACTTCCCAACCCAGGCCCCAGGCGCCCAGCGTCGGGCTCTCCCAGTCGTCCTCGACGAAGCGGATGTCGTGGACGTGCTTGTCGATGCCGAGCACCCCGAGACTGTCCAGGTACAGTTCCAGCACGTTGGCCGGGGACGGCTTCAGGATGACCTGGAACTGAAAATAGTGCTGCAGGCGGTTGGGGTTCTCGCCGTAGCGGCCGTCCGTGGGGCGGCGGGTGGACTCGGGGTAGGCCACCTTCCAGGGCTCGGGGCCCAGGACCCGCAGGAAGGTCGAGGGGTTGAAGGTCCCGGCCCCGACCTCCAAGTCGTATGGAAACTGCAGCACGCAGCCCTGTCCGGCCCAGAAACGCTGCAGGTTGCTGATGACGTCCTGAAAATTCATGCGAAGCTCCTTAGAACGATATGCCCGGCCGCGTCAGCACCGCACGAAGCGGTTGCCCTCGCAGGTCAGGCCCAGATGGCATTGGACAAAGGCGTCCACGAGGTGGGCGCATTCCTCCCGCACCCTGGCCGGCGGCATGAGGCCGGCCCATTCCTTGGGGCCCGTGCGGGCCAGATGGTCCAGCAGCCCCAGGGTCTCGCGGGAGGTGGAAATCTTGGCGCCGCCCCCAGACGGGCAGCGCAGACAATAGAGCCCGCCCTCCTGCACGGCGAAGACCGAGCGGTGATGGGCGTCGAGGGGGCCGCCGCACTGGCGGCAGCGCCGCAGGTCCGGCTGGTAGCCCTGGGAAAAGGCCATCTTGGCCCGAAACAGCAGCGGGATGAACCACGACCCCGGCTCTTCCCGGTCCAGGGCCTCCAGGGTCTCCCGCAGCAGGGCGTAGGCCGGCGCGTACCCGTCCGGGGTGAAGGACAGGGACTCGAAGAAACGCACGCAGTTGCTGATCATCCCCAACTTCTTGAGGTCCCGCTTGAGGGTCGGGAAGCCGTTGATGAGGGTCCCCTCCTCCAGGCAATAATACTCCTGACGGCCCCGGCTGACCCGGAAGTGGACCACGCTCAGGTGGTCCAGACAGCCGCAGAAGCGCCGTCGGCTGCGGTGTCCGCCAAAAGCGAAGCCCGTCAGCAGGCCGTGGGTGGGTGAAAAAAAACGGACCCAGCAGTCCGCTTCACGAAACGTGCCCACCCGCAGCACAAGAACCTGTTCGGAAAATTCCACGCTCCGATCCTCGCCGACGCTTTCGGCGCCGGCCTACTGCACGACCAGCGTCTTGACCTCCCCGAGCTTGGCCTCGAAGGGGTAGGGTTTGCCGTCGAGTTCGAGGGCCACGCCGCCGGCATTGCCGAACTTGACGCTCAAGGAGTCGCGGAAGGTGATCGTCGCCGACTCCCCCTTGCGCAGGAAATAGTCCACGACCTTGTCGTCGGGCCGGGCCTGCAGCCAGCTGGCCGAGCTCGCGCTGATGCGCAGCGTCCGCTCGCCGCCTGCGGCCGTCGGAGCGCTTGGGGCCTGTTCCCGGGCCGCCGCCGGAGCGGCGACGGACGCATCGGGGCGGTTCGCCACAGCCGGGGCCGACTCCTGCCCGACGGCGGGTGCGGCAGAGGCGTTGGCGGCGGCTTCGGAGGCGGGCGTGGCGTTCTGCACGGCCTCGGCTCCGGCCGAAAGCTGCGGCTCGGCGGCCACCTCCTGCATTTGCGTCAGGGGCGCGGGCACATTCTCGGGCGGCAGGGTCTGGGACTGCGGCGCCGGGGCTGGCGCGGGCTCCTGCACGGCCGGCGCGGGGGCCACGGCCTGGCGCGAACGGTAGACGTCGAAGATGTACCACCCCAGGGCCCCGAGGGCCAGAATGCCGACGATGGCGACCACGCGCACGATGGTGTTCACGTGGTCCGCATCATGGGTCCGGACCCTGATTTTGGGCGCATGGTGCTCGGGGTGGTCTGCCTCAGTAGGCACGGGATACTCGCGGCTGAAATGCGCGCACAGGTCCTGCGCGTCGAGGCCGAGCAGCAGGGCGTAGCTCCGCACGAAGCCCCTGGCGTAGACCGGGTGGGGAAATCTTTCACGGTTGCCCTCTTCGAGGGCGGAAATGACCGAGGGAGCGATCTTGGTCTTCTCCTCGACCGCCTCGATGCTCAGGCCCTTTCGCTCCCGCGTTTCGCGCAGCAACGTTCCGATTTCGATCAGATCCATATTCCGCGTCACTCCATCGTGGATTGGAAAAAGGGGCCTAGAGCCGCTTTTCGATCACGGCCTTGGCGCGCAGCCCGGCCATGTATTCCTTGAAACGCTCTTCGAGCTTGGGACGCATGATGGCCTCGCGCACCTCATCTTCGACGGTGCCCTGCTCCTGCCGCGCCTCGTCCTTGCGGTCCAGCAGCTTGAGGATGACCCAGCGCTCCTGAATCAGCTCGGGACGGCTCATGTCGCCAACGGAAAGATCCCGCAGGGCCTGACGCCAGGGCTCGGCCAGGTCGCGCCACCTCACGCCGGCCATGACGCCGTCGTCGGCCTTGGGACCCACGGAATACCGGTCCACAGCCTCGGCGAAACCGATTTCGCCCGCACCGATCCTGGTCCAGAGTTCCTCGGCCTGGGCGGAGTCCATCACGGCCAGGATCTGCAGGTCAACGGTGCGCTCCGTGGTCAGTTCGGCACTGTTGCGCTCCTTGTAGGCGTCGATCTCTTCCTGCGTGACCACCACCTTGCGCCGGACCATGTAGTTGATGATCTTGTGCTTGACGATGTCCTGGCGGCTGCGTTCCTTGAATTGCTCCGCCGTCAGCCCCTGCAGGCGCAGGGAACGCTCGAAGTCGTCCTCGGTCATGCGGTGCCGGGCCTTGAACTGCCGGATCTCGTTGTCCACTTCCGAGTCGGAGACCTCGACCTGGAGCCTGGCCGCCTCCTGGCGCATGATGATGTCGTCGATCATCCCGTCGAGCACCTGGGGGGCGATCTTGGCGGCCTCCTCGGCCGGCGGGGTCTGACCCGCGATGAGGCGGATCTGCTGCTGCAGGTCGACGTAGGTGATGATCTCGCCGTTGACCACGGCGACGATGCGGTCCAGGACCTGCGCGGCCTGCGCCTGGCCGATGACGGCGAGCAGAAGAGACAGGGCCAGAAGAACACGGAAACACGATTTTTTGATCATCGGAAGCTCTTATCCTTTGAATATGTCGCTGAAGGGGATGTCTTCGACGAACGCGCACGGCCCAACAGGCGCCTCGAAAAGAGCGCGGGGCCAGGGCGCGCGAACGTCAAACGCGTTCACGGTACTAACCTTGAGCGCAGGCCGAGTCCAGTTCAATCTTGTCCCGCCTCCGCGGCGCCGGCCCCCAACCTGTCCCGCAGGCCCAGGAGCATGTCCTTGAGGGCCTGCATGGCCGCCGTGACGGTACCATGTCCCGGCATGCGCAGTTCCAGCTTGGCCGGCGGCAGGATCCTGGCCGCCGCTGCGTTCTCGCCCACCCAGGCCATGAGGCGGACCGGGTCGAGGTTGTGCCGCGTCTCGTCCCAGTGCACCAGCGCCCGGTCCTCGAAGAGGTCCATGCGCACCGCTCCCAGCCTGCGCGCGTCGATCTTGATCATCAGCACGGCCACGAAGGTCTTCAGGGCATCGGGCAGGGAGCCGAAGCGGTCGCGCATGTCGTCCACGATCTCGGCGATCTCCCCCTCGTCGCGGCAGGACGACAGGGCCTTGTAGTAGTGCAGGCGCTCCTTGGGGTCGGACACGTACTCCTCGGGGATGAGGGCCTGGAAGCCGAGGTTGAGCTCCGGCTCGATCTCGGTCTCGACCTTGCCGCCCCTGAGCCGCGTGACCTCCTCCTCGAGCATTTCGAGGAACAGGTCCAGGCCGACCTTGCCGATGGTCCCGGACTGGGCCTCGCCCAGGATGTTGCCGGCCCCGCGCAGGCGCAGGTCCTCCATGGCCACCTTGAAGCCGGCGCCGAGGTAGTCCATGTCGAGGATGATTTTGAGGCGCTTGCGCGACGTCTCCTGCAGGCGGTCCAGGTCGGGGATGATGAAATAGGCGTAGGCCTGCTCGCTGGAGCGCCCCACCCGACCGCGCAACTGGTAGAGTTGGCCCAGGCCGAAGAGCTGGGCCTGGTCGACGATGAGGGTGTTGGCCCGCGGAAAATCCAGCCCAGACTCGACGATGGCCGTGCAGACCAGGACGTCGAGTTCGCCGTGCCAGAACTTGTGCATGGTCTCTTCGAGGTCGTGGGCCTTCATCTGGCCGTGGCCCATGCCGACCCGCGCCCCGGGCACCAGGCCGGCCACGAACTCCGCCACCCGCTCCAGGCCCTGCACGCGGTTGTAGACCCAGAAGACCTGACCGCCGCGGGCCAGCTCGCGCTCCAGGATGGCCCGCAGCTGCTCGGGGTCGCGCTCCATGAGGGAGGTCTCGACGGGCTTGCGGTCGCGGGGCGGGGTCTCGATGACGCTCAAGCCTCGGATGCCCGACAGGGACAGCTGCAGGGTGCGCGGGATGGGCGTGGCCGTCAGGGTCAGCACGTCGATGGTCGAGCGCATCTTCTTCAGGCGCTCCTTGTGCTTGACGCCGAAGCGCTGCTCCTCGTCGAGGATCATGAGCGCCAGGTTGGCGAACTCCACGTCCTTGGAAAGCATGCGGTGGGTGCCGATGAGCACGTCCACCTGGCCGCGCCGCGTCGCTTCGAGGACCCGCTTCTGCCCCGCCGCCGGGACGAAGCGGCTCAGCAGGCCGACGTTGATGGAGAAGGGTTCCATGCGCTGGCGAAAGGTCTGGTAGTGCTGTTCGGCCAGGACCGTGGTCGGGCACAGCAGGGCCACCTGCTTGCCGTCCAGGACGGCGCGGAAGGCCGCACGCAGGGCCACCTCGGTCTTGCCGAAGCCCACGTCGCCGCAGACCAGGCGGTCCATGGGCTCGGCCTTCTCCATGTCGGCCAGCACGTCGGCGATGGCCTTCTCCTGGTCGCGCGTCTCCTCGAAGCCGAAGCTGGCCTCGAACTCCCAGTACAGCTCCGAGACGGGCTTGTAGCGGTAGCCCTTGGCGATCTTGCGGAAGGCGTACATCTCGACCAGGTCGCGGGCGATCTTGGCGATGGATTGCCGCGTGCGCTCGCGGGCCTTGGACCAGGCCGTGCCGCCCAGTCGGTCCAGGGCCGGGGCCGCGCCGTCGGGCCCCTTGTAGCGCTGGACCTGGCCGAGGCGGTCCACGGGCAGGTAGAGGCGGTCCTCGCCGTCGTACTGCAGCAGGAGATAGTCGTTGGCCACGTCGCCGAACTTGATGCGCTGCAGGCCGCCGAAACGGCACAGGCCGTAGTCGCGGTGCACGAGCAGGTCGCCCTGCTCCAGTTCGTCAAAGGCGTCGAGACCCTTGAACGCCTTGCTGGCGGCGCGCTGGGCCTTGGGCGCCCCAGGCTGGAGCACGGACTCGGGCAGGAGCTGCACACCGGCCCAGGGCAGGCGCATGCCGTGGCCAAGAGAGCCGACCAGGGCGAAGATGCCCGACTCGCCGGGCGCGTAGGCCGTCTTGAAGACCTGGTCGTCCTGGGCCGCGAGCTGCATGAACTTGCGGCGCGACTGTTCGGAATGGAAGCACAGCAGGGTCTGGCGCCACTCGCGCCGCCAGGCGTCGAGCTCCTGCATCAGGGCCCGCCAGGGGCGGTTGCGGCTCTCGGGGGTCCAGAACAGGTCCTCGAAGGCGTTGACCGCCTCCTCGGGCAGGTCCGCGCCCTCCTCCCTGACTCCCATGACCAGGCTCTCGCACAGGATCTGACGGCCCTGCTCCCAAATCCGGCGCACGTCGCCGGGGGTCTGGATCAGGCCGTGCCGGGGCCACAGGCGCTCCTCGTCGCGAAAATGGTTCTGCCAGGCCCAGCTCGTCTCCTCCAGCTTGGTGCGCAGGTCCTGGGCCTCAGCCATGAGGAAGACGCACCCCTCGGGCAGCCAGGACTCCAGGCCCACGGTGTCGGGATAGTACATGCTCGGGGGCAGGTGCGGGTGGGGCTGGAGCAGTTCCTTTTCGAGATCGGCACGCGTCCCCTTGGAAATTTCACCCAGACGCATCCACCCGTCGAACATGCCCCGCGCCGCCTCACGGTAGGTTTCAGCGCCGATGCAGCCGGCCACAGGCAGGACCACGGCGGACTTGAGCTCTGCCCGGGAACGCTGGGTCATGGGCTCGAAGAGACGGATGCGCTCCAGGGCGTCGCCGAAGAACTCCAGGCGCAGGGGATGCTCGTAGCCCGGGCAGAAGATGTCCATGATGTCGCCGCGCAGGGACGCCTCGCCCATGGCCGTGACCATGGACACCCGGGTGTACCCCCAGTTGACCAGTGTTTCGAGGAGGTCGTCCTGGTCGATCTCGTCACTCTGCGCTACGGAAAGGTGCTCACGCTGCAGCAGGTCCGGATGCGGCCATTTCTGGATCAGGTTTTCCAGGGGCAAGAGAACGCCTCTGCCCTTGCCCTTGTGGGCCAAGGTGAAGAGGGCCCGCCAGCGGTCGGGCCAGGGGGAGCGACGCGGGTCCTCGATGTTGTAGTGCGGAAAGCGCAGCCAGCGGCGCTCCCAAAAGTCCCGCTCCTGATCGCCCGGAGACAGGATGCGGGCCAGGGAGGCGTACAGGGGCATGTCGGCGCTTGGCGGCAGGACAAGCACGACGTTCTGGCCCTGTTCCATGAAGGCGTGCGCCAGGTACATCTGGGCCGCGGGGCCGCTCTTGAAAATGCGCTGCTGTCGGTCGGCGCCGGAAACGAGCTTGTGCAGGGCGGGAGGAATGAACACGCGGTACCGGTCACGGGTTGGAGGAACGGGGAAAGGCCGCCCCCCGTCGGGAGGCGGCTTGTGCATCGGGTTTCGGCCATGCGCGGCCGGGCTGGGCCCAAGCTGCGGCAACCCTACGTTGCCCAAAAGACGCCTCAGGTCAAGCATGCGCAGGGAAACGCCCCACGCGACGAAGGGCCTCTCCGGGCCCATTCCCGGGGCGGGACTCCGCGGCCTCTCCCTGCGCGCCGTCGCCCTCCGGGACACCCTGAAAAAGGATGGACAGCCCAGGTTGGTATGGGTAAGGACTGGGCTTGCGGCCCCCGTAACCCTGTCCAAGGAGCATACTCGATGGCACGATTCCTTCCCAATGAGGATCCCTTCACCCTGGAAGACCAGCTCAAGATCCTCGGCAACGACGAATTGCTCGATTTTTGGGAAGAAAGCCAGATGCTCGACAAGTACCTCGAAACCCCCGAACACGAGTGCCCGCCCTCAGCCCACTACGAAAACGCCATCCTGAACGAACTCAGGCTGCGCCACTCCATGGGCCGCATCTAGCACCCAAGCATACTCAGCCTAAATCCGTGAAAAAGTTACATTGAACATACAGTTTTGAAACATTTTGTACTTGAAATAAATCAATGATACCGGTATATTGAGCCTGCTTTTCCTGAATGATTTTTTGCACCCATTGGGTGCGACAGGAGTTTGCAATGCTCATCACCGATATCAAGCGAAACGAAGGAAACAACATTGGCCATGTCGGTCTGGCTCTGATTAGCGAGATGGCCAGGGTTTGCGGTCTGGACACACTGGTCGACCGTCTTGGGCCTGGAAAAGCTCCGCAGATCAAGGAGCGTGAAATTTTCCGCACATTGGTTGGCCTCATGTGCCAAGGCAAAACGGATTTCGACCATGTTCGTGAGTACTACGGCGACGATTTCTTCGCGACCAGCCTTGGCCTTGGACGCGTTCCTTCCGCCGAGATTTTGCGGCAACGGTTTCAGCGGATCGCCTTGGAAACTGACCTGGATGCCCAGTTGCCCCGCTGCTCGGTCGAGTTGTGGAAGAAGACTGGAATGCAGCCTGAACTTATCGAGATGACCAGGGACGACAACAAGAAAGAGCACTGGGTGCGCCTTGATATCGACGTCAGCATTTTCGATAACGCCGACACCGAGAAGGAAGGTGCCAGCGCGACGTACGACAAGAGATTCGGCTTCGCTCCGATCTTTGCTCATCTTGGTGGCGGCTGGATGGTCAACGGCAAGCTTCGTCCCGGATCGAGCCATTCCAGTTGCGAGGGCACGGATGAGTTCATCCTGGAGAGCCTCGGGTACGCCAAGTCCATGGTGGATGCGAACGTTCTCGTGGTCGCCGACAGCGGATTTGACAGCAAGGAGCGTCTGGAGACGCTGTGCACGCAGTCGCGCACCGGCTTCATCATCAAGCACAATCTGCGCAGGGAGCCGGTGACCGGTTGGCTCGCCACGGCCAAGGAGCATGCGCAGAAAGTAGAGAATTTCGCAACGTCCCGAGAAAAAGGCCGGATCTACCGGGGCTTCGTGATGTGCGAGATCGGAAAGAAGAACATGCCTGTCCGTCAGGTTTTCGAGGTCACGGAAGTGTTGAGCAAGGACGGTGTGTTCATGATGATTCCAGAGGTCCGCGTTTGCGTTTTGTGGACTAACCTGGAATTCGATGCCGATCAGGCTTTGAAGCTGTATCGCAAGCGGGGCACCAGCGAGCAGCACCACGGGGAATTCAAGACCGAGATGGACATGGAACGCCTGCCGTCGGGCAAGTTTGCCGTGAATGCACCCTTTCTGCGTTTGGGCATGCTGGTCTACAACATGCTTCGGGTGGCCTCCGTGGACTTGGTTGTGGCTCGGATGCTGGGGCTGAAAAAAGCCAACCGTCGCAGAACCAAGACGGTCATGCGGAGCATGATGAGCATTTGCGCCCGGATCACCCGCCATGCACGGAAGGTGATCCTGCATGTCTCCTGCCCGGAGCCATGGTTCAAGGTGGTCTCTGACCTGTTTTATCGTCTCAAGACGGCGTAACGAAAGGGCCATTAGGCTGCATTCCTAGGAGTAGTACGTCTGAAAACTGCAAAAAGTCGGTGTCCAGGAACTCTTGAAAGAATAAGAGGTCATCAAAAGTAAATTGAGTGGCCAACGTTTACCCATTTTTTGAAAAAAAGGGCTCAAAATTTAGAGTGGACAGTTTTGACAGCAGATGTCCACGGATTCAGGTACTCAGCTCCAAAGCGCCCGCCCGGTCCGCCAGACTCCGCGCAGACGGCGCCAACGCAAAAATCCTCCCGCCTCCTCAGCCGGGAGGATTTTTCAGTTCTGTCGCCCGGATTCCGTCCCGCTACGGCCTGGGCGCCGCCTCGTCCACGCACCGACATCCCCGCATCCGCAGCATCCTTCACCGGTTTCCAACCCTCCGAAGCAGACCTGCACTCTTGCGCCGCCGGACAGCCTTCGATCCGATCAATCCCTCACCCCTCCCTGCCCGAAAGACTGACCGCCACACGCTTCACTGCAACACTGTCTACCCTGCCATACAAAAATCAGCATCTTATATACAACCGCACTGATTTTTTGACGAATACCTCTTACTCAAAAGATTGTTTTTTGTCTTACAGTTCTTCTTCCTTGTTTTCCCCGGAAATATTCGGCAACAACGGGTGTAAAATTTTGTTGCAGCACAGTGCATCACCTTCAAGGATCTTCCCCGCTGTCGGGGAAGATCCCGGTCACTGCGCTTGCATGATAACGAATCAAAGGGGCAGAAGATGGGCGCAAAGGTCTTTGACACCTCGAAGCTGGAACGAATTCTCCACCTCTACATGGCGATCAAGGCGACACCCGGCAAATCGCCGTGCGAGCTCAGACAGGAACTCGGCGTCGAAAAATCGGCCTACGGCAGATACTGCGCGCTGCTCAAGGGGCTCGGGGTTGATTTCCGCTTCGACCGCAAGGCCAGAAGACACGTCATCGAGAAGGATGCCTTCCTGACCGCGCCGGATCTGACCCTTGACGAGCGCCTGTCCATCATCCTGGCGGTGGGCCGGCTCGGCGGGCTGCAGGAGTCTTTCCTGGCCTCGCGGGCAAGAAAGGCTGCGACCAAACTCCTGGCCGTGAACGAGGCGCCCGTCGCCACCGCCTGCTCGGCCCTCTTGAGCGGACCGGAAATGCCGACGCACGTGGGCGGCCGGGGCCAAGTCGTGGACTCCCTGTTCCGGGCGGTCACCGAACGCCGACGGGTCGAGGTCTCCTACGCCAAGCCCCACGCAGAACCCGAGGAGTTCGAGGTGGACCCGTACCAACTCTACGTCCTGGACGGGGCCCTGTACCTGGACGGCTACCACTGGGGACGCAGGGCCGTGCGATGCTTCAAGGCCTGCCGCATGAAGAGGGCCAGGCTTACGGGGATCACGTTCACCAACAACCGGGGCTACGCCTACGACGAGCGCCGCCAAAACTCGTTTCGCGTCTTCGCCGCCGACCGCGAGCCCGAGACGGTGCGGATATGGTTCTCTCCTTTCGCGGCCCCGTACATCCGCGAGGAGTACCACAACCCCAGCCAGATCCTCACGGACAATGCCGACGGCTCGCTGGTCTACGAGGTGCAGGCAACTGAGCCCAGGGAAGTCCTGTGGTGGGCCATGCGCTGGGGCGCGGATTTCGAGGTGCTGGAGCCGGGGTGGTTGAGGGCGGAGGCGATGGAGAAGGTGCGGGGGATGGCGGAAAGATACGAAATGCAGGTGACGGGATGAAATATTACGCACACTCGACGGACAATCCGGACAAGTCCGATTGGCAGGGGCTGGAGGAGCATCTTCGGAACGTGGCCAGCCTGGCTTCAGGGTTTGCCGGAGCCTTCGGCGCAAGCGACTGGGGAAAGGCTGCCGGCCTTTTGCACGACGCCGGAAAGGCCTCGCAAGAATTCATTTGGCGCCTCGAAGGCAAGCCACGGAGGGTCAATCATTCCATTTTCGGAGCCAGGCTTGGCCGGGATGAGGGCGGCAGGCTCGGTCAAATGTTATCGTACATCATCGCCGGGCATCACGGCGGTCTTCCGGATGGTGGGATGCAGGAAGGCCAGCTTCACTACCGTCTCCGGCATGAGCGGATTCCGGCGGATGTCGCGATTCTGCCTAGTGTAACCTAGCCCGCCGCGTTGCGATTGCCTTTTTCAAAACGGCCGGCGAATCCCGGTTTTTCCCTGTCTTTTTTCACCCGCATGCTTTTTTCCTGCCTCACGGACGCGGATTTTCTGGATACCGAGGCATTCTGCAACCCAGGCCAGTCCTGCGTGCGCAGCGGCAACCATCGTTCCGACCTCGGGATTTTGCGCGATGCCTTGAATGGACGGCTTGCTGAGCTTACCCGCGACGCGGCGCCATCCCGGGTGAACAGACTGCGCCAGACAGTTCTTGCCGATTGTCGGACCAGGGCTGGCGACGCGCCGGGGTTCTTTTCCCTGACCGTGCCGACTGGCGGGGGCAAGACCTATTCGTCCATGGCCTTCGCCCTTGATCACACCGTGACGCACGGTCTTCGCCGGATCATCTATGCCATTCCGTTCACTTCCATCATTGAACAAAACGCCGGGGTCTTCAGCGCCGTGCTGGGAAGGGAAAATGTGCTGGAGCATCACTGCAATTACATGGGCAAGGACGAACCCGAAGAACGCGGGTACGACAGGTGGCGCGGCCTGGCCGCGGAAAACTGGGACGCGCCGGTGGTCGTGACCACCAACGTGCAGTTCTTCGAATCCCTGTTCAGCAACAAACCGTCGCGTTGCCGCAAGCTGCACAACATCGCCCGCAGCGTCATCGTCCTCGACGAGGCGCAGGCCATTCCCACGGAGTATCTGGACCCCTGCCTCTGCGCCCTGCGAGAGCTGGTGGATCACTACGGGTGCTCGGTGGTCTTGTGCACGGCCACCCAGCCCGCAGTGGATGACGAAAGTCTGCGCACCCGCTTGCCGGGCGTACGGGAAATCATCGCCGACCCGGCGAAACTTTACGCCGATCTCAGGCGCACCGAAGTCACCTTTGCAGGCAGACTGACTGACGAGGCGCTGGCCGGACGCCTCGACGGGCTGGCGCAGGTGCTCTGCATTGTCGGCACCAAGGCCCAGGCCAAGTCTGTGTTCGACCAGCTGCACGAGCGGGAGGGCGCGTTCCACCTGTCCACGAACATGTATCCCGAACACCGGAGGCGCACGCTCGACGCCATCCGGCGGCGGCTCAAGGACAAACGACCCTGTCGCGTCATATCGACCTCACTCATCGAAGCCGGGGTGGATGTGGATTTCCCGGTCGTCTACCGGGCCATGGCTGGCCTCGATTCCATCGCCCAGGCCGCGGGCCGCTGCAACCGCGAGGGGCGACTGGACGGACTGGGTCGGGTTGTCGTGTACGAGCCCGAAACTCCGCCCAGGATGCCATGGCTGCAGCGATGTGCCGGCCGTGCGGGCGAAACCCTTCGGTCATTGCCGACGGAAGACCCGCTCGGTCTGTCGGCAATGCGCCGATATTTTGAACTGCTCTATGACGTGCAGGAGCTGGACAAGAAACAGATCGTCAAACGCCTGAACGCTTCCGTGGGCAAGGATCTGCTCTTTCCGTTCAGGGAGACCGCCGAGGAGTTCCGTTTCATCGAGGATGAAGGGACCGCCGTGATCGTCCCCAAGGAAGACGAGGCGGAAGAACTGATTCGACAACTGCGCTTCACCGAGTTCCCGCGTCCTGTCCTGCGCAAGGTGCAACAGTATTCCGTGACGGTCAGAAGCAGGGATCTGGCACGGCTCAGGTCCGATGGCGCCGTCGAAATGATCCGGGACACGTACCCCGTGCTGCGCAATATGGCTGCGTACAGCGACGATGTCGGTCTCTGCGTGGATGCTGGCGGGGTTTGGGAAGCTGAAGGTTTAATAGCCTGAATAAGGAGGAGGTTATGGCATTTGGCATCAAACTGCGAGTCTGGGGCGACTATGCCTGCTTCACCAGGCCGGAAATGAAGGTGGAGCGGGTGTCCTATGACGTCATGACCCCGTCCGCCGCCCGGGGTATTCTGGAGGCCATTCACTGGAAGCCGGCCATCCGCTGGGTGGTGGACAGAATCCATGTCCTGCGGCCCATCGTTTTCGACAACGTGCGCCGCAACGAGGTCAGCTCCAAGATCCCCATCAAACCCAACCCGATCACGGCCATGCGCGACAAAAGGCCGCTCTATTTTCTGGTCGATGACGGCGGCAACCGCCAGCAGCGGGCCGCGACGCTGCTTCGCAACGTGGAGTACGTCATCGAGGCCCATTTCGAACTGACCGACAAGGCCGGACCGGCGGACAACGAGGGCAAGCATCTGGACATCTTCAACCGCCGCGCGCGCACAGGACAGTTCTTCCATCAGCCGTGCCTGGGCTGCCGGGAGTTTCCGGCGTCCTTCGAACTGCTGGAAGGCGATGTCCCGCCGTCCTGTTACGCCGGAGAGAAGCGCGAACTGGGCTACATGCTGCTGGACATCGATTTTGAGCGCGACATGACCCCGCTCTTCTTCAAGGCCATCATGCAGGACGGAGTGATCGCTCCGCCGTCACGTCTGTCTCCGGAGGTGCGGGCATGATTCTGCAAGCACTGCACGGGTATTACGAACGCATGAGCGCAGACCCGGATTCGGGCATTCCTCCGTATGGCACCAGCACGGAGAACATCTCTTTTGCACTGGTGCTGGACGGGGATGGGAATTTGCGGGGCATTGAGGACCTGCGGGAGCAGGATGGCGGGAAGTTGCGGCCTCGGAAGATGTTGGTTCCGATCGCCGAAAAGAAAGCCAGCGGCATCAAAGCCAATTTCCTTTGGGATACGACAAACTATGTACTCGGCAAGGACGACAGGGGAAATCAGGGGCGAACGGAACAATGCCATTCCGCCTTTATCGAGCATATGAAAGCATATTGCGATCCTTCAGATTTTGGTCTTGCGGCCGTTTTGAAGTTTCTCGAACACGAAGACAAAGATATTTCCGGTTTTCCAAATCCTGAAGAAATCATCGGCTCCAATGTAGTTTTTCGGATCGAGGGCGAACGCGGCTTTGTTCACGATCGTCCTGCTGCACGCAAGGCGTGGGCGACATGTCTGAACCAAAAAGAACAGGGGGTGCTTGGGCAGTGCCTGATTACCGGGGAATGCTCAAAGCCGATTGCCAGGCTTCATCCGTCAATAAAAGGAGTTCGTGGCGCTCAGTCCGTTGGGGCGTCAATAGTGTCGTTCAATTTATCGGCCTTTAAATCGTACGGAAAGGAGCAATCGATCAATGCTCCCGTGAGTCAAGAGGCTGCATTTTGCTATGTGACCGCCTTGAATTATCTGCTGAGTCCGTCAAATCGCCAGAAAATCACCATCGGCGACGCCACAATCGTCTTCTGGGCCGAGCGCACCAGCCCTGCGGAAGATTTTCTGGCCGATCTCTTTGATCCGTCGTCACAATCGCCACAGCCGGAAACCGCTGTCGATCATCAGACCGCGATCAAGCTGCACGACCTGCTCCAAGCCATCCGTTCCGGCAAGCACGCCGTCGATATCGTGCCCGACCTGGATGAATCCGTGCATTTCTATGTACTGGCCCTGGCTCCCAACGCCGCCCGCCTGTCCATCCGTTTCTGGGAAGTCGATACCGTGGGCGGTCTGCTGCACAAGATCGGCAGGCATTTCCGGGATCTGGAAATCATCCGGCAGTACGACAACGAGCCGGAGTTTCCGCCGCTCTGGCTCCTGCTTCGGCAGACCGCGACGCTGAACAAGAGCGAGAACATCTCGCCCGTGCTGGCCGGAGGCGTGGCCAGGGCCATGCTCACCGGCGGGCAGTACCCGCAAAGCCTGTTGCCGGCGGTGCTCGGCCGCATCCGCGCAGAACACGCGGTGACGTATTACCGGGCCGCGCTCATCAAGGCATTTTTCACGCGAAACAAACAGTTGGAGGTACCCGTGTCACTCGCCCCCGCAAGAACAGACCGCCCGTATCTGCTTGGCCGACTTTTCGCCGTCCTGGAAAAAGCCCAGGAAGAGGCGATTCCCGGAGCCGGCGCGACCATCAAGGATCGCTATCTGGCCTCCGCGTCGGCCAATCCGGGACAGGTCTTCCACATGCTGCTCAAGAACGCGGCCAACCACACGGCCAAGCTGCGCAAAGACCCCGAAAAGAAAGGGATGGCCTTTCATTACGAAGTCATGATGCAGGACATTATCAGCGCCTTCAGCGACTTCCCGACTACCATGTCATCCGAGGATCAAGGCCTGTTCATGATCGGCTACTACCACCAGCGCAAAGACTTTTTCACCAAGAAGAGCAAGGAGAACTAACCATGACCGCCATCGCCAACCGCTACGAATTCGTGCTGCTTTTTGACGTCGAGAACGGCAACCCCAACGGCGACCCGGACGCGGGCAACATGCCGCGCATCGATCCTGAAACAGGGCATGGGCTGGTCACGGATGTGTGCCTGAAGCGCAAGATCAGGAATCATGTGGCTCTGGCCAAGGAAGGAGCTACGGGTTTTCGCATTTATATTCAGGAGAAATCAGTATTGAATACAAGTCACTTAGAAGCATACACCGAAGCCCAGCTGACGCATGAAGCGAAAAAATTGCCCAAAAAACTCGAGGATGCGCAAAAAATAACCGGATGGATGTGCGCCAACTTCTACGACATCCGCACGTTCGGCGCGGTCATGACGACCGAGGTCAACTGTGGCCAGGTGCGCGGCCCGGTGCAACTTGCCTTTGCCAAAAGCGTAGAGCCGATCATCCCGCAGGAAGTCAGCATCACCCGTATGGCCGTGACCAACGAGAAGGATCTCGAAAAGGAGCGCACCATGGGCCGCAAGCACATCGTGCCCTACGGCCTGTATGTGGCGCACGGCTTTGTCTCCGCGCCGCTGGCGGAAAAGACCGGCTTCTCCGACGACGACCTGGACCTGCTCTGGGATGCCCTCGCGAACATGTTCGAGCATGACCGCTCGGCGGCCCGGGGCCTCATGAGCAGCCGCAAGCTCGTTGTCTTCCGGCACGAGAACAAGCTCGGCAACGCCCCGGCGCACAAGCTCTTCGATTTGGTGCAGATCAGGCGCGCCGAGGGCTCCGCCGGCCCGGCACGCTCCTTTGCCGACTACACGGTCACGGTTGGCCAGGCTCCCGCCGGCGTCGAGGCCATTGAAAAACTCTAACCGCACACCATGGCGTCGCGACGGTGCGAACTGCCACGACGCCATGGAGATTCCCAGGAATCGGAATCAGTCATGAAACACATGAACGCCTCGACCGAAAAGACGCTGGCCAGGCGCGCCACGGAGCTCGGCAACAGCGCGGACCCGCAAGCCCTGCCCGAGCTGCTGGAGCTGGCCAAATCCGTGTCGCCGCTGGTACGTAGACTTGCGGCCTCGGGTCTGGGCAAACTGGCGGGTATGGCGGATCCTGCTCCGGCCGTGGAAGCGCTGCATCCGCTGCTGAGTGACGGCCATCCGCAGGTGCGACAGTACGCGGCCAAGGCCCTTGGCTCGTATGGGGCCGCAGCCCGGACCGTGCTGCCGGATCTGCGCGATCTCTATGCCAACCCCGCAGAGCGAGATTACGTCAAGCGCAGCGTGCTTACGGCGGGAAAGCTGATCCGCGCGGCCTCGGATATCGCGGACCGCGCGGTCGTGCATTGCTGCCAGCGGTGCGGCGTGGAACTGGCTGCCGACGAATATGTGCGCAGCCACAAAGCCTTTCAGCGACCATTCTGCGATCACTGCTTTGACGAGGTCTTCCTGGAGCGCCGCAACTACGAAACCAAGATCGAACTGCAGAAGACCATCCGCGCCAAGGACGGCAGTTGGGTGCAGTCCGAGGGCGAAAGGCTTGTCTGCGAGGCCCTGAGCGCCGAGGGCATCCGCTATCGGTACGACGAACGCTTTCGCATCCTCGACGGCTACGCCATCCGACCGGATTTCTATCTGCCCGAGTTCGATGTCTATATCGAGTATTGGGGCATGGAGACCGCAGACTACAAGATCGGCATGCTCAAGAAGCAGCAACTGTATCAGCAGCAAGGCAAGCGGCTCATCTCCCTGTACCCGGCAGACAAACCGCGCATGCGCGAACTTCTTCTGGACAGGCTGAGGCGCTGCCTTTGACGCGCTCTTCTACCAAGCCGCGACGTCGCAAAGCGTAAGGGAAGTCAATCATCGTGTATACGGAAGAGGACCTTCTCCCCATATCGGCCTTGCAGCATCTGCTCTATTGCGAGCGGCAATGCGCGCTCATCCATATCGAGCGGGCCTGGGAGGAGAATCAGTTCACGGCCGAAGGCCGCATCCTTCACGAAAAGGTTGATGCCGGAGAGGATTTTGTGCGTGCGGGACGGCGCATCGCACGCAGTCTGCCCTTGCGCTCCCTGCGACTCGGGATGTCCGGTCTGGCCGATGTGGTCGAGTTCGGCCCTGAAAAGGGGGATGTGTACCCCATCGAATACAAGCGGGGCCGCAGCAAGGCCGCCAACTGGGACAGGATTCAGCTCTGCGCCCAGGCCATGGCCTTGGAGGAGATGCTCGGCGTGACCATCGCCGAAGGGGCGCTTTTTTACGGAAAGACCAGACGAAGAGAGGTGGTCGCATTCGATGCCGCCTTGCGTGAGGAAACGGTCGAAGCATCGGCGCGTCTGCATGAACTGGTCGCGTCGGGCAAAACCCCTGCAGCCCACTACGAAGCGAAGTGCGAGGCCTGTTCACTGATCGATCTGTGCATGCCGGAACTTCCACGAGGCAAAAGCGTCAGGAAGTATCTGGCTGCAATGGCGGACACCGAATGAAGAAGCTGCTCAATACGCTCTACGTGACGACTCAGGGCGCATATCTGGCCAAGGACGGGGAATGCGTGGCAGTGCGCGTGGACAATGAAGTCAGGCTGCGCGTGCCGGTGCATACCCTCGGCGGCATCGTCTGTTTCGGGCAGGTCTCGTGCAGCCCGTTTTTGATGGGATTCGCCGCCGAGCGCGGGCTGGGCTTCAGTTTCCTGACCGAGAACGGGCGTTTTCTGGCCCGGGTGCAGGGGCCTGTTTCCGGCAATGTTCTGCTCCGACGTGAGCAGTATCGCCGGGCGGATTCTCCGGAGGCAAGCGCAGAGGTGGCCAGGTCCATCATCAGCGCCAAGATCATCAACGCCCGACGCGTGGTACAGCGGGCCCTGCGAGACCATGGCGGTAAGATCGACGGATCAGCCTTGGACAATGAGGCTTCGCATTTGAAGGATTGCCTGCAGCGTCTGCAGCAGCCGGTCAGCCTCGATGTCGCCCGCGGCATCGAGGGCGAAGCGGCCAACGGTTATTTCGGCGTGTTCGACCATCTGATCCTCTCGGGGGGACCGGAATTCCGCTTTGTTGGCCGCAGTCGACGCCCGCCGCTGGATCGGGTCAACTGCCTGCTGTCGTTCATCTACACCCTGCTGGCTCATGATGTACGCAGCGCTCTGGAATGCGTCGGACTGGATTCCGAGGTGGGATTCCTGCACCGGGACAGGCCCGGACGCCATGGACTGGCGCTCGACGTCATGGAAGAGTTCAGGGCCTTCGTCGGTGACCGTCTGGCACTTTCGCTCATCAATCTGGGGCAAATCAAGAAAGACGACTTCGAGATTCTGGAAACCGGTGCGGTCAGGATGACCAATGACGCCCGAAAAACGCTGCTGGTCGCTTACCAGAAACGCAAACAGGATGAGATCGTGCATCCGTTTCTGAATGAGCGGATTTCCATGGGGCTCGTCTTCCATGTACAGGCCATGCTCATGGCGAGATGGCTTCGCGGCGACGTGGATGGATATCCGCCGTTTGTGGGGAAATGACGACATGCTGGTACTCATAAGCTACGACGTGAGTTTCGAGGACCCGGGGGGTGAGAGACGTCTGCGGCGCATCGCCAAAGCCTGTCAGGATTACGGGCAGCGGGTGCAGTATTCCGTATTCGAATGCGTGGTCGATCCGGCGCAATGGGCGAGGCTCAAGCACAGGCTGCTGACCGAAATGGATGAGCGGAAGGACAGCCTGCGTTTCTACTATCTGGGCGCCAAATGGAAACGAAAGATCGAACATGTAGGTGCCAAGCCCGCGTATGACCCGGAAGGCCCCTTGATTTTGTAGCGCGAACCCCAAGCGGCCCCGTTTTTCCTGGTAGGTTCGCGATTACGGGAACGATTTGTTTTGGTTTGCAAATATTGGATTTGGTTGGTGGCGAACGGAACATTTGTGACTTCTCCGACATGATTCGCGGAATCGTCTTGAGGAGCGCAATGATACCAACATGTTTTGCACCCAACAGTCGCCCTCCGCGTGGAGGGCGTGGATTGAAACTCATCACTCCTCCTCGACCTCAACGGTCCAATCAAGTCGCCCTCCGCGTGGAGGGCGTGGATTGAAACCCTTCACCGCCTCCCCCAGCGCGTTGTGCCGGGCGGTCGCCCTCCGCGTGGAGGGCGTGGATTGAAACACCCAAGCAGATATATAAACCTTAACGCTATATGGTCGCCCTCCGCGTGGAGGGCGTGGATTGAAACGCCGCTGGCGGGCAGGCGCTGCGTCGGTTTGCGGTCGCCCTCCGCGTGGAGGGCGTGGATTGAAACCACTCGCCAGAATTTGTCTTGCCGTCCGTCCATGTCGCCCTCCGCGTGGAGGGCGTGGATTGAAACAACGCTCGTGCCGAGGGCCACGGGAAGGCCGTCAGGTCGCCCTCCGCGTGGAGGGCGTGGATTGAAACAGAAAAAGAGTTTGGGATCACTCAGGAATACTTGAGGTCGCCCTCCGCGTGGAGGGCGTGGATTGAAACCACTTCCTCTTGCTCCTCGTCTTCCATTGCATCATGTCGCCCTCCGCGTGGAGGGCGTGGATTGAAACGGTGGATAGAAGGTGTCCCAGAATGGGCTGTCATGTCGCCCTCCGCGTGGAGGGCGTGGATTGAAACCACCCGCAGCCCAAGCGGCACCAGGATGCCCAGCGTCGCCCTCCGCGTGGAGGGCGTGGATTGAAACGGGCAAGTCGCCACGGGGCTGGCGCCTGCTGGCGTCGCCCTCCGCGTGGAGGGCGTGGATTGAAACCTCGTCCGCGCCCTCGCCGTAGAAGGCGATGATGTCGCCCTCCGCGTGGAGGGCGTGGATTGAAACAAAACAGTTCTTTGATGCGGTGCCTATCACCACGTCGCCCTCCGCGTGGAGGGCGTGGATTGAAACTCTGTCAGGTCAAAGTCTGGTGGTTGTATCTGGGTCGCCCTCCGCGTGGAGGGCGTGGATTGAAACAACTGATAGTAACGTAGGAGGTATTAATGCGTCGTGTCGCCCTCCGCGTGGAGGGCGTGGATTGAAACGACTACGTCCCGGTACTGTCCGGGGCACAAGGCAGTCGCCCTCCGCGTGGAGGGCGTGGATTGAAACCCGGCAGACCTCTCGCGCGCCGTCCTCCCCGAAGTCGCCCTCCGCGTGGAGGGCGTGGATTGAAACTCGACGCCAAACGCATAGCCTCGATCATGGACGCGTCGCCCTCCGCGTGGAGGGCGTGGATTGAAACTACAATGATTAGCAACGTCATTACCCATATCCACGTCGCCCTCCGCGTGGAGGGCGTGGATTGAAACATTATCGTCAACCTGTACGGCTTCGAGCACCATGTCGCCCTCCGCGTGGAGGGCGTGGATTGAAACGTGGGCATTGCCGGTGACGCGGCGGGGAATGTAGGTCGCCCTCCGCGTGGAGGGCGTGGATTGAAACGCCGCCGAGGGCCAGGCTGGCGTCGAGTGGAGGGAGTCGCCCTCCGCGTGGAGGGCGTGGATTGAAACCTGATCGTGGAGACGGTGCTTTGAACTGGCGTGGTCGCCCTCCGCGTGGAGGGCGTGGATTGAAACGCCAGCAATATCAGTTTTGCCGCCAAAACGCATAGTCGCCCTCCGCGTGGAGGGCGTGGATTGAAACATGGTCTTGATGACCTTGCGCACGATCAGAGGCGACATGCTGGTCGTCCGCCTCATCGAGACAACGCCAAAAAACAAACCCTCGCCGCAACTTACGACGAGGGTTTGTTTTTGTTTTGAGCCGGTTCTGGGCCGGCGTGTCATCTGGAGCGGGAAACGGGATTTGAACCCGCGACTTCAACCTTGGCAAGGTTGCACTCTACCACTGAGTTACTCCCGCTGGTCTATGGAGGCGGCATCCAGATTTGAACTGGAGAATGGAGGTTTTGCAGACCTCTGCCTTACCACTTGGCTATGCCGCCGTCTTTCTCGTGGAGCGGGAAACGGGACTCGAACCCGCAACCCTCAGCTTGGAAGGCTGATGCTCTAGCCATTGAGCTACTCCCGCCCGCGAGGTCATGCAGCTACTGCACGGTGCGCAGTAGCGTCAAGCAAAAATAAGGAGTTAGCCTAAACCCAGGCCCGGCTCCATGATGCGTCCCGTCAGCGTCGTTTCGTACCCGCCCAGGGCCTCGATGCGGGCCTTGAAGGCCTCGGAGCGGATCAGTTCAAGAACCGTCTCGATCTTCCAGTCGGCCAACTCCGGCAGAAAGGCCAGATCGTAGCGCTCACGGGCCAGGGGCACGAAATCCAGGCCCAGGGCCTTGGCCGCGGCGTAGATGCCCAGCCCGCAGGACGCCGTGCCGGTCAGGACGTTGACGGCCACGGCCATGTGCGTGAACTCCTCCTTGTCGTAGCCCTGCACCTGGCGCGGGTCGATTCCGGCCTGTTTCAGGTGGTAATCCAGGAGGATGCGCGTGCCTGCCCCACGTTGGCGGTTGATGAAACGCACGTCAGGTCTGGCCAGATCCTGCACTCCCCGGATGCCCAGGGGGTTGCCCTTGGCCACGATGAGGCCCTGATGGCGGATGGCCAGGTTGACGCACGCCACGTCCAGGCCCGGCAGGTACTTGCGGAAGAAGGGGAAATTGAAATCCCCGCTCCCTTCATCGAAAAGGTGCGTCCCGGCCATGAGGGCCGAGCGGTTCTTGAGGGCCGTCAGGCCGCCCATGGAGCCGACGTGGCTGGAGGAGATGCGCACGGGCCGCGGCAGCCCCATGAGCTCGTTGCCCAGGACGTCGACGATGTTGTCGTGGCTGCCGACGACGACCAGGGTCTGGTCCAGCTCGGCCTCGGGCACGAGCAGCTCGGCCCGGACCAGGCTCCCGGCCTCTGTCCCTTCGGAGTCCGACGGGATGCGCGTCACGCCCTGGGCGCGGATGAGGGTCGTCAGCATGCCCGCGCCGCGGCCAAGCGGCGTGCCCACGTACTTCTCACCTACCCGGCCGATGGCCAGGCGGACCAGTTCCTCGGTGCCGAGCTTGGAAGGCACCTTGCGCGACAGCTCCGCCTCCACGACGGGCCGCGCCGGCACGGTCCTGCGGGACAGCCAGGACAGCAGAGGAATGAGCAGTTCCTCGAAGCAGACCACGGCCGAGACCGGGTAGCCGGGCGCGCCGACCACGAGCTTGCCCTTGACCACGCCCAGGATGGAGGGTTTGCCGGGCATGACGTCGATGCCGTGGACCAGGACCTGCCCCAGCCCTGCGATGATGGAGCGCGAAAAATCCTTGGACCCGGCCGAGGACCCCGCCCCCACGACCACGACGTGGGCCGGTCCGTCCACGGCGGCCAAAACGGCCGCGGTCAGGGCCTCCTCGTTGTCGGGCACCGGGTTCACGCGGGTGAACAGGCAGCCCTGCCCCGCGGCCAGGCCGGCGAAGACCTGGGAGTTGCTCTCGATGACCTGACCGGGCTTCGGCGACGGGCGCAAGGTGAAGTCGAGGACCTCGTCGCCCGTGGGGATGAAATCCATGCGCAGCCTCTCCCAGACCGGCACCTCCCAGATGCCCGCGCTCAACAGGCCCCCCACGTCGTAGGGGGAGAGCGTCCGGTTCTGGGGCAGGAGCAGCTCCGTGGCCACGATGTCCTCGCCGATGCGGCGCACGTGCTGCATGGGGAAGACCGGGGTCTCGATCTCGATGGCCCCGTCGTCCTCGCGCACGACCTTCTCGATCATGAGCACCCCGTCCATGCCCGCGGGCAGCGGATGGCCCGTGTTCACGGCCACGCACTGGCTGCCCTTGGACAGCCGCACGGGACGGCCTTCGCGGGCCGTGAAGGTGGACTCGGCGCGCACGGCGTACCCGTCCATGGCCGCGCTGTGAAAGGTCGGGGAGGAACACACGGCGTACACGGGCGCCGCCGTGACCCGGCCGCAGGCCTGGTGCGAGGGCACGGTCTCGGCCCGGACAAGGGTTTCCCGGTCCAGGGCTGCCATGGCCAGGGCCACGGCCTCGGCCACCGGCACCGTTTTCAGATAGATGTTTCGCTGTTTCATGAATCCCGCAGTGGTTAGAAAATCCAGACGTCCACGTCCCGGCCGGCCGTCAGGCCTTCCAGGGACGCGTCGAGACGCAGCAGGCCGTCGGCGTCGAGCATGGTGCGCAGCAGCCCCGACTTGCCCAGACGCGGCATGGCCGTGAGGCGGCCGTCGCGGTCCTCCAGCCTGACGCGGACATAGTCCTCCCGGCCGGGCTTGGAGGACAGATTGGCCCCGAGCACGGCCCGGCGCATGACCCGGCCCCCCGGGTCGAAGGCGCCCGCCTCGCCGCCCAGATGACGCAACAGGGGCTGGCCGAAGACGAGCATGACCACCTGGGCCGAGGTGACCTGTCCGGGCAGGCCAAGGACGGGCTTGCCCCCGACGCGGGCCAGGATGGTCGGCTTGCCGGGGCTGATGGACACGCCGTGGGCCAGGATTTCGGCGTCCTCGAAGGATTCGAGGACCTCGATGGTCAGATCGCGCGTGCCGATGGAACTGCCGCCCGAGATGATGACCGCGTCGTTCTCGGCCAGGCTTTCGGCCAGTGCCCGCCGCAGGGCTTCGCGCACGTCCGGGACCAGGCCGTGGTTGCGGGCCAGGGCCCCGGTCTGGCGGGCCAGGCAGGCCAGGGTGTGGGAATTGACGTCGCGCACCTGGCCGGGACGCGGCGCGGCGTCCACGGGCACCAGTTCGTCGCCCGTGGAGACGATGCCGCAGCGCGGAAGGCGGAAGACGTTCAGGGAGGTCCGGCCCAGGGCGGCCAGCAGGCCCACGTCCTGGGGGCGCAGCCGCCGACCGGCGGGCAGGGCCACGTCGCCGACTGCCACGTCCTCGCCGGCAAGCATGACGTTTTCGCCCGGAGTCGCGGTCTTGCGGATTTCGACGGTGGTCTCCCCCAGCATCTGGGTGTGCTCGACCATGATCACGGCGTCGGCGCCAGGTGGCAGGGTGCCGCCCGTGGCGATGCCCATGCACTCGCCCGCGCCCAGCGGGTGGCTGACGACCTCGTCGATGGCCGCGCTGCGCATCAGCTCCAGGTAGCCGGGGTTGCCTTCGCTGGCGCCGAAGGTTTCGGCCGCGCGCACGGCGTAGCCGTCCATGCAGGAGCGGTCCACGGCCGGTATGTTCTCACCGGCCGGGACGTCGGCCGCCAGAACCCTGCCCAGGCAATCGTCCAGGGGGACATCCTCGCTGCCGACGGCCTGGAAGGCGGACAGCAGTTCGCAGAATCTGGCCGGGCTGATGACCCGGAAGAAACCGTGATCCATGACCTACTCCGGCTTGAAGGACGAAAGCTTGTGTTCTGGGTAGGCGTCGGCGTAATACTGCACGTTGTCCCCGAAAAGCTCCTGGGCCTTGGTCTTGGCAAAGGCCTCGACGTCCTGCTGCAACTGCATGAACTGCCTGGCCAGCTGGCGTCCGACAGGAGTCAGCTCGTAGCGTTGCCCCTTGCCCTTGACCTTCTGCACCAAGGGCTTGCCGATGCTCTCCTCGGCGGCCTTGAGTTTGCCCCACGCCGCCCGGTAGGACATCTTCATTTCCGTGGCGGCCTGCCGCAGGGATCCGTACTCCTCGATCTTCTCCAGCAGCAGGGCCCTTCCGATGCCCAGGAAAATCTTCTCGTCACGCTCGAACCAGAGATGCAGACGCATGGTCAGGGTTTCGCCCATCGCGGAATCGGTCATGTTCCCTCCCTCGGCTTTCGCCTCGCTTGGATAAGGTGTCGGAAATTCAACAGATAATTCTCTAATGCAAAGCACGTCGCAAAACAAGCATTGTGATGTAACGTCAGACACGGTAGGAACGGACCCGTTCCTCACCCTTCATCAACGGAGACCGCTCATGCTCGAAGCCCGGAAAGCACAGGAATTGCTCGTCAAAAAGATCGCCGCCTGCAGAACCCGCGGATTTCTGCCCACGGAACTGATCGATCTGGTCGAAAAAATCTATACGCGGCAACTCGAATCCCGCGACCAGGCTAACGTGCCTGCCGCCCAAACCATGGAGGTGGCGGACGCCCTGCAGCAGTCCCAGGGAGCACCCATGACGGAACGCAGCCGCTTCCCCTTCGACCGCGACCAGGCAACGGCGCTCTTTCACGAATTTCTGGGGTTCCTCCCGTCGAGCATCCCCGCCCTGGCCGAGGCGGCCGCGATCATCTCCAAGGCCGTCGAGGACGGCAGGCTCGACCTCGACGCCGCCATGCAGGCCCATCTGAACGGCGACGAAGCCTGGTTCTCCGGCTGGGCCAAGGAAACGCCTTCGGCTCCGCGCACCCTGCCCATGCTCGTTCAGGCGGCCATGACGCCCTCCCTGGAACGCGCCGCGCTGGAACTGGCCGCCAGGACCGACCTGACAAAATCATGGTCCCACGGCCACTGCCCCCTGTGCGGAAGCATGCCCATCATGTCGGACCTGCGGGAAAAGGAAGGGTTCCGCTACAACATCTGCGGCTTCTGCCACGCCGAATACCACGCCGTACGCCTGCAGTGTCCGTTCTGCCTGGAAAAGGACATGGCCAAGCTCGAATACTACGAGGCCAAGGAAGAGCCTGGCGTGCGCATCAACGCCTGCAAAAGCTGCAAGATGTACATCAAGCAGACGGATTTCCGGAATCTTGACCGCCGCACCCTGCCCCTCATGGATGATCTGGAATCGCTGGCCCTGGACATCGTCGCCCGGGACAAGAAATACAAGCGCCCCACCCTCTCAGCCTGGGGGTTCTAGAGTCGCCGGCTGACTGCGGCCCGCCGCGAAGACTCAGACACCGAAAAGAAAAACGGGACACGGATTGCCGCACACGCACAAGTTCGCAATGACGCCCTGCCACAAACGTCATTGCGAGGAGTCTTCGACGCGGCAATCCATCTTCATTTTCTGCATGACAAAGCGGCATGAAAGGCATGGATTCCCGCCTTCGCGGGAATGACACTGAAGCAGGGCGTACGGTCCTTACGTCATTCCCGCGAACGTGTGCCCGGATGGGTAGGCGGGAATCCATGCCTTAATCTTCACGCTCTTTTACTCTTGCGAACCGCAACGCCGCGCCTCCCGCCCGGAAGCGCGGCACACAAGGAAGGCCATGTACGGATTGGTGCTCGCCGGGGGGCAATCCTCCCGGCTCGGACAGGACAAGACCCATGTGGTCCACGAAGGGCGGACCCTGCTGGTGCGCTCGGCGGAGCTGCTGCGGCGGCACATGCCGGAAGTCTACGTCTCCTGCCGCCACCCGGAGCGGGTTCCGGCGCCGTGGCCCGTCATCGTCGACGAGACGGAACGCATCGGCCCGGCCGGCGGGATCATGACGGCCCTGAAACGGCTGGGCGGTCCGGTCTTCGCGCTGGCCTGCGACCTGCCCTTCATGGAGGACAGCTTCGTCACCCGCCTGCTGAAAGCCAGGGAGACGCGCCCCGCGGGGGCCCTTGTCACGGCCTGGCGCCTCATGGACTCGGACTTCTTCGAGAATCTCGTCGCCATCTACGAACCGGGGGCCCTGCCGCTTCTGGAGACGGGTGTGCGCGACGGCCATTACAAGCTCGGCCGTCTCATCCCGGCCGAACAGCGTCACTGCCTGAGCTATACGGAGGAGGAAAGGCGTTTCTTCTTCAACGTCAATTATCCCGACGATCTGCGGCTCCTGCGCGACACGCCGGACCGCCCCTAGCTGCCTGAAAAACCCGGAATTCGCCGGCCCTTCAAACATGGCGCGATGCACGGACGCAAAAAAAGCCAGACCGCGCATGTATCCGAAAGTACACTGCGCGTCCTGGATTTTTCGCTGACGCGGAAGATCCCGTTTTGGGACGGCTGCTAGCGCCGCCTGAACAGGAGCATTCCCACTCCCGGCACGTCGAGGCGCACGGCGCCGCCTTCCATGAACCCCTCGATGACGGCCCCGTCACGGGTGTGCACCCGCAGGCCGCCAGGCGTCACCGACCAGGAAAACGGCAGCACCTCGCCTTCGATCTCCCACTTCCCGCTCCCGTCATCGGCCAGGGTCATGACCGCGGCGACCTTCCCTCCGGGCCCGTGATGCAGGGCCTCGTAGCGGCCGTCCAGCTCCGCCCGGTTCGAACAGGCCAGGCACAGCGCGAGCATCAGCCACACCATCTTCTTCATCACAGTCCAAGCTCCTCGGGTTTGACCATGAACAGGCGATCCATATGCACCAGCCGGTCGTAACGGTAAACGTGAACCGACATGCCGAGCCAGACGAGGTCCCGCAGCACCGTCCACCAGGAAATGGCCTCGCCCACGCTCTGGAAACAGCCGCAGTTGATGGGCGTGTCCTGGAGCAGGGCCACGACGACGGCCACGGTGAACATGGCCAGCATGCCGGAGATGATCAGGCTCGCGGCCCGCACCCGCACCCCGGCCAGCAGAAAGAGGCCGCTGACGAGTTCGAGCCACGGCATGAACACGGCCAGCGGGTTGACCAGCCAGTGCGGCACGATGAGATAGCCGGCGATGTTGTCGGCGAACTCCGCCGGAAAATTGATCTTGTACAGACTGGCGTAGATGAAGACCCCCGCCAGGTAGAGGCGCAGGATCAGGGCCAGGCCGGGATGCGTCAGCAGGTTCAGGATGCGCCGGGTCATTTCGCCCCTCCGTACAGATCGCGGGGCCGGACGTCCGTGACGATGAAGACCCGCTCGTGGTCGCGGCCCAGGAATCTGCGGGCGACCGTGAGGTCGTAGCGCCTGCTGACGCTGCGGCCGAAGACCACGATGGGCCGCTGCGGGTCCTCGGACGCCATTTGCATCATGTAGACCAGATCGAAGAGTTGCGCCGGGACGTTGACGGCGCCGGGAGCGGTTTCCCGCTCGAAGAACTCGCGCGGCCGCGCGTCCACCAAAAGGGCGTCCTCGTCGGCCACGAGGGCCAGGGCCCTTTCCTTGGAGATGGACTCGACCACGACCCCGGGCGGCTCCACCAGGGGGATGCCGCGGGGGTTGTGCGTGTTGAAGGCCAGGGCCAGGCCGAGGCCCAGCAGCAGGATGAGCAGAAAATCGACGGCCCGCACGCGTTCGAGGCTTTGGGCCTTGCTGTGCACCACCGACGCGATGCGCCGGCCGGCGGCCTCGAGCACGCTGATGCGGTCCCGGGCGCGGGTCAGTTCGGCGATGGTGGCGCGCAGTTCCTCATTCTGGCGCGCCAGGTCCGCGTTCAGGGCGCTGATGGTGGCGAAGGAATCGGCGTTCTTGAGATGCATGACACCCTGGGAGACGAAGGCCTGCAAAAGTTCGTCCTCGGCTTCCGTCGTGGGGTCGAGACTTCGCCCCAGCAGCAGGACGCCGTAGAGGTTTTCGCGCAGCATGAAGATGAAGGCGCGGTCCGGCGCAAAGCCTAGGGGCAGTTCCGACACGGCCTCAAGCCGCTCCACGGGTTCGACCCGCAGGGGTTCGAGGTGCTTCTCTCGGGCCCCGGCCAGGCACAGGAAGAAAAGGCGATCTATCTCCGCCGCGCTCAGCCGAGGCTGTTCCGCTCCCCCCTTGGCGCTCGTCAGGGTTGCGCCCGTCCCCCGGTCGTGAAGGACCAGAACCCCACGCGGGCGGACGAAATGTCCGAGGATGGTCAGCAGCAGGGAATCCATGACCTCGGCCATGTCCACGCGAATGATCTCACGGGAGAGCTCGCGCAGGGCGCTCAGGTGGAAGATCTGGCGGTCGAGGGTATCGTTGCGCTTGGTCAGTTCGGCGTTGAGCAGTTCGACGCGGGCAGCGAAGAGCGAGAAACGCAGGCTGGTCTGGAAAAGGGTGCCCAGGCCGGACACGAGCTGGCGGTCGTTCTCGTCGTAGGGCCGCCCGGCCAGATTGGCTTCCAGGCCCAGGACGCCGTCCTTGCCTTCGTCCAGGGGGCAGACCAGAAGCAGTTCGCAGCGCCCGGGGCAGAGCTCTCCCTGCAGCGAGGGCACAAAATACGGCGCGCTGCGCTCCCCTTCCAGGGCGTCGAGATGGCTGCGCAGCACCGCGGCGTATTCGGGGGTGAGATTTCTGGAGAGGCTGGAATGGGCCAGCAGCTCGAACCCGCCCGCCCCGAGAATGGCCGCGAAAGAGCCGCGCGCCCCGACCCCGCCCTGAGCCGAGAGCGCGAAGGATTCAAGGATCTTGTGCGGATACCTGACCCCGCTCAGTTCCGCGGCCGTATCCGAAAGGATTCTGAACTGGTACCTGGCGCGGTCTATGTCGCCTTCCGGCCGGGAAGCGCCTGTCATGGCCTACCCCTTGTCGAGCAGAGCCTTGATCTGCTGGTAGAGGCCATCGACGTCCTCGACGATGCCCAGATGGGTGTAAAGGACCTCGCCGCCGGGCCTGCAGATGATGGTGAAGGGCGTCAGGGGCTCGCCCAGCACCTTGTGCGCCGCGTAGTCGGGGTCGCTGACGATGGGGAAAAGGTACTGCCCCGTGGAGGCCAGCTGCCGAATCTCGGCGTCGTTCCCGCCGGCTGCCAGGGCCAACATGGCCACGCGCCCCTTGGTCTTGCCCTTGCTCAGGCGGTTGAAAAGCGACTTGAAGCCCGGCGACTGCTTGACGCACTGGGGGCAATAAACGCCGATGACCTCGATGAAGACGAGTTCGCCCGGCAGGTCGGCCAGGGTGAAGGAAGTCTTGCCCTGCACCCCGAGCATTTCCTGACCGGCCTGGTCCTGGGGCACGGGCAGGGTCAGGGCGGGCATGGTCTGACCGACTTCAGGCGGGGCGGCCAGGGCGGCGGCCGGAAAGGCCAGCAGCAGGCAGAAAATCAGGCGGATGAAGACGGTCATGTTCACTCCTTGCGGTTGGCGGGGCCGGGATGCGCTAGGCGCAGGCCTGGTCCAGGGTGTCGAAGATCTGCACCATGCGGCTCAGGCCCACGATGCCGAAAACCTTGCGGAAGTTCTCGGAAAGCCCGGCCATGACGATCTCCATGCCGTCCTTCTCGCTCTCCAGGACCAACTGGGTCAGGATGGCGATCCCCGCGCCGTTGACCGAGGTGTTGGGGTCGAAATGCAGCACCATGCGCCCGCTCCCCGCCTCCCTGGCCTTGGTGTAGGCTTCGCGCAGGTAGGGCTCGCTGTGGGAACTGACGCTGCCCTGGATCTCGACCACCAGCGCCCGGCCATGGGGCCTGGTGCGGACCTCGTTCTGCCGGCTCTTGGCCAGCTTGAGGCGCTCGCGGGCGCGGGACAGGCCCTGTTCCAGGCTCTGGCGTTGGATGGGCTTGTTGATGAAGTCCGCGGCGTCGAGGTTCAGGGCCTGGATGGCCAGGTCCATGTCGCCGTGTCCCGTGATGACGATGACCTCCGTGGCGGGCGACCGCCGCTTGATCTCCTGCAGGACCTCGATGCCGTCCATGCCCGGCATCTTGATGTCCGTCAGGACAATGTCCGGCCGCTCGCGTTCGAAGACGTCGAGGCCCTCCTCGCCCGATTCCGCCGTCAGGATGTCGAATCCGTAGACGTCCAGAAAAAGCCGGAACATTTTGAGGGTCGCCTTCTCGTCGTCGATAACCAGAATTTTTTCTTGGGTCATTCGGGTATCCTGCTGGTTTGGGCCGGGAGCGGCTGCGGCCGGCCTGCTTTTGGTTCGGGCGTCTGAAGCCCCTCGGCGCACGGGAAGCTGAGCACGAACGTCGTACCCTCTCCCGGCCGACTGTCAATGGTGATGGTGCCACCGTAGTCGCGGACGATGCCATAGGTGATGGCCAGGCCGAGGCCCATGCCCTTGCCGGTCTGTTTCGTGGTGAAGAAGGGTTCGAAGATCTTGTTGCGCACCGAATCCTCGATGCCCGGCCCGTTGTCCGAGAAGGACGCGTAGACCCTGCCGTCGCGGGCGTAGGTGCGCACGAGGATGTCGCCCCACATGCCGGGCTCGGACTCCATCTTCTCCTGGATGGCGTCGCGCGCGTTGTTGAGCAGGTTGAAGAAAACCTGCTGCAGGCGGTTGTTGTGCCCCTTAATGACGGGCAGGTCGTCGCCGAGTTCCAGGCGGATGGTGATGCGCTGGATGGAGAACTGGCGGCCGATGATGGACAGCACGCCGCGGATGGGCTCATTCATGTCCACCCGCTCCATGACCAGGCCCGACTTCTTGCCGAAGGCGCGCAGGTTGTTGATGATGTCCGTGGCCCGGTCCACCTGCTGGCTGATTTCCGTGGCCATGTCCCTGATCTGGGACACGCTGACCTCGCGATTCTGTTCGATGAGCAGGTTCAGGTACTCGCTGCCCATCTTGATGGCGTTGAGGGGCTGGTTGATCTCGTGGGCGATGCCCGCGCTCATCTCGCCCAGGGTCTTCATCTTGGCGGCCTGCACCAGTTGCGCGTCCTTCTCCATCATCTCGGTGATGTCCGTCACGGCCACGATCATGGCCCGCTTGCCACCGTAACTGATGGGGCAGGCGTGCATGTTGACGTAGAAGGGCCGCTCGCCCTTCTTGTAGTGCAGGACCTTCGGGTAATAGACGCAGCCGGTGTTGGAACGGCCGTCCTCCAGGTAGGACAGGCACTCCTTGACCTGCTCGTGGCCGAGCCTGGTGAAGGACAGCCCAAGAAGTTCGTCCTTGGCGTACTCGTACAGTTCCTCGGTGCGCGGGTTGGCGTCGAGGATGAGCTCCGTGTCGCAGTCCACGACGAAAATGGGGTCGGGGCCGGAGTCGAACAGGGAGCGGTACTTCATCTCCGATTCCTGCAGGCGCTTGCGGTAGAGCCGGATGGACCAGACCATGCTCATGAAGGAATCGGCCAGCTGGATGACCTCGTCGCCCTCGCGCTTGCGGTAGAAGAGGCAGGTGGCGCAGACCTGCCCCGTCTTGCCCTCGGCCTTGCGCGACTTGCGGCCCTGCTCGTCGAAATGCCAGCACGGCATGTTCGTGTCCTTGTAGGCCGGACAGTTGGTCACGGCCCAGTCCAGGCCCTCGCCCAGGTCCAGATGCACGTCGAAATTGCCGCGGCTCAACTCGTCGGAGATGTTGGTCAGCCGTGAGATGGGGCTCGTGATGTAGCGCGAGATGCGGTGGCTGACATAGAAGATGATGATGATGACGGCCGAGATGAAGCCCAAGAACATGAACCTGAGCTTGGCCACGAGCTTGTCGATGTGCTCCTTGCTCAGACCCACGTGCACGGTGCCGATGCGGTACAGGCCCTCGTTCATGGGTACGGCTATGTCGTAGGACGTCAGGGCGCCCACGGCCACGAGGCGCACGCTGTGCACGCTGCCCTCGGCGATGGGGTTGGCGGTGCTCAGGGGCTCCGGAAAGGGCACGGTGAAGGTGTGGGACAGGACCTGCCCGCCCCGGTCCAGAACGAAGATGTAGTTGATGAGGTGCTGGCGTTCCCGCAGGCGCGCCTCGTCGAAGATGAGGTTCAGAAGTTCCGGGTAGTTCTTGTCCAGGACCAGCCCGCCGCCGCGCTCGGCGATGGAGTGGGCCACCGCCACGCCGCGCTGCTCCAGTTCCTTGGTCAGGCCGGAGATGAGGATCCATCGGGCCAGCAGGGCGATGGTCACGCTGATGATGAGGATGACAGCCAGGATGGAGACGAAGATCTTGTTCTTGAGAGAAATGCGCGCATAGGGCTTCATGGTCTGGCCTCCCCGCGAAGCTCGGCCCAGTTGTCGAGCAGGAGGAAGCGCCCCTCGTGCAGGCGGGTGAAGTAGACCTTGTCCATGCCCTGATGGTCGACGGGGCCGAAGGACAGCGTCACGTCCCCGCCCAGGGAGAAGTCCGTCATGGAGGCGATGGCCGCCTGGAACGACTCCCGGGTCAGGTCACGCCCCGCCCGCCTGAGCCCCTCCACCAGCACCTTGGCGTTGATGTAGCCCTCGAAGCCCACGAAGTTCGGTTCCTCGCCGGGGTAGTGCTCGTCCAGCAGCCGTACGAACTCCCCGGCGCTTTCGGCCACGGTGCCGTCGCGGCGGATGGGCGGCGGCACGACCTGCGACATGACCACGTTGACGCCGTTGGTCTCGGTCTGCAGCAGATTCCTGGACAGCTCCTTGGCGCCGACGAAGGACACCATGTAGAAGATGGGCGAAAATCCGGTATCCAGGGACCTGCGGATGAAATTCGCACACGGGTCCGACGTGCCGATCATGACCACGGCCTCGGCCCCGGATTCGCGGATGCGTTCCAGACCCTCGCGGATGTCGTGGGTGCCGCGAATGTAGCTGCCCCTGGCCACGGGTTCGAGGCCGAAACGCTTCAGGGCCAACTCCGTGCCGGTCAGGCCGTCGAAGCCGTAGGCGTCGTACTGGTAGAAGACGGCGATGCGCGTGAGCTTGAGGTCCTGGACCATGTGCTCCACCGCCGCGCTGGTCTCCTGGTAATAGGAGGCCCGCACGTTGATGAGGTAGGGCATGAAGGGCTCGCGCAGGGCGTTGGCGCCGGTGAACATGCCCAGGAGCGGGATCTGGGCTTCCTCCACCAGGGGCAGAGTTTTGACCGTCGTCGGCGTGCCGACGTAGCAGAACAGACCGAAGACCTTGTCCTCGATGAGGAAGCGCTGGGTGTTGTCCAGACATTTTGGAGGATCGTAGGAATCGTCGCGGGTGATGATGCGGATGGTCCGTCCATGCACGCCGCCCTGCTCGTTGACATACTTGATGTAGCTCATGGCCCCACGCAGGGTTTCCTGGCCGAGATAGGCGGCATGGCCCTGCAGGGGCAGGGAGGAGCCGAAGGTCACTTCCGTGTCGGTCACTCCCGAAGCCACCGGGGCGAGAGGGATCTGCACTTCGGCCTCCTGGCATGACCCAAGGGCGAAAGCGCACAGGACGAGCAAAACGATGTGTAGCCGATGGTGCACGAGAGCCTCCTGATGAATTACGATTCGTGCCTGGAACGGACTACCTGAAAAGTATGACATGCGCCACTGTGCGAAGGACGGTTGCGCTGGGGGCCCAAAAGCACTACCCTGTGCCAAAGCATGAATTCATACCCAAAGGGAGGGACGAATTATGCCTTTTTGGACATAATGAAATCCAGTCACACCAAGACTAAACGAGATCTGGGTAGAAGAGCAGAAACACCATATTACCCAAACTTTTGCACAGGATTTTTATAAAATGGATTTTCAAACATTTGAAAATTTGATTAAAAATGAAAATTCAGCAAGAAAATACCTGTTGCAATTTTGCTGGAAAAACCATCAGCGTATCTGCCCCAAATGCCGCAGCCGAAAATTGTACACCCTGCAGGGCGGCAGACGCCGCTGCGCGCGCTGCGCCTATACCTTTCACGACTTCAGCCAGCGTTTCCTCAACAACGGAAACCTCTCCCCCAGGCAGTGGCTCAGGCTGATCAAGCTTTTCGAGCTTGAGGTCCCAACGGGGCGCATGGCCGAACAGCTGGGCGTCACCTACAACACGGCCTACAAGGCCGTGACGACTCTGCGCATGGCCATCCTGGCCCATTCCCTGGACGCGCGACTCATCGTCCGTTCCATCGAGGGGCTGGGCTTCTCCAAGTCGGGCAAATTCCATCTGGACATGAGCACCCGGGGCGGGCGCATGCCCGTCTTCGGCATCGTCGAGCGCGGCACCCATGTCTTCGCCGACCTCATCCCCGAGCTCGACGGTGACAGCATCGTCCACTTCAAGATGAACTTCCACCTCAAGACCGCGAGCCTGGGCAAGATCATCTACACCGACCGTTTCAAGCAGTACGCGGCCCTGCTGACGGGCGGCAGCCAGCTGTCCTCCATCTACAACATCCGCCATGCCGACAAGGGCCTCCACATCGACTCGTCCAAGGGCTTCTGGTCCTTCTCCAAGGAGTGGTTCCGCCGCCTCAAGGGCATCTCGCCCAGAAACTTCCCGCTCTACATCAAAGAGTTGGAATTCCGCTACAACCACAAGAACGAGGACATTTTCCCCATCCTGGCCGAGTACCTCTGCGCCATGGTGCCGGACTTTGAGGAATAAGCATCTTCTTGCAACTTCTTCGATTTTTCCTTCTTAGCTCAAATCATGGAAAAATCGGAAACCGTATCGAAAGTTTGCCCATCCGGAGCGAGAAATTACGGGCAGTCCCCCAGCTGGGACATGATGCCCTTCTCGGGTCTGGGCTTCGATCTCCAGGCGGTTCTGACCGCCAGGACGGTGGTGAGGATCGTGGGCTCCATGAAGAAGCCCGCCGTCGCCCCACGCCTCGATACGCCGTTTCCGTCTGGCCGCCGGCTTTTGATAAGCCTTGGCCGTGAAATTCGTGGCAGGTAACACCAGAAACATTGTCAGGAGGAACTGCATGAAACTGGGAAGAAGAGAATTCGTCAAACTCACTGCCGCGGCCACCGCGGTCACGGCCTTCGGAGGCCTGGGGTTTGATCTGGCGCCGACCAAGGCCCACGCGCAGCTCATGAGCCTGCGCAAAGGCAAGGAAACCACCTCGGTCTGCTGCTACTGCTCGGTAGGCTGCGGTCTCATCGTCACCACCGACGAAAAGACGGGACGCGCCATCAACATCGAAGGTGACCCCGACCATCCCATCAGCGAAGGCGCACTGTGCGCCAAGGGCGCCGCCCACTTCCAGCTGGCGGAAAACCCCAAACGCATCACCAAGGTCCAGTACCGCGCCCCCGGCAGCGACAAGTGGGAAGAGAAGAGCTGGGATTGGGCCATCACGGAAATCGCCAAGCGCGTCAAAAAGGTCCGCGACGAGTCCTTCACCGTCAAGAACGCCAAGGACCAGGTCGTCAACCGCACCGAAGGCCTGGCCTCCGTCGGCTCGGCAGCCATGGACAACGAGGAGTGCTGGATCTACCAGTCCTTCCTCCGCAGTCTGGGGCTGACATACATAGAGCACCAAGCACGTATTTGACACAGCGCAACTGTTGCGGCTCTGGCAGAGTCGTTCGGACGCGGCGCGATGACCAACCACTGGATCGATTTCAAGAACAGTGATTGCATTCTTATCATGGGCAGCAACGCTGCCGAAAACCACCCCGTTTGCTGGAAGTGGGTGAACAGGGCGCAGGAAGCGGGCGGAACCGTCATCCACGTCGACCCGCGTTACACCCGCACCTCCTCCAAGGCTGACCTGTACGTCCCCCTGCGCTCCGGCTCCGACATCGGTGTCCTGGGCGGCATGATCAAGTACATTCTGGACAATGACCTGATCCAGAAGGAATACGTTCTCCAGTACACCAATGCCTCTTTCATCGTCGGCAAGGATTTCAGCTTCAAGGACGGCCTGTTCTCCGGCTTCGACGAGGCCGGACGCAAGTACGACAAGAAGTCCTGGGCTTTCGAGATGGACGAGAACGGCGTTCCCAAGCGGGACATGACCCTGAAGGACCCCCGCTGCGTGTACCAGCTCCTGAAGGCCCACTACGACCGCTACGACACCAAGAAAGTGTCCTCCATCTCCGGCACGCCCGAAGACAAGCTGCTGGCCCTGTACAAGGCCTACACGGCCACGGGCAAGCCCGACAAGGCCGGCACCATCCTCTACGCCATGGGCTGGACCCAGCACACCGTCGGCGTGCAGAACATCCGCGCCATGAGCATGATCCAGCTGCTGCTGGGCAACATGGGCGTGGCCGGCGGCGGCGTGAACGCACTGCGCGGCGAATCCAACGTCCAGGGTTCCACGGACCAGGCCCTGCTCTTCCACATCATTCCCGGCTACCTGCCGACCCCCAGAGCCAACCAGACCGTCTACGACGACTACCTGAAGGGCATCACCCCGGTCAGCAAGGACCCCAAGAGCGTCAACTGGAAGCAGCACCAGCCCAAGTACATGACCAGCCTGCTCAAGGCCCTCTACAAGGACGCCGAGCCGGCCAAGTCCTACGAATGGCTGCCCAAGCTGGATGAAGGCCAGAACGCCTCCTGGCTGGTCCTCTTCGACAAGATGCTCAAGGGCCAGTTCAAGGGCTTCTTCGCCTGGGGCATGAACCCGGCCGCCAGTGGCGCGGACTCCAACAAGACCCGCGAAGCCCTGGCCAAACTGGACTGGATGGTCAACGTCAACATCTTCGAGAACGAGACCGGCTCCTTCTGGAAGGGCCCGGGCGTCGATCCCAAGAAGATCAAGACCGAAGTCTTCTTCCTGCCCTGCTGCGTATCGGTGGAAAAGGAAGGCTCCATCTCCAACTCCGGCCGCTGGATGCAGTGGCGCTACGCCGGCCCGAAGCCCATGGGCGACACGAAGCCGGACGGCGACATCATCTATGAACTGGCGCTGAAGATCCGCGAACTCTACAAGAAGGACAAGGGCGCCTTCCCCGACCCGATCCTCGGCCTGAACGTCGACGACTGGGGCGACGGGCACGCCTTCGACCCGCACAAGACGGCCAAGCTCATCAACGGCTACTTCCTGAAGGACACGACCATCAAGGGACCCGACGGCAAGGAAACCGTGTACAAGGCCGGCAGCCAGCTGCCGAGCTTCCTGATCATGCAGGCCGACGGCTCGACATGCTCCGGCAACTGGATCTACGCCGGTTCCTACACGGACAAAGGCAACATGGCCGCCCGCCGCGACAAGACCCAGACGCCCGAACAGGAAAAGATCGGCCTCTACCCGAACTGGACCTGGTCCTGGCCGGTCAACCGCCGCATCATCTACAACCGCGCCAGCGTTGACCTCGAAGGCAAGCCCTGGGCACCGAACAAGCCCGTCCTGGCCTGGGACGCCGCCAACAAGAAGTGGCTCATCGACGTGGTCGACGGCGGCGGCGACGCCGGCGCCAAGCACCCGTTCATCATGCAGCAGCACGGCATGGGCGCCCTCTACGGCCCCGGCCTGAACGACGGCCCCTTCCCCGAATACTACGAGCCGCTGGAATGCCCGGTCACCGAGCATCCCTTCTCCAAGACGCTCAACAACCCCACGGCCCTGCTGTTCGCCGACGAGGCCCACAAGCGCACGACCTGCGACCCGCGCTTCCCCTTTGTCTGCACGACCTACCGTGTCACCGAACACTGGCAGACGGGCGTTCTGACCCGTTGGCTGCCCTGGCTGACGGAAGCCCAGCCGCAGATGTTCTGCGAAATGAGCGAAGAATTGGCTGAACTCAAAGGCATCAAGAACGGCGAGAAGGTCATCCTGGAGAACCCCCGCGGTCAGCTCTGGGCCATCGCCATCGTGACCAAGCGCTTCAAGCCCTTCGAGGTCATGGGCAATCCGGTCCACGTGGTCGGCATTCCCTGGCACTTCGGCTGGGTCTGGCCCAAGGACGGCGGAGACGCCGCCAACCTGCTCACCCCGGCCGTCGGCGACCCGAATACCGGCATCCCGGAAAGCAAGGCCTTCATGGTCAACGTGAAGAAAGCGTAAGGAGTCGATATGTCAGGAAAATCATTCTTCGTCGATCTGACCAAGTGTACGGCCTGCCGCGGCTGCCAGATAGCCTGCAAGCAGTGGAACAAGCTCCCGGCCGAGGAGACCAGAAACCACGGGTCCCATCAGAACCCCATGGACGTCTCGGCCATCACCTACAAGACCGTGCATATGAAGGAAGTCGCCGACGACAAGGGCTTCATGGCCGCCTGGCTGTTCTTCCCGGAACAGTGCCGGCACTGCACCGAACCCCCGTGCAAGATGACCGCCGACGCCTACGACGACAAGGCCATCATCCATGACGAGGCCACCGGCGCCGTCATCTTCACGGAAAGAACCAAGGATCTCCCGGATTTCGACGAAATCCGCGAGGCCTGCCCCTACAACATCCCGCGCCAGAACGCGGAAACCAAGGTCATGACCAAGTGCACCATGTGCCTTGACCGCGTGCAGAACGGCCTGAAGCCCGCCTGCGTGCAGTCATGCCCCACCGGAACCATGAACTTCGGAGATCGGGACGAAATGCTGGCCCTGGCCGAAAAACGGCTGGCCGAAGTGCAGAAGAAATACCCGGACGCGGTGTTGGGCGACGCCGAGTCCACCAGGGTCATCTATCTGTACCAGGCAGACCCCAAGTCGTACCACCCTTACGCGGTGGCCGACGCGGAGATACCCGGCCTTTTGGACCGCAAGGCCATGTTCGCCAAGCTGTTCGGCTCGAGATCCAGAAGCAAGGCCTAAGGGCCCTCCTCCATCGGAAGGCCGGGAAGACGGCTTCCCGGCCACTTCTTCCAATAAGGCCCGCCCCCGCATCACGGGGGCGGGCCTTTACGTTTCCCCTGCCACGATCGCGCCCAGTCACCTGCGCCCGTGCAGCCCAAAACCGCAACAAAACAACCAGCCGAAACCGAGCGATTCAGAAATCGATCCAAGCCTCGCGGCCGGCAATACGCCGTCATTGCCTTGAAGAAGGGCGCACATACCGTAACGATCCAATATAAATCGATTAACGACTATCCTGACGGATACGCGTACGCGCAAACGATCACGGGCTCTTCCGCGGTATTGCACAGGAATGTCGGAGGACGCAGAAAATTATTTTTTCATTTATTCGTCAAAATTTATCAATTTATAAGAAAAATCAAAAAGGATACAAAGATTGTCATACATGTATGACGCATGAATTTTTATACTTACGCACGACGTAGTACAAAAAATATTATTCCCGTATGTCACTAACGTATGACTCAACATTTTTTTATTTTATTATTGCATATAATATTTTCTATGTTATAATAAATACAAAATGTATTGAACTGAATGAATGCAAAAAAATTGACACGACATGATGCGATCGACTCGACGACCTGATCTGTTCGAAATTTTCAACCACGTCCCAGACGGCAACACGGTAATGGCATGTCGCACGAGCGAATCCTCGCTTCGCTTCCAAAAAATTCAAGCCGACCTACCGACCGAACCGCGAACCCGCACGCACGCCCTGCATACCTTCTCACTCGACCCGCACTCCCGCAGGTTCCCCGAACCTCGCACCATCCGCTTCGCCACCTCGACCGAGACTGTTCCGCCAGAAGCCACGACGACATGACCGTGCACGGCTGAAAGGGCGACCTTGAGGCACAATTTCCGTCGTCGCATCTTCGGCAGGACTCGATACCGTAAGGTACGCGTTCGCCGTGGGCACGGCACACCGGCCCTGCCACAGACAATGAACACAGGAGGCGAAACATGAAACGCGTCTCACGCTCGTAGCCCATCCCGGTTGAACGGCCGCCGTATGCAATGCACCGTGCGGACCGGCGGCACGATCGGGATGGCGTTTCAGGAACGGCACGCAAACCATCATCTCACATGTACGGCGACATGCCTGCATGTATCGAAAATTTCGATACGAAAAGGAGTTATCCCATGACAAAGCTCATACTTGCCTTTCTGCTGCTTCTCATCCCATACGCCGCCCTGGCCGCAGACCTGAGCCCTGCGCAGTTCAAGGATGGAGCCGAGACACGCTGCATCCCCGGCTTGGACGACCAGGAATTCACGGAGGACAATTTCGCCGGAGCCTACAGTCTGGGTCCGGGCAAGTGCGTTTTCATCGAAGACGCTCGAAAACGGGGAGGCCAACTCGTGCTGCACGCCGACTGCCTCGGCCTGCACTGCCCGTTGTATCGGTTCAACAAGTTCGTCTACGTCTACGGGGCGCCTCCCGGAGCCGCCGCGCCGGTCCAGGGAACCGTGACCTTCATGTCCGACGGGTCCCAGGTGACGCAGATCATTCTGCAGCATGAAGGCAGGCAGGCGTACTTCCCCATGCGGCAGAAAATGGCGTGGGCGACCGCCGCGGCCGATGCGGGCCCGGTTGCCGCACGTCCCTGACATCGTCGGGCGCAACCTTGCCGGATTGCAACACGTTGATGGACGCGGCCTACCGCGACGCGGCGGGCCGCATCGTCGACGCCCGCTCCGCCTGCAACGCCGGCAACGGCGCGACGCTCATCGCGGCACGCCGCCAGGGAGGGTCATGCATCGTCGAATGCGGCCATGACGCCGTGCAGGTCAGCCGCCGCGACGAATGACGAACCGATGACGGCATGATGACGGACCGGCCGGGCAACACGACTGTTCGGCAAGCCCGTCGCAAAAAGCGAAGCCCGCTCCCTGAACGCACAGGGGCGGGCTTTTTGCGGGTGGTGGGAAGACTGCCGGAAAATTCAAGGAAATTTCGTTCCGGGCAAACCGGTTTGGCTTGCAGGGGGGCAGTTGCCAATTTTCGGGCATACCGCCCTCTCACCCCGTCATTCCCGCGAAGGCGGGAATCCATGCATTGCGGACGGTTCCTGAAGGCCGTGGGATGGATCCCCGCCTTCGCGGGGATGACACGGATGAGTTGCGACGGCCTGAACTCCGACCCGACGAAATGCCCCGTTCCCGGGAGCCGGCCGGAGGCGTTGCCCGCGAAGGCGAAACGGTTACTCCGTAGCCGCCGTATCCAGGGAATACGGCGTCAGGCTGCGCACGCCCTTCTCCGTGACCAGGACCGTCTGCTCGAACTGCGCCGACAGGCTGCCGTCGGCCGTGACCACGGTCCATTCGTCGTCCAGGCGCTTCACGCCCATCCCGCCCTGGTTGATCATGGGCTCGATGGTGAAGACCATGCCCGGCACCAGAACGATGCCCAGACCCGGCCGGCCCGTGTGGTTGACCTGGGGCGGCTCGTGAAAGGCGTGCCCGACCCCGTGCCCGACCAGTTCCCGGACCACGGAGTAGCCGGCGCCCTCGGCGTGGGTCTGGATGGCGTGCCCCACGTCGCCCAGAGTCGCGCCGGGCTTGACGGCTGCCATGCCGCGGGCCAGGCACTCGGCCGTGACCTCCACCAGGCGCCTGGCTTCGGGGGAGACCTCGCCCACGAGGAAGGTGCGGTTGGCGTCGGCGTACCAGCCGTTCAGAATGCTCGTCACGTCGACATTGACGATGTCCCCTTCGCCGATGACGCGCGGGCCGGGGATGCCATGGCAGATCTCGTCGTTGACGGACACGCACACGCTTTTGGGGAAACCCCGGTACCCCAGGGGCGCAGGCGTCGCGCCGTGCTCCAGGGTGAACTCGTGCACGAGGGTGTTCAGGGTGTCGGTGGTGACGCCGGGGCGGATGCTGGCCTGGATCATGTCCAGGGTGCGGACCACGAGGGCTCCGGCACGGGCGATGCCGTCGACGGCGGCCTTGTCCTTGAGGCGGATGCGGTAGCGCTTCCAGTATTCGGATTCCAGGTCGGGACTGAGTTTGCGGCGGTTGAGGCGGGCTTTGGTATTACGAAAAAGCATGGCTGTCCTGCGTTGGTTGTTCACCCGACCTTGGCGCAGAATTCCCCGGCTGTCCAGTGCCCCTCCGGCCGTTGCCTTCCACGGTGCTTTGGGCCATGGTGTCCGAAACACAGGAGGAAACCATGCCGACCATCGCCATCAAAGGAATGTCCTGCGCCCACTGCACCGGCTCCGTCACCAAGCTGCTCTCGTCCATGCCCGGCATCGCCAACGTCTCCGTGACCCTGACGCCCGGCCAGGCGACCTTCGACGCCGGCCCGGACGTGGACCTCACGGCCGTGAAGAACGCCATCCGCAAGATCGGCTTCGAGCCCCAGGATTAGCCGGATGTTTTCGACGCTGCGCAAACTGATCCTGCTGCTCCTGGGCATCCCCTTCGTCATCCTGGGCACCCGCTTTCTCCTCGACGCCGGGCAGAGCTACCTGACCTTCCGCGCGGCCGAGGCCTGGACGCCACAATCCGCGCGGGTCATCGCCGTGGAGCACCTCTCCGGCCCCGACCAGGCCCTGGGCAACCAGACCGTGGCGCGCTACGCCTACGAGTTCGGGGAGAGAAGCCACGAAGGGCAATTCTCGTGCATCGGGGACGAGTGCCCCCAGCCCGACCTGCACGAAACCCTGCGCGCGGCCCAGGCCGAAAACCGCACCGTGACCGTGCTGGTGGACCCGGACAGGCCCGAACGCTCCGTCCTGTATCGCCACCTGCATCTGCCCCTTTTCCTGCTGAAGGCCGGGGCGGGCCTCTTCTGCTTCGCCACGGGCTGCGTGGCCGTGATCTTCGGCGTCTATCTGCTGAGCGGCCAGGGCGCCCGCAAGGAGGACGCATGATCCACGTCACGGCGCGCGTCGCCCTGAAGCCCGGACAATCCCCGCTCTTCCTGCGCGAATTCCGCGAACTGGCGACGCTGGTGCGCCAGGAGGCCGGCTGCCTGGACTACTTTCCCACCCGGGACGTGCGCATGGACATGGACAGCCAGCGCTACGACCCGGACAGCGTGACCATCGTGGAAAGATGGGCCAGCCGATCCGCTTTGGAAAGGCACCTGCGCTCGGGGCACATGCGCGGCTTCCAGGAGAGGGTCTCGGACATCGTCCTGAACGTGTCCATGAGCATTGTCGAAGAAGTCTGAAGGGCCTGGGCCAGAGAATGCGAACCGCCCCTGCCGAACGTCCGGCCGGGGCGGTTTTTTTTTGCGGCGGACGTTACCCGGCGGCGAGGATGAGCAGGGCGTTGACGACGCTGGCGGCCAGGCTCGACCCGCCCTTGCGTCCGGCCACGGCGATGTAGGGGATGGCGTCCTGGGCCAGGAGCAGTTCCTTGGACTCGGCCGCGTTGACGAAGCCCACGGGCATGCCGACGACGAGCTTCGGCGGCCGCGCGCCGAGGGCGACGCGCTCCAGCAGGCGGTACAGGGCCGTGGGCGCGTTGCCGATGACGAAGATGTCCGCCCCGCCGCCGTCCATGACCTCGTCCACGGCCGCCCAGGCCCGCGTCACGCCCTCGGCCTTCGCCCTGGCCGCCACCCTCGGCTCGTCCATGAGGCAGCGCGCGGCGCAGCCCAGCGGGGTCAGGCGGCGGGCCGGGATACCCGAAAGGGCCATGCGCGTGTCCGTGACGATGTCCGCGCCCGCGCGCAGCGCGTCCATGCCGGCACGCACGGCGTCCGGGTGGAAGCGGATGTGGTTCAGGAGGTCGAAATCCGCCGTGGTGTGGACCATGCGCCGGGCCACGGCCCACTGCTCTCCGGCGAAGGGGCGCGGCTCGGGGACTTCGGCGTCGATGATGGCCAGGGACCGGGGCTCGATCTCCTCGGGCGGGACGTGGACGTACATGCGGTGTCCTTGCGGGCGGGCCGGAAGAGCCCGGGAAGGGGTTCTGGAAGGAGGGTCAGTTTTTCGCGGCCTCGTGGATCGTCAGGACGAAGAGGCTGGTCTGTTCGAAGAATTCCAGTTCGACGCGGCCGGCCACGGCGTCGTCCACGTCGAGCACGACCCGGGCGCGCTTGAAGGGCTTGTCCTCGTGCCCGAGACGAATCCTGCGGATCATGCGTCCCTGCACGTCGACGTCGCGCTGCAGCCCCGCCTCGGGCAGGGCGCCGTCGAAATCGCAGACCACGCGCACGGGCTGCGTCTGCCTGAGGGTGAAGACATCGGGCAGCACGGGGCCGTCGAGATAGACGAAGACCTTCTCCATGTTTCCCCGGCTCTCGAAGTCGACCCGCACCACGCGCTGCTCGCGAAAATCGAGGCAGCCCTTGTTCCTGAAGAGGACCGGGACCGGCACCTCGGATCCGGGCTTGAGCATTTCGGAATGGGAGAGGCCGGGGTTGAGCCCGGCAAAGGCCTCGCGGGCGCGCGTGTACTCGGACATCGACGAGATGCAGTTGGCTTCAAGGATCAGGCCGCGGATCGTGTCCCCGGCGACGACCTTGTGGCGGATCGTCTCGGGTTCGGCGGAAAAGGCGCCGGTCGGGCAGGCCGCGAAAATGCAGAACAGGAAAACGGCGACGCGTATGGGCAGTGTGTTCATGCGCAAATGACATCCATCGGTTTAACGATGCTCGAATCTCTGCAACCCTACCTAAGATTCCGGCAAAAGAAAACAATTTGAGATTTCAAATTTCGGACTGCAGCCGTTTCGCCGCCGGACCGGGTCCCGCGGTTGGAATCGGAGGCGGTTTCGGGTAAGCTCGCGCAGTCGCGCCCGCGCACACAGGCAGCGAACGCCGCCAAGGCGCCGCGCCGGGGAGAATCCTCATGAACACCGAAAGCACGCACCTGCCCGAAAGCGCGGAGCACCTGGCCCGGCTGGTGGCCGAGCTGGACGAAGCCAGACGGCAGGCCGAAACCGCCAGCCGCGTGAAGTCCCAGTTCCTGGCCAATTTCAGCCACGAAATCCGCACGCCCATGAACGCCATCATCGGCATGACGGACGTGGTCCTGAGCACGAAACTGGCCGCCGAGCAACGCCGCGCCCTGAACATCGTCAAGACGGCCTCCGAAGCCCTGCTGGACCTGATCAACGGCGTCCTGGACCTGTCCAAGATCGAGGCCGGCCAGTTCGAACTGGAACCGCGCGACTTCGACCTGCGCGCCGCCATCGAACGCACCGTCGGCACCCTGGGTCTCACCGCCGCCGAAAAGGGCCTTGAACTCGTCTGCCTCCTGCCCTGCGACCTGCCCCGCGAAGTACGCGGAGACCCCATCCGCCTGCGCCAGATTCTCATCAACCTGCTCGGCAACGCCCTCAAGTTCACGCCGTCAGGTCATGTCTGCTGCTCCTGCGAGGTCGCTGAAGTCCGCGAAGACTCGTGCCTGCTGCGCTTCCGCGTCGAGGACACGGGCATCGGCATCCCCCCGGACAAGCTGTCCGCCATCTTCGAGGACTTCACCCAGGTCGACAGCTCCTCCACCCGCGTCTACGGCGGCACGGGCCTCGGCCTGTCCATCGCCCGCAAGCTCGTGCGGCTCATGGGCGGCGACATCAACGTGGAGAGCGCCCCCGGCCACGGCAGCGCCTTCGTGTTCACGGCGCGCATGGGGCTTATCGCCCCGGCCGACACGACCCACGCCGGAGTCTTCGACAACGCGGCCAAGACCCTGGTCGTGGCCAACAACCGCCTCATCCGCCGCCAGGTCCGCCGCCTGCTCGAATTCTGGGGCCTGCCCTGCGAAACGGCCGAATGCATGGACTGCCTGGGACTTGAGGGCGAAGGGTTCGACCTCGTCATCCTCGACACGGACTTCGGCGACTTCGCCTGCATGGAGCTCATGGACCTCGGCGGAACCCTCCACGGCAAGCCGACCATCGTCCTGACCCAGATCGGCGACCGCTCCGTGACCGTCGGACCTGGCGGCGTCAAGGCGGTGCTGGCCAAGCCCCTCATGCAGGACGAACTGCTCAAGGCCCTGGCCGGGGTCTTCGGGCTGCGCCTGGAACTCGCGTCGGACGAACCGACCGGGGAGGAGCTGACCAGCCTGCGGCCCCTGGAAATCCTCCTGGTCGACGACGTTCCCACCAACCGGGAACTGGCCGAACTCCTGCTGCGGCGCATGGGCCAATCCATGCACCACGCCCGCGACGGCCTCGACGCCCTGACCATGCTTGGCCGCCACACCTACGACCTGGTCTTCATGGACCTGCAGATGCCCGTCATGGACGGCTTCACGGCCACGCAGGTCATCCGCGCCTGCGAGCAGGGCCGCCCCGCCCCCACGGACCTCGACGGCAGCATCCTCATCCGGGCCCTGCGCGAAAAGATCGCAGGGACGTTCACGCCCATCGTGGCCATGACCGCCCATTCCCTGCTGGAGGACAAACAGCGCTGCATGGACATCGGCATGAACGGCTACCTGACCAAGCCCCTGCGCGCCGAAGAGGTGCACGCCGTACTCGGCACGTTCGCGGGCTCCGGAGACGGGACGGAAGCCCAGGCCGCACAATCGGCGCCGGGCCAGGCCGGGCATGTCGTCCCGCCCGCCACGGATGAGGCCGCTCCATCCGATTCGGTCTGCGGGAGGGGCTGCTTCGAGCGCATCCTGGCCGCCCTGAGCGCCCAGTACGAACTGGAGCGGGACGAGGCCATGCCGCTGGTGCAGAGCCTGTTGGACTCCCTGGCGGAACACCGTGCTGGCCTGGAGGTCTGCCTGGCCGGGGCCGATGTGGCCGAGGCCGGTCGGCACGCCCACGCCGTCAAGGGGCTGCTGCTGAACATGGGGCTGACGCCGGAAGGGCTGGCCGCCAAGGCGGTGGAAGATCTGGCCAGGGCCGGCACGGATTTCGAGTCTTTTTCCCCGGCGGCCGGGAGCCTTCTGGACCTGACCGCGGGCATCGCGGCGGAGCTTCGGTCCGCCCTCAACGACCACAAGGAGGCAACATGAACACGCTGACCTGGCACGGCCACTCGGCCTTCGCCATAACATCCAAGGGCAGGACCATCCTCGTCGACCCCTGGTTCGACGGCAACCCCTCGGCCAAGACCACGGCCAAGAACGTCGAGGCCGACCTGGTCCTGGTGACCCATGACCACGGCGACCACGTTGGGCAGGCCCTCGAAATCTGCAAACGCACCGGCGCGTCGCTGGGGTGCATCGTGGAACTGGCCGCCAAGCTCAAGAGCCAGGGGCTGCCCGACAGCCAGATTCTGAACGGCATCGGCTTCAACATCGGCGGCACCGTGACCCACCACGGCGTCAGCGTGACCATGACCCAGGCCCACCACTCCTGCGAGGCCGGCGTGCCCACGGGCTTCATCATACGCCTGGAGGACGGCTACACGGTCTACCACGCCGGGGACACGGGCATCTTCTCGTCCATGGCCCTGTGGGGCAAGCTCCACCGCATCGATCTGGCCCTGTTGCCCATCGGCGGCGTCTTCACCATGGACGCGGCCCAGGCCGCCATGGCGACCATGATGCTTCGGTGCAAAAAGGTCGCACCCATGCACTGGGGGACCTTTCCGGTCCTGGACCAGAACGTGGACGCCTTCAGGAGGGAACTGGACAAGCTGGAATTGGGCGACGCCCTGATGCAGCTCGAAGTCGGCGTGCCAGTGGGGCTGGTGAGGTAAACCTGCGCAGGCCGCGTTGCGCGCAACCGCGATCAAGGCCCGGCCGGGGAAACCGACCGGGCCTTGCGCCGTTCTAGAGCGTCGGCGGCACGACCTCGCCGCTGGCGACCATGCGCTCGATCTGGTCCACGTCCTTGTCGCCGCGGCCCGAGAGATTGACGATGATGATGGTCTCCGGCGACAGCCCCGGCGCGATGCGCAGGGCGTGGGCCAGGGCGTGAGACGACTCCAGGGCCGGGATGATGCCCTCGGTGCGGGACAGGAGGAAGAAGGCGTCCAGGGCCTCCTTGTCGCTGGCGTGCACGTACTCGGCCCGGCCCGTGTCCTTCATGTGCGCGTGCTCGGGGCCGACGCTCGGGTAGTCGAGGCCGGCGGAGATGGAGTAGACCTCGGCCGGCTCGCCCTGGCCGTCCTTGAGCATGTAGGAGTTGAAGCCGTGCATGACGCCGGGTTCGCCCAGACAGAGGGTGGCGGCGTGCTGCCCGTAGCCCAGACCCCGGCCCGCAGGCTCCACGCCCACGAGCCTGACCTCGGGATGGGGGATGAATTCGGAGAAGAGACCCATGGCGTTGGAGCCGCCGCCGACGCAGGCGATGCAGTAGTCGGGCAGGCGCCCTTCGGCCTCCAGGATTTGGGCCTTGGCCTCGCGGCCGACGATGGACTGGAATTCGCGGACCATGAGGGGGTAGGGGTGCGGACCCACGGCCGAGCCGAGCAGATAGAACGTGTTCTGCGCGTCCTGAACCCAAGCCATGAGAGCCTCGTCCACGGCCTCCTTGAGGGTCTTCTGGCCGCTCTCGGCCGGCACGACCTTGGCGCCCATCATCTGCATGCGGAAGACGTTGAGCTTCTGGCGCTCCACGTCCACGGCGCCCATGTGGATGGTGCACTCCATGCCCATGAGCGCCGCCGTGGCGGCCGTGGCCACGCCGTGCTGGCCCGCGCCGGTCTCGGCGATGATCTTCTTCTTGCCCATGCGCTTGGCCAGCAGGATCTGGCCGATGGTGTTGTTGACCTTGTGGGCGCCGAGGTGGTTCAGGTCCTCGCGCTTGAGGTAGATCTTGGCCCCGCCGCAGCGGCTGGTCAGGTTGGCGCAGAAGTAGAGCGGGTTGGGCCGCCCGGTGAACTGCCGCTGGTAATACTCGTATTCCTTGATGAATTCCGGGTCGTTGCGGTAACGTTCAAAGGCCTGGGCCAGCTCGTTCAGGATGTCCCTGATGGGTTCCGGTACGTACTGGCCGCCGTAGGCGCCGAAAAATCCGTCGGCTGTGGGCATGGTCATGGGGTGTCTCCTTGGAGTTCGGGTAAAAAAAAACCGCGGTCAGTGTTGCACTGCCGCGGCTGATGTTCGCTTCTTCCCTTACGGGTCGGGTTTTCAGGCCAAGACGCATCCCACGGCATGTTTCTCATGCCGCCACCAAAGGAGGGAAAGGGTCGTGACCGTGGTATTCATGGATCAGTCGATTGCCCGCGGAGGGGGAATTTGTCAAGGGATAATCGATCGTATATGGGAAGGCCTCACCATCACTTCCAGGAGCACGCGCATGATCACCACCAACGATACCGCCGTCTGGCACGACCTCATCCCCGGCATCCGGGTCAGCACCCTCGTCCACGGGGAGAAGACCCTGATGGCCCGCTTCGAACTGCAGGAGAAGTCCTTCCTGCCCATGCATTCCCACGTGCACGAGCAGGCCGGTTACCTCGTCTCGGGCCGCATGACCATGACCATCGGCGGCGTGGAGCACCATTTCGGCCCCGGCGACAGCTGGTGCATCGCCTCGGGCGTCGAGCACGGCGCCGTCGTCCACGAAACGGCTCTCGCCATCGAGGTCTTCAGCCCGGTGCGCGAAGATTACATGCCCTATCTGGCGCAAAGGAAATAGCATGCCCATCGTCAGCATCCGCATGGCGAGGGGCCGCGACATCGACTGCAAGCGCAGGCTGGCGGCCGATGTGACCAGGGCCGTGGCGCAGTCCCTGGATCTCCCGCCGGAGCTGGTCTCCATCCAGATCGAGGAGTTCGACCGGGAAAACTGGGCCACGGGCGGCGAACTGCACATCGACAAATTCGGACCGGGATTCGGCAAGCCATGACGCCCGAAGCCTTTTCCCGCACCCTGGCTGTCACGGAAGTCTCAACGGCCTGCGAGGCCCTGGCCGGCCTGACCGGCCTGCCCAAGGCCCGCGTCAAGGACTGCATGGCCAAGGGGGGCGTGTGGTGGCGCCGGCCCGGCCGCAAGGCGTCGCGCCTGCGCCGGGCGACGGCCGAAGTGAAACCGGGCGACAGCCTGGAGATGAATTACGACCCTGCCCTGCTGGCCCTGGTCCCGGCCGGGCCGGAACTCGTCTTCAACGGCAGGCGCTGGTCCGTGTGGAACAAGCCGGCGGGAGTGCTGTCCCAGGGCACCCGCTTCGCGGACCACTGCGCCCTGCCCCGCCTTGCCCAGGCAGCCCTCGGGGCCAGAAACGAACTGCACCCCGTGCACCGGCTGGACCGCGAGGCGCGCGGGCTCATCCTCCTGGCCCACGACGCGGCGGCCGCTGCGAAACTGGGGGAACTGTTCCGGCAGGGAGGTGTGCACAAGGAATACATGGCCATCGTGCGCGGCGTTCCGGACTGGACGGAGGTGACGGTGGGCGAACCTATGGACGGCAGGGAAAGCCGGTCCGCCTTCACGGTGCTGCGGCGCGATCAGGACGCGGGGAACGCGCTGCTGACTGCGCGCATCGACACGGGCCGCAAGCACCAGATCCGCCGGCACCTGGCCGGTCTGGGGCATCCGGTCATGGGGGACCCGCGCTACGGCCGCGACAACGCCTGCCCGCAGGGACTGCAACTTCTGGCCGTGAGCATGAGCCTGACCTGCCCCTTCACGCATACGCACCACACGTGGACCCTGCCGCCCCTGCCCTTCCCCCTGCGCGGCTGAGGCGCGCCGCGCTGCATCCTCGTCAGGGCCCGGCCAGCGGCAGTCCTGCCTTGACCCATTCGGCGATCCCGCCATCCAGGATGTACATCCTCGAAAAGCCGAGCTTCGTCATCGCCCGCAGGGCCAGGGTGCTCTGCCTGCCCTTCTGGCAGTAGAGCAGAATCGTCGCGTCGCGATCCAGCAGGGAGACCATGCGCTGAAAATTCGTGGCGTAGTAGTTCATCGGCCGCGCGCCTTCAATATGCCCCTGTCGATATTCGTCGGGAGTGCGCAAATCCAGTATGACAAATGCATCGTTGCCTTTGTTCTGTTCAATCAGCGCCTGCACTTCTTGTGCGGAAAGCAGCAGCTCGTCCGCCATCGCGAAACAGATGGGAACACATGCGAACAACAGGAGAAAAAGGAGTATCTGGACAATTCTTGCGTTTTTCAATGCTTCGCCCCACATGTATTCGACACGAGACAACACGGCCTGATCCGACACTCGATCAAGCTACGCAATCGACGCCATCTTTGCAACCCGGAGCGTCAGCCCCCTGCCTCCCGCCCAGGCGCTCGCGTGAGGGCGGCCGCAGTCCGGCCGGCCGAGCCAGCCCGGACTCCAATGCCGTCGCCACGCGGCCAGGGGGCTCTCATTTTCCGCCACGTCCTTGCCCATAGCCGACCTGCGGGCCGGTCTCCATCAACTGGTCCCGGCCGCCTGATTTCACTGAAAGTTTCATCGAAGCGAACGATTTTCAGCAAATCATTGCCAAAAGGTTCCCGGAGCGTTATGTTTTTCTCAAATACCGCCTGCATTTCCGCCTGACATCACGCACTGGCCGCACCACCGCCCTCTCGCGCCGCAGCACCCCAGACGACGGTCCCGGGCCGCTTTCCGGCCGGGTGACATACTCAGAGGAGGAACACATGACACATCAAATGTCCTTCAAGATGCACCAGAAAGAGGTCGAACCGCGCTATCGCACCCAGATCGACGCGGCGGAATCGACGGAAGACGTGCGCAAGTTTTTCGAACGCACCGTCCACAGCTTTCTGGAGAAAGCCATCGGGGACCGGATCGAGATCGAGCCCGGGGATGTGACCTTCGACCCGGACGGCGATCCTGCCTACCGGCTCAGTCCGCGCATGCTCGAAAACGAGAATTTCAGAGAAATCGACGAAGGTTCGGATCTCTCGACCATACTGGCCCTGCTGTCCGGCCGGGCCCTCAACAGATACAAGCATCTGGCGACCAAGCATCCGGACAAGACCGAGTCCAAGATATTCCAGGTCCCGGGTCCGAGGAGCTACTAATCAGGCTGAAAGGGGCATTTTCCCCACAACTGTTTCCCAACGAGAAAAGGAGGACGTCATGAAGATCCTGGCAGCCATCGATCAGTCGGAATACGCCACGCTGGTGCTGACGAAGGCCATGAAGCTCGCGGCTCAGGAAGGCGCGGCCCTCACGGCTCTGACCGTCTCCAACGCGCCGTACACGAACCTGTATCTCGGCGAAATCTCGGGCGAGTTTCTGGAGAAGATGCGCGAGGGCGTGCAGAAGACCGTCAGCCGCGCCCAGGAGCAGGCCAAGGCCGCAGGAGCAAAGGTCGATGTCGTGGTCGAGGAGAGCCCGTCGGCGGCCGACGCCATCGTCAAGTACGCCGAAAAGAACAAGATCGACCTCATCGTCATCGGCAACAAGGGCGCCGGGGCCGTGGAACGCTTCCTCATCGGCAGCGTTTCGAGCCAGGTCGTGACCCACTCGCCGTGCTCGGTGCTGGTGGTCAAGAAGTAGCGACGCGACGGGGCCTGGAAGACCGATGGCGGCGTCAGGCCCCTCGCCCCGCAATGGACGCGGCACGACTCCGGATCGAGGCCCGCGTTTCACGATACCCCCTCCGAATATCGTTCCACGCGCTGTCCGGAGGGGCAATGTTCCACGAAAAAAGGCGCCACCAGTTGACGCCTTTTTTCGTTGCGGTGACGAAGTGCGCTCAGACCATCCCGCGCAACGCGTCCAGAATGCCGTCGCGGTTGATGCCGAGCCTGGCCCGCAACTCCTTCTGGCTGCCGTGTTCGACGAACTGGTCCGGCACCCCAAGACGCTTGACCCGCAAGCTCCCCAGGGCGCCGCGGTCGGACAGAAGCTCCAGCACGGCCGAACCGAAGCCCCCGGCCAGGGCGTTCTCCTCCACCGTCAGCATGAAGGGCTGCGACGCGGCCAGAGCCAGGAGCTGCGCCTCGGGCAGGGGTTTGACGAAGCGCGCGTTGAACACGGCCACTTCCTTTCCCGTCTCCTCGGCGAAGACCCGTGCCGCATCCAGGGCCGGAGTGACCCGGCTGCCCAGGGCCACGATGACGCCGTCGGTGCCTTCGCGCAGCAGTTCGCCCTGCCCGATGGGCAGAATTTCCGGCTTTTCGGCCAGGGCCGAGCCTTCGCCCACGCCGCGCGGGTAGCGCACGGCCACGGGGCCTGCGTAGGCCAGGGCCGTGGCCAGCATGTGCTGCAATTCGGGCTCGTTGCGCGGGGCCATGAGCACGAGGTTCGGGATGTGGCGAAGGAAGGACAGGTCGAACACGCCGTGGTGCGTGGCCCCGTCCTCGCCCACCAGGCCGCCGCGGTCCAGGCAGAAGGTCACGTTAAGGTTCTGCAGGCAGACGTCGTGCACGATCTGGTCGTAGGAGCGCTGCATGAAGGTCGAGTAGATGGCCACCACGGGCTTCACGCCCTGCGAGGCCAGGCCCGCGGCGAAGGTCACGGCGTGCTGTTCGCAGATGCCGACGTCGAAGAATCGGTCCGGGTAGCGCTCCGAGAAGCAGGCCACGCCCGTGCCTTCGGGCATGGCGGCCGTGATGGCCACGATCTTGTCGTCCCTCGCCGCCAGGTCGCAGAGGGTGGAGCCGAAAACGTCCGTGTAGGTCGGCAGCGAGCAGACGCCGAACTTGCGGGCCACGCCCGTCTCGGGCTCGAAGCAGCCCACGCCGTGAAAATAGGTCGGGTTGGTCTCGGCCGGTTCGTAGCCCTTGCCCTTCTTGGTCAGGACATGGACCAGGATGGGGCCTTCGAGCCCCTTGGCCTGCTCCAGGACGCTCGTCAGCTGGCGCATGTCGTGCCCCTTGATGGGGCCGATGTAGGTGAAGCGGAAGGCCTCGAAGAGCATGCCGGGGGTGAAGAAGCTCTTGAAGGAGTCCTCGCTGCGGCGGGCGTAGTCGGCCAGGTCGTCGCCGATCTTGGGAATCTGGCGCATGATGGCCTCGGCCTCCTTCTTGAACCGCTGCACCCAGCGCATGGACAGCTTGCGGCTCAGAAAGGACGACAGGGCGCCGACGTTGCGGGAGATGGACATCTCGTTGTCGTTCAGGACGACGATGAGGTCCTTGCCCAGCCCCCCGGCCTGGTTCAAACCCTCGTAGGCCAGGCCCGCGGTCATGGAGCCGTCGCCGATGACGGCCACGACCTTGTTGTCCCGCCGGCCCAAGTCGCGGGCCGCGGCCATGCCCAGGGCGGCGGAGATGGACGTCGAGGAGTGTCCCACCCCGAAGTGGTCGAAGGGGCTCTCGCCCAGGCGCGGAAACCCGCTGATGCCGCCGAGCTGGCGCAGGGTGTGAAAACGCGCCAGGCGGCCCGTCAACAGCTTGTAGGCATAGGCCTGATGACCCACGTCCCAGACGATGCGGTCATGGGCGGGGTTGAACACGCGCAGCAGCGCCATGGTCAGCTCCACCACGCCCAGGGACGGGGCCAGATGGCCGCCCGTGGACGAGACGGTCTGGATGATCATGCGGCGGATCTCTTCGCCCAGCCTGGTCAGGCCCTTCTCGTCCAGCCTCTGGATGTCGCCGGGCTGTCGGATGCCGGCCAGGGTGGGGAAAAGTTCCTGCAGGGTTTGCTCGGTCATGGATGCTCCTAATGCGTTCGATCCAGAATGTACCCGGCCACGGCGCGCAGGAAATCGGCGCGCGGGTGCGAAAAGCCGTCCAGGGCGCCCACTGCCCGATCCACGCTCTCGCGAGCAAGGGCGCGGCTTCTATCGATGCCCATGAGCGCCGGATAGGTGGACTTGCCCCGGGCTTCGTCGCTGCCGGCGGGCTTGCCCAAGTCGGCCGTGTCCCCGACCACGTCGAGGATGTCGTCCGTGACCTGGAAGGCCAGGCCCACGGCCTGGCCGTATTCCGAGGCCCGGGCCAGGGCGGCCTCGTCCCCGCCGCCGAGGATGCAGCCGGTCACGCAGGACGACTCGATGAGGGCCCCGGTCTTCATGGCGTGCATGGTCCGAAGCAGCGAGAGGTCGGCGCCCTTGCCCGTGAGGTCCATGTCCAGGACCTGGCCGCCGACCATGCCACGCGGGCCGGCCGCGGTCGAGAGATGAAATATGGCCTTAATAACCCGCTCGGCCGGCAGTTTCAGGGCCGAGGCCAAAGTGAAGGCCTCGGTCAGCAGACCGTCACCGGCCAGGATGGCCGTGGCCTCGTCGAACTGCCTGTGGTTGGAGGGCTTGCCCCGGCGCAGGTCGTCGTCGTCCATGGCGGGCAGGTCGTCGTGGATGAGTGAGTAGGTGTGGATGCATTCGATGGCGCAGGCGAAATCGAGCACCTCGTCGAGACGCCCCCCGACAAGCTCGGCCCAGGCCAGGCAGAGCACGGGCCGCAGGCGCTTGCCGCCGGCCATGAGGGAATAGTCCATGGAGGCGACCAGATGCGCGGGCGTGCCCCCGTCAGCGAAAACCGTGGCCAGGCGCCCTTCCACCAGCACGCCGAGGGCCTTCAGCTCGGCCTTCATGTCCTGCGGCGTCATGCGTCCTCTCCCGCTTCCGGGCCGGGCTCCTGCCCGGCGTTCTCGACGATGACGCGGGCCTGCTCCAGCTCGGCCGAACACTCCCGGGACAGGCGCACGCCCTCCTGAAAGAGCTTGACCCCCTGCTCCAAAGGAAGCTCCCCGCCCTCAAGCAAAGCCGTGATCTCCCTGACCCGTTCCAGCCGCTTTTCGAAACTCAGTGTCTTCGCCATATCCTGTCCTGCGTTTATTGCCCGGTCTTGGGGAAAAAGAGGGCCGACGGGTCCACGGCCATGTCCAGCACATAGAAGCCCAGGTGCAGATGCGGCCCCGTGACCCGGCCGGTCTGGCCCGCCAGGCCGATGACCTGCCCGGCCTCGACCATGGCCCCCTGCTCCGTCCGGAACTCATCGAGATGCATGTACACGGAATAGACGCCCAGACCATGGTCGATGAAAACCGAGCGTCCCCCATAGTAATGATCCGCCGCGAGCACAACCTGCCCTGCGGCCGCGGCCCGCACCGGCTCGCCCAGGGCGGCCTTGAGGTCCAGCCCGCGGTGGGGGTTGCGCTCCAGGTCGTTGAAGAAACGGCGCAGCCCGTAGGCGCTGCTCACGGCCCCCGGCACGGGGCGCATGAGCGGCAGGGAAAGATGGTTCACGGCCGAAATTCTGGCCAGGGTCTCGCGCACTTCGGCCTGCTCGCGATTGATGCGCTCCTGCACGGCGGCCGGGGGCGTGGCCATGTCCGGCGGCACGGTCAGGCGCTGCTCGGGGAACTCGCGCTTCTCGACCAGGACGTGCGTCGACACGGACACGGGGCTCAGGCCCAGCTTGGTCACGCGCAGGTCCCGCGGACCGGGCTTGGATTTGAGGACGTCGGAGCCGAGCAGGAACTCCACGCTCCGCTCGCCGGCGGCTGGCACCTGGAGCTTGCGCCCGTCCCACTCCACGAGAAGCCTGTCCAGAGGCGTGTCGGACTCGACCCGGACCACGAAGGGCAGGCCGATGCCGATGACCTCGGGGCACTCCACCCGCAGCTGGGCGGCCCGGGCGGGCGCGAGAGGCACGGCAGCGGCCAGGAAAAGTAACGCCATGAGAAAACGAAACATCATGAAAGCTCCTCGGGCAGCACTTCGGCCCCGAACTCGCCGTCCGAGACCTGCACGCGGATCGTATCGCCGGGCCGCACGTCCAGGAGCGAACGCACGAACCCGTCCCGGCCCCGCACCAGGGCGTAGCCGCGGGTCAGGGGCGCGGCCGGGTCCAGGGCGGCCAGGCGGCCCTCCAGGTCGCGCAGGGCGTCCCGGCGACGGCCGACCAGGGCCGAAGCGGACTGTGCCAGAGCCGAACCGGTCCGGTCCAGCTCGGATTGCAGGGACATGAGACGGGCCGGACCGAAGGCGCGGCGCAGGCGCTCGTCCAGGCGGGACAGGGCCTCGCGCCGTTCCCCGGCCATGCGCAGGGCCGCCTGTCGCAGCCGGTCCGCCAGACGCTCCAGTTCGAACCCCCCGCGCTCGATGCGTCGGGCCGGCGAGTTCCACATGAGCCCCTGCACCTGCCGGTTCAGGCCCCCCTCGCGCTCGTCCAGAAAGCGTCCCATGCCTCGGGCGAGAGCCAGGAAAATCTCGTCGGCCTGCTGCCTGAGCACCGCCCGCTCGGTCCACAGCACCTGGGCCGCGTGGGACGGCGTGGCCGCGCGCAGGTCGGCCACGTGGTCGGCGATGGTCGTGTCCACCTCGTGCCCCACACCGCAGACCACGGGCAGACGGCAGCGGAAGAGAGCCTCGGCCACGGGCTCGGTGTTGAAGGCCCACAGGTCCTCCAAAGACCCGCCGCCGCGGATAAGCACCACGACCTCGGCCCAGCCGTCCCGGTCCGCCCGGTCCAGGGCGGAGGCGATCTGGGCCGGCGCGCTGTCGCCCTGCACCAGGCTCGGGTACAGCCGCACGACGGCCCCGTACCCCCGGTCCCCGGCCACGCGCAGAAAGTCCTGCAGGGCAGCGCCCTGGGGCGCGGTGATGACGGCCACCCGGCGCGGGTTGCGCGGTGGCGTCATCTTGCGCTCCGGGTCGAAATACCCCTTGGCCGCCAGCTTGGCCTTCATGGCCTCGAAGGCCACGGCCAACTCGCCCATGCCCTGCCCCTGCACCAGCTCGGCCACGAGCTGATAGGCCCCGCGCGGCGGGTACACGTTCATGCGCCCGGCCACGAGCACTTCGAGCCCGTCGGCCAACTGCAGCGGCGCCCCGCTTTCCACCTCGCCGGTCAGCGGGTTGACCCGCTCCCCGTCATCCTTCCCGGCCTTGGGCTGGGCCCCCTTGAACCACACGACGTTAAGCGTCGCCTCCTCGTCCTTGAGGGAGAAGTAGACATGCCCCGAAGGCGGCTTGGAAAGGTTCGAAACCTGCCCCCGCACCCAGACGAACGGGAACTCGCCCTCAAGGACGTCCTTGATGGCCTGGGTCAGGGTGCGGACGGAGAAAATGTGCATAGGAACGCTAAATATTTTTTAGGGTGAACGGTCAATCCAGATGATTAAAGCAATTTGTGACGCAGTGCGTCACAAATTGGGAAAGCCTGATAAAATCCGGTTCAAGAGGAATACCCCCTCCCCCTGCGGGTACTCCCCCTTCGCAGGGGGAGAATCAGATTGTGCTTACCGTTCGGCGTGTTCCGTCAGGCCAGACCCATGCATCCCGCACATACTTCTGACGCATAAAGCCTCAACATCCGCCCAAAGACCGCTCCAACTCCCCTCCTGCCAAGGAGGGGTGCCCGAAGGGCGGGGTGGTTGCCTCTTACCCGCTTCAAAGAGGAATACCCCCTCCCCCTGCGGGTACTCCCCCTTGGCAGGGGGAGAATCGGATTTGCTGGGCGTGCAACGTCTTTCGGAAGATCAAACTCAGGCATCCCCGACATACAGCTGACGCATAAAACATCAACATTCGCCCAGAGACCACACCTACTCCCCTCCTGCCAAGGAGGGGTGCCCGAAGGGCGGGGTGGTTGCCTCTTACCCGCTTCAAAGAGGAATACCCCCTCCCCCTGCGGGTACTCCCCCTTGGCAGGGGGAGAATCGGATTTGCTGGGCGTGCAACGTCTTTCGGAAGATCAAACTCAGGCATCCCCGACATACAGCTGACGCATAAAGCATCAACATTCGCCCAGAGACCACACCTACTCCCCTCCTGCCAAGGAGGGGTGCCCGAAGGGCGGGGTGGTTGCCTCTTACCCGCTTCAAAGAGGAATACCCCCTCCCCCTGCGGGTACTCCCCCTTGGCAGGGGGAGAATCGGATTTGCTGGGCGTGCAACGTCTTTCGGAAGATCAAACTCAGGCATCCCCGACATACAGCTGACGCATAAAACATCAACATTCGCCCAGAGACCGCTCCAACTCCCCTCCTGCCAAGGAGGGGTGCCCGAAGGGCGGGGTGGTTGCCTCTTACCCGCTTCAAAGAGGAATACCCCCTCCCCCTGCGGGTACTCCCCCTTCGCAGGGGGAGAATCAGATTGTGCTTACCGTTCGGCGTGTTCCGTCAGGCCAGACCCATGCATCCCGCACATACTTCTGACGCATAAAGCCTCAACATCCGCCCAAAGACCGCTCCAACTCCCCTCCTGCCAAGGAGGGGTGCCCGAAGGGCGGGGTGGTTGCTTCTTACCCAGTCTCTACTTCCACAAACCACCCAAAATACCGCTGAATCTCAATCAGCACAGCCTCAACATCTTGAAACACTACCTTGTTTTCAAAGCGCAACACCTTGATTCCCTGTGTATTCAGAAAAATATCCCGCTCCAAATCACGTTCCTGCGCACTGACAAAGCTGTGCACCTCACCATCCAGTTCAACGGCCAATCGCTCTTGCGGGCAGTAAAAATCAAGAATGTACCTGCCCACACTGTGCTGTCGTCTGAATTTTCTGCCTTCGAGTTGCGAGCTTTTGATGTGCGTCCACAATTTTGCTTCGGCCGGGGTCAGATGCTTGCGCAATTCACGCCGAAAGGTTCGAAGCGAAGGCAGATTGTTTTCCCGGAGTTGATGCTGCGCCTTCTTTTCAGACACGGCAACCTCATCATCATTACGCCAATCCCCACTCCTTCATCACTTCCTTGCGCCATTCCAGAATCGCGTTCTGCCAATCCGCCACGGGCAGTTCGCGCTTCTCGCCGGTCTTCCTGTTCTTCACCTCAAGCACGCCCTTCTCCAAGCCCTTGCCGCCGATGACGATCTGCATGGGCGAGCCCATGAGGTCGGCTTCGTTGAACTTGACGCCGGGGCGTTCGTCGCGGTCGTCGAACAGGGTGTCGATGCCCTGGCTTTCCAGCCAGTCGTGGATTTCGCGGCCCATGGTCATGACCTTCTCGTCCCTGGTGGACATGGCCAGGACCGTGACCTCGAAGGGGGCGATGGACGGGGGGAAGATCATGCCGTTTGCGTCGTTGTTCTGCTCGATGCTGGCGGCCACCACGCGGCTGACGCCGATGCCGTAGCAGCCCATGATGATGACCTGCTCCTTGCCGTTCTCGTCGAGGAAGGTGGCGTTCATGGCCTTGGAGTACTTGGTGCCGAGCTTGAAGACGTGGCCGACCTCGATGCCCTTGGGCATGGTCAGGGGGCCGCCGCAGGCCGGGCAGGGGTCGTCAAGGGTGATGGAGCGCAGGTCGGCGTAGCCCGTGGGCGCGGCGTCGGTCGACAGGGTGATGTCGCGGCGCGGGTCCACGTGCAGGAGGTGCGCGTCGGCGGCGTTGGCTCCGCAGACGAAATCCGTGGCCGAGGCGATCTCAAAGTCGGCGTAGATGGCGTCGACCTTGAGACCCACGGGGCCGGCGAAGCCCACGGGCGCACCGGTCCAGGCCTGGACCTGCTCGGGCGTGGCCAGGTCGACGTTCGTGGCGTTCAACATGTTCTTGAGCTTGACGTCGTTCACTTCGCGGTCGCCGCGCAGCAGCACGGCCACGGAACGTCCGTCCACGTCGAAGAGGAGCGTCTTCATGATCTTCTCCGTGGGCACGGCCAGGAAGCCGGCCACGTCCTCGACGGTGTGCTTGCCGGGGGTGGCGACCTGCTCAAATGGGGCGCACGTTTCGGTGCAGGGCGCGCCGGGCTTGAGCTCCGCCTTCTCCAGGTTGGCGGCGTAGGAACAGGACGTGCACACGGCCAGGGTGTCCTCGCCCGTGTCGGCCAGGACCATGAACTCGTGCGAAAAACTGCCACCGATGGCGCCCGAGTCGGCGCTCACGGCGCGGAACTGCAGGCCCAGACGGGTGAAGATGCGCTCGTAGGCGTCGTACATGGCCTGGTAGCTCGCGTTCACGCCCTCGTCGTCCTTGTCGAAGGAGTAGGCGTCCTTCATGATGAACTCGCGGCCGCGCATGAGGCCGAAACGCGGGCGGATCTCGTCGCGAAACTTGGTCTGGATCTGGTAGAGGTTCAGGGGCAGCTGCCGGTAGGAACGCACCTCGCCGCGGATGAGGTCGGTGATGACCTCCTCGTGGGTAGGCCCGAGGCAGTAGTCGCGGCCGTTGCGGTCTTTGAGGCGCAGGAGCTCCTTGCCGTAGAATTCCCAGCGCCCACTCTCCTGCCACAGGTCGGCCGGCTGGACCATGGGCATGGAGATTTCCTGGGCCCCGGCCCGGTTCATCTCCTCGCGCACGATGTTTGCGACCTTGTTGATGGCGCGAAGACCCAGCGGCATGTAGGTGTAGATGCCGCTGGTCAGCTTGCGGATCATGCCCGCGCGCAGCAGCAGCTTGTGGCTGATGACCTCGGCCTCGGCCGGGGTCTCCTTCAGGGTGGGCGCGTAGAACTTGCTGAACAGCATGAAATGTCTCCTCGATATGAATATGTAAAGAAATGGTTGAATTCTTGGTGAACGCGATATTTTTCCGACAATAAATCCGGACAGTTGAATCAGACGGCCGTCTGCTCCGCCAGCCGTTCGGCCAGTTCCAGCAGCTCACTGCCCCGTGCCAAGCCGTCCACGAAGCGCCACGGGATGCCCGAGAGGCCGGTCTGGGCCCCGACCAGGGCGCCGGTCAGGATGGCGCGGGCCTGGTTCTGGCCGCCGCCGTTGACGGCGTGGAGCACGGCGGACTCGAAGTCGTCCCGGAAGCGCGCCGCCAGGTAGTAGGCCGCCGGGAGCTGGTGATAGATGGCGCACGGCATGCCGTAGACCAGGGAGACTTTCCAGGCCGGTTCGATGCGCACGGCCGGGTCCGCGGCCGCCGCTGCGAAGTAGGCCGGGGACAGCAGGGCGTCGGGCGAGGCGAAGCGGCCGGCCCGTGGCGGGTCCGGGTCGCCTGGGCGCGGGGGCTGGAGGTTGTCGCGCGTCACGGCGTGGAACGGCAGCTCGCCGCTCTTGACCAGTTTCATGAGGCGCCCGGAAATTCTCGTGTCCAGCGGTTGCCCCTGCACCATCTGCCCAAGCACCGCGCCGTAGGCCACGGTCAAAGACAGGACCGTCTCGTCGTTCTGGGTCAGGGCGGCGTTGTCGGACACGGCCTCGGCCAGCCTGGCAGGCTCCAGGGCATAGCGCACGGCGATGGCCAGGGTCCGCTCGATGGCCTCGGTGGTGTCGGCCGGGCCGGCCGTCCGTCCCCAGGGCAGACGCTGCCGGACACGCCGCCGCCAGGCATCGCGGATGGACTGACTGGTGTAGAAGCCCGGCCCGCTGACGGGCGAGCCGTCGAGGAGGGAAAAAAGCTCCTCGTCCATGCGGCGGCAGAAATCCGGCTCGTCGTAGCCGCCGCACTCGACCAGGGAGCGCGCGGTCAGCTCCAGGATGTAGCCCGCCTGGGACAGCTGTCCGGCCCGCATGCCTTCGTGGTAGCGGCCGGGCATGGGGTCCGTGTAATCGGTGATCCAGTCGCCGTAGTCGCGGCGCAGCTCGTCAAGGTCGTAATACCAATGGGGTCCGAGCCCCAGGCCGTCCCCGATGAAGGCTCCCATGACGGCGCCGGCGGCGCGGTCCCTGATGTCCTTTCCCGGCATGTTCCCCCCTTTCTGCTCACACGGCCACGGACGCCGGAAGAGGTCGGGTCACGCCCCGCCTCGCCGCTCGTCCAGAAATTTCTCCAGCTCTTCCATGAAGGCCGGCAGCAGCTCGGCCCTGCCCTTGACCTTGCGCACCACCTCGCCCTTGCGGAAGATGAGCCCGGATTCGCGTCCCCCGGCCACGCCGATGTCGGCCTCGCGGGCCTCGCCGGGCCCGTTGACCACGCAGCCCATGACCGCCACGGTGAAGACCTCCTCCACCCCGCGCAGCCTGTCCTCCACGGCGTTGGCCAGTTCGATAAGCCCGATCTCGGTCCGGCCGCAGGTCGGGCAGGACACGATCTCCGGCCCCCTGGCCCGCAGGCCCAGGGCGCGCAGGATCTCCCAGGCCACGAGCATCTCCTCGACGGGATCGGCTGTCAGCGAAACACGGAGCGTGTCGCCGATGCCCTCGGCCAGCAGGATGCCCAGGCCCACCGACGACTTGACCGCCCCGCGCATGGCCGTGCCAGCCTCGGTCACGCCAATGTGCAGCGGGTAGTCGACGGTCTGCGACATGAGCCGGTAGGCTGCGACGGTGCCCAGCACGCTCGACGACTTGAGCGAAATCTTGGTATCGTAAAAGCCGCGCTCCTCCAGCAGGCGCACGTGCTCCATGGCGCTCTCGACCATGGCCGCCGGGGTCGGGCCGCCGTGTTTCTTGAGCAGTTCCCTGTCCACGGAGCCGCTGTTGACGCCGATGCGGATGGGCACGCCGGCCGCGCGGGCGGCGTGCACCACGCGGTCGACCTTGTCGGGGCCGCCGATGTTGCCGGGGTTGATGCGCAGACCCTTCACCCCCGCCTCCACGGCCTGCACGGCCAGACGGGAGTCGAAATGAATGTCGGCGATGAGGGGCACGCCCGTAGCCACGCAAATTTTCTTCAAGACCACGGCCGCTTCGAGATCGAGCACGGCCAGGCGCACGATCTCGCAGCCGGCCCGGACCAGGGCCTCGATCTGGGCCAGGGTGGCCTCGACGTCGCGGGTGTCCGTGTTGGTCATGGACTGCACGCGCACGGGATTGCCGCCGCCTATGCCCACCCCGCCGACGGAGATGGTGCGGGTCGCGCGCCGGGGGGCGAGGATGGATGCGTCTGTCTGTGTCATGGCGGGGGAGCGTAATGAATTTGGCGGTCAAAGCCAAGGTGGGGGAAATCCTAAAATTCGCCCCGCCTGTCAGCTAGGCGACAGACAAAAAGACGTGCTATGGCCTATGGCAGTCCCATGGGCCGCCACAGGGCGGCAAGGCTGCATCCATCATCGGAAAGACCCGGCGCAGGCCGTTAAACTGAAGGAGGGTTCGCATGGCCAAGGAAAGGGAAATTCACGATCTGAGTCCGTGGGAAGACGCGCAGAAGATGATCGCCAAGGCGCGGCGCGAGGGAGTGAATCTCATCTGGGACCGGCTCCAGGACCAGACGCCCCACTGCACCTTCTGCGACCAGGGGCTGACCTGCAGCAAGTGTGTCATGGGCCCCTGCCGCATCAACCCCAAGGGGCCGAGAAAAACGCACGGCGTGTGCGGCGCAGACGGGGACCTGACCGTCGCGCGCAACTTCGGCCGCTTCGTGGCCGCCGGCGCGGCCGCCCACTCTGACCACGGCCGGGACCTGCTGGAGACCCTGGCCGCCATCGGCGAGGGCAAGACCACGGACTACGGCATCCGTGACGAGGCCAAGCTCGAGCGCATCTGCACGGAGCTGGGCATCGCGGTCGAAGGCCTCTCCGTCCGCGAGCGGGCCAAGGCCCTGGCCGACCTGTTCTTCGAGGACTACGGCTGCCGGTCCCACCACGTGGCCTTCAGCGGCCGCGCCCCGCAGAAGCGCAAGGACGTCTGGGAGCGCTTCGGCTGCACGCCGCGCGGCATCGACCGCGACTGCGTGGAGATGCTCCACCGCACGCACATGGGCGTGGACTGCGACCCCGTGTCCATCTGCCTGCACGCCGGCCGCGTGGCCCTGGCCGACGGCTGGGGCGGGTCCATGATCGCAACGGAGGTTTCGGACATCATCTTCGGTACGCCCAAGCCCGTCAAAGCCGTGGTCAACCTGGGCGTGCTGAAGGAGGACCAGGTCAACATCCTGGTCCACGGCCACAGCCCCATCGTCTCGGAGATGATCCTGGCCGCGGCGCGGGAGCCCGAAATCCTGGCCAAGGCCAAAGAGGCCGGCGCCACGGGCATCAACATCGCGGGCCTGTGCTGCACGGGCAACGAGGTGCTCATGCGCCAAGGCGTGCCCATGGCCGGCAACCACCTCATGACGGAGCTGGCCATCGTCACCGGCGCGGTGGAGATGGTCATCGTCGACTACCAGTGCATCATGCCGAGCCTGGTCAACGTGGCCGGCTGCTATCACACGAAATTCGTGTCCACGTCGGACAAGGCCAAGTTCCCCGGCGGCATCCACATGGAGTTCAATTACACAAACGCCCGCGACAAAGCCCGCGAGGCGGTGCTCATGGCCATCGAGGCCTTCCCCCGGCGCGACCCGGCCAAGGTCGAGATCCCATCCAAACCCGTATCCATCACCTCCGGCTTCTCCAACGAGGCCATCCTCGGCGCCCTGGGCGGCACGCCCGAGCCCCTGATCCAGGCCCTGCAGGCCGGGAAGGTCCGTGGCGTGGCAGGCATCGTGGGCTGCAACAACCCCAAGCTCAAGCATGACCACGTGCATGTGGGACTGGCGCGGGAACTGATCCGGCGCGACATCCTGGTCGTCGTCACGGGCTGCGCCACCGTGGCCATGGGCAAGGCCGGGCTGCTGGAACCCGAGGCAGCCGACCAGGCCGGCGAAGGGCTGGCCGGCATCTGCCGGGCCCTGGGCATCCCGCCGGTGCTGCACGTGGGCAGCTGCGTGGACAACTCGCGCATCCTGCACCTCTGCGCGGTCCTGGCCAATTACGCGGGCCTGGACATCAGCGACCTGCCCGTGGCGGCCAGCGCACCCGAGTGGTACTCCGAGAAGGCGGCCGCCATCGGCCTCTACGCCGTGGCCAGCGGCGTCTACACCCACCTCGGGCTGCCGCCGCACATCCTGGGCAGCGCCATGATCACGGACCTGGCCCTCAAAGGCCTCGACGACGTGTTCGGCGCCTGTTTCAGCGTCGAGCCCGACCCCTTGAAGGCCGCGGGGCTCATCGACGAACGCATCACGGCCAAGCGCCTGGCCCTGGGCTGGTCCGCCTAGTCGGGAACCGGCCGGAAACACGCGGGGGAGCCCCGGCTCCCCCGCACCCCCGCAAGGAGGAACGCATGAAGATCGCATTCGCCGGCAAGGGCGGCGTGGGCAAGACCACCCTGTGTGCCTGGCTCGGGGACTATCTCGCCCGGCAGGGACACGACGTCATCCTCGTGGACGCGGACACGGCCCTGAGCCTGGGCCAGGCCTGCGGGCTGGAGCCGGGCGACCTGCCCGTCCCCTTAAGCGCACGCGAGGACCTCATCCGGGAGCGCATCGGCTCTGGCTTCCTGAGCCTGACCCCCGACGTCTCGGACCTGCCGGGGGAACTCGGCGTAGATCTGCCCGTCGCGGCCGCGGAAGGCGTCCGGCCGGGCCGCAAGCGCCTCCTGACCATGGGCTCCATCACCGGGGCCGGCGACGGCTGCGCCTGCGCGGCCAACGCCCTGCTCAAGTCCGTGCTGGCCCATCTGGTGCTGCGGGAACGAAGCCATGTGCTGGTGGATCTGGAGGCCGGCGTGGAGCACCTCGGGCGGGGCACCGTGGCCGCGGTGGACGGACTGGTGGTGGTCAGCGAACCGAGCCGCAGGTCCCTGGAGACGGCTGCCAGGGTTGGCGCTCTGGCCGCGGATCTCGGCCTGCCGCGGCAGGTCCTGGCCGTCAACCGGGTTGTCGGCGAACCCCGGCTCCCCAGTCTGGACGGGCTGCCCGAAAGCGTGGTCTATGTCCCGGCCCTGGCCAGCCTGTCAGGCAGGCAGCTCGAACAGGCCAGCGTTCTCGAGCTGGACGACCGGCCCTCCATAGACGGGGTCTGCGCACGGCTCATGGCGGCCATGTCGTAGCAGGCCGCGCAGACGCCGGGGCCCTGGACATGACGGCCAAAAGAACGCATGACGGCTGGACCGCCCGGAGCCCGCACCCGACGCCAGCCGGGCTCCCAACTCCCGGGACGCGGAAACGGAGCCGACCATGCGCCTGACCGACACCACCCTGCTGCAGGATCTCGAACGCCCCGAGATGGCGCCCGTCCGCCAGGCCTTCCACGCCCGCGCCTTTGCCCGCGGGGCCATGGTCTTCCACCCCCGGCAGGACAACCGGATCTTCATCGTCACCCAAGGCAGGGCGCGCGTTTTCCTGTCCTTCCGCGACAAGGAATTCACCATGGCCGTGCTGGACGCGGGCGACGTCTACGCGACCCACACCAGGGGCTGGGTGCAGGCCCTGGACGACCTCGAAATCCTCGTGGCCGACGTGACCGAGGTCCGGCGCCACCTCGGCTCCATGCCGAGCTTCAACTCGGCCATGATCCACGTCCTGGGCGACCTGCTGTCCCACGCCATCTCCGTCATCGACACTCTGGCCTTCAAGGACGTGCGCAACCGCCTCCTGGAATTCCTGACCTACGAGGCCAGGCGCCTGCCCCGCTGCCGGGAGTGCCGGCACTGCGGCAAGTGCGAGGACGGCGGCATGGTCTCCCTGGGCCTCAACACCGAACAGATGGCCAGCATCATCGGCTCCTCGCGCCAGACCGTGTCCTCCCTGCTCAACGCCCTGGCCAAGGACGGCGTCATCGAACTGAAAGGACGCGGCGTGATCTGCATCCCCGACATCGCCGCCCTGGAGGCGTGCGCGGCGCAGGAAAACTGAGCCGGATCGCGATCCGAATCGGACTTCAACTCCCCTCCTGTTAAGGAGGGGTGCCCGGAGGGCGGGGTGGTTGACTCGTGTTCATCCGACGCAGCCCAGTCCGGTTCCGGGAAGAATACCCCCTCCCCCTTCGGGTACTCCCCCTTGGCAGGGGGAGAGTAAGCGTGCTTCTGCCGTGAAATTTCCTTTATCCCACCGTCCAACGCGCAGGTCCGAGCGTTCCGTACGGACCGGAACGCGGCCGCGCTGCCGCAACCTCTTCAGCACACGGCGTTTATTCCTCTAAAAATACCCCAGGCTCCGCAACTGCGCCATCCTCTCCTCCTTGGCCGCGTCGCGCCCCGAGCGCTCGCCCCGGCCCGAACGGGAAGTGCAGGGCACGCAGCCGAGCGACCGGTAGCCGTGGTCGTAGAGCGGGCACCAGGGGATGCCCTCGCGCACCAGGAAGGTCCAGACGTCGAGTTCCGTCCATTCCAGGATGGGCAGGATACGGACATGGTCGCCGTGGTCCTCGAACCACGGCCGGTGAGCGCGGTCCGGATTCTCGTCGGCACGCACGCCCGTCAGCATGGCTGGTATCTTCAGGCGGGAGATGGCCTCGTTCAGGGGACGGATTTTCAACTCGCCGCAGCATTGCACCGGGTCCACGGCCAGCGGATAGCGCGCCAGGTCGACCTCCGGGCGGACCACGGTCACGTCCACGCCCCACTCCCGCGCCAGGCTGTCGCGGAACGCCAGCACCTCCGGGAACTTGCAGCCGGTATCGAGGTTGATGGCGAAAGGCGCCTCCCCGCACCCCGCCTCGCGCAGCACGCCCCGCCACAGGGCCAGGACCACGGTGGAGTCCTTGCCGCCCGTCCAGCCCACGGCGGCACGGGCCCCGAAACGCGCCAGGGCGTCGGACATGCGCTCCCTGGCCAGACGGACCTTGTCGTAAAGGGTCATGTCTCCTCCTGGGCGGAAGGCAGGTCGATGATGAACCGTGCCCCCTTCCCTGGCTCGGACTCGACGCGCATATCCCCGCCGTGGCTCTTGGTGACGATGAAGTAGGACACCGACAGGCCGAGCCCCGTGCCCAGCCCCGGCGCCTTGGTCGTGAAGAACGGGTCGAAGGCGCGGCGGCTGACCTCGGCGTCCATGCCGGGGCCGTTGTCCTCGACCGAAATGCGCACACCTTCGGGCAGAGCGGATGCATGGATGCGGATTCTCGGCTTCGCGGTCGGAGGAACGGCCGTGGCCATGGCCTGGGAAGCGTTGCGCAGAAGGTTCAACAGGACCTGCTCGATCTCGGTCTCGGTGCAGGCGACGGGCGGCAGGTCTTCCTCGACTTCGATTTCCACGCTGATCCGGCCGAAATCATGGTTTTTCCTGAGATCGTAGTCCGTGGCCGCCAGGGCCACCGACTGTTCGATCAGCCGCCGCAGGTCGCATGACGTGCGCCCGGTTTCGCTCATCCTGCTGAAATCGAGCATGCGCCGGATGATCTCCGCGGCCCGCACGCCCGCCGTATGAATGTCCGCAATGAACACGTCGAGCTTGCGCTCGCGCATGTAGCGTTCGAGAAGTTCCATGTTGAGGCCGATGCGCCCGGCCGCCTCGATGTTCTTGGGAAAATCGGGGCGCATGCGCTGCACGAGATTGTGGGACGCCTGGAGGATGATGCCCAAGGGATTGTTGATCTCGTGCGCGATGCCGGCTGCCATGCCGCCCACGGAGCGCATCTTTTCGCTCTGGATCATGAGTTCCTGCATCTGTTTCATCTGCGAGATGTCCCGCACCACCGCCAGCAGATGTGTCGTCCCGTCGATCTGCATCAACTGGCTGGAGACGGCGCAAGGCGTGACGGAACCGTCCTTGCGCTGCACGTCGATTTCAAGGTTGCGAACCGTGCCGTCGCGTTCGAGCATCCCGTAGAGCAGATCCCGCTGGGCCGGGTCGCGATAGATGCCCAGTTCCAGGAAAGTCCGGCCCACGGCCTCGGCGCGCGAGTACCCCGAGAGCGCGACAAAGGAATCGTTGACGTCCACGAGTTGTCCGGTTTTCTCGTTGACGAGAACGATGGTGTCAGGGGAGAGCCGAAAAAGCCGGAAGAACTTCTCCTCGGACTGCCTGAGCCTCTCTTCGGCCTGCTTGCGCTCGGAAATGTCCGTGTGGGTACCGCTCAGCAGAACGGGATTGCCGTCCCCGTCGCGTTCGATGACGTCGCCCCGGCTCAGAATCCACTTCCAGCCCCCGTCCCGCGTCCGCATGCGGAATTCGGCCTGATACGACTTGAGCCCCCTGGAGTTCACCGCCTCCAGAATCTCCCTCTCGGTTTGCTCGCAGTCGTCGGGGTGGCAAAGGCTGCGCCACGTCTCATAGCTCATGGGCAGTTCCTGGTCGGCGTAGCCAAGCATCTCATACCAGCGGGGACTGTAATAGGTTTCCCCCGTGACGTAGGACCACTCCCAGATGGCGTCGGTACTGGCGCCGATGGCCCGCGAGAGCCGGCTTTCGCTGCGCCGGAGGGCGGCATTGGCCTCGTCGAGTTCGCGGTACGACCGGTCCAGTCGCGCCAAAAGTTCCTCGAAGGCCTCGCCGAGGTTGGCGATTTCGAGGTCGCCCTGGCGCAGGGATACGCCGCGGGACAGGCTTCCGGTGTCCGTGGCCCGCATGGACGAGCCGAGCTCCCGCAAGGGGACGACCACGGACTGACGCAGTCTCCTGCGCAGAAGCGTCAGCATGCAGATGAGGGTGATGGTCAGCAGGACGAAAAAGAAGGTGAAGAAGCTGAGCATCTGCCTGCGCAGGAGCGACAGGTCGTGGCTGATGCGGACCCAGCCCAGGACTTCCCCGGCAGCGGTGACGGCCTTGGTGAAGCGCAGGGCCAAAAAATCGTGCTCGAAGCGGTAGGGCTCGCCCGGTTCCGGACGCACGGCGTCGAGAGCCGGCACGTCCGCCGTGGAGAGTTCGGGCGCCCCGCCCGCAACTCGGACGAGGGGCTTTCCGGAAGCGTCGTAGAGCACGACCTCCAGCACCTCGTCCAGGGCGCCTATCTGCGCGACGCGCATCCCCAGAGCCGAATACCTGCGTTCGAAGAGTTCGTTGGCCATCTGGCTCTGCTCGCGGGCCACGAGCATGTCCAGGAAACGGCATACGGACTGGATATTGTCGTTTTTCCAGCGCAGCTGCATGATGCTCCCCATGGCCACGAAGAGGACCGCGATGACCGCGATGGTCACCATGATGTCCCGGTTCATGCGCTGAGCGATGCTTTTTCTCGCCATCAGGGCTCCACCTTCTTCACGAACTCGACGGCATCCGGCGTGATGCGCAGAACGACCAGGGGCTTCACGGGATCTCGAGATCCTCTGAACGAGATCGTCCCCGTGACGCCAGGAAAACCGTCCGTGGCGGCAAGGGCGTCGCGAATGGCCGACGGTTCGGCGCTGCCGGCGCGCCGGATGGCGTCGGCCACAAGGCAGAGGGCGTCGTAGGCGTTGGCGTTGCCGGCGTCGATGGAGTCCAGGGCGTCCGGCCCGAACTCGCGCAGCAGCAATTCGACGAACTCGCGACTGGCCGGGGACGCATCGTCGGGATGCCAGTGCGAGACGTAGTAGTTCTCGCCCCTGGCCGGATCGAGGTACGGGTAGTGTTCGAGGGCGGTCCAGCCGTCGCCGCCCAGGAACGGCATGCTCAGACCAGCCCCGCGCGCCTGCTTGAGCAGGAGGCCCGAATCCCGCGTATACCCGGCCACGAGGACCAGGTCGGGGGCCTCGCGCCTGACGGCCTCCACTTGTGCGGCGAAATCCATGGCGTCCTGAAGGTAGCGCACCTGTCCGGCCACGACCCCGCCCAGGGCCGTGAAATGTTGCGTGAAGCCCGCGCTCAGACCCTCACTGTAGACGTCGCCGGCAATGGTCACGACCACGGCGCGGACGGCGCCGAGATCCTGTCTGGCGAAGCGTGCCAGGATCATGGCCTGCAAATCGTCTGTGTAGCAGACCCTGAAGATGTAGTCCCCGATGGCCGTGACGCCCGGGGCGGTGGTGGTGGCGCCGAGCATGGGGATGCCGGCCTGTTGCAGGACCGGACCCATGGCCATGGCCTGGGAACTCCAGGAAGGGCCGACCACGGCCACGACGCCGGCCTTGATGGCGTCATGGGCGGCTTGGCGCGCGCCGAGGGCAGAGCTCATGGTGTCGAACTCCACGATTTCCAGCGGACGACCCAGAACGCCGCCAGCAGCGTTGATTTTGTCGGCCGCGAGCTTGACGATGCGGTAGTTGGGGGAATTCTCCTCTGCGCCCGGGCCGGTCATGGCGAAGACGCTGGCCACCCGGACGGGTTCGGGACGAGGAGACTGGGCGGCGGCGTCCCGAGAAAGGACGCACAGCGCCAGTGCGATCAGCAGCCCCGACGGCCAGTTCGCCCAGAGGACTCCGAAAAGGCCCCGGTAACCGCCTTTATCATATTTTTTCATGACCACCCCTCTCCCTTGACATACCTGCCATTCCCGCCGAACCCGGCACGCATCATACGTATGACTTTAGGCATGAACCATGCGGAGCACAAGCCCGGGGGCTCCGCCGCTGGCCAGCGGGGTGAGTCTCCCGGCGCGCTTTGGTGATTGCACTATGCTGAAAATCATATACAAAGCGGACGTCAGACACCGCCGCCCGAGGTTCAGATGCACCACCCCCCCACATCCTCATCGGATCACTCCCGACGCCTGCCGGGCCTTCGCCGCAAGATCGGCATCCTGCTCCTGGCCATTTCCGTGGCGGTGCTCCTCATGTCGGCCGCCGTCGGCAAGCGCATCCTGCACGACCTGACCGCGGATCTGAGCCGCAGGCTGGCCGTGTCCGAAGCGCAGCTGACCCGGGAGAAGATCCAGTCCCTGGTCGGGCGCGAACTGGCCATCGCCCAGCGCTTCGCCGGCCTGACCGCTCTGGGCGACTGGCTCCTGTCCGAGCAGGATCCCCTGGCCCGGGGGCGTTTCCTGGCCGAGGCCGCCGGCTTCCGCCCGGCTTTCGCCGACGGGGCCTATTTCGTCATCCACCACCATACCCTGGCCTACTACTATGCGGATGCGGAGCGGCCCCGCGCCATCTACCGCTACACACTGGACCGCAACAACACCGCGGACTCGTGGTATTTCTCGACCATGGAGCAGGCGGTCCCTTACACGCTGAACGTCAACCCCGACGCGATGCTGAAGGTCACGAACCTCTGGATCAACGTGCAGGTCCGCAATGCGGCCGGAGCCCCCCTCGGCCTCGTGGGGACCGGCATGCGGCTCGACCGATTCCTGGCCAGCATGCTCGCACCCAGAACCCAGGGAAGCACAAGCTTCATCGTGGACACGGCGGGCCGCATCGTGGCCCATCCCGACCCGTCGAAAATCGAATACGGCGCCCTGGACAAGCAGGAGTCAAACAGGACCCTCTTCGCCGACCTGAGCACCGAGTCCGGGCGCGAAACCGCTTCCCGGCTGCTGGCTGAAGTGCGGCGTCAGGCCGGGGGAGTCGAGGTCATGGAGCAGATCACCCCCGAAGGCAGGCGGGTGATGGCCCTGGCCCACCTTCCGGAGCTGGGGTGGACGGTGGTCAGCAGCGTCAATCCCGAGGCGGCCGAAGTCCTGTCCTCGGGCTTCATCCGCCTGGCCCTGATCGGCGGCGGGGTCATCATCCTCATGGTCATCCTGGGCCTGACCCTCGGCTTCGACCGGCTCGTCCTGCAACCCTTGCTGACCCTGACCGCCTCGGCCCGAATGATCGCCCAGGGGCAGTACGGCATCCGCATGCGCTCGGAGCGCAACGATGAGATCGGCGCCCTGTCCCGCGCCTTCGACACCATGGCGGCCGAAGTCCAGGCCTATACCGAGGACCTGGAGCGGCGGGTGGCCGAGCGCACGGCCGAACTGGAGGCGACCCACGCCAGGCTGGCCGCCACCCACCGCCAGCTGACCGAGAGCATCCGCTACGCGAGTCTCATCCAGCGCGTCATCCTGCCCGACCGGCGGCTCGACACGAACATGCAGGGCCGCTACTTCGTGGTCTGGCAACCGCGCGACGTGGTCGGCGGCGATTTCTACCTCTACCGCGAGGACGAGGGCGGGTGCCTCTTCGGCGTGGTGGACTGCGCGGGGCACGGCGTGCCGGGCGCGTTCATGACCATGATCGCCCACGCCGCCCTGGAGCGCGCCACCGTGGAACTCGGCCTCGGCCAGCCGGCGGCGCTGCTGGAACGCGCCGACAGGGCCGTGCGGGACATGCTGCCCGACACGCAGCGCCTGGAGCGCCTGGCCACGTCCATGGACATCGGTCTGTGCTACGTGGAGAGGGCTTCCAGGACGGTCCGCTTCGCCGGGGCGCACATCGACCTCTTCGCGGCCTGCGACGGGGAGATCAGGAATTTCAGGGGCGATCGGGGCGGGATCAACGACCGCAAACCGAGGACCTTCACGCAACTGACCCTTGACCTGGAGCCGGGTTGCGTCTTTTATCTCGTCACGGACGGCATTCTGGACCAGGCCGGCGGCGACAGGGACCTGCCCTTCGGCCGCGGCGGGTTCACGGCCTGGCTGCGTGACAACGCCGCCCTCCCCCTGGAGAACCAGGAAGCGTCCCTGGCCAGGGCCCTGAACAACTACCGCGGGGAAAAGCCGCAACGCGACGACATCACCGTCCTGGCCTTCCGTTTCGACCAGGCGACGCCAGACCCTTCGAAGGAGACCGACTCATGACCACCCCGGACCTCTACGACCTGCGGGAAATTTTCGACCGCAAGCAGATCATGGTCTGCTTCAACGGCCCCATCAATGCTGCCCTCATCGAGGAGATCGGACGCGCCCTGCGCGACTACCTCCAGCACCAGCAGGAAGCGCCCAGCGCCGTGGCCGACATCTTTGCGGTCTACATCGAGATGACCCAGAACATCCGACGCTACGCCGACCAGCATCCGGAGCTCGAAGGCGCGGCCAACGCCGCCATCGTCGTGTCCCGCGAGGACGGACGCTATGTCATCAGCGCCGGCAATGTGGTGGCACCGCAGGACGGCCTGGAACTCGTGCGGCGCGTGGATGAGCTGGCGGCCATGGACCGCGCCGCACTCAAAACCCTTTTCAAGACCCAGCTGCGCCAGCCCAGGGAGACCCTGAACGGCAGCGCGGGCCTGGGCCTCATCGACATGGCGCGCAAGGCTTCCTGCCCCCTGGCGGCCACATTGCGCGCCATCGACTCCGGGCGCAGCTTCCTGAGCCTGCGCGTCATGCTCTGAACCAACGCCTTCAGCACAAAACGAGAACGATATGCACGACATAGACCTTGCCCAGACCCCCAGCACCCCCCTGGTCCGCACGAGCAGCCGGGAGGGGCGGTTGACCATGGCCGGGGATTCCTACCCCGAAAACCCCTTCGAGTTCTTCCAGCCCATCATCGAGTGGGTCGAGGGCTTCCTGGCGAACGGCAGCGCGCCCCTGTCCCTGGACCTGGCCCTGGTCTACCTGAACACGAGCAGCATCCGGGCCATGATGGACATCTTCGACCGGCTGGAGGAGGCCCACCAGGGCGGCCGCCGCATCAGCGTGCACTGGAGCTACGACCCTGACAACGAGCGGGTCGGCGAACTGGCCGAGGAGTTCAAGGAAGACTGCACCTTTTCCTTCACCATCGCCCCGAGGTCCTGACCATGACCGAACGCACCGGCACCGACAGCCTGGAGGAGCGGATCGAATCCATCCTCTCGGCGCAGACGCCCCCCGACGGGTGGAAGGACGCCCTGGCCGAGCTTTTCCGGCGCTACCGCGACCAACAGCACCTGCTGGACAGGCTGACCCACATCGCCGACCGCTTCCAGGCCGCGGAGCGCGAGCGCAGCCAGGACTATCTGAGCAGATACGAGCGCAAGGTCCGGCAGTTGGAGAAGATCGTACGCATCAGCGACCAGTACCAGACCATGCTGCACCAGCTCAAGGAACGCCTGGAGCACGCCTCCAACTACGACGCCCTGACTGGCCTGCCCAACCGCCGCTACATGACGGGGCGCCTGGAGGAGGCGGCTTCCCAGGCCGCGCGCAGGCCAGAACACGCCTTTGCCGTCATGATCGCCGACATAGACAATTTCAAGGCCGTCAACGACAGCTTCGGCCACGCCGCCGGAGACCGCGTGCTGCACGCCGTGGCCCGCGCCCTGGAACTGACCCTGCGCGAATACGACCTCTGCGCGCGCTGGGGCGGCGAGGAATTCCTGCTCCTTTTCCCGTCCTGCGCGCAGGAAAACGCACCTGCCGTGGCCGAACGCCTGCGCAGAAACGTGCACGAAACCCCGCGGACCGACGGCGACCTTCCCGCACCGACAGTCAGCATCGGCTACACCCTGCACCGCCCAGGCGAGAGCATCGACGCAACCTTGCTGCGGGCCGACGAGGCCCTGTACAAGGCCAAGGACGCAGGGCGGAACTGCTGCATGGGTCTGTAGCGCAGCCGCCCCTTGACACCTCTGCGTGCTTGCCCTAGCCGGGAAGCAGTTTTTGCAGGGGTGGCGAGGAGCCTGAGATGATACCCGTTGAACCTGATCTGGGTCGTGCCAGCGAAGGGAATTGCAAGACGTCCGCCGGGTCTCCCGGCGCCCCCTCACAGTCCTCGCCTCCACCGCTTCCATCCTTAGCAGTGCGAGGTATTCCCATGTCCGACCTGGCCCGCAGAGCCGCCGCGAACCTGACCGCCGTGAGGCGGGACAAGCCGCTCGTCCACAACATCACCAACTTCGTGGTCATGAACGCCACGGCCAACGCCCTGCTGGCCTGCGGCGCCTCCCCCGTCATGGCCCACGCCGCGAACGAGGTCGAGGAGATGGCCGCCTTCGCCGGGGCCCTGGTGCTCAATATCGGCACCCTGACCGACGTCTGGGTCGCGTCCATGCTCAAGGCCGGAAGGAAAGCCACGCAGCTCGGCAAGCCCATCGTCCTGGACCCCGTGGGCTCCGGCGCGACGAAGCTGCGCACGGACGCGGCCAGAACCATCCTGGCCGAAACGAAGGTCTCGGTGGTGCGCGGCAACGCCTCGGAGATCCTGTCCCTGTCCGGGCAGGACGCGGCCACCAAGGGCGTCGACTCCTGCGACTCCGTCGACGACGCCGCGCGCGTGGCCGGCCGCCTGGCCCTGGAGCTCGGCGTCACCCTGGCCATCACCGGCCCGACGGACCTCGTCACCGACGGCCGGCGCGCGCTCTTCATCGAGGGCGGGCACCCGCTCATGCCCTTCGTCACGGGCACGGGCTGCACGGCCTCGGCCCTGGTCGGCGCCTTCCACGCCGTGGACCCGGACCCGCTGAGCGCCGCGGCCACGGCCCTGGCCTTCCTCGGCCTGGCCGGGGAGCGCGCCGGGGCCAGGGCCGAAGGGCCCGGCTCCTTCCAGGTCCACCTCCTGGACGCCCTCTACGCCATCACCCCCGAGGAACTGGCGGCCTCGTGCCGCATCCGCGAGGAGCGCCATGCCTGACTTCTCCCTCTACCTGGTCACGGACCGCGGGCTGTCCCTGGGCCGCGACACGGCCGACATCGTGCGGGCGGCCGTGGCCGGCGGGGCGACCTGCGTGCAGCTGCGCGAAAAGAGCTGCGGCACGCGGGAGTTCGTGCGCGAGGCCAGGGCCGTGCGTGACATCCTGGCCGGGACGGGCGTGCCGCTCATCATCAACGACCGCGTTGACGTGGCCCTAGCCGTGGGCGCCGACGGCGTGCACCTGGGCCAGACCGACATGCTTCTGGCCGACGCAAGGCGCCTGACGGGCTCGGACATGCTCATCGGCGTCTCGGCCGAGTGCGTGGAGGACGCCGTGCGCGCCCAGGCCGGGGGCGCCGACTACATCGGCGTGAGCCCGGTCTTCGCCACCCCGACCAAGACCGACACGGCCCCGCCCCTGGGCCTGGGCGGCGTGGCGGCCATCCGCGCGGCCGTGTCCCTGCCGGTCGTCGGCATCGGCGGCATCGGCCCGGCCAACGCGGCCGAGGTCATCCGGGCCGGTTGCGACGGCATCGCCGTGGTCTCGGCCATCGTCTCGGCGGCCGACCCCGAAAGGGCCGCTGCCGAGCTTCTCTCCATCATCCGCAAGGCTCGGGAGGAATCATGAACCAGCCCAAGACATACGCGCGCGTCCTGACCATCGCCGGCTCCGACTCCGGCGGCGGCGCCGGCATCCAGGCCGACCTGAAGACCATCGCCGCCAACGGCTGCTACGGGGCCAGCGTCATCACCGCCCTGACGGCTCAGAACACCCAGGGCGTGACGGGCATCCACGCCGTGCCCGTGGACTTCGTGGCCGCGCAGATGGACGCGGTGCTGGGCGACATCGGGGCCGACGCCGTGAAGATCGGCATGCTCTTCTCGCCGGAGCTGATCCGCACCGTGGCCGCCGGCCTGACGCGCCACGGCGTGCGCATCGTCGTTCTGGACCCGGTCATGGTCGCCCAGAGCGGGGACAAGCTGCTGCAGGACGAAGCCATCGACGCCCTGAAGCGCGAACTCATCCCCCTGGCCACCCTCATCACGCCCAACCTGCCCGAGGCCTCGGTCCTGCTCGGCCGCGACATCGACACGGCCGAGGCAGCCCGCGCCGCGGTCATGGACCTGGCGGCCCTTGGCTGCGAAAACGTGCTGGTCAAGGGCGGGCATCTGGAGTCGGGCGACAGCGACGACACGCTGCTCGTCGGCCCGGAAAACCGCATCGTGACCCTGCGCGGCGAGCGCATCCCCACGCGCAACAACCACGGCACCGGCTGCACCCTGTCCTCGGCCATCGCCTCGAACCTGGCCAAAGGCCACGACGTGGAGACGGCCGTACGCAACGCCAAGGAGTACATCAGCGGCGCCATCCGCGCCGGCGCCGGGTACGTCATCGGCAAAGGGCACGGGCCCGTGCACCACTTCTTCAAATTCTTCACGTGATGCCTGAGCTTTCAAACCGTCCCGACCTGGTCCTTCCCGCACAGGCGCGCGGCGCCTCCGCCATCACCCTGACCGGCCTGTCCTTCGATTTCGAAGGCCGGCCCATCTTCCGGGATCTCGACCTGACCATCCCGGGCGGGCGGACGACCTGCATCCTCGGCCCCAGCGGCTGCGGCAAGTCGACCCTGCTCAGGATCATGGCCGGGACGCCGCACTACGCCTTTTCGGGCTCCGTACGCTTCGAGGAGGGCGCGGACGCGGCCGTATCCTGGATGAGCCAAAACGACCTTCTCCTGCCCTGGCTGTCCCTGCTGGACAACGTCCTGCTGGGCGCCAGGCTGCGCGGGGAGTTGTGCCCGGAAAAGCGGGACAAGGCCCTGGCCCTCATCCGCGAGGCGGGCCTGGCCGGCAGCGAGGACAAACTCCCCGCCGCCCTGTCCGGCGGCATGCGCCAGCGCGGCGCCCTGCTGCGCACGCTGATGGAGGAGCGACCGGTCATCCTCATGGACGAACCCTTCTCGGCCCTGGACGCCCTGACTCGCGTGCGCCTGCAGAACCTGGCGGCACAGCTGACCTCCGGGGCCACGGTGGTCCTGGTCACCCACGACCCCATGGAGGCCCTGCGCCTGGGGCACCGCATCGTCGTCCTGGGCGGCGGCCCCGCGCGGGTCATGGAGATCGTCGAACCCCAAGGACCGACGCCGCGGGAACCCGGCGCGGAGCTGGCGGCCCTGTATGCGCAGCTGCTGGCCCGGCTCATGAACGCGGAGGCCGCATGAAGGCCCTGCGCCCCCTGACCCTGCTGGTCGGCCTCACGGGCCTGTGGCAGCTGCTGGTCACCCTGACGGGGGTCCCGCCCTACATCCTGCCCGGCCCCCTGCCCGTGGCCCGGGCCATGGCCGCGCACCTGCCGGCCCTGGCCGGGCATCTGGGCGCGACGCTGACGGAGATCCTGCTGGGCCTGACCGTGGGCACGCTCCTGGGCTCCTCGGCCGCGCTGGCCATGATCCTTTCGCCGCTGCTCAAGCGCTGGATGCTGCCCGTGCTGGTGGCCAGCCAGGCCGTCCCGGTCTTCGCCATGGCCCCGATCCTGGTGCTGTGGCTGGGTTACGGCATGGCCTCCAAGGTGGCCATGGCCGTGCTGATCATCTTCTTCCCCGTGGCCTCGTCCTTCTACTCCGGCATGCGCCGCACCGACGCCGACCTGCTGGAACTGGCCCGCATCATGGACGCCAGGCCCCTCAAGGTCCTGACCTGCATCGTCATCCCCTCGGCCCTGCCGTCCTTCGCCGCCGGCCTGCGCGTGGCCACGGCCGTGGCCCCCATCGGCGCCGTGGTCGGCGAGTGGGTCGGTTCGAGCCGGGGCCTTGGCTACTTCATGCTGCACGCCAACGCCCGCATGCAGATCGACCTCATGTTCGCCGCCCTGACCGTCCTGGCGGCGGCGTCCTTGAGTCTCTATTTTCTCGTGGACCGGCTGCTGGACAGGCTGGTCTTCTGGCAGCCGAGGCATGCAAGGCAATGAAAACACCTGTGCGCCAATTCCCCGAGTCAAACTCGCGGAATTGGGGAGCCCGCGACGCAGTGGAAGGAAAGGCATGGATTCCCGCCTTCGCGGGAATGACTCCGAGGTGGTGCGCAGGATCGCGAGTGGAAAGGCATGGATTCCCGCCTTCGCGGGAATGACTCCGAGGTGATGCGCAGGATCGCGAGTGGAAAGGCATGGATTCCCGCCTTCGCGGGAATGACTCCGGAGTGACGCGCGGGATTCAGTGACGGCATCCGAAGGTTCCACCCCAAGGCCCATATCGGTGTCATCCCCGCGAAGGCGGGGATCCATCTTCGTCTCAGCACCGCCCGAGGAACCGCCCCAGCGTGTCGGTTCGCTGCGGTCCGGGGCCGGCAACTGTCTGACTGAGCCGGGCATCGTTTGTTTTCCCGTCGCCTTCCGCCCGAAGTGCAGGTGCTTGTCCGGCAGCGGCGACGGGAAAACAGTACGAGGCCAGCGAAGGAGTTTTGGCGGCCCCGGACCGCAGCGGACCGATACGCGGCCGCCTTGCCGCCCTCCTTTTTCCCGGCCCCGGAACCAAGGTGGCGTTCAACGTACGCAGTTTGCCCAAAAAGATGGATTGCTTCGTCGAAGACTCCTCGCAATGATGGGTGGCGGCCCCGGACCGCAGTGAACCGGTGCGTGGCCGCCCTGCCACGCCCCCAAATTCCGTACCATCCTCAAAACTTTAACCACAAGGACGCAATATGAAAAAACTCATCATCCTCGCCTCCCTCCTCCTCTTCGCCACGACGGCCCAGGCCGAGAAGCTGACCGTGCTCCTGGACTGGTTCGTCAACCCCGACCACGCGCCCCTCTTCGTGGCCCAGGAAAAGGGCTTCTTCAAGGCGCGCGGCCTGGACGTGGAGTTCATCGCCCCGTCCAACCCCAACGACCCGCCCAAGCTCGTGGCCGCCGGCCAGGCCGACATCGCCGTGTCCTACCAGCACCAACACCAGGTGCAGGTGGCCGAAGGCCTGCCCCTGACGCGCATCGCCACGCTGGTCGCCACGCCGCTCAACTCCCTGGTGGTCATGAAGGACGGCCCCATCAGGACCATCGCCGACCTCAAGGGCAAGACCATCGGCTATTCCGTCGGCGGCTTCGAGACGGCCATCCTCAAGGCGATGCTTGCTCAGGAAGGCCTGACCCTCGACGACGTGAAGCTCGTCAACGTCAACTTCTCCCTGTCCCCGTCCCTGTTCACGGGCCAGGCCGACGCCGTCATCGGCGCCTTCCGCAACTTTGAGCTGAACCAGATGGACATCGAAGGCCGTCCGGGCCGGGCCTTCTTCGTGGAGGAGCACGGCGTGCCGCCCTACGACGAGCTCATCCTCGTGGCCGCGTCCAAGAACACGGCCGACCCGAGGCTGCGCCGCTTCGTCGACGCCCTGGAGGAAGGGGTGCAGTTCCTGGTCAACCACCCCGAGGAGAGCTGGAAGCTCTTCGTCTCCGGCGACCGGGCCGGCCTGGACGACGAACTGAACCGCCGCGCCTGGCGTGACACCCTGCCCCGCTTCGCCCTGCGCCCCGGCGCCCTGGACCGGGCCCGCTACACGCGCTTCGCGGAGTTCCTGCAGCGCGAGAAGCTCGTCACCACGATGCCGCCCCTCGAATCGTGGGCGGTGGAACTGCGCTGAAAAAAGAAACCCCCGGCCATCGGTCGGGGGTTTCGCTTTGTGCGGGGGATGCACAGCCATCCCGATGCGTCGCAGCCCGTCAGGCCCGGGCTCTGGATTTCGCCAGCACGACACCGGCCAGCATGACCACGGCGAATATGCTCAGGTAGGCCACCACGGCCATGCCGTGGGCGTAGATGGCGGCGTAGATCATGAAGAGGCTTCCGCACAGGGCCAGTGCCGGCAGCACGAAGCGCGTCAGCACGGGCAGGTCGCCTTCGTTGCGCATGAAGGACACGAAGATCGGCAGGTACATGGCGTAGAGCGACACGATGGGCAACTCCGAGGAATCGAAGCAGAAGAAGCCGAACCACGGGTCCGTCAGGTTGGCCCCGTAGAAGTAGACCAGCCAGACGGCCGAGAGCAGCAGGCCGAAGATGGCCGAGTTGGTCGGCATGTTGGAGACGGGGTCGATCTGCCGGAACATGGCCACGGCCGGGCCCTCGCCGCGGGCGGCGATGGAGTAGATGCCGCGCGTGCAGCCGAGCATGAGGCCGTTGAGCGTACCCAGGCAGGAGATGATGACGAAGACGAAGACCAGCGTCCCGCCGAGGTTCGAGAACACGGTCTCGAAGGCGAGCTTGGCCCCTTCCTGGCCGCCGGCCATGAGGGTCTCGTTGGTCACGGCGCCGGCCAGGCCCACGTAGTAGAGGATGTAGACGAGCATGACGCCGAAGGTGCCGGCCACCAGGGCGATGGGCAGGTTGCGCTTGGAGTCCTTGAGTTCGGCGTTGATGCTCGTGGCGATGATCCAGCCCTCGTAGGCGAAGGCAGTGGCCACCACGGCGGTGAACAGGGCCACGGTGGGCTCGACCTCGGTCACGACGGTCGTGAAGTTGCGCATGATCATGCCGTTGCCCATGCCGTAGACGGTGCCGACCACGGCCATGAGCGCCAGGGGGATGAGCTTGATGACCGTCGCCGTGACCTGGAACTTCCCTGCCAGGACGGGCGAAAGGGCGTTCAGGGCGTAGCTGGCCACGAGGTAGAAGCCGGCGATGGTCATGCACTGCCCGCCGGTGATGTCCCAGCCGAAGAGCACGCAGGTGTAGCGAGCAGAGACCCAGGCCAGGACCGAGGTCAGGGTCGGGTAGTAGATCATGGCCATGAACCAGCCGACATAATACCCGTAGGTTCGACCCATGGCCGCCTCGGCGTAGTCCACGATGCCGTTCACGCGCTCGTACTTGGTGGCCATGATGGCGAAGGTGCAGGCGCAGGAGATCATGATCAGCCCGCCGATGACCCAGGACAGGATGCCCAGCGGCAGGTTCCCGCCCGTGGCGGTGAGAATCTTCTCCGCCTTGAAGAACACGCCGCTGCCGATGACGATGCCCACGACCATGGCGATGGCGGTGAACAGACCGAATTTCTTGTTCAGTTCCTGAGACACTGCACGCTCCTTGACGATCTACAACACATTATCGATTTTCGATCATAACACTTTCATTTCACAATACATTTCAAAACGTCGCGCGAAACAAGGGCGCCCTACCCGATGGCCGGGACAATGTAAACGCCATGTCTACGGCAAATGCGAGGGGCGTCTGCGGTAAAGAAAACACGCACAATGCCGATAAAGGTAACATGGTACGAGTATCTGTTCCAGGGGAGGCAAGGCCATGAACGTGCATGGTGCTGGAAATTCGCAGGGATGGGGACATATCCGGCCGGAACTGGACAACATGAGCTTCCAGGAGGCCAGGCATGCAGCCAGGGAAACTACCAAGGCCGGGCCGTCGGCCGTAGATGGGGTGATTGCGGATGAAGAGGGCGGCGGCGCCAGAGGGGTCATCCGCCTCCTGCAGGAAGAGCACTTCAAGGGCGTGGCGGACGTGCGCCTGCGCATCAATTTCTTCGACGAACTCCAGGCCGCGGGAACCGCCAATGCCGGGCGGGAACTGGAAAGCGGCGTGCAGGACGTGATCGCCAAGCTCGGCGACACCAGCGAGGGGCCCTTGGCCACGTTGCTCGAAGCCGTCGACATGACGGCGGACGACCTTGCCGCGCTGGCCGACGGCTTCAAGCAGGACGCCGAGGAAATCCTCGCTCAATTCCGCAGCGGGGAAATGGACCTGAACGGCGCGCTGGACGCCCTCGAAACCGCCCTGATGTCCCTGGCGGAACCCGCCGTGCCGGCAGCCGAACCGGCAGCGGAACCTTCGACCGAACCGGGGGCCGATCAAGCAGCCGAGACCATCCCGGAGATGGCTGCAGACATCGCGGCCGAGGCCGAGGCGCCGGTTGAGAACACCGAGGACCTCAGTACCACGATCACCGCGGCGGCGCAGGACCTGGAGGGGATCGAATCACCGGATCAGCCTGCGGATACGCCCGTTCCCTCCGCTTACGACAATTTGCGCACGGAACTCACGAAGCTCATGGCCGATTTGCGGCAGAGCGTGGCGGAAACCCAGGCCCTGCCGCCCCTTTCGTCGCCGCGGGGAAACGGACAAGCCTACGCCAAGTTTCTGGAGATATACAACACCATGATCGGCGGCAGCGTGACCGGAACTGCCACGGGGACCACAACCGAACCGCAGCCCGAAACGTTGGACGCGCTGGTCTAGAATTGCCTTCATGGGGCAACGTCTCATGGGCGATCATGCGCAGCACATGATCGCCCTTCCGCGTTTCTGCTCCTCCTGAAATTGACGGGGGTGCCTCGCCCTCGAATATACATTCTCAGCGAGAAAAATGTCAGACAAGGATTGGCAACTTGAAAAGAGAATGATACCGAATCGTTGACAAAATGACCCACGGCCGGGCCCGACTCCTGACCCGGCAGAATTCGCGGCAGCATGCTCTGGGAATGCAGAGAGCCACACCTGTGTCAAAACAGCCGGAGACAACCATGTCGGACAACTCGGAAAACAGAAAATACCCGCGCTCGGCCAGCCTCAGACGGTGCGGAATCATCTCCCCAGCCTACGACTCGCCTTTCCCCGCCCGCATCATCAACCACAGCGCCTACGGCCTGCTGCTTGAACTCGATTACCCGTTGCCCGTCGAGGATGTGCTGATCAAGGTCTTCCCTGGCGACGAGACGACCGGCGCCATCGACTACGAGCGGCCGGACTTCATGGTCGGGATGGTCCGCTGGTGCAACCAGCAGATGGGAGGCTGGTCAGGCATGTACCAGGCCGGTATTGAACTCATCTCCCTCAAGCCCAGAAAAGACATCATCTGAATCCGCCCCTTTCCCTGATTGCCGGAACACGGCGCGTCTCATCAGGGCGCGCCGTTTCTTTTCTTCTTTTCCTGCGCGGACATTGACGCGCCCCGCCGTTCCGGGCCACATCCGGGACCGAAACCAAAAGACACCGGAGTTCCCATGCCTGGCAACCTGGCCCGATGGGTCGAACGGCACTTCCTGACCCTGGCCGTCGGCTTTTCCGCCCTGGCCCTTCTGCATCCCCCGCTTTTCGCCTGGATCAGGCCGCACATCTCCCTGGGCCTGGGCATCATCATGTTCGGCATGGGCCTGACCCTGGAGTTCTCGGATTTCGTCCGCGTGGGCACGCAGTGGCGCACGGCGGGCCTGGGCGTGACGCTTCAGTATGTGCTCATGCCCGCCATCGCCTGGACGGTGTGCCTGGCGCTGGGCCTCCCGACCGAAGCGGCCCTGGGCGTCATTCTGGTGGGCTGCTGCCCTTCGGGCACGGCCTCCAACGTCGTCGCCTACTTCGCCCGCGCCGATGTACCCCTGTCCGTGGTCATGACGCTGGCCTCGACGCTGCTGGCCCCGCTGCTTACGCCGGCACTGGTGGAACTGCTGGCCGGCGCGCGGGTCGAGGTCGACTTCTGGGCCATGGTGCGGTCCGTCTTCTGGATCGTGCTCTTCCCCCTCCTGGACGGACTCGTGCTGCGCAGGCTTCTGCGCAATCGGCTGAGCGGGGTCATCGGCATCTTCCCATCGATCTCCGTGCTGACGATCTCCGCCGTCATCGCCTGCGTCATGGCCCTGAACCAGAAGACCATCCTGCAGTTTCCGGCCCTGGTCATGCTGGCCGTAGTCGTGCATAACGGGCTCGGTTTCCTCTGCGGCTACTGGGGCACCAAGGCCATGGGCGGCACGCGGCAAGCCGCCAGGACCATCGCCATCGAGGTCGGGATACAGAATTCGGGGCTCGCCGTGGCCCTGGCCGGAACGTTTTTCGGACCGGGCGCGGCTTTAGCCGGGGCGATCTTCAGTCTGTGGCAGAACCTGGCCGGGATGACCCTGGCGCGGATATGGACAAGGGACGGGAGCGGTGACGAGGGAGAGCCGTCAGGCGGCAAGGCGCCCGGGCTTGAGCGGTGACGGGCAAACTTTGCCGTTTCAGACTCTGATGGACGTGACGCCCTTGCCGCCGGCCTGCAGGCGGCCCAGGATGTCGAGAACGCGCCGGTCCTGGGCGGCGGAGCCTTCGTCGCCCTGCTCCAGATGGCGGGCCAGGCGGGCCTGGAATTCAGCCACCCAGTCCACCCGGCCGCTGCCGTCGGGCGAGGTCAGCAGTTCGGCGGTGCCCGCGAAGCTCGGGTCGAGGCTCATGGCGGCGTGGTCGTTCAGACCGATGGCCCCGCTGCGGTAGAGCTGCTGCGACACGGCGGCCAGTTCGTCCCGCGTCAGGGCGCGGACGTCGATGCCCTTGCCGAGTTGGTGCCAGACGGATTCCTGGGCCTGGGGATACGCCTGCTGCGTGGCTTGTGAAGGCCTTGGGTCGGGACGGCTGACTGCGTCGGCCAGGGAGCCGATGAGAGAGAATGCCGCGTTGGCGATGCCGAGAACGGCCAGGGGCGCGATGGTCATGGGATGCCTCCGGAAAAAAGTTCCTTGCGTCCCGTCTCTTGCAGGCCGCGTTCCAGAAGGCCGGAATGCAGCGCAAAGGCTTTTTTCTTGCCTGCCAGCGGGCTGCGGAGTAGGGCAGCCCCTCACCCTTTCACCACACTACGACCATGACAACATCAGCCCCGACCAAAATCCGAGCCCTGCTCATCCTGGCCCTACTGGCCGCCTTTCCGCCCCTGTCCACGGACATGTATCTACCGGCCCTGCCATCCCTGACGGCCCTGTGGAACACCACCGAGGCGACCATCAACCTGACTCTGGTGGCCTTCTTCGTCAGCTTCAGCCTGTCCCTGCTCTTCTACGGCCCCATCTCGGACCGCTACGGCCGCAAGCCCGTACTCATGGCCGGCATATCCATCTACATTCTGGCCTGCCTGGTCTGCGCCGCGGCCGACAGCCCGTGGATGCTCGTGGCCGGCCGCGTCCTGCAGGGCATGGGCGCCGCCTCGGCCGCGACCCTGTCCCTGGCCATGACCAAGGACTGCTTCGAGGGGGCCGAGCGCGAGCGCGTCATGGCCCACATGGCCGTCATCGTGTCCCTGGCGCCCATGCTGGCCCCGGTGCTCGGCGGGCTCATCCTGAACGTCGCGGGCTGGCCGGTCATTTTCTACACCCAGGTCGTGCTGGGCGTCGTGTCCATGTGGGGCGTGTGGCGACTGAAGGAGCCCGCGCCGGCTACGGGGCGCAGCCTCGGGCAGGTACTGAAGGCGTATGTGAAGCTCATCTCGAACCTGCGCTTCATGACGCTGTGCACCCTCATCGCCCTCGGCATGACCCCGCTCTTCTGCTTCATCGGCGGGTCCGCATTCATCTTCATCGACCACTTCGGCCTGAGCGAACAGGTCTACAGCTACTTCTTCGCCTTCAACTCCGCGGCGCTCATGCTCGGCTTCTGGATCTGCGGCCGCCTGCTCAAGCGGCACGTGCCCGGATTCAAGATCATCATCATGGGCTACTGCGGCATCCTGGCCGGAGCCGTGGCCCTGGCCTTCTGCTCGAATCTGGGCCCCTGGGGCATGGCCGTGCCCATGGCGACCCTGACCATGAGCCTGGGTATGACGCGTCCGCCGAGCAGCAACTTCCTGCTCGAACAGGTCCGGCAGGACGCGGGCTCGGCCGCGTCGCTGATCATGTTCACCTACTTCGTGGGCGGCGCCACGGCCATGTGGTTCATCGCCCTGCCCTGGGACAACAAGATCCTGACCCTGGCCCTGGTCGGCGTGGCCACCAGCGCCCTGGTTTTGGCGCTGCTGCCGAGGCTGGGACGGACGCGGGAAAAGTAGCCCTCCCGTCACCCTTCAAGCAAACCGGCCACGGTGCCGCACCCGCCACGCCACGTCCCCTCCTTTACGTACAATGCTTCGGCGGCCTTCAAGACGATGGGGGACGACGGACCATTCCGAAACGTCCCCCCGACTCTCTCTGGACGACATTCGGTCATCGACAGGCGTCTCTTCTGCATGGCTGGCTATGTCTGCATTTTTTACACCCACCCCCGAATTCATCATCTCGAAATAGCATCCTATTTTTTGAATCACCTTCGCGGCGACGACTCTAGTGTCGAGATTGCTTACACCTTGTCAGACGAAAAAAATAATTAAAATCGAAGAGATGAATCGAATAAGCAGGTTACCGCAGTGGTATGCCGGATGCATCACATTCCTATCATGACACCGGCAAGGAGGTGTGAGCCATGAATAAAAAGTCAATATTTCAAAGCATTTTAATGAGTTGCGCAATACTTCTCTCAACATCTCTCGCCTTCGCGGGTACCGTCTACTGGACGGATTGGACAAGCGTAACAACGGGAGATCCCGGCGTGCTCGGCACCCTTGACCCAGGGTCGGGAGCGATCAACGTCGCGTTTTCCGGCGTCTACAGCTTTGCGCAGACAGGAGGGATAGGGGATACAAATTACTGGAATCCATCGACTCCGTATATCTCAGCGGTCGTCGGCAACGCGCCACCGGCCTCTGACATCATCGCCTTGGGTACGGGGGGAACCGTCAACATCACATTTTCCGAGGCGGTACTTGACCCCCTGATCGCACTGGTGAGCTGGAACGGCAACACCGTCGATTTCGGAGTGCCGATAGAGATTCTTAGCTACGGCCAGGGTTACTGGGGCAGCGGGACGCCCATTCTCAATGTCGACGAGGACGGTTTTTTCGGGGACAGCGAAGTTCACGGAGTGATCAGATTGCCGGGCACATACAGCGCCATCTCATTCACTCACACCTCGGAAGGTTGGCATGGCTTCACAGTCGGCGTTGTAGGCGCAGGCGAGCAACCGCCAACCGTACCTGAACCCTCCACCATGCTCCTCCTCGGCCTGGGCTTGCTGGCCGTTGCCGGGATGAGGCGGAAGCTGGGCTGACCCATGAATCTGGCCAGGCAATAACGGCAATTCCGGGACTGCCGTTTTCCACGCCCCGACGGCAAGACGCAGACCAAACAAAAGACCCCGCCGAAGTGTTTCCTCGGCGGGGCTTGTTTTTGCAGCTGGTGGGCCAACAAGGAATCGAACCTTGAACCTGCTGATTAAGAGTCAGATGCTCTACCAATTGAGCTATTGGCCCACAGGTCGGAATAGGCGAAGCATGTCAATATATTAGCTATACAAACTTGTTTCGCGCCGACAACGAAGAGGCTTCTACGGTTTTCCCCGTTGCTCGTCAAGCGGAAAAAAAGACCTTTTGTCACATTACCGTTTTTCCCCTCTCCCGCGATTTTCTACAGCAAATACTTCACGCCCTCGCACGCCGCCAGGGCCTGGCTCAGGCTGTCCAGGACCTCGCGGGTTTCGAGACGCATGCGCACGGTGTAGGTCACGTAGGACCCGTTGCGCGAGACATTGCTGGCCGCGGGCCTTTCTTCGAAGCCATGGCTGCGGATGACCTCGCAGATGGCGGCGAAGGCCACCTCGGTGCGCACGGCGATGATCTTGTATTCCCAGTGGAGCGGGAACTCGAGTTCCGGTCGTTTCATTTCGGCTCCTTGTTGACGGATTTGTGCGGTACGGCTAGTCCAAGGGCCAGCGCCCGCGGCACTTCGGCCCGTGACGCACTCCATGGCCCAGGTTTTTTCGACCGGTCAACCACAATTTTTTGCGAGGTGCGGATGGAATCCATCCGGGAATTGTATCGCATCGGGGCCGGCCCCTCCAGCAGCCATACCATGGGCCCCAAGCTGGCGGCCGAGCGTTTCCGGGCCCGCGTGCCCCAGGCCGCGGGTTTCCGCGTCGTGCTCTACGAGAGCCTGGCCGCCACGGGCAAGGGACACCTCACGGACAAGGCCGTGACCCAGGCCCTGGCCCCCCTGCCCGTGGAGATCGTCTGGTCCCCGGGCCTGCGGCGCCCCGAACACCCCAACGCCATGGACTTCATGGCCCTGGACGGCGACGGCAACGTCATCGATTCCTGGACCGTCTTCAGCATCGGCGGCGGCGCCCTGCGCGACGACGACGTGTCGAGCCGCCCGCCCGAAGTCTACCCCCTGCACACCCTGGCCGAAATCATGGACCTGTGCGCCGAGGAAGGCATGACCTACTGGGAGTTCGTGGCCCGACACGAGGGCGAGGAAGTCTGGGACTTCCTGCAGACCGTCTGGGGCACCATGCAGGACTGCATCGAGCGCGGCCTGACCACCGAGGGCGTGCTGCCCGGCGGCCTGGGCCTGGCGCGCAAGGCCTGCTCGTACCAGCAGAAGGCCATCCTGGGCGGGGCCGAACTGCGCCGCACGGGACTGCTGGCCGCCTACGCCCTGGCCGTGTCCGAGGAGAACGCCGCCGGCGGCACCGTGGTCACGGCCCCGACCTGCGGGGCCAGCGGCGTCCTGCCCGCGGTGCTGCGCTACCTGAAGGAAACCATGGAATCGCGCCCGAGGGCCATCCTCCAGGCCCTGGCCACGGCCGGGCTCATCGGCCTGGTCATCAAGAACAACGCGTCCATCTCGGGGGCCGAGGTCGGCTGCCAGGGCGAGGTCGGCTCGGCCTGCGCCATGGCCGCGGCGGCCGCGGCCCAGCTCATGGGCGGCACCATCCGCCAGATCGAGTACGCCGCCGAGATGGGGCTGGAGCACCACCTGGGCCTGACCTGCGACCCCGTGGGCGGGCTGGTCCAGATCCCCTGCATCGAGCGCAACGCAATGGCCGCGACCAAGGCCATGAGCATCGCGCAGATGGTGCTCCTGTCCGACGGTTCCCACCGCATCCCCTTTGACGAAGTGGTGCGAGTCATGAAAGAGACAGGGCACGACCTGCCGAGCCTGTACCGGGAGACATCCCACGGGGGCCTGGCCAAGGCCTACGGCGAACGAAAACGAGGAAACGCATGAAGCCAGAAGAGGAAGATTTCGACGAGCTGCCGTCCGGCAAGGAATCCGACGAGCCCAATTCCCGGGCCAAGGAACTGAAGCTCTTTACCATGTGCCTGAAAAAATTCATCAAGAAGGTTTTTCAGCACATGGTCGCCACGCGCTTTTCAACCTGGAAGGAGCTGGCCATCCACGACCAGGACGGCCTGGCCTACCCCATCTACAACTACGTCATCGACGCCTCCGACGCCAGACTGCGCAAGGCTTACGAGGGCTACGGCCTGGACATCGACGGCGGCATCCTGCTGGCTGACCTGTCCGTGTCCGCCATGCTTGACGAGGAAGGGTCCATCGGTCTGGAATTCTACCTCTACGAGACCACGTCCATCGTGCCCTACGTGTGCGAGGATTTCGAGGCCGTCGAGAACGAGCGCCCGGACATGGCCCACTTCCGCAAGATCAACCACACGGAGTTCGAGACCCTCTACGACGAGCTCAAGCAGCACGACATCTTCGAGGACCTCTACTACGAACTGAACAAGTCCATCCTGCTCATCGAGCTGTCCGAACGCGAAGCCCTGGCCCAAGTCAAGAAGGACAGCCTGCGCATCCTGACCGGCATCTTCGCCCGGGCCAAGTCCATCTCCAACCTGAGCACCATCACCAACACCGACATCAAGGAGTTCAAGCTGGATTTCGAACAGGGCGAACGCGCGTTCTCCTTCGTCATCCTGAACGGCCACGATGCGGACAATCTGCCCGTCTACTCCTCGGTGCTGACCCTGCCGGAGTACAAGTCCGTGGCCCAGTACGTGGACCTCGACACGCTCTATGAAAAGCTCCTCAAGGTGCTGCGGGCCAAGAACATCGCCGACCCCGAGAACGTGCTCCACGACGCGCTGCGGCCAAGCGACAGGGTCGGCCAGTCCGCGCAGCCTGCCATGCCCGGCCAGTGAGCCTCCCGGCAGCAGGGGCTTGCCTTGACCCGCCTCGCCAAGCGCCTATACTTATGGAGTATGGTTCGTTTCGGCCGTGCAGCGCATGAACGCCGGACATTTCCGATCACCAAAACCAAGGAGCGAACAATGCTGAAACGCAACATGACGTGCATCATCGCCCTCGTTCTGCTTGTCGGAACAGGGTTTCTGGCATCCTGCGCATCCAGCCGGTCCGGGCAGGTCTATTCCCGCGACCAGGCGCGGCAGGAAATGACGGTCAACTACGGAACGGTGCGTGAAGTCCGCAGCGTCCAGATCGAGGGCACCCAGAGCGGCCTCGGGACTGTGGCCGGCGGCGTGGCCGGTGGCGTCCTCGGCAGCCAGGTCGGCGGCGGAGCAGGACGGGTCGTTGGCGGCGTGATTGGCGCCCTGGGCGGCGCGGCCGTGGGCGCCGTGTCCGAGGAAGGCCTGACCAGGCGCAACGGCCTCGAAATCATGGTCGAACTCGACACCGGGCAGGTCCTGTCCATCGTGCAGGAAGCAGATGTCCAGTTCTCGCCCGGCGAACGGGTGCGCGTGCTGCGCTCCAGCGACGGGTCGTCCAGGGTCCAGAAGTAGCCAATTCCACACCAAGGAGCATCCGATGGAGCTGACCATCGTCCCGATCAAGAACCCCCAGTCCCTGAACATGATTCTCGGCATGTCACACTTCATCAAGACCGTGGAGGACGTGCACGAGGCCATGGTCAACACCGTGCCCGGAGCTAAGTTCGGCCTGGCCTTCTGCGAGGCCTCCGACGCCTGCCTGATCCGCACCTCCGGCACGGACCCGGAACTGGTCCAGCTGGCCACCGAAAACGCCCAGGCCCTGTCATGCGGGCACAGCTTCATCCTCTTCATGCGCGACATGTACCCCATCAACGTCGTCAACACGATCCAGAACGTGCCCGAGGTCGTGCGCCTCTTCTGCGCCTCGGCCAACCCGGTCCAGGCCATCGTGGCCCAGACGGACCAGGGGCGCGGCATCATCGGCGTGGTCGACGGCTTCGCCTCCAAGGGCGTGGAGACCGACGAGGACAAGGCCAAACGCGCCAAGCTCCTGCGCATGATCGGCTACAAGTTCTAGGATGCCCGAGACACGCCCCACGACCGTTCTGGTGGTGGACGACGACGCGTTCGTCCGCGCCACCACCGGCACGGTGCTCAAGTCACGCGGATTCGAGGTCCTGCAGGCCGGCAACGGCCTGGAGGGCCTCGACCTTTTCCGGGCCCGCCGGCCGGACCTGCTCATCGTCGATCTGAAGATGCCGGTCATGAACGGCCTGGACCTTCTCTCGCACCTGTCCGACGTCATCGATCGCGTGCCGGTCCTGGTCATCTCCGGCGAGGGCGGCCTGGACGAGGCCGTCAAGGCCCTGCGCCTGGGGGCCTGGGACTATCTCGTCAAGCCCATCGTCTCGCCCACGGTCCTGAACCATGCCGTGGACAAGGCCCTGGAGCGGGCGGCGCTCATCCGCGAGAACGAAGAATACCGCCTTGGCCTGGAGCGCCAGGTCCAGCAGCGCACCCTGGAACTGCAGAAGGCCAACCTAGAACTGGAGCATCAGTTCCTCAAACAGCAGAAGCTGGGCATCATCGGCACCATCGCCGGCGGCATGGCTCACGACTTCAACAACATCCTGTCCTCCGTCGTCTTCTCGGCCGAGCTTGTCCGCGGGACCATCGAAGCCGGCGAGGCCCCGGACCAGGAGGACCTGGAGCGCATCCTGCGCGTCTGCCAGCGCGGCACGTCCCTCATCCGCAGCGTCCTGCACTTCACGGGCAAGATGCATGAGGAGTTCACGCGCTTCCCCATCCGCGACGCCATGCTCGAGGCCCTGGAGATCATCCGCGGCACGACGCCCCAGCACATCGCCATCGAAGCGAGTCTCGACCCCGAGCCGGGCGCCCTCTTCGGCGATCCCGTGCACCTGCAGCAGATCCTCATGAACCTGACCAACAACGCCGTGCACGCCCTGGCCGGATCACTGGGCCCGCGCATCGTGATCACGGTCCGCCGACACTCGGACCAGGAACCGAAGCTTCTCGTCACCGATCCCGATAGCGTGCTGACGGTCATCACCGTGTCCGACAACGGACCCGGCATCCCCGACGAGGACCTGCCGCGGCTGTGCGAACCCTTCTTCACCACCAAGCCCAAGGACGAGGGCACGGGCCTGGGGCTCTTCGTGACCCAGAAGATCGTCAAGACCCTGCGCGGCAAGCTGCGTTTCTCCCGCAACGAATCCGGCGGCCTGACTGTGCAGGTCTGCCTGCCGGCCAGCCCCCATGCGCCCACGGAAAGCGCCGAGGCTGCGGCGCCTCCCGAAATCATGGGCTGCGGCGAGCGCATCCTGGTCGTCGAGTCGGACCCCGAAGTCCGGGCCGCGACCTGCGCCTGCCTGTCCAGACTCGGCTACGAGCCCATCCCGGCCGACAGCCCCGGGCGGGGAGTCGAAACCGTCGCCGCGGAGCCCGGTCGCCTGGACCTCGTGCTGACCGAAGACGTCACCGCCGGACAGACCGAGGATCTGTGCGCGGCCCTGAGCGCGGCCGGGTCCCAGGCCCCGGTGGTGCTGGTTTCGGCCTCCCCCACTCTCGGACTGACCGTTCGTCCCGCGCGGGTCTGCCGGGTCATTTCCAAGCCCGTGGATTTGGGGTCCCTGGGCCGGGCTCTGCGCCACTGCCTGTCCCGCCCACCCCGCAAAATCTGACGCCACGCATTGCCTTGGCGGCTCCCCCGTCTTATCAGTTCGCCAAACCCTTCGACAGGAGCGTTTCATATGGAAAAGACCGACATCCTCATCATCGGACAGGGTCCTGCGGGACTTTCCGCCGCCATCTACACGGCCCGGGCCGGCATGCGCACCCTGATCGTCGGCTGCGCCCCCAAGGTGGCGGGCGACTACGAGATCGACAACTACTTCGGCTTCACCGAGACCATCACGGGCAAGGAACTCATCGAGCGGGGACGCGCCCAGGCCGCCAAGTTCGGCGTGGAGATGCGCTGCGACCGTGTGCTTGCCATGCACCAGAACGGGGACCAGAAGTTTGTGGCCAAGACCGAGGAGGGCCAAATCGAGGCCACGGCCCTCGTGCTGGCCACGGGCGTGTCCAGGGTCCGGCCGGGCATCGCCAATCTCGGCGACTACGAGGGCAAGGGCGTGTCCTACTGCGTGAGCTGCGACGGATACTTCATGCGCGGCAAGCCGGTCATGGTCATCGGCGAAGCCAATTTCGCGGCCAACCAGGCCCTCGAACTGCTGCAGTACACGCCGAGCGTACAGGTCTGCACCCAGGGCAAGGCCCCGGAAATGAGCGAGGAATTCCTCTGGCGCCTGCGTGAAAGCGGCATACCCGTGCTGCAGTCGAAGATCACGAGCCTGGCCGGAAACGGCGGCCTGGAGCAGGTGGTCATGGACGGCGGGGAGCAGATCGACGCCCAGGGGCTCTTCATCGCCATGGGACAGGCCTCGTCCAACGACTTCGCGTACAGCCTGGGCCTCGTGCGCAACGGCCAGTTCATCGACACGGACCGCGAACAGCGCACCAACATCCCCGGAGTCTTCGCCGCCGGCGACTGCGTGGGCCGCTTCCTGCAGATCAGCGTGGCCGTGGGCGAAGGCGCCCTGGCCGGACGCGCGGCCATCAGCCACGTCAAGGAAAGCCGCCGCGCCAACCTTGACAAATAAGGCCGCGGAAACATAACAACTCCAAACCGTCACAGGCGGGCCAATAGCTCAGTTGGTAGAGCCCCCGGCTCATAACCGGATGGTCCCAGGTTCGACCCCTGGTTGGCCCACCATTCACACAAAATAAGCCCGCGTAATGCGGGCTTTTTTGCGGCTATCCGTCAATAATTCCGTATCGTCACTCTCATTATTCGTCAGATCCCTTCATTTCTCTGCAATGTGTGTAAAATTTGGGGTACGATTTTGGGGTATCGTACCCCAGGTGGGGTATTTCTGGTTTAAAACGTGGGGTATCTTATGCTTAAAGACGCAAAAGTTCGCGCGGCGAAGCTGACCGACAAAGCTTATAAACTTTACGATGCCGACGGGCTCTTCCTCTTCGTATACACGCGTGAATGCCTTGCGATAGACGTTGCCGAATTCATCCGCCTCTCAGCAACTGCAGAGTGTCCGGTTTAATATGGGCAAATCCATTAGTATACTCATTAAAAATAAAATCTATATATAAATTTATTAAATCATTATAGATAATTAAATAATTTTTCCGTAGTCATCATCATTCTTTGTTGTAAATTTATTCATGCACTCTTTCCAAAAAACATATCTATTTTTACCTATTTTTTTTGCATAATATGACGCAAAATCTGCATTACGATAAAGATCTACATATCGTTTTCCATCATCTGGATAAAATGCCACACCTATGCTCGCTGAAACAGTCTGTTCCATATCGCCTAATTTATAGATTTTATTTATTTTTGAACAAAGCAAATCGAGCTTTGCTTTCACCACATCCGAGTCTAGAACATCTCTAATAAACACAATGAATTCATCTCCACCAAAACGCCCTATGATGTCGTCTGAACGAAAAGCACTTTTTATTATGCCTGATATTTCAACCAAAATCTGGTCACCAAATAGATGACCGAATTTATCGTTGACAGCCTTGAAGTTGTCGAGATCGATACAAACAATCGCATGCCGACCGACCGAATCAGGACCGACAAGAGTGTCCTCGATCATCATCTGCGTCGTGGTCTTGTTATAAAGGCGTGTCAAAGGATCTCTTTGAGCTGCCTGTAGCGCAGCTTCTTTCGCCTCCTTCAATAATTTTTCTTTACGCAGATCACGGGTATAGCCGGCGACAATATATCGATCGCCTCTATTAATTCTGACCAGGGTGACCTCCGCGGGAATAAGTTCACCATCCAGCTTTTTGTGCATCCACTCGAAGCGGTTATAACCGCTCATAAATGCTTGCCGAATATGGCGAAACGCTTTTGAGACGGAAGGCTCACCACAGGGTTGCTTTTCCGGAGACAACTCGAAAAAGCGCACAAGATATTCGCTTTTAGAAGACAGGTCGAAAAGTTTCACCGCCTCCATGTTGCATTCGATATTGTTGTACTGATCATCCCAAAGATTGCAACAGATGGGGATCGCCTCAAACATAAGGCGGATTAACTCATTTGCTTCATCGTGGGCTGCACGGAGTGCCTTTTCATGGCGCAGGTCTCGAGTGTAGGTTGCGAGCATATCGCTGTCACCACAGGAAATCTTTACGATGATTACCTCAGCCGGAACCAAAGATCCGTCCGGAAGAAGAAAAGTCCACTCCACTTGGTTGTAGCCAGTTTCAAAAGCTTTGTTCAATTCAAGAAAAGCCGCATCGGAAGAAAGCCTTCCGTCAGGCTGCCTCTCGGGAAACATTTCGAAAATCCGCTCACATGTCTCGATTTTCCCTGAACATTGAAAGAAATTTACCGTCGCGCGATTGCAATCAACCATCTCAAGGCGATTGTTGAACAAACCGCAGCAGATTGGCAACGAGTCGAGCATGAGCATCGCGCGCTCGTGATCTCTGGCGGATTCGGCGTCTTCAAGCAGGCAGGAGGCATCGCTAACATCCTTTATCGAATCGACAAATTTATCCGTGTTGTGAATACAATATGGATCGAAGGAGAGAGCCAGAATTTTTAGGTTTTGGAGATCGCGATAGTATTTCCGAACACTGTTCCCCGCTCGAAACTCTTCAATGACGGGACAATTCAAACATGAAGAAGATAATTTAAAAAAAACATTATAGTAAATGTGTCTTTCGAACATATGTTTCATAAATTATTCACAAAAAATTTTGCATGGATTTCAATCAACATAAGAAAGACCAACAAAATTATGCCATTGAATGGCAATATGATTAATGTTTATTAATGAATCACTTAGATACAACCTAATCAAAAAAAGTATAACATAAAATATCGATTTAATATCTGAAATTAGCATCTATAAACAAAAAATAACAACAACTATCAGGCTCACAAGACTTCACAATCGGTCAACTAAGAAACACGAAATCAATTGCACACAGCTATTAATGATTTAAAGTATTTATATTTTACCACTCAATCTATACAATACAGCTTGAAATAAATAATATACATTAAATATATTGTTATATTTTTTTCATAAATCTGATGTATATTTATTTTTAGAATATCACATTTTCGCCCTCTACTATCTGCTTAAATAGGCCATCTAAATAAAAAAATATAAGTTTTGCTATAAAATTTCGCGAAAATTTAAGCGATACTAAAAAATACTTAATACTGCAAATTAGCATCGCGTTGATAATAGGCAAGCACACCTAGTCGACACAGACAGAGATCCCAAACAAAAAAAAAGGCAGAAAAAAAAAAAAAAAACGAGTTAAACTCCCGAATAATTGTTTTTACCCCCCCCCCAAGGTCTGTTGCTCACACTTTGGTCCAAACTTAAATATACAGATACATCAAATTCAACAATTAATTGTCTTTACACCATACAAATATATCACCCTGCGGCAGCGAATCTAACCAATAATTCATTTTAAAAAAACAATATAATAATCGCACATAATCGCCAAATATAAAATGCATAATAAAGACCATTTCAAACATAACTATGCATTAGTCAAATATGTTAAACAATGATTAAATTATAAAAAAATGCAAAGTTAACACTTTATAAGAAATAAATTCAATACTTCATATTCGATGCACAAATATTTTTTAAATTTATATAAGACGCAAAAATTAAAAAATTACAATCTTTAATTGCAAAATTTTATATTTATTTTAATATTTGACTATAAGATATTAAGCGCCATCTGTGTCAATGCTTTTATCGCTCAAAATGGGCATGTTTGACATCGAAAGACTTGTCCTGACCTGCCCGGCTCTTTTCAGACCAATCGAAACTTAAGATAGGTTTCCCCCTCAACCACGAGGGAACTGATGAAAAAGGGACGATTTTCCGAAGAGCAGATGGTGGGCATCCTACGCGAAGCTGACCGCAGCCCGGTGGCCCAGGTGGCCAAGAAGCATGGAATCAGCGAGTAGACGATCTACACATGACGCCAGCGGTTTGCAGGCATGTCCGCCGATGACGTGAAGCGGCTGCGCCTGCTGGAACAAGAGAACACGCGATTGAAGAAGATTCTTGCGGAACGGGACCTTGAAATCGAGGTCATGAAGGAGATCGCCGCAAAAAAGTAGTAGGCGCACCCGCCCGACGGCTCCAGGTGGCGTACGCCAGGAGTCGCGGGCTTTCACAACGCAGGGCGTGTGCGCTGTTATCCACTTCCCGGTCGTCGCTCCACTACGAGTCACGACTGGAGGCTCGGGACAAGCCGCTGATGGCGGCCATGGCGGGCCTGGCTGCGTCGTATCCGCGCTTCGGATACCGCCGGATCAACGTGTTCATGGAACGTCTGGGGCATGTCATGGGTGCCGACAAGGCGTTCCGGCTGTGGTCCAAGGCCGGGTTGCAGGTGCCCAGGAAGCGGCCTCGGAAACGAGTAGCTGCATCCCGTCCGCGTCCGCAACTGCCGATGGGAGCAAACGAACTGTGGGCGTACGACTTTGTCTACGACGCCTGCGCAAACGGTCAGCAGATCAAATGCTGGACCGTAGTGGACGAATACACGCGTGAGTGCCTGGCTATAGATGTTGCTGGCAGCATCAGGTCGGGCCGGGTGATCGAGGTGCTGTCCCGCCTGATCAATGAACGTGGAGCCCCTCTGAGCCTGCGTTCTGACAACGGTCCGGAGTTGGTGTCGAAGGCGCTGCTCAAATGGGCGGCTCGGGAGTCTCTGGATTTGGCGCTGATTGAGCCTGGCAAGCCATGGCAAAACGGTTTGAACGAGAGTTTTAACGGCAAATTTCGCGACGAGTGTCTGTCGATGGAATGGTTTCGGTGTCGGGCCGAGGCGTGGGTTGTGATCGAGGAATGGAGGCGGCACTACAACTCCGTTCGCCCGCATTCAAGCTTGAACAACATGACGCCCGAACACTTCTGTCGGCAGTATGGAAAAAACATGAACCGTGGGGAAACCCTCAAGAATTGAGTGGTCCGAAGTTTCCCGGCAGGTCAGTCCAGCAGGAATATGAAGGTTGCCAAAAAACTTGCTCAAGTTTATTTACATGCCACATTCAACGCGAAACAGACACTTAAAAATGACTACAATCGTAGCAATATCCATTCTTATCTGCAACGTTTCAAGATTTGACAGGTATATTTGAGGACAAATTTAGATGATTACCAAGTTTAACATGGCATGCAAAATTTATAATATATTATTATTTGCAATATATGATTTATAAGAAAATTTATATCTTACAACAACTTGCACAACATCAAATACACAGATAATGTAAACAATATTTATACAAAATTAAAATTGCAAAAATAATATTTACAAACTATGAGATCGCACTTTTTTACACCGAGTTAAAATAATACAATCAGCAATCATACAAAAACAAATAATTAAAAAAAATCTATCATGTCAATTAAGCCACGCGATACAATCATGAAATCATTTATATGTGAAAAAAATGCACGAATATAATTCATCAAAATATTTAATACTATTTACTGTCGATTAAATATCATATTCGCACTTTGAAACATTGATTTTTTTCATGACTACGTTAGCAACTTCAATAAAATTTCGCGCATAATTGTATGAGATATCCCTGAAAACATTATGTATTGAAGGGTCTAAAAAAATTGCAGCCCTTTCATCTTGCCCAACCCACCCCTTCTTTTTAAGAATTTCAATTTTACGACGAACTGTTTCACGCGGAATCCCTGTATATTCACTAATCGAATGCGCATTTGTTAAAAGCAAAAGATTAGAGTCATCACTCTTCATATACTCAATGACTTTCTCTCCATCATAATTACAAATCTTAGCAATATTTGCAATTGTATGATGAGCAATTGCGCCTAATATTATTGCTAAAATAACATCCCCATCAAATTGTTTATAAACTCTAATTGTATGATTTATATAAAGCTCATTTAGCTCCATTTGAATGAATAACGAATTTTCATTATAGTCTTCTTCTGTAAATACTAATTGATTCACAAGCGCATCTCCATCAAGAATGACAAACTTAAATCATTACGACAACTTCAGCACACATATTTGCACGAAAATATTAAAAAATGCAATAAAAACATACATTCAAAATGGCACGCTTGTGGATGCAGCAAATAGATTTTTCTTTTCTTGTTTATTCCAATAATCCATGATATCAATAATTTCATCTCGAATGGAAACAAATAGACTTGCCAAACGTGGCTCAAAATGACCGCCACTTTGCAAAATCTGATCCATAGCTCTCTCCACACTCCAAGCTTCCTTATAGGGACGCACCATTGTCAGGGCGTCAAAAACATCCGCAACTGCTGTTATTCGTGCAGCTTCTGAAATGGCTTCCCCCTTCAGATTTTGCGGATACCCTCCGCCCGCCCAACGTTCATGATGCGACAGGGCAATCTGTGCGGCCAACCGAAAGATGGGCGTGTTGCTGACCGATAGAATTTTATGACCGACAGTTGTATGCTCCTTCATAATGACCCACTCTTCTTCCGTCAGCTTTCCCGGTTTCTTCAGGATGGCATCGGGAGTACCTATTTTTCCAGTGTCGTGCATGGGAGCTGCCAATAATATCTGATCCTGCATGTCCACAGTCCAACCTGCCGCCTTGGCCAGAGCCTTGGCATATGACGCCATGCGCCAGATGTGTACGCCAGTGTTGTCATCGTTGTAGTGTCCGGCTTGCCCAAGCATAAAGATCGCATCTTTTTGCCCTTGACGAATCGCCTCAACCTGAATTTCCACTGTTTTCTCACAAGCTCGTTGCAGGTCGGCCAGATCCAGATGATTCTTCACCCGTGCTCGAACTATGGGCGGTGAAACAGGCTTCATTATGTAGTCGACTGCGCCAACTTCAAAACCCATTGATTCATCACGAACGTCGGTCATGGCGGTGATAAAGATAACTGGAATTTTTTCCCATGCCTTTTCTGCTTTTAATCTACGACAAACATCATAGCCATTCAGTCCAGGCGTCATCATCACATCGAGCAATATAAGATCAGGCGGATTTTCTCGCACAACATCTAGGGCCTCCTGTCCGTTCAGGGCGACACTCAGTTCATATTCATCCCTCAACACATTCACCAAAAGATCTATATTTGAATCTGTATCATCCACAATGAGCACAAGAGGTTTTTTCGATTTTGTTCTCATCTCTTTATTCCTGTATTTTTTTTAATATATTTTCTGAAACTTCAAGAGCATCATTGAACTTAAACTTTTTAACCAAGATGAACAAATTTTCAACCAACTCAGCAGCCACGTCTGGCCAACCCATTGAAACGATTTCGTCTAATATCGGCTCACATAATATTGGCTTGCGAGCTTTCAGCTGAGGTATAAGACGCTCCAGAACATCTTTGAAAGCAGGTATGCTTGACTTTAATTTATTACCTCCAGCCAGATTAGTATTTTTTTTCATGACCGCTAGCGACTTCAAGGAATGACAACATAATTCAAGCTGTATCTTAAAATTGTCTAATAGAAGGGAGTCTGGAACCTTCCCTGCTGCGAATAACTCATCAAGTACCGCAACTGCATGATGTAGAGAAGACGCTCCCAAGTTCCCAGTTACGCTTTTCAGGTTATGGGTCAGGATTCGGGCTTCGCCCAAAGCATTGTGCTCGATCAGATCCAAGAGTCGAGCATTGGCATCATGGTAGTCTCCATAAAATTTGGAGAGGAGACTGGCGTAAAGATCTTCATTGCCATTCATACGAGCGAGGCCGTCAGATATGTCGATACCTTCAAGTATTTCGGGAAGGAGGATCTTACGCGACTGAGCCAGGTTCTCAACATCTTCAAGTGTGTCCGAATTCTCAGCGACCGCCGCACCTGTTAGCAACTCTGACTGATCGGGATTGATCCAGCGCGTCAGGACCGAGAAAAGCTCCATGGAATCGAAAGGCTTGGTCAGGTGATCGTTCATGCCCATGTCCAAACTCTTCTGTCTGTCTCCGGCCATTGCCAGTGCGGTCATGGCCAAAATCGGCAGGCTCTTATACTCTGGCATGGCGCGCAGTCTGGCCGTGGCCTCGAACCCGTCCATCACGGGCATATGGATGTCCATGAGAATCACGTCGAAGCGCTGTTCGCTGGCAATACGCAAAGCCGTTTGGCCGTTGTCAGCGATGACGACCTGGAAACCCGCACTTTTGAGAATTTCAGTGGCGACCTGTTGGTTGATGACGTTATCCTCGACCAGCAGAATGCGCGCACCCCGAATTTTCTCCAGTCCAGGAACCGAACACGCCCCCCGCGGTTGGCGACCACCAGCATCAAGCACGCGTCCAAAGACCCTCATGATCGTGTCAAGGAGCACCCCCTGGCTCACTGGCTTGATGAGAAATCCTTCAATACCGACCTTCTCTGCCTTGTGCATGATCTCTTCCCGGTCGTAGGCGGTAACCATGATAATTGTAGGCAGCTTAGCCACAGACAGATCATTTTTGATGCGCTTGGCTGTTTCGATGCCGTCCCATCCGGGCATCTTCCAGTCCATAAGCACGAGTTCATAGGGTTTGACCTGCGAGGCTTCGGCAACTTTGTTGAACGCCTCCTCGCCCGACGATGCGCTCTCGGGAGCGCACCCCATGCTTTCAAGGGCCTCTGACAATATTTCGCGTGAAGTTCTGTTGTCGTCGACAATGAGGACACGCATACCCTTGAAGTCTATGGGCAGCCGCCATGCAGGAGCTTTCTGCTCGTCGTGGAGACCAATTCTGACATCAAACCAGAACGTGCTTCCCTGCCCCAGCGTGCTTTCCACTCCGATATCGCCTTCCATAAGGTTGACCAGTCGTTTGCTGATGGCCAGGCCCAGGCCCGTACCTCCGAATTTGCGAGTAGTGGAACTGTCAGCCTGAGTAAAAGATTGGAACAGCTTCCCCTGTTGTTCCGGTGACAGGCCGATACCAGAATCCTTCACGCTGAAGCGGATACGAACGTCATGGTCGCTTTTTTCCATAAGCTGCGCCGAGATGACGACTTCACCATGATCGGTGAATTTGACGGCATTGCTTGCAAGATTTAACAACACCTGCCCAAGACGGATGGAATCACCCAAAAGATTGAGCGGAATCTCGGGATCAATGCGAAAGAGAAGCTCAAGGTCTTTCTCTTCGACGTTTGCGACCAATAGAGAGGCAACGTGGCTGACCACCTCATTCAAATTGAACTCGTTGCTTTCGATCTCAAGCTTGTCTGCTTCGATCTTTGAAAAGTCGAGGATATCATTGATGATGCGGAGCAAGGCTTTCGAGGAAGCGTCAATTTTGGAAAGATAGTCACGCAATTTGGGTGGAGGGTCCATTTGCAGAGCCAAGTGACTCATGCCTATGATGGCGTTCATCGGCGTACGAATTTCGTGACTCATGTTGGCAAGGAAGTCCGACTTGGCCCTGGTGGCTTCTTCAGCCCGCTCTTTGGCTTCTTGGATCTCCTTTTCAAGCCTTTTTCGCGTGGTAATATCCGTAGCCAGGGCAAGCAGGGCGTAGGGATGGTTATGTGAGTCAAGCAGGGGTAACTTTGTGGTCAGGTAAGTATGCATGGTGCCATCGGGATGGGGAACCAATTCCTCGAATTCCAAATGAGTTCCCGATTCCAAAACACTACGGTCCAAAGTCATGATTTCTTCAGCAACCTCTTGCGCCATGAATTCGTCATCCCTGTAGCCAAGAACCTTATCTGCCGAGAGACCAGTGGCCTGTTCGAAAGAGGCGTTGACCATAAGATGACGACCTTCAGGGTCCTTCAGAATAACGACGCTAGGCAGGTTGTCCACAATACTCCGTAAACGGTTTTGGTTGGCCTCCAGTGTCGCCGTTCGCTCCATGACTTTCTCTTCCAGACCATCTCTCGTTGCAGCCAAAACTTTGCTGGTTCGTTCACCCATGGACAAAACCAGCAAAGTTATACCCACTGTAAGAAAAAGTGTAATGCCCAAGACACCAATGGTCGAAGCGCGTACGAAATTGTAGTTATGCAGAGCATCTTTCACTTGGATTTCGACGACTATCCCAAGGTTGAGTCTGTGGTTCCAGAGCCATGCTCCAAAAACTTGTGCTCCTCGATAATCAATATAGCCGACAAGATCTGATTCAACGACAGATTCCGCATTATCATCGATCGTTACGAAAAATTCCTTTCCAAGTCGAATTGCTTGGCCAACAGATTTAGTGAGTCTTGCATTTTGCACTCGCACTGTTGAATTCGAAATGAACGTCCTGCCAGGATCACGCAGCATCAATGTCAAGGCACTCTTTTGCCCATCTTTAAGCAAGCCCATTCCTTGCAGTTCTTTTTCGAAACTACTACTGGTGAGAAGAAGCCCTTGAGCGTTGAATGCGTATGCTTCCAGTGTCGTCTTATCCATCCTGTCGAACAACAAGTCCATGGTACCAGCAGATGAGTTCACGCGAATAAAAACAGTTGCGAGAATCCTGCCATCAAGCCTAACGATCGGACTGGCAAAAATGATCTCCGGCGCACTGGCCAGGCCAGCGCCGTTCTCTGGTGTTTTGGGGAGTATGAACAAAGTTTGACCAGCTTGAACTCTGCTCAAGACTTTCGAAGCCTCGGCAAGAAAAGAGGGTCTTGTCCCCACTTCATCCGGATTGCTGGAGGCGAGAACCACCGAGTCGAGACTGACGATTGCGAAGCCACTGTTGGGAAACAGTTGTGCTTCGGCAATCAAGTCTATTGCTTGTTTCTGCGCGGCCGACGCCAAGAGCATGTCACGTCTTGGCTCAACGAGGGCCAGGCGCTGTGCTGTGCCAACAAGTTCAGGCATGAGTCCCAGCCGCGCGGCCTGGGCCTTTCTCTGGTTTACCCATAGTTCCAATGAGTTGTTGGCAATATGGAGATTGGAATGCAGTCTCCGCTCGATGTCCTGCATGACCCTACTTTTTGTTGCCGAAATTGAGGTCAAGGCTAGACCGCAGACGATCAGCACGAGCGCTGTAATACCGGCAAAAACGATAATCCGAAAACGGACAGATCCGAAATTTGCAGCCAGCGTGTCGGCATCTATCTTTCTGACAAACAGGACGCCGCCAACGGAAAGCGCGAAGAAAAGGACCATCGCAAGAGGCACGAGGTATTCAAGCGGTGGCAAGACAAATGGGAGCGTCGTCTCGGTATTCCCTTCGGTCGATGTCAATTCTGCAGAGGAAGCGAATTGCCGGTTCATCCCGACCCAATGTGCGAGGAGCTTGCTTTTTTCCCGTTCGGACAGGGAGGCCAGCGCTTTGTCCAAGGCCGAGGCCAGTTCCGGCATATCCTTACGAATGCCAATGGACAGCACGGAGCCATCCTTGCGCAACCTGCCCTGAATCTGAAGATTCGGGAGCAATTCTTTGGTGATGAGATAGGTCGCCACGGCTCTGTTGCCCGCGTATGCGTCAACCACCCCGGTGGACACCGCAACGAGACAAGATTCGGTGTCGGGATACTCTGCAATTACGACTTCCGGGTAGTTCTCCCTGAAATAACCGATATTCCCGAAACCACGCTCCAAAGCCAGTGTACTTCCCCGCAAATCTTCTTCATTGTTGAAAAAAGCTCCACCGACTCTCGCCACGATGACATGAGGAACAACCAAATAAGGTTGGGTGAAGTTGAGGAATGCAACGCGCTCTGAATTGGGCGTTACGTCCATGAGGGCATCCAGAGATCCGTGGCGGACAGCGTCGAGACTCGTCGAAAGGGAGCCGGGAACAGGCTCCAGGATGACGCCAAGGCGATTGCCCAACAATTTAAGAATGTCGATACCGATGCCGCGGGGAACTCCTGTTTCATCAACTGCGTTTAGGGGAGGCCAGGAGTCTAGCACGCCGACACGAATGCGCTTATTCCCCGACAACCAGTCTCTCTCGGCTTCGGTTAACTCAACGATAATCCGGGATGTTAAGCCCTCACCGGTTTCGACCGATGTCTCGGAATAAGCCACTGGCATCGTGGTCAAGAAAAAAATTGCCGAAAGCGCAATGGTCGTGATGAGCCATTCGGAGCGGAGGTGTCGTGTAAAAGACTTTGCCATGTTCACCCATTGAGACGTCAGAGGTCGTAGACAAAATATTGCCTTGGGAAAGAGCGACAAGTGAACTCAAGGCCCGCTTCAGCGTCAGCGACAAAAGATAGCGCATACTCAGAGACAGAGACAATAGAGGCTTTAATAATGGTCATCTAAACATTTTTCAAGATAACGAGATGGATATTTAGAAGTAAAGTCCATGACAAAAATTTCAAAATGAGACAATGACGACTCGCCACTTCGACACCCGGACTTCATCGAAATTATCCAATTGGAGAATGTTCGCCAAATATCTTCACAGAGCGCGAGCTTCGTCAATGATGTTGCAACGAATTATCAGTTAGTGTTCACCTCGGATTCGTCTAAATCATCTGATACCGTGCCCAGGATGAGCGGCAAAGCGCTGAAGGATGGTTGACACGTGCAGAATCTTGAACTTCAATCTGAAACCCAGAAACTAAGGGCAGGCGACGTTGACATTGACCCAATCACTCAGTCACTGCTTGCGGCGACTGCCGGAAATACCGCTGGAAGTACTATTTCAACACTGTCGGACTACGAGCTGATGACAGCTGACTGGACCGAACTAATTATTAACCGAGTCGTGAGAAAAATGAACATCAATAAATTTTGTGCTCTTACGACGAACAAAATCTGTTAGACAAAATTTTTCACACAATAAAATTCGAATTTGTCTTATTTAATGTGTACACACTGCAATATCCCATATTTCCTCTCAAGGCTCTCGCATAAACATAAGAGCCTTGAGAGGAAATCTACACAATCCAATACGCTTGATTTGCGGCAGTACAAAAAATGTCAAAAATTGAACTGGATACCCATATTTACGTTAACTATGTCATCACCATAATATTGCTGTGACCAATCTACACCAAAAGTTGATGTAACATAATCTGTAATAGATATTATTGTTTTTGCTCCTGCCCGAAGCATTGTATCGCGCCTATGTGGCGACTCAATTCTATTCACGCCGATGTAGTCAATCGAGCCTCTAAATTCCGAATTATCAGAATCAAGAATTTGAGAGACACCGCTTGACAGCGCGTACTTGAGGCGCGAGGTGAGTTCATGTTCAACAGTTAATCCAAGGCCTGCCTTTGTATAATTTGATTTGATTGTATCCATGGAAGCCGGAAATGCCAGGCTTGAATCCTCGTCATACGCATCTCTGGAAACATTAAGCTTATTCATCCATACATTAGGAATTATAGTTGTTCGTCCAAAATCAAATCCGTAAAATACTTCTGCGATGATTGCCGTCCCATGAATGTCGCTGGTGCTTTCACTAGCTTCCGTAAAAGCCAGCTTTTCCCTCTCAAAAGTTGCCTGGTTGTCACTTATGGCTAAAGACACACGAGCACCAAGTCCAGTCCGATCCTGATACTTGTCATACGCAATATAAGCGCCAAACGCCTGCGCATCGCTCGGCTTTGAGATGTTTCCTTCAGAAATGCTCGCTATGTTTGCTCCGTACAAAATTCCTGCACGAATCTTGTCTGCGAAACGATACCCAACAAGAATCGTCTGCAATTCTTCATTCTCATTATTTCCAAATGCAACAGACTCGTTAACTGCAAAGGAAAAATCACCAACTGAAGAGTCAGCATCTAATTTTACAAGATGAAATAGTTGAGCAGCATGCATATCAATCAAGTGATATGTTTTTTTAGCCAAGCTGTTCATTGATTTTCTGGTATTTTCAACATCAACCATTGTACCCCCAGACGGATCGCTTGGTTCCTCAAATGGACCGTCTGGATCTTTTACTGTACCATCAGATATTTGCGAAGCACGCCACACAAAAGATTTGTACAGACCCTCACTGTCTGTACTCAGTCCTACTACGACAGTTCCATCAGCATTTACTGCACGTGCAATTGACAATATACCACCAAGTGTGCCTAAATTCACCATCCCAAGCTCACCTGTATATCGAAAAGCACGAAGTTGGCCATCTGAGATCTGCGCCATGCCAACGACAGTGTCTCCGTTTGCAGAAACTCCATAGGCAGCGGAAATATCCCCGCCAAGTGTGCCAAGATCTACCATCCCACCACTCTCAGTATGCTTAAAGGCATGAGAGTTGCCGGATTTTGTCGTAGACGAACCAACAATGATGCTACCGTCAGCAGAAATTCCATATCCAAAAGACTCGATACCACCGAGTGTCCCAAGGTCTCGCATGCTCGCATCGGCGTGTTTGAACGCATGCCTTTCTCCTTTGTCGGTTTCAGCCCACCCGGTTACAACGGCACCGTCAAACGATGCCGCGAACGAATGAGATTCGCGCCCCCCCAATGTTCCAAGATTTATCATTCCGTTAACACCATGCTTGAACGCCTGACGCTCGCCACTCATAACAGAACTTACCCCGACAATTACGCGACCGTCTCCAGATATACCTACAGCCGAAGACATGTCACCGCCTAACGTTCCGATGTCTTTCATTCCATCGATATCTGTATACCTGAACGCTCGTGTTTTTCCTGTTGAAGTGGTAGAATCTCCCACAATAATTTTGCCGTTACTTGAAATACCTAATGCACGAGACGCATCACCACCTAATGTTCCTAGATTAATAATACTACCATCAGAATATTTATATGCAATATTCTTATATCCAGATTTAAATATTTCAAAACCAACAATATTTAAACCATCAGATGAAATCGCTCTAGCATCAGATTCAATCAAATTTTGCTCATAAAGATATTTCATGCCAATGTCTGCCGAATATAATGGACAATAATATAAAAAACTAATAATAAGCGATAAAGCTTTAAATTTATTCAACGATGTCATCTGGTTACATTTATCACTATAACAATTTGAAATACTGACCATAACTGACTCCATATTTAATTATTAATTGTCCTTGCTGTCTTTACAAAACAACAATAAGCTATTGGATATTGTTATCAATAACTACATAGTTGAGTAAACAACCAATATGCTCATAGTGAGCACCCCGGGTTTTCGTGCAAAATTCAAATCTCCAGAGACCTAAAAGGATGAAAAATCGAACAATCTTTGGTGAAGGGACTTCCCAGTTGATAGCGAGAGATGTCGATCCGCCCTGAACTCTTTAGACTTCAGACAGTTTGAAACTTGAGATGAATTTTCCCCTCAACTGCGAGAGGGACGATTGCGGGCGGCAAGGCGGACACGTCCACTGATGCTGCGCGCGATTTACGCAGCCAGTACCGGAATGAGCTGAAATTCAGGCCGTGGGCCGTGCAATACGCGGCCTTGCTCATGCCGCTGTGCCGCCAATGCTCAACATGAGCGAGCCATCGGGCAGCGCGGTTCTGGCGGATGTGAGATTTCATAAGAACCTCCTTGGATTGAAGGTCCTTTATCTCATAGCTTGAAATTATTGGAAGATGGGCTTCGCTGAGCGCTTACGAAGCAACCTGATGAAAAAGACCATTTCCCAGTGTTTGAAAAGCCAGATGCGAGGCATTCTGCGGAAAATCAACCAGTGAGGTGACCCATGTGGTCAAATAGCATAATATCAACAATCAGATGATCTAAACATAACGTCGTGGAGATTGATTCATCAGTTCCACACCAACTGCGTAAAAACCGCCGCAGATTCCAACCTGTAACCGACACCAGCGAACCATTCCCAGGCAGCAGTCTTTGCCGAAAATGCGGACTTCGTCAGTGTCATTGGCAAATTGAATTTTGATGACATCCCCTGGATCGAAAGGATGATCCATTTCAAGCATACAGCCTGTAGCATTATAGTTAATTGATCGCGATAAAATCTCTACGCTTTGGGCATGACACTTCTTCACAACACAGTTTGTTAGCGACACTCTTCGCAAAGATCTTCTATTATTCATATATTAATTGAGTTTTTTATTTATCTTTAAAAATATTGTTATAAATATATATAATAATACGATAATTTCTATTTATCAGCATCTTTAATTACAATATAATTCATTACGATCTTAAATTTATTATACATTATAAAAGCATTATTAGTTATATATAACAGATCATAGCCCTACTATAGTATCAACAATAGATTTGAAAAATAATTCGTCTAAAAAATTCATAAATATTATTAACTCGACTTTCGGGGTTAGCAATTAGCAGCTAACAACCTTTGTTCATTGAAAATATAATCGAAATTGTGCCCCAAACTACGCATTCCTTGTTGGAAAGCCTCAAGCAGTATGCGTTCTGTCTGGCTCTGAGCTTCGCCAAGTTTCTTTAGGTTTTCCAGGGTGATGCCTAGGATTTGGCACAGTGCCTTGACGAGATTGCAGTCCTCTGCCTCTTCGCAACAACGATAGAACAGCAGACCGAGGGTTCTTGGATCTTCCGTCCTGCGCTTCTCGATGCTCAGAAAAATGTATCTGGTCATCACGATGGTCGTGTGGGCGATGAGGGCATCGAAGTCCCGGCTTTGGCAGCCTTTCTCCAGTTCCAGATGCTGCTTGGCCGTGCGGAAGAATACTTCGATGTCCCAACGCTTGCCGTAAATGCGGACAACGTCTTCATCGGCAATGGTGAGGTCAGTGGTAAGCACGGCCAGCCAGTCTTTCTTGTGCTTGTTTCGCACGAAGACGAGTTTGGCCTTGAGGCCATCCTTGAACTCAATTTGGGCGTTGGCCAGGATCTTGGCTCTGCCTCTGCGTTTGCGGATCTGGCTGTAAATCTGCGTCACGTCCATCTTCTGTCCTTCGAAGATGTAGTGGATCTTGGGCGTGCGTTTGACCATGCAGATGACGGGGATGTGCTTGCACACATCGGAGATCAGGGTGGGCATGGCGAACCAACTGTCCATGAGGAGGTACTTGGCCTTGATGCCGGCCTTCAGCGCACGCACAATCATGGGCTCAACCAGTTCTGTCGATTTGGTCACAGCCTCCTGACGCCGCCGCGCACCGCATGATCTTTTATCAAGGTCTTTGGAAACTTCTTGGTATCGTTGCTTTTTGTTCGCAGAAGAGCGCAGCGCAAAGTCCATAGGTAAAAGGGTTAATCCATCGGACCATGCCAAGGTGAGCAATTTGAAACCCTTGAGGAATCGCCCAGTCGTATGGTCATGAACTTTGGCCAACAGTTCAACCTTCTTCGATCTGGGACGCTCAATGGTGGAATCATCAAGAATAAGCACGGATTCGCGATCTTTGCTGGTCAACCCGTCTATAAATTCATGAACGCCAAAGGCCAGTTTGAGCAAGAATCTTCTCCAACCGAAATTGCTTGAGCGCATAAACTCATAGATGGAATCTTTTCCGACATCGCTTTTAGGATTGATGACGATGCTTCGATAGATATTCTTTCCAATGAACGGAAGAACAAAAATGTTCAGATGAATAGTCAAAGCAGAATATCCTCTTGCTTTCTTGATACTTGAATTTCGCGCAATGGTCGCAATTCCGAACTGACTGAAAAACGAATCGATTCTGCTCTCACACTCGTTTTTAATGAGTTGCAAATCGATGGCATTATTTGTAGTTTGCATGCGGGGATTCCTTTTTTTGTGTTCTGTTGTGTGGTAACAAAAGAACTACTACAGAAGGAGGATCCCCTCAATCAAAATATTCAATTATTCTCGATAGATTTCTTTTTCAGCGACTTTACTAACAACCCCGAAAGTCGAGTTATTAACACATGATCGTTAATAGCGTCATCATAGCGAACCCTCCGACAATATCGTGAGTGAATGAGATTTCATAATTACGGACATTCCCTCCGCGATTCTACACGAATACGAATCGCGGAGGGAATGCGCAACCTAGCTTAACTACCTGAAAACCAGAGCCCAATTAATTGTATGATAATGTAATAAGTTTACGCATGACCTTCCGTAACAAGAGTAAAACGGGAAACATGACCATTCAAGTTGGATGCGGAACTGTGCAAACGTGTCGCGCTTTGCTTGACTTGTTCACTCGCTGCGAGAAGTTGATCAGCGTGGCCTGACACATCGGCAATATCCGTGGCGATTTCCCCGGAAACAACAGAACTCTGGGACACGTTAAAGTTAACATCGGCAATACCCTGAGACGCTTGACCGACGTTATTCGCAATTTCACGAGTGGTTGCAGTCTGTTCCTCCACCGCCACGGCAATAGTCGAAACGATGTGGTCAATATCCACGATGATCTCGGAAATACCATCAATTTCCATGACCGTGTTGCCTGTGGCATTCTGGATGTCCTGAATCCTGACGCGAATATCCTCGGTTGCCCGAGCCGTCTGCTGGGCCAATTCTTTTATTTCGTTGGCGACAACCGCGAACCCGCGCCCCGCTGTTCCCGCCCTGGACGCCTCAATGGTCGCATTGAGGGCTAAAAGGTTAGTCTGGGACGAAATGGCTGCTATGGTCTTGGTGACCTTCCCGATCTCCTGAGCAGCTGCACCAAGCTGCTGAATACGGGTGGACGCATGGCCCGCCCTGACGACAGCCTGATCAGTGATGGATTTTGCTTTTGCGGAGTTAGACGCAATTTCTTCAATGGTAGCACTCATTTCCTCGGCTGCAGCCGCCACTGTGTTGACATTGGTAGAGGCCTGCTCCATCGCTGCCGCCACAGAAATCTGATTGGCACTCATTTCCTCGGCTGCCGTAGCAACCTGCTGAGCACGCTCAACAGTGGAAGACGCTCCATCAGCCATCTGCACAGACACCCCGGTAAGCGTATATGAGGCAGCAGACAGCTCTTTAACCTCCGATGCCACATCCCCGAGCATATCACGAAGTCGGAGCACCATTGAATTCAAGGCATTGGCCAAGGTCCCGATTTCATCTTTCTGCTTAACATCAATGGTATAGGTCAGGTCGCCGTCAGCCATAGCTTGAGCTAAGGCGACGCCTTTTGATATTCCCCCGGTGATTGCCCGGGCCAGAACTATACCGATAGCCAAGGTTAGAACAGACCCGAAGCAAACAACAAGCAGGGAGCGCAATTCGACCGCCTGGGCGTTATGCTGCGATTGTTGAATGTGCGATACTGCGCTGGAATTTATCAATTCAACCAACCGATCAAGCTGCTTCTGAACCTCAGCGCGTGCTGTAATCTCCTGTGTAGTGTATATATTTTCCATTTCCATGAAACTCGCCTGTGCATTTGCTGATATATCGAGGAGTTCTTCAAATATCCCAAAAACTTCTTGCGCTTTTGACATGGCACGAATTTCATATTCATGCCTAGCTTCAATTGTATTTTCTGACAAAGTAAGTTCTCTAATCATAGACACAGAACTGTGAAGATCGTAATGGATTGGCTTAAGCCTATCAATAATCTCTGTAATACTCTTATTATTACTGGAAAAATTTCGCAGCCATTGCCCAAGTGGACACAAATCAGCATCTGCGTCCGTGTTAATAATGTTTCCAGTAAAGACAATCAATGATGTCTTTGCCATGAGTTCGTGGTGTGCGGAAGCAATTTTTTGCAGATCATTGGCCAGCCTGTCAGGCTTGAGCACATCATGTCTTACCAAAGAAGAAGATATGGCTAGAATCTCATCAACCTTAACCTTCCATACTTCCAATGCCTTTTCTAAATCGCCAATAACGCCCTTGGTCTCTTCATTGAGGCCTGAATTCATTTTAAGCCCTGATACCAAGTCGATCGCAACGTTTTGACGCTCGGTTATTCTTGCCGCGACTTCCTTACGTTCTTCAGCAGAAAGAATCTGACCGAGAATGAGGCTTATATTGCTGCGAATACGCTGCTCCTCGACCTCAATTCTTAAAACAGCCTCAACTGCATCCATCTTTTCTTCAACGAGCAACCGCATATCTTCTTGCAATTCTTCAATCGCAAAACGGTCCTGTATTCCGATAAAAATTGCGATAATTGCAGCGAGTGAAAAACCACCGACTAGCTTATGCATGATTTTTATATTCTTCATATCAATCTCCATTCTTTATATTAACATAGATGTATGTAAATAAATAGCGTCACACTTCGCCTTGTCATTAGACATTGAATTGCTCTACAAGGCAAATCATGTCTTCAGTGAACTTAGAGAGTATTTCCGCGCTTGTTTGGACCCTCTCTCCACCGGAACGAATATCGCTGGCAGTGACATCAAAGGAATTGGTTTGAGCACAACCTTGATATCGACTTGCTGATTATCATTATCAATAAATTTTCAGTTGAGTAAACGACCAGCCCGCCCATAATGAGCACCCCAACTTTCGCGCTTAAATCTAATTGCCATAGAGCCAATGAGGTGAAGACCCGAACAATCTTTGAGGGACTCGCCAGTTGACAGCAAGAGGCGTTGACTTCCCATGGCCTCTTCGGAATTCAACCAGTTAGAAACTTTAAATGAACTCCCTGCCAACAACTGCAATACAACTAATGGAAATGGACAATTAGTATTCCAAACAACACCAATTATTTATATAATATCAATCTAATATCTTATTAATACTATTAAATAAAAAAATGTAGTAAATAAATATAACGATCATAATAAAGTAGTAAATTAAGAATAAACTAACGATTTACATATAAATTCAAATTATTTACTCATAATTAAATTATTTGCATTTATACATAATTAAAAATTAAATTAAAACTGTATGGTTATAAAAATATAAAGAATAAAATATTTATAATATTTCTTCAATACAATATTTTTCCAAAAATATTAAATTTTTGTGAAAGTGTAGCATTAATTTGCACTCAATTTTCTTAGATGCATGCAAATTAAAAGCGCAATACTTTGCCATATCACTAGATCTTGAATTGCCCCACGAGGACGTTCAAGTTTTCGGCGAGTCTGGAGAGTTTTTCCGCGCTTGCTTGGACCTGCTCTCCACCGGAACGGATATCGTTGGTAATGACATCAACTGAATTGATATCTTTGGCGACGTCCCGGGACACTGTAGACATCTCCATGGAGCGCGTATTGGCGTCTTTCACATCTAGGGTGGCCTGGGCGACGTTGTTCGCCACCTCACGGGTGACAACGGACTGCTCTTCGATGGCGGCAGCAATATTTGCCACTATGGAATTCACCTCGCCGATAATCTTCACGATGCGGTCAATGTCGCTGACTGCGGAGCCTGTTGCTGACTGGATTCCCTCGATACGCCCCCCAATCTCGCTGGTCGCTTCGGCTGTCTTTAAGGCTAATTCTTTGATTTCGTTGGCCACCACAGCGAAACCACGACCTGCCACTCCCGCTCTGGCCGCCTCTATCGTGGCGTTCAAAGCCAGCAGATTGGTTTGCGAGGATATGGCAGAGATGGTTTGCGTAACCTTGCCGATTTCTTGCGCGGCCTCACCAAGCTGCCGCAATACTGAGGCGAAGCTGTCCATCTCCTGGGCCGCACCTTCGGTCGTGATGCTCGCGCGTTCCGTGCTACCTGCGATTTCGCCTATGGTCGCTGTCATTTCCTCGGTGGCAGCCGCAACCGAAGACAGGTTCAAAGTGGCCTGCTCCATACCTGCTGCCACAGACGCAATATTGGAACTCATCTCTTCGGAGGCTGCTGCCACAGTGGATGTCTTGGAAGACAGCGAACGAACGCTCTGAGTCGTCTGACTGCTCACGGCCGACAGTTCTTTGGCCGATGAAGCCACGAACCTTGCATTGTCGGCGATGCCGGCGATGATGATCTGGAGCTTGGTGACAAACTTATTGAAGTGCCGGCACAACTGGCCGATTTCATCGTTTGTCTCGACAGGCAGGCGTTTGGCCAAATCGCCATCGCCCTCAGAGATTTCCTTAAGCAAGTTGGCACATGCCGTGACCGGACTCAAAACAACCCTGGCGATGAGCAACGCCACTCCGATTCCGACTACAAAAAAGACCAGGGAGGCCAGCCCAATCATCCAACGCATTTCGTGAATCGGCGCCAGGATCTCCTCCGCATAGCCGCCAACCGCGATGGACCACCCTGTGCTTTCGATTGGCGCGAATCCAAAGAAGCGGTCCTTGCCCATGAACGGATACTGCTCAAATCCGGCTTCGCCCTTGGTCATGCGGTGAAGCATTTTAGCTACATCCGCGAAATCAGAATTGGTTTTGCCTTCCTCGATAAAGTTTCGTTGATCCAGGACAAACTGACGATTGGCATGTGCAATAAGAGCACCGTTGCCATCGACGATGTATGAGTAGCCGTTTTGGCCGAATTTGATCCCATCAGTGATATCGCTGAGCAGATTCGCATCCAGGCGCGCAATGAGAACCCCCCGAATCACCGAGGCATTGTCCATGATTGGTGTCGCCACCATGATGACCGGCTTGCTCGTCACCTTGCTGATTATGACACTGGAGAAGGTTGTCCTGCCGACAAGGGCCTGCCGGAAGTACTCTCTGTCATTTAAGTTCGCGGAGCTTTCATCGGAGTATCGGGCCAACCCGTCTGGATCAACGATGCCCATACCCAAATATTTCATTCTGGCGATCTCGTTCTCCAGAGCCGGGCGCTGCTGATTCCAATCCATGGAGCGGATCGCATTGCGATTGGCAATACCCTGCAAGACGGCTACATGGTAATCTAGGCGTTTTCTAGCGAGATCACCACCGTATCTGGCCACCGCGATGATGTTTTCGTCAACTTGAATGAGTGCGGCCTGTTTGGCGCGACCATACGCGATGTAGCTGAGCCCACTACACATCATGCACACTAATAACAGCATACCGCCAATCAACTTTGTACGAATCGTGACTTTTTCCATGGCCAATATCTCCGCATTATCTGACTTTTTTGCTTGCGATATAAATTAATGCTTGTGATGATTAAATTTTTTGTTCAATTTTAAATTGAACATTTTGAATTATTAATAAAATTATATGAGAAAAAATGTATCAATTAAAATTTATATATGAATATATTCTAGTTTAATCATTTAAAATACAAAATCATTAAGCTATGATAAAATAATCATACCAGAAAAATTCGTCATTATTATTCTATAAATAGAAACTTGTTTGCGACACTAATGTCAACGTCTTGGATGCTCAAAATGAGCAATCAAACGATTTGGGTTGAATCCCATTAAATCTGGCATTCATGAAACAATGATTGACCCTGAAAGGTCCTCGTCTTCGTACAATTGAGGACTAAGAAGAAAAGAATGAAGATTGCGGCCATGGAAACGATGCGCAAGATCATGCATGAATGGCAGTTTTGGTCGCCTCTATTTACGACGACCAAAACTGTTAGCGCGTCGACGCTCTACGAACAGATGTCGGCGTTGATCACCACCAACCTGTGCCTTGGCGAATGGTCATAGCCACATGCGCCTGGCACGTGAGAGAATGAAGGAGACCATGAACTGCCGGAACTGAAATACGAACCCGTGAACCACGACCACGAGGAATTTCTGCAACGGGCACGCCGCCGAAAAGGATTCGAGGATGCTTACGAGAGGCTGGAAGGGGAATACGCGGTCATTCGCGAACTGATCGCGGCGAGAATCCGGGCAGGCCTGACCCAGGAAGTCGTCGCCACGCGCATGGGCACCACCAAGAGCGCCGTGTCACGGCTCGAAAGCGCCGGAAGGCATTCTCCGTCCGTTTCCACACTCAGGAAATACGCCCGCGCCGTCGGCTGCGAGCTGGAGATCAGGCTTCGCGCGATGGGGGCTCTGCACGAGCCCGGAACAAGCGCATCCGCCTGCGAGACAGCTGAAGACTACAAGGCCTGACCAGAAGACCCTACTCACCATCTCTCCGTAATAACTCATTTTGTCCGCGAAAATTTCCTCAGGGCTTTGCCCATGCAGGGCCAGGCCCGAAGCGTCCAAGCCTCCGCCGAACGTCTCCGTCCCGGACATCTGCTCCGAAGCAGCGGCCGTCTTGAACGTCAGCCCCAATGAACCTGACTGATCCCGGCGGCAACAGGGAAATGCCCCTGCCGCGTCACGGGGCGATCTCGATGGTCTCCTCCCTCTCCATCAGCGGCCTGGCCGCAACTCCGCCGCAGCTTGTCTTGCAGATCTGGTTGAGCCTGAAATTCAGTACGTATTTCCCGGGCGTCTCGAAGACCAGGCTGGTCACCGGGTATCCGGGTATGATTCTCGGCTTGGGGCCGTCGGGGCTTTCGAGGATGTCCACGTTGATGGCCACGGACTGCCCCGACGGCGGGGTGTAGCCACCCATGTCGAAGGACGCGGTCATGTCAGCGCCCACGCTTCGCGAACCTTGCAGGACGAGTCGGCCGGCCTCCGCCCCGGCGGTCCGGTTGCCGCCCGCGACGGCGAGACCGGTCACGCCGAGGCACAAGACAGTTATGAGCACGCAGATACGTCGCATTTTTCCTCCCGAAGCTCGGATTCACCTGCCTTGCTGATACGCCCAAAAAGAAATAAGACAATCCGGTGGGTAGATAATGGGTAGAACGCCTTGCCGGAGAAGAACGCCATGACGACGCCCGTCACGAACGGCCACGAGGGCCTGTTGCGGCTGATCGAGTCAGACCAGGACTCTTTCCTCGAAAGATGGACCATCCGCATGGAGGCCGCAGGATACCTGCAGCACACCACGGCCAAGCGCGTGGACTGCATGGTCGCCCTGCAGGAATTCCTGCACCCGATCCTCGCCGACCTCGAAACGGGCGGCATTCCATCGGATTTCCCGGAACTGCTCCGCCGCGACAGCGGCTGGGAACGTTTCCTGATCGAATCGTCCCGCCGCCACCGGGCGCGCGGCATCACCTTCGACATGTTCCTCGGGTGCTTCAAGACCTTCATCCACAGCCTCCTCGACGTCATCGAGGCCATGGATGCCGAATACGCCCGCAAGGTGGAGGCGCGCAGGCTGATCCGGCTCTACGGCGACGCCCTCGAAGTGCTCTACCTGCAGGACTGGATCCGCATCTTCCCCGATTTCTCGGACGGCAGGCTCGACGACATGAACCGGCTCCTGACCCTGGAGAAATGCCGCTTCGAAAACATCCTGAACGCCACCTCGGACCTCATCCTCGTGGTGGACGCCACCGGGCAGGTGGTGAACATCAACGCCGCGGTCAAGGCCGTCATGGACGAGGCGCGCGTGCTGCATCGGCCCATCTGGGAAGTCCTGTCCCTGGAGGGCGACAGCGTCGAGGAACTGCTCCGGTACTACCCCGTCGGCATCACCTGTGAGCTTGCGCCCTTCGGGGAGAGCGCCATCTACAAGATGCAGGTCAACCCCCTGAAGTCCGTAAGCATGGCCAGCGACCAGTACATCTTCGTGCTGACGAACATGACCACCCAGGCCCTGCAGCGCGAGAAGCTGGAGCGCATCGTCGACGAAAAGACCGAGGCCCTGCGCAGGGAAAAGGCGCAGCTCGAAGAGATGAACATCACCCTGCGCAATGTCCTCAAGAGCGTCGGCCGGGAGCACGAGGAGCACGCCAGCAATCTGGCCGCCAAGGTCAACACCCTCGTGCTGCCTGCCCTGGAGCGCATCGAGTCCGAGAACGACCCGTCCATCCGCAAGGGGTACGTCACCGTCGTCAAGGACCAGCTGACGCGCCTTTTGCCCCGCGACTCCGGAGGCATGCCCCTGCTCCTCAAGCTCACGCAGATGGAGATGAAGGTCTGCCAGTTCATCCAGTCCGGCCATTCCAACAAGGACATCGCCGACCTCCTGAACCTCTCCGTGGAGACCATCCAGACCCACCGCAAGAGCATCCGCCGCAAACTCGGCCTGCATGGCCGCAACATCAGCCTCTATGCCCATCTCAACACCATGGGGCTGGACGAATCGATGGGTAGTTGAAACTACCCAATATTTACCCTGAATCCCGCCTGTCGGACATGGCATCGCTGACGTACCTGTGATACGGGTACTCTGTACCTCTACTTGTAACCAAGGTACGTCAGCATGTCCGCATTTGCATTTCCCATCATCGAAGCCCTGCGCGACTTCTTCGCCGCATCCGACGCGGACGGCCTGAAGGACGCGGCCGCCCGCATCGCCCGGCACGCCGGGATCGAAATCCCTGCCGATACGGACTGGGCGGCGGCCGAGTACGAGTTCAACCGCCTCTTCGTCGGGCCGGCCGCAGTACCGGCCCCACCCTTCGCCTCAGCCTGGTCCGAAACCGACCGCGCCCTCATGGGCCGCGCGACCATGGAGGCGCGAGAGGCGTACCACCGCCTCGGCCTGGCCGTGCCCGGAGAGGGCGTCATCCCCGACGACCATCTGGCCTACGAACTCGAAGCCGTGCTGGCCATGAAGGCCGTGCTCGCCGCTCAGACAGGCGCGCCGGACGCGGAGATCGCGGACCTGCACGCATGGTTCGTCGGGGAGCATCTGGCGCGGTGGATTCCACATTTCGTCCGAACGGTCCGGGAACACGCGACCAGAGGCGGTGTCATCGCCCTGGCCGCGGACGCGCTGGACTCGTGGTTCGAAAGCGAACGCAATTCAACAGCAGCGCCGCGCCGGGGCTGAAGCCCGCGCGGTCGAGGAGGAGTGACATGTCGCACACACCGAGTGGATTGAGCAGGCGGCAGTTCCTGAAGGGGCTGACCATGGCCGGGGCGGCCTCGCTCCTGCCCCTGCGCCTGCTGATGCCGTACACCGCCCAGGCTGCCACGGCATTCAACGCCAAGGATTTTCAGATCTTCCGCAACGCCTGCCCCCGCAACTGCTACGACACCTGCTCCATCAAGACGTACGTCAAGGACGGGGTCGTGCAGTTCATCGAGGGGGCGCAGGAGTCGACCTTCACGGCCGGTGGACTGTGCGTCAAAGGCTATGCCTACCCCCGGCGCGTCTACAGCCCCGATCGCATCAAGTACCCCATGGTCCAGGACGGCCGCCGTTCGGGCAACTGGCGGCGCGTATCCTGGGACGAAGCCATGGACCGCATCGCGAAGAAGATCCTCGAGATCCAGGAAAAGGACGGGAGCCTTCTGGGCCTGGGCCTGACCAAATATTCCGGCAACTTCGGCATCACCAACTACGGCGTCGAAGGCATGATGTCGTCCCTGGGCTACACCACCCGCTTCGTGGGTACCCCCTGCTGGCCGGCGGGCATCGACGCCCAGAACTACGACCTGGGCGACATGTGGTGCAACGACCCGGAGGATATGGTCAAGGCCAGGTACGTGATCGTCTGGGGCGCCAACCCCGCCTGGTGCTCGGTGCATTCCATGAAATACATCATGGAGGCCAAGCGGCGCGGCGCCAAGGTCGTGGTCATCGACCCGGTCTTCACCCAGACCGCGGCCAAGGCCGACGTCTTCTGGCAGCCCGAGACATCCAGCGACGGCGCCCTGGCCCTGGGCATGGCCCGGCACATCCTCGACAAGGGGTTGGTGGACAAGGGCTTCGTGACTGAAAACGCCCTCGGGTTCGAAGAATTCGCCGCCTACCTGCGCGATAACGTGACCGTGGAGTGGGCCGCGGGCCTGAGCGGCATCCCGGCCGAGCAGATCCGCGAGGTGGCCGAGGAGTTCGCCACGGGTGACCCGGCGACCATCTGGATCGGCTACGGCATGCAGCGCCACACCAACGGCGGCGCCTCGGTGCGGGCCATCGACGCCCTTGTGGCCATGACCGGCAACGTCGGCAAGGAAGGCGGCGGAGCGCGCTACGGCCATCTGCGGACCTGGGGCTTCAACTACCACGCCCTCCTCCAGAAGCAGCCCGAGGGCTCCGTGGGCTTCGTCGGCGCGGGCGGCCCCAAGGGCGAGTTCGACTTCACCAAGGGCGAGGCGGCCAGCTACACGGACCGCACCTTCAACATCAACAAGACTGCCCAGGGCATCCTCGACGCCAAGGACCCAGCCATCAGGATGCTGTGGGTGTCGTGCAAGAACCCCTTCGCCCAGGACTTCGACCGGCCCAAGCTGGAGAAGGCCTTCGACACGCTGGAGCTGGTCGTGACCGTAGACCAGTTCTTCAACGAGACCGTGGCCAACTCCGACATCGTCCTGCCGGTGACGACCCTCTTCGAGGAATGGACCGTCAACGTGTCCTACTGGCACTACTGGCTGGGCATCAACGAGCAGGCCATCACGCCCATGTACGAGACGAAGTCGAACATCGAGATCGCGTCCCTGCTCTCGAAAAAGATGAACCAGCTCGCCCCCGGCTCCTGCACCTTCCCGCAGGACATCGACACCAGGGAATGGATGGAGAAGGAGTTCAACCAGGGCATCTACGACTACTTCGGCATCAAGCACTGGACGGACCTGAGGAACGGGCCCGTCAAGGCCAAACTCGCCTCCACCGCCTCCTGGCACGACATGAAGTTCGGGACCCCATCGGGCAAATACGAATTCCGTTCGGACCTCTGCGCCGAGCACGGCCATGAAGCCCTGCCCAAGTACAAGGAAGGCCGCAAGCCGTACGACGAGTTCCGCCTGCTGACCCCGCACAGCAAGTTCGGCATCCATTCGCAGTTCATCAACCTCGACTGGATGCACGAATACAACAAGGAACCCTTCCTCTACATGCACCCGGACGATGCGCGAGCCAAGAACATCAAGGATCTGGACACGGTCCGCGTCTTCAACAAGGTCGGGGAGCTGCGCATCAAGGCCAAGCTGACCCGCAACGTCGCCCCGAAGAGCCTCGTCATCTACGAGGCCTGGTTCGGACGCGGCAACGACTTCAACGTCCAGAACCTCGTGGACGACGAGGCCGCGGACATGGGCGCCTACAAGACCGGCGCGCCCGGCGTGGCCATTCACGGACAGTTCGCCAATGTCGAAAGGGTCTAAGGAGTGATTGCGATGAAAAAACACTACGCATTTCTGGTCGATTCGGAGAAGTGCATCGGCTGCTTCACCTGCGCCATGGCCTGCCGGAATTACTACCATCAGGTCGAGGGCGTGGTCTGGCGGCAGGTCTATCCCCTGGGCGAGGCCATCTACCCGCACCGGGAAAGGGCCTTCTTCTCCCTGGCCTGCAACCATTGCGAAAACCCGGCCTGCCTGAACGTGTGCCCCGTCGAGGCCTACACCAAGCGCGAAGAGGACGGGGTCGTGGTCCATCACCAGGAGAAGTGCATCGGCTGCGGCAACTGCATCCGCTCGTGCCCCTACGGCGCGCCCGTTTACAACCCCGTGGAGAAACGCGCGGAAAAATGCAGCTTCTGCCACGAACGCCTCGACGCAGGCCTCCTGCCGGCCTGCGTGCAGAGCTGCCCTACCGGCGCGCTGAAGCTCGTGGACCTGGCGACAATGGAGCCTGGAAACGAGATTCAATTCCCGGCCGGGTTCCCCAAAAACGAAAAGGTGAACCCTTCCACCCGCTTCATCATGCCCAAAGTGCCGACTCTGGTAAGGAGGTAGCGATGCAATCCATGGAATTGCCACTTGTTCTGTTCACGGTGCTTTCACAGGCGGCCGTCGGCATGGTCCTCATGAGCGCCGTGCGCGGCGTCGCCGGCCACGGCTCCGGGAGCGCCCGCAACGAGTGGATGCTCGTCGCCGGCCTCATAGGGCTCGGCATCGCCGCGTCCCTCTTCCACCTCGGCCACCCGCTGGAAGCGTACCGCGCGCTGGCGCACCTGGAAAAGGCGTGGCTCAGCCGCGAGGTGCTCGCGGCGGGGGCCTTCCTGGCTCTGGCGGCCGGGGCGGCAGCCGCGGGCGGCGGCAGGGGCGCCCTGCTCTGGGGGGCGGTCGCGGCCGGCCTGGCCACAGTTCTGGCATCCGGCATGACGTACGCTCCGCCCGCGTTTCCGGCCCTGAACAACGCCCTGCCCACGGTCTTCTTCCTGATTTCGGCCGTTGTCCTGGGTGCGGGCTTCGCCAGCTGGTTCGCAGGCCCCGGCAGTCAGGCGCTGCTGGCGCGCATCTTCACGACCGCCCTGGTGACGGGACTGGTCGTGCGCCTGGCCGTGCCCTGCGTCTGGCTCTCGGGGGGCGAGGTCATGCGCCTGAGCGGCCTGGCCTGGCTCGGCTCACCGCTCTACTGGGCAAGCATCGCCGTCATGGCGGCCTGCCTGGGCGTACTCTGGAAGAACCGGACCATCCCTGTCTGGCTCCCCATCCTGGCCCTGCTGGGCGAACTGGCCGGCCGCGCGGCCTTCTTCGCCGAGACGGTTCACACGGCCGTGAACATCGGGAATCCGTACTGATCCGACCGGGGCGGGGGGGACACCGGCCCCGCCCCGGTCTTCTGAACGTCCCCGCCATCCTGATCCAGCAGATTGAAATCACCAGTTCGGTGCATTCTCCGCGCTGCGCGATGCATCTCTTGGGCATGCATCCGGCCTGTCCGGACCGGGAACTCGGTTAAATCGGAGTTTTCATGCCATCTACCTCTTTCTCTCATCAGTAATTTTCTGTATCTTTGTCATACAGTCTAAGTAGTCCCCGCCTATGCCGCTGTCGCACGCCCAGGGGGGATCGCCCGGGGGCGGGTTCTCGCGAGGGCGAACGCTCCGGGTTCTGGGGACTGAGCGGCATGAACGGGTAATCTGAACCATCCACCATTCGGAGGCGGCAATGAAGAGCATCCCCATTCGCGTGAAACTGATCGGCGGGATTCTGGCCCTGCTGGCGCTGGTGTGCGCAGGCCTGGGGTATATCGCCTATAACCGGGCCATGCATGCGGCCCGGGGCCAGGTGGAGGAGAACATCGTCCTGACGGCCAAAAACGGCGCAAATCTGGTCCGCAGCCGCCTGGACTATCATCTCGCCGTCATACAGGGCATCGCCAACCGCCACGTCGTCAAATCCATGGACTGGGAGCAGCAGCGGCCGGCCCTGGAAAACGAAACGGCCCGGATGAAATACCTCGGCATGGGCGTCGTCTCCGCCGACGGCCAGGCCATGTATCCGGACGGTTCCACCGCCAACCTGGGTGACAGGGCGTATTTCAAGCAGGCCATGGCCGGCGAATCGCTTTTCTCCAGCGTCATCATCAGCAAGGTGACCAACTCGCCGGTCATCGTCCTGGCCACCCCGATCAAGGGTGACGACGGCAAGGCCCGCGCCGTGCTCATCGCCAGGCTCGACGCGACCATGCTGAGCGAAATCACGGACGGCATCAAGTACGGCCAGACCGGCTACTCCTACATCATCGACGAGAAGGGCGTCCTCATCGCCCACACCAACCGGCAGTTCGTCCTGGATCAGAAGAACTTCCTCGAAGAAGGCAAGACCAACCCCGAATACGCGACCCTGTCGGCCATGTTCCAGCGCATGGTCAAGGGCGAGTCCGGTTTCGAACAGTACCCGTTCATGGGCAAGGACCGCTTCTTCGGCTTCTCGCCCATCCAGGGAACCGGCTGGTCCATCGCCGTGGGAGCCATGCAGGACGACGTGCTGGCCGCGATCTACCAGATGCGCTGGATGATCGCCCTGGCGTCCCTGGTTTTCTTCGCCATCGGCATCGTCATTGCCCTGATCATCAGCCGCATGGTCCTGCTCCCGGTCAGGAGCTGCGTGCATCTGCTCAAAGACATCTCCGAAGGCGAAGGCGACCTGACCAAGCGCCTGCCCGTCGAGACCCGGGATGAAATCGGGCAACTGGCGCAATACTTCAACACCTTCGTCGAAAAGCTGCAGCGCATCATTTCCGAGATCGCGGGCAACGCCCAGACCGTGGCCTCCTCGGCCACGGAGCTTTCGGCCGTGAGCGGCCAGACCACCCAGAACGTGCGCTCCCTGTCGGCCAAGACGTCCACGGTGGCCACGGCCGCCGAGGAGATGAGCGCCAACATCGCCTCGGTCGCCTCCGGCATGGAGGAGACCTCGGCCAACCTCTCCTCCGTCGCCGCGGCAACGGAGGAGATGACCTCGACCATCGGCGAGATCGCCGGCAACACCGAACGCGCCCGCGGCACCACGGACAACGCGGCGCAGCAGGTGGACAGCTTTGCGGGCGTGCTGCGGGACCTCGGCGCGGCGGCCCAGGAGATCGGCAAGGTCACGGAAACCATCGCCGCCATCTCCTCCCAGACCAACCTCCTGGCCCTCAACGCGACCATCGAGGCGGCCAGGGCCGGCGAGGCGGGCCGCGGCTTCGCCGTGGTGGCCAACGAGATCAAGGAACTGGCCCAGAAAACGGCCGAGGCCACCAAGGACATCCGCGATCGCATCGGCGGGATTCAGTCCGCCACGGGCAGCGCCGTGAGCGACATCGGGCAGATCGTGCATGTCATCGGCGAGGTCAACACCATCGTCACGGCCATCGCCGCGGCTATCGAAGAGCAGTCCGCCGTGACCCGCGAGGTGGCCGAAAACATCTCCCATGCCACGCATGACGTGCAGGACGCCAACAGGCGCTCCTCGGAGATGTCGACGGTGTCCAGGGACATCACGCGCGACATCACGTCCGTGGACGCCATCACCGGCGACATCCGCGGGGGCGGCGACCAGGTCCAGGCCAGCGCCGAGGAGCTGTCCAGGCTGGCCGAACAGCTCAAGGGGCTCGTGAGCCAGTTCAAGGTATAGATGCAGCAAAGGGCCCGCCACGAAGAAAAACGCGGGCCCCGTGCCGATACGGCAAATGGGACGGCGGCGTTCAGGCGGACCGGCCAAGGTTGTCCCATCGGCCATGAGCCGCCCATCAACGGACCTTGCGCCGGGTCAGACAAATCCATTTGAATCCGCCTTGATTGTTGGGTAGTGTCGCGAACTGGGTTGCAAAGGATGTTGCGTGTTCCGTATCTCAATCACAGGCCACAGGAGACTCACATGTTAGGAAGGTTCCGCATTCGCGCGCGACTGTTCGTCATTCTCGGCATCAACGTCGCCCTCATCGCCGTCATGGGGTTGGTGGCCTTCTTCATGGCCACCTCCATCAACGGCAAACTCAGTCTGGTGCTTCAGCGCGATTTGCCGGGGGCGAGCGTGCTCCTGGAGGCGGACCGCGACCTGCACCAGATGCTCCTGGCCGAGAACGGCATGCTACTGAGCGCACCGGGCACGCCTGAGTACGAAAAGCACATGAAATCCTACACCGAGAACATGCAGCAGGCCGACACGCGGCTGGGCAAGTTCATCGAGATCTCGTTCTCCCCGGAGAAGAAGGCCCTGGTGGACAAGTACCGCGCGGACCGGGCGGTCTGGGAGGAGGTGTCCAAAAAGATACTCGCCCTGCGCAACCAGGCCGGTCAGGAGGGCAGCCCGGAAGCGGTCGCCCTGGCCATGACCGAGGGCGCCGAAAAGTTCGACACCATGCGCGAACACATCAACAAGCTGACGGAGATCGTCGGAAACGACGCCGCCACGGCCGGCAAGGAGGCCGAGGCCGCCTTTTCGCGCCTGAAGATCATCCTCGCCGCCATCACCTTCGGCAGCATCCTCATTGGCGGGGCGCTGACCGTCATCATAGCGGGAGGGATCACCACGCCTCTGCGCCGGATGATCGTCATGCTCAAGGACATCGCCGAAGGCGAAGGAGACCTGACCAGACGGATCGAGGACCGCTCGGGCACGGAAACCCAGGAACTGGCCGAATGGTTCAACCAGTTCGTCAGCCGGGTCCACAGCATCATCAAGGACGTGGCCCACAATTCCAGCCAGGTCACGGGCGCGTCCAAAAACCTGCTGGCCCTGGCCGGGAGCCTGAACAGCTCGTCCCAGACCATGACGCAGACCTCGAACACCGTCGCGGCCTCGGCCGAGGAGATGAGCGCCAACATGAACAACGTCGCGGCCTCCATGGAGCAGTTCACCGTGAACATCGGCACCGTGGCCACGAGTTCCGAGGAGATGAGCGCGACCATCGCCGAAATCTCGGCCAGCACCGGCAAGGCCAAGGAGATCACCGGGCAGGCCGTCGCGGCAGCGGGCAAGGCCACGTCGCAGGTCAGCCAGCTCGGCGCCGCGGCCCAGGACATCGGCAAGGTGACCGAGGCCATCTCGGCCATCTCCTCCCAGACCAACCTCCTGGCCCTGAACGCCACCATCGAGGCGGCCCGGGCCGGGGAAGCGGGCAAGGGCTTCGCGGTCGTGGCCAACGAGATCAAGGAACTGGCCCAGCAGACCGCCCAGGCCACCGAGGAGATCCGGGGCAAGATCCAGGGCATCCAGCACACCACCAGCCAGACAGTGCTCGAGATCGGACAGATCAGCAACGTCATCGGCGACGTGGATGCCATCGTCGGCAGCATCGCTGCCGCGGTGGAAGAGCAGTCCGTGACCACCCACGACATCGCCGAAAATGTCGGGCAGGCCTCCACGGGCGTCCAGCAGGTCAACGAGAACGTGGCCCAGGCGGACACGGTCATTCGCGGCATCGCCCGTGACGTGGCCGCGGTCAGCGCCTCGGCCGGCGAGGTGTCCACCACAGCGCGGTCCATGCACGAAAACTCCGAGACCCTGGCCGGCCTGGCCGGCAATCTCGACACCATGGTCAGCCGCTTCAAAATCTAGGGGCTTCGCCCCGGGCGGCATGGCGTGACGCAAAAACGGGGAGGGAAAGCCCTTGGCTCCCTCCCCGCCGGTCACTCTGGACGACCCGCCCGTCCCGCCACAGTTTGAACTCTTACGCTCGCAAGCAGGACGCCTGCGTGATCGACGGACGCGCCGCAATCAGGACACAGAACCTCGGGACGGCCCCCCGTGCTTACGCGCATAGAACACGCCCCGCTCCCGCCGCACGGGCACGACCCGCCCTTCGCCCTCCAACACCCCGACGTATTTGTTGATTTCCGCAGCGCCCAGCCCCAGGATCGTTGACAGATCGTCCACGGTGCAGGGTCGGCGGGCGATGGTCTCCAGAATGGCCGTTTCCGTGTCGCTGCGGTATCCGCCCAGGTTTTTGCGCTGCGGCGGCGCGGCGATGATCTCCACGTTGTCCAGGGCCAGCATGTCCGCCACAGCCCGGAGTTCCTGCGGCGTGGCGGCGCGCAGGTCCTCCAGGGTTCCGGGCCTGTCCAGCGTGTTCAGCTGGACGCGGTCCGGCCGGATGTCCAGCACAGCCTTCCTGATGGCCGCAATTTCCTCCGGAGCGTCGTTGTAGCTGGGCAGGATGAACACTTCAAGCCACAGCGCGCCAGCGAACTCCCTGCGGAACGCGACCAGCCCCTCGATGCATTCCTCGATATCCAGGGAGCCGTGCGGCCTGTTGATCCGCCTGAAGACGTCGGCGGTGGCCGCATCGAGCGACGGCAGGACCACATCGGCCCCAAGCAGCTCCCGCCGCACCGACGGGTCGCGCAGCAACGTCCCGTTGGTCAGCACAGCCACGGGAAGGCCGGCCTTCTCCCGCTTGATGAAATCCACCAGGTCGCCGATGCGGCTGTTCAAGGTCGGTTCTCCCGAACCCGAGAAGGTCACGTAGTCGGGCGCCGGACCCTGGGCGAAAAACTCGCGCAGTTCACGCGCCACCAACTCGAACTCGACGTACTCCCTGCGCTCGTCGGTCAGCAACGTGGTCCGTCCGACCTCGCAATAGACGCAGTCCAGGGAGCACACCTTCCTGGGCACCAGATCGACGCCCAGGGACATGCCCAGCCTGCGCGAAGGGACGGGACCGAACAGACTTACAAACATGGGGCCCTCCTGTTTTCAATACGACCAGATGACGGGATGCGTCAGGAGCCACCGTGGCCGGGTGCATTCCATAATCCGGGAGGCTTTGAACATTTCCTGTTTTGGCGCCATGGTTACCCAAAAAGGGCGCTTCGGCAACAGCCGCCATGAAGCGGGCCGACGTCCCGGCCCGAACAGCCCGAGGTTGGCGCGCTCGAATCCGGCACGTGAGTTGAATCGCAGATACCGCATCGAAGGGCATGGGATCGGGGCAGGCAATCTTGCCGTCGTATGCGATCAAGGTCGATCGCAAAGCCGCGTGCGCTCCACGCCAATGAACAAAGGGAAGACCGGCTGACCCGGTCTTCCCTTTGTTACGGAAGGAGGAAAAACGTCCTACAGATCGTGGACTTGCAGATAAACGAGGGTCTGGTTCAGCAGCTGGTAGGCCACCTCGCCGAAGGTGATCGGACCGACAAACGGTTCCGTCTTGTGGCCTTCAAGGCCTGAATAGAGGTAGTTCAGGATGCAGTTGCAGGAAAAGACGATGTTTTCCCCACCCACCTCGTTCTTCTTCAACTGGGCGTCAAACAGCGTGGCGTAATCGCTGATGGGCTTGGCGTGTTTGTAGCGGATTCCGGCGAAGACGGGGGCGTAGAATTTCACGTCGGCGCCCGGTTCCACGCTCTGGAAACTGATGTTGACCAAGGCGCCGTAGTAGTCCGCGACGAGGGGCAGCTTGGTGTCGAGCTTGTTCCGCGTGATGTAGTCGGCGAAGTTCTCCTTCACGCCGTTGACCATGACGTCGGTGCAGGAGAAGCCGTCGGACGCGAAGGTCAGGGTATCGCCGCCGCCCTGCTCGAAAATGTTCACGATCCCCACATCCACGGTTTTGCCCTGCGGCACGCGCACGTGCATGACCACGGCTTCCCGTTCGTGGGCGGTGCCGCTGACGCCGTCAAACACTTTCGGCGAACTCTTGCCCAGGTTGTCCAGGTGCACTCCGGAAATCCAACCGATGAGCGGCTGGCAGCCGAAATCCTTGTAGTTCGGCCCATTGAGCGCAAAACTCGAATGAACGGGACTCATGGCCGGAATGATGATGAAGCTGAAGCCTGCGTGTCCGGAGTCCGTATAAACCTTGCCTAACGTATTGTCGTCATACACCTTGACGTCTATGGACGCGGCAACATCGCTGATATCGGTGACGAAAATATTGTCCTGCGAAACCATGCCGCCTTTGTCGGGCGTGATGAAATACGGAATCGTACCGCCAATCCACTTTCCTTTGGGCAATTTGCGGAGAAGATCTTCCTCGCCTGCGAGCAAAAGAGTTTTTCCTTTCTGAATCAATTGTTCAACATCAGCCAGTGTCATGATATGCTGCAGCATGGTGCCTCCTAACCGAAAATGGTTTTCAAATCTTCTTTGACAGCAGGATTACTTTCATTTTTTTCGTAAATTGAATGCAAATGATCGATAGCACCTTGAATATTCGCTGGTGATGGATCAGCACTCAAGCTGCGAATGACACGTCCAAGCATAATTTTCACAGCGAGAAATTTCAAATCGAATGTCTTTTTTCCCGTGACGACCTCAACCCATTTTGGGTGATTCTTTGCCGGAATGCTCATGATGCCCCCTCCTGATAATGTTTACGCTTGAGATATATCATTACATAATCTAATGCATCATATTGAGAAATTTATTATCAAGATAAAATGAATGTACATTTCGAATACATTTTATTTGAACACGAAAACATGATCTCTTGTCGAAACCAAGGCCAGTTGCGTTGCAAAGACCAACCACACTAAGCACCTTCCATGCCAACTCGCAGAATGGTGGTAATTTTGGAGCTAATTGTCTGACATGATTTGTAGTACATGCACTACTCTCCATGCCCATCTTCCACGACAAAAACAATTGAATACAGCAATTCAAGACAGTTACAGCAGCAACCCCACATATCACTCAAACACACTGAATCAAAATGATACAGCGAAAGACGTCAAAACGACACACTGCTGGGGATCTTCACCGTCCCGATCGTGACGCCACCGAACCTCGCCGCGCCTGACGGATACATGCCGCGCCCGTTCATGCATCTCGCTGATTCATAAAGCGGCCCGGCAGCGCGAAAACGCCACACTGGCATTCTCGCAGCAATAACCGAGCGCGATTGAAAGAGACGCCCGAGCAATCAGGGCGCGAGGGTGAGATTTTTCATCATAGCCATAAAAGAAAAATAGAGTCAATCGCCACCTGCAAAACACGCTTTCATCGTCCGTTTCACAACCTACTGAAACAAAACATATTGGTCGCGGTGCGCACCGTACGACGCCATTCGGGAATCGGATGCGCGTCGAACCGCATACGGTCCGCAAAGCAAACCGGCCTGAGGCGGGGAAGACTGACGCACCGCGCAGGGCAACCATCCCTGAAAGGCCGGCGGCCTTGGATACGGCCCGGCTTCCCGCGCAATGCGCGCCCTGTTCCCATCGCGCTTGCAAAATTCCTCAACCATCTGCTATCGTGATACCCTGACTGACATCATACGCTGCCGGCTTCGCATTGCCGCAAGGACGCAACATGCCTGCATCATGGCACAAACAAGAACATGTCGCGATTGTTCAACTGGAACAAGCGATTCGGCTTTTTCTTGACGAGCAGGACTACTACTCCGCCGCAACGCTGGCAGGATCGAGCGAAGAAATATCAGGCAGGATTGCGCTGAACGCAGGAAAATTGCCGGTCCGCGAAGAGAGGATGCGCGACCTGGTATTGAACTTTTCCCGAAATCAAATCTGCGCCATACTTGAACTCAAGAAGCTCGACAGCGAAGAAATTGCACTTGAATGGATATTGTACAAATATACTGACTGGCTCAAACACTACAGGGAAGAAAATAGCGAAATATACATAAACACGAAAGCAGCTGCATATGAACTGATCACACGAGCGCTCTCAAACCTGTCGAATTGCGGAAAAACAATCCGACATGCCGACAGATTCAGGGAATACGCCATGCAGACGACCACCCTCGACGAATAGCCCATTCAGGCTCTCCCCCCAGCCCGGCCCATCCGCGCAACGGACGTGGCGCACAATGACACAGCCGCCAAAAAGGGAAAGAACTCAGGATCTCCCGTCCTTTCCCGCCGGAGAAGCCCGAGGGATTTCGATATGAAAGCAGGCGCCCTGCTCCGGCGCGGACCGGACCTGGATGCTTCCGCCATGGGTCTGGGTCACGATGAAGTACGAAACCGACAGCCCGAGCCCGGTGCCCTGGCCCGGAGGCTTGGTCGTGAAGAACGGCTCGAAGATCCTGCGGGCCGTCTCCGGCGGAATGCCGGGCCCGTTGTCCTCGACCTCGATCACGACATTCTCCCCCTGGCACCTTGTGCGCACGGTGATGGCCGGTTCGGCCACGGACCCGCCGGCCAGGGCCTGCGCGGCGTTGCGCAGCAGATTGAGGATGACCTGCTCTATCTCGGTTTCAGAGCACCGGATGCCCGGCATCCGTTCCTCGAAGTCACGGACAATCTGGATGCGCCTGAAATCGAAACTCTTACGCAGATCGTAGTCGCTACCGGCCAGAACGATGGCCCGGTCGATGATGTCGTTCACGCAGCAGAACTTGTGTCCTGAATCGCTGCGCCGGCTGAAATCCAGCATATGCCGGATGATGTCGGCGGCCCGTTTCGCGGCTTCGCGAATATCCCGGACATACCCCAGGATGTTGCGTTCGCGCATGTAACGATCCAGCAGCCGCAAATCGAGCCCCATGCCCTCAGCCACGGCGACGTTCCGCGGAAAGTCCGGCAGGGTCCGCTGTTCCAGCAACTGGGCCGACTGCATGATGATGCCTAGGGGATTGTTGATCTCATGGGCGATGCCTGCGGCGATCCCCCCGACGGACACCATCTTCTCCGTCTGAATCATCATTTCCTGCATTTTCTTCAATTCGGTGACGTTCCGATAAACGGACATGACAACACGTTGCTCGCCGATCTGCAGGACATGCGACGACAACGCGCAGACGAGCGCATGCCCGTCCCGGGTCCGGACCATGAGTTCCTGGTTTGCCAGTTGGCCGTCACGTCTGAGCAAGCCGTACAGGCGGTCCCACAACGCGGAATCGACATAGAAGTTGAGGCTGCCGGTGGTCCTGCCGATGACCTCGTCGCGGGCGTACCCCGTCATGGCCACGAAGGTGTCGTTGATGTCGGAGACGATCCCGGTCTCGATGTCGGCCAGCAGGATGGCGTCCGGGGAATTCCGGAAAAGATGGGCAAACTTCTTCTCGGATTGGAGCAGCAACTCTTCGGATTTCTTCCGTTCGGTGATGTCCATGCCCATGCCGACGAGATATGCTCGCCCGTCGATGGTGTGTCGCGCCACGGTGAAGAGGCAGGGAACACTGCGTCCTGCCTTCGTGACCAGGAGCGCTTCCGCCTCGGACCGCCCCTGGACCATGGCCTGCCGAAAGCTGGCCAGGATGGTCGACGTATCCGGTTCCCTGCCCCCGAACCAGGCCGCGGCATCGCTGCCGAGGAGTTCTTCGGGCGAATACCCCGTCATGGTCTCGTAGTTCCTGTTCCAACGGACCATGCGTTCCTGGCTGTCGTAAATGTAGAGAAGGCCGGGCACGCTCTCCATGACGGCGTCGGTGAACATGCGCTCCCGCGCAGCTTCCTGCTCGGCCTCCTTGCGCCTGCCGATATCCCTGAGGATGCCTTCGAGGCCGAGCATGAAGCCGGATTCGTCACTGTAGATGTTGCTGGTGGCCTCCACGACCACTTCACTGCCATCCCGGCGCAGGAGAGTGGCCTCCAACTCCCGGACCACACCCTGTTCGGACAGGATCTCGACATACTTCTGAAACGCCTCCGGAGACTTCCACAGTTTTTCCATCGGCGTCCCGAGCAGTTCCTCCACGGTCTCGTAGCCCAGGAGGCTCGCGCCCGACGGACTGAGCATGATCAGGGCCCCGCCTGCGTCGGTGCGGTAAAAGGTGTCCTGGATGTTCTCGATGACCGACCGGTAGCGGGCCTCGCTCTCTCGCAAGGCCAGTTCCGCCTCCGCACCTTCGCCCATGCAAAGGCACCGTGTCCGGTAGGCCTGGTGAAAGACATGCCCGGCGATCAGCGCCATGGAGTCGGCCACAGCGGTGAAGCGCGACCTGCTCATCCGCGGCACCTGCTCCAGGGCGGCGACGACGGCCTCGGGGTCGGCCCCGATTTGCCCGGCAAGGGCGAGGGCCTGCGCCCTGCCCGTGTCCTCGTCGCGGACCTGGCCGATGACCCAGTTCGCGACATGGCGCTCGCCGACGATGATGGGCATGGCCGCATACAGGAGGCCGGTCAGCGGGCAGACGTGGACGGCAAGGCCGTCCGCAGCGGAAGGCCGGAGCGCGGTGGCCGGAAAGACGTGGCCCGCCTCGACGGCGTTTCTGCCGTGGACGAGCGTCGTGAACGGCTCGCTCAAATTGCCGGGACTGGTCAAAGGCTTGCCATCGGGAGCCGAGATGACGGAGGCCACATTCGAGGCGAGGGCAAAGGCGTCCTGCACGCGCTGAATTTCCTCCGCCTGGAAAAGGTCGAAGAGCGAGATTCTCTGAGTGAAGCAAGACGTCATAATTCCTCGCCGGGCGGATCGCTGTTCATGAGCGCATGAGCCGATATGACTCCCTAGCAAACTATTCCGAGGTTCGTCGACCCTGCGGGACCTGAATACGAAAAACTGTCGGCGCAATATTCGACATGATGGCGACATGGCTGGCGAGCGGATGGACAGAATTCGGGGAATCATAGTCAGCCACGGCCTTCAGCAAACACCATGCCCGCAAACAAAGGGATGCATGCGAAAGCGTCATGCCGGGCAAATTACACGAAACATTCGGCTGCATGTCGCAACAGCTGTCGGAATGTTCCATCATCGTGCGCGACAAACCGATGGGCTGTTTCGACACAGCACGTATCAAATCGATACACAGCCATCTTTCGATCCCGCCGAAACCCTCCTTCAATTGTCGAAATAATTCTATATAGTTGGGTCATTCGTTTCTTCAAGCGGACGTGATTCGAAAAGTATCCGTACCACATAGAATGTCAGACAATTAGCGATTAAAACCATATTTTTCTCAAAAAATGGCACAAATCATGCTTACACGCCAAACCACGCCACACCGCACCACAACACATCAATATAACAGAATAACGTATTTCATTTGTGGAAACATATCGGGTACAGAAATAAAGGAGTGCGTTGCATCATATTCATTTTTTCAAAAGACAAAGATGTAGTAGACTTTATTCAGACTAAACTCCCCAAAAGGGATCAATCCAACCCATTGCAAAAATTAGCGTCGCTTCCATTCAACGGAGAGAAACATGAAATTCGTGTCTGTTCGCACTAAAATCGCCGGTATTGCCGGCATCTGCCTGTTCGTTTCCTCGGCGGTCCTGGTCGGGTACAGCGTGTATTCGGCGCGCGCCAACCAGGAACTGGTCAACACCCGCGTTTCCAGGCTGATCGAGAGCCGTTCGCTGGACGGACTGAAAAACCTGGCCGGAAACTACGCAGGCAAGATCCAGTCGGAATTCGACGTGGCCCTGGACGCGGCGCGCACCATGGCCGACACATTCATGCTCTCCAAGGACAAGGACAGTGCCGGCCTGGTCCTCGGCCGGGACCAGATCAACGGCATTCTCCTCAAGGTCCTGAAAAACAACCCCAACTTCAACGGCTCCTATTCCTGCTGGGAACCCGACGCCCTTGATGGACGGGATGCCGAGTTCGCAACGGGCCGGGACGGCAACAACAAGGTTACGGGCCGCTTCACCCCGTACTGGAACCGTGACGAGAACGGAAACATCGCGGTCCAGCCCCTGGTCGAATACGACACCATGGACCGCCATCCCAACGGCGTGCTCAAGGGCGGCTGGTACATCGGCCCGCGCGAGAACCACACCGAAAGCGTGCTCGACCCCTTCCCCTACATCGTACAGGGCAAGCAGGTCTGGCTGACCACGCTCTCGGTCCCGATCCTGGTCGACGGCGCGTTCCTCGGCGTGGCCGGCACGGACTACAACCTCAATTTCGTCCAGGAAATGGCGAAGAATGTCGACAAGGAACTGTTCGACGGCCGGGGCGCGGTGACCATCGTCAGCTACCAGGGCCTCGTCGTCGCCGATAGCGAGAAGCCTGAACTGATCGGTTCCTCCATGCAGAACATCCTCGCGGAAGGGTGGGAAAAGGACCTCGCCGAAATTCAGGCCGGGAAAAGCGCCGCGACCATCGACCAGGCCAAGGGGCAGTTCGTGGTCTTCGCCCCGATCCCCCTGGGGCGAACCGGCAAACCATGGTCGGTCATGATCCGCGTCGACCTGGCGACCGTGCTGGCCGACGCCATCGACCTGGACACGGAACTTGGCGCCGCGGGACGAAAAAACGTGGCCATGCTGGTGGGCACCGGGGCCGGCACCACGATCCTGGCCATCGCGCTGCTCTGGTACGCGGCAGGCGGCATCGTCCGCCCCATCCGCAGTACGGTCGAAGTTCTCAAGGATATCGCCGAGGGCGAGGGAGACCTGACCAAACGCCTGGAGATCAAGGCCAACGACGAAGTCGGCGAAATGGCCAGCTGGTTCAACCAGTTCATGGAAAAACTGCGCGAACTGATCGGCCAGATCGTGGACGACGCCGGTTCGCTCAATACCGCCTCCGCGTCCCTGTCCGACATCGCCAGGCAGATGAAGGAAGGGGCCGAATCCATGGCCGAACGGTCCCGTACCGTGGCCACCGGCGCAGAGGAGATGGACGGGACCATGGTCGGGGTCGCTGCGGCCTGCGAGCAGGCGGCCATCAGCGTCAACATGGTGGCCACGGCGACCGACGGCATGAACCTGACCGTCCGGGAGATCGCCAAGAAAACCGAAGAGTCGCGGACCATCTCCGAGTCGGCGGTGCTCAAGGCCGGCGAGGTCTCGGACAAGCTGGGCAACCTGGGACAGAGCGCCCTGGAGATCAGCAAGGTCACGGACGTCATTTCGGCCATCTCCTCGCAGATCAACCTGCTGGCCCTGAACGCCACCATCGAGGCGGCCCGGGCCGGCGACGCGGGCCGGGGCTTCGCCGTGGTCGCGTCCGAAGTGAAGGAACTGGCCAAGCAGACGGCCGACGCCACGCAACTGGTCCAGAGCCAGATCAGCAAGATCCAGGTCTCCACCGACGAGACGGTGTCCGAAGTGGCCCAGATTCTGGGGATATTCAAGAACGTCAGCGAAAACGTCGCCTCCATCGCCCATGACGTCGAAGGTCAGGCCGCGACCACGCAGGAGATCGCCGACAACATCACGCAGACATCGGCCGGCATCCAGGAGGTCAACCTGAGCGTCAGCCAGGGTTCCGGGGTGGTGCGCTCGATAACCACCGAGATCAACAACGTGAACGAGTCCGTGCAGGAGGCGTCCGTTTCCATCGGCCGAGTCAACGACAGCGCCGGGGAACTGTCCGGCCTGTCCGGCAAGCTGCAGGAACTCGTGGGACGCTTCAAGATCTGAGAATGAGCTCTCGCGTCGCGGACACTGCCGGCGGCCGGCAGTGTCCGCGACGCACGTTCAAGAAATACGGAAACAGCCTGATTAACGCTTCCGCTCTGGTCGCGGAATAATTATTGTATTCGCCATCCCGATCCAGAAGGAAGCGCATGCCCTCATGAAAAAAATAAGCATTTCGGCCCGTCTGATCCTGGTCATGAGCCTCATCGCGGTCCTGACGGCCGGCCTGTCCGCCTATCTCATCCTCCGCTTCATCGAGAGCGGAGAACAGGTCAAGGTCCTGGCCGAGGAAGGCACACAGGGCATCGTCTGGGGCGAAAAAGCCAATTTTCACCTGCACAACCTGATCATCAACTTCTACAGGGCCAACAGCGGCGACATGAAGTGGGTCACGGCCATGGAGGAGAACATCCCCAGGGTCCGCTCGGCCCTGGACGAATACGCCAAGACCGCGCGGGACCCGGAGAACAGGCGTCTGCTGGCCGAAACCAGGGAAGCCCTGGACATCTACGCGGGCGACATCCTGATCCTGGGACAATCCTTCCGGAAGGGCGTCTTCGGCCCGGGCATCATCCAGGTCCTCAACGACCTCGACACCAAGACCCATGCCAACCGCCTGATCACCGCCATCACGAACCTGGTCGAGTACTCCAAGGCCCTGGCCGAGAAGAACCGCGCCAGCTTCTTCGCCGACATGTCCGCCAACACGAGGGCCTCCATCGTCCTGGCCTGCGTCGTCATCCTCATCCTGATCTGGGCGGGGTATATGGGCGTCATCTGGACCAGGGACGAAATCGCCGAGCACAACGCCAAGGAGCAGCTGCTGCAGAAGCTGCGGACCGACCTGCTGAACAGCCTCGAAGCGGCCGGCGCCGTCTCGCGTCATATCGCGTTCGACAGCGGCGCCCTCACGTTCGTCGGAGAGGTCGAGAAGGTGCTGGGCCTGCGGGGGGATGCCGTCTCCAATTTCGTCGAGTACGCGCGCCAAATCCATCCGGACGACCGCGGCAAGGTCCTGGGCGAGATTCCAGTGGAAAATATCGGCGGTTGGGATGAATTCGTTGGCCTGCTCCAGGACGATTTCATTGAGGTCGACGGCAAAAGGCTGCTGAAAAAAGACTCCCGATTGGTGCGAAGCTGGATCGAGCAGGCCGGCTCCGACACGGCCACCAACCACCGGGAGTTCAGATGCCGATCCGCGACCGGGGACGACCGGCAGTGGCGCTGGAAGCGCAGCCTCTTCAAGCTGCTGCCCCACCCCTCCGGCCTGGGTTATTCCGGGGAAAGCGGCATCGTGTTCGACATCACGGACGAATATGAGATGCGAAACGCGCTGATCCGGGCCAAATACGACGCCGAAGCGGCCAACCGGGCCAAGAGCGATTTCCTGGCCCGCATGAGCCATGAAATCCGCACGCCCATGAACGCCATCATCGGCATGACCCATCTCATCCTGCGCACCGAGGTCAACGACGCGCAGAAGGACTACCTGTCCAAGATCCTCTCCTCAGCCCGGGTGCTCATGGGCATCATCAACGACATCCTGGACTACTCCAAGATCGAGGCGGACCGGATGCAGCTCGAGGACCTCCCCTTCCGCCTGGACGACGTGTTCAAGTCCCTGGCCGACGTCATCCTCGTCAAGGCCCAGGAAAAACAGCTGGAGGTCATCTTCGCCGTTTCCGACGACACCCCGCAATGGCTGGTCGGGGATGCCCTGCGTCTGGGCCAGGTGCTCATCAATCTGGCCGGCAACGCCGTCAAGTTCACCCCCGGCGGAGAAATTCTCGTCAACGTCGGGGTGATGGAGCGGAGCGAACATGCGGTGCAGCTCCACTTTTCCGTGACCGACAGCGGCATCGGCCTGACGGCCGAGCAGATTCAAGGCCTGTTCCAACCCTTCACCCAGGCCGACGGCACCATCACCCGCAGGTTCGGCGGAACCGGCCTGGGACTGGCCATCAGCAAGAGCCTGGTGGAGGCCATGGACGGAAGCATCTGGGTAGAGAGCCAGCCGGACAAGGGCAGCACCTTCCATTTCACCGCCAGGCTCGGCCTCGCCCCGGACCAGCCGACGCAGCTGTTCCTGCCCCTGGACCTCAGATGCCTGAAAACCCTCGTCATCGACGACAACAGCACGGCCAGAAGCAGCTTCGCCGACATGCTGAAAGCCCTCTTCGCCACGCCGCCCGTCACGGCCACGTCCGCGGACGAAGCCCTGGACACGCTCCTGGCTCCGGACGCAACGGGCATCCCCTACGACCTGATCTTCGTGGATTGGAGGATGCCCGGCAAGGACGGCATCGAAACCGCCCGCCTGATCAAAGACAGGATACAGGAAACCGGCAGTTCGACCTCCCTTGTCTTGATGGCCAACGGCTACGAACTGGAAACGGCCCGCCCCAGCGCGCAGTTGGCCGGGGTGGACGCGTTTCTGGCCAAGCCGGCCTGCCCTTCGGACATCTTCGACACCGTGGCCACCCTCTGCGGCCGTAAAACCGAGCCGGGCAAGGGTTCGCACATCGTCGTCAGCATGGGCAAGCTCGATCGGGTCCGCGGCACGCGCATTCTCCTGGTCGACGACAACCTGTTCAACCAGCAGGTGGCGGGGGAGCTTCTCGAGCAGGCCGGCATGGTGGTAGAGATCGCCTCGAACGGCTTTTCCGCCCTGGAAATGGCCGCAGCAAACGACTACGACCTCATTTTCATGGATATCCAGATGCCCGATCTCGACGGGCTGGAGGTCACCAGGCGCATCCGTCAGATGCACGAAGCCGCGCACCTGCCCATCGTGGCCATGACCGCCCATGCCCTGGCCGAGGACCGCGCCAAAAGCCTGGCCGCGGGCATGAACGACCACATCACCAAACCCATCGACCCCGAAGAGCTGCTGGCCCAGGTGGTCAAATGGGGAAACCCGGAACGCGGCGCGCACGCCCCGGCCCCTGCTCCGCAGATCGGGCCCGGAATGTCCGGGGAGCCGGACACCGTCTTCCGTTTCGCGGAAATCGACCATCAGGCGGGGCTTGGGCGCTGCCTCGGGAACACCGAGTCCTACCTCAGGCTCCTGCGCCTCTTCCACCAGGAATACTCGCGCTTCGCCAGGCAGTGCGAAGAGCACGGGACGCGCGGCGAATGCGAACAGATCCGCCATCTGGCCCACGCCATCAAAGGACCGGCCGGTTCCATCGGGGCGCGGAAACTCCAGGCCGCGGCCGACGACCTGGAACAGGCCCTCGGGGCAAAGGACGCCACCCCGGACAACCGGCTGCTCCTGTCCTTCCGGCAGGCCCTGGAGGCGGTCATGCGCGATCTCGACCCCATCCTCCGCCAGGCGGAAAGCGGAGCGCCGGCGGCCGCCCCCTGCGTGTTCGCCGGTGACGGGAACACGAGCCGGAATCTTTTGGAGCGCTTGCGGTCGTGCCTGGAAAAGAACGACGCCGAAGCAGCGGCGGTACTGCCGGAGTTCGGCGCGGTGAACGCCTGGCCGGAACTTGCCGACGACTGGGCGCAGCTGAAGGCGCACATCGGAAACTTCGACTTCGAGCAAGCCCTGGAACCCCTCAATCGCGTCGAAGCATGGCTGCAGGCCAGGAAAAACGTCGATGATGAACACTGAAAAACCGCGCATCCTGATCGTCGACGATGAAGTCTTCAACCTGCAGTTCCTGACCGAACTGCTCATCACCGACCATCATGTCAGCACGGCCAAGGACGGGCCGAAAGCCCTGCAGCTCGCGCAGTCCCTCCTGCCTGACCTCGTCATCCTGGACGTGGTCATGCCGGGGATGGACGGCTACGAGGTCATTCAGGCCCTGAAAGCCAACCGCAAGACCCGCCACATTCCGGTGATCTTCCTGACCGGCCTGGACAACGCCCGGGACGAGGAAAAAGGGCTCTCCCTGGGTGCGCTGGATTACATCAGCAAGCCCTTCCACCCCGCCATCGTCAAGGCGCGGGTCAACAACATCCTGGAACTGGTCCAGCACCGCAAGCTCCTGGAAAAGATCGCCCTCATCGACGGGCTGACGGGCGTACCCAACCGCAGAGCCTACGACGAACGCCTGCAGCACGAATGGCACCGGGCCTGCCGAAGCGGCGAGCCATTTTCCCTGGCCTTCGTGGACATCGATTACTTCAAGCAGTTCAACGACACCTACGGCCACGCCGCCGGCGATCTTGCCCTCAAGAAAGTCGCCCAGACCCTGAACTCCGTGCTGAAGCGCACATCCGACTTTGTCGCCCGCTACGGCGGCGAGGAATTCGCCTTCATTCTGCCGAGCATCTCCTTCCAGAACGCCCAGGCCTTCGCGACCCAAGCCTGTCTGGAAGTGCACGGCATGGGTTTGGAGCACAAGGCATCCACCGCTGCGGACGTCATCACCATCAGCATCGGCGGCGCCACCACCCTGCCCGCCCGCAACCAGCACCTCGGAGCGTTCACCAAACACGTCGACACGATGCTCTATCAGGCGAAGGAAGCGCGCAACCGGGCCGTGTGGAGCTTTTTCCAGGAAAGCTGACGGCGTGCGCGGTCAGCGGCAGCCCAGGCGGCCGGCCTCCGTCGCCCCTTCGCAATTGTTTACATGATCATCCTGGCAGCCGCCACCTTGGCCACGTTCTCGATGTTCTCCTCGTTGGCCGGGCTTTCGCCTTTCTGAAATCCGACCTCCATGAGATTCAGATGGACGAAACCACTGAACCCCGCCTCTTCGAGCGTCTTCTTGGCGCAGTTCAACGGGCAACCATCGATGACCAGAACACTGGCCGCGGCCTCGGTGGATTTAACGATGCCGCTGACGCGCCCGCCGATCCCGGCCAAGCAGAACATGCGGCCCACACCATCCCTGGTGAGCTTGCGCGCGGCCTGGTCAGCCAAGGCGCCCACGTCGGCCCCACCCGAACAGGCAAAAATGAGTTTCGGGGCTCCTCCGCACGCACAGGAACAGGAATTCTTTTCGGACATAACGACTCTCCTATTTGACCAGAATTTTTTTCAGTTCATCCACGGTCGGCACCTTGCCGACAAATTTGACGTCTCCATCCACCACCAGGCCCGGAGTCATCATCACCCCGAACGCCATGATTTGATTCACGTCCGAAACCTTTTCGATCTCATACGCCAACCCCAGAGCGTCGGCCGCCGTCTTTACGGCTTCAGTCAACTTGACGCACTTGGGACACCCCGTGCCCAGAATCTGAATCTGAATCTTCATACATCCTCCTGATTTCAGAAATTGGGGCATCAACCCCAGATCGAGCCGTAAAAAAGACCCGAGAACGTGGCCATGACAATGACCAGACTGACAAAAACCACGGTCTTCTTCACGCCCATGATGCTGTTGATGACCAGCATGTTCGGCAGGCTGAGCGCTGGCCCGGCCAGAAGCAGGGCCAGGGCCGGGCCCTTGCCCATACCCGCGCCGATGAGTCCCTGCAGGATGGGCACCTCGGTCAGGGTGGCAAAGTACATGAACGCTCCGGCGAAGGAGGCGAAGAAGTTGGCCATAAATGAATTGCCGCCCACGGCCTTGGCCACCCACTCCGAGGGAATGAGGCCTTCATACCCGACGCGGCCCAGAAGCGCGCCGGCAATGAGCACGCCGAAAAGAAGGAGCGGCAGAATCTGCTTTGCAAATCCCCAGGATGCCGAAAACCAGTCTCCGGCCTCGCCTTCGTTCGTGCTCGTAAATGCGGACAAACCAATAACGCCGGCCGTGAACGCGATCAGCGGTTGATCCGGAAAAAAGAAAGCCAGAAGCACCACAGGCACAGCTGCGACGGCTACTTTCCACGCTTTGATCTCAAACCATGCCACGAGCATGAGTCCCAATGATACAGCAAAGAGAGATGTCAGGATCCATTTTGCACTGAAAATGGCGGCCCAAAGCCCAGTTTCTTCCTGAGGCCGAGCCCAATTGGCGAAAACAAGGATGGCGACCATGGAGGCGAAATAGAGCGCGTTCTGCCACAGGGGACGCTTAACTTCCTCCTCGATTTGAGCCATTTGGAGAACTTGCCGCTGAGCTTCTTCCTTGTGAAAGAAGACATGCATGAGCACGCCAATGATCACGCTGAACGATATGGCCCCCACTGCTCTTGCGATACCCATTTCAGTGCCGAGCACCCGTGCGGTCATGACAATGGCCAGCACGTTGATGGCCGGGCCGGAGTAGAGGAACGCGCAGGCCGGGCCAAGGCCCGCGCCCATGCGATAGATGCCGGCGAATAGCGGCAGCACCGTGCAGGAGCATACTGCTAGAATGGTGCCGGAGACTGCGGCCACTCCGTAGGCCAGAACCTTGTTGGCCTTGGCCCCCAGGTACTTCATGACCGAGCCCTGGCTGACGAAGACCGATATGGCGCCTGCTATGAAGAAGGCGGGGATCAGACAAAGGAGCACGTGCTCCTGAGCGTACCATTTGACGAGGTGAAACGCTTCGAGGATGGCGTTGTCAAAGCGCTGCGTGCCGACGGGCAGATAAAAACAGGCCAGGAATACAGTCACGATGATGGCCAACGGCTTCCACTCTTCCTTCCAGTTCATGGCAAACCCCTACTTGATTTGCGGCCGGTCCGAGAGGCCGGTCATTGAAAGATGTTCCAAGGCGCGTGCGGACAGCACGGCCTCCACGCAATGCATAAAATTCAACACGCACGGGACTTTGAGGCTGTAATACACCTGCTTGCCCCGTTTTTCGTCCTGGACGATGCCGGCCTGCTTGAGCACTGTCAGGTGCTTGGAAACCGTGGAGAAGTCTGCGTCGATGAGTTCGACGAATTCACAGACGCACTTCTCCCCAGACTCCAACTGCTCGACCATCCACAATCTAGTCGGATGCGCCAAAGCTTTGAGGACAGCAGCCTTGGCCTCATAAAATTTCTTGTCTTCAGCTTTCATGTTCGCTCCTTCATTTTCACAAATGACCAAATATGCATACGTACTTTCCTCGTCAATGAAAAATTTTGGTTGGACGAAATTTTCCTTTTCAATTTCTGACGAAAGGAGACGAAAAAGAATTGACTCGGAAAACGCTTGGCAATATCGCCAAGCGAAAATCTGAGGACAACCATGCTCATGCATATTCGCCCCACCAAGGAAGACTTCGAGGCCCGTGCCCGGGTCATGAAGGCCCTGGCCCATCCGACCCGGCTCATGATGATCGAGGAACTTTCGCGCGGCGAGCGCTGTGTCCGCGATCTGCGCGATCTGGCGGAATGCGACCTGTCCACTGTCTCCAAGCACCTCGCGCTGCTCAAAGACTCCGGCATCGTCGAGGATGAAAAGCGCGGCAAGCAGGTCTACTACCGCCTGCGCGTGCCCTGCGTGCTGAATTTCTTTCACTGCCTGGACTCGGTGCTCACAGCCCGTGACCGGTTGGGCTGATTCTTGGCCTTCAGGCCAATCAAAACTTCAACCTTTTACGGAGCTGTCATGAAAAAAGTTCACGTCATGGGCCCTGGTTGCCCCAAGTGCACGGAAACATTCAAGATCGTCGAGGCGGCCATCGCCGAATCCGGTGTGGAGGCCAGCCTGGAGAAGGTCAGCGACTTCACCGAGATCGCCAAGTTTGGCGTGTTCACCACCCCGGCCGTGGCCGTGGACGGCACGGTCAAGGTCATGGGAAAGGTGCCAAAGAAGGCCGAGGTGGTCGCCTGGCTGAAGGCATGACGCACCCCCGTGGCAATGCACTCCCCAGCGCACCGGCCCAGGGAGCCGCATCGCCACGGGCCGCGCACAGGAACGAATGTTGCTTTGAATCCGCAATTCCTTCGCAAAACGAACCTGTAACCGAGGTTGCCATGAAATTCCTTCGTCTTCTCCTCGCCGTCCTCTTCCTCGCTTCCGCAAGCCAAGCGCTTGCCACCTCGTCTCCGCTCATCTCCGGTGATCCCCAGGAAGTGCCCCTCAAGGGCATGGTCACCATGGTGGACATCGGCGCCAAGGCGTGCATCCCGTGCAAGATGATGATCCCGGTCATCGAAGCCCTGTCCGCAGAGTACGAAGGACGGGCCGGCATCGTGTTCATCGACGTCTGGAAGAACCCGAACGAGGCCGAGAAATTCGGCATCCGCGCCATCCCGACCCAGGTCTTCTATGACAAGGACGGCAAGGAGGTCATGCGCCACGAAGGCTTCTTTTCCAAAGAAGAGATCATCAAGGTTCTGACCAAGCTCGAGGTACAATAATGGATCAGTTCCTGATCCTCATCCACGAATGGATGGGGTCCGGGGCAGGGCTGGCGGCCGTGGGCTGCTTCCTGTGGGGCGTGGTCAGCGTCCTCTTCAGCCCCTGCCACCTGGCCTCCATTCCCCTCATCGTCGGCTACGTGGCGGGTCAGGACAAGCTGGTGGAAGGGCGGCAGGCCGCCCTCTACGCCGGCCTCTTCACGACCGGGTTGTTCCTGACCATCGCGGCCATCGGCGTGATCTGCGCGTGGCTTGGCCGGATGCTCGGTGACGTGGGCCCATATTGGACCATCGTTGTTGGGCTGATCCTCATATGGGTGGCCATGGACATGCTCGGCGTGGCCAAGTGCTCCATGGGCGGCAGCCTCTTGGGTCGCTTCAAGCTGCGCGGCATGGGCGGAGCCTTCGTTCTCGGTCTGGCTTACGGCATCCTGTCGGGCTCCTGCACCTTCGGCTTCATCGCCCCCATCCTGGCCGTCATCACGGTGCAGGAAAAGGTCATGACCGGCATCCTGCTCATTGTCCTTTTCGGCCTAGGGCACTGCATCCCCATCGTCATTGCCGGCAGTTCCACCGCACTGGTCCGCCGCCTCATGGCCAACGCCTCCTGGCAGCGCGGAGGCACGGCCTTCCGCCGCCTGGCCGGAATCCTCATCGGACTCATGGGTGTCTATTTCATGGCCAGACCGTTCATTTCCGCCTAACGTCTTCCGCTTGCCCGATGCCATGCAACCTTGCCGAAGGACATGAACCCATTGACTTATCCGCCTATGCGGATATGAACATATCCATGGAACGAACCGCCGAAACACTCAAAGCCCTGTCCGACCCCACCCGTCTGCGCATCGTCTCATTGCTCCGCCACGGCGAGCTGTGCGTCTGCGACCTGAAGGAAGCCCTGCAGATCCCTCAATCCACCGTGTCCAGGCATCTGGCCAGCCTGAAGAACGCGGGCTGGGTCAAGGCACGCCGCAGCGGGAAGTGGATGCACTACCTCCTGCTGGAGGAAATTCCGCCGCTCCAGGCGCGCATGGCGGAAATCCTCAAGGAGGAACTCCCGCTTATCGACGTATGCCAAGAGGACGACCGGCGATACTTTGCCTATCTCGCCGTCAAACCGTCGCAATCCTGTGACTGATAACTCATAGAGAGGCTCTCATGACCGAATCCGTCATCCGCAAACTGTCCTTCCTGGACCGCTACCTGACCATGTGGATCTTCCTGGTCATGTTCATCGGCGTGGGGCTGGGCTATCTGACGCCCGGCGTGAAGGATGTCATCAATGCCTTCCAGATCGGAACCACCAACATTCCCATTGCCATCGGCCTCATCCTCATGATGTACCCGCCCCTGGCCAAGGTGAAATACGAAGAGCTCGGCCACGTCTTCCGCAACGGCCGCGTCCTGGCCCTGTCCCTGGTCCAGAACTGGATCATCGGGCCCGTCCTCATGTTCCTGCTGGCCATCGGTTTGCTGTCCGGCTACCCGGAATACATGGTCGGCCTCATCCTCATCGGCCTGGCCCGCTGCATCGCCATGGTCATCGTCTGGAACGACCTGGCCAAGGGCGACACGGAGTACTGCGCAGGATTGGTGGCCTTCAACTCCATCTTTCAGGTTCTCTTTTTCTCGGTCTACGCATGGGTCTTCATCACGGTCCTGCCCGGCTGGTTCGGCCTGACCGGCATGGAGGTGGACATCTCCATGGGCCAGATCGCCGAGAGCGTCTTCATCTACCTGGGCATACCCTTCCTCGGCGGCATGATCACCCGTTTCGTGGGCCTGAGGACCAAGGGCAAGGACTGGTACGAGAAGGTCTTCATCCCGAGGATCAGCCCCTTCACGCTCATTTTCCTGCTGTTCACCATTCTGGTCATGTTCTCCCTCAAGGGCGAGTACATCGTGCAGCTGCCCATGGACGTGGTGCGGGTGGCCATCCCGCTTACGATCTACTTCCTGGTCATGTTCCTGGTGTCCTTCTACCTCTCGGCCAAGGCCGGGGCGACCTACGAACAGTCCACGACCTTGAGCTTCACGGCGGCATCCAACAACTTCGAACTGGCCATCGCCGTGGCCATCGCCGTTTTCGGCATCAACTCGGGACAGGCCTTCGCCGCAGTCATCGGGCCCCTGGTCGAAGTGCCGGTGCTCATCGGCCTGGTCGGCGTGGCCCTGCGCTTCAAGGAAAAGTACTTCCCGCACGCCGTAAGCACCTTGCAGGGTGTCTGCCATGTGCGGGTCAAACCCAACAACTGAGCACCACATGCACAAAGTTCTCTTCGTCTGCATCCACAACAGTGCCCGCAGCCAAATGGCCGAGGCATTCCTCAAGAAACTCGGCGGCTCGGACTTCGAAGTCGAAAGCGCGGGCTTCGAGCCTACGGCCATCAATCCGCTGGTTGTCGAAGTCATGTTTGAGGAAGGCATTGACCTGGCCCGCAAGGGAACCCAGTCCGTGTTCGACCTGTTCAAGAAAGGGCGAGTCTTCACACACGTCATCACGGTCTGCGACGATTCGCAGGAAAGCAAATGCCCCATCTACCCCGGCATGACCCACCGGCTGCATCTGCCCTTCCCTGACCCGGGAACCTTGACGGGTGACCGAGAAGAGCAACTGCGTCAGGCCAGGGTTATCCGCAACAGTATAAAGCAGGCCATCGAGGAGTTCATCTCGTGGGTGCGCGACAAGAAGCCGCTCGGAGATTCTTGGCATGTCAAGGCCACAAGGGTGGGCGCATGAACATACTTTTTCTCTGTACCGGCAACTCCTGCCGCAGCCAGATGGCCGAAGGGTGGGCCAGGCATCTGAAAAAGGGCGTGATCGAGGCCAGCTCGGCCGGCATCGTGCGCCACGGCCTGAACCCTTACGCCGTGCGCGTGATGGAGGAGGCGGGAGTGGACATGTCCGGCCATTTGTCCAAGACCCTGGACGACCTGACGGGCCTGGAGTTCGACACGGTGGTCACGCTGTGCGGGCACGCTAGCGAAACGTGCCCGTTCTTTCCGGGACAGGTCCGCCGGGTGCATCGCGGCTTCGACGACCCGCCGAGCCTGTGCGCCGACATGACGGACGAGGAGGAGATCCTGTCCGTCTACCGCCGGGTGCGCGATGAGATCCGGGAGTTCGTGAGCGGGTTGCCCGGCTCTCTGGATTGATCCGCAGAGAAAGCACCCCGCGACGCCGCAGGCGGCAGGGATGCGTGCAGGCCCAAAATAGCGGGGCGCCCAGGCAAAAGCATGGGCGCCCCGCATCCATTTCGCTCAGTTCATTTGACGACGATCAGCTCGTACTCCCGGGTGCCCAGCCCGATCTTCTCGGCATGCTCCAGGCAGGAGCGCCATTCCGATTGGGGCGTGGAGTTTTTGAAGTGATCGTGATGGTCAAGGAAGTCGGGCCTCGACATGTTCTCGAAGAGATGGCTCCCCGGGAGCGGCTTGGCCTTCATACAGGCGTCCACGCAGGCCTGGTCCAGGGCCAGCGGATCGAAGGAGGCGAACATACCCAGGTTGGGCAGGATGGGCACGTCGTTTTCCCCGTGACAATCGCAGAAGGGCGAAACGTCGACGATCAGGGAAATGTGGAAGCACGGGCGGCCGTCCACCACCGCCTTGGTGTATTCCGCCATGCGCCGGTTCAGGAGTTCGTTGGCCGCGAAGTTCGTGAAGGCGATGGCGTCGAAATTACACGCCCCGAGGCAGCGGCCGCAGCCGACGCAGTTGTCCTCGTTGACGCGCATCTTTTTGGCCTCGGCGTCGAAAAAGAGCCCGTCGTTGGCGCATTCCTTCAGACAGGCCATGCAGCCCCGGCACTTGGCCTCGTCGATGGACGCCTTGCCGCCGCTGTGCTGCTCGGTCTTGCCGGCCCGGGAACCGCAGCCCATGCCGATGTTCTTGATGGTGCCGCCGAACCCGGTCATCTCGTGGCCCTTGAAGTGCGTCAGGCTGATGAACACGTCGGCGTCCATGACGGCCCGCCCGATCTTGGCCTCCTTCACGTACTCCCCGCCTGCCACCGGCACCGCGATATCGTCCGTCCCCTTCAGCCCGTCGCCGATGAGGATGGGACAGCCGACGGAGAGCGGCGTGAACCCGTTTTCCCATGCGCACTCCAGGTGCTCCAGGGCGTTCTTGCGCTTGCCCGGGTACATGGTGTTGCAGTCCGTCAGAAACGGCTTGCCGCCCAGTTCCTTGACCACGTCGGCCACGGCCTTGGCGTAGTTGGGACGAAGGTAGCTGATGTTGCCCAGTTCGCCGAAATGCAGCTTGATGGCCACGAACTTCCCGTCCATGTCGATCTCCCCGATCCCGGCCTTCCTGATCATCTTCTTGAGCTTGGTCGGCAGTCCGTCACCAAAGGCCACCGTGCGGAAATCCGTGAAATACACCTTCGCTTTTTCCATGTCCTCCCACCCTTGATTCATGTTGCAGCGGCGACTGAGAGCGGTTCCCGGTTCTTGGCGCGTCCCCGGTCAGGGAAGCGCCGGGACCGCCCTAGCGTATGAAATTGGTCACGACCTTCTGCTCCGCTTCCGGCATGGGGATGCCCGCCTTGAGCGCGGCCTCCTTGCACCGGAGCAACCAGGCCATGTTGCGCCCCAGGACGCGCATGATCTGCATGCCCTCCAGATCCTGGCGCACCTCGTCGGGCGTGTTGCCGTGGACCATGTTCCAGTAGCGCGAGGAGACAATGGGCATCTCGGCCAGGGTCATGTACTTGTTGAGCTGGTCCAGAGTGGCGGTGGTCCCGGCCCGACGGGCGGAGGCCACGGCGGCCGCCGGCTTGAGGCGGAAGACCGGGCGCCCGGCGCCGGAGCTGGAATAGAAGGCGCGGTCCATGAAGCAGGTCATGGCCCCGCCGGCCGCGGCGTAGTGCACGGGGGAGCCGAAGACAAAGCCGTCGGCCTTCTCGGCCAGGTCCACGAACTCGTTGACCCTGTCGTCGAAGACGCAGCGGCCGAGTTTGGCGCACTTGCGGCAGGCGATGCACCCGGACAGGGGCTTGGTTCCGACCTGGAAGATCTCCGTCGTCACGCCCCATTCATCGAGGGCGGCTGCCACGGTTTCGAGGGCCGTGAAGGTGCAGCCGTGGGGATGGGGGCTGCCGTTGACCAGTATGACATGCATGGTTTTTCTCCTGAGATTCTTGCATGGAAGGCTGATGTCCCAAACGGGCGGTCCGGGCCCGGATATGCCCACAAGTCCGCGTCGTGGAAACAAGCGGTGCAATGGAATCCGTTACTCTGCTTCGGGTGCGATTTCCAGGGCAAAAACAGTTGTGTGCGTCAAGTTCAGCAAATTCTCCACGGCATGATGGGTAACCTCAAGCATCTGGCGACCGAGAATGGGCCTACCCAAAGCTCGTCGGAGATCGCCAGATGCGTTTTCCATTAAGCAACCAGTTCCATCAAAGCCTTCTTCTTCATCTCAGTCAGCAGGCTCATATCCAAGTACCTGTTCGCCTCGATCCAGTTCTCATGCGTCTCGACCGCAAGGGCTCTGATGAGGCGTAGGCAGCTTTCCTCGTTCGGGAATATCCTGACGACCTGGGTCCGCCGTTTGATCTCTTCATTGAGTCTTTCCAGCATGTTGGTCGACTTCAGATGCTTATGATGCCCGAAAGGAAGTCTGTAGAAAGACAGGGTTTCCTCGATATTGTCTTCCACCCATGAGCACAGCTTGGGGTATTTCTCCTGCCACCTCAAAAGCCAGGCGACCATGTCCTTGCGGGCCTCGGCAAGGTCCCGCCGGTCGTAGATCCAGCGCAGCTCCCGCAGACAGTCATCATCTGCCTTTCGCGGCAAGTGATCGAGGGCATTGCGCAGGAAGTGGACGTAACAGCGCTGCCAGACCGCCTCGGGTAGGGCTTCCCGTAGCGCCTTCTTCAACCCGGCGTGGTCGTCGCTGACCGCCACTTCCACCCCTTTGAGTCCTCGCTGCTTGAGGCCCAAGATAAAATCCTTCCAGGAGCTTGTGCTTTCACGGTTGGCCAGTTCCACGGCCAAAATCTGCCGGCGGCCTTCCCAGTCGATCCCGATGGCGATCATCACCGCCCGGCTGCGTATCGCTCCGCAATCACGGACCTTCTCGTAGCGGGCATCAAGAATCAGATAGGGATAGGCTTCCTCCAGAGTCCGGCTGGCGAACTGGGCCAGTTGCTCGTCTAAACGCTTCACGATGGCGCTGATGGAACTGGCAGAGAAGGAGTGACCACAGAGTTCCTCGGTGACCTGTCTCACCTTCCGTGTGGACACGCCTTGGATGTACATCTCCGCCAATGCCGAGACCAACGCCTTCTCGCTTCGCTGGTAGCGTTCGAAAACCTGGGTGGAGAACTGTCCCTGGCGGTCCTGCGGAACACGGAGTTCGAGCTTGCCGACGCGGGTGATCAGCGTCCGGCCATAATAGCCGCTACGGTAACCCACTCGGCCCTCTGTGCGTTCCCCCTTGGTTGCGCCAAGGGCAGCGTCCATCTCGGCTTCCAACGTTTGCTGGACGACCGTACGGACGAGTTCCTTCAAAACATCCTGTTCGCCTTCAAGAAGCCCTTTCAGTTCAGACGCCGATACGATAGAATTCTTCCTGACCATGGCAGACTCCTCCCGGAGTTGTGGATTGGTGGTACAACCCACACATGCCATGGTCTTTCTTTTTGCTGAAGATCCCGCACACTACCGCAAAAACGCGGAGCGCAGTCCGCCGTATACAGCGCGAACGTTAATGAACCGGGCCGCCCGCCTGCAATTCCCGAGGCCGGTGGTTCACCCCTCAAAACTCAGGCGCGGCATCGGACGTTGTCCAGACAGGCATCGCCTTACCGAGGACCGGACGCCGCGTCAGGGCTCGGCCCCTTGTCCCACCATTGCCGCGCCCTTCGCGGAACACGCCCGTTGCAGATCAACTCCGCTAATATCTCGGCAGGTCCCTGATCGCCTCGTAGTATCGTTCGACGCCGATCTCTCTCATCCGTTCATTGATGGCCACATGCCTGCGGCGCAGGTTCTCGTCGAACCCCGTTCTGTCGCAGGGAAACTCGGCGCACTGGAAGCAGAAATCCACGTTCCTCTCCCGGGCGCAAGGGCGAACGCCGCAGGACGCGAACAGCCTGCATTCCTCCCGGCGGCACCCCCCGCAGCCGCCCTCGGCCAGATGGTCGAGAAACTTGGTGAATTCCGGGTAGGAGGCATACACGGGATCGTTCAGCAAGGTGACGAAACGTTCGGCGTACGCTCCGAAATTGCCCAGGGCGGCCTGGAGTTCCCTGCTCAGTTCATGAATCCGCCCCCCGGCAAAGGCAAAGCATTTGCCGCAATGCAGCCCGCAGGGCGCGAGGCGTTCCTTGATGAATTCATTTTGGTTGTCGGTCATGATGGGGTCTCGCTGCTGTTCGTTGCAAATCAATGGCCTGTTCGTACTTTTCGGGCCGGATAGCAATGCCCGGCAGCTGCCGCGACGGCCATCATCCGGCCTGAAGCTGGCGGGAGCGGACTCTCTCTTTTCGGAATCCTCGTGACTGCGCACAGAGACCTTCCCCCCATAAACCGCCGCAGCGTGACAGGTTGTGGGACGAGACCAGACAACGTATCACCGGCCGGAAGCGAACAAGGCAGGCACTTACCCACACAGGAGCCCCGAGAGTATGAAAACATCCCGCAACGCCCCCTGCCCCTGCGGCAGCGGCCAGAAGTACAAGAAATGCTGCCTGCCAAAGGTCGAAGCCCAGGACTTCGCCTATGGTCGGATCAGCCAGGCCTTCCAGTCCTTGACCGGCAAGCTCTTCACCTTCGCCGAAGGCCTCCTCGGCCCCGACGGTATGGACGAGGCCATCGACAACTTCCTGCTCTGGGAAGAGGAGCTCGACGACGCGGACACCATCGATGACCTCGCACCGCTCATGGTGCCGTGGGCCGTGTACGCCTGGGACCTCACGCCCGCGGACATCGAGGAACTGGACTTCGAGATCGCCCTGCCGCCAGACACCAGCGTCGCCGAACTCTATCTCCGGAAGAAAGCCGCCAAAATCGACAGCCTCGAACGGCACATCCTGGAATCCGTCGGGCGCCTCGTCTTCTCCTTCCATGAAGTGACCGCCGTCGTCCCGGGCAGCGGGTTCGAATGCACCGACATCCTCACCGGGCAGTCGCACAGCGTCTCGGAGCGCACCACAGCGGAACAGCTCGCCGAGGGCGCCATCCTCTTCTGCGCCATCGCCCGCATCGACGACCTGGAGCTTCTGGCCGCCGTGAGCCCCGTCACCTTCCCCCTGGCCTGGAAAACGGACGTCATCGACCTGCGCGAGTTCATGCAGAAGAACAGGCCCATCCTGACGCGAGAGGACCTCTTCGAATACGACGGGGAAATCCGCGACGTCTTCCTGGCGCTCTACGCCCGGGCCACCAGACCGCCAGCGCTGACAAACACGGATGGGGAGCCGCTCGTCCCGCAGACGCTGTACTACGCCATCTCCGACCCGCAGGAAGCCTTTGACGCCCTGAAGCACCTGTGCGTGACGGAATCTCAGGAAGACATCCTCAAGGACGCCACCCGTTCCGAGACCGGCGCCCTGCTGTCCGTGAGCTTCCCATGGGTCCGGGACGAAACCGCCGGGGTCACGCCCATGTCCAACACCATCCTCGCCCACATCGACATCGATGAAACAACCATGATCGTCGAAGTGAATTCGGAAAATCGCGCCGCGGCGATCCGTGAGGTCATCGAGCAGGCCCTGGGTGCCGGGGCGCAGTTTCGGACGGCCAGCTTCGCCCCCTTGGAGGATACAGGGGATGAGTACGAGGATGAAGACCGGCAGGATGTCCACGACACGCTCATGCAGGACCCCGTGGTCCGCGAGCACTTGGAGCGGCGTTTCCTCGAACACTGGGAGAAATGGGTCGATGCCCCCCTCCCGGCCCTGGACGGGGAAACACCGCGGCAAGCCATAACCACTCCCGCGGGCCGGGAAAAGGTCGTAACCCTGATCCGCAACGCGGAGCTGAACCGCAACCCTGATATGGAGCTACAGCGTAAAGGGATCGAACTGGCAAGGAGGGAGTTGGGATTGTAATGGGTGGGCGGACCGGTAACCGGTCTGTTCACTACGCCAACAGGATGGACACCATTCGGCGGATAGCCCGGATAAAATTCCTGAAGCTGGCCGAACGTTCGTTGTCGAGGTCCAGATGTCGAGCGATTTGCCTTGAACTTCCAACCTTCTGATAGCGGCCTTTCGTCAGCAGATGCAGTTCCCTCCCGGGACTTCCGAGATAATCCGGCGCCCGGAATTTCTGCTTGTTCTGCTTGCCGGCCAGTCCGGGAAGGCCAAGGGCCTGTCCCACGGCGGCAAGGTCCGCCAGATAGAACGCTTCCAATTCCCTGCAGGCGATTCGCACCGCGGCATGTTCCGCCCTGCCGCTTTCCCGGACTCGACGCACCAGTTCCTCCTTGACCACGCGGCAGTCAGGAGCGCTGTCCTGGTCACGGAGAACGATAAAGCGGGCCTCGGGGTTCAGATAGCCACGTATGCGCCGGGCCATCTGGTTCATGAGATCCTGCTTGCCTTCAAAGACGATGCAGCGGAATCTGATGCCGTCCGCGAGCATCCTGGGCAAAAGTGTTTCCAGCATGGCTCTGGCCGAGGCTTCCTCCAGCAGAAAGACGATCTCCTTCATCTCGGGTCAGCCCCCTCGAAAAAACCCTGCTTCCAGAGCCAGCCCAGCTTGTCGCCCTCTTCCATATATCGCGTGATCTGGAGATCGTCTTTTGCGCGGCGGATTTCCGTGAAACCGTCCTTTTTCACCAGCCAGCAGACCTCCTCAAGCCTGGCCGCGTTCAGAAAATCCGGCGAATGGGTGGAAACGAGCACCTGGCCCCGGTTTGCGTACAGGCGAAATTCCTCTGCCAGCTCGTCCATGAGGGTCGGGTAAAGCTGGTTCTCCGGTTCCTCGACGCACAGCAGCGGATGGGGCTTGGGATCGTAGAGAAGTACGAGATAAGCGAACATCTTGATGGTGCCGTCGGACACGTAGCGATCCAGAAAAGGCGTTTTGAACGAACCGTCCCGAAAACGTAGGGTCAGATAGCCGTCGTCCATGAGCTTGGGCTCAATGCCCGCCACGCCTGGCACTCGCCTGGCCATCACGCTGAGAATGCGTTGAAAAGTTTCCGGGTGGTAGTCGTGCAGATAGCGGGCGACCAGGGGCAGATTATCACCTGATTCGGAGAGATGCTCGGATTCACCAGTCGCTTCCTTGCGGCCGCGAGCGGCGCTGATATGAAAATCGGACACGTGCCATGACTCAATGAGCTGCCGGAAAGCGTTGGCGGCCTTGAAACGGTCCAATTGACCCAGGGCCTTCAGAGCCAAGGTGTCCGGAGCGACTTTCTGGTACTCGCGCTTCAACTCCTCGTCAGTTTTATCGAAGTCCTCCTCGTTGGTCACCGCGTAGCCCTCACCTCCTTCGAACTTCAGAAACTGGTACGGACTGCCGTAGCGGCCGCGCTTGTACTGCAAAACTTCCTTCCGGACAAAGGCCATCCCATGCTCTTCGGCTATCTCCAAGGAATAGGTCACAAGGCGGTTGGCTTCGGTGATATGCATCCGGTACTAAATTTCAATTAGGATGGAATCCCCGTCCGCATCGCGGCTGAGCACCTCCTTGAAGCGCCCTCGCTTGTCCAGGGCCTGCCGGACCGTGCCTCGCAGGCAGTCGTGCAGAAAGCCGAAGACATCGAAAAGCGTGGACTTGCCGGAGCCGTTGGCGCCGACGAGCACGAGGAAAGAGGGAATGTCCTTCAGTTCCACGTCACGGAATACTTTGAAATTCTTGAGTCGGATGGATTCGATCTTCATGGAGATTCCCCGGTAGCGTCTGCCCGATTGTTTCTCCGATTCCTCTCCGATTTTGGCTGGTTACGCAATACCATCGCTAGTCCCAAGAAACCCCATGCGCCACCGCCTCCAACGCCTGCTTTCGGCCCTGCCTGTCCTGCTTCTTCTCGCCGCCTCGGCCGCGCCATCATCGAACAGGCGGACAAACAGGCCTGAGGGTGGCCTCTGGTCAAACTGTTCCTTCTGTTCGCGGTGACGGATTCCCTGCCCGGGCCGAGGATCGGGGTCTGATCGAGGAATGGAGGCGACAGTCAAGCTCCGTTCGCCCGCATTCACGCCTGAACATCGTGACGCCCGAACACTTCCGCCGACAGCACGGAGAAAACCTGAACCGCCGGGAAACCCTCGGGAACCCAGTGGCTCGAAGTTTCCCGACAGGTCGTCCCCGCCCTCGCGCGATCTCGCGCATCCTCTCTTTGCTGCTCTGAACAAATCATAGCTCGAAAAGTGCCGCGACGGCGTGCGTCCTCGTCAATCACCCGACCTACGCGGCCTGGCCGACGGTTTTCGGCATATGTTGATATGGTGTGGAGAATTGCGTAGTGTTGATCTCAAGTCTTTTTCACGGGGCAGGCCCTGCCTGTTTCCGATGGATCGTGCCGGGTACGAGATCATGCACGAGGCGACGGCCCGGAATCCCCAGGACCCGATCACCATGGGATTCGTTTCGGGCTTCGCTGTACGGATGCGGTGACAATGAGGGTATGCAACGCCACACTGGCATAACGGAGGTACCACCATGAAAAATTGTCTGAAGATCATGAAAATCATGCTGTGCATGCTGCTGGTCGCGTCTTTCGTGGGCTGCGCCGGAACAAAAACGCGCGAAAGCACGGGGCAGTACATTGACGATTCCGCCATCACGACCAAGGTCAAAGCCGCCATATTCGCCGAAGAATCCCTGAAGACGCTGCAGATCACGGTGGTCACGTTCAAGGGCGTCGTGCAGTTGAGCGGTTTCGTCGACTCCGCTGCCAGCGTCACCAAGGCGGGCAAGGTCGCCCGCGGCGTCGAGGGGGTGAAGTCGGTCAAGAATGACCTCGTGGTCAAATGACCTCCGGCTGTGGCCCCCATACGCCGGGCTGCCCGGCAGCACGCGATGTGGCTGCAGGGCCGTTGCCGGTTTCCGCGCGAAAAGAGGAGAACACATGCCGGCATCCAAAGAGAAAAAGCTGGAAATGCTCCGTTCCATGCTCCTGGCCCGAAAATTCGAGGAAGCGCTGACGGAGCTGTGCACGATCAAGAACAAGATCCCGGGGATGATGATCCTGTGCACGGGCCAGGAAGCCGTCGGCGCCGGGGTGTGCGCCGCCCTGGCGGCCGAGGACGTCATCATCACCAACCACCGCAGCCACAGTCACCTGCTGGCCAAGGGCGCGGACCCGAAGCTGCTGATGGCCGAAATCTTCTGCAAGAGGACGGGGTGCAACAAGGGCAAGAGCGGCACGCTGCACCTGGCCGTGCCCGAGGTCAACGCGCCCTGCACCACCACCGTGGTCGGCGGGGGCCCGCCCATCGCCGTGGGCCGGGCCTTTGCCCAGCAGTACCGGGGCGAAAAGCGCGTGACCGTCTGCTTCATCGGCGACGGCGCGGCCAACGAGGGCTCCGTGCACGAGGCCATGAACCTGGCCAGCGTGTGGCGCCTGCCGGTCGTCTTCGTCTGCGAAAACAACGTCTACGCCGGCGCCCAGCGTTACGAGGAGCACACCAGGGCCGCCAACATCGCCGACCGCGCGGCCGGGTACGCCATGCCCGGCGTGGTGGTCGACGGCAACGACGCCCTGGCGGTCCACGATTCGGTCAAGGAGGCCCGCGAGCGGGCCCTGGCCGGAGAGGGCCCGACTCTGATCGAATACAAGACCTACCGCTGGCGGGGCCACGGCGAAAACGACATGCAGCTCTACCAGCCCAAGGACGAGATCGCCCGCTGGCAGGCCGCATGCCCCATTCCCAGGCTGCGCGCCGACATGCTCGCCGAAGGGCTTGTTTCGGTGGAAGAGGTGAAGGAAATGGAGGCACAGGCCGAGGCCGCCGTGCAGGAGGCCATCCGCTTCGCCGAGGACAGCCCCTACCCCGAGCCCCACGAGGCCCTCGAAGACGTCTTCGCCTGAAGCAACCGGAACGCACACAAGGAGCCGCAATGCAGCACTTAGGAATGGGGCAGGCCGTGAATCAGGCCCTGCGCGAGGAAATGATCCGGGACTCGGGCGTCTTCATCGCCGGCGAGGGGGTCGGCGTGAGCATCCACGACAGCCCCATGCTCCCCACGCACGGGCTGCTGGCGGAGTTCGGGCCGACGCGCGTCAAGGACACGCCCGTTTCGGAAGCGGCCATCGCGGGGCTGGCAGTGGGCGCGGCGGAAGCCGGGCTCAGGCCGGTCGTTGAGATCATGTTCAATCCGTTCTTCACCCTGGCCTCGGACATGATCGTCAACCACGCCGCCAAGCTGCGCTATCTTTCGGGCGGCAAGTCGTCCTTCCCGCTTGTGGTGCGCATGAAATCCGGGGCGGGCTTCGGCGCCGGGTGCCAGCACTCCCACAACCTGGAGGCCTGGGTCGCCCACTGCCCCGGCCTGAAAGTGGTCATGCCCGCGACGCCGGCCGACGCCAAGGGGCTGCTCAAGTCCGCCATCCGGGACCCCAACCCCGTGGTCTTCATCGAGGACATGATGCTCTACTTCGCACCGGGGCCGGTTCCCGAAGGGGAGTACCTGATCCCCATCGGTAAGGCCGACGTCAAACGGCCGGGACGGGACGTGACCGTGGTCACCTGGTCCAAGATGCTCGCCGTGGCCCTGGGGGCGGCCGAGACCCTGGCCGCCGAGGGGATCGAGGCCGAAGTCGTGGACCTGCGCACCCTGTCCCCCCTGGACACGGAGACCATCCTCGCCTCGGTGCGCAAGACCGGCCGCCTGGTCGTCCTGCACGAGGCCTGCCGCACGGGCGGCTTCGCCGGGGAGGTGGCGGCGGTGGTCATGGAGCAGGCCTTCGCCAGCCTGAAGGCACCCCTGCGGCGCGTGACCGGCCCGGACATCCCGGTCCCGGCCAGCCCGCCCCTTGAGCGCTTCTACATCCCGGACCAAGGGCAGCTGATCGCGGCGGTGAAGGAGATCGTCTGAAGCTCCGAGGATCGCAACGATGAAACAGACAAAGGCCGGCAACGCGACAAAGCGCAGCGTCGGCCTTTGCGCGTGCAAGCCCATCGCCTCTTCCGGCATGGCCTCGGTCCGCGCCTGACGGAATTTTTCCACGAGCATGGGCGAATGGGAAACATCGGGCTGGACAAACCCGCCTGGCATCGCTTTTGATGGGCCCCTGCGAAACAAGGAGCACCCATGCGTTACATCCACCACCCCCACACCGACCCGGCCTTCAACCTCGCCGCCGAGGAATGGCTGCTGCGCAACACGGACCAGGACATCTTCATGCTCTGGCGCAACCACAGGGCGGTCATCGTCGGGCGCAACCAGAACACCGCCGCCGAGATCGACGAGGCCTACGTGCGCGAGCACGACATCACGGTCATCCGCCGCATGACCGGCGGCGGGGCCGTGTTCCACGACCTGGGCAACGTCAACTTCTCCTTCATCCAGCTCGGCAGCCAGAGCCGGCACCTGGACTTCCACCGCTTCACGGCCCCCATCCTCGAAGCCCTGCGGGCCATGGGCGTGGACTGCCGGTTCGAGGGGCGAAACGATCTGACCATCGACGGCCTCAAGTTCTCGGGCAACGCCCAGCTCATCGAGAAGGACCGCGTCCTGCACCACGGCACCCTGCTCTTCTCGGCCCAGATGGCCGACCTGTCCGGCGCCCTCAAGGCCAATCCGCTCAAGTTCGAGGACAAGGCGGTCAAGAGCGTCAAGAAGCGGGTCACGAACATTTCGAGCCACCTGCCCGCACCCATGGACGTCGAGACCTTCATCGCCAGCGTCATGGACCACGTCTCGGACGGCGCGCCCGGCCACGCCCTGGGCCTGCGCCCCGACGAGGAGGCGGGAATCCGCGAACTGGTGCGCACCAAATACGGCACCTGGGACTGGAACTTCGGGGCCTCGCCGGACTACGGCATCGCCCAGTGCCGCAAGACTCCGGGCGGGCTGGTGGAGGTCCATCTGGACGTGCACCAGGGCCGCATCCGCAGCGCCCGCATCTTCGGGGACTTCTTCGGCGTGCGCCCGGTGGCCGAACTGGAGGCCCTCCTGGCCGGCTGCCGGCACGAGCGCGCGGACATCGAGGCCGCCCTGGCGGGGGTGAGCGTGGGGGAATTCATCCGCGACGTGGACACGGGGACGTTTGTCGACAGCCTGTTCTGAAATCGACCGGAGCGCGGGGAGCGGAAATTCAAGGCCCTGCCCGCTACGCGACCGTTTGGGTGTCGCGCAGCAGGCAGGCAGGGACGTCAGGCCAGCAGCACGCTGCGGATCAGCACGGACACGTAGCCGACGTAGCAGGCCAGCAGGATCGTGCCCTCGAAACGGTTGATGCGCCCCTGGCCCGGGCCGCGAAAACCGTAGCCCATGACGAAGAGGGAAAAGGTCAGGCCGGCCATGGCCAGAATGTCGCGGGAGAAGACCTCCGGACCGACGCGCAGGGGGGAGATGGACCCGGCGATGCCGACCACGGCCAGGGTGTTGAAGAGATTCGAGCCGAGGATGTTGCCCAGGGCGATGTCGTCCTCGCCCTTGCGCGCGGCGACGATGGACGAGGCCAGTTCGGGCAGGGACGTGCCCACGGCGACGATGGTCAGGCCGATGATCATGTCGCTGACCCCGAACCCGCGGGCCAGTTCCACCGCTCCCCAGACCAGGATGCGCGAACTGGCCACGAGCAGGACAAGCCCGACCGCCAGCCAGGTCAGGGCGCGGCGCAGGGGCATGGGGCGCCTCATCTCCTGCTCCACCTCCAGCCCCAGGGCATCGGTCTGCCGGCGCAGTCCCTGCCAAACGGTCCAGGCCATGAGCCCGCCGAAGACGGCCAGGAGCGTCGCGGCATCGCCACGCGAGACCTCCCCGTCCATGAGCTGCCACGCGGCGAAGACGGTCACGGCCGTCAGGATCGGCAATTCCGTGCGCAGCACGCGTGAATGAACCATCACGGGCCGAATGACGGCGGTCAGGCCGAGGATGAGGGCGATGTTGGTGATGTTCGAGCCAAAGGCGTTGCCCAAGGCGATGCCGGGGTTGCCCTGGCTCGCCGACAGCGCCGAGACGACCATCTCCGGCGCGGACGTGCCGAAGCCGACGATGACCATGCCTATGAGCAGCGAAGGCATGCCGAGGCGGCTGGCCGCGGAGGCCGCCCCGTCCACAAAGCGCTCGGCGCTCCAGACCAGCAGGGCGAGGCCGAACACGACGGCGAGAATCGGGGTGATCATGCGCAGTCCCTCCCGGGGTGCGTGGAGCCCCCGCTCACGATGGGACAACGCCCGGTATGGACGTCTGAATTCGGGATGAGTCCACCCCTCGGGAATGGCGAAGACGGCAGGAAACGGTTCTTTTTCATGAGACCTCCGGGTCTTGGCCGAAGGTCCAAAAAAAAGACCTCCAGCACGGTTCGGTGCTGAAGGTCTTGCTCATCGGTGTGATCCGACGGCAAGGCCAAGCGCGGAAGCGCCGGTGTTGTTGACCTTGCCTGGAGGAGCTACTCCCCTTCGAAAAAAACAAGATTACATCCGCCCCACTTCCCCGTCAAGGCCCGGCATCCGCCCCCCGCATTGCGGGCAATCCATCCCACATGCGAAAATCATGGCAAAAAGAGACGCGCCGACACCCAGAAAAGCGAACCGTCACCCGCACGAAGTCTCCAAGGGCAACACGACGACTTGATTTCGCCCCTTGTCCTTGCCCACGTACAACGCCTTGTCGGCGACATGGACGCAATCGTTGATGGTCATGCACGGATTCTCGCAGGCGCTGACGCCGAAGGTCGCGGTGACCCGGAAGGACTCGCCGCCGCACGAAAAGGGGGTGTCCGCAATGGCCTTGCGGATACGCTCGGCGATCACGGCGGCCCCTGGGGCATCCGTATCCTTGAGCAGCATGACGAACTCCTCCCCGCCCCAGCGCGCGACCCTGTCCTGGGCGCGCAGGCTGTTCGTCAGAAGCGTCGAAATGACCTTGAGGACCTCGTCGCCGCAGACATGGCCAAAGGTGTCGTTTATGTCCTTGAAATTGTCGACATCGCACATGACAAGAGAAAAACCGGGAAAGACGGCGCGGACCTGCGCGGCGTGCCTTCTGCGGTTCAGCGCGGCGATCTCCGTGTCCAGGCAGTCGATGATGGCACGGCGATTCGGCAGCCCGGTCAGGAAGTCCGTCAGCGCCATCTCCTCGATCTTGCGGTTTTTCTCCTCAAGGGCCGCGTTGGCCAAGGCGAGGCGGTTCTGGGTCAGGAGACGTTCCTCCTCCAGGCGGATGGCGGATGAAAAGGCCTCGATGATGTACTGCTCGATCTCCGTGTATTCGCGCTTGCGGGTGTCGACGACGCACAGCGACCCGACCACCCTGCCTTCCAACTGGACAGGGAAGCCCAGGTAGGATTTCAGGCCGTACTGCCTGACGTTGGCGTCCAGCGTTGCCCATTCCGTGCCCTCCAGGTCGTTGAGGACAACGGCTTTCATGTTGGACGGGCCGCGGTGCGAGATGGTCATGTCGTAACAGATATGGCCCTCCGGGGCATCTTCCCGCTTGAAGCCCGGAGGTTCGTGGTCGATGGACCACGTCCTGAGCACACCGCCTTCGAGCCGGTTGTAGAGCGCCACGTCTGAACCGAGGACCTTTCCCAGCGTCGTGACGACGACGTCGATGTTCCTGATGGGATCGGGTCCGAGCAGATAGAAATAGTCGAAGAGAAAGCGCCGCATCTCCACCAGGGCGTCCTCGGCCTTCTTCCTCATCTGGGATTCCTTCTCCGCGGCCAGCCGCCAGTCCGAGCTCTGCGTACTCATATCCTCACCTCGAAACTCCGAAAACGCCGGTTGTCCGGCTGCCGAAAGCGTTTCTGATCACCAAGTGCGTAAAATATACGGACTGACAGTACAGGTAAAGCCGAAACCCATCCTTCCCTCACCCATCAATGCCCGCACGCCACCGGGAGGCCCGTCCGCACGGCATCGACAGAACATCGAATCGCGCCTTGTAAGAATGAACTCTTGCTGATATCCCCGGCAACTACGACAAAGCGGACACGGCTGCCGCAAGGCCCGACCCCGCACGTCCGGACCATCCCAAACATGATCACCCATCTGAAGCAACTTCTATCACGGCGCTCCACCGCCCCGACCCCGGACTCCACGTACAGCGGCAGGCAGACGATTCGCAGGGAAATGTTCCTCATCGGCCTGTTCTGCCTGGCGGCGATAGCCGTCGTCGTCGTTTCCATGCAGTCCATGGGCATCTACCGCGCGGGCATGGACAGCGCGCGCGAACGGATCACCGGCGCGAACAGGCAGATTTCGTCCTACGTCGAGGCCCACCTCGAAGGCCTGGCGGCCGCGGTACGGATCATGGCCGCCACCCCCGATGTCGTGCATGGCGACACAAGCGGCGAGGAATCCAGGGAACGCGCCCGGACCTACTTCCGCTTCGTCGAGCTGTCCAATCCGAACGTGAAGTACTCGTATGCAGGCTATGCAGGCGGGGAACTGCTGATCAACGGCTACACCCCGCCCGAGGGCTACGATCCGAGGGTCCGGCCCTGGTACGTCGCCGCGGTCGAAAGCTGGCCCAAAATGACCATCGGCCTGCCCTATCGGGACATCGTCGACCAGGAGTGGCTCGTCGCCATATCATCGGCCTTTTTCGACGCCAACGGCCTGCGCGGCGTCGTCTCCGTCGACAGCACCCTGTCCAGCATGGACGGGATGCTCAACAACATCAAATCGTTCCGCAGCCAGTCGAACTTCGTCGTCAATGCCGACGGGCAGATTCTCATCCACAACAACGACAGCGGGTACCTCGACCACAAAATCGGGGACATTGTCCCCGGGGCCATGGAGCTGCTGAAGGGCGCTACCGGCTATATCGAATACGATCTGCCCGGAACCGGGATCCGGATGGCGTATTTCACCCGGCTCAACATCAACGACTGGATCATCGTGTCCGCCGTGGACCGGGACGAGGTCATGGCCCCGATCAGGGGCAGGATCGCGCTGACCGTGTCGGCGACGGCCCTGGTCACGCTGCTGCTGGGGCTTCTGCAGCTCAAGGCGTACGAGTGGCGCTTCGTCGAGCCGTTCATGACCCTCAAACGGCGCATAGCCGACATCACGGCGGGCAGGGAGGCGGGCAAAAAGCCGCCGTCCATTTCCAACGCCGAACTGGCCTCCATCGCGGACAGCATCGAAGGGATGACCCAGTCCTCTCTCCGGCGCAAGGCCGCGGAGCTGCGGCTCATCCTGGAGACGACCAGCGACGGTCTGCTGGTCCTGGACGACCAGGACAGGATCACGCACTACAACCAGCGCTTCCTCGAACTGTGGAACCTCCGGGACGAGCATGTCGGGGAGGGACTGAGCGCCCTCGTCATCGAGCACGTCAGAGGGGCCGTCCTGCCCGAGTCCGCCGACAGCGTGCTCGAAACGCGCCACAAGGACCGGGACAGCCAGCTGATCCACCTTAAAACGGGGATCATCCTCGAACAAAGCGCCAGGCCGCTGCTCGAGGACGGCAGCGTCACGGGCTGGCTGTGGAGTTTCAAGGACGTGACCATCAAGATCATGGCCGAAGAAAAGCTCCGGTTGCTGGCCGCCACGGACGAATTGACGGGCCTTTGGAACCGGCGCTGCTTCATGGGTCGGGCCGAGGCGGAAATCGCCGAGGCGATGCGCCTGCGCCAACCCTTGTGCCTGGTGCTCCTGGACGCGGACCACTTCAAGCGCATCAACGACACCTACGGCCACGCGGCCGGGGACGCCGCCCTGAAATACCTGGCAAACACGCTGACCTCGCGCCTGCGCTCCTCGGACACCGTCGGACGGATCGGCGGAGAGGAATTCGCGATCCTGCTGCCCAACACGGGCCAGGAGACTGCCCGTGCGGTGCTCGAAAAGATCCGGACCGTCATCGCGCAAGGACGCTTCACCTATGGCGACAAGGAACTGGCCTTCACCGTAAGCATCGGCATCGCCGCCCTGCAAGGCGCCAAGATCAGCGTCGACGAATTCTTCTCCATCGCCGACGCAGCCTGCTACCAGGCCAAGGCGCTGGGACGGAACCGCACCGTGGTCCGGGCCTGCGACAGCCCCCGGCCGGATGAAGCCGTAAGCCGGCAGTGACGCCGCGCGGCACGTGGTCAGCCCGGCCATTGCGGTCGCCGGAAGACGGCCTGTGACAAACGGAGACGGCCATCGCCTGTCCGGCATGGAATATGGCGATGAAAGAGCGTGACTGGATACATCCTTCCGCGCAGTCTGTTTGACGGGCTTTCGCCCCGATTCCGGAGCGCTACGATCGGAATTATTCTTGACAATGTGCCTCCATGCACAATACTTATGGTTTTGAAGGGGAGTAGCTCCCAGTGGCAAGGTCAACAATACTGGCGCGAAAGCGCTTGGCCTTGCCGTCGGAACCAACCGATGAGCCAGACCTTCAGCATGATCAACCATGCTGGAGGTCTTTTTTTTGGATGACCTCCAGCCAAATCAGGAGGTTCCATGAAGACCGATTCTCTTTCTCCATCTTGCGCGGCCGTCGCGCATACAAGAAAAGCCTATCTCTTTTTCCCCCTTATCGCCCTGGCCTTTCTCCTTTTCGCCTGGCCGGACCTGGCCGACGCAAAACGCATGGGCGGCGGCGGGTCCTTCGGCAGCAAACCGTCGTACAGCAGCGGCTACAACAAGCAGGCTTCCCCTTCCAAGGACTCCCCGGCCATGGCCAAGCAGGCTGCGCCAAACAGCCCGTCCCGCTTCGGCGGCCTCGGCGGCATGTTCGGCGGCCTGCTCATGGGCGGCCTCATCGGCTCCATGCTTTTCGGCGGCGGATTCGCAGGCCCGGGCATGCTCGACATGCTTCTCCTGGCCATGGGCGGGTTTCTGCTGTTCAAGTTCCTGAAATCCCGCCGGGCGGCCACTGCAAATTCGGCGCCTTATGCCTACGCCGGACATGAAGAAGCCCGAAACCCCGGCTCGCACGGCGGATGGGGCCAGCAGCGCTTCGAGGCGCAGGCGCCGCCGCGCCCCGTCATGCCCCACGGCCTGGACGAGCAGGAATTCCTGGCCGGGGCGAAAGCCCTCTACACCCGCCTGCAGGCGTCCTGGGACCGTCGGGACATCGACGACATCCGCCAGTTCACGAGCCCGGAAGTGCACGGCGAGATCGCACGCCAGGCAGCGCTCGACCCTGCGCCCGGACGCACGGAAATCCTCATGGTCGAGGCGCGCGTGCTGGAGGCCCGCAACGCAGGGACCGAAACCGTCATCAGCGTGCTCTTCGACGCCATGCTGCGCGAGGACGGCGAAGGAGCCCCTGCGGAACAGGTCAGGGAAGTCTGGCACATCCGGCGCGACGAAAGCGACCAGTCCCCCCAGTGGACCCTGGAGGGCATCCAGCAACTGACGGTGTAGCGCCCTGCCCGGCACACGCCCGGGGCATTGGCATGGCCAATGCCCCGGGCGTGTGCCGTCTGCATTATCCGACGGCAAGGCAGGTGGACTCGATAAAGAGATCAAGAGACATTTCGCGTTTCGGCCGAGGATGTCGACCAACAACAACAGGGGAAGTATCACGGCCCGCGTGTCGATCATCAGTACCCCCAAATGCGAAAAGCCCCGGAGCTTGTGACTCCAGGGCTTTTCGTTCGTTGTTGTGTTTAACGGCTAGGCTATGCCGAGCAGATACCAATATGGCTCGAAACTTCGTTCGACCAGTTGGCCAAGCTGCTGAACAAATGGGCCGTAGTCCATGTCCTTCCCCGCCTTGTCCAGATTCTCGTAATAGGCGGCCCGATCCTCCACCGGGATGATGACGGTCGGAAACCCTGCCCGCATGAGCTCCAGGTTCATGACGAGCCTTGAGGTTCTTCCGTTTCCGTCCCGGAAGGGATGGATGATGACCAGGTCGGCATGCACCCTGGCCGCCCTTTCCACCGGATGAAGACTCCTGGCCTCACCACGGTACCAATCGAAGAAGCGCTGCATGCGCTCGCCGACGTGAAGGTGGTCAGGCGGAGCATGTCCCGCGCCGGAGATCATGACGTTGCAGCCCCGATAGCGTCCAGCTTCGCTGTCGATCCCCCGCAGGACAAGCTGATGCAATTCCTTCAATATGCGCTCGTCAAGCGGGACGTTCTCCTGCACCAGGCCTTCCAGGTAGGTGATCGCGTCGGCGTGGTTGATGGCTTCGAGGTGGTGCCGCAGCGGTTTGCCGCCGATGGTCAGCCCCTCCTCCAGCACCACCTTGGTCTCCATGAGGGTCAGCGTGTTCCCCTCGATGGCGTTGGAGTGGTAGGTGTACTTGAGCACCATGTCCTCACGCAGGTTCCGGACAAGTTCCGGTGCGAGGGGGCGATGGGCGTCCAGCTTGGACTTCAAGGCGTCCAGAATGGCGAAGGCGTCATGGTGCATGGAAGGTGTCCTTTTTGGCTTTTGGATTTGGTAAACGCGTTGCACACTCATGTCCAGCGCGCCAGCCTGGGGCCAGATCCGACAATCCAATCCAGCCAAATTATCCACAAATAAGAATTGTCGCGCCAGGAAGAAACATCTCCATGACAGCGCAGAAAGCAACAGAAAAGGGCCTTGCAGCGTGTTGACTGCAAGGCCCTTGAATTTCTGGTGTCGAAGGGGGGACTCGAACCCCCACGGGATACCCCACTACCCCCTCAAGATAGCGTGTCTACCAATTCCACCACTTCGACATCTAACCTATCAGATTTGCGAAACTTCATCCCGCAAACCGGAGAAGCAGTCTTTAGCCATGCCTCTACGGTTTGTCCAGTACTTTTTTTACTGTTTCTGCTCCGGAGCGGCAGGCTGCTCGGCCGGGGTCTGGGTCACGGGCATGTCGATGACGATGGACTCCTTGGGAGCCACGTGCTGCTGGGTGCTGATATACGTGAAGACCATGGAAGTCAGGAAGAACACGGTCGCTGCGCCGGCGGTCAATTTGCCGAGCAGGCCTCCCGCGCCCGTGGCCCCGAACAGGGACCCGCCGCCACCGCCGAAGATGACTCCCATGCCCTCTTTGCCGGACTGCAGCAGGACGAGGACGACAAGGGTGACACAGGCAATGACGTGAATGGTGATTATCAGGGCGTTCAAGGGGTTTCCTCCTAATATTTAAGCCAGAACGATCTGGCTGAAGCTGTCGGCTTTGAGACTTGCGCCGCCTACCAGTACACCGTCCACATTGTCAAGGCGGATGATAGTTCCGGCGTTGTCGGGCTTGACGGAACCGCCGTAAAGGATGCGCACGGATGCGCCCTCGGTCGGCAGCAGGGCCACGAGTTTTTCGCGCACAAAGGCATGGGCGGCCAAAATCTCGGCCGGTCCGGCAACCTCGCCCGTGCCGATGGCCCAGACCGGCTCATAGGCCACTGCCAGGCTCTCGGCCGTGGCGGAGCCGAGCACGCCCTCCAGGCCCTTTTCCAGCTGCCGCGCCAGCACAGCCTCGACCTGCCCGGCCCTGCGCTCCTCGATAGTCTCACCGACGCACAGGATCATCCGCAGGCCCGCGCCCAGGCCGAAGGTCACCTTCCGCCCGACAAGCTCGTCACCCTCTCCCAGGACGTGCCTACGCTCGGAGTGTCCAGCCAGAGCGTAGGCGCAGCCCAGTTCCAGCAGCTGCTCAGGGGCGACCTCGCCCGTGAAGGCTCCCTGCCCGGCAGGGTAGAAGTTCTGGGCGCCTGCGCTGCAGCCCGGGGTCTTGGAAAGGATGGGAGCCACGGCCGAAAGCATGGTGAAGGACGGACAGACCAGGACCTCGCGGTCCGCGGGCAGACGCCCGTCCAGCAGCCCGACCAGTTCCGCGGCCGTGGCCGCGCCTTCGGCCACGGTTTTGTACATCTTCCAGTTGGCGGCCATGAGCTTCTTCATGACTTTTTCTCCAGGGCGGTGAAGGCCGGCAGTTCCTTGCCTTCGAGGAATTCCAGGAACGAGCCGCCGCCGGTCGAGATGAAGGAGAACTTCTCGGTCAGCCTGGTCTGCTCCACGATGACGTTGGTGTCGCCGCCGCCGAGGATGGTCATGGCGGGGATGGCGGCCACCACCCGGCAGAGGTTGATGGAACCCTGGGCAAAGGCCGGATTCTCGAAGGCGCCCATGGGGCCGTTCCAGATGACGGTCCCGGCGTCCTTGATGACCTCGGCGAACAGGGTGTGGGAGGCCGGGCCCGTGTCGAGGATCATCTCATCCTGGGGGATGTCCTGGTAGGTCCTCACGCCAGAGGCGATGCCGCCCTTGGGGTCGGTGCCGAGGATGAAGTCCACGGGCAGGTAGAACTTGACGCCCTTCTCGCGGGCCTCGACCATGATGGCCATGGCATCCTCGAGCAGATCGTCCTCGACCAGGGAGATGCCGACCTCGAAGCCCTGGGCCTTGCGAAAAGTGTTGGCCATGGCGCCGCCGACGATCATGGAATCGACCTGACCCATGAGGGCCTTCAGGATGCCGAGCTTGGAGGAGACCTTGGCCCCGCCGATGATGGCCACGAAGGGGCGCTTGGGGTCTTTCAGGGCCTCGCCCAGGTACTGCCATTCCTTCTTCAGGAGCAGGCCACCGCAGCAGTCGGCGATGAATTCCGTCACGCCGACCACCGAGGCGTGGGCGCGGTGGGACGCGCCGAAGGCGTCGTTGACGTAGACTTGGCCGAGAGCGGCCAGCTCGCGGCTGAATTCGGGGTCGTTCTTGGTCTCGCCGGGATGGAAGCGCAGGTTTTCAAGCAGCAGGACTTCTCCGGGCTTCAGGGCGTCGGCCATGGCCCTGACCTCGGGCCCGATGCAGTCCGGAGCCATCTTCACCTCGCGCCCCAGCAGCTCGGCCAGGCGGGCGGCCACGGGCTTGAGGGAGAACTGGGCGTCCGGGGCGCCCTTGGGCCGGCCCAAATGGGAGCAAATCACCAGGGAGGCGCCGCCGTCCAGGGCCATCTGCAGGGTCGGCAGGCTCTGCCTAATGCGGTTGTCGTCGGTGATGGTCTCGCCCTTCAGGGGCACGTTGTAATCGACGCGCATGAGAACGCGCTTGCCGCTGACGTTCAGTTCGTCCAGAAATCGCATATGATCTGCCTCCATGGGCTGCGGAGTTGGTTGTCAAAGGCGTGTACAAACATCCGCTTATCTACTGGAATGGCGCGGGAATGACAATGCCCCGCCCCCATCGACGAGGAATCCGGCCCGCCCCCCTTGATCCCGGAACGCAAAGCACGCACAATGCCATGGTCCCGATTTTTTGCAACGTCATCCCAAGGATCGCAGCATGACCGCACCGCGCATCGCCCCAATGACCATGAACGACTACCCCGCCGCCCTGGCCCTGTGGCAGGGCACGCCGGGCATCGGCCTGTCCGCTGCAGACGGGCCCGAGTGCATGCGCGACTACCTGCTGCGCAATCCGGGCCTGAGCCAGTGCGCCTGGTCCGGCGAAGTCCTGACAGGCACGGTCCTGGCCGGACACGACGGCCGGCGTGGCTACCTGCATCATCTGTGCGTGCACGAAGGCTACAGGCGCCGAAGCATCGGCCGCATGCTGATAGACAGCGCCCTGGGCGCCCTGGCCGAAGCAGGGCTGGACAAGGCCCACGCCTTCCTCTTCACGGACAACGAGGACGGACGAAAATTCTGGGAGCGGATCGGGTGGAACTGGCGCACGGACATCGGGGTCGTGTCCCGGATGACAGCGGGAGGCGGGCGATGAAGAGCATACTGAACCAGAGCAGGCAGCGCCTCGACCACGTGCGCGCCATCCGGCGCGAACTGCACCGGCATCCCGAGATCGGCACGGACCTTCCCCGAACCAGAGCCCTGGTCCTGCGCGAACTGAACGGGCTCGGCCTGGACGTCCGGGACAACGTCGGCGGCGGCATCGTGGCCGACCTGCACGGACCGGCCGGCGGCTCGGACGGCATGGTCGCCCTGCGGGCCGACATGGACGCCCTGCCCGTGCAGGAGGAGACGGGCCTCGAGTTTGCCTCGCAGATCCCTGGGCAGGCCCACGTCTGCGGCCACGACGCGCACACGGCCATGCTCCTGGGCGCGGCCGCCCTGCTTACGGACCTGCGGGACAGGCTGTCGACGGGCGTGCGCTTCCTTTTCCAGCCCAACGAGGAGAACCAGCCCGGCGGTGCGAAATTCATGGTCGAGGCCGGGTGCCTCGACGGCGTGCGCGAGGTCTACGGCCTGCACGTCTGGCCGGGCAGACCCACAGGCTGGTTCGGCACCCGCCCCGGCCCCCTCATGGCCCGGCCCGACGTCTTTGGAGTGACCCTGCGGGGCAAGGGCGGACACGCCTCGGCCCCGCACCAGTGCGTCGACCCTGTCCTGGCCGCCTGCCATCTGGTGACCCAACTCAACACCATCGTCTCGCGCCGGGTGCCCCCGGGCGAACGGGCCGTGCTCAGCGTGACGCGTCTCGACGCCGGCACGGGCTACAACATCATACCGGACACGGCCTTCCTGCAGGGCACGGTGCGCACGCTCTCGGCGTCGACGGGCGACATGATCGAAGGGGCCATGCGCGCCATGACGGACGCCGTGGCCGCCGGCATGGGCGTGCAGGCTGAATTCGACTACCTGCGGGGCTTCCCCGTGGTCGACAACGACCCTGCCGCCGCGGCGAAAGCCGCACGGGTTCTCGGGGAGATATCAGAAATGGTTGAGGGGAACATCGATCCGGTCATGGCCGGCGAAGATTTCTCGCAGTACCAGCAGAAGGTGCCGGGTTGCTTCGTCTTCATGGGCTGCGGCCCCTGCGCCGCCGACGGCCGGGGCGGGCTGCACAGCTCGTGCTTCTGCCTGGACGAGGACTGCCTGCCCTGGGGCGTTGCGGCCCTGGCGGCCCTGGCCCTGGATCGGGAGCCGCGCGTTTTCCCTTAGGCTACAGTTCGAAAATCATGGATTCCCGCCTTCGCGGGAATGACGCCGAAAAAATGCGGCAGAAATCCACTGAAGGCCAACCACAAAAGAGAGGGCACCCAGAGGCCTGCAAACTTTCCCTGCCTTTCCATTCTCCCGCTCAAAGCCCAATCTCAAGCGTGTCGGGCGGTCTGCGGCGAGGGCCGTCGACTGTCCGACTGAGCCAGGCATCGTTTGCTTTCCGGCCGCGGGCCGGACAACGCGCGGCCCTCTGTCCGACGATCAAGGCCGGGAAGCATTACGAGGCCCGCGAGGGAGTTTCGACGGGCCTCACCGCAGACCGTCCGGCACGCGGCCGCCCCGCTACGCTCCCCACTCTTGCCTTCTTAACGAAGACCGCCGGAAGCTCAACCGGACAGCCGAACCTCCCGGTCAGGGCTGCTCGTAAAACACGTACGTCGCAAACTCCGCGACCTCGAAGTACACCTTCTTCTCACCCGGTCCGACCTTGCCGTCAAAATCCGTGTCGGCCACGCCGTAGCCGAAGCGGTAGCCCCGGGCCTGGCGATCCGCGGTGCCGTAGGCCGTGGACAACTTGTCGATCTTGATGAAGCGGTGGACGAGCTTTTCCCCGGAGAACACCTCCAGGACGCCGTTGGTCCCGGTCCAGTTCTGGATGGAGCGTCCCAGCTGGTTCTGGGCTTCCTGCGTGCAGCCGAAAAGGCCGGCCAGTAACAGAGCGAATACCATCTTTCTCATAGTCCCTCCCTTTCCGGTCATTGCAGGGCGTTCACGCGCCCACGTCCTTCCTGCGCCATTTGGTCCATGCCGGCAGTTCCTCCCAGGCTGTCCTGATCCGCGCCTCATGTTCGTCCGTCAGCGGATCCAATTCCCGCAGGGCGGCCTTGAAGGCCGGCCCGTGGTTGCGGTGCGCCACGTGGCAGAGCTCGTGGAGCACGACGTTGCGCGCCAGGGGCCGGGGCAGAAAAAGAAGCTTGGCGTTGAGGCTGATGCCGCCCCGCGCCGAACAGCTGCCCCAGCGGCCGGCCTGGTTGCGCACCCGGACGCCCGAGATGGACACCCCGTGCAGCTGCGCAACCTCCCGGCAGAACGGGACGAGATGGCACTTTCCCAGATCGGCCAGCCACATCTGCAGCAAGAGCGCCCCGGCGCCGGTCTCGCCGCCGGGCAGCAGCACGCGAAGCTGCGTTTCCGCGACATGCAGTTCAGGCCGGACGGCCTCGCCGTAGGCAACGAAATATTCCCGGTTCAGGAACGCGAGAGTGACGGCATCCGGCAAAGGGTTCTGCCCCGGCGCCTGGCCCCTGGTTTCGAGGTCGGCCAGGCGCTCCATGAGCCAGGACTTGTGCCGTTCGAGGATGGACGGAACTTCGGACGTCGAAACCCTGTACGGCAGGACGACCTCGATCCCCCGGCAGGAGCGCATCTTGAGCCAGACTTTGCGCGCCCTGGGGTTGCGGGTCACGGTGACGGGGATGGAATTCCACTGCATGGACGAAAAAGGGCGGCTTTCGCCGCCCTCGCTTACCAGGTTTTGGTCCTCTGCTCCGCCAGAGCTATCTCCTGCTCCGCGAAATCTGCAAACCCGGCCTGATGCAGCGCATCCCTGACCGTGGTCTGCCAGTCCCAGTTGGCGTAGATGACCGGCTTGTGGAAGATGCTGCGGAAGGAGGCCAGCTCCTGCCGGTAGAAGTCTTCCTTGGCTGTGCCGAGGTTGGACTGCAGCTGCTCGTGCAGGCGGGCCAACTCGCCTTCGTACCAGTCCATGAGGTCCGGTCCGGAGGTGTTCTTCTTGAGAATGTGCTCGTAGCGGTTCTCGGCCAGGAGCATGTGCAGGCGCTCCAGGTGCTGTTCCGTGAGCCAGTCGCCCAGGCCCGAGAGCGGGATGTTCTCGGACTCGACCTCGGCGATGTCGAACTTGGTCTGCTGGTAGGTGTCCGGCACAACCGAGGCGGAAACGATGCCGGCGATGCACACCAGGCCGCGGATGATCTTGGAGTTGGACACGCCCTGGCCGCAGAAGCCGACCTTCTTGCGGAACTTCTGGCCCGTGAAGATGGTCGTCAGGATGGCCCAGACCACCGCCGGGTCCTCCTCGTCGTAGATGTGGCGCAGGCGGGCGTTGTCGCGGTCGGTGCCGAGCACCAGCTGGGTCATGTCGTTGGAGCCGATGGAGAACCCGTCGAACTCCTTGATGAATTCCTTGGCCAGCACGGCGTTGCTCGGGATCTCGGACATGAGAATGATCTTCAGGCCCGAGTCTCCAGACTGGATGTGGTGCACCTGCTGGAGGTAGCGCTTCATGGAGCGGGCCTCTTCGAGGGTGCGCACGAAGGGCAGCATGAGGTGCAGGTTCACGCCGCCAAAGGCGCCGCGGGCCAGCTTGAAGGACTCCAGCTCCCAGTCGTGGATGTTGCGCGACACGCCGCGGTAGCCGAGCATGGGGTTGTCCTCGTGTCCTTCGAACAGGAGGCCGCCCAGGAGGTTGCGGTATTCGTTGGTCTTGTAGTCCGTGGTGCGGTAGACGATGGTCTTGCCGTGGAAGGCCATGGCGAAGAGAGCCAGGCCCTGGGCCAGGGACTGGATGTACAGCTCCTTGCCGCTGCGGTAACCGCGGGCCTTGAGGATTTCGCGGATCTTCTCCGGCAGGGTGCGGACCGTGTCCATTTCCTGCTGCAGCCCGACCTTCTTGGCCACGTCCTCGCGCATGGCGGCGATCTTCTCCAGGATGGAGACGATGACCGGATCCTTCTCGATACGGGCCACGTCACGGGAAATGGCGTCCTGGAGCTCGTGGCGGCGGCGCTGTGACTGCGGGTCGGCGCCAAGGTTCTCCAGCTCGTCGGCGTAGCCCATGATGACGGCCACATGGTCGCGCAGGTTGTGGGAGGTCTTCAAGACTTCAAAGCGCTGGGTGGCGAACTCCAGGTGCTCGTCGAGCTTCTTGTCCAGTTCGCGCAGCTGGCGGTGGATGGCCAGAACCTCGTCGGTGCCCTTGGCGCCTTCGCGCTCGGTCAGCTCCTCCATCTTGCGGCCCAGGCCCGTGACGATGCCCACGTAGCTGCGCAGCTTGATGTCCAGGGAAATGATGCCGGCGGCCATCTGCTCGGACACGATCTTGGTCAGGTCGTTCTCGAGCACCGTGAGCTTCTCGGTGACCACGGTCTCCAGGGTGCCCAGGTCATAGGCCTCCAAGGCCAGGGGATGGACGCCGATGTTGCCGAGCATGAACTCGGCGCGCAGCAGGCCCACCTCAAAATCGGGGACGTCGCGCAGGCGCGACAGGAAGAGCGACTGCCCCACGTCGGCCAGGATGAGGCCGACCTTGGTCTTGGTGTCCGGCAGTTCGCTGACGTCGATCTCGCCGCCCACGTCAACCAGCGGCAAGAGACCGCGGTAGACCTTGCCGCGGGAGCCGTCCACGGTCACGTCCTGACCGTCCAGGGTGCGCAGCTTCTCCAGACGCTTGATGCCGATGACGGCCGGGATGCCCAGTTCGCGGGAGGTGATGGCAGCGTGGCTGGTGTCGCCGCCGGCGTCGGCCATAATGGCCGAGGCGATGCGCATGCCCGGCACCATGTCCGGGTCCGTGCGCTCGGCCGCCAGGACGTTGCCCTTGTTGATCTTGTTCAGTTCCAGGGCCGAGCGCAGGTAGCGCACCTGGCCCTGGCCGGCGCCGCGGGACGCGCCGTTGCCCTCAAGGAGCACTTCTGCGTACTTGGCGGCCTCGGGGTCCACTTCCTTGCGGCGCATGAAAATCGTGTGCGGGTGATGATCCAGCTCTTCGTTCCAGCGGGTCTCGGGGCGGGCCTGCACGAACCACAGGCGGTCCCACTGGTCGATGCAGAACTCCGAGTCCATGATCATGCCACCGTAGCCCTTGCTGATGCAGCGCACGCCCTTGGCCACGGATTCGGCCTGGGCCAGGGACAGGGACCAGCGGTAGGCCATGTCCTCGGGCACGGTCTCGACCTTGGTGCCGCGTCCGGACTCCTTGTAGACGATGCGCTTGTCCTTGCAGCCCATGTAGCGAATGACGATCTCCTGACCGTCCTCACGCTGGAAGACATAGAATTTGTCGGGGGTGACCAGGCCGCTGACCACGGCTTCGCCCAGGCCGTAGCTGGCGTCGATGGACACGAGATCCTTGCGGGAGGTGCCGCGGCAGCCCGTGGACGTGTCGGCCGAGAAGGCCGTGCCCGAGATGACCGGGTTGATCATGCGCATGATGCACACGGACAGGGACGTGTTCTCGATGGCCCATTCCTGTTTGGCCTTGATGGCGATGGAGTCGTCGCCGGTCTGCTCGGCCTTGGCCACGGCGTCGAGGATGGCCTCGCGGCGGTAGGTCATGGAGCGCAGGTTGTAGGCCGAGGCGCAGTCCCAGTGATAGGCCTGGACCACGTAATTCTCGCCCACGATATTGAGGTAGGTGTCCTGCAGGCCGGCGAAGGCCTTCTTGCGGCTGTCCTCGCCGGCGGCCGAGGAACGCACGGCCACGGGCTCGTTCTCCAGGCCCGCCTCCTTGCAGATGTCGAGGTAGGCACCGCGCACGGCGTCGGCCACGTCCTTGGGCAGATCGACGGACAGGATGGCCACCTGCACGAGGACCGAGCGCTTGCGCAGCTGGTCGATGCCCTCGGGGGAAACGGCGAAGCCTTCGACGACGTTGTTGATGAAGGTGCGCAGGCGGATGAGGGTGCCTTCCTGCTTCTTGGCGGCTTCCTTCACGTCGAGGGCGATCTTGCGGACAAACTTCTGGAGGAACTCGGAGTCCTTGTTGATCTCGGCGTCGCTCCAGTCCGTGGTGTCGTAGGCCCTGTCCACGGTGCTGCGAACCAGGGCGGCGTTGACCTTGGTCTCGTCGAGGAGCTTATGGAAGGCGATGGAGGAAACGGCCCTGAACTGCGGGGCGCGGATACCTTCGATGGTGCTGATGATGGCGGTGTTGTAGTTCTTGCCGCCGACCAGAAGCTCCGCCTCCTCGCCAATGGTCACGATGTCCTTGCCGGTCAGGATGAGCTGCTTCTGAATCAGCTCCAACTGCTCCGCGGTCGGCGTGCCAGTATCCGACGCATCGGCTTTCTTCTTGGAACCCTTCTTCTCGCTCTCAGCCATCTTCGCCTCCTTCGTGCGCGATTCGATCACATTCAAGCCCGCAAAAAACTGGGCATGGGGTACAGCCGACATGACGGCTCGTCAACAACGCCGACCCCTCATGACACGAAAAAATGATATACAAAAGTTCTTGACAGCAAAAGGACAGGCCCGAAGGCCTGTCTTACACCTTTTGTCCACACCCCGGACAGAACTTGAAGTCGTCCCTGGTGACCGGCGCGGAGCAGGTCGGGCACTTGCGGGGGGCGGGCACGAGCTTGACCAGCAGTTCCCCTTCCTTGACCGGGACCATCTTCTTGTCTTCCTGGTAGTCGGCGAACTTGAGCACCCGCTCGACCATGCCGTCCACCGGCGCCAGCACGGACTTCTCCTGCTTCATGATGGAGATGTTGAAGAGTTCCTCGCCCTTTTTGACCATGTCGCCGGGCTTGACATGCACCACCCAGAGGTCGCCGCTGGACGGCGATCCCACCTGGTACGGGTCGCGCGGGTCGGCCATCTCCAGACCCGTCTCGGCCTGCCCCACCGCCTCGGCCACCTTGACCTGCTGGCTGAAGGATTCCGAGTCGAGAGTGTAGGAGACCAGGCTCATGCCGTGATCATCGGGCCTGGAGACGTGCTGCATGGCCATGACGTGGTGCTTGCCGCTGGAGTCCTTGAACATGAACTCCTCGCCGGCGCGGACGCCTTCGAACCAGACATTGAGGGGCACCCGGTTGCAGTCCCCGTAGCGGGCCACGAACTTGATGGTGTTCAGGGCGTCGCCGGGCTGGCTCAGGTACATGAGCAGTTCCTCTTCCGTGGGCATGCGGCCGATGTGCTCGGCCAGGCTCTGCTGCTCCTTGGCGACATCGACATCCAGCAGGGTGGACAGCGGGGAGCATTCGGTGCGCCGCTCGATGGCTTCCTGCCAATCGGAGCCGAAGGCCGATTCGTAGACCCAGTCCGGCGGGAAACCCAGGGGCAGGCGGCCGAACTTGCCCAGGAGCAGGTCGCGGAAGGCGTCGTTGGCATCCTGGTAGATCTTCAGGCGCTCGGCCCGGATATCCTCGGGCAGGCTCTCCTCGGGCATGGTCACGACCTGGTCCAGGACGGACAGGAGCTTGCGCAGCCCCCTGCGTCCGCCGCGCTTGTAGGCGCCGGTCACGGCCAGGAAGGCCGTGTTCCATGTGATCTGCGAACCCGGCGTCACGTCGTGGTAGCGCACGATCTTGCGGATGCCGGCCAGGAACTTGAGCATGTACGGCAGCAGGTGGATGTAGCCCTGCTTCATGGCCCCTTCCTGCGAGGACGACGTCGCGCCGCCGGGCATGCCGTGCTCGATGACGTCGTAGTCGATGCCCTGGAAGTGCGGGGCCGTATAGCGGTCGTAGTAGGGCATGATCTGCTTGAGCACGAAGCCCGTGGTGCGGATCATTTCCTTGTTCAGGTTGGTCTTCAGTCCCAGTTCCTCGATGTAGGCCGCCGTGGACAGCACCTCGCCCTGGCCGTACCAGCGCACGGACGCGCCTATGGCCGTGTCCACGATGTGCGCCCCGGCCTTGGCCGCCGCCGCCACCGCCGGCACGAACAGACCGTCGGTGTAGTGGCGATGGTAGTGGACGAGCAGGTCGGGGTAGGCCTTGCGGATGGCCGTGACCAGTTCGGTCATGAAGATGGGCGGGCACACGCCGGCCATGTCCTTGAGGCCCAGGATGAACTTCTTCTCCACCTGCTTCTTGGAGCAGCCCAGAACCTGGGCGTTCATGTCGACGATCTCCTGCACCACGCCCAGGTAGTGCGGAACGTCGAAGCCCTTGGCCCAGGACAGGGAGATGGCCGGTTCCCAGATATTGGCCTTGGAATTGAGCGCCACTTCGGCGAAGGGTCGCATGTTCTCGATGTGATTGAGAAAATCGAAGCAGCGCACCACGTCGTAGTGCTCGCAGATCATCTCGCCCGTGCGGCGCATGATGTTGCGCGGCACCGGCTTGTAACCCAGCACGTTGGTCGAGCGGATGAGGAGCTGCTTCAGGGTCTTGGGCGCGAACTCGTTCCACTCGCGAGCCTCGGAGAAGGGGTAGGTCATGTTCGCGAGCATGGCCACGTGGAAATGCGCGCCGCCGCCGTTCTCCAGGGAGAAGAACCCGCAGTTGTCGAGGTAGGGCCCGATGATGCGGTCCTCGGCCAGACGGAAGCGGTTGCCGGAGTTGGACTGCGTGATGTCGCGCGTCGTCGTGTCCGTGAAGTGCACATGGTCGGAATCGCGGATGTACGACAGTATCGCGTCGCGGTCGCCGCGCGGGTACGGGTACTCATAGTATTCGGGCTCAATGGCCGGCAGGGACGGCTTGAAGGGGTCCATGCGCTTGCCCTCGCGCGTGCGGTACTCGCCGAGCTTGACGTGCGGGTTGTACCCGTGGGCCGAGATCTCGGCCACCAGCCGCGACAGGCGCACAGCCTCGGACTCCTTGTCCAGATAGACCATGAGTTCGGGCGCGCTGGCCACGAACTTGGTGTCGTAGTCGCCGCTGCGGAAGCGCGGGTGGGCGATGATCTGGCGGTGGAACGGGATGGTCGTCTTGATGCCGCCGATGATGTATTCGCCCAGGGCCCGCTCCATGATGCCCAGGACCTTGTTCCACTGCGGGCCGTAGGCGATCAGGAGGGACGCGGCCGAGTCGTACTGGGCCGGGAACTCGTAGCCGCCGCACACGCAGGAGTCCACGCGCACGCCGGGTCCGCCCGGCGACATGTAGCGCGTGATGCGGCCTGCATTGGGCGAAAAATTGTTCTGCGGGTCCTCGCAGTTCACGCGAACCTGGATGGCGTGGCTTTTCGGGGTGCAGTTCTCGTCGGTCAGGCGCAGCTCGGCCCCGAAGGCCACGGCGATCTGTTCCTCGACCAGGTCGATGCCGTAGCGGCACTCGGTGATGCCGTGCTCGACCTGCAGGCGGGTGTTGACCTCGATGAGGTAGGCCTCGCCCTTGGCGTCCACCAGGAACTCCACCGTGCACAGGGAGTGGTAGCCCACGGCCTGCACCAGCTGGCGCGAGTAGGCCTTGAGCTGGTCGCGCAGATCCTGGGTCATGCCCGTCCACGGGGAAGGCGTGATCTCGACGAGCTTCTGGTGGTTGCGCTGCACCGTGCAGTCGCGCTCGTCGAAGGCGAAGACGTTGCCGTACTTGTCGGCGATGACCTGGATCTCGATGTGGCGCACGGAGGTCAGCAACCGCTCGACATAGAGGCGCGGGTTGCCGAAGGACGCCTGGGCCAGGGTCGAGGCCTTGACGAAGGCGTCGGCCAGCTGGTCCTCGCTGAAGACTTCGTAGATGCCGCGTCCGCCGCCGCCGCCCTCGGCCTTGAGCATGACAGGCAGCCCGATCTGCCCGGCGACCTTCTTGGCCTCCTCCACGGACACGGCTCCTTCGGAGCCCGGCACGACCGGGATGCCCAGCTTCTGGGCCAGGGTGCGGACCTGCACCTTGTTGCCCAGCAGACGCATGGCCTCGGACGTGGGTCCGATGAAGAGGACACCCGCCTCGGCGCACTTGGACGGAAAGGAGTCGTCCTCGGAGGCGAAGCCCCAGCCGGGGTGGATGGCCGCAACGCCCCTGGCCTTGGCCATGGCGATGATCTTGTCGATGTCCAGATAGGCCCTCGGGTTCTCCCCGAGATGCAGAAGCTCCTGGGCGCCGGCGGTGAAGGGCGCGGTCTTGTCCACGTCCGTGGCCGTGATCATGGGTACGGCCTGGAACACTTCCTTGATGGAACGGACGATGCGCCGGGCCGGAATGCCGCGGTTGGCCACAAGGATCTTCTTGCCCCGGATCTCCCGGGCAATCGCTTCAAAACTGCGGGGATGCAAAGACATATCTTTCTCCGTGCACATGGAATTTGCTTTTTTTGATCACTCCTGCGGCCGCAGCGAACCAGAATGCAGCGTCCGCCGCCCTTCCTGCGAGTCGAGGACAATGCCCCCATCCGGGCTCACTCCCGTGAACACGCCGCAAACCGATGATCGATTGTCGGACACGTGCACCACGGCCCCGAGATAGGCCAGAACCCTCTCAACTGACTGGGAAAACTCCAGAGGAGTCGAATCAGAAAGTTCACGACTGTACCGAACCCGTCCAAAATTCACAAGACGTAACCACAGCCCAAAAATGGACATCCCCGCCGTCAGGCTCCCCAGGACGGCGGCCTCGCAGGCCCGGTCGCGCCGCATGGCCCCGTCGTCCGGGCACGTGGCGAGATTGAGGCCGATCCCGGCCAGCAACACGTCGCCCCGCTCCTCGATGAGGATGCCGCCGACCTTGCGGCCGTGCAGCAGAATATCGTTCGGCCATTTGAGCAGCACGGGCACCCCGAGTTCGGCCAGGCCCAGACACAGGACCCAGCCCGTGAGGACGGAAACCATGTTCTGCCACGGCTCCGGGGAGGCGGGCAGGCGCCAGGCCGCGAAGAGGTTGCCCGGCTCCGAGACCCAGTTGCGGCGCAGCTGGCCGCGGCCCGACCACTGGCGCGAGGCCAGGACCGAGTCCCAGACGTCCAGTTCGCCGCGGCGGGCCAGATGCATGGCCACGTCGAGCACGGATGAGCACGGCCCGCAGAGCCAGAATCGTTCGTCCGGCGGCGACGAAGAAATCTCACCCTGACTGAGGAGTTGGGGCGCATCAGGATGCCGTGCGGAAAACGCTTCCGTCACGCAGGGAATCTCGGGGGACCAGAGGATGGGCATGGACGCGCAGGAATCCTAGGACGAGGCCTTCTGCTTTTTCTGCATGAGCAGACGTTTGAGGTCGGACTTGTCCCCAGCCCGGTAGACCTGGACGGGCTGGGTGCGGACCGGCGCGCGGCGCGGGGCGGCCGGGGCGGATTCCGCCAGGGTCCCGGTTTCGGGTTCCAGAAACGTCTCCGCGGTCATGGCCGCGGACGCGACCGCCACATGCGCCGCGGGCGCAGGCGGACGCGGCGGTTCTGGGCGCGGCGCCATGGCCGGCGTCGGGGGAGTCGGCGCGGGCCGCGGGGCCACGGGGGCCGCCACTGTCGCGGCCCTGGGCGGCCCCATGGGACGGGCCGGAACCGCGGGAGGCGCAGGAAGAGTTGTGGGAACCGGACGCGGCACGAAGGTCGGGGATGGCGGCTGGGCGCCCGCGATGAACCTGCCCGCCGGGGCTCCGGCCGGCTGGTAGAAGATGGCGCGCATGTAGCGTCTCGCCTCGAAAGCCTCGGTCACTCCCGTCAGGGACTCCGTCGATCCGATGACGAGGGAGCCGTCGGGCTCCAGCACCCCGGCGATCTTCTCGAAGACCAGCTTCTTGTCCATAGGCGTGAAATAGATGGCCACGTTGCGGCAGAAGACCACGTCGAAGCGGCCAAGGCCCGTGAAGGGCTTCATCAGGTTGAATTTCTTGAACACGGCCATGGCCCGGATCTCGTCCTTGATCTTCCAGCCGTCGCCCATGAGGGTGAAATAGCGGTTCAGGGTCTGGGCCGGGAGGCCGCGCTCGATCTCGAACTTGTTGTACTTGCCGTAGCTGGCGCGGGTCACGGCCTCGTCGGAGATGTCCGTGCCGAGGATGGAGATCTGGAAGTTGTTCAGGTTGCCCAGGGCCTCGCGCAGGGCGATGGCGATGCTGTAAACCTCCTGTCCGGTGGAGCAGGCCGCGCTCCAGATGCGGATGGGCACGGGGCGGCCGGGGTTGGCCTTGGAGCGGACGTCGATGAGGTCGGGCAGGATCTTGTGTTTGAACAGCTCGAAGGGCGAAGCGTCGCGGAAGAAGAGGGTCTCGTTGGTCGTGATGGCGTTGACGACCTCCTTCTCCATGTTCCCGCTGCGGTCGGCCTTCACCTTGTTGTAGAGGTCCATGAAGGAGGCGCAGGCGTACTGCTGCATCATGGACTTGAGCCGCGTCTCGATCAGGTATGTCTTGGTCGAGTCCAGGGCCACGCCGCAGATGGAGTGGATGTACTTGGCCAACAGGCCGAATTCTTCTGCGGTGATGGAACTCATGTTGCCGCCATGGTTGAAATGCACGCTTCTAGCGCACGGTGCGCACGATCTCGGAGGCGATGGACTGCAGGGGGGCGACCACGTCCACGACCCCGGCTTCCGCCGCCATCTTGGGCATGCCGTAGACCACGCAGGACTCCTCGTCCTGGCCGATGGTCACGGCGCCGAAGCTCTTCAGCACCCGAAGGCCAAGCGTCCCGTCGCCGCCCATGCCGGTCATGATCACGCCCGTGGACAGGGCGCCGTACTCGCGGGCCACGGAGCGGAACATGTAGTCCACGGCCGGCTTGCAGTTGTTCTCGGGCGGGTCGTCGGTGATCTGGATGACCTTGGTCCCGCCCTGCCCCGCCGCCACGCGCATGTGCTTCCCGCCCGGGGCGATGTAGATCACGTCGGGGCGGACGGTCTCGTTGTGCTCGGCCTCCCGCACCTCGTACTGGCACTTGGCGTCCAGGCTCTCGGCCAGGGACTTGGTGAAGACCGGCGGCATGTGCTGGACGACGAAGATGGGCACGCCGAGCCTTGGCAGCTGCGGCAGCATCTTGGTCAGGGCGTTGGGGCCGCCGGTGGAGATGCCGATGGCCACGGCCTTGGACTTGCCCGTGCGCCTGGACGGCGCGGCCGTGGTCACGACGGGCTTCGGCGCGGCGGGCGACGCGGCGCCCGAGGGCCGGACCGTCTGCTTGAGCAGGAGCTTCAGTTCCAGTCGTTTGGCGAAGGCCTTGATGCGCGGCAGCAGCGCTCCTTTGAGCAGTTGCACGTTGGCCTGCATGGCCTCGGCGTCGGGCTTGGGGATGAAATCGAAGGCGCCCAGCTCCAGGGCCTTCATGGTGATGTCGCTGCCCCGCTTGGTCCAGGACGAGAGCATGATCGCGCCCACGTCCGGGTGGTTCTTCTGGATCTCCTGCAGGGTCTCCAGGCCGTCCATGACCGGCATCTCCACGTCGAGAGTGATGAGGTCGGGCTTGAGGGACGCAATGCGGGTCAGGGCGATCCGTCCGTTGTTGGCCGTGCCCACGACCTCCACTCCCGGCATCTCGGCCAGGATGTCCCCCACCACCTTGCGGTACATGATCGTGTCATCGACGACCAGAACACGAAGATTCATCCATACTCCTTAAAGATGTCAGCCCTGATCGTCGGCCAGCACTTCTCCGACATCCAAAACCGCCACGAGGTCCCTGGCCGTCTTGAGCACGCCCTGGAAGTAGCGGCCCTTGAGCCCCTTGATGTTCGAGGGGGTCGGCTCCACATGCTCCCACTTGTCGGTGACCACGTCGGTGATGCGGTCCACCAGCAGGCCGATGTTCTCGTCGCGGGAATTGACGATGATGATGCGGCTGGTTTCGGTCATCTTCGACGGCGCCAGGCCCAGCTTGCGGCCGAGGTCGATGATGGTCACGATGCGGCCGCGCAGGTTCATGATCCCGAGCACATAGGACGGCGCCTGGGGCACCTTGGTCATCTCCATCTGCCGGTTCATTTCCTGGATGAGATTGATGTCGATCCCGCACAGGGCCGAGCCCACGTAGAAGCAGGACAGCTGCAGGGGACCCGTCTTTTCGGCCTGCTGTTTCATGCGATTCTCCTTTGGAACGCCCTAGGCGTTCAGGGTGAAGCGGGACACAAGGTTATGCAGTTTCGCCGCCGTGGCGGACAGGCCGGTGGCGCTTTTCCTGACCTGCTCGCTTGAGGCCAGAAGGTCGTCGGCCTGGCCGGAAACGTCGGAGATGTCCGTGGCGATCTCTCCGGCCACGACGGAACTCTGGGACACGTTGGCGTTGACCTCGGCGATGCCCTGGGAGGCCTGCCCGACGTTGGCCGCGATCTCGCGGGTCGTGGAACTCTGCTCCTCCACCGCCGCGGCGATGGTGGCCACGATGTGGTCGACGTCGGCGATGACTGAGGAAATGCCGTCGATTTCCGTGACCGTGTTGCCCGTGGCGTCCTGGATGGCCAGAATCCTTTCCCGGATCTCCTCCGTGGCCTGGGCCGTCTGCTGCGCCAGTTCCTTGATCTCGTTGGCGACCACGGCGAAGCCCCGGCCGGCCTCGCCCGCCCTGGCCGCCTCGATGGTCGCGTTGAGGGCCAGAAGATTTGTCTGGGACGAAATGGCCGTGATGGTTTCGGTGACCTTCCCGATCTCGCGGGCCGCGGATCCCAGGTCCTGCACCTTGGCCGAGGCCTGGCCCGCGCGGACCACGGCCTGGTCGGTGATGCTCTTGGCCTTGGCCGAGTTGGAGGCGATCTCGCCGATGGTCGCGCTCATCTCCTCCGCGGCGGCCGCCACGGTGTTGACGTTGGCCGCGGCCTGCCCCATGGCCGCGGCCACGGAGTTCTGGTTGACGCTCATCTCCTCGGCCGCCGCAGCCACCTGCTGGGCGCGCTGCACCGTGTGCGTGGCCCCGCCCGCCATCTGGTCGGATACGCCGGACAGGGAGGACGACGCCATGGACAGGGACGTGACCTCCTGGGACACCTCCCCCAGCATGGCCCGCAGACGCTGAACCATCTCGTTCAGGGCCTCGGCCAGGACGCCGATCTCGTCCTTCTGCCTGACGTCCATGGTCCGGGTCAGGTCGCCATCGGCCATGGCCCGGGCCAGGGCCACGCCCTTGAACAGGGGGCCGGTGATGGACCGGGTCAGAATGACGCCGATGCCCAGGCCAAGGGCCGCGCCGACGCAGACCATCAGCAGGGAAAGCAGCTTGACCGCGTCGGCGTTCGCCTCGGCCGAAGTCACGTGCGAGCCCGCGCTGGTTTTTGCGAGGGACATCAGCTCGTCGAGGTGTTTCTGCACGCCGTCGCGGGCCTGAACCTCCTCGTTCTCGAAAAGCCTCTCCATCTCATGGAAGTTGCTCTGGGCCCGGGCCGAAACGTTCAGCAATTCGGAAAAGACGGCAAAGAGCTCCTGGGCCCTCGGAATGGTCCGGCTGTCGTATTCCCTCCTGGCTTCGAGGAGGTCGCCGTACGAGGCGTACTCCTTGATCTGCGCCACGGATTTGTGCAGTTCGTCATGCACCGGCTTGAGCCGGTCGATGAGCCCCGACACGTCCTTGTTCCGGGTTGAGAACGTCTGCAGCCAGCGCCCCAGGGGGCAGGCATCCCCACTCTCGCCGCCCTCGAATGCCTTGCCGTAGAGGACCAGGGCCGCAACCTTGTTCATCAGTTCGTGGTGCCAGGCGGTCAGGGTCTGCACGTCCGCAACCAGGGCGTCCGGCCTGACCACGTCCATGTCCACCAGCTCCGAGGAAATTGCGAGTATTTTGCCCGTGGCGGCGCTCCAGGCGTCCAGGGCCTTTTCCAGGTCAGCTATGGTCCCGCGGATTTCGTCAGCCTTCTGGATCTCCGCCCCGAGGTCGGGAATGTCCTTGAGCTTCGCCAGCGAGGCGCGCACTTCGCCCTGGCGCGCGGCGATCCGGCCTGCGGCGTCCTGCCGCTCACCGGGCGTCATGACCTGGCCAAGCATCAGGTTCATGTTGCTGCGAATGCGTTGCTGCAGGTTCTCGATCTCGAGGACGGTCTGCACTGCCGCCATCTCCTCGTCGGCGAGCAGCTTCAGGTCCAATTCAAGAGCATTGAGGGCCACCCTGTCCTGGAAACCCACGACAAGGGTGATGATCGTCGTGATGACGAACCCTCCGATCAGCTTGTAGCTCAGCTTGATGTTCTTCAAATCGAAACTCCGGTCCGTATGCGCAATGGGAATTCGTTATCAGGAAGCGTACCGTTTCAGCCATTCGTAGATTGTCTGCAGGAGCCGCTCCTTGTCGAGCTTGACCTGGTAGTCGTCGATGCCCACGGCCTTGCCCCGGGCCACGTCCTCGTCGCCGGCCAGGGAGGTCAGGGCGATGATGGGCGTAAGCGAGAAGCGCTTGTCCTGGCGGATGGTCTGGGCCAGGGTGAAACCGTCCATGTTGGGCATCTCGATGTCCGTCACGACCAGGTCGTACTTCTGCGGTTCGGCGTCGAGCATGCTCCAGGCCACCAGCCCGTCCTCGGCCGTGTCCACGGTGTAGCCGTCGTCCTCGATGAACTTGCGGACCTGGTTGCGGAAGAAGTCCGAATCCTCGACCAGGAGCAGGTGCGGCACGCCCACCTCCCCGGCGTCGTCGGCCACCTCGATGCTGCCGCGCACGGCGAACCAATCGGGCTGGACCGACTGGATCAGTTCGTAGATGTCGACGATGAGCGTCGTGTTCTCGCCGATGACGGCGGAACCGCTGATGCCGGGCTGCTTCAGGGTGAAGGTGTCGACGGTCACCTCGGTCTCGATGGCGTCCACAGGCGGCTTGGCCAGGAGACCGATCTCGTGGCCGGCCATGAGGAAGACGATGACGATGAGTTCGCCCGTCAGATCGAGGTGCTGGACCGTGGTGGCCTGATCCAGGGAGAAGACGGGCAGCGTGCCGCCGCGGTACTTGATGACCCTGCGGCCTCCGACCTCCTCGATCTCGCCGGCGTCGATGAGTTCGACGCGGGCCACGAGATCGAGCGGCACGGCGCAGTACTCCTCAGGCGTGTTGCGAAAGACAAAGAGGGACAGCTTGTCCTGGGTCTTCACCGTCTCGGCTTCCTTGGCGGCCAGGGCGCCGCGCTCGCGCACGCTCGTCAGGCTCAGGTCGCCCAGGCGGCCCAGGCCCGCCACGTCGAGGATGAGGGCCACATGGCCGTCGCCCATGATGGTCGCACCGGCATAGCCCTGACATTCCTTGAAATGCCGCCCCAGCGGCTTGACCACGATCTCCACGGAGTCGTGGAGCTGGTCCACCACCAGGCCGTAGCGGAACTGCCCGGCCGAGACCACGACCAGATTCACGTCGGCCATGGTGCAACCCGATTCCTGCATCTGGCTGGCGTTCTTCCCGCCGCGCAGGAGTTCGCCGACCATGGACGAGGTGGTGCAGGCCGAACCGTCGAGCCCGAGCACGTTGGAAAGATAGAGCATCGGGATGAGTTCGCCGCGCAGGAGCAGGACCTCGGCGTCGCCGACCATCTCGATCCGCTCCGTGATCTGGTCCACGGGGATGCGCAGCAGCTCGTCCACGTTGACCTGCGGGATGGCGTAGCGTTCCTGGCCCACCGACACCAGCAGGCTCGGGATGATGGCCAGGGTCAGGGGCAGCTTGATGCGGATGGTCGTGCCCTTGCCGCGGGCCGTCTCGATGTCCACCTGGCCGCCGAGCTGGTCGAGGTTGGACTTGACCACGTCCATGCCCACGCCTCGGCCCGACACGTCCGTGACCTGCTCGGCCGTGGACAGGCCCGGCAGGAATATGAGGTTGGCCTTGTCCTTGTCGGACATGGACTTGGCCTGGTCGGGCGAGATGAGCCCGCGTGAGAGGGCCTTTTCCACGATCTTGTCCGTGTTCAGGCCCCGGCCGTCGTCAACGATCTCGATGATAACCTGCCCGGCCTCGTGGTAGGCCTTGAGGACGATGGTGCCCATGGCCGGCTTGCCGGCCAGGACGCGCTCGTCCGGCGGCTCGATGCCGTGGTCCGCGGAGTTTCGCACCAGGTGGGTCAGGGGGTCGCCCAGGCCCTCGATGATGGTCTTGTCCAACTCGACGTCGTTGCCTTCGAGCTGCAGGTCGATCTCCTTGCCCAGGTTGCGGGCCAGGTCGCGGACCACGCGCGGAAACTTGTTGAAGATGTTGCCCACGGTCTGCATGCGGGTCAGCATGATGGTTTCCTGCAGCTCGGACGTGACCAGATCGATGCGCTGTCCGGCCACTTCGATCTGGTGCAGGGCGGCCGAGGAGATGGCCTGCATGAGCTGGTTGCGGCTCAGGACCAGCTCGCCGGCCAGGTTCATGAGGTCCTCCAGGAGGCTCACGTGCACGCGCAGGGTGTCGGGCTGGGTGATGGCTGATTTGGAGGCCTTGGCGTCGCCCTTGCGGTCATCCTCGGGAGCGGGGCGCGGCTCCGGCTTCGGCTCGGGCTTCGGCTCCGGCGGCGACGCCGGGGCGGCCTTCGGTGCCGGCGGCGCTTCGGGGCGCCCGCCCCCGCCGAGGGCCTCGGCCAGGTTCACGCCGTTGAAGATCTCGGAAACCAGGGAGTCGGTCCTGTCCTCTGCAGGCGCCGCCGGAGTCGATTCCAGCAACTCCCGGGCAAAATCGGCCTCGGGCGCCGGTGCCGGCTCGAACTTCAGAGGCAGGATGAACTCGCTGGACAGGTCCAGCAGGGCCGGCATGATGTCGTCCTCGATGATGGAGCCGAAAAGGACGAAAAGCGGAATGCGGTTGGAGAAGCCGTCGTCCTCCAGGGTCCCGACGGCCTCGAAGTCGACCTTCAGGTCCAGCACGACGCCCGTGGAGTCCATGCACTTGAGGATGTCGAAAATGGTCTTTTCCTTGCGCTGCACGTCATGGATGAGGTCGAACTCCAGCAGGTAGAGATTCTTCCCGCCCTTGCGGTTCTGCAACAGGTCGAACTCCGGAACCTCGAAGACGACCCTGCCGCGGCCGTCCCTGATCTCCACCCGGCGGTCGACGGAGGCCTTCTCGTCGCCCTTGAGGTTGGCCGAGGTGGCCGCCGTCAGGGCCGCGATATGGTCGTCGATGTATGCGTCCTCGCTCTCGGCCACGTTGACGATCATGTCCCGGAGCTTGTCGAAGGCCAGCAGGACGATGTTGACCACTTCCGGGTCGGGCACGAGTTCGCGGTTGCGCACCATGTCCAGCACGTTCTCGATCTTGTGGCCCAGGTCCTTGATCTTGACCAGCCCCAGAAATCCGGCCCCACCCTTGATGGAGTGAGCTGCGCGGAAGACCTTGTTGACCAGTTCGACATCGATGTCGGCCCCGGACTGCTCGATGGCCAGGAGATCGTTCTCGATGTCCCCGAGATGCTCGGTGGCTTCTTCCACGTACATTTGTAGAGTTTCGTCATCCATCATCATCGTGCGAACTCCGTGTAGATTTCATGTTGGGGCTTCCGCCGCGGCAACCTTCATGCATCCATGCAGACGTCCCAGGCGTCGTCCGCCCGAAGAACCCATCCGAACAAACCCTCCGCCCCCTGCGGCCTGAACGCCGGGAGAGGAAGCGGAACCGTCGGCTACGCGCCGAGATTGAGATGCTGGTCAAGGCGCATGGACTTGAACAGCTTCACGATATTTTCCGAAGCCCCGCTGATGACGAGCCGGCCGCCCTTCTTCTTCATGGAATTGTGCGTGGCGATGACCACGCCGATGCCGATGGAATCCATCATGGTCGTGCCGGACAGGTCCAGCCGGAGAACCTGGGGGGACTCGTCGAGCACGGTGCTCAGTTCGTGCTTGAAATCCGGCACCATCGTGGACACGAGGTCCCGGTCCGGGATGATCGTCACGGTGCTTCCTTCACGGGTAATTGTGGACATGGCCTCTCCTGATGAAAAAATCCGAGTTTTCTGTGTCCTACACGCAGCCGCCGAGGATATCAATTTACACGAGCGGCATATTTTTGCAACAAAATGCGAGTGTTGCGCTAGAGATGCCACATCCGGCGAACAACAGGGCCGGCTGGAATGCGTACGTGGCTGTCAGACAATACCACCCTACACTCTTTATTGTCCGGAAATAAAGCAAAATCTTGTTTGCACCTTTCGGCCGCGGAGCAGGCGTCTTCCGCCATCGAAAAAAAACGGGCGATCCCGTCATGCCGTCGGAAACGCCCGTCATCGCCATTTTCAGCCCGTACCGCCGGGAGCGCTACTTCCCTGCCAGGATGCTCTTGGCGGGGATGAGCCCCGTGGCCGCCGCCGAAACGATGTTCCCGGCCACGCCCGGCCCGTCGCCGGCCACGTAGAGCCCAGCGATGGCCGTCTCCAGGTTCTCGGCGCAGTCGACCTGGGTGGCGAAGAACTTGATCTCCGGGGCGTAGAGAAGGGTCTCGTCGTTGGCCACGCCTGGCACCACGAGGTTGAGCTTCTCCAGGCCCTCGACCAGGTTGGTCAGGATGCGCTCGGGCAGGGCCATGGCGATGTCGCCACAGACCACCTTTTTGAGCGTCGGCTCGATGTAGCTGTTGCGAATGCGGTTCCAGGTGGAGCGCCGGCCGCGCTTCAGGTCTCCGAAGCGCTGCAGGATGGGCTTGCCGCCGCCGATGAGGGTCGCCAGGCGGCCGATGGACTCGCCGTAGGCCTGGTTGTCGGTCACAGGCTCGTTCAGGACGACCTTGGACAGGAAGGCGAAGTTCGTGTTCTCGCTCTTCTTGTCCATGTAGGCGTGGCCATTGACGCACACGAAGTCCTGGTAGTTCTCCTGGGCGATGAACCCCCCGTAGTTGGTGCAGAAGGTGCGGGTCAGGTCGTCGTACTTGGAGGTGCGGATGAAGAAGGTCGGGTCGTAGATGATGGAGCAGAGGTCCTGCATGATCTCGTTGTGGACCTCGACGCGCACGCCGACCTCGATGCCGCGCTGGGTCACGGCCAGGCCGTGGCGCTGCACGAGCTGGCCGACCCACTCGGCGCCCACCCGGCCCGGGGCCAGGATCACGTTTTCAGCAAAGTGCTCGCCCTTGTCCGTGACCACCCCGCGCACGCGGCCGTCCTCGACCAGGATGTCGCGGACCTCCTCCCTGGTGCGCACGGTCACGCCCTTGGACTGGATGTACTCGACCATGCCGGTGATGTGGCCGGGCAGGTTGTCGCTGCCGAGGTGCTTCTGCTTGATGACCAGCAGGTCGATGCCGAACTTGCGGGCCTCCTTGCGGATGGACCTGGCCTCCTCGATGTTGGTCGGGTAGACCTTGCCGTCCATGCCGAAGCGGTTGAAGATGGCTTCGGTCTCCTCGATGAGCGCCGTGGCCTTGCCCACGCTCATGAACTGGGTCAGGTCGGTCTTGCCGAGCTTATGGATGAAGTTGAGCTTGCCGTCGGAGAAGAGCCCGGCCCCGCCCATGCCCGAAAGGATGTTGCAGGGCTTGCAGTGGATGCAGTCCTGCTCGCCCACCAGGGGGCAGTTGCGCTTCAGGGACGCCTTTCCCTTCTCGATGAGGAGCACGTCCAGGCCGGAATGCTCGGCCAGGTGGTAGGCGGCGAACAGGCCGGCGGGGCCGCCGCCGACTATGATGACGTCATGGACTTTGTTCATGGCTATTTCCCGTCGACCTTCTTCTTTTTCACGGACATGGAGTGCCGTTTCTGGGCCGAGAGCTCGACCTTGCGCAGGCGGATGTTCTGGGGCGTGACCTCGACCATCTCGTCGTCGCGGATAAAGTTCAAAGCCTTCTCCAGGGTCATGGGCAGCACCGGCGTAAGGATGATGGCCTCGTCCTTGCCCGAAGCGCGGAGGTTGGTCAGCTTCTTCTCCTTGCAGGGGTTAACGTCGATGTCGTTGTCCCTGTTGTGCTCGCCGACGATCATGCCCTCGTAGACCGCGTCGCCCGGCTGGACGAACATGCGGCCGCGCGGCTCGAGGTTGAAGATGGCGTAGGGCACGGCCTGGCCCTGGCGGTCCGAGACGATGGAACCCGAGAAGCGGGTCGGGAAGTCCCCGCGGTACTCGCCGTAGCCGTCGAACAGGGAGTTCATGATGCCCGTGCCCTTGGTGTCGGTCAGGAACTCGTCGCGGTAGCCGATCAACGCGCGCGACGGCACGGAGAACTCCATGCGCACGCGGCCGCTGCCGTTGTTGACGAGGTTCAGGAGCTTGCCGCGGCGGATGGACAGCTTCTCCGTGACCACGCCCATGAAGGCCTCGTCACAGTCCACGTAGACGTGCTCCAGGGGCTCCAGGAGCTTGCCGCCGTCCTTCTTGTAGATGACCTCGGGCCGGCCCACGCCCAGTTCGAAGCCCTCGCGGCGCATGGTCTCGATGATGATGGCCAGCTGGAACTCGCCGCGGCCCTTGACGATCATGGAGTCCTTGTCCTCGCTCTCCTCGACCTGGATGGCCACGTTGGTCAGGGCCTCCTTCTCCAGGCGGTCCTTGATCTTGCGGGACTGCACGATCTTGCCCTCGCGGCCGGCGAAGGGCGAGGTATTAATGGTGAAGCGCATGGACACCGTGGGCTCGTCCACGTCGATGCGCTTCAGGCGCACGGGGGAATCCTTGAGACAGATGGTGTCGCCGATGGAAACCTTGTCCAGACCCGCCAGGACCACGATGTCACCCATCGCCACGGACTTCTGTTCGGCCAGCTGCAAGCCCTCGTAGGCCTGAACCTTGGAAGGCCGGAAGGCGGTCTGGTTCGCTTCGGTCATGCACAGGAGGTCCGTCTTCTCCTCCAGGGTGCCGGCCTTGATCTTGCCGATGACCAGTCGGCCCAGGTAGTCGGAGTAGCCCAGATCGGAGACGAGCATCTGGAAGGGCGCTGCCGGATCGAAGCTGGGCCCGGGGATGCGTTCCAGGATCAGGTCGAAGAGGCACTGCAGGTTCTCGCCGCGCTCCTCCAGAACCGGGGAGGCCACGCCGTCGCGGCCGATGGCGTAGACCACCGGAAATTCGAGCTGGTCCTCGTCGGCGCCGAGGTCGATGAACAGGTCGTAGACCTCGTCCAACACTTCCTGGGGCCGGGCGTCGGCGCGGTCGATCTTGTTGACCGCGACGATGATCGGCAGGCTGGCGTCCAGGGCCTTCTTCAGCACGAAGCGGGTCTGGGGCAGCGGCCCCTCGGAGGCGTCCACCAGCAGGACCGCGCCATCGACCATGGACAGGGCCCGCTCCACTTCCCCGCCGAAATCGGCGTGGCCGGGAGTGTCGACGATGTTGATCTTCACGTCCTTCCAGCGCACGGAGCAGTTCTTGGCGGCGATGGTGATGCCGCGCTCGCGTTCGAGGTCCATGGAGTCCATGACGCGATCGTCAACGGACTGGTTGTCCCGGAACACTCCGGACTGGCGGAACATGGCGTCCACCAGGGTGGTCTTGCCATGGTCGACGTGGGCGATGATGGCGATGTTTCTGATGCGGTCGTTCTTCTGCGTATTGGGCATTCTCTTTCCTCTTGGGGACATAAAAAACGGCTCCCTGAGCGAAGCCGATGCTGCGCCGTGCACACGACGCACGACACTATTTTTCCACTACGCGCAGTTTTCGTGCGCCGTCAAGATGGGAAAACGGGCAAGGGCGGGTTCGGCCGGACCGACTGGCGGCCGGGGGAGCCGGGCTGCGGAAACTCCGCGAAGACCTACGAAAGCTTGCCGCAACGCAGGTTGCGCACGGCATCCTTGAACATGACCTCAATGGTGTTTGGCTTCATCAACTTCTGCACGTAGCCGGACCCGAAAACGGGATGGTCGATGACGTCGCCGGTGCGGAAGGTGCGGTCCATGCTGTAGGCCAGGGGCGAGGGGCACGACCCCACCAGCTTCTCCCACTGTTCGGCCTGGGCCTGGGCCTGCCGGCTTGCCGCAGCGCTGGTCTTGCGCGGGCTCGCGGCCTTGGGCGCGGCCGCCTGGGGGGTTTCCTTGACGATCCCCGTGGCGGCGCTCCGCACCCGCGACGCGGCGGGAGCCTTGGCCTCGGCCTTGGGGGAGGTGTAGGAATGGCGGGCGCGGCAAACCTTGCACTCGACCTTGGCGATCTTGTCGCCCAGCATGGCCACCACGTGGTGGTCAGTGACGGTCTTGCATTTCTTGCAGAGTGATTCGACGGAACTCCCGGCCTGTATCTGATTCTCGCTCATGACATATCCTTTGAGATGCGGTGTGGAAAAAAAAGCCACAAGGCATGACCTTGTGGCGAAAGCATGTACGAGGACCCTACCCCCTTCCCTTCCGGGAGGCAACGCCTGAGTTCGACCTTCCTCCCGAGGGCTTCCGGGCGTTGACAGCGGGACCGTCCGCACGCATGATGCGCGCTTCTCAGGGCGGGGTGGAAGTCCCCACCGGCGGTGTCCCGCGCGTGCGCGGGGAGCCCGCGAGCGCTCCCGGAGGTCCGGGAGGTCAGCAGATCCGGTGAGAAGCCGGAGCCGACGGTTACAGTCCGGATGAAAGAGAAAGACGGCCGCCGTCCGCGTGCGCGGGCGGTTCTTTCCGGCCGCGCCCTGGTTCACGCCCAATTTCCAAGGAGAGCAACGTGAATCAGACCTCCCCCACTATCGACGGCATCCCCTCCCGCGACCGCGTGGCGCGGGCCCTCCAGGCCCTGCGCGCAGGCCGGGGGGTGCTGGTCACGGACAACGAGAACCGCGAAAACGAGGGCGACCTCATCTTCGCGGCCGAGTCCCTGACCACCTCCCAGATGGCCATGCTCATCCGCGAGTGCAGCGGCATCGTCTGCCTCTGCCTGCCCGACGAAAAAGTCCGGGCCCTGGACCTGCCCCCCATGGTCGGCCACAACTCCAGCCGGTACCAGACGGCCTTCACCGTCTCCATCGAGGCCGCCGAGGGCGTGACCACGGGCGTGTCCGCCGCCGACCGCCTGCGCACGGTCCAGGCCGCCATCGCCGACGACGCCCGGCCGGGCGACCTGAACCGCCCAGGCCACATCTTCCCGTTGCGGGCCAGACCGGGCGGAGTGCTGGAGCGCGAGGGGCACACCGAAGCCACGGTGGACCTCATGCGCCTGGCGGGCCTCAAGCCCTACGGCGTGCTGTGCGAGCTGACCAACGAGGACGGGACCATGGCCCGCATGCCCCAGATCCGGGAGTTCGGGCGGCGTCACGACCTGCCGGTGGTGACCATCGACGATCTCAAGGAATACATCCAGGACGCGGCCCGGGCCGCCGTCTGACCCAACCGCCGCGGAGCCCTCGCCGGCGCTCCGCGGCGCTCATGACCGGCCTGGACTTTTGACCGGCCGCTCTGTACGCGAACTGCCATGACTCCCGCCATCAACGCCGCCAAGAAAGCGAAAATCGCCTTCACCGTCCACGAGTACACGCACGACCCGGCCTGCGCCTCCTACGGACTGGAAGCCGCGGAAAAGCTGAACATCGATCCCGCGCGGGTCTTCAAGACCCTGGTCGCGGACCTCGGCGGCGAACTCGTCGTGGCAATCATCCCCGTGGAAGCCATGCTCGGCCTCAAGAACCTGGCCAAGGCCGCCGGGTCCAAGAAGGCGGCCATGGCCGACAAGGCCCTGGTCGAGCGGACCACGGGCTACGTCCTGGGCGGCGTCAGCCCACTGGGCCAGAAGAAGCGCCTGCGCACCTTCATCGACGCCTCCGCCCAATCCCTCCCGACCATGCACGTCAGCGCCGGTCGCCGCGGCCTGGAGATCGAGCTCGCCCCGGCCGACCTAACGCGGCTGACAGGCGGGACCTTCGCCGACCTGCGCCAGTAACCCCAACGGCGTTCAGCCTTCGGCGCCGTACCACACACCAATTTGCGCGAAACCGCGCCGTCTCGCACCGCCATGGACCGGCCGCGGCCCGCATTACGCCGATCAGGCCTGATCGGCCGAACCGCCACACCCGTACGGACTCCACCATCATCATGTCCGACAGAGCCACGCCATGCACGATGCGGCATGACGAAACGGCGCGAATTGTCTGACACGCATTTCCCTTGACTTTTTTCCTCCACCAATGCTTAAGCAAACAAGTCATACTCATAAACACGCACGACTTCCCAGGACGCGATGGCATACATCTACGGTAGCCATGGACGAGACGGCATCGCCCCTCCCTGTGCAGGGCGCACGGATATCCTTCTGCGCATCGCCCTGCCCCTGCTTTTCCTTTTCGCCCTCGCGTCGGCGGGCTTGCATGCCTTTCTGCATGGCGGCTACGTCATCACGGCGCTCTTCGCTATTTTCTTCGTTTTCCTGCTGCTTCGCTTCGAAGAACTCGGCCTGACGCTGGCCCTGCGTCTCTCGGGAGCCGACGCCGCGGCCCGCGCCAACGGCATCGTGGCCAGGACGCTGCGCCTCCTGCCCGAAGGGTACCATGTCTTCCACGGCCTGGAGTTCGACGGCGTGCGCATCGACCACGCCGTTGTCGGCCCGGGCGGCTTCTTCCTCATCGCGGTCCAATCGAACATCGGCAGGATCACGGAGGCCCGCGAATCGCTGCGGCTGAACGGATGGCCGTTCCTGGGGGACCTCATCGGCAGAAGCTGGCGCCAATCCCGCGCGCTGCTGCGCCGTCTGGACCTGGAGAATTCCGGTGCCGTGCAGGTCTGCCCCGTGCTGTGCTTCAGCCGGGGAAGCGTCGAGACGGGACGTCTCGTGCGCGGCGTGATGGTCGCCCAGGCCTCGACCCTCGTGCGCATGATCCTCGAACACGAAAGCCCGTTGTCGAGCGAAAAGGTCCTGCAGCTCACCGACAAGCTCGCGCCCCTCGTGCGCGACGGGACGACGGAACCCGAGGCCACGCACCGCGACGCGCTCGGCGGCATGGACGACGGACTCTTCGGCGCCACGGCCCAGCGACCGGCCTGCAGCAAATGCCGGCATACGCCGAGCGACCTGGAAGCCCACCTGTTCCCCAACGAATGCCCACGATGCGGCCGCCTGTACGCTCACGGACACGCAGAGGAACCGACCGCCCTCGCGTCGCCCCGCACGTCCACCGCGGCCGTGGCGGCCACCTGCCTGATCGTCGCCGCCGGCTCCGCCCTGCTGGCCTATCAGGCCGGCCTGTTCGACCAGGGCAGTCCCGTCACCATCCAGGCCGCGGCGGACGCGGACAACGCCTCACAGCAGGCCGCTGAGGTCGCCCTGGCCCCTGCCGCGCCGACCGCGACTCCCCCCCTGACGACGCGGCCATCGTCAGCGACGCAGGTCGCAGAAAAAACCGCCGGCCCCGCCGAAGCTGACGTCCTGGAACCGGAAAACCAGACCCCGGACGCATCCGACAGCGTGCAGAGCGTCAACGCCGATGACCGGGAATCCCACGCATCGCCATCGCCATCCGAACCCGCCCGCGAATCCGCCGCCAACGCCCCGGTCGGCGACGTGAACGCCACAGCCGGGACGCAAACCCAGCCCGCGCCCGCCGAACCAAAGAACCTCACCCCAGCCGAAGGAATTCTGACCATCGTCACCGCCAGGCCCACGACCCTGGTGCTGACCAACGACCAGACCTCGAAGCGTTTCGGCCCCTACGAAACCAGACCCCGCAAGGCCCTCGACATCGTCCTGCCCAAAGGCTGCTACTCCGTGGTCCTCGTGGACAGCGGACGGCGCAGGCAGACCACCGTGAGCTTCCTCGGCGACACGGGCCGGCTCGAATTCTAGCAGGGCCGCATCGCCGCGACCTTGTCCAGATACGCCGGGTCCTCACCGTGCGCACGCTACCATGCACGGCGGGTCAGCCTACACGTCGAAGAACCAAATAAATAGGGCCCCCGGACTTTCGCCCGGGGGCCCCGCAAGGAGGAGAAAGCGTTCTTACTTGCGCAGCATGCTCGCCAGGAGGCGCAGGTGGGAGCGCTCCTCGTCGATGCAGGCCTTGATGTATTTCTTTTCCCCTTCGGGCACGAACTCCTGCATCTCCACGAAGAAAAGGATCGTGTCCTTCTCGAAGCCCATGGCCGTCTCAATGGCCTCCTCGGCCGTGCCCATGAACTGCTTCAGATGGTCCACGTCGCCCAGGCGGAACAGGGTGTGGGAGTCGAGCAGGAACTTCAGGTAGTCCACATACTCGTCCTCCTCGGCCCAGGCCGGGAGTTCCACCTCGCCCACGCGCTCGTAGAGCTTGGCGAAGATCTCGCGGTGCTTGGTCTCTTCCTTGGCCAGGAAGGAGAACAGGTCTTTTAATTTCGGCTCTGTGGTGGTCTCGACTAAACGGTTGTAGAAGACTTCGCCACGGGTCTCGACTTCCTGGGCGGCCAGGAGAATGTCCGTCGCCTTGAATATTCCTGCCATGATAGTCTCCTAAAGTTCCGAAGGCAGCTCTTTGAGCTGGGCGTAGGTGAAGACGGGACCGTCGATGCACACGTATTTCGTGCCGATGTTGCAGCGCCCGCAGATGCCCACGCCGCATTTCATGCGCTTTTCGAGCGTTGTGATGATGTTTTCATCCTCGAAGCCCAGTTTCTTGAGAGCCTGCAGGGTGAACTTGATCATGATGGGCGGACCGCAGGTGATGGCCACGGTGTTCTTGGGCTTGGGGTTGATCTCGAGCAGCACGTTGGGGATGAGCCCGACCTTGTGCTCCCAGCCCTCGGACGGGTTGTCGATGGTCAGGACGGTGTTGACGTCCTTGCGGCTCGTCCACTCGGGCAGTTCGGCCTTGTAGGTCAGGTCGGCCGGGCTGCGCGCGCCGTAGAGAAGCGTGATGTCTTTGTAATCCTTGCGGTTGTCGAGCATGTAGGTGAACAGGGTCCGCAAAGGGGCCATGCCGATGCCGCCGCCCACGAAGACGATGTTCTTGCCCTTCAGGTCTTCGAGGGGGAAGGAGTTGCCCAAGGGGGCGCGCACGCCGATCTGATCGCCGGGCTGCAGCTGGTGCAGGCGGGTGGTCACCTCGCCGACGCGCATGACGCTGAACTGCAGGTAGTCCTTGCGGGTCGGGGAGGAGTTGATGACGAAGGTCGACTCGCCCACGCCGAAGACCGAGAGCTGCCCCACCTGGCCGGGCCGGAAGGTGAAGTCCTTCATGCGCTGCTCGTTGTTGAGCACGATGCGGAAGGTCTTGATGTTGTGCGTCTCCTGGATCACCTCGACGATGGTGGCCATGTCCGGGAGATAGGGATTGGCGTTCATTCGGCGTACTCCTGTGCGGCGTTGACGATCTGCCGGATATCGACCCCGGCGGGACACTGCTTGATGCACCGGCCGCACCCGCAGCAGGCGATGACGCCCTTGTGCAGGTCCGGATAGTAGCTGAACTTGTGCCCGACGCGGTTCTTCAGACGATGGGCCTTGGTCGAGCGCGGGTTGTGGCCGCTGCCCTCCAGGGTGAAGGTGTGGGACATGCAGTTGTCCCAGGTGCGGATGCGCTGGCTGGAGAGGCCCAGGTCGTCGTCCGTGATGTTGAAGCAGTAGCAGGTCGGGCACATGTAGGTGCAGGCCCCGCAGGAGATGCACTTGGCCGACTGGGCCAGCCAGAAGTCCATGTCATCGAAACGCGCCAGGAGCTTGGCCGGGGCCGACGCGTAGTCGTGGGCCTCGCCCATCAGCTCGCGCGCATTGGCGTTCTTGGCGTCGGCCTCCTTGCCCTTGTCGCCGGCGTCGGTGAACAGGGCCATCTTCATGATCTCCTCGCCCTCGGGCGTGACGGAGCGGGCCACGTAGCCCTCGCCCACCAGGGTCAGGAGCACGTCGGAGCCGCTCGGGTCGGCCGGGCCGCTGCCCACGCTGTGGCAGAAGCAGGTCGTCTCGGGGCGGTCGCAGGCCAGGGAGATGAAGACCGTGTTTTGGCGGCGCTGCAGGTAGTACGGGTCCTTGATCTTGTCGGTCTCGTAGACCGGGTCGAAGATCAGCTTGCCGCGCGCCCCGCAGGGACGGCAGCCGATGACCACGTTCTTGCCCTCGGGCAGGGTCTCGACGATCTCCGGTTTTTTCTCGGGGATTTCGCGCTTGACCACCAGCAGGGTCTCGGTCTGCGGGAAGGTCGCGGCCTTGGGGGACACGGCGGCCATGCGGGAGTGCAGGTCCATGACCATGCCCGGCTGGAAGCGGCGGAAGGTCACGGTGCCGCAGTCCGCCACGGGCGCCAGCACGCGGCAGGTGGCGGCCAGTTCCCCGGCCAGGCGGTTCAGGTTTTCCTTGGTGATGAATTTTTCCATTACCAGCCTCGCTCGTTGATGCGCTCTTCCTCGACCTTGAAGGTCAGGAGCGGCGGTGTCTGATCAAGGGCCTTGCCGGCCTCGTGCTGGAACACGTCCTTGACCTGCTTGTTCATGTAGCGCCGCAGGAGCATGAGCGGGATGTCCACGGGACAGGCCCGCTCGCATTCGCCGCACTCGGTGCAGCGCCCGGCCAGATGGGACACGTGGATCATCTGGAACATCATGTTCTCGGACGGCAGGTTCTCCTGGCTGACCCACAGGGGATCGCGGCTGGTCGCGATGCAGTAGTCGCGGCAGACGCACATGGGGCAGGCGTTGCGGCAGGCGTAGCAGCGGATGCAGCGGCCCATGGTCTCCTGCCAGAAGGCGAACTTCTCGGCGTCGGACCTGGCCTCGAACTCTTCCTGGCACTTCAGGCTCGCGGCCGGGGCCGGGGTGTGGGGCTTGCCTACCAGGACGTCGGAGACGATGGCGTCGGGGGCGTCGCAGACCGCGCACTTGTCGGCGCGGATGTCGGCCAGCTTCAGGGTGGCCGACTGGCCCGCCACCGTGATCTTGAGAGCGTCGTCGCCGACCTCCACGGATTCGACGAAGCCCGGGTCCGCCGGCAGGGCCGCGCGGATCTTGCGCTGACTGACCACGCCGTCGCAGCACAGGCCGAAGATGACGACGTCTTCGCGGTTGATGAGCGTTTCGTTCATCAACTCGATGACGCTCTTGCTGTCGCAGCCCTTGACCACGACGCCGACCTTCTTGCCCTTGAAGCCCGTCAGGTAGGTGGCCAGGTTGTGCACGGCCAAGGGGCCTATGATGAGCCGGTCCAGATCGGCTTCGGAGCGGATGAAGAGCGGCGTGGCGTGGAGCGGGTCGTAGCCCTGCTCCCAGCCGATGACGCACTCGAGCTCGCCGAGCTGGCTCTTGATGGCTGTCTTGAGATCATCCAATTGGGACATGTGTCCTCCTATGCTTGAATCGAACCGTGACAGGGGCATCCCTGCCCCTGGCTGGCCTTCACGGCCAGAGCGTTCCAGTCCACGTCGCTTTTCGGGTTGAAGCTCGGCGCGGGGCCGAGTTCGTGGATGCGGCGGGTGAACTCCGTGACCACGTGCTGCCAGCGCTGCCCTTCCGAAGCCGAGACCCAGGTGTACTCGAAGCGGCGCTCGTCGATGCCCGTGATGGGCAGGAAGCGCTTGAGCATTTCCAGGCGGCGCCGGGCGTAGAAGTTGCCCTCGGCGTAGTGGCAGTCGCGCGGATGGCAGCCCGAGACCAGCACGCCGTCGGCCCCGTTCATGAGGGCGCGGACGATGAAGAGCGGGTCGATGCGGCCCGAACAGGGGACGCGGATGATGCGCAGGTCCGTGGGCTGCGTGAACCGCCCCACTCCCGCCGTGTCCGCGCCGCCGTAGGAGCACCAGTTACACAGGAAGCCTACTATTCGAAGTTCGCGAACATCTTGGGCGGGCATAAGGCATTCACCTCCGCGAGGATCTGGTTATCTGTGAAGTGTTCGAGCTGGATGGCGCCCTGCGGGCAGGTCACCGTGCAGATGCCGCAGCCCTGGCAGACCGTGTCGATGACCTCGGCCTTGGGGTTGCCGAAGCGGTCCTGGACTGCCTTGATGGCGCCGAAGGGGCAGGTCTGGATGCACTTGCCGCAGCCCACGCAGCGGCCCGGGTTGACGCGCGAGACCGCCGGGTCGGACTCCAGCATGGCCTTGGACAGGAGGCCCAGGACCTTGGATGCGGCGGCGCTGCCCTGTCCGACCGAGGCCGGGATGTCCTTGGGACCCTGGCACGCGCCGGCCAGAAACACGCCGGCCGTGTTGGTCTCGACAGGCTTCAACTTGGGGTGGCTCTCGACGAAGAAGCCGTACTGGTCCGGGGCCACGCGCAGCTTTTCGCCCAGCTGCACCGCGCCCTTGGCGGACTCGGCGCCCACGGCCAGGACCACCAGGTCGGCCGGGACCTCGACCTGCGTGCCGGCCAGGGTATCGGCGCCGCGCACGACGAGCTTGTCGCCCTTGGGATAGATCATGGCCACGCGGCCGCGCACGTACTGCGCCCCGTACTCTTCCATGGCCCGGCGGACAAACTCGTCGTACAGCTTACCGGGGGAACGGATGTCCATGTAGAAGACGTAGGACTGGGAGTCCGGAATGTGGTCCTTGGTCAGGATGGCCTGCTTTGCCGTGTACATGCAGCAGAAACCCGAGCAGTACGGACGGTTCACGGACTTGTCGCGCGAACCCACGCACTGGATGAAGACCACGTTCTTGGGCTCCTTGCCGTCGGAGGGGCGCTTGATGTGCCCGCCCGTGGGGCCCGAGGCCGAAAGCAGACGCTCGTACTGCAGGGACGTGATGACGTCCTTGTAGCGGCCCTCGCCGTACTGCGGGTACTTGTGCCAATCGAAGAGGTCGTAGCCCGTGGCCACGACGATGGCGCCCACGTCGACGTTGACCAGCTCGTCCTTCTGCTCGAAGTCGATGCACTTGACCGGGCAGACCTTGGCGCACAGCCCGCACTTGCCCTTGGTCAGCATCAGGCAGGAAGCGGCGTTGATGGCCGCTTTCTTGGGGATGGCCTGGGGGAACGGGATGTTGATGGACGGGGCGTTGCAGAGATTCTCGTTGAAGGGGTCCGGCATCTTGCGGCTGGGGCACTTCTCGACGCACAGGCCGCAGCCCGTGCATCTGGTCCAGTCGACGTACGTGGCCTTCCTGCGAATCGTGACCTGGAAGTTGCCGACGTAGCCGCCCACGCTCTCCAGCTCGGAGCAGGTGTAGAGGGTGATGTTGGGGTGCTGGGCGATGTCGACCATCTTGGGGCCGAGCACGCAGGACGAGCAGTCGACCGTGGGGAAGGTCTTGTCCAGCTTGGCCATCTTGCCGCCGATGCTCTGCTCGCGCTCGATCAGGACGACTTCCTGGCCGCCGTCGGCGCAGTCCAGGGCCGCCTGGATGCCGGCCACGCCGCCGCCGATGACCAGCACGCGCTTGGTCGTCTCGAAGCGCTTGGCCATGAGCGGCCGGTTGCGGCGCAGCTTCTCCACGGCCATGCGCACCAGTTCGGAGGCCTTGCCGGTATTGAGGTCCTTGGTCTTGCCAATCCAGGAGACGTGCTCGCGGATGTTGGCCATCTCGAACATGTAGCGGTTCAGACCGGCGCGCTCCACGGCGCGGCGGAAGGTCTGCTCGTGCATGCGCGGGGTGCAGGAGGCCACGACCACGCCGTCGAGGTTCTTGTCCTTGACCGCCTGGATGATGGCGTCCTGGCCCGGTTCGGAGCAGGCGTACATCGTGTCCGTGGAAAAGACCACGTCGGGGTAGGTCAGGGCGGTGGCCGCCACAGAGGGACAGTCCACGGTGCCGGCTATGTTGCTGCCGCAATGGCAGATGAAAACACCAATTCGCATCGCGCCCTCCCTACATGGCCTGCTGCGGTTGTTTGATCCTGCCCAGGGCAAGCCTCGGATCCACGCAGAGCTTCTCGAAGCCGAGCTCGGCGCGGTCGATCCCCAAGGCGTAGCCAAGGAGCTGGGTGTAGTAGAAAACCGGAATCCGGAAATTCTCGCGCAGGGCGTCGTTGATCTGCCCCTGACGCAGGTCCAGGTTCATCTGGCACAGCGGGCAGGCGGTCACGATGGCGTCGGCGCCAACGTCACGCGCGGCGTCCAGGAGCTTGCCGGACAGCCTGTGCACGATGTCCCCGCGGGGAATGCCGTACGAAGCGCCGCAGCACTCGACCTTCAGGGGGAACGGCACCACCTCGGCGCCCAGAAGCGCCATGAGGTTGTCCATGGCCATGGGGTTTTCGTGGTGGTCGAACTTCATGACCTCGGGCGGACGGTTCATGATGCAGCCGTAGTAGCAGGCGATCTTGATGCCCGAGAGGGGCTTGACGACCTTGCCCTTGATCAGGCCGGGGTCGACGTTCTCGGCCAGGACCTGCAGCACGGACTGGGTGTCCACGGCATTCCTGCACGGCACGTCCAGCAGGGCGTTGACCTTGTCCTTGAACTCCGGGTCGTCCATCTTGTGGGACGCGGTGCGCAGGTTGGTCAGGCAGCTGGGGCAGGGTGTGGTGGCCTTGGTCATGCCCATGGACTCGACCTGGGCCAGGTTGCGGGCCGACAGGGCGGCGGAGAGAACGTGATTGACGGTGTGGGCCGGCGTGGAGCCGCAGCAGCTCCAATCCGGGATGTCCACCAGCTCCACGTCCAGGGCCTTGCACACGGCGCGGGTGGACGTGTCGTATTCCAGAGACGTCCCCTGCCCGGAGCATCCCGGATAATACGCGATTTTAAGCATTTTTGCCTCCTTTGCGGAACCGCTCGAAAATGCGCGCCACCTGCTCGCGGCCCTGGATCGGGTGCGGCTTGAACGGCAGCTTGCCGCGCATGAGCACCTGCGGGGCGAGGTCGACATCGGTGAAGACGCGGCCCGAGCGGGTCATGTACGAAGCCATGAGACCCAGTTCGTAGGCACGCCCATGGCGTTCCACGGATTCGAGGAAGGAGTCGGCGAAGACCTTCACGGAACGCTCCGTGGCGTAGCCCTCCTCGCGCGCCATGTGCCGACAGACGTCCATGATCAGCGCCACGTCGATCTTGTTCGGACAGCGCGTGGTGCAGGACTGGCACGAGCCGCACAGCCAGATGGACCGGCATTTCAGGACTGCTTCCTTCTGCCCGGTCTGGACCAGACGCATGATCTGGCTGACCGAATAGTCGTAGGCGAAGGTGTACGGGCATCCGGCCGTACAGTTGCCGCACTGGTAGCAGGTCTTGACATTCTGGTGGCTGCGGGCTTCGACCTCGGCAGTGAAGCCCTGGTCGGCATCAGCGAGATTAAAGATTTGCATAGGCATACCCAACTTTGCGGTAAGGAACGGCGAGCCGTCCGGTTGAGAGGAAACCCGTCCCGGGGAAGCAGTGTACCGGATGCACCTTTTTGACACACCGCCGACACGGACGGATGACCCAAAGTGATACACAGATTCCCCCTAACTCCCCAGTTTTCGGGACTTGGGATATCTTTTAAGCAGATTCAATGCCATAGTCCCCGGAACAGGCGCTTGTCCAGCCCCGGTCCTGTCCCGGACAGCGGCCGCGACAGCCGGCACTGGCGGTTTGAGGGAAAAAATGCATTTCCGGGGGCATGCCCAAATCGGCATGCCCCCGGAAGTGATGACGCGGGGCCTAGAGCAGGTGCGCCGTTTCGAAGATCCCTTCCGCCAAAGTGGGATGGGCGTGGATGGTCTTGGCCAGGTCCTTGGCCGATGCGCCGAGCTGCAAGGCCAGGGTCGGTTCGGCGATGATGTCCGAGACGTGCGCGCCGGCCAGGTGCGCGCCCAGCAGCTGGCCGCTGTCGGCGTCGACGACGAGCTTGAACACGCCGGCCAGTTCGCCCATGGCCTGGGCCTTGCCCAGTTCGCGGAAGTTGCTCTGGGGGCAGGTCACGTTGAAGCCTTTCTCCCGCGCCTGGGCCTCGGTCAGGCCCACCGTGGCCACTTCGGGCGAGGTGAAGACCGCCGCCGGTACCGCGGAGTAGTCCATGGCCTCGGAGGCGCCCAGACAGTTCCGCACCGCAACCATGCCCTCCACCGCCGCCACGTGGGCCAGCATGATGCGTGCGGGCCCCAGCACGTCACCCACGGCATAAATGCCCGGCACGGTGGTTTCGAGCTTCGCGTCGGCCTTGATCCAGCCGCGCTGGTCCGTCTCCACCCCGGCCCCGGCCAGGCCCAGGCCTGCGGTGTTGGGCACGCGGCCCACGGCCACCAGGACCACGTCGGCCTCCAGCACACTCTCCTTCTGCGCGGACGCGGGAAGATCCTTGACGAAGGGGGACGGACCGAGGGTCACCTGCACGCCGGCATCCGTCACTTCGGCCTTGGACGCCGTGCGGGCCAGCTCGCAGCCGATGCCGCGCTTCTTCATCTCGCGCTGGATGAGCCTGCTCAGGTCCGCGTCGATGGACGGGACGGGCAAAATGCGGTCCAGGCCCTCCACCACCGTGACCTTGGAGCCCAGGGCCTGAAAGATGAAGGCCAGCTCGCAGCCGATGACGCCGCCGCCGACCACGAGCATCCGGTTCGGGATGGTCTTGAGTTCCAGGGCGTCGTCGCTGGTGATGATGTGCGTGTGATCCACGGGCAGGGTCGGCAGATTGAGGGTGCTCGACCCCGTGGCGATGATGACCTTGTCCCCCGCCACCTCCTGCACCGCCCCGTCCGCGCCGTGCACGCGCACCAGGCCCGCGCTCACGACCTCGCCCCGGCCGCGCAGCAGCGTGACCTTGAGCTTGGCGCAGGTCTTTTCCAGGCCGCCGCGCAGGATCTCCGAAACCTTGTTCTTGCGGGCCACGATGGCCGGCATGTCCGGCCGGGCCTCGCCGCCTCCGCTGATGCCGAACTCGGCCAGACGGTGGGCCGTCTCCAGGGCCTCGGCCGAGGCCTTGAGGGTCTTGGTCGGGATGCAGCCCCAGTTCAGGCAGGTCCCGCCCATGTGGGCCGCTTCGACAAGGGTGACCTGCGCCCCGGCCTTGGCCGCGGCGAATGCGGCCGTGTACCCGCCGGGGCCGCCGCCGATGATGGTGATGCGTTGCGACATGGCAACCTCCTCGTGAGTGGATTGACTCCGGGCGACAGGGCGTCCCGGTTTGCGGAATCGTTCCCGGACCGGCCCGCAGAGTCGGCCCGGGAACAGGGAGGGAAACAGGGAAAGGTCAGGCCGATACGAGCCGGGCGTACTGGGCGGCCGTGATGGTCGCTTCGGACGCGTCGTCGGCCGTGATGCGCACCAGCCAGCCCGCGCCGTACGGGTCGGAGTTGACCAGTTCGGGCGTGTCGCTCAGGGCCGCGTTCACTTCCACCACGGTCCCCGAGAGGGGGATGATGGCCGGGGACACGACCTTGGCCGACTCGATCTCGGCGCAGGACACGCCCTGGGCGAAATGCGCGCCCGCTTCGGGCAGGTCGATGAAGATGACCTCGCCCAACTGGTCCTGGGCGAAATCGGTGATGCCGATGACGAAGGAGCCGTCACCGGCCTCCTTGGCCCAAAGGTGTTCGGCGTGGTAACGGCGGTCGTCGGGATAGGTCAGTGCGGACATGTCAATTCCTCCTTGGATGGAAAGATCAATGCGCCTCGGGCTTGCGGATCTCGGCCTTGACCAGGGTCGCGCGAGCCTTGGAGCGGTACGGCAGCAGGGCCTGATCTTCGAGCTTCTCCAGACCGGGAACCTGCTGCGCCTCGATGAACACGGGCAGCATGCGGTCCCCGTAGGCCTCGAAGACCATCTTCGCGGCCTCGGCAACCTCGACCGGCGTGACGCGGGTCATGGCCCCGCCCTCTCCCGCGTAGGCGGACACGACAAGGCGGATCAGGTGATCCTTGTGCCCGCGGGTCAGGGCGATGCTTCGCTTCAGGTCTTCCTGGGCGATCTCGCCGCCGGCGATGGCCGGGTACAAAGCGGCAGGCGCGACCACGTCGAGGACCATGCGGCTGACGTGCCCTTCGTCCAGCACGCGCTGCAGCAGGTCGGCGCGGCGTCCGTCGGCATGCAGCTCCACGGTCAGGCCGCCCTTGGCCAGCAGCCGCACCAGGGTCACGAAGTTGTCCTCCTGCCCGGCGGGACAGGCCGAAACGTTGAGGCCGGAAATCCAGCCGTGCAGCAGCTCGCTGCGCGTCACGCAGGCTTCGAGGACCCGGCCCGACAGCAGGTAGGCCAGAATCTCGCCCGTGCCCTGCCTGATGACCGTGCCGTCATCGAAAATGGGAAATTCCACGCCCTCGGGGTTGCGGTAGATGGAGGAGCGGTTGGCGCGATAATAGGTGTTGAAGATGTCCTTGTCGGCTTTGAAGTCGAAGGCAGTGTACTCGTGTCCGCGCTCGGCCAGGAATTCCTTGACGATCTTGCAGCGCAGGCAGTCGGGGGCGGTGTAGAGGGTGATGCTCATGGTCTTTTCTCCGGAAAGGCGCGGGAGAGGCCGGCAGCCTCTCCCGCGGTCGTGTTATTTCTCGTCGTCATCCACGGAGGCCACGCACAGGGCGTTGCTGCCGCCGTACGGAACGCAGCCGTCCACGCTGACTTCCTTGACGCGGTCGCCGAAAGCGGCGGCGCCGGGAACGCGGAAGGTATTTACATCAAGAGGCTTGATGGGCGTCTCGACGGGCTTCTTGACCTGCGGAACCCATTCGTAGGGCACACGGTAGGCGCGGTAGGTCATGTTCATGGGCACGTGCTTGCCCTTGTAGGGCGAGATGAATTCCCACACGATTTTGTGGTCCATGGTGACCTCGAACACGCGGCCGTCGGAGCCTTCGGTGATCAGGGTGTTGCCGTTGGGCAGACGCTGCATGCCGCTGATGAAGGGGCTGTAGAAGCGGCTGCTGTCCATGGGGAAGAGGAAGCCGGCTTCGCTTGGCGTGTACTGCCAGACGATCTTCATGGCCACGGGGTCGATCTCGAGCACCCGGGAGTAGTCGCGCAGGGCGGCCTTCACGCCCGTGGGTGCGCCGGGGTTGGGCACGTCGTAGCCGCCCCATCCGCCGTTGTCGAAGATGAGGATGTTGCCGGCGCCGGGCAGCCCGGCCGGGATCATGTGGCAGTGGTGCTGGCCGATGATCCAGCCGATGGCCTTGAGCTCGGGCGTGGAATCGTAATCCGGGCCCAGCTTCCAGACGACCTTGCCGCTCTTCTTGTCGATGATGAAGGTGATGTTGGCTTCGCGGCCGTCGACGATGATGTTGTCCGGATGAAAGCGCTGATCGCCCGCGTCGTACCACTTGTTGGGCCCGAGGACGGACATGGAGTTGATGTGCATCCAGTCGCCCATGCCCTCGGGCTTGGTCGGGCGATAGTTGGGGTTGCGGGACAGGGTGTTCTTGGGGCCTTCGCGGAAGCCGAACTCCTCGAAGTGCTCGTGGCAGTTCCATTCCCAGACGATCTCGCCTTCCCAGTTCACTTCAAGGATCAGGTCGTCCAGGAGCAGCTTGTCGGAAATGGCCGAATTGCGGGCGTTGCGGTGGGCCAGGACCAGGGTGTTGCCCGAGTCGGTCTTGGGCTCCATGCCCGGGGCGTAGTAGCCGACGGGGTTGCCCTCGCGCTGGAAATCGTGGTGGTAACGCGCCATCCAGCGGCCTTCATAGCCCGGGTCCTCAATGAACTCGTTCTGGTCGAATTTCCAGACGACCTTGCCTTCCCAGTCGATCTGGACCACGTCGACGCCGTCCTGGACGCTGAACTTGCCGTCGCGACGGCCGCGGCTGGACATCAGGTAGCCGCCGGGGAAGATCTTGTTGGGCATGCCGAGTACGCCCTTCCAGACATTGTGCTCGCGGCCGTTCATGTCCATGAGCACGGCGCCAACTTCCTGGGCCTGAAAAATGGTGAGACCGTTCCAGCACTTTTCGGGATCGTAAACCGTTACGCCGGTGGGATAGATTGTTGGGTGACCCATGATGTACTCCTTGTCGTTGTCTGCTATGATGCCGGCATGCCCCGGCAATATTTCCGATTTACCTTACCTACGAAACGCTCTCCCACGAATCGGAAATCCGCGCTGTTGCGTTCCTTACAATCATTACAAAAAACACTCTTCCTTTAATTATAAAATAATGTATTATTTTAAAACGTTATAGATAACTGCCGTGTTTGGCCTGCAAAATAATCAGAACATCTTGATCAGCTTGAATTCCGTGCGCCAATCCTCGGTCAGACTCTTCTTCTCGTATTCCCGGTAGGCGGCTCCGAGCAGCGCGCCTCCGAAGGTCACGCCGTATTCGGGGAATTTCAGGTTGAACTTGGGACCAGCGTAGAGGGTCTTGGCATCGTTTTCGAGGTCTTCCCCATCGGCCTCGTCGGACTGCGTCCACTCGTAATACCCTTCAAGGCCCAGATCGAGACGAGTGTTCAGGGCATAGGCGTAATGGCCGTTGACGCGCAGCCGGTCGCCCTTGGTTACGTCCTTGTAACCCTCGGTGAACATGACGTAGCTCATATCCGTTTCAAGGCGGTGGGAGCCCACAAGCCAGGTTGCGCCCAAACCGACCAGCCCGCCCCATGCGCCGGTGCCGATATTGTTGGCACCGACCTCGCCGGTGGGAACGAGGACGCCGAGATCCCAGGCCAGGTTCACGGGAGCGCCCTGCTTCTGCGACGCGAACTGCTGGTGAAGAATGGCCGTGGTGTCGCCCAGGCCACCGGACCAGGCGTCGTTGCGGCCATCGGTTTCGATGGTGTTGAGCATGAATGGCGTGGCCGTGCGCACGTCCCAGCCCTCGGCGATGCCGTAGCGGGTCTTGAAGACGATATTGTGGCTGGACACTTCCCGGTCCAGGCCGTCCTCGTCGGAGGTGTGCAGGTACCATTGATCCTTGTGGGCGTAGCGGTAGTTCGCCACGGCGCAGAACTTGCCGACGGGAAAGCCCAGGCCGCCCGCTCCATGATTCACGCCCACCGGGCCGGCAGGAACCGGAGCTGTGGCGTTTTGCGCGGCCGTTGAAGAAACGGTGGGCAGGATGAAGCAACAGGCCAACAACAGGCTCGAAAGAACTTTCAGACGCATGTGAATCTCCCTAGGATGTCCGGGTTGAGGAAAGCGCAATCACGACAACGGAGCGTGACCGCGAACCGCTTGTGAAACCAAGAACGACCTAAGGGAATTCTCGTGGCAAACGCTGTTGCTTTTGTTACAATCCGTACAAATTCGTCATGAATTCAGGCCAAGGGGAGCTTTGGGCAGAGAAGCCCGCGAGGGAAAATCAAGGCAGAAAAACGCCGTGATCCGCATGATCTGTGACGGGGGATTCGATTGCCGGCCGGTTCACGACGTGTAACGCCGGAAGCAGCGGACAGATACGGACGCGATCCATACCTATATCTCTGCAAGAGCGGAGACGGCGCAGAGAGGGCTGAAAAACCTCGCCGGGATCGACCTATTCGTTCTGCCGCACCAGTTCATCGAACCGATTCCTGTCCAGAACGTAGACCTCGTTGCGGGAATACGGCCCCAGGACACCGGACTTCTCCAGTTCGCGCAGGGACTTGTTCAGCGTGACCCGGTGCACGCCCAAGAGGTTGGCCAGGTCTTGCTGGTTGAGGCCGGGCGAGACGACCAGGGGGCCTTTCTTCGGGGCGTCGTCTTGCCGGCGCAGATGCAGATACTTGCAGATGCGGGACGGCAGGTCGTCAAGACTCAGACTGACGGCCTGATTGCTTAACACCCGAACTTTCAGGGCGAGGGATCTGAACAGGGCCAACATGAGATCGGGGTGAGCGGGCAGAATCTGCGACAGGACGCACTGCCGGGCAAAGGCGTAAACCGTGCAATCCGTGGCCGCGACCATGGCGCTTCGAGCCGGGAGCTCGTCGAAAAACGGGGTTTCGCCAAACAGGGAGTCGGGGCCGATGGCCCATATGATCTTTTCCCGGCCGTCCATGGTCGAGCGGGTCAGCCAGATCTCTCCACGCTCCAGATAATAAAGGGTACCGGCGTCCGTCCCATAGGAGGAGATGTGGGTTCCTTTGGCAAACTTCATCCGCCGACCCTGGGACAGGACCCTGCGCCAGCATTCCGCGACGGAAGGTATGCGCGAAAACTCCAGTTCCTTGAGTCCGCCATCGATTTTGTCCGCTGTCATCGGCCACTCCTCAGGCTCACGTGCGCAGGATTGCGGCTTGTCGCGGGAAGATTCCCGAACGCGCCAGGATTCCGAAGGTTGAACGTGGACGCGCCATCCCAGGCGAAATCGTGAAAAAAATGACAATAGTCGATGTCAACCTCGAAAAATGTGGCGTTTGTTACAGCACGGTTGCCGCCGCCCCCGTATTCTCCGCCAATCAAATTTCACTCAAAGGAGACATCCGATGGCCGTAACTCAGTCTGTGCTCGAAAAAGGAACCCTGGTCAAATGGGCCGGCAGTCTTATCATCCCCCTCCTCGTCTATTTCATGCTGCCCATCGACGGCCAGACCGTAACCCAGCCCATGGCGATGTTCCTTGCAGTCACGGCCTGGGCCGTCGTCGTCTGGGCATTGGACATCATCAACGAGGTGGCCGTCGGCATCCTGCTGCCGGTACTCTACATCGTCATCTGCGGAGTGCCGCAGAAGGTCGCCTACGGTCCCTGGACGTCTGACGTGCCCATCATCGTCATCGGCGGTTTCACTCTGGGCAAGATCCTGCAGGAGACGGGGCTCGGCAAGCGCATCGGCCTGACCTGCGTGCGGGCCATGGGCGGCAGCTTCGTCGGCGCGCTGTGGGGGCTGACTCTGGCCGTCTTCATCGTCGCGCCCCTGGTCCCGGCCATCACCGGCAAGGCCGCCATCTTCTGCGCCATCGCCATCAGCCTGTGCGAAGCCCTGGACTTCAAGCCCAAGAGCAGGGAAGCGACGGCCGTCATCCTGGGAACCTGCCTGGCCGTGGCTTCGACGAAGCTCTGCTACCTGACCGGCGGCGCGGACCTCGTCCTGGGCATGGGTCTGGCGGATAAAGTCATGGACACCAAGACGGCCTGGATGCAGTACGCGTATCACAACTTCATCCCCGGCACCATCTACACGGTCATGTCCGTCGGACTGGTCATGTTCATGCTGCCCTCCAAAGTCGACCGCAAGGCGCTGGGCCCCATTCTGGAAACGAAGCTCAAGGAACTCGGTCCGGTCACGAAACAGCAGAAGATCGCCAGCATACTCATGCTTCTGACCCTGGTCCTGCTGGCCACGGACACGCTGCACGGCATCAACGCCGGTCTCGTACTGATCATGGTCGCCTTCGTCTCCTTCCTGCCCGGACTGAACCTCATGAACGGAGACCGCTTCAGCAAGATCAACTTCGCGCCGCTCTTCTTCATCATGGGCTGCATGGCCATCGGCAGCGCCGGCGGACACCTCAAGGTCACCCAGTGGATCGCCGAGATGACCCTGCCCTACTTCCACGAAATGAGCCCGACTACGGCCGGAACGTCCGCCTATGTCCTGGGCGCCCTGGCCAATTTCCTGCTGACCCCCCTGGCTGCGACGACGACCATGACCTCGCCCCTGGTCGAACTCGGTGTCCAGATGGAAATGAATCCGCGAATCCTGTACTATGCATTCCAGTACGGTCTGGATAACTATATTTTCCCATATGAATACGCCGTTCTTCTCTACTTTTTCAGCTCAGGCTTCATGCTCTTCAGGGACATGGTCAAGGTACTGGCCGTGCGCATGATTTTAACAGGCGTATTCATCGCCTTCATCGCCATCCCGTTCTGGCAGTTCGTCCTCTAACCGCGTCCGCGACCACCTCTGCCCGGGCCCTGAACATCAAAGCCCGGGCAGTTTTCCATCCTCGATCCTGCGCCGCGTATCCATTTCTCTGGCAGCCACGCCATACGCTCCATCCTTTCACAAGCAACCGCACCCGGCTTCGCTGACGAAGATTGCCTTGAATAACGGTTCGAACACGTACATATTGGGTCCCGACGATGTGCGTGCCGCGCTTTATCCAAAATGCGACTCTTCCCGGCCGCAACTTCCCAGACAGTTGGTCCGGCCCGCACCGGATCCCGATCTTCAGAACCTGCAACACGCCGAGGAGAACCCATGACCGGCAACAATCGACGCTGGGAGCGCCAGCCCGTCGAGGTGCAATGCCTCATCAGCTATGCCGACGGCATCCCGAACCCGGCCCGGGCCAGCATCGTCAACCTGAGCCCAGGCGGGTTGATGCTCGCCGCGGAGCAGAATTTCATCGCCAACGAGCGCGTGTCCATCACCCTTGAGGACGGCAATGACTCCCTGCTCTTCGAATTCGCCGAAACCATGCGGGGCACCGTTCGCTGGAGCCAGGCGACGGCCGGGCGCGGCCGCTACCATGTGGGCGTCGCCCTGGAGGCGGAGCTGCCGACACGAATTGTGCTGACTGAACAATAAACAAGCCGTATTCTGCTTGTCTTGTATCCCCTTGTCTTCTAAAGGTATGGGGAGATACTGATTTTTCGTCACTCGTACATTCATAATCCCAGGACCACCAATGCCAGACGAGACGCCCCGGAACAGAAAATGGGAACGGTACGGATGCCTGCTCCCATGCCGCGTCATCCCCGAGAAGGAAGCCGACATGTTCATCTCGGCCCGCATCATCAACATCGGTCGAGGCGGGGTGCTCATTGAAGCCGACTACGACTTCCCCACCGGCGCCAGAGTCATCATCGCCACAGGTGCGGAATCGGAAGCGGACCGCTTCGGGGGCCTCGAGGAGGTGCATGGCACGGTGCGCTGGGGACAGCTCGACAAGGTATCCCTGATGGGCCTCTTCTACATCGGCATCGAGTTCGACGATCTCCTGCCCCTCAAGCAGGCCGCCACGCAGAAGTCCTGATTTACCTGAGCCCTGCTGCAGAAACCGGAATCGTTCATTCCGGACCGCAGTCGCCATAACCAAGCCATCTGATCAAGAAAAAAGGGGCCATCAGGGTTGCGCGTCCATGGGATTGTCCGTCGCGACAGTCAACTCTGGACGTGCTCAACCAGAATGGATCATTGTGGAAACCCGTCATCGCGAGGCGTCTTCGCCGTGGCGATCCATGCCTCGTCCGCCTTTATCCACCGAATATCTGGATTGCTTCGTCGAAGACTCCTCGCAATGATGGGATAGACCCGCCCCCCATATGCCCATGGCATAACGGCATCGAATGTGCCATAAGTGAGTATCTCCAAACACTTAATCTGGGAGGCGGGTCATGAAACAAGTATGCCGTATTGGGCTTGATATCGCAAAGCATAAATTCCAGGTGCACGGCGTGGACAAGCACGGAAAAGACGTTTTCAACAAGCAGCTGAACAGAAAGGATGTTCTGGCGTTTTTTGCCAACCTTCCCGTTTGCACGGTGGGCTTGGAAGCCTGCGGAGGTGCGCATTACTGGGGGCGGGAGATACAGAAACTGGGACACACTGTAGGTTTGATTTCGCCTCGCCACGTGAAGCCGTTCGTTATCAACAATAAAACTGACGCTGCGGATGCCCGGGCCATCTGTGAAGTCGCAGGACGACCGTCAACACGTTTTGTGTCGGTCAAAACTGAAGAGCAGCAAGACATGTCTGCCTGGCATTGTGTCCGTGAGCGGTTGCTCAAAAGCCGAACCGCCCTTGCGAACCAGATACGCGGTCTTCTGTCCGAAAAAGGAATCATTTTGCCTCAAGGCATCACCCATGTACGCAAGCGCTTACCGGAAATTGTGGAAGATCCTCAGAACGGATTAAGCATCAAGGCTCGTGATTTATTCTCCGACCTCTACACAGAACTCCATGAGGCTGACGAACGTCTTGCCGAATTGGATCACAAGATGGAGGCAATCACAAAAGCCAACGAGCATTGCACTCGACTGATGAAGGTACCTGGTATTGGCCCAGTGACAGCCTCCGCGCTTGTTGCCCATGTGGGCGATGCCAAACAGTTCAAAAACGGCAGAGAGCTTGCTGCATACTTGGGGTTGACGCCCAGAGAGCATTCTTCCGGCGGAAAACAGAAACTTCTTGGCATCACCAAACGAGGCAACACATACATCCGCAAACTGTTGATACAGGGGGCTCGGAATGTTTGCCGGGCTTGGTCCGGCATTGTGGAAACAGCCAATGATAAACGCAAGGCGTGGCTTCAAGGAGTGGTTGCTCGACGAGGGCAATTTGTGGCCTCAGTGGCTCAGGCGAACAAAACCGCTCGAATTGCCTGGGCGGTATTGGCACGAGGCGAGGAATATCAGGCAGCAAAGGCAACGAACTGAGATATGCCGGGGCTGTCACGGCCCTTGCTATGCGACATTTTTTTGGATGTCCCACGCAAGGGCCGCGCCAGCCAACTGTGGATAAACGCGAAAAAACTCATCCTGTGGAGTGCCGCAAAACATGATGCACAAACGGTCGAACCGGCTTTGGGAAACTCCGGAAGCGTCATCGGCAGAAACATGCCGTCGCAATGTTTGGATTCCAAAGCGCGGATTTCATCAGGGCACGGTCTCAGTGACCAGATGCCGGATACATGACTGCATTCCTCTCGTTTGTTGCAAAATGTTTTGACACTGAGGGCGGGTCTATACATGACGATGACGGGGCACTTGTGGCGATGCGCTCGGTTCAACATTCAACGACGTGAGTGGGCATCCAATGACAGCCTGGACGCTCTGACCGGATGAGCCAAAAAAAGGGATTTTGTCGCCAAAATCCCTTTTCGTCTTTCGGGGCTCAGATCCCCCTGTCGCCCGGTTCAGGCTTTGGGCTTTTTGGACGGGCCTGAAGCCCGGTTGCCGAGGCCGTTCTCACGTTCCACCCGCTTGAACCCGAAATCGAGCAGTTTGGCGGTCTCACGCTGACGCACGGCGGAATTCTGCGCGCCGAGCACGACGGCCAGCAGGCGGGTGTTGCCGCGCTTGGCCGTGGCGGTGATGTTGTAACCCGCCTCGCAGACGAAGCCGGTCTTCAGCCCGTCCGCCCCTTTGTACGTCTTCAGGAGCGAATTGGCGTTGCGGTGGGTCGACCCGTGGAAGGTGTGGGTGGTCATGGAGTGAATCTGCAGCGACTCGGGGAAGCTGCGCAGATAGTTCATGGAAAGTTTGGCGATGTCCCTGGCCGTGGAGAGCTGTGCCCTGTCGGGCAGGCCGCTGGGGTTCCTGAAACGGCTGCTGGTCATGCCGATCTTTCTGGCCTTTTCGTTCATCTGCGCCACGAACTTCGACGGGTCGCCGCCGCCCATGTACTCGGCCACGGCCACGCAGGCGTTGTTGGCCGAGACCACGCTGATGCCCTTGATGAGTTCGCTCAGGGGGACCTTCTCCCCGCGCTTGAGGCGCATGCGCGAGCCGCCCGTCTGGACAGCCGCCGTACTGACGGGGATGGGCGTGGAGGCCGAAATGCGGCCCTGGGCAATGGCTTCGCGAATCAGATAGAGCGTCAGCAGCTTGGTGATGGAGGCGGGCTGGATGGTCCTGTCCGCATTGTGTTCGTAGTAGACTTGGCCCGTGGTCATGTTGATGAGAATGGCCGACTTGACGTTGAGAAAGAGATCCTTGGCCGACGCCGTCCCGTCATCACCGGCCGGGGGCCTGACCCTGATCCCGGCGTCCGGTTCGACGGCCGCCACGGCCGGTGCATCCTGGGCGTCAGGCATGACGGCCTCGACCGTGGCAACTTCGTCCGCAGGCGCTTCGGTCACGGGAGCCTCGACAGTCTGCGCCATTGCGGGAGACGGCGCGGAAACGGACCGACGCACAACGTTCTTGGAACTCTTCTTGGCTGGGGCAGCGGTCTTGACGGCTGCGGACTTGGTCTTCGCAGCCGACGGGGCCTTGGTCTTCTGCACGGTCTTGGCGGACCCGGACTTCTTCGAGGACGCCGCGGCCTTGGTCTTCTTCAACGACTTGGCAGGCTGGGCCTTCACTTTCTTGGCTGCCGGAGCCGGAACCGAAGCGACATTCGCCGGGGCCTTTGCCGGAGCCTGGACCTGCTCGGTCTTGGCGGACGGACTGGCGGGCTTGGATTCGGGCCGCGGAGCGATGGAGGCCCTATAGACATGCGAGCCGGAGGGCGCAGTGGCGACCGCGATGGGCCCGGCCTGGCTGGCGGAAACTGCAACGACAAGAAGAAAACACAGAAAATTCAGAAAAGCTTGTTTCTTCATGGGCCTTGCCATACGGTTGATGCAGACACAGGTCAAGGAAGAATGCGGTCAAAAAAACAGACTTTAATCTGCAAATTCAACACACTAGATCTTCACATCGTCGCCATGGCGGCAACAAACCACCCTGCAGACGCTCATGTCTTACAGCAAAACACCATGCATTTCAACCTGAAGCGGCAAAAAAACACTCGCAATGCGAGAGGATACAAGGGCTTTCCGCACGCTGTTGCCGTGGCGCCCATCTGTAGGACACACCCAACAATCTCCACCACGGGCGAGAACGAAAATCCGAACGATCCGCATCCACATCGGCACTGCGTGTGCGCGCAGAAAGGCGAAAACGGCGACAAGCCGCCCTGTCGCCGTTTCGGGACATGAACTCCCGCCGAAGCGGATCATCCGCAGCCCGTTCCCATCCCTGCGCAGCCGGCCTTGTGGTGGCGGGTTCTGTAGCGGGTAATGTCACCGCCCTGGAAATGCTCTGCGACAATCTCGGCGATGAGCCCGTTGCATTCCAGAACCGAAATCCCGTGTTCGCCCAGGACCTGCTTGGGCTGCTTGCCCGCCGCTTCGACCAGGACGAGGGAACAGTCGTGCATGATTTCCGCCAGTCTGTGCCAGCGGTCCGGCCCGCAGCCAACCTCCGGCGCGGCCCGCTCCTCGATCATGCGCGCGCCCTTGCCCTGAGGCGCCCAAATCTGGAAGGACGGCGCCTCGCCCAGATGTATGTTGACGAGCATGCCTTCACGGGTGGCCACGGCCACATAGGGTTTGGCGTTCTTCTTACCGCCGCAGGCCAGGGCGTTCAGGGTCGGGATGAGCTCGCTGGAGCGGTCCGAGCACAAGAGGCCCACGGCGTCGGCCCGGCAGCGACGGCAATGGGTCATCTGGGGGATCATTTGGCCGTTTTTCGCCCGCAGTTCGTGAACCAGTTCCTTCGACGGCTCCTCCATGTCCGCAAACGGCGTATCGCCCGTGGGGTGCAGGGGGATGAGATTCTGGATGTCGGCCCCGAGCTCCGCCGCCACCCTGGCCACTTCGGCCAGATGCCCGTCGTTCACGCCGGGGATGATGATGCTGTTGACCTTGACCGTCACGCCTTTGGCCTTGAGCAGACGGATGGATTCGAGCTGCCGCTCCAGGAGCATTCTGGCCCCTTCCACACCCCGGTACACGACCTTGCCGACGCGCACCCAGGAATAGATCTTCGCCCCGATCTCGGGGTCCACGGCGTTCATGGTCACGGTGACATGGGTCACGCCAAGCTCGACAAGCCTGTCCACATGCTCGGGCAGGGCCAAGCCGTTGGACGACAGGCAGTAGAGCATGTCTGGGTACTTGGCGTTTATGCGCTCGATGGTGGCGATGGTCTTCTCGGCCTCGGCCATGGGATCGCCCGGCCCGGCGATGCCGACCACGGTGATGCGCGGCTCTTTCTTCAGCACCTCATCCAGGTACTCGACGGCCCTGTCCGGCGGAAGCACGGCGCTGGTCACGCCGGGGCGGGACTCGTTCACGCAGTCGTACTTGCGGTTGCAGTAGTTGCACTGGATGTTGCAGCCAGGCGCCACGGGCAGGTGCACACGGCCGCAGGAACCGGAGGAACTCTTATTGAAACAGGGATGCTTGGATCTGTCTTTGGCTTCGGACATGGTGTCCTCCCTTGTATGTTGGTGCGCCTGAGACGCTTATGAAATCCGAAGATGGATTCCCGCCTTCGCGGGAATGACATCGGGGTGAAGCGCAATGTTCGCGCATTGATCGGGAATCCGCCAAGGAACCAGGCACAGCCTGCCGCATCTTCCACGCGTCATTCCCGCGAAGGCGGGAATCCATGCTTTTCAACCCCGGCACTTCAAAAAAACCGTCTACAAATACCCATACCCCACCGGACACTCATCCTGACTCTTCTCCAGAACCGCGTTGACCAGCCTGTCATAGAGCGCCAGCGCCCCTTCGTAGCCGACGTGCAGGATACGCTGGCCGCCGAAGCGGTCGTGGATGGGGAAACCCACGCGGATGAGCGGGATGTTCTTGGCCCGGGCCAGCTTGTAGCCCTTGCTGTGCCCCACGAGCAGGTCGGGGTTCAGGGCGGCGGCCTCGTCCTCGATGTCCTTGAAGTCCGCGTCGTCGCGGATGACCGGCATGGTCTGGCAGACCTCGGCCAATGCATCCGTCACGGCGGCCTTGAACCGGTCGCTCTTGGCGCCCGTGGCCACCAGGACCGGCTGCACGCCGATCTCGCCCAGGAAGGAGCACAGGGCCACGACGAAGTCCTCCTCGCCGTAGACCACCGCCCTTTTCCCGAAGATGTACTTGTGCCCGTCGACCATGGCGTCGAGCAGGCGGCCGCGGTCGAAGGCATCCTTGGCCGGCATGTCGCAGGACGCGAACTCGGCCAGGACGTCCATGAACCTGTCCGTCGCCCGCAAGCCGATGGGCATGGTGGTCCGCCGCGCCGGCACGCCGAACTTGCGCTCCAGCACCCCGGCGGCGGACTCGAACAGCCCGCCCGACATGCCGAATTCGACAGTACCGGCCGCGCCGCCCATGGCCCGGATCTCGGCCACGGGGGTGCCGCCGTCGGGCAGGGAGTGGTAGTCGTCCCAGATCACACCGTCCATGGTCTCGGACAGGTCTGGCAGCATGGTGAAGCGCACGCCCGCCCGCTCGCCCAGGGCCTTCAGGAAGCGATAGTCGGCCGGCGAGAGGAAGCCGGGCAGCAGGTTCACCCCGCCGTGGGCCCTGCCCTTCTCCCTGGCCACCTGATCGGCCAGGGAGCGCACGGCCGCGTGCCAGCCCTCCATGTGCGTGCCCGAGTAGCTCGGGGTGGACACGTGGACCAGTTCGGGCAGGGACAGGTCGGAAAACTCCTCGCGGAACTCGTTCAGATAGCGCCCCACGTCGTCGCCGATGGTCTCGGTCAGGCAGGTCGTGGCCACGCCGACCAGGGACACGTCGTACTTGCGCATGACGTTCAATATGCCCTTTTTCAGGTTCGGCCCGCCGCCGTAGACAGCGCTCTTCTCGCCCAGGGCCGAGGAGGCGATGTCCACGGGTTCGCGGTAGTGGCTGATGATGTAGCGGCGCATGTAGGTCGCGCAGCCCTGGGAGCCGTGCAGGAAGGGGACGGCGTTCTCGATGCCCTTGAAGACCAGGGCCGCGCCCATGGGCGTACACATCTTGCAGGCGTTGGTGGTGGATACGTAGTTCTCAGCCATTGACGGCCTCCTTGGCGGCGCAGGCCGCGCGGGCGGGAGAACGCCGGGGCATGAACCTCCAGACCGGGCTCATGACCGAGGCGTGGATCTCCCTGGCGAAATTGTACATGCCGACGAACCCTTCCAGCGCGATCTTGCGCTCGTGGTTGTGGTCGCAGAAGCCAACGCCCAGCTTGTAGGCGATGGGGCGCTCCTTGACGCCGCCGACGAAGACGTCGACGTCCTTCTCCTTGATGAACTGGGCCAGTTCCAGGGGGTTGGCGTCGTCGACGATGATGGTCCCGGGGTCGGAAATCTCGGCCAATTCCTTGTAGTCCTCCTCGGTCCCGGTCTGCGATCCGACGACCACGACCCGCATCCCCAAGTGCCGAAAAGCCTTGATGAGCGAGAAGGCCTTGAAGGACCCGCCCACGTACATGGCGACCTTCTTGCCTTCCAGGTCCTTCCTGAGCTCGGCCAGCTTGGGCATGAGATCCGAAAGCTCCGCGCGGACGAGTTCCACGGTCCTGGCCTTGATGGACGGGTCATGCCCGGCGAAAAAGTCGGCCACCTTGTACAGGGAGTCGGCCATGTCCTCCACGCCGAGGTAGGATACCCGGTGGAAGGGCGTGCCGTATTTTTCCTGCATCATCTTGGCGAGTTCCATGGTCGCCCCGGAGCACTGCACGAGATTCAGCGCCGCGCCGTGGCAGCGCCGGATGTCGTCCACGCGGCCGTCGCCCGTGACGTTGGCCACGACCTCCACGCCCATCTTGCGGAAATATTCGCGCACGATCCATGTCTCGCCCGCCAGGTTGAAGTCGCCCAGGATGTTCACGCTCATGGGGGAGATGCCCGCCGTGTCGCCCGTGCCGACCAGTCGGAACATGGCCTTGCAGGCGGCGGTGTAGCCCTCGCGCTTGTTGCCCTTGAAGCCCTCGCTCATGACCGGCAGGACCGGGATGCCCGTGTCGGCCGCGACGCGGCGGCAGATGGCCTCCATGTCGTCGCCGATGAGGCCGACGATGCAGGTCGAATAGACGAAGGCCGCCTTGGGATTGTGCAGGCTGATCAGTTCCCGCAGCGAGGCTTCGAGCTTCTTCTCACCGCCGAAGATGACGTCCATCTCCTGCAGGTCCGTGGAAAAGCTCAGGCGGTGCAACTGCGGGCCGGAGGAGATGGCGCCGCGGATGTCCCAGGTGTAGGTGGCGCAGCCGATGGGGCCGTGCACGAGGTGCAGGGCGTCGGCTATGGGATAGAGCACCACCCGCGAACCGCAGAACACGCAGGCCCGCTGGCTGACCGCGCCGGCAAGGCTCGGGCGGTTGCAGGCCATGGCGAAGGGCTCTTCGCCGATGCGGTGGACCTGGCTTTTTCGTTCATCGAGTATGGTCTGGTTCATGGAGTGCTCCTTGGTGTGCGGCCGTCGATCGGTGTGTGATGCGCAGGCAGACGAGCTGCGTGCCGCAAAAACCGTGTTTACCATAAAATTCAATTGCTTTTGTGTTGTTTTTGTCGGCCAGAAGCTGCACGCGGGTCATCCCCTGTTCCCCGGCCCAGGCCAGGGCAGCGTGGAGCAACCGGGAACCGATGCCCCGGCCCCGACGCCCCTCGGCAACCACCAGATCCTCCATGAGACCCACCGGGCCGCCCTCGGCCGTGGAGATCACAGTCTGGACGGAAACCATGCCCACCACCGCTCCATCCTCGTCGGCGACCAGAAGGCAGATGCCCGCGCGAAGGAGAAAAGACAGCCCGCGCATCTGCGCCTGCTCGTCGGCCGCGAAGTCGGCTTCGATGGCAAAGAGCTGCCCGAGCAGGCCGGCCATGGCCGCAATGTCTTCAGCCTGGGCGTGTCGGATGGTGATGGGCATGAGCGTCTCCGCACGGACAAAGGTTACGCGATCAGGTATTCGGGACAGGCCTCGCCCGCCTCGATGCCGTCCAGGATGGCGTCGATGGCTTCCTCGCTGCTGACGCCGCCGAACCACCAGTTGTCGGGCTGGACGACCATGACCGGGCCCTTTTCGCACAGCTTCATGCAGCCCGTGGCCGTGATCAGGATGTCGAGCCCCCGGGCCAGGATCTCCTCCTCCAGGTACTGCAGGAAGCCGTCGGTCTGCTTGAAGCACACGCCCTTGGGGTCGCCGCCGACGCGAAAGCTCTGACACACCAGAATCTGTCTTTCAGGAATGGCCATTTTTATCTCCAATATGATGAAATGTTTTACTCTATTCCGCCGTAAAGCTGCCGCACGAGGCTCTGCACGTAGCCTTCGGCCTCGATGACCGTCAGCCCCCGCCCGGCCAGGATTTCCAGCGGCTTGCGCCCCACCCCGGCCACCAGCAGGTACGTGCAGTCCGAAAGGATTTCGGCCACGCCTTCCCAGCGGGCGTCGCCGGACCCGGGCTGTGGCGCGGGCCGTGTGCCGATCAGGCCGACCACGCCCTCATCGCTGCCGTAGATCCGGAATTCACGGGCATGTCCGAGGTGGGTGTCCACGGTCGATCCAGAACTGCTCGCGACGGCCACGAGGGGCCGGGTTCTCTGGGGGGGCGCAAATGTCATGATCGGCTCCTTGGGTGGCGGCGGGAAAAACCCCGCCGCCGGGCAATCAGTAGACGAGTTCGAACTTCTCTTCGGTTTCGTCGCGGTCCGTGCGGGTCAGGATCAGGTCCAGAATCCTGGTCAGCATGTGCAGCCCGCCCTTGTAGCCGACCGTCGGGAAGTACTGGTGGCCGACGCGGTCGAGGATGGGGAAGCCGAAGCGCAGCAACGGGATGTCCTCGTCGCGGGCGATGTACTTGCAGTAGGTGTTGCCGATGATGAGATCCACGGGCTCGTTCTTGATCCACTGGTGCAGCAGGAACATGTCCCCGCCGGCCTTGACGTTGGCCTTGTAGCCGGCCTCGGCCGTGATCTCGTCGATGCGCTTCTCGAACTTGGACCCTGGCGTGCCGGTGACGATGTGCATGGGCCTCATATCGATGGAGACCAGGAATTCGGTCAGGGCGATGACCTGGTCGGGGTCGCCGACCAAGGCCACCTTCTTGCCGTAGAAGTACTGGTGCATGTCGGAGATGAGGTCCACGAGCTGGCCGCGCTCGAAGGCGATCGAATCGGGCACGCTCACGCCGCCGACCTTGCGCAGGGTGTCGATGAACCGGTCCGTAGCTTTCAGGCCAAAGGGCATATCCAGGACCGAGCATGGGACCTTGCACTGCGTGTCGAGCCAGCGCGCGGCGTCGGCCGAGCACCACTCACCCAGGGCCAGGGTGCCGATGGCGTCGCCCGCGGCCACGAGGTCGGCGACCGGGGTGCCGCCTCCGGGGAACATCTTGTACTCGCCCGTCAGCGCGCCGTTCAGGACGCCGGAGGTGTCGGGGAAGAGGATGATGTCCAGGCCCATGAGGGCGGCCAGGCGCTTGACCTCTTCCATGTCCGAGGGCTCGACCCAGCCGGGGATGATGTTCACGCGCCCGTTCTTCTTGCCCGTGGCCGTCGCGAAGCCCTTGGCCATGCCCTTGACCATGTTGGAGAAGCCCGTGACGTGGGAGCCGACGTAACTCGGGGTGTTGGCGTAGATGACGTGCTTGCCGGCCGGGACCTTGCCGGCCTTCTTGGCCTTGTCGGTCATCTGCGGCAGGTCGTCGCCGATGGTCTCGGACAGGCAGGTGGTGTGCACGGCGATGACGTCGGGCTCGTAGACCGTGAAGATGTTCTCGATGGCGGTCTGCAGGTTGGCGCCGCCGCCGAAGACCGAGGCGCCCTCGGTGAAGGAGCTGGTGGCCGCCGAGACGGGCTCCTTGTAGTGCCGGGTCAGGGCGCTGCGGTGGTAGGCGCAGCAGCCCTGGGAGCCGTGGGAGTGCGGCAGGCAGCCGTGGATGCCCAGGGCCGCGTACATGGCCCCGATGGGCTGGCAGGTCTTGGCCGGATTTATGGTCAAGGCGCTGCGGTCCTTTATTTCAGTGGGGGTGTGGCGAAGTAGCATGATTATTTCCTCTTATTCCCAGACGTACGTCGCGGAGAGTTCCGGGTTTTCCTGCCAGGGCGCCTTCATGTAGCCCCAGACCCTGCTGTTCACGAGGCGGTCGATCTCGTGATAGAAGTTCACCGCACCCTGGAAGCCCGCATAGGGACCGCCGGAATCGTAGCTGTGCAGCTGCTTCATGGGCACGCCCAGCTTCTGGATGGAGAACTTCTCCTTGATGCCCGCGCAGAAGATGTCGGGCCTGACGATCTCGACCAGCTTTTCGGCCTCGTACTGGTTCAGGTCGTCGACAATGAGGGTCTGGTGCTCCATGTCCGGGATCAGGCCGTCGTAGTGCTTGAACTTGAACCCGGCCGCTTCCAGCTTGGCCATGTCCTCGGAGCTCTTGCGCGGGGCGTAGCGCTTCTCGTCGGCATCGACGTGGATTTCCTCGATGTTGCGGCTGTCGGCGTCGACCTTCAGGTCCGGTATGACCTGGCGGCCTTCGTAGTCGTCGCGGTGGGCGAACTCGTAGCCGGCGGCCAGGGTCTTCATGCCCATCTCGGCGAAGAGGTCCTGGTAGTGATGGGCGCGGGAGCCGCCGACAAACAGCATGGCCTTCTTGCCTTCGGTGCGCGGGCGGACGTCGGCGATGACCGCCTCCACGGCGGGCATCTCCTCGGCGATGACCGCCTCAACGCGCGCGGTCAGCTCGGGGTCGGCGAAGTATTCCGCGATCTTGCGCAGGGACTTGGCCGTGGACTTGGCGCCGATGAAGTTGACCTTGATCCACGGGATGCCGAACTTGGTCTCGAGCATGTCGGCCACGTAGTTGATGGAGCGGTGGCACATGACGGCGGACAGGTCGGCCTTGTGGGCCGAGGCGAACTGGTCGTAGGTCGAGTTGCCGGAGAAGGTGGCTATGTTGGTGATGCCGCATTTTTTCAGGATGCGGTCGATCTCGAATCCGTCGCCGCCGATGTTGTACTCGCCCAGGAGGTTGATCTTGAACTTGCCGGGCTTCTCGGCATCGTTCTCGCCCACGACCTCGCTGAAGATCTTGTTGTTGGCGATGTGGTGGCCGGCCGACTGGCTGACGCCCTTGTAGCCTTCGCAGCTGAAGGCGAAGACGTTGCAGTCGCCGAACTTGGCCTTCATCTTGCGGGCCACGGCGTGGATGTCGTCGCCGATGAGGCCCACGGGACAGGTCGCGAAGACAGCGATGGCCTTGGGGTGAAAGAGGTCGTAGGCTTCCTGGATGGCGGCCTGCAGCTTCTTCTCGCCGCCGAAGATGATGTCCTGGTCCTGCATGTCCGTGGAAAAGCAGTAGGGCATGAAGTTCTCGGCGCCCTCGCCCGACGCGTCGGTCTGGTTGCGGCGGGTCAGCCAGGAGTAGAAACCGCAGCCGATGGGGCCGTGGGTGATGTTGACGATGTCGCGGGTTGGCCCGAGGATGACGCCCTTGCAGCCGGCGTAAGTGCAGCCGCGCATGGTGATGATGCCGGGGATGGTGCGCACGTTGGCCGATATTTCAGGCGTCTCGTTGCCGAGGGCCTCGTTGACGAGGATCTGGGAGGCACGCTTCCTGGCCACCTTGGGCGGATACTTGGCGAGCATTTCCGCCTTCACGTCCGTGGGCGTCCAGTTGACGAGCTTTTTCGCAGTCGATGCCATGGTGTTCTCCTTATCTGTCCCGATTTCAGTCGAAATCGGGTCTATTCAATGGACTTGGCGCCCTTTTCTCCGGTCCGGACCCGCACCGCGTCGATCATGGGCAGGACGAAGATCTTGCCGTCGCCGGGCTGGCCGGTCTTGTTGGTGTCGGTGATGACTCTGACCACCTCGGGCACCAGGTCGTCGGTGACCACCACGGTCAGCATACGCTTGGGGTAGAGCTTGCCCTTCTCGCCGAGCACGGCCACGGCCTCCTCGATCCCCTTCTTGGCCCCCTCCAGGGGCTTCAAATCCACCAGGCCCTTGCCGCGCCCGTAGGCCTCGTGGGCAAAAAAGGCGACCACGCCCGCGTCCTGCAAAGCCTTCTTGGTCCTGTTCATCATGTTCATGCGGATGACCGCGATCACTTCTTTCATGGCTATGCCCCTGCGCTCGCGTATCCTGCGGGGGCGCTGTCGCAGATGCCGGAACTGATGGTGTAGACGTCGCCCACTTCGCTCACGAAAATCTTGCCGTCGCCGAAAGCGCCCTTGGCGCCGCTGCGGGCGGCCTTCATGATGACGCTGATGACGAAGTCCTTGTCCTCGGCCTTGACCACGCTCATGAGCATGGTCTTGGGAATCTCGTCATAGGTCACTTCGCCGATCTTGATGCCGCGCTGCTTGCCGCGACCGGCCACGGAATACTTGGTCACCGCCGGGAAACCCGCATCCATGAGGGCGGCGAGGACGTCGTCGGACTTTTCGGGGCGTACGATTGCTCTGACCATGATCATATGTTTTCTCTCCTTCGTTTTTCCGATAACTCTTGTTATTTTTTCACTTTCACGCCGAGATCGTTCACAAATTCGTTGTGGCAAGGCGCGACGCGATTTTGAAGGGCAAAGTGTAGCCGACTCCATGAGCCCTTCGAAATCGTGGCGCAACGCAGTCCAGAACGGATTTGTGGACGACCGCCTAGACGGCTTCAAGGAGACCGTAGTCCATCAGGAGCTGCTCCAACTCCTCGATTTCCAGGGGCTTGGGCACGACGAACATCTTGTTCTGGTCGATGGCCCGGGCCAGGTTGCGGTAGTGGTCGGCCTGGGGGGCTTCGGGCTTCCACTCGATGACGGTCATGCGGTTGATCTCGGCGCGCTGCACGTCGTTGTCGCGGGGCACGAAATAGATCATCTGGGTGCCGATCTTCTTGGCCAGCTCCTCGATCATCTCGCGCTCGTTATCGACGTTGCGGGAGTTGCAGATCAGGCCGCCCAGGCGCACGCCGCCGGACTCGGCGTACTTCATGATGCCCTTGCAGATGTTGTTGGCCGCATACATGGCCATCATCTCGCCGGAGCAGACGATGTAGATCTCCTCGGCTTTGCCGTCGCGGATGGGCATGGCGAACCCGCCGCAGACCACGTCGCCCAGGACGTCGTAGAAGGCGTAGTCCAGGCCTTCGGACTCATGGTATGCGCCCAGGGACTCCAACATGTTGATGGAGGTGATGATGCCGCGGCCGGCGCAACCGACGCCCGGTTCGGGCCCGCCGGACTCGACGCACCAGGTGCCGCTGAAGCCGCCTTTGCGGATGTCGGCCAGTTCAACGTCCTCGCCTTCGTCGCGCAGGGTGTCGAGAACCGACTTCTGGGCCAGGCCGCCCAGCAGCAGGCGCGTGGAGTCGGCCTTGGGGTCGCAGCCCACGACCATGACCTTCTTGCCCATCTCGGCCAGGCCGGCGACGGTGTTCTGCGTGGTGGTGGACTTTCCGATGCCGCCCTTTCCGTAAATCGCGATCTTCCTCATGACGTGTGCTCCTTATGTGAGAGTTGTGGTGTGCTTGGTGTGCTGTACCTGGACCAGCCTAGGGCAACGGTCGTGCCAAAACTCCACAATTGAAATAACTAACTGAAAAAGCACATATTTCAGACATCGCCCGGCAATTTCGGACAACTTCGATCTACACTGCCTACAAAGACAAAAGTGTAGCCGCGGACACTTCCGTCCGTTGCGACGCAGGTATCTGCGACATGATGTCGCTCAATGTTTCCGGCATGTTGTATCTGATCCACGATTGGCATCGACCGTGCACAGAGAGAGGCAAACACGGGAGGTAGCATGCTGATCGACACGACACTGAGGGAAGGGGCGCAAATGTTCGGGAACTATGTCCCGCAATCCGTGCGCATAGAGATGGCCAGCCGCATCGCGGCCATGGGCGTGGAGGAGATCGAGGTGGGCTGGGTCGGCCAGGAAGGGCTGGGACAGCTGGTGGGAGCCCTGCGCGCCCAGGGCGTAACCGCGGACCTGAGCGTCTGGTCTCCCTGCCGGCCCGTGGACGTGTACCGTGCCGCGGGGCTGGGGATCGACACCATCAACATCGGTCTGCCCGTCTCGGACCTGCACATCGCCGAGCGCCTGCGCACGGACCGCGAGGGGCTGACGCGCATGCTGAAGGAGACCGTGGGCCTGGCCCACTCCTGCGGCATCAGGCGCATCAGCGTGGGCCTGGAGGACGTGACCCGCGCCGACCAGGACTTCGCCCTGGCCATGGCCCGCACGGCCAAGGGACTGGGCGCGGCGCGCATCCGCCTGGCCGACACCCTGGGCGTCATGACGCCCCTGCGCATCGCCGAGCTGGTGCGCTTCTTCGCCGGCGGCGTGGACATGGAAATCGCCATCCACTGCCACAACGACTTCGGCATGGCCACGGCCAACGCCGTCACGGCCCTGGAGTCCGGAGCCCACTGGGCGGATGTTTCGGTGCTGGGTATCGGCGAGCGCTCGGGCATCTCGGCCCTGGAGGAGGTGGCGGCCCACCTGCGCCTCGTGCAGCGCTACGAGATCTACGACATGAACGCCGTGCGCGGCCTGTGCGACCTGGTGGCCGAACACGCGCGCATCCCCGTGGCCCGCAACCGCCCCGTGGCCGGGAAGGACATCTTCGCGGCCGAGTCGGGGCTGCACGTGGACGGCATTTTAAAGAACCCGGACATCTTCGAGCCTTACGACCCCTGCCACACGGGCGCCAACCGCGTCCTGGGCCTGGGAGCCAAGGCCGGGCGCGGGGCCGTCGGGACCATGCTCCGGCAGATGGGCCTCAATAAGCCCTTGCATTCCATCGGCGGCCTGGTGAACGCCATCCGCGAGAAGGCCGGACACGCAGGGCGACCCCTGCGGGCCGAGGAACTGCGGGCCCTGGCCGCGAGCCGGGAATGCCTGGACAGCGGGAGTTGCTGACGCGGTTCCGGCGAAGAATCCAAACAGACCTCCAAGGCTTGACCTGAAACCGGATCTTGGGCCATGATTTTGCGCATTGCTTGTTCAGACCCAATCTTTTCAGGAGGCTGCATCATGGTCCATCACAAATGGTTCTTCGACCCCCGACTCTGCTGGGCGGTTCTCTTCTCCTACTTCTTCCTCGCCCTGATCCCCACCGACGCGGCGGCCTTCCTGGCTCAGAGCCGACTGTCCACGGGTCAGTCCATTGAGCAGCGAACGGCCGACATCGCGTCCATAAAGACCGCCCTGGAGCAGAAGGTCGTGGCCCAGCGCCTGGCCGACTACGGCCTGACCCCCGAAGAGGTGGGCGCCAAGCTCGGGTCCCTGAGCGACGACCAGCTCCACCAGCTGGCCAGCCTCTCGGACGACGTGGGCGGCGGCGTGATCGGAGTGGTCATCGGCGTGCTGCTGATCGTCCTTCTGGTGGTGCTCATCCTCAAGATCAGCGACAGACGCATTGTCGTCCAATAACCTTTGCCGGGCCACGTATCTGGCCCTGCTTCTGCTCTGCGCGGGATGCGGGCTCGGCTCCGCATTCCGCGCAGCCTCGTTCGCGGCACCGGAAGCCGTGCGCCTCGACGTGCCGTTCGTGCAGCAGACCGGCAGGACGGACTGCGGCCCGGCGGCCCTGACTTCGGTCCTGGCCTTCCGCGGACGGCACATCCCCCTGGACGAAGTCACGAGGCGCGTCCACACCCCGGCCATGCAGCGCACCCTGCTGCCCGACATGGAGAACTTCGCGCGCTCCCTGGGCTTCTCGACGCGCTCGGGCAGCGGCGACACGACCGTCCTGCGGGAGGCCGTGAACGCCGGCTCCCCGGTCATCGTCCTGGCGGACATGGGCGGCCCCTTTTTCAGCCAGGGCCACTACCTTGTGGTCTACGGCCACGACGAAAGGGGTTTCCTGCTGCACGCCGGGACACGGGGCAGCCTCTACGTCCGCGACGACGAACTGTTGCAGGGCTGGAACCGCATGAACAGACTGTACCTCGTAGTGGAGTGACCCGTGAACATCGCCGTGCGCGCCATCCTTTTCCTGACCCTGCTCCTGGCCGGCTGCGCGACGCCCAGAATCGTCGTGCTCTCGGACCCCCTCGACGCCAGGGAACGCAACGACCTCGGCGCGTCCTACGAATCGGCCGGGGAACTGGACCTGGCCCTGCAGGCCTACGCCGAAGCCGCCGACAAGGACCCGTCCTGGGACCAGCCGCTCATCAACCTCGGCAACGTCCACGCGGCCCGGGGCCAGTGGCCCGAGGCCGAGGGAGCCTACCGCAAGGCCCTCCGGCGCAACAACGCCAACCCCGAGGCCATGAACAACCTGGCCTACAGCCTGGCGCGACAACGCCGAACGGCCGAGGCCCTGGAATGGTCCGGCACGGCCCTGGCCCTGGACTCCGGCAACCCCCTCTTCATGAGCACCAGAGCCCTGGGCCTGCTGCAAAGCGGACGGCGCGACGAAGCCGTCGCCCTTCTCGACCAGGCCCTGTCCGCCCTGCCCGCAGGCGACCCGCTGCGGCAGGAAGCCGCCGCCCTGCGGGATCGCGCCCTGCGGGCTGCCCCCGGAGAGAGCGTCGACATGTGGCCCTGAATCGATGTATCCTCCCCGAAGATTCCACACGGCAGCCTGACGCCCCCCCTTTCCCCGGGGCGCAGCCGCCGAGCACGGCCGTCACCGCCTTCAAACATCCACGCAGAGCGTACACCCATGCGCCAGAACCTCCCCGCCCGCTTTTACGACATCCTCGGCGCACGCATCCTCAGGCTTCAGGACCGGCTCGCCGACCTGGCCGAGAACGACCCGCGGCGCGAGGTGCTCATCGCCATCCTGACGGAACTCGATGAACTCAAGCGCGACCTCGTCGAAGCCGGTTTCGGCGACAACTGAGCGCACCACGAGCGCGGCGCCCGGAACGTCCTTTCAGCTGACAGTCCCCCACCAACGGCGGCGGCAGGAGCCAGCCCGGCCGAACAGAACGACAACCGCCAAAGTTGTCTAGACCACTCGCTCCGGAATTGTCTTTTTCCGGACACAATCCCGTCACAGACGTTTCCTAGTGAAGACAAAACGCGAGGAAACGCCATGATACAGATCAAGCAGCTGACCAAGACCTTCAGGAACACCAAAGGCCTCGACAACGTGAACGCGGAGATCGGAAGCGGCGAAATGGTCGCCCTCATCGGCTCTTCCGGCTCGGGCAAGTCGACCCTCATGCGCCACATCTCGGGCCTGATGTGCTGCGACCCGGGGACTTCGGGACAGATTGAGGTCCTCAACCACGTCATGCAGCGCGACGGGCGCCTCTCCAGGAACGCCCGCAAGGTGCGCACGGAGGTCGGGGTCATCTTCCAGCAGTTCAATCTCGTGGACCGTCTCTCGGTCATGACCAACGTGCTGATGGGCGCCCTGGGCCGCGTGCCCACGTGGCGGGCCGTGTCCAACCTCTTTCCGCCGGCCGAACGCCGCCTGGCCCTGGAGTCCCTGGCGCGGGTCGGCATGGCCGACAAGGCCTGGCAGCGCGCCTCGACACTTTCGGGCGGCCAGCAGCAGCGCGTGGCCATCGCCCGCGCCCTGACCCAGCGGGCCCGGGTCCTTCTGGCCGACGAGCCCATCGCTTCCCTCGACCCCGAATCCTCCCGCGTGGTCATGGACATCCTGGCAGACGTCCATCGACAGGACAAAATGACTATCGTCGTCTCCCTGCACCAGGTCGAGTACGCCATCCGCTACTGCCCGCGCACCATCGCCCTGCGCCGCGGCCGCGTTGTCTACGACGGTCCGAGCCACGCCCTGACCCCCTCCTTCCTCAAGGATATCTACGGCGCCGAGACCGAGGAGCTGTTCTCCCCCGCCGTGGAAGGCGCGGCGCGCAGCCAGAAAGCCCTGCACAGCAAATCGGCCGCGGCGCCCGCCGCGGCCTAATCATCGATCACGTTTCAAAGGAGTCCAGACCATGATTCGCAAGCTATTCGGCCTCTTCGTCCTCGTCGCCCTGCTGGGGGCGCAGACCGTGTCCGCCGAGGTCAAGGAGATCAACTTCGGCATCATCTCCACCGAGGCGACCATGAACCTCAAGAAGGACTGGGAGCCATTCCTGGCCGAAATGGAGAAAGCCACGGGCCTCAAGATCAACGCCTTCTTCGCCTCGGACTACGCCGGCATCATCGAGGGTATGCGCTTCAACAAGGTGCAGGTGGCCTGGTACGGCAACAAGAGCGCCATGGAGGCCGTGGACCGCGCCGACGGCGAGATCTTCGCCCAGACCGTGCCCGCCGACGGCACCCCCGGCTACTATTCCCATCTCATCGCCCACAAGGATTCTCCGCTCAACTCCCTTGAGGATGTCCTGAAGCAGGCCGGCAGTCTGGCCTTCGGCAACGGCGACCCCAACTCCACCTCCGGCTTCCTGGTCCCCGGCTACTACGTCTTCGCCGTGAACAAGGTAGAGCCCAAGAAGATCTTCAAGAATGTCCTCAACGCCAACCATGAGACCAACGCCCTGAGCGTGGCCAACAAGCAGATCGACGTGGCCACCAACAACAGCGAGAATCTGGCCAAGCTGGAAAAGTCCCATCCCGAGAAGCGCGCCCAGATCAAAGTCATCTGGACCTCCCCGCTCATCCCCAGCGACCCCCTGGTCTGGCGCAAGGACCTGCCCGAGGACGTCAAGACCAAGGTCAAGAACTTCATCATGACCTACGGCGCCACGGGCAAGGAAAACGAGAAGGCCATCCTGGCGGCCCTGGGCTGGGCCCCCTTCAAGGAATCCACCGACGACCAACTCCTGCCCATCCGCCAGCTCGAACTCTTCAAGAGCCGCATGAAGGTCGAAGGCGACGCCAACATCGCCGCCGATGAAAAGACCAAGAAGCTCGCCGAGATCGACGCCAAGCTCGAAGCCATCAAGGCCAGGATGTAGCCCACCACTCCCCCCCGGCGGTCGGCGCGTAAATGCCGGCCGCCGACAAGGACGACTTCATGACCACCCAGCAAACGATCCTCGTCGCCACCCGACCGCCCAGATCCCTCCAGAACACCCTCGGCACCCTGCTCGGCTGGGGCATCGTCCTGGCCGCCCTGGCCTGGTCCTGGGACGGCGCAGACATGCGGCCCCTGGCCCTGATCCAGGATTCCGCGAACATGGCCGCCCTGGCCGGCGACTTCTTTCCGCCGGACTTCACGGACTGGCGGATGTACGTCGAGGAGATCGTAGTCACCTTCCAGATCGCCCTGTGGGGCACCTTTCTGGCCGTGATCTGCGCCATCCCGTGCGGCATCCTCAGCTCCGAGAACATCGCCCCCTGGTGGGTCTACCAGCCCATGCGCCGCGTCATGGACGCCTGCCGGGCCATCAATGAGATGGTCTTCGCCATGCTCTTCGTCGTCTCCGTGGGCCTCGGGCCATTCGCCGGCGTCCTGGCCCTGTGGGTGCACACCACGGGCGTCCTGGCCAAGCTCTTCTCCGAGGCCGTCGAGGCCATCGACCCGCAACCCGTCGAGGGCATCCGCTCCACGGGCGCGAGCATCCTGGAGGAGGTCATCTTCGGCGTCATCCCGCAGGTCATCCCGCTGTGGATCTCCTACTCCCTGTACCGCTTCGAATCCAACGTCCGCTCGGCCACGGTGCTGGGCATGGTTGGCGCGGGCGGCATCGGCGTCATCCTGTGGGAGATGATCCGCGGTTTCTACTTCGCCCAGACCTGCTCCATCATCTTTTTCATCATCGTCTCCGTGACCCTCATCGACCTGGCCTCCCAACGCCTGCGCAAACTCTTCGTCTGAACCGGAGCCCCACATGCCTTCCCTGTGCTGCACCAACGCCCGCATGGTCACCCCGTGCGGGGTCGTCCACGGTTCCCTGACCGCCGCGGCCGGTCTGATCACCGACCTCGGATTCAACACTTCCACGCCGGCCGTCGATTTCGACGGGGACTACCTCCTGCCGGGACTGGTGGAGATCCACACCGACAACATCGAAAAACACTTCATGCCCCGCTCCGGCGTGCGCTGGCCGACAAGCCTGACGGCCATCATGGCCCACGACACGCACATGGTCGGCGCCGGCGTGACCACGGTCCTGGACGCCGTCAGCGCCGGGGAATTCAGTGCCAAGCGCATGCGCCGCGAGATCTTCACCGCCACCCTGGAGGCACTGGATCAGGCCATGGGCAACGATCTGCTGCGGGCCGAACACCTCCTGCACATCCGCTGCGAACTGGCCGACCGCGCCGTGGTCGAGATGTTCACCTCGGTCATGGACCACGAACTGCTGCGCCTGGTCTCCATCATGGACCACACGCCGGGGCAGCGCCAATGGAGCGACCTTGACAAGTACCGCTCCTTCCACGCCGACAAGAAATGGACCGACGAGGAACTCCTGGCCGAAATCGAGCGCCTGCGCTCCGTCCAGGCCAGCCACGCCGAGCCCAACCGCGAAACAATCCTCTCCATCTGCCGACAGCGCGCCCTGCCCCTGGCCAGCCACGACGACACCACCGTGGAGCACGTCGAGGAGACCGCCCGCCTGGGCATGCGCATCGCCGAGTTCCCCACCACCCGCGCCGCCGCCGCCAGGGCCCGCGAACTGGGACTGGCCACGGTCCTGGGCGCACCCAACGTCGTGCGCGGCGAATCCCACTCCGGCAACGTCTCGGCCCTGGACCTGGCCGCTGACGGCCTCGTCGACATCCTGTCCTCGGACTACATGCCCGCGAGCCTCCTCCAGGCGCCCTTCGTCATGGCCCAGCGCCTGGGTACGCCCCTGCACCAGGCCCTGGCCACCGTCACCGCAAACCCGGCCAAGGCCCTTGGCCTGACCGACCGCGGCGAGCTCGTCCCGGGCAAACGCGCCGACCTCCTGCGCGTGCGCATGGTGGACGACGTGCCGGTTGTTGTCGCAGTGTGGCGCGAAGGGCGGAAGGTGATGTGAGGGGGGATGGTGATGGAAGGGAAGAATGCCTCCGGCGGGCAGGGGGCGCGCCCCCTGCACCCCGTTTATGGGGGGGGGAAATCGATGCGACGTGATGCTAACGGTGTGAGCATGGCCGATGCGCGGTATGCCGTATATTTTGCGCCGGGTGCGGGGTCGGGACTGGAGCGCGTCTGCGCATCGGTACTCGGGCGTTGCGCCCGGACGGGAAAGGAGCTGGCGCAGCCCGTGCTTCCGGGCGTGGAGCCGCAACGTTTGGCCGAACTGACGGCTTCGCCGCGACGCTACGGGTTCCACGGCACCCTCAAACCGCCATTTTTTCTGACAGAAGGTGTCACTGAAACCGATCTCTTCGAGGCGACGGCCAATCTGGCCGCCAGCCGAATGGCCTTCGACCTCCCTCCCCTGCGGCTCGCAGCCATCGAATCCTTCCTGGCGCTGACGTCGACCGGACCTTGCCCCGACCTGGAGGAACTGGCCAGGGCCTGCGTCGTCGAACTGGACCGCTTCCGCCGGACGCCCGGCCCCGAGGAACTGGCCCGCCGCCGAGACAAAGGCCTGACTCCGGCCCAGGATCGACTGCTGGAACGCTGGGGCTACCCGTACGTTCTCGAAGAGTTCATGTTCCACCTGACCCTGACCGCCAGCATCCACGACCCCGCCGAACGGGAACGCATCCACGCCGCGCTCACCCCACTTCTCGCACCCGTACTGCACAGGCCTATCCCGGTGAGGGAGATCTGCCTATTTCGCCAGTCGTGCCTGGAAAAGCCTTTTACCGTCCTGACACGGGTCCCACTCGCCCAGAAACCCTGAACCAGACATTTCTGGACAATGTCGTTCACACGGCTCGTCCTCAGTCGCGTTTGCGCTTGCGTCATACAATACTGCCGAGTTATCAGGCCCCTCAGCAAATTTTTCCGCGCCACTGCATCGCAACCAATGAGGTGTTCAAACACGTTGGTTGTCTGACTCCAATTAAAAACCACCGAGGTCTGCATGGCAAACGGATTTGAATCGAACACATTGCGCATTCCGGAGAAACTGAACACTGATTCCATGCCAAACTGAACACGCGTTCCGGCTGAAACTGACCAGGAAATCGAAGCGAAGCGACGCTGGTTTTGGAACGCTATGGGAACTGGTCAGTTGGGGTCAATGATGGATTTCATCTTCCGCATGGATTCTCCTTTGAGGTTGAGCTGGTAGGCGTTGTGGACGAGACGGTCGAGAATGGCGTCGGCCATTGTCGCGTCAGCGAGGTAGTCGTGCCAGGCCGCGACGGGCAGTTGGCTGGTGACGATGGTCGAATGCCTTCCGTGACGGTCTTCGAGCAGTTCAAGCAGTTCCCTGCATGCGGCTGGGGTCATCGGAGCCAGCCCCCAGTCGTCGAGCACGAGCAGAGGGGTTTTGGCAAAGGACCGCATGAGCTTTCCGTACCGGCCGTCGGCTTTGGCGATCAGCAGATCCTCCATGAGCCGAGGCAAGCGCATGTACAGGGCGTCGAAGCCTTCCAGACAGGCCTTGTGAGCCAGGGCGCAGGCCAGAAAGCTCTTCCCTACGCCGGTCGGTCCAGTGATGAGCACGTTGTGTCCCTTGCCGATCCAGGAGCAGGAGCCCAGGCCCATAACCAAGGGTTTGTCGAGACCCCTTGGAGTGTGGAGGTCGATGTCCTCGAAGCAGGCCGCGTGCCTGAGCTTTGCCCTCTTCAGTCTGGTCGTAAGACGGCGGTTCATGCGGTGCATCTTTTCGCGGTCGATGAGAAGCGCCAAGCGCTCTTCAAAGGACAGTTCTTCGATGCCCTGCATGGCCCGCTGTTCCTCCAGAGCCCTGGCCATGCCGCCAAGGCCGAGGGCATTGAGAGTCTGCGTGGTTGGGTGACTCAGCATGAGGCCTCCTTGCGATAGTATTCCGGGCCGCGCACGTTGTCGTGGTGTATGGAGGTCTGATCAGCGTTGCGGATCGGCAACGGCAGACGGTCCAGTCCGGTCTTGAGGATGGACTTGAGGCTTTTCTGAGAAAGGGCGCCCAGATGCAGCGCCCGTTCGCAGGCCGCGTCCAGGCGTTCGGGACCGTGCTCCTTGGCCAGCCCAATGACGCCCAGGCAGGATCTGTAGCCCTGCACAGGATGTTTGCGCGAGTCTATGATGGCCTCGGCCAGCGCAAAGACATTGGGGCCGAGCTTCCGTGCCCATTCCATGATGCGCTCCGGGGTCCAGCCCGCGTATTCTTGGTGGCTCTTGGGCATGTGTTCCATCACGGTCGTATGCCGTCCTTTCTGCATGGACCTAGGATGCACGGACACGCGCTGGCCCTTGTGGAAGCATTCCACGCTGGTGGCCGTGATCCGAACGTCGACACGTTTTTTGATGAGGCTGCACGGCACGGAGTAATAATGCCCGTCCACTTCGACATGGTAGTCGATGTTGACCGTGGCCTGCTTCCACTCGGCAAAGACGTAAGGGGCGCACGGCAGCGGGAGGAGTGCTGGCTTGTCGAGGGTTTCGAAAGCCTCCCTTCGGCTGCCCGGCAGCTTTTTGAACGGTCGGGAGTTGAGGTCGGCTACCAGGGCGGCGATGGCAAGGTTGGCTTCGTGCAGGGACAGAAAGATCCGGTTGCGCAGTCTGGCCAGAATCCAACGCTCCACAATCTGCACGCCGACCTCAACCTTGGCCTTGTCCTTGGGCTTGCGCACCCTGGCCGGGATGACGGCCGAGCCGTAGTGTGCAGCCATGTCGTCGTAGGTCGGATTGATGTCGGGCTCGTAGCGGCAGGCTTTGTTGACGCCCGACCGCAGATTGTCGGGGACAAGCAGATGCGGGGCGCCGCCGAAAAAGGTGAAGGCGCGGACATGGGAGCCGATCCAGTCCGGCAGGCCCTGCGTCCACGTGGCCTCGGCAAAGGTGTAGTTGCTGGCACCAAGCACGGTCACAAAGATCTGGGCCTCGCGAACCTTGCCGCTGAACGGGTCCTGGATGGGAAGGGTCTGGCCGGCGTAGTCAATGAAAGCCTTTTCCCCGGCCAGATGGATTTGGCGCATGGATGGCTTGAGTTTGCTGACGAAGGCGCGGTAGCGGTCGCAGAAGCAACTGTATTGCAAGCCGTCGGGTTGCTCTGCCTTGTACTCCTCCCAGAGCAGAAGCAGGGTCACAGAGCGTCGTTTGCGCTCTATGTGGACGTCGGCCCAGTTCGGCTCCGGCCGCTTCACAGTGCTCGGCGGCAGGGGCGGAAAGAGCAGGCTCTCAATATCCGAGTCGGACAAGCCGGGCGGCAAAGGCCAACCTATATTGGCCGCCCGAGATCGACGCAGATACTCGATTGCGGTGTTGTGTGAAATGCTGAGGCTCTGACCGATCTGTCGCACGGTCAGCCCTGATTGAAAGTGAAGTCGTAAGACGTCTTTGATCTTGCGCATGGATAACCTCGAATTGGCCATGGGCACCTCCTGAAAAGGAGTATGCCCGAGTTATCCAGCGCCGCACCCGCTGAGGAAATTTTTCCCGTGGGATCGAACACGACCCGGTGTTCAGTTTGTTCCGGAATCGGTGTTCAGTTTCCCATGGATTCCGTGTTCAGTTTGCCGCGGAATCGGTGTTCAGTTTGCTCCGGAATCCATGTTCAGCTTGGATCGGAATACGCAGAGCGTGATTCCGATTTTTATGCACGCGCTGTCGTTCAGGCGGTTGTGGAAAGCGCACGGAGCCTTGGCACCCTGCCGAACCGTGGACGAGTTGTTCCGGAATTCGGCGATCCACGCATCAGGGAACGATTGATCTACAGCTACCATCTCATCTATCGCATAGAAACAGAACGGGTATTGATAGTCGCAGTAATCCATGGCCAGCGTCTACTCACGAAGCTGGATGAAACGTCCTGATTCTGACGAATTCTAACCATCTCTCCACAATCATCGTCTTCCTGCAGATTCCTCCTTGAGGAGGGCACCCTTGGTCCGGCTGACGTTTCTCTCTGCCGGGCGCACGACAAAAAAAAGCCCGTCAGGGACGGGCTTTCAGAGTGCTTATTGCAGAGGCTTAGTAGCGGCTGCGGCTCTCGCGGGGCTGAGCCTCGTTGACCTTCAGGTTGCGTCCCTGAAAATCGGTGCCGTTCAGAGCCTGGATGGCCTTGCGAGCGCCGTCTTCGTCCATTTCGACGAAACCGAAACCGCGCGAACGGCCGGTGTCACGATCTTCGATCACGTTCGCGGAAGTGACCTGACCATACTGGGAAAACATGGCGTTCAGATCGGAATTGGAAGTGGACCAGGACAGATTACCAACATAGATGTTCTTAGACAAAAGAATAACTCCAGAGAAAAAAAAGGAATAAAATGCTTCAATTCCGATGAAAACAGATATCATCGAAAATTCAGATTCATCTTTCAATTCACAAAGAACGAAAACACGAAATCCTGCGAAGCCAGAGACAAATATGGGTATGGATAGACATTGTCAATGAATATTATTAATTTATTTTTCAGCAAATTTTATATTCATATTCAATCGTCTCTATTTTATCATTTAACCTAAATCCGTGAAAAAGTTACATTGAACATACAGTTTTGAAACATTTTGTACTTGAAATAAATCAATGATACCGGTATATTGAGCCTGCTTTTCCTGAATGATTTTTTGCACCCATTGGGTGCGACAGGAGTTTGCAATGCTCATCACCGATATCAAGCGAAACGAAGGAAACAACATTGGCCATGTCGGTCTGGCTCTGATTAGCGAGATGGCCAGGGTTTGCGGTCTGGACACACTGGTCGACCGTCTTGGGCCTGGAAAAGCTCCGCAGATCAAGGAGCGTGAAATTTTCCGCACATTGGTTGGCCTCATGTGCCAAGGCAAAACGGATTTCGACCATGTTCGTGAGTACTACGGCGACGATTTCTTCGCGACCAGCCTTGGCCTTGGACGCGTTCCTTCCGCCGAGATTTTGCGGCAACGGTTTCAGCGGATCGCCTTGGAAACTGACCTGGATGCCCAGTTGCCCCGCTGCTCGGTCGAGTTGTGGAAGAAGACTGGAATGCAGCCTGAACTTATCGAGATGACCAGGGACGACAACAAGAAAGAGCACTGGGTGCGCCTTGATATCGACGTCAGCATTTTCGATAACGCCGACACCGAGAAGGAAGGTGCCAGCGCGACGTACGACAAGAGATTCGGCTTCGCTCCGATCTTTGCTCATCTTGGTGGCGGCTGGATGGTCAACGGCAAGCTTCGTCCCGGATCGAGCCATTCCAGTTGCGAGGGCACGGATGAGTTCATCCTGGAGAGCCTCGGGTACGCCAAGTCCATGGTGGATGCGAACGTTCTCGTGGTCGCCGACAGCGGATTTGACAGCAAGGAGCGTCTGGAGACGCTGTGCACGCAGTCGCGCACCGGCTTCATCATCAAGCACAATCTGCGCAGGGAGCCGGTGACCGGTTGGCTCGCCACGGCCAAGGAGCATGCGCAGAAAGTAGAGAATTTCGCAACGTCCCGAGAAAAAGGCCGGATCTACCGGGGCTTCGTGATGTGCGAGATCGGAAAGAAGAACATGCCTGTCCGTCAGGTTTTCGAGGTCACGGAAGTGTTGAGCAAGGACGGTGTGTTCATGATGATTCCAGAGGTCCGCGTTTGCGTTTTGTGGACTAACCTGGAATTCGATGCCGATCAGGCTTTGAAGCTGTATCGCAAGCGGGGCACCAGCGAGCAGCACCACGGGGAATTCAAGACCGAGATGGACATGGAACGCCTGCCGTCGGGCAAGTTTGCCGTGAATGCACCCTTTCTGCGTTTGGGCATGCTGGTCTACAACATGCTTCGGGTGGCCTCCGTGGACTTGGTTGTGGCTCGGATGCTGGGGCTGAAAAAAGCCAACCGTCGCAGAACCAAGACGGTCATGCGGAGCATGATGAGCATTTGCGCCCGGATCACCCGCCATGCACGGAAGGTGATCCTGCATGTCTCCTGCCCGGAGCCATGGTTCAAGGTGGTCTCTGACCTGTTTTATCGTCTCAAGACGGCGTAACGAAAGGGCCATTAGGCTGCATTCCTAGGAGTAGTACGTCTGAAAACTGCAAAAAGTCGGTGTCCAGGAACTCTTGAAAGAATAAGAGGTCATCAAAAGTAAATTGAGTGGCCAACGTTTACCCATTTTTTGAAAAAAAGGGCTCAAAATTTAGAGTGGACAGTTTTGACAGCAGATGTCCACGGATTCAGGATTTAAATGAATATAAATTCCTGGAAAAATAATTTCCAAATCATCATTCAACTGACATCTTTCCTGCTCCATTTCCAAGTTTCTCTGCGAAAGACCGAGCGCAGGCCTCCTGAAATCCTGCATTGCCAGAACAATTCACATGACTTGCCGGGCCCGCCGGCCCAGGATCGAACTTGTCCCCACCATTGGCAGCAGCACAAAAGTGCAGAGCCCGCTTCCCTAAGACTGTCGGATCGGCGAACTCTGGACCGCCCATCCCCCAAGCATTCTCAAAATACGGCATCCTGCCCATTGACGTCATGACGTCACAACGTCAGATATGAAGCGGAGGGTATGCCATGTCCGAAAACACGAGAAGATCGACAATATACTTCGACCCACAGCTTCATGCGGCGCTCCGGCTCAAGGCTGCGCACGCGAACCGTTCCCTGTCCGATATCGTCAACGATGCCGTCAGACGGGCCCTGGCCGAGGATCAGCAAGATCTGGCGGCCTTTGAGATGCGCCTGGCCGAACCGACCATGACTTACGAAGCGCTCCTCGACGACCTCAAGGCCCATGGCAAGATATGAGCTGAGCATCAAAGCCTCGGTGGCCAAGGATCTGCGGAGCCTTCCCGCCAGGGACGTACGCCTTGTGCTCGGGAGGATCGAATCTCTGGCCGAGGATCCCCGGCCCGCTGGATGCGAAAAGCTCTCAGGGCAGGAGCGGTTCAGGGTCCGGCAAGGTGTATACAGAATACTGTATGAAATTCGCGACCACGAGCTCATCGTCGTGGTGGTGAAAGTCGGTCACCGGCGGGATGTCTACAAAAACGGCTAGACTCCCGCGATGCGTTTTCAGCCGTGTTTCTCCACGAACGCTTCCGCGCTCATCTCCCGAAAATCCCGCATCGCCGCCGCCAGCCTGGCGTGTTCCCAGTCCCACCAGGCCAGGGCGAGGAGTTTTTTCCGCAGTTCGGCCGGGAAGCGGTATTTGATGACCCTGGCCGGGACGCCGGCGACGATGGCGTAGTCCGGGACGTCCTTGGTGACCACTGCTCCCGAGGCGACCACTGCGCCCGTGCCCACGGTCACGCCGGGCATGACGAGGGCGCCGTGGCCGACCCAGACGTCGTGGCCGAGGGTGACGGGGTGTTCCCTACGCCAGGCGAAGAAGGCGTCGTCATCGGGCCCCAGCCCGAAATTGGCGCTTCTGTAGGTGAAGTGGTGCTGGGTTGCGCGCCAGGTCGGGTGGTTGCTCGGGTTCAGGCGGGCGTGGTTGGCCACGGAGCAGAATTTGCCGACGGCCGCGTACATGACGTGGCAGCGGTCGCAGAAGTACGAGTAATCCCCGATGGTCGAGGAGATGATCTCGGTCTGCTCGCCGATCTCGGTCCAGACGCCGAGGCTGCTGTCGGTCACCACCGCCGAGGGGTGGATGGTCGGTTCCGGTGAAAGCACTGTCATTCCCTTCTGTTGTCAAGAGTTTCTAGGATGAGATCGGCCAGAGCCCGGCCGCGCTCGGGCAGCGGGCCGGAGTTGTCGAAACGCACGAGTCCCGGGACTTCCGGGACGATCATCCGGGCCCGGGCGAGGCGGCGTTCCATCTCCGCCCCATCCTCCCGGCCCCTGCCTCCGAGGCGCCGGCGCAACTCGTCCTCGGGCACGCTGACGAGCACCGGCAGCAAGTCCGGATACGCGCGCAGCACCTCAGGCAAGGCCTCTCGCGAACCGTTGAGCACAACCGTCAGCCCCTTCCCCAGCCAGAGATCGATTTCCCGTCCGACGCCATAGGCGAAGCCGTGGCTTTCCCAGGAAAGGGCGAAGAGCCCCCTGGCCAGCCGCAACCCGAACTCCGCCCGCGACAGGGCCACATGGTTCTCCCCGCCCGCGTCGGCGGGCCGGGTGATGTAGCGGTGGGCGAAAACCACCGGCTTCTCCGGCGGGAAGATTCTTCTCGCCTCGCCCATCAGCGCGTCCTTGCCGCACCCCGAGGGGCCCATGATGTAGATCAGACGAGCCATGTATTACCTCCGCACAAACCCGGTTAAGTCCTCCGTGTAAGTACACGAAGCAGCATGGAAGCATGGCATGTTGCCCAGGGGACGAGTTCCGTCGCGGCTCGGACAAGGCCTGTCGGAACTCCCTCTCCGGCCTCGTAATGCTTCCCGGCCTTGAGATTTGGCCCCCCCTCTTTCGCACTGGCGCGACGCGGCCGGGAAGCAAACGATGCCTGGATCGGTCAAACAGCCGACAGGCCTTGTCCGAGCCGCGCCGGAACGCTTGAGACAGCCCGGAAGGCCGAAAATACAGATCCACACAAAAGCTTGATAAAGTCGACGCAGGAAACGCTTCGTCCCTCCCCCCCTGATCGGGGTGCAGGGGGCGCGCCCCCTGCCCGCCGGAGGCCTCTCTTCTCTCCCCCTCTAATACACCCTCACCCCATCCCGCCAGACCCGGCGCACGACCGGCAGATCGCGATCGACGTGTACGCGGACGAGGTCGGCCTTGAGTCCGGGCTCGATGCGTCCGCGGTCGGACAGGCCCAGGGCGCGGGCGGGGTTGGCGGTGACGAGGGCCACGGCGTCCCAGAGGGGCAGGGAGACGTCGGCGTGCAGGATCCAGGCGGCGTGCAGGAGGCTCGCGGGCACGTAGTCCGAGGACAGGCCGCCCAGGAACCCGGCGGCGGCGACCTCGCGCACGGAGACGTTGCCCGAGTGGGAACCGCCGCGCACGACGTTGGGCGAGCCCATGAGGGTCAGGAGGCCGAGCTCGCAGGCGCGGCGGGCGGCGTCCATGGTGGTCGGAAACTCGCTGATGGCCATGCCCTGTTCGTTCGCCCAGTCGACGTGGGCGGTGGTGGCGTCGTCGTGGCTTGCGGCGGGCACGCCGCGTTCACGGCACCAGGCCAGGATGTCCGCGGCGTGGGGTCCGGCGAAGCGGGCCTGGGCGTCACGCATGCGGGCCATCTCGGTTTCGAACTCCTCGTCGGTCCACTGCCGGTCCTTGCTGTAGTAGGTGCGGTAGGCGCCGAGGTCGACGAACTGCCGCTGTCCGGGGGTGTGGTCCATGAGGGAGACGAGGTGCACCTCGTCCATGTCGCGGAATGGCTCGAAGAGCCGCGGCAGGTCGGGGTCGGAGATTTCGCAGCGCACGTGCAGGAGGTGGTCGGCGCGCAGGTGCCCCGCGGGCCGCAGCTCGCGCAGGGCGTCGAGGGCCAGGGTCAGCATGGTCCGGCGGTCGCTCTTTTCGTAGTACTGGCCGCAGGACAGGGCGTCGAGGACGGTGGTGATGCCGGCGGCCACGAGCTGCGCGTCGTGTGCCAGCAGGGCCGCGCGGGCCGAGGGCCAGAGGACGCCGGGGCGCGGCAGGAGCTGCTTTTCGAGGTTGTCGGTGTGCAGTTCGACCAGGCCGGGGACGAGGTAGTCCTGGGCCATGTCCAGGGCGTCCGGGCTGTCGGCGCGTCCTTCGCGCACGGACTCGATGCGGCCGTCGCGCACGGTCAGGGTGCCGTGGACGATGCGGTCGGCCAGGACGATGCGGGCGTTGGTCAGGATCATGCGGGTCACGCCTCCTTGGGTCTGGTCAGGTGCAGGCAGCGGTCGGCGACGGCCTCGCGGACCTCGTCGTCGTGGAAGATGCCGACGATGGCCGCGCCGCGCCCTTTGGCTTCGAGGATCATGTCGACCACGGTGCGGCGGTTCTCGCCGTCGAGGGAGGCCGTGGGCTCGTCGAGGAGCAGGACGGGGTAGTCGCGGACGAAGCCGCGGGCGATGTTGACGCGCTGCTGCTCGCCGCCGGAGAAAGTGGCCGGGGCCAGGGGCCAGAGGCGCTCGGGAATGTTCAGGCGTGCCAGAAGTCCGCAGGCGCGGGTGCTGGCCTCCCCGGCGTCGACGCCCATGGCCGTGAGGCGCTCGGCCACAAGGTCGAGGGTGGAGACGCGGGGGATGACGCGCAGGAACTGGCTGACGTAGCCCAGGGTCTTGCGGCGCACGTCGAGGATGGCGCGCGGCTCGGCCGCGGTCATGTCGACGCTGCCGCCGTTGTGGCGGACGACGACGCGGCCGGAGCTGGGGCGGTAGTTGGCGTAGATGGAGCGCAGCAGGCTCGACTTGCCGGCGCCGGAGGGGCCGTGCAGGGCCACGCACTCGCCGGCGGCCACGTCAAGGTCCACGCCGTCGAAGGCGCGAATGCGCGTGCCGACCTGGGTGTGCAGGACGAAGGTTTTAGCCAGGGACCGGATGGAGATCATGGGGTTGTGCATGGACGCCTCAGGCTTGCAGGATGGAGGACACGAGAAGCTGGGTGTAGGGGTGGCACGGGTCATCCAGGACCTGGTCGGCCAGGCCCGTCTCGACGACCTCGCCGCCGCGCATGACCATCATGCGGTGGGCCAGGATGCGAGCCACGGCCAGGTCATGGGTGACCAGGACCACGGCCAGGCCCAGGGAGGCGACGAGGTGGCGCAGCAGGTCCAGCAGGCGGGCCTGGACCGAGACGTCGAGGCCGCTGGTGGGTTCGTCCATGAAGACCAGGCGCGGTTCCGTCACGAGGTTGCGGGCGATCTGCAGGCGCTGCTGCATGCCGCCGGAAAAGGCCGAGGGGTGGTCGTCGATGCGCTGCGGATCCAGTTCGACGCGTTCCATCCAGTCCAGACCGGTGCCGCGCAGTCGGCCGTAGTGGCGGTGCCCCAGGGCCATGAGCCGTTCGCCGATGTTGCCGCCGGCGCTGACGCGCATGCGCAGCCCGTCGCGCGGGTTCTGGTGCACGACGCCGAGGTCCGTGCGCTGCAGCCGCCGCCGGTCGGCTTCAGACAGGTTCGGCAGGGACAGCCAGCGGCCGTCGCGGTCGCGGTACGACACATCGCCCGCGGTGGGTGCGAGCCGTCCCGAAAGCAGGCTCAGGAGCGTGGATTTGCCCGACCCCGATTCGCCGACGATGGCCAGGACCTCGCCCGGCCAGAGGCTGAAGCTCACGTCGCGGCAGCCCACGCGGCTGCCGTAGTAGCGGGTCAGGCCGGAGACGCGCAGCAGTTCCTGGTCCATCTAGCAGTCCTCCCCGACCCTGCGCGCGCAGTGGTCGGAATCGGAGCAGACGAACATGCGCCCGCCCCGGTCGTCGGTGATGATCTCGTCCAGGAAGCTGTCGCTGGCTCCGCAGATGGCGCAGGCCTCGTCCCACTTCTGGATTTCGAAGGGGTGATCCTCGAAATCGAGGCTTTCGACCCGCGTGTGCGGCGGGATGGCGTAGATGCGCTTCTCACGGCCGGCGCCGAAGAGCTGCAGGGCCGGGGAGTCGTGCATCTTGGGGTTGTCGAACTTGGGGATGGGCGACGGGGCCATGACGTAGCGCCCCTGGACCCTGACGGGGTAGTCGTAGCTCTTGGCGATGCGGCCGTGCTCGGCGATGTCCTCGTAGAGCTTGACGTGCATGACCCCGTATTCCTCCAGGGCGTGCATGGTCCGCGTCTCGGACTCGCTGGGCTCCATGAAGCGCAGGGGCTCGGGGATGGGCACCTGATAGACGATGATCTGCCCGTCGGTCATGGGCGTCTCGGGGATGCGGTGGCGGGTCTGGATGACCGTGGCCTCCTCGGTGCGAGTGGTGGTAGCCACGCCGGCCGTCCTGGCGAAGAAGGAGCGGATGGACACGGCGTTGGTCGTGTCGTCGGAGCCCTGGTCGATGACCTTGAGCACGTCCCGGGGTCCGATGATGCTGGCCGTGATCTGGATGCCGCCCGTGCCCCAGCCGTAGGGCAAGGGCATCTCGCGGCTGCCGAAGGGGACCTGATGGCCGGGGATGGCCACGGCCTTCAGGATGGCCCGGCGGATCATGGCCTTGGTCTGCTCGTCGAGATAGGCGTAGTTGTAGCCCGGCATGGTTTCAGCTGTCATGGCCGCTCTCCTCTTCCCGCACGGCCCGGCGCAGCCCTCTAACGAGGACGAGCTCGGACTGGAAATCGACGTAGTGCGGGAGCTTCAGATGCTGGACGAAGCCCGAGGCCTCGACGTTGTCGCTGTGATAGAGGACGAACTCCGCGTCCTGGGCCGGTCCCTTCTTCTCCTCGCCCAGTTCCGGGGCGCGCAGGGCGCGGTCCACGAGGGCCATGCTCATGGCCTTGCGCTCGCCCTGGCCGAAGGTCAGGCCGTAGCCGCGGGTGAAGCGCGCCTCGCCGGAACCGATGAACTGATTGACGGTCTCGCACTCGGTCAGGGTGATCTCGCCGATGGTCACGGTGAAGCCCAGCTCCTCGGGCTCGAACTCGATCTCCACCTCGCCCATGCGGATCTCGCCGACAAAGGGGTGGGTAGAGCCGAAGCCGCGCTGGCTGGAGTAGCCCATGGCCAGGAGGAACCCCTCGTCGGCCCGGGCCAGATTCTGCAGGCGCACGTCGCGGGCTGCGGGCAGGTCCAGGGGCTGGCGGGTCAGGTCCGCGGGTTCGTGGTCGTCCCCGCTGCCCTCGGACTCGATGATGCCCTCGCGTCCGAGGACGTCGAGGACACGGGGCATGGGCGACGGGACCTCGACGCCGGAATCAGCGCCCCAACTCTCTTCGGTTCCGCCCCCCTTCCCTTCACCGGCCAGGCTCCAGTCCAGGAGACGGTGGGTGTAGTCGAAGGTCGGCCCCAGGACCTGGCCTCCGGGGACATCCTTGAAGGTTGCGGAGATGCGCCGCCGAACGTGCATGCGCGACGTGTCCGCGGGCTGGCTGTACCCGAAACGCGGCAGGGTTGTGCGGTAGGCGCGCAGCAGGAAGACGGCCTCCACCAGGTCGCCGCGGGCCTGCTTGACGGCCAGCGCCGCGCAATCCTCGTCATACAGGGCCCCTTCGCTCATGACCCGGTCCACGGACAGGGAAAGTTGTTCGCGGATCTGGCCCAGGGAAAGTTCGGGCACGGCCGGGTCGCCCCGCCGCTCTTTGGCCAGCAGCGCGTGGGCTTCGGCGATGGCCTTTTCTCCGCCTTTGACGGCAACGTACATGATCAACCCTCCATGGTGACGGTGCGCGGCAGGCCGACGACTGCTTCGGGTCCGACGAGGATCACGTCCACGCCGCAGGGGAAGAGTCCGGCGTTGGCTCGCCATTGCTCGGCGAAACCCTCGGGCAGCCAGTGCAGGGGCAGTTCGCCGCGGCCGTCGATGCCGGGGCCCTGGATGTTTGACGCCCGGGCGCCGGAGCCGGCCTGGCCGAGGTTTGCGGACCAGAGCAGCACCGTGGACGAGCGTTCCGGGAATTCGGCCGTCCCGGGCGTGAAGGCGCGGAGCGCGGGCATGTCCTTCGGTTCCAGGACCACGGCGAAAGCGGCCTCATGGGGTGCGGACGCCTGCGGGCTGCCGCAATGGAAACGCACGAAGCGAAGCGCCTCTGGGCTGGCGGCCGTAGGATCGAGCCAGATGGAGGTATCCATGTCGCACAAGGTCAGGACCAGGGCGGCCATGGAGCCGGACCATCCCTGCGGCCCCTGGGCCGTGACCGGCACGGGAACTGTCCGGCCGGGGTTGGCCATGGCCTGCAGCACGGCGCGGAAGGTGCTCTGGCTTTCGAAGACGGGCCGGGAGAAACCGGCGGGGATGGGTTGCAGCATCAGTCCTCCCCCCGCACGAGCGTGAAGAAATCGACCTTGCTGGGCCGCACCTCGTCGGCCCGGCGGGCCAGATGCTCGCAGCGGTCGCGCAGCAGCGGTTCGATCAGGGTGACGCCGATCTCTTCCGAACGGTGAGGAATCTGCATGAGCGCGTCGAACAGCGCCGCCAGCCTGGCGTGTTCAGGCCTGATCCCAGCGATCCAGGCATAGCCCATTATGCCGTCGGCCAGGCCGACGGTGCAGCGCGTGACCGTCATCTCTCCGAGGTTGAAGCGCCGGCCGGTATTGCCGGCCCTGGCCCGGACCATGACCAGCCCGGTCTCGGGCCCACGGATGACGCGGTATTCGGGCGCTGCGGCCAGCCCTTCCCAGGCTTCCCGCAGCCTGGCCCCGTCGGCCAGGGCCAGGGCGCCCATCCACTTCCTGCGTCGCGATTCGGTTGTTGACATGAAAGAAACTCCACAATAGGAAAATTTGTCTAGATGTCTATGTCTTTTCGACAAGCACGGTTTGGCATCGGATTGTGACAGCTTGCATTCAGGGAGACGGCGATGGAGTTACAGCGCAGAAGCGGCGTGGCCTTGTGGAGGCAGATTCAGGACTGGCTGGAATACCGGATCAGGGAAGGAGAACTGAAGCCCGGAAGCAGGCTTCCCACGGAACAGGAGCTGGCCGTGCAGTTCGGGGTCAACCGCCACACGGTGCGCAGGGCCCTGTCACTGCTCGCCGAAAAGGACCTCGTGCGCACGGAACAGGGTAGCGGGAGCTTCGTGCGCGAACAGCTCATCGACTACGCCGTGGGGACGCGCACGCGCTTCCACGAGAACCTCCTGCGGCAGGAGCGCAAACCGCGCGGCGAGCTCATCTCGTCGAGCGTCATCCCGGCCACGACCGTGGTGGCGCGGGCCCTGGAGCTGGAAAAGGGGGATCCGGTCCTGGTTCTCGAAACCCTCGGCGAAGCCGACGGAGTGCGCATCTGCCTGGCCAGCGCGCATTTTCCGCAGTCCCGCTTCCCCGGCCTCGACGACCTGTACCGCCAGACGGGCTCGGTCACGCAGGCCCTGCGCCACTTCGGCGTCAAGGACTACCGCCGCAGGCGGACGCAGATCTCCGGGCGGCTGCCCACGGCCCGAGAGGCCCGCATTCTGGCACAGCCCCGGACTCGCCCCATTCTAGTCACGGAGAGCGTCAACGTCGACACGCGCGACTGGCCCATCGAATACTGCGAATCGCGCTTCTGCGCCGACCGGGTGCAGTTCGTCATCGAGACCTGATGGCACGGGTCATGTCATAACCGATAGAATGCAGTGCGGTCGCTCCGTGAAGCATGGAGCGTCGCAACCCCAAGTCTGACGACCGCTTCGATACTCGAGGCTCGCCAACACCAATCCAAAATACTCAATGACCACTGTCACCAGCTGAATACACGTCAAGACTGACTACAAAATGGTGCACACCAATGAGCGCATTGAGGCGCATTATTTATGTTGTATGACAACATAAATAATGCATTACCCTTGCACGAAGCCATTTCATATCGTACAAGCATTTGAAAAGCGTTCGGATCACGAACGGAATTACAACGCACTCAAAATGCATCCAACCGGAATAACTAGAGAAATGGCATGAAACGCCTCTTATTCGTCGGCCTCTTCATCCTGGCCGCGGGGTGCGCCACAACGGCTCCGCAGCGTGACGCGACCGAGGCCTTCGGTCTGGCGACGGAACGCATCGGCCGCTTGGGCGAAGACGAGTTCACCGCGGTCCGCTCCGGCATCATCCGGCTGAACACGCACCAGGCCATTCTCGACGGCAGGGTGAAATCAACGGATCTGCAGTATGACGGCCCCGCCACGGCCGCGGCCACGGCCGAGCGCATCTCGGCCTGCAAGACCCTGCGCATGTATGGCGACCTGCTCATGAGGCTGGCTTCCGACGACCGATCCCAATTCGTCCGCAGATCCGCCATCACCTTCGCCGACAGCGCCGCCGAAACCATGGGGGCGAGCCTGAACCCACGCCAACAGGCGGCCATCGACGGCATCATCGACGGGCTTACCCGCATCTGGACCGAAAGGCGCAAGGAAAATTCCATCCGCGAGGTCGTCCTGGCCTTCGAGGACGTGGTCAACACCATGGCCGACCGTATCCTGGCCGACTTCATCCTCGACGGCCGGCCCACGAGCTTTTTGGCTGTCTACGAAGCCGAGGCGCGCCAGCTCCAGAGCATGGCCGATTCCATGCTCGACACGGGCAGATTTGCGGACATGGGGGAGCGCAGGCGGATCGTCCTCGCTGCCTACATGGCAAGAAACATCAGAATCAGGGCTGTGGAAATCGGCCTGCGCATGCAGACCGCCATCGAGACCCTGAAGAAAGCCAACGCCGAGATCGTCTCCGGTGTGCGGAACAACACCTGCAATGCCGAACGGATCAACGAGTACGGGCGGCTCATCCAGCAGATCGGCAACCTGAAGCAGGTCCTGCCGCGATAGCCGAAGGACGCCCCCGTCAACGCAAAAACGCCCTTTTACGGGCGTTTTTGCGTTGATGGGCAGAAAGGTCGAAACCCGGATCAGGCACCGCCGCCAAAGGGAACGGGCACCAGCAGGCTGACCCGTTCGCGGTAGACCTGGTACGCCTCGCCGAACTCGTCCTCCAGGGCCGTCTCCTCGGCGCCGACGGTGCTGAAGAAGGAATACGCCGCCAGGGCGATGCCCAGGATGCCGATGTTCGTGTTCAGAAGCAGGCACAGCCCGGGCATGACGCCCAGCAGGTTGGCGGCCATGATGGGGTTGCGGCTCACGGCGTAGAGGCCGGTCTCGACCAGCATGTAGCCCTCGCCCTTGCGCAGTTCGCGCAGGGCGAAAAAGAGCGCGGCCAGCCCAACCGCCATCCACAGCAGGCCGATGACCGAACCGAGCTTGAACCACTGCGTGCGGATAATGAAGTTCTCCACCACGCAGCCGGCCACGATGACGCCATATCCGGGACCAAGAATCTTGGAAGAAACGCTTTTGGAACTCATCGCTCTCTCCTCGTCGGAAAATGGGAATTCACAGGAAAGAAGAAACTAGCACCGCAGGGCGGGATTGAAAAGAACCCGGCGGGAAAAAAATCCGGCCGGGTTCCATTCCGTCGTCCCTAACGCGTCAACTGACGGTAGCGGATGCGGTGCGGAACCGCGAGGGTCGAGCCCGTGCGGCGCTTGTAGTCCGCCTCGTACTCCGAGTAGTTGCCCTCGAACCAGACCACCTGGCTGTCGCCCTCGAAGGCCAGGATGTGCGTGGCGATGCGGTCCAGGAACCAGCGGTCGTGGGAAATGACCACGGCGCAGCCGGCGAAGTTCTCCAGGGCCTCCTCCAGGGCGCGCATGGTGTTCACGTCCAGGTCGTTGGTCGGTTCGTCGAGAAGGAGTACGTTGGCCTCTTTTTTCAGCATCAGCGCCAGGTGCAGCCTGTTGCGCTCGCCGCCCGAGAGCATGCCGACGAGCTTCTGCTGGTCGGCGCCGGTGAAGTTGAACTTGCCGACGTAGGCCCGCGAGTTGATCTCGCGGCCGCCCAGGTTGATCATGTCATAGCCGTCCGAGACCATCTCCCACACGCTCTTCTTGGGGTCCAGCACGCCGCGGTCCTGGTCCACGTGGGCCAGCTTCACGGTCTGGCCGAGGCGGATGGAGCCCGCGTCGGGCTGCTCCTGGCCGGTGATCATGCGGAAGAGCGTGGTCTTGCCGGCGCCGTTGGGGCCGATGACGCCGACGATGCCGCCGGGGGGCAGGGCGAAGCTCATGTCCTCGATGAGGAGCTTGTCGCCGTAGGCCTTCTTCACGTGGTCGGCCTCAATGACCACGTCGCCCAGGCGCGGGCCCGAGGGGATGAAGAGCTCCAGGGTCTTGATCTTGTCCCTGGTCTCCTGGTTCAGCATGGTCTCGTAGGCCGAGATTCTGGCCTTGGACTTGGCGTGGCGCCCCTTGGGGGACATCCTGATCCACTCCAACTCGTGCTTGAGGGTGCGCTGGCGGGCGCTCTCCTCCTTTTCCTCCTGGGCCAGGCGGTTCTGCTTCTGGTCCAGCCACGAGGAGTAGTTGCCCTTCCACGGGATGCCCACGCCGCGGTCAAGCTCCAGAATCCAGCCGGCCACGTTGTCCAGGAAGTAGCGGTCGTGGGTCACGGCGATGATGGTGCCCTGGTACTGCTGCAGGTGGTGCTCGAGCCAGGCGATGGTCTCGGCGTCGAGGTGGTTGGTAGGCTCGTCCAGAAGCAGGATGTCGGGCTTCTGCAGCAGCAGGCGGCACAGGGCCACGCGGCGCTTCTCGCCGCCCGAGAGGACGGCGACCCTGGTTTCGGGCTCGGGGCAGCGCAGGGCGTCCATGGCCATGTCGAGCTTGGAGTCCAGGTCCCAGGCGTCGGCGGTGTCGAGCTTCTCCTGCACCTCGGCCTGACGGGCGATGAGGGCGTCCATCTCGTCGTCGCTCATGGGTTCGGCGAACTTGGCGTTGATCTCCTCGAACTGCTGCAGCAGATCCACGGTCTCCTGCACGGCCTCCTGCACGACCTCGCGCACGGTCTTCTCTGGGTCCAGCTGCGGCTCCTGCTCCAGGTAGCCCACGGAATAGCCGGGCGAGATGACGATCTGGCCGTTGTACTCCTTGTCCACGCCGGCCATGATCTTCAAGAGCGAGCTCTTGCCCGAGCCGTTCAGGCCCAGCACGCCGATCTTGGCGCCGTAGAAGAAGGACAGGGAGATGTCCTTGATGACCGGCTTCTTGTCGTAGAAGCGGGACACTTTCAGCATGGAATAGATGATCTTATTTGGTTCGTCGCTCATGGCATAACCTCGTGTTCTTTGGGATGATGGCCCGGCCGGACGGCCGGGGATGCGGGCGGACCGGCGAACAGGCCGGTGCGCCGCTGAAATCTAATGGCCGAAGCCCGGAATTTCCAGTCTCTTCTCCAGCCGGCGCAGGCCCCAGGAGGCCACGGTGACCAGGGCCAGGTAGTACACGCCCACGACCATGAAGACCTCGCTGAAGCGGAAGGTCTCGCTGGCCACGATCTTGGCCTGGCCCGTCAGCTCGAAGCAGGTCACGACGTAGGCCAGGGACGAGTACTTGATGAGGTAGACGATCTCGTTGCCGCACCCGGGCAGGGCCCGCCGGAAGGCCTGGGGGATGATGATCCAGACCAGGGTCCTGAAGGTCGAGAAGCCCAGGGCCTGAGCCGCCAGGACCTGGCCGCGCCGGATGGAAAGCAGCCCCCCGCGGATGTACTCCGAGTGGTAGGCCGCGCTGCACATGATGAAGCCGAGCACCGCCGCCGTGTAGGGCTTGAAGTAGATGCCCACGTTCGGCAGCCCGAAATAGAGAATGAAGAGCTGGATGACCAGCGGCGTGCCGCGAAAGAGCGCCGCGTACCCGTTGGCCAGGGGTGAAAAAATACGCCCGCCGTAGGCCCGCAGGCTCCCGACGACCACGCCCAGGGCCAGGCCCAGCACGGCCGAGGGGATGATGAGCTTTATGCTCATCAGCACGCCCTCGTTCAGGGTCGGGATGAGCTTCTGCAGCAGGAAGGCCAGTTCCCCGCTGATCACGGCGTGCAGCCCTCGACTTCGAGGATCTGGGAACAGAAATCGAGCGTTCTCGTGCCCGAGCCCTCGGCCAGCAGTTCCCTGGGGCTGCCCTGCTCGATGATGCACCCGTCCTGCATGAACAAAACCTCGTCGGCCAGGGCGCGGGTGAAGCCCATCTGGTGGGTGGCCATGACCATGGTCATGCCGTTCTGGGCCAGGCTGCGGATGACGGTCAGGACTTCGCTGACCAGCTCCGGGTCCAGGGCCGAGGTGGGCTCGTCCAGGAGCATGACCTTGGGGTCCATGGCCAGGGCGCGGGCGATGGACACGCGCTGCTTCTGGCCGCCCGACAGCTCCGCCGGATAGAGGCGGGCCTTGTCGGACAGCCCCACTCGCGAAAGCTCGGCCATGGCCCGGTCCCGGGCCTCGGCCTTGCCCATGCCGCGCACCTTGCGCAGGGCGATGCTGACGTTGTCGATGGCGGTCAGGTGATCGAACAGGTTGAAATCCTGGAAGATCATGCCCACCTGCTGCCGAAAGCCGCACAGGGCGCCGGCGTTGTGCGGGTCCACGTGGCGGCCTTCCAGCTCGATTTCACCGCGGTCGGGCAGGATGAGGTAGTTCATGCACTGCAACAGCGTGCTCTTGCCTCCGCCCGAAGGGCCGATGAGCACCTTCATCTCCCCTTCGTAGAGATCGAGGCTCACGGACTTGAGGATCTCGCGGCCGCCCAGCCTGACGGAAAGGCCCTGCACCCGCATCAGCGGCGTCTTGTCGTTGGTCTTCATGGTCTAGTGCACATACCCTTTTATTCTGACACGTTTCTCCAGGACCCGCAGGGCGGCCACGCCGGCCCAGGTCAGGAGGAAATAGAGCACCGCCGCGCTGATGTAGAGGGGCAGGTGCTGGTAGGTCCGGGAGGCCACGAAATGCGTGCGGGCCATGATCTCGCTGGCCCCGAGCACGAAGGCCAGAGCCGAGTCCTTGAGGATGATGGAATACTCGTTGGACCAGCCGGGAATGGACAGGCGCAGGGCCTGGGGCAGGATGATGGCCCGGATGGCCAGGGCGTCGGACATGCCCAGGGCGCGGGCTGCCTTGAGCTGCCCCTTGGGCAGGGACAGGATGGACCCACGGAAAATTTGCGATTGGTAGGCCCCGCTGGTCATGCCGAGTACGATGGTCGCGGCGGCCACAGCGTTCAGGTTCAGGCCGATAAAGTTGAACAGTCCGAAATAAAAGAGAAAAAGGAGCACCAGAATGGGCACGCCGCGAAAGAACCAGACATAGGTGTCGCAAACGAAACGCACGGCCCTGCCGCCGTAAACCTGCCCCACGGCCAGGGGCACGCCGATGAAAAGACCCAGGAACATGGCGCCGACCACCGCGGTGACGGTGACGGCGGCGCCCTGCAGAACAAAGGGCAGGGCGTCGAGGAGGACGGTCAGGGTTTCGTTCATGTCCGGGTTGATTCCTTCAGGGTCTGGAGGCGGCAAAAAAACGGGAAGGCCGGGACGATTCCGGGCCTTCCCATGGATTCACGCGGCGAGGGGCCTACTTGTTGAGGTGCTTGGCGATGAGCTCTTCCCAGTAGGGGTCGGCCTTGAGCAGTTCGAAGCCCTTGTTCAGCTTGTCGAGCAGTTCCTTGTCTTCCTTGCGCACGGCGGCGCCGAATTCCTCGACTTCGCCGAAGATGCCGATGATCTGCACGGGCTTCTTCTTCTCGGCGTCGCGGGCCGGCGGATAGTTCATGGCGGCGGCTTCGATGCGGCCGTTGACCAGGTCTTCGATGGCCATGGGGGCGGAATCATAGTACTTGATGGTGAACTTCCAGCCCTGCTTCTCCTTTTCCTCGGCCATCCACTTGGCCTCGGAGGTGCCGGCCTGCATGCCCACGGTCACGTCCTTGCCGTAGATCTCCTCAGCTGTGAGCTTGGAATCCTTCTTGGTCACGAAGACGTTCTTCACTTCCCAGTAGGGAGTGGTGAAGTTGACCTTTTCGGCGCGTTCCGGGGTGATGGTCATGCCGGAGCAGATGAAGTCGATCTTCTTGGCCAGCAGGTTGGGGATGATGCCATCCCAGTCCACGGGCACGTGTTTGACCTTGAAGCCCATCTTGGCCGCGATCCAGTCCACGGCGTCAACGTCGAAGCCGCTGGGCTTGCCGCTCTGGTCCACAAAGGCGAACGGCGGATAGTTGGCGTCGATGCCGTTGATGAAGACCTTTTCCTCGGCCAGGGCCGGGCCGGCAACCATGCACAGCAGACAGGCGATCACGAAAGCAGCACGTTTCAGCATGTTCTCCATCCTCATGAAAAGGTTTGACAAAAAATGGGCTTCCCCCACAAGTACGTCGAAACCGGACCGGCGGCCTTAAAACCTTTCTGGTCGTCGGCACAGTTCAATCTGCGGTGCCGTGCGGGCAAAACCGAATGATTTGCAGCCTCACTCCGCAACAGAGTCGGTAACTTCATTTTTCGAAAACCGCAACTCGGACACGGCCATGGAAAAGCGGACCAACCAGAAGAAAGCCTACGCCCTCGGCCTCGCGGCGGTCTGCCTGTGGTCCACTGCGGCCACGGCCTTCAAGCTGTCCCTGCGCCATCTGGGGCCCGAGCCCATGGTCTTCTGGGCCAGCCTGACCTCCGCCGTCGTCCTGGCCCTGGTGCTGGCCGTCCAGGGCCGCCTCGGTGAACTCAGGACCCTGTCCTGGACCCGGGCGCGTTTCTCCCTGGTTCTCGGCGCCCTGAACCCATTCCTCTACTATCTCGTCCTCATCCGCGCCTACGACCTGCTGCGCGCCCAGGAGGCCCAGGCCATCAACTACACTTGGGCCATCACCATGAGCCTCTTGTCCATCCCGCTCCTCGGGCAGCGCATCCGAGGCCTGCAGTTCGTGGCCATCGGCCTGAGCTACCTCGGGGCCCTGGTCATCTCCACCCACGGCGACCTGCTGGGCTTCCGCATGGAGAGCCCCACGGGCTTCGCCCTGGCCATGGGCAGCACCGTCATCTGGGCCCTGTTCTGGATTTTCGGCATCCGCGACGACCTGGATCCGAACCTACGCCTCTTCCTCAACTTCTGCTGCGGAACGATCTACACCGGCGCCTGGGCCCTGCTGGCCGGCTTCCCCCTGACGCCGAACCTCCCGGGCCTGCTGGGCGCGGCCTACATCGGCACCTTCGAAATGGGCGTGACCTTCGTGCTCTGGATCTCCGCCCTGCGCCTGTCTCGCACAACGGCCCAGGTCAGCAACCTCATCTACCTGGCCCCCTTCCTGTCCCTCTTCATCATCCACTTCCTGGTCGGCGAAGCCATCCTCCCCTCGACCCTCGTCGGCCTGGCCTTCATCCTGGCCGGCACCGCCGTCCAGAAACTGGCCGACCGCCAGACCGCCCCATGACCCGCCGCCGCTTCCTGCTCCTCGCCGCCCTGTCCCTGCTGAACAGCGCCCTGCTCGCCTGCACCCCACCCCCCAAACGCCGCCGAATCGCCTGCCCCTACCCCCTTTAAAAGCCGCCAAGAATGCCTCCGGCGGGCAGGGGACACGTCCCCTGCACCCCATGCACGACTTTCTTTCCTCACAACCCTCCGCACCGCCTCAAGCGGTCCGTCGCGGGCCGGGCAAGGGCTGTCGGTTGTTCGACCGATCCAGGCATCGTTTGCTTCCCGGCCGTCAAGCGCTCAACGCGCCGCTCTCTGCCCATAACTCAAGGCCGGGAAGCATTACGAGGCCCGCGAGGAAGTTCCGGCAGCCCTTGCCCGGCCCGCGACGGAACGCGATCCCCACAAAGAATGCCTCCGGCGGGCAGGGGGCTCGCCCCCTGCACCCCATGCACGCCTTCATTCCCCCCCTCTCCGCACTGCCTCAAGCGGTCCGGCGCGGGCCGGGCAAGGGCTGCCGGCTGTCCGACCGAGCCAGGCATCGCTTGCTTCCCGGCCGCCAAACGCTCAACGCGCCGCTCTCTGCCCAAAACTCAAGGCCGGGAAGCATTACGAGGCCCGCGAGGAAGTTCCGACAGCCCTTGCCCGGCCCGCGACGGATCGCGACTCCCAGGAAGAATGCCTCCGGCGGGCAACATCACGTAAACTTTCCTGCGTCCCAAAACTTGAAGCCCCCTTAGATTTTGATCTCCTTGGAGGCTTCGGGTTGGCCACCGACGATCCCGCAGGTAACCGAAATTTGTGCAAGCGGAGTTGCAATCAGTCAACAAGATCATCCATACCCACCCGCAACACCTCCGCCAGCCTCTTCAGCAACTCCACGGACAAACCCCGCTTACCACCTTCAATCTGCGAAATCGCCGAAGACGTGACCCCCGCCGCGGCAGCCAAGGCCGCGGTCGTCATGCCGCGATGCTCGCGCCAGACCCTGACCGGATTGTCCCCGCGCACCAACCGCTCAACAAGTTCGGAAGGATAGGTCTCCCCGCCGTCGTCGATGTCCGCCATAGCCTTGTCGGCATCGACAATATCCTGGAGTTCTTCGAGACGATCCACCATTACCCGATACTCGTCCCACGGAACCACGGCGTAGGCGGGGTTTCCCGACTTGTTTTCAATGATCTGGACGTTCATTTGTACACATCTCCTCTGGTTCCTATCTTGAGCACGAGCACGACGAGCTTCCCGTCATCGATATCGAGAATGGCCCGGTACTCTCCGACCCGCAAACGATGATATGGGCTATTGGTCATCCTGATCAGGTCCCCCTTGAAGGTCGATCTGTCCGCATCGATCTCGCGCACCGCCGACATGATGTCCTCGGCCCTAGCCCTAGGCATTTTACGAAGATATTTGAGCGCCTGCTTGCTGTACGTGATGGACATGGAAATAATTAACTCTTAGTTATTAATCTGACAAGATAATAATTACACAAGCCATTTCACTCACCATCATAACCAGTTCAACTCGGACCCGAAAGTAACGTGCTTCCCGAAAAGCACACTTCCTCGTTCCCAAAAACGTGAATCCCCGCCTTCGCGGGGATGACGTCCACTTATTGTGTCGGCGTGGGCACTATTTCTTTCCATATGCCGCATCATGGTCCGGAGCGATGGTCAGAAACCGCATAAACTCGCCGTCACGATACGCTGTAGCGCGGCGAGCCTGCGTGATGCGCATTGAATAGAGCGCATCTATGCCTTTAGGCGGTCTTATGCTCGTAATCTTTTCCCACTTCAGACCTGGATCGCGGTACACTTGGTTCCACGTCAGCTGACGAATCTTGTTCAGGGTATCAAGAGCTGCGTGGCGTTCCGCTTTCTGTAACGCGAGCAGTTGCTCTTGAAAGACCGGGTTGTTGAGATCGAGGCGGACTCGCCCTTCGCGGCTACTCATCGTGTGCAAGCTGCCTGAGCGTTTCTTCAGAATCGGCATCCGATGCAGAATGGGTGATGGACCATGACAAGGCCGTTTGCAGATCAGAAGCCGCCTGCGGCTCATGCAACCAGCATTCGTTATCCGGAATGACCGTGGCGGTCCGCACAAGCCAAACACCAGGCTCGCGTTCTTCCACCAACACCTGTCGGCCCGCATACTGTTTTCCTAAAGATATCTGTCCGTTAAGACCAACAACCTTAACCTGCGAAGCATGTCCCATAGCTGCCATATCATGCTCTCCTTACAATATTCGTGCTGCACGAAATATTTATAATGGTAAACTCGCTCCCGTCAAGGATGTGCCACCGCAAGAAAAGCAAAGCCGTCACCTGGTGCGCATGGATCACAGCGACGCCCCGGAAGACTTACGCAAGGCCATAAACAGCTTTTGGGAAACAGAGCGCCATGAACTTCGTTCATACCTTTCCATTTCGGCTCAACCGTCCCGCACGATTGACGCAGCCTGCCCCCAGACACTACAGGGCCCGGACAATCACCACTGCACCCTCAAGGAGAATCGGATGCGCCGCCGACCCAACGCGACCTTCATATTGCTGACCCTGACCTTCCTGGCCCTGACCGCCTGCTCCAAATCCGCGCCCGGACCGGCCCAGCCCGCGGCCCCCACCCCGCCGGCCGCTGCGCAGGAGGCCCCTCTTCCCCCGCAGAACGCGACTGCCCCGTCCGCACCGCAAACGGACAGCCGCACCGGCGTGCAGCAACCCGCCACGGACGGGACATGCCTGGAATGCGAGTCCGTGACGCCGGACAAGGACCGCGCCGGCTGCTTCAAGCTGCGACCCGGAAAGGCCGTCAAAAACAAGAAGGGCAAGACCGTCACGGGCCGCTGCGAACCCCAATGCATCCCCTACGCCCGCTGCCGCAGCGGGATCATGACCTGCCGCCTGGGCGACACGGGACCCATCGAGTGGTTCGAATGCGCGCGCAAGAACAAGAACACCTCGTCCGTGCCCAAGGCGGGCTCCATCATGGTCATCGGCTCCGAAAAAGGGCACAGCATGACCACGGGCCACCTCGGGTACGTGGAGGAAGCCTGCCCCAACCCCGACGGAACCTGGACCCTGCGCTTCAGCCACACCAACTTCGACCGCAAATGCCACCTGGATCTGGACGCCAAGGTCCTCTTCAACCCCAAGACCATGCGCGCCGCGTTCCAGAGCGGCCCCTGGAAGCCCTGGGCCAAGGACTTGAAGATCCTGGGCTTCATCCTGAGATGAGCATGCGGCCCCTTGTCCTGCACCACCACCCCGCGCGCGAGTACTTCTTCCACGAGGGCTGCTTCATCACGGAACTGTCCAACGGCGAACACGACACCGCCGTGTCCATGGCCCGGGCCCGCGTGGAACCGGGCCGCACCACGGCCTGGCACGCCCTGCGAGACACGGTGGAACGCTATCTCGTCCTCGAAGGACACGGGTTGGTCGAAATGGGCGACCTGCCGCCGCACCCCGTGGGACCGGGCGATGTGGTTCTCATCCCGTCGGGGTGCAGGCAGCGCATCGCCAACACAGGACACGCCGACCTGATCTTCGTGGCCGTCTGCACGCCGCGCTTCACCCCCGAGGCCTACATTCCCCTGGAAGGCTGACCTCGGAGACGGAACGCGGGACATGCCGCCCTCGCCTTGCCGCGAGCGGCGCAAGGCTGTAACGTCGAGGCATCAGCATTCCCTCAAACCCGCTCATCCGGGGGCCCGCAATGTACGATAACGACATCGCCGTCGTCGGTCTGGCCGTCATGGGCCAGAACCTGGCCCTGAACATGGCCCGGCACGGCCTGGGCGTGACAGTCTACAACCGCACATGGGAGAAAACCGAGGCATTCATGGCCGGCCCGGCACAGGGCGCGCCCATCATAGCAGCCATGGACCTCAAGGCCCTGGCGGCCTCCCTCAAAAAGCCCCGGACAGTCTTTCTCATGGTCAAGGCCGGCAGCGCCGTCGACGACCTGCTGGACGAACTGCTGCCCTGGCTCGAACCCGGCGACATCGTCATGGACGGCGGCAACTCGCATTTCGAGGACACGGCGGCGCGCGTTCTGCGGCTGCGGGACAAGGGCGTGTCCTTCCTGGGGGTAGGCGTGTCGGGCGGGGAGAAAGGGGCGCTGCTCGGCCCGAGCATCATGCCCGGCGGGCCGCGCCAGGCCTGGGAGCGCGTCGTGCCCATGCTCGCGGCCATCGCGGCAAAGGCCGGCGACGGCCGGCCCTGCACGGGCTATATGGGGCGCGACGGGGCCGGACATTTCGTCAAGATGGTCCACAACGGCATCGAGTACGGCGTCATGCAGCTTCTGGCCGAAGCCCACGATCTGCTCCTGCGCGGGCACGGCATGGAGGCCCGGGCCCAGTCGGAGGTCTTCGACGAGTGGAACGCGGGCAGCCAGGCGTCCTTTCTGCTGGAGATCACGGCGGACATTCTCGCCCGCCGCGACGCGCTGACCGACGCCCCCATCCTCGACGTCATCACCGACACCGCCGGCAGCAAGGGCACGGGCTTGTGGACGAGCCGCAGCGCCCTGACCCTGGGCGTGCCCGTGCCGACCATCACCGCCGCCGTGGAGGCGCGCATGCTCTCGAACCTGCGGGACCTGCGCCGCATGGCCGCGCCCCTGCTGCCAGGACCGCGCGAAACCCCGCCCCCTGCCGACCGCGAATGCCTGGGCCGGGCCCTCTTCCTGGCCACCTTGGCCGCCTACGCCCAGGGCTTCGCCCTGATCCGGGCCGCCGAGGAAGCCTGGGGCTTCGGCCTCGACACCTCGGAAATCGCCCGCGTCTGGCGGGAGGGGTGCATCATCCGCGCGGCCTTCCTGGACGATCTCGTCCACGATTCCCCCGCCCGTTCCGACGCGCACAACATCCTGCTGTCAGGCGCTTTCGACGCCCACGTGGCCTCCGGCCAGGCGGCCCTGCGCAGGACCGTGTCCCAGGCCGCGGGCTTCGGCGTCCCGACTCCGGGCCTGGCCGCGTCCCTGGCCTATTACGACAGCCTGCGCAGCGCCCGCCTGCCGGCCAACCTGATCCAGGCCCAGCGCGACTACTTCGGGGCCCACGGCTTCGAGCGCACCGACATGCCGGGCGTCTTCCACGGCCCCTGGGAGGAATGAAAAACGCCGGTCGGACCGGCGTTTTCTCGTTGGGTGCTCTGGTGTGCGGGCGCCTTGCGCCCTCGTCGTCACAGCTGGACGAGGAGGCTCTCGCCCGTCATCTGGACGGGCTTGGGGATGCCCATGATGTGCAGGATGGTCGGGGCCACGTCGGCCAGCCGCCCGTCCCGGACACGGTAGCTCCCCTGCCCCACGTAGATGAAGGGCACGGGGTTGAGGCTGTGGGAGGTCTTGGCGTTGCCGTTCTCGTCGAGCATGTCCTCGGCGTTGCCGTGGTCCGCCGTGACCAGGAGCGTCCCGCCGGCCTTGGCCACGGTCTCCATGACCCGACCCAGGCACTGGTCCACGGCCTCCACGGCCTTGACCGCCGCCGGGATGACCCCGGTGTGGCCGACCATGTCCAGGTTGGCGAAATTGCAGACCACCAGGTCGTACTTCCCGGCCTCCAGGGCGGCCACCAGGGTGTCCGTAACCTTGAAGACGCTCATCTCGGGCTTGAAGTCGTAGGTCGGCACGTCCTTGGGCGACGGCAGCAACTCGCGGTCCTCGCCGGAAAAGGGCGTCTCCTGCCCGCCGTTGAAGAAATACGTCACGTGGGCGTATTTTTCGGTCTCGGCCGTGCGCAGCTGGGTCAGCCCCCGCTCGGACACCACCTCACCCAGGATGCGATCCAGGGTGACGGGCGGGAAAAGCGCGGGCAGGTCAAAATTCTTGTCGTAGCGGGTCATGGTCACAAAACCCGACAGGACGGGCTTGCGCGGCCGGTCGAACCCGGTGAAGGCCTCCTCGGTCAGGGCCCGGGTCAGCTCGCGGGCGCGATCGGCCCGGAAGTTGAAAAAGAGCACCGCGTCCCCGTCCTGCACCAGACCCGCAGGATGTCCGTCCTTCAGCACCACCCGCGGCTTGACGAATTCGTCGTTCTCGCCGTTCTCGTAGGCGTCGCGTACGGCCTGGGCCGCGCTTTCCGCCGTCAGCCCACGCCCTTCGGTCAGGGCCGCGTAGGCCAGCTCGACCCGGTCCCAGCGCTGGTCGCGGTCCATGGCGTAGTAGCGGCCCGAGACGGAGACGATGCGGCCCGCACCCAGGCGCGCCAGATCGCCCTCCAGTTCCTCGACGTAGCCCAGCCCGCTGCGCGGGGGCGTGTCGCGGCCGTCCAGGAAGGCGTGCACGCAGAGGTCCGCCACGCCGTGCCCCTTCAGGGCCGAGACGAGGGCCACCAGATGGCTCTGCATGCTGTGCACGCCGCCGTCGGAGACCAGGCCCATGAGGTGCACGCGCCCCGAACCGGCCGCCGCGGCCCGGGCCAGGTTCACGAGCACGGGGTTGACGGCCAGGGAGCCGTCCTCGATGGCCAGGTTGATGCGCATGATGTCCTGATAGACGATGCGCCCGGCCCCTAGGTTCAGGTGCCCGACCTCGGAGTTGCCCATCTGGCCGTCGGGCAGGCCCACGTCGCGCCCCATGCACTTCAGTTGCCCGCCGGGATGTTCGGCCAGGAGGCGGTCCATGTTCGGGGTCCGCGCCAGGCTCACGGCGTTGCCCGGTCCGGGCGCGGCCTTTCCCCACCCGTCGAGGATCAGGAGCACGCAGGGCTTCTTCATCATTTTTCTCCGTTCAGGACGGCCTCGGGCAGCTCGAAGTCCGCGGCCTTGGAGTAGAGTCCTTCGACATTGTAGAGAGAGCGCGTCTCGTCCTGGAAAATATGCACGATGACGTCGTTGCAGTCGACCAAGACCCACTGTCCGGCCTGCAGCCCCTCGACGCCGAAAAATTCCCACTTCTTCTCCCCGAGGCGCTGCATGATCTCGTCGGCCAGGGCCTGGGCGTGTCTGGCCGAGCGGGCCGTGACGAAAACCATGGCCTCGGTCAGGGGTGAGATGCCGCGCACGTCCAGGGCCCTGATGGCCGTGCCCTTCTTGTCCGCGAGCCAGGTCGCGATCTGACCTATCTTATCTTCCATATTGCGTATCATTCTCCGTTCGTTGTGATGTAAGGCTCAAAGGCGCATTGTCTACGCCAAAACCCGCCACAGGGCAATGAGTCAAACCTTGACGAACATGGCCGGCCAAGGCATAGGACAGCCATGCAATCTATTGTCGATTCAATGCGTTTCCCGATATTTACCGGCCCCTTCCGGGAAGGGGCCACGGTGTAGCGCGCAGCGCGCAGACGATTTCAGCCGCCGTGAACAGCCCCATGTTCACGGCTTTTTCATTTTTTTCACCTGGAGGTTCAGCCATGCTGTTCGACGTGTCCAACGAAACCATGCCGCGGGAGGACCTGGAAGCCCTGCAGCTGCGCCGGCTCAAGTCCCTGGTCGAGAAGGTCTACTACAACGTGCCCTTCTACCAGAACAGATTCAACGAGATGAACCTGCTGCCCGAGCAGATCCGCTCCCTGAGCGATCTCAAGTACCTGCCCTTCACCGAGAAGCAGGACCTCCGCAACAACTACCCCTTCGGCCTCTTCGCCGTGCCCCGGGACAACGTCGTGCGCGTGCACGCCTCCTCGGGCACCACGGGCAAGGCCACGGTGGTGGGCTACACCCAGCGCGACGTGAACACCTGGGCCGAGCTCATGGCCCGCTCGCTCATGTGCGCCGGGGCCAGCCGCCGCGACATCGTGCACAACGCCTACGGCTACGGCCTCTTCACCGGCGGGCTTGGCATGCATTATGGCGTGGAGCGCCTGGGCGCGACCATCCTGCCCATCTCCGGCGGCGGCACGCGGCGCCAGGTCATGCTCATGCGCGACTTCGGCTCGACCATCCTCTGCAGCACGCCGTCCTACGCCCTGTTCCTCTACGAATCCATCATCGCCGCGGGCATGAGCATCGACGACCTGAAGCTCCACACCGGCATCTTCGGCGCCGAGCCCTGGAGCGAAAAGATGCGCGCCGACATCGAGTCCAAGCTCAGGATCAAGGCCCTGGACATCTACGGCCTGTCGGAGATCATGGGTCCCGGCGTGGGCATGGAGTGCTGCGACGCCCAAGACGGCCTGCACATCTGGGAGGACCACTTCCTCATCGAGATCATCGACCCCGAGACGGGCGAACAGCTGCCCCTGGGCGTGACGGGCGAACTGGTCATCACCACCCTGACCAAGGAGGCCCAGCCCCTGATCCGCTACCGCACCCGCGACATCACGCGCATCGACGCCATCCCCTGCCGCTGCGGCCGCACCCACCGGCGCATCGCCCGCATCCAGGGCCGCAGCGACGACATGCTCATCATCCGCGGCGTGAACGTGTTCCCGCAGCAGATCGAGACCATCCTGCTCGAAACGCAGGGCGTAGCCCCGCACTACCAACTCATCCTGACCCGCGAGGGCAGCCTCGACATGCTCGAGGTCAAGGTCGAGGTGGACGAAAAGATGTTCTCGGACGAGATCAAGCATTTACAGCGTATCGAAGCCAAGATACAAAAGAATATCAAGGAATTTCTCGGCGTCACCGCCAAGGTGACCCTGTCCGAGCCGAGGAGCATCGAACGTTCCGAGGGCAAGGCCAAGCGCATCATCGACCTGCGCAACGCGTAATCAACCGTTCGGCGCGGCCGCCCGCGCCCGCAGCCCCTCCCGGGAGGACTCATGAAAGTTGAACAGATTTCCGTGTTTCTGGAAAACAGGGCCGGCCGCCTGGCCGAAGTGACCAAGACCCTGGCCGAGAACCAGATCAATATCCGCGCCCTGTCCCTGGCCGACACCTCCGACTTCGGCATCCTGCGCCTCATCGTCACGGACAACGAGAAGGCCAAGGAGGCCCTGAAGGCCAAAGGCTTCACCGTGGGCCGCACCAACGTCGTGGCCGCGGAGGTCGGCGACAAGCCCGGCGGGCTGCACGCCATCCTGGAGATGCTCAACGCCGGCGGCGTCAACGTCGAGTACATGTACGCCTTCGTCACCCAGAGCGGCCGCAACGCCATCCTCATCTTCCGCTTCGACCGCACGGACCAGGCCATCGAGGTGCTGCAGAAGAACAACGTGCGCGTCCTTTCGGGCGAGGAACTCTACTCGCTCTAGGCGCAGACGACAGAAAGCCCTCGCCGCAGCGGGGGCTTTCTGCATTTCCGGGCCGTCACGCGGCGGTATGACGCAACCCGACCGGAAGTTTCCCATTATATGGCGTCCGACATTGCCTTGGAAGCGCAGGACGGGTATGACCGAATATCACCGTTTCGACATCTCACATCCGGATACGACGCCCATGCCATGAAAGACGCACGATACCGCTCACTTTTCCTCCGGTCCTTCCTGCTGCTCGCCGTCTATATCGCCGTCATCGCGGCCATGACGATGGCCTGGACCCGCTTCGAAAACGACAAGACCCTGCAGGCGACGGACCTGCGGCTGAACGCCGCCGCACGTAGCCTCAAGCTCCTCCTGGCCCCGGACTTTCACGACCGGGCGGTGGACAACAGCTCCATCGGCTTCGACGAGGAGATGGCCAACCGCGAAAGGTTCAACGCCTTCGCCAAGGCCAACGAGCTGATCTACGTCTACACCCTCGTCATGAAGGATGGCGCCCTCTTCTTCTCCGCCCCGACCGTGACCGAGGAAGAGGCCAAGGAACGCAAGGTCTGGTACTTCTGCCCGTACGAGGAGGCGCCGCCGGAATTCTTCGCGGCCCTGCGCGACGGCACGGACGCCTCAGTGTCCTACAAGGACGAGTGGGGCGCTTTCCGGACCACCTGCCTTTACGAAACCAGCCCGACAGGGAAACCGTACCTGAGCTGCGCCGACATGGAGATCCGCGACCTCTCGCGCATCAACGCCACGCACGCGCTGATCGGCTCCGTTGCCGCCCTGCTCTTTCTGAGCTTTCTGATTCCGGCCTCGGGAATCATCCGCCGTTTCTACCGCATGCACATCGACGACCTGAACGTCTCGCACAAGGAAACGCGCGTCCATCTGGACATGCTCGACACCCTGATCCAGCGGCTGCCCATGGGCCTCATGGTCATCCAGCCCGACAACAGGGTCAGCCTGGTCAACCCTGCCTTCACCGCCCTGACGGGGTACGAACTGCGCGACGTCGGCACCCGCAACAGCTGGTTCCGCAGGGCCTTCCCCGAAATCCCGCTCAGGACGGAGATGCTCAGGATCTATGCCCATCGCCTCAAAGGCATCGAAGGCCCTGGAACCCTGGGGCCCGTGACGTGCAAGGACGGGTCGATGCGGCTTTTCGAAATGCAGGCCAGACGCCTCGAGGACGGCCGCACCCTGGCCATCATGGAGGACGTGACCGAGCGCGTGCAGGCCCAGGAAAAGCTGCGGCGCGACGAAGAGCGCCTGCGCCTCATCCTCGACAACCTGCAGGTCGGCATCGCCGTGGTGGACACCGAAGAACGGCGGGTGAGCTACATCAACCCCAAGCTCATGGACATGACGGGCCGCACGGCCGAGGAACTGGTCGGCTCAAGCTGCCAGGATCACATCTGCAGCGCCTGCAACGGCACGTGTCCCGTGCTGGACAAGGGCATCCGCCTCATCGGCAGCGAGGTGCACCTCAAGGACGCCTCGGGCAGGCCCTTCCACATCCTCAAATCGGCCATCCGGACCGAGATCGGCGGCAGGCCGGTGCTCATCGAGTCCTTCGTGGACATCACCAGGCAGAAGCTCGTCGAAGAGGAATTGCTCAAGGCCAAGGAGGCCGCCGAGGCGGCGAGCACGGCCAAGTCCGAGTTCCTGGCCGTCATGAGCCACGAAATCCGCACGCCGCTGAACGGCATCCTCGGCTCCCTGCAGGTCATCCGCGACGTCAAGCTCGAGGACGCAAGCGATTTCATCGCCATGGCCATCGACTCCAGCCGGGGGCTGCTGACCATCCTGCAGGACGTGCTCGATCTTTCGGCCATGGATACAGGGACGCTCTGCCTCGTTTCGCATCCCTTCGTGACCGCAGAACTCATCCAGCCCATCCGCAACTCCCTCCAGGAGGAGGCGCAGCGCAAGGGCCTCACGCTGACCGTGACCACGGGCCCCGACGTGCCGGAGAAACTGACCGGCGACGTCCGCCGCATCCGGCAGGTCCTCTTCAACCTCGTCGGCAACTCCCTGAAGTTCACGCAGCACGGCTCCGTCCGCGTGGAAATTTCCATGCTGCCCCTGCGCAACGGCGCGGGACGCGGCATTGTGCATTTCGCGATCAGCGACACCGGCGTGGGCATCGCCGACGACAAGCTGGCCGCCATTTTCGAACCCTTCACCCAGGCCGACATGGCCGCAAACCGGGAGTTCGGCGGGACGGGCATGGGACTGGCCATCGTCAAGCGCCTGCTGCGCCTGATGGGTTCGAGCGTGTGCCTGATTTCCGAACCGGGCCAGGGCAGCGAATTCCACTTCTCCCTACCGCTTGTCCCGGCTCCGGGCGAAGAGGAGGGGCAGGGTTGACGGCGTCCGGACGCCTGCAGCGCGTCTATGTGGAAATCACCAACGTCTGCAACCTGCGCTGCAGTTTCTGCCCGGGCACACAGCGCGCCGCCGCGTTCATGGCGCCAGCCTTCTTCGGGCGCGTCCTGGAGCAGGTCGCCCCGCTGACCGGCCAGATCTGCCTGCACGTCCTGGGCGAACCCCTCCTGCACCCCCAGTTCCCCGAGATCATGGGACGAAGCGCCGCGGCCGACATCGAGGTCAACCTGACCACCAACGGCCTTCTGCTGGACCGACGGGGCGAACTCCTGCTGGCGGCCCCGGCCCTGCGTCAGGTCAACTTCTCCCTGCAGGCCCTGCGGACCTCTGACGGTTTCGACCGGGACGCCCTGGAGCGCATCCTTTCCTTCTGCCTGCAGGCGATGCGGCAGCGGCCCGAACTCTACATCAATCTCAGGCTCTGGACCCTGGACGACCGGCATGACCCCATGCTGGGCGACTTCAACGCGCCCGTCCTGGACCGCGTCGCGCAGCGCCTGGGCATCGCCCTCCCCGCGCCGACCGCCGGACGCAAGAGCCTGCGCCTGACGGGGCGCGTCTACCTCCACGCCGACACGGTCTTCGACTGGCCGGGCGACCTGACCGGCGAGGCACAGGCGCAAGGCTTCTGCCACGCCCTGTCAACGCATTGCGCCATCCTGGCCGACGGCACGGTCTGCCCCTGCTGCCTGGACGCCGAAGGCCGCCTGGCCTTGGGCAACCTGCACGAAGCCCCCCTGGACGACATCCTGGCCGCGCCGCGGGCCCGCGCCATGCGCCAGGGCTTTGCGCGGGGCGAACTGACGGAGGAGGTCTGCCGCCACTGCACCTATTGCCGCAGGTTCCAAAGCAAGGCACAACGGCTGCACGCAACGCACCGCGCCCAACGCAAACACAGTGAAGAAGCCTCATGGACCATTACAGCCGCTCCGCCCGCAACGCCTTCTCGGGACTGATCCTGAACCGCAAGCCCGCCCGCCCCGCCGCAGACACCGCCCCAAGCGGGCGCGAAGCCTACATCATCGTCAGGGGTGACGAGATCCTCTTCGACGACCGCCTCGGCGAGCCGTTGCTCCTGTCCGCGCGCATGCTCGAAGGATGCGACTGCATCCGCCTGGAGACCCTGCTCCTGGGCGACGACGGCGAGACAAGCTATTTCGCCGTGAGCATCGACCGCCTGCCCGAACGCACCGCCCACTGCATCTCGGGCCTCGGCGTCTTCCAACCGCTGCGGCCCCGGGCGGCGTCCCTTGAGCCGCATATGACGGCCCTGCTGGGCTATGCCCGCTCCGTGGCGTCCTGGCACAACCAGGCCCGCTTCTGCAGCCTGTGCGGCCACCCCACGACGCCCCGTCCATTCTCCCTGGCCCAGGCCTGCACCAACCCGGCCTGCGGCATGGAGCACTACCCGCGCGTCAACCCAGCCATGATCGTGCTGGTCCGCCACGAGGACGAAAACGGGGACCGATGCCTGCTCGGGCGGCAGGCCGGGTGGAAGCCGCGGGTCTATTCGGCCGTGTCCGGCTACGTGGAACCCGGCGAAAGCGCCGAGGACACCGTCATGCGCGAGGTCCTGGAGGAAACGGGCATCCACGTCACGGACATCCGCTATTTCTGCTCCCAGCCCTGGCCATTCTCGAACTCCCTGATGCTCGGGTTCCACGCCAGGGCGACCTCCACCCGCATCCGCCTGAACGACGAGGAACTCGAAGACGCGCGCTGGTTCGCACGCGCCGAGATTCCGGCCCTGCTCGAATCCGGCGTGCTGGCCCTGCCCGCGTCCGAAACCATCTCCCGCCATCTCTTCGACGCCTGGTACGAAGGCCGCATCCCGGCGCCCTGAGGCGGACGGGCGCCATTGCGGCCAAGTCGTTGCATCGCCCCCGAGAGTATGATTAAACATGATCAGGCGGCCTTGCCGCCTCGTCTCCAACTTCATCACGGAGCATAAATATGGGCAGACTCGTCCTGGCCGGAGGCGGCCATGCGCACATGACCATCCTGGCCCACATCCGGGACCTGGTCAGGGACGGCCATGAGGTCGTCGTCATCCAACCTTCCGATTTCCACTACTATTCCGGCATGGGACCGGGCATGCTCGGCCTGAGCTACTCGCCCGACGACATCCGCTTCGCCACCCGCTACGTGGTCGATCGCCAGGGCGGCTCCTTCGTGCGCGCCAAGGTCACGGGCATCGACGCCCAGGACCGCACCGTGACGACCGACTCGGGCCAGGTCATCGCCTACGACGTGCTGTCCTGCAACGCGGGCAGCTTCATCCCCTTCGACAACATCCACGGCGAAACGGCGAACGTCTTCACGGTCAAGCCCATCGAACGCCTGCAGGAGGCCCAACGCGCCGTCGTGTCCCTGTGCGCCGCCAGGACCAAGGGGCACGTGGCCGTGGTCGGCGGCGGGCCGGCCGCCCTGGAGATCGCGGGCAACGTCCGCAGGCTGGCCAGGCACCGCGGGCGTCACGCCCCGCGCATCACCCTCTTCGCCGGCCGCGGCCTGCTGGGGCGCCTGCCGGACAAGATCCGCGACATGGCCCGACAGTCCCTGAGCGCCCAGGACATCGACATCCGTGAGGACGGCTACGTGCAGGAGATCCGCGACGGCGCCGTGCTTCAGGGTGGTATGACGCACCGTCCCGACCTCGTCTTCGTCGCCACGGGCGTACGCCCTTCACGCATCTTCGCCGAATCGGGCCTGCCCACGGGACCCACGGGCGGGCTGCTGGTCAACGAACGTCTGCAGTGCGTCGAGCACCCGGAAATCTTCGGCGGCGGCGACTGCATCGACTTCGCGCCCCAACCCCTGGACAAGGTCGGCGTATACGCCGTGCGCGAAAACCCCGTCCTGTACCGCAACGTCAGGGCCAGCCTGAACGGCCAGCGGCTCATGGCCTTCGACCCGGGTGGCAGCTACCTGCTGCTCTTCAACATGGGCGACGATACGGCCATCTTCAGCAAGGGGCCCTTCGCGTTCCGCAACTCCCTGGCCTTCACGCTCAAGGACTTCATCGACCGGCGCTTCATGCGCCATTTCCAGGCTCTGGAGAAATAGCGCTCCCATGCGCCTGGCCATCTCCAACCTGGGCAAGTCCTTCCAGGGCGTCCCCGTGCTCCGCGACGTCAGCTTCGAGGCGGGGCACGGGGAACTGGTTTCCATCATCGGCCCCTCGGGCGTGGGCAAGACCACCCTGCTGCACATCATCGCCGGCCTGGAACGGGCGGACCGCGGCCACGTGGCCACGGACCCGCCCGTCACCCGCGAAAGGCCGGCCATCCTCGTCTTCCAGGACTACGTCCTGTTCCCGAACATGACCGTGTTCGAGAACGTGGCCTTCGGCCTGCGCGCAAGACGTCTGCCCCGCGCCGAAATCCGCCGGCGCGTCACGGACATGCTCGGCTACTTCCATCTGCAGGACCGCGCCCGGGCCTACCCCGCCCAGCTCTCGGGCGGCCAGCGGCAGCGCGTGGCCCTGGCCCGGGCCATGGTCGTGGAACCGGCGCTCCTGCTCCTGGACGAGCCCTTCGCCAACCTTGACCGCAACCTGAAGATGGAGACGGCCCTCTTCATCCGCGCCACCCAGCGGGAATTCTCGACCACCACCGTCAGCGTCACCCACGACCTGGAAGAGGCCCTGGCCATGTCCGACCGCATCGGCATCATGCTGGACGGCCGCCTGCGCCAGTACGCCAGCCCCCGTGAGGTCTACCTGCGCCCGGCCGACGAGGAGACGGCGCGGTTCCTGGGGCCCGTGAACCGCCTGGAACCGGCCCAGGCCGCCCTTCTGGGCCTGCCCGCCGAAGCCGCCCTCCTGCGCCCGGAATCCCTGTGCCTGACCGTCGACGACGACGGGCCGGGACGCATCGAGGGCCTCCACTTCGCCGGTCATTACATCAGCTATCAGGTCAGCCTGCGCGGCGCCGCGTTGACCGTCTACAGCCTCGCCCCGGTGGGCGAGACCGGCCAGCGCGTGCGCGTCGGCCTCTGCGCGCCGGGCGCCGACCTGCGCACATCCATCGACGACACCACATATCCGACACACGGGAGTTGACATGCCGCGACATCTGATCCTTGCCCTGCTCTGCCTTCTGTCCCTGGCCGGGGTTGCCCGCGCCGCCGAGATCGATTCCATGACCCACGCCGACATGCTGGCCGCGGCCCGGGGCACCGAGGTGCGCTGGCACATGTGGGGCGGCGGCGACCAGATCAACGCCTGGGTCGACACCTACGTCGCGGCCGAGGTCGGGAAGCGCTTCGGCATCAAGCTGGTGCGCGTGCCCATGGACGCGTCGGTCTTCGTCAACAAGCTGCTGACCGAGAAGGCCGCGGGCAAAGGCACGGGAACCATGGACCTGCTGTGGATCAACGGCGAGAATTTCAAGAACGCCCGCCAGGCCGGCCTGCTCTACGGCCCGTTCCTGGACCGCATGCCGAATTTCAAGGCATACTACGACCCCGAAGCGTCCCGCTTCGACTTCGGCTTCCCCGTGGACGGCTTCGAGGCCCCCTACGGCCGGGCCCAGTTCGTCTTCGAGTACGACAGCGCCAAGATCAAAAACCCGCCGCGCAGCTTCGCCGAACTGAAGGCCTGGATCCTGGCCAACCCGGGCCGCTTCACCTACCCCCAGCCGCCGGACTTCACGGGCTCGGCCTTCGTCCGCCAGGTCTTCTACGCGACCACGGGCGGACACGGACAGTACATGCAGGGCCTCGACGCGGGCCTCTACGCCGCGAACGCCCCCAAGACCTGGGCCTGGCTGAACGAGGTGGCGCCGGCCCTGTGGCGCCAGGGGAAGACCTACCCCAAGGACGCCGCCGCCCTGGACACCCTTTTCGCCCGCGGCGAGATCGACATGGGCATGTCCTACCACCCGGCCCACGCCCAGATGAAGATCCTAGAGAAGACCTACCCTGACACCGTGCGCACCTTCGTCATGCAGGAGGGGACCATCTCCAACACGCACTTCACGGCCATGCCCTTCAACGCCCCCAACAAGCCCGGGGCCATGGTCGTGGCCGACTTCCTCATGAGCCCCGAGGCCCAGCTGTCCAAGTACCTGCCCGCCAACTGGGGCGACCTGCCGGCCCTGGACATGAAGCGCCTCCCGGCCGACATGGCCGTCGCGTTCGCCGCCGTGGACCTCGGCGCGGCCACCCTGCCCGCCGACGCGCTGGCGGCGGCCGCAGTCCCAGAAATCCCTTCAGACTATCTGGAGTTGCTGGAAAAAGACTGGGAATCAAACGTCCTGGACCGGTGACATGACCCGTAGCCCGCTGACGTCGCGCGCGCTGCTGCCGCTGCTTGCGCCCTTCGCCGGCATCTTCGCCGCCGGGCTGTGCCTGACCGCGCTGCAGAGCCTGGGACTATTCCTGCCGACCGCGTCAGGCGGACCCACCCTGGAGCATTACTGGGCGGTCCTGGGCAGCGCGGCCATGCGGCGCTCCCTGGCCTTCACCCTCTACGTGTCCCTGGTCTCGGCCCTGGGCTCCGTCTTCCTGGGCACGACCCTCGGGTACATGGTCTGGAAGCTCCCGGCGCGCCTGCGCCAAGCGGCCGTGGTCTACAAGGTCGGCCTGATCCTGCCCCACGTGGCCGTGGCCTTCCTGGTGCTCCTCTGCTTCGGGCAGACGGGCCTGCTGGCCTCCCTCGCGCACGCGCTGGGTCTGGCCCCCACCCCGCAGGACTTCCCGCAACTCCTCTACGCCGGCGATGGGCTGGGCATGATCCTGGCCTACATGTTCAAGGGCACGCCGTTCGCCATGCTCATGGTCCTGGCCGTGCTCTTCGGCTTCGACACGCGCCTGCTGCAGACCGCGGCCATGCTCGGCGCCGGCCCCCTCGAAACCTTCCGCCGCGTGACCCTGCCGCGGCTGCTGCCGGCCATGCACAGCGCCTTCATCATCCTCTTCCTCTACGCCTTCGGGGCCTTCGACATCCCCTTCCTGCTGGGCGAGTCGCGGCCGGGCATGCTGTCCATGCGCGTCTACGACATCTATTTCCAGAAGGACCTGGCCGACCGACCGCAGGCCATGGCCATCCTGGCCCTCATGTTCGCCTTCACGGCCCTCTTCACCATGCTTTACAACGCCCTTGCCCGCCGCGTGGACGACCGGGGGAGGAAGCTGTGACGGGGGGAGGAAGGCATGCCTCCGGCGGGCAGGGGACGCGTCCCCTGCACCCCTTGCAGGGGGGTGGGGCAAGGCATGAGAAACGCTGTGACGGGGGGAGAAGGCATGCCTCCGGCGGGCAGGGGACGCGTCCCCTGCACCCCTTGCTGGTGGGGTGGAACACGGCATGAGAAACGCTGCGACGTTGGTGCTGCTGGGCGTGCTTTTCGTTTTGCCCGTGGGCGTGCTCCTGCTCCAGGCGGGCGCGCCGGGGTGGCGCTATCCGGATGTGCTTCCGCCGGAGCTGTCCTGGGACGGTTTTGCCCAGGCGCTGCGGAACCCGGGCGCCATGCTGACGGCCCTCGGGTCGTCGATGGCGTATTCCCTGGCCACCGTGGCCCTGACCGTGGCCATGACCCTGGGGCCGGCGCGGTTCCTGGCCCGAGCGTCCTTCCGGGGCAAGAACCTGCTGGAAGGGCTCCTTCTCACGCCGGCCCTGGTGCCGGCCATGACCTACAGCATGGGACTGCACTTCGCGTTCATCCGCCTGGGCCTGGCCGACAGCACGGTCGGCGTGGTCCTGGTGCTGTCCATCGCCTCCTACCCCTACATGCTGCGCGCCCTGACCACGGCCTGCGCGCATCTGGGACCGGACTACCGCACCTGCGCCCTGAACCTCGGCGCCTCGCCCTGGCAGGCCTTCCGCCAGGTCGAACTGCCCCTGCTCCTCCCGGCCCTGGCCGCCGGCGGCAGCGTGGTCTTCCTGGTGGCCTTCTCGGAGTACTTCCTGGTCTTCCTCATCGGCGGCGGCACGGTGCCGTCCTTCACGGGCTACCTCTTCCCGGTCATCACCTCGTCAAACCGCGGCCTCGGCGCCATGGTCACGCTCATCTTCCTGGCCGTGCCGATTGCGCTTTTCGTGATGCTGGAACTGCTGCTGGGGGGGTATTTCAGGAAGAGGGGCATGAGGTAGGCAGGAGAGAGGGCAATGGACGAAATGGACACGATGGACTTTATGGACTGACACGGACTTTCACGGACCTGCACGGACAATGGTCACCCCGCGCCCGGTCCGTGTTCGTCCATAACGTCCATCTCGTCCATATCGTCCATCCTTTTCTCTCCCCCTCCTCACCCCTCCCGGCTCAAGACGCAAAACCTCTTGTCATCCGGCGAAAACACCTCGCCCAGCACGTCCTCCACGTGGTCGCGGCGTGTGGCGAAGATGGTGTTGCAGCATGACCTGATCTTGTCCTGGGCGCGGCTGTCCACGGGGAGGTCGGGGAAGGCGGGGAGGTCGTAGGTGTCGAAGTCCAGGGGCGTGAAGGCCATGTCCCTGTCCAGGGTCCAGGTCTGGCCGCCGCCGCCCGTGATGGACTCCTTCAGCATCTGCATCTGGTCCATCTTCTTGGCGAAGCCTAGGGATTCGGAGGGGCGGTTGGACTCGTTGACGCCCCTGATGCGCGCGTTGATCTCCGCGCAGCGCTTGCGCAGATGGTCGTGGTTGACGGTGATCAGGACGCGGCCGGGCTGCAGGGGATCGGCGAAGGGGGCGCCGTGCATGTAGGCCTCGATGAACCGGGCCAGGGGCTCGTAGACTTCCCAGACGGTCTTGGCGAAAAGGCCCTTGCGGGTGAAGCTGCGCGGCCTGCGAAACTGCAGGCTGCAGACCTGGTGGGCATGGAGGGACGGGTCGCCCAGGGTCACGCCCAGGGCGTCGAACAGCATGCGGGAGGCGGCCTCGGAGCCGAGCAGGCAGTTCAGTCCGGCGAACCATGAACGGATCTCCACGGCCCTGGCCCGGAGCTTGGCCGTCTGCTCCTCGAACCAGGCGATCTCGTCGTCGAGGGCTTTGCGGGCCCCGAAAAAGGTGTCGGCGGCCTCCTTGAGTCCCTCCTCCACCAGGGCGTCGCCCCATTCGTCCAACAGCCCCATGGTCCCTCCCGTCTGCTCATGGTTGTAGGGCGACCCTAACCGCGCGTCCCTCTCCTGACAAGAGCGCCTCCGATCTTTCATTGACAGGCCAAAAGCCTGCCTATAGTACTTTGTGAAATTTTTTACAGGAGGTTTTCGCCTTGAATATTCTCATTTTCGGACCCAATGGCAGCGGCAAGGGCACCCAGGGCTCTCTGGCCAAGAAGAAGTACGACCTCGACCACATCGAATCCGGCGCCATCTTCCGCAAGCACATCGGCGGCGGCACCGAACTCGGCAAGAAGGCCAAGGAGTACATCGACAGGGGCGAACTCGTGCCTGACGACATCACCATCCCCATGGTCCTCGACGTGCTGAAGAACTCCAGCCCCAACGGCTGGCTGCTGGACGGCTTCCCCCGCTCCATCGTCCAGGCCCAGAAGCTGTGGGAAGCCCTGCAGGCCGACGGCGTGAAGCTGAACTTCGTCATCGAGATCCTCCTGCCCCGCGAAGTGGCCAAGAACCGCATCATGGGCCGCCGCCTCTGCAAGAACGACAACAACCACCCCAACAACATCTTTATTGACGCCATCAAGCCCAACGGCGACAAGTGCCGCGTCTGCGGCGGCGATCTCTCCGCTCGCGCCGACGACCAGGACGAAGGCGCCATCGACAAGCGCCACGACATCTACTACGATGCCAAGACCGGCACCCTGGCCGCATCCTACTACTACAAGAATCTGGCCAAAGAGGCCGGCTTCAAGTACATTGAACTGGACGGCGAAGGCTCCATCGACGACATCCGCGCCACGCTGATGGCCCAGCTGGACTGATCCGGCCCCGAAATATGACGAACCGGAGGCGGGGGCGACCCCGCCTTTTTTTACGCACATGACACTTCGCATCGGCAGAATCGACTATCTGAACATCTGGCACGTCTTCCATCTGCTGGAAGGCGTCTGCCCCGAGGGCCCTGACTTCGGCTACGTACCCGGCCATCCCAGCCGCCTGAACGCGGCCCTGGCCTCGGGCGAGTTGGACATCTCCCCGTCTTCGGCCTTCGAATACCTGCTCCGCGCCGAAAAATACGAACTCCTGCCCGGGGCGTCCATCTGCGCCCACGCCGAAGTGCAGAGCGTGCTCTTCCTCTCGCCCGTACCCCTGGCCCAACTGCCCGCATGGCTCCAGCGCAACCCGGGCCCCGTCTGCCTGACCGGCGCGTCGGCCACGTCCACGGCGCTGCTGAAGGTCCTCTGGAGCCAGAAGTGGGGCCTGCCCGCGCCCAGATGGCAGGAGGTCGAACCCGGAGCCGGCCTGGCCACGGGACGACCCTTCCTGGAGATCGGCAACATCGCCCTGCGCCATTTCGTGCACCCGCCCCAAGGCTGGCACATCGTCGATCTGGCCACGGAATGGGCGGCCTGGACCGGGCTGCCCTTCGTCTTCGCCGTGTGGATCGTGCGCCGCGGACTTGCCGGGGCCGCGCGGGAACAGCTCGGACGGCTGCAGGCGCATATCGCCGCCATCACCGCCGGCCTGGAAGACCGTTTCGAAGCCCTCTCCCGCCTGCCCGACCTGCCCGACTGGCTGACCAGCCCCGCCCTGCTCCGCTATTGGCGCGCCATGAACTACGACCTTGGCCCCAGGGAGCAGGCCGGCTTGGCCCTCTTCGGCGAGTGCTGCACGCGGCAGGGGCTCCTGCCCGGCATGCCGGGCCTGCGCTGGTTTTCCTGACGCGCCGTCCCGGCCTCAAGTTTTCCGCCCATCCGGCCGATTGTTCCAATCAGGCGTCATGTTCCCGAAACCAGGGAGGAGTCATGGACATTCAAGGCATGTCGGGGGGATACGCCCCCGTCTACGACAAGACGACCTTCGGCGCCGCCGTGGTCGGGAAGACACTCGACTACATGCACGGCGACGGGTCCCCGAAAGCCGCGCCCTTCGACAGGGAGACCTTCGGGGCGGCCGTGGTCAGCACGACCATCGACTACATGAACAGAAACACCAACCAGCATCAGAACCAGAACTCGTACACCTTCCAGACGGATGTGCTCATGCCCGTGTACACGGGCCGGGGCACGCTCCTGGACAGCTCGGTCTGAGGGAACAGGCATGACGCTCATTGCGGGCGACGCTCCGCAAGAAGGCTCCCGGTGGGTTCACCGGGGGCCTTTTTCGTGTCGGGGGGGCGGAAAAACACGGATTCAAGTTTTCCGGCGGGCGTCCGATAGAACGTACATGGGCAGGGAAGCCCTTTCCAGGCAACGACAGCGGCCACGGACGGCCAAGGAGGCGGGCATGGGCCTGCGTGTTCTCGAATCCGAATCGCAGCGGCGATGGAGGGACGGACAGCCCTCCTGGGATCTGACCCACCAGCGCAAGAAACACCGGAAGCGGTATTCCGGACAGGACCAGGGCGCCCCGGCAGGGCAGCCCGATGCTGGGCTCTACAATTCCAAGGGGGATCTGATCGCGCCGCTCTCGTCCCTGGACATCGACATCTGAACCGGGAGCCTCAGACCTCGTCCCCAAGCCGCAGCAGTTCCTGCAACTCGTCGTGCACGGCGCCGTTCGTGGCCACGATCATGTGGCTGCCCAGGGCGTAGTCTCCGTCCAGGGCGCTGACGCGGCCTCCGGCTTCCTCCACCAGAAGCCACCCTGCGGCCGTGTCCCAAGGCTTGAGCCCCGTCTCGTAATAGCCGTCGAGCCTGCCGCAGGCCGTGTAGGCCAGGTCCACGGCCGCCGCGCCCATCCTGCGGATGCCCTGGGATGCCAGCAGCACGCGGCGCAGTCGCGCGCAAACCTCGTCGATCTCCGCGTAAAACGAATACGGGAAACCGGTTGCGACCAGGGCCGACTGCATGACCGCCTCGCCGCTGACGCGGATGCGTTCGCCGTTCAGGAACGCGCCCTCTCCCCTGACGGCCCAGAAAAGCTCGTCCATGACGGGTAGGAACACCGCGCCGAGTTCCACCCTTCCCCCGCGCCACAGTGCCACGGAGACGGCGACCATCGGAATCCGGTGCGCGTAGTTCGTGGTTCCGTCCACCGGGTCCACGATCCAGGTCAGATCGCCGGGGACCAGGGTCGTATGCGACTCCTCGGCCAGCACGGACGACCCCGGCAAAAGCGCGGGCAGGCGTTCGGACAGCAGGCGCTCCACGGCCAGATCGGTCTGGGTGACGAGATCGATGCGCCCCTTGAAGGCGATCTCCCTGGGGTCGTTCCACTGCTCACGCACTACTCTCCCGGCCTCACGTACGCAGTCCAAAAAACCGTCCACCAGCTGTTTATCCATCATATCCCTCCGTTTACGGAATTCTGCTTGCGCTTCGCCTGCAGTCCGGTAAATATGCAACCTGAAAAAGCAACTTGCGTTTCTCCCGCCCGGAGTCACCAGACTCCGGCGCCTGCGGCCAGAGGTGCTGCATGCTTGGAAAAAACTCAAGTCCGACTTCAGCCCGCCCGCGCACGCCTGGCCGGCCGAAGCCGCCCGGAAGCCGCGGCGTCCGCCACGGCCAACCGTCAGCCCCAAGGATCGGATATATGCTTATCGGAATCGATGTCGGCGGAACCCACACGGACGGTGTCTGCATCCGGGACGGCCGGGTGGAAGCCATGGCCAAGGTGCCCACGGACCACGACAACCTGCTCGCGACCATCTCCGAAGTGCTCCGCCTCATCCTCAAGGACTGCAAGGGCGCGGAGATCCGCACCCTCAACCTGAGCACGACCCTGTCCACCAACTCCATCGTCACCGGCCATACCGAGAAAGTCGGCATGTTCGTCATCCCCGGCCCCGGTATCAACCCCCAGGCCTACGCCCTGGGCGCGCAGTACCATGTGCTCTGTGGCTGCGTTGACCATCGCGGTGCCGTCTCGGCCAAGGTCCGCCCCGACCACATCAAGCCCATGACCGCGCGCTGCCGCGAAGAAGGCATCCGCGTCTACGGCGTGGTCGGCAAGTTCTGCACGCGCAACCCCGAGCAGGAGATGGCCATCGCCGAGGCCCTGGCCCCGCAGGCCGACTTCGTGACCCAGGGGCACCGCGTGTCCGAGTCCCTGAATTTCGGCCGTCGCGTCAGCACCGTCTACTACAACTCGGCCGTCTGGCGCACCTTCAACTCCTTCGCCGACGCTCTGGAACAGAGCCTTCTGGACCTGAACATCCAGGCCGACATCAACATCGTCAAGGCCGACGGCGGCACCATGCCGCTCAAGCTCGCCCGTGAGATTCCGGTGCAGTCCATCTTCTCCGGCCCGGCTGCCTCGGTCATGGGCATACTCAGCACCGCCCCGCAGACCGAGGACGCCCTCATCCTCGACATCGGCGGCACCACCACGGACATGGCCGTGCTCCTGGACGGCATCCCGCTCCTGGAGCGCGACGGCATCTCCATCGGCGAGCACCCGACCCTGGTCCGGGCCCTGAAGGTCGAGTCCATCGGCATCGGCGGCGACTCGTTCATCAGTTCCCGCGGCGGGCAACTCAGCGTCGGCCCCGACCGCCACGGCCCGTGCATGGCCGCCGGCGGCCCGGCCCCAGCCCTCATGGACGCCATGAACGTCCTGGGCCACGCCGCCTTCGGGGACCGCGAACGCTCGGCCAAGGGCATCAAGGAAGTGGCCATGGCCCAGGGCCTCTCGGCCCGCGAATGCGCAGAGCAGGCCGTGCACATGGCCATGTCCATCCTCAAGCGCAAGGTCGACGCCTTCCTGAACGCCATCAACTCCCGTCCCGTCTACACCATCCAGGAAATCCTCGAGGACCGCACGGTCAAGCCGAAGCGCATCATGGTCATCGGCGGCCCGGCCGAGGCCATGGTCCCCCTGCTGGAGGAGACCTTCGGCCTGCCCGTCATCGCCCCCCGTCATGCCCAGGTGGCCAACGCCATCGGCGCCTGCCTGACCCGGCCGACCCAGTCCCTGGTCCTGACCGTGGACACCTCGCGCGGCAGCTTCACGGTGCCGGGCCTGGGCATCCACAAGCCCATCAAACGCACATACACCCTGGACGAGGCCGTACACGACGCCACCACCATGCTGCGCGCGGAACTCGACCGCCAGGGCATCCCGGCCGAGGAGGGCGACATCCAGGTCATCCAGGCCGACGCCTTCAACATGGTAGAAGGCCACTACACCATCGGCCGCAACATCCGCGTCCGCTGCCAGATGCGGCCCGGCGTCATCACCACCCTGGAGCCATGAACGGAGGGACCATGCTCACCGCACGAAACAGCCTCGGCATCATATTCTTCCCGGCCTTCGACTGGGCCATCTCGCCGACCCACCCCGAACGCGAGGAGCGCCTCCTCTACACCCAGGACCAGTTCCGGGAGGAAGGCATCTTCGACATCGAGGGCATCCGCGAATACCGCCCCCTGGTGGCCACGCAAAAGGACATCCTGCGCCCCCACTTCTGCTTCCCCAACGTGCAGGCCGTATGCACCGACTCCCATCTCATCTCCGCCGGCGGCGTCATCCGCGCAGCCCAGCTGGTCATGGAGAAGGAGAGGCAGCGCGCCTTCGCCGTGGTGCGCCCCCCCGGACACCACGCCATGCGTACGGTCCACGGCAGCCGGGGCTTCTGCAACATCAACATCGAAGCCGTGATGATCGAGTGGATCCGCGAGCACTACGGCAATCTGCGCGTGGCCGTGGTGGACACGGACTGCCATCATGGCGACGGCACCCAGGACATCTACTGGCACGACCCCGACGTGCTCTTCATCTCCCTGCACCAGGACGGGCGCACCCTGTACCCGGGCACGGGCTTCCCGTCCGAATGCGGCGGACCCAAGGCCATGGGGCGGACCATCAACGTGCCCATGCCGCCGCGCACCTCGGACGAAGGCTACCTGATGACCGTGGAGCGCATCGTCATGCCCATCCTGGAGCACTTCAAGCCGGACCTGATCATCAACTCCGCGGGCCAGGACAACCACTTCTCGGACCCCATCACGAACATGAACTTCACGGCCCAGGGCTACGCGCGGCTGACCGAGATGCTCAAGCCCGACATCGCCGTGCTCGAGGGCGGCTACGCCATCAAGGGCGCCCTGCCCTACGTCAACCTGGGCATCAGCCTGGCTCTGGCCGGCGTGGACTTCACGGCCGTGCAGGAACCGGAACTCGACCGCGAGAAGATCCGCGAGCAGAAGTCCACCATGGACTACCTCTCGGCCCTGTGCGACCAGCTGCCCGAGGTCTACTTCAACCCCAGGCCGTCAGACGCCGTGCGCGAGGGCGGGTATTTCGTGCGCCGCCGCTCCATCTACTACGACACCGACGACATCACCGAGAACCAGGTAGAGCGCCTCAAGGACTGTCCCCACTGCCCGGGCCTCTTGATCGTCGAGAGCGAGACGGCCGACACGCCGCGCTGCCTTGGGCTGCACGTCCCCGTCCAGGGCTGCGACATGTGCAGCCAGGAGGCCGAGGAGCGTTTCGCCAAGGCCCGCCAGGCCGGATTCGCTTACGCCCAGCTCTCGGACCGGGTGACCAAGCGCTACGAATACGCCAAATAGCCCGCGCGGGGCATGAGGATGTCCGCCTCATGCCCCTTCTTTGCATCTTCCTGAATTTCCCCAATTTTTTTCCAAAGTTCATCAACATGTAACATTCTTTGTGAAATGTTACATTTGTATGACGAGAACCATTGCGCCCATCCGTGCGCGGCATTAATGTCCTCCCGTTCGCGACGGTCCAAGCCTTCCGAACCCGTCCCAAGCCCCCGGATTTCCGGGAATCCCGTGGCTGCAATCACAACGCGGAGTGCGCGCATGGCTTTTTCCATCTTTCCCCGTAACATTCACTTCTTCGAACTCCTGAACAGGCAGAACCGGATTCTGAACGAATCCGCCGGGCAACTGGCCAGGATCGTCGAGGACCTCAACTGCGTGGATGCGGCCTGCAAGACCGTGACCCTCATCGAGGCGGACGCCGACGCACTCTGCCGCGAAATCGCCAAGCAGCTCTCCCAGACCTTCATCACTCCCATCGACCGCGAAGACATCTACCGCCTGAACATGACCCAGGAGGATTCGATCAACCGCATCACGGCCATCGCCTCGCGCATGCGCCTGTGCGCTTTCGACTACATCCGCTTCCCCGCCCGCAAGATGGCGCGCAACATCCTGGGCATGACCGCCCTGACCGGGGAAATGATCTGCTGCCTGGAAGGCAAGCGCGACGTGTCCGACACCATACGCAAGATCAAGGAACTCAAGAACGAGTGCGAGATGCTCTTCTCCACTGGGCTGGCCGAGTTGCACGACGTGGAGACGGGCGACACGAAGGAGGTCATCGACATCATGCGCTGGACCCAGGTCTACGACCGCTTCGAGATGGCCATCGAGCGCATCGACGACCTGGCCGACGCCATCGAGGAAGTGGTGCTGAAAAATGCCTGAGCTGCCGATCCTGCTCGTCGTCATCGTCCTCGTGGCCCTGGTCTTCGACTTCACCAACGGGGCCCACGACTGCGCCAACGCCATCGCCACGGTGGTCTCGACCAAGGTCATGTCGCCCCGCTCGGCGGTCATGATGGCGGCCAGCCTGAACCTCTTCGGCGCCCTCCTGGGCGAGGAGGTGGCCCACACCCTGGGCTCCGGCATCGTCAACACGGACATGGTCATGGGCAGCCAGATCCTGGTCCTGGCAGCCCTCATCGGGGCCATCGCCTGGAACCTCATCACCTGGTATTTCGGCATCCCGTCCTCGTCATCCCACGCCCTCATCGGCGGTCTCATGGGTGCGGCCATCTGCCACGCCGGAGTGTCCTCCCTGAACGGCCTGTCCATTTGCAACAAGGTCCTGCTGCCGCTGGTGCTCTCGCCCCTGGCGGGTTTCGGGGTCAGTTACGTGGTCATGACGGCCATCATGCTCGTCTTCTGGCGGGCCAACCGGCACACCCTTTCGCGCTGGTTCGAAAAACTGCAGATTCTCTCGTCGGCCTTCATGGCCACCAGCCATGGGCTCAACGACGCCCAGAAGACCATGGGCGTCATCACCCTGGCCCTTTTCCTCTTCCACAAGATCGACACCATCCACGTGCCCCTGTGGGTCAAGCTGGCCTGCGCCATGGCCATGGCCACGGGCACGGCCCTGGGCGGCTGGAAGATCGTCAAGACCATGGGACACCGCATCTTCAAGCTGGAGCCGGTCCACGGCTTCGCGGCCGAGACGTCGGCGGCCATGGTCATCACCGGCGCGTCCCTGATGGGCGCGCCCATCTCCACCACCCACACCATCAGCGCCTGCGTCTTCGGCGTGGGGGCCACCAAGCGCCTCTCGGCCGTGCGCTGGGGCATCGCCGGCAACCTCGTGGTGGCCTGGATTCTGACCATCCCGGCCTCGGCCCTCATCGCCGGGGCGACCTTCTACGTATTCACGCTCATGGGCATCGCCGACTAGTTCGAAACTTTACAGCGGCGGCCATACGCCGTACATGTCTTCGCACACAAGCTGGGGGAGCCTTCGGGCTGAGAGGGGATACGATCCCGACCCTTTGAACCTGACGCAGTTCATGCTGCCGGAGGGAAGCTGGTTCCGGAATCGTCCACCCTATGAACCGCGCCTCCCCGGCGCGGTTTTTCTTTCGCCTCCCCCGCTTGCGACACAGAACGCGGAGGCAGACATGCACATCACCCTCAACGGCGAAAGCCGCCACATCGCGCCGGGCCAAAACCTGAGCGACCTGGTCCTGTCCATGAACCTCGACCCGGCAGTGGTCGTGGCGGAACTGAACCGCGACATCGTGCCCGGCGCGCAGTTCACCGCAACCGTCCTGCACGACGGCGACCGCCTTGAACTGCTGAGCTTCGTCGGCGGCGGCTGAGCGCGCGCCGTCCACCTTTCCCCACCACCAACAGCGAGAACCGTCATGGAACACACCGATATTTTCGAACTGGGCGGCAAGCGCCTGACCAGCCGCCTCTTCACGGGCACGGGCAAGTACGGCGACGACAGCCTCATCCCGGCCGTGTGCGAGGCCTCGGGCTCCCAGGTCATCACCGTGGCCCTGCGCCGGGTGGACCTGGACGGCCGCGCGGACAACGTCATGCGCCACATCCCCGGCCACATGACCCTGCTCCCCAACACCTCGGGGGCGCGCACCGCCGACGAGGCCGTGCGCATCGCCCGCCTGGCACGGGCCATGGGCTGCGGGGACTGGATCAAGATCGAGGTCATCTCCGACAACCGCCACCTCCTGCCCGACGGCTACGAGACGGCCAGAGCCACGGAAACTCTGGCCAAGGAGGACTTCGTCGTCCTGCCGTACATGAACCCGGACCTCTACGTGGCCCGTTCCCTGGCCGACGCCGGGGCCGCGGCCGTCATGCCCCTGGGCGCGCCCATCGGCACCAACCGCGGCCTGCGGACCGAGGAGATGATCCGCATCCTCATCGAGGAGATGGACCTGCCCATCATCGTCGACGCCGGTATCGGCACGCCCAGCCAGGCCTGCCAGGCCATGGAGATGGGTGCGGCGGCTTGCCTGGTCAACACGGCCATCGCCACGGCCGCGGACCCGGTGCTCATGGGCCGGGCCTTCGGCCGGGCCGTGGCCGCCGGTCGCGAGGCCTTCCTGGCCGGCCCCGGGGCCGTGTCCGCCCTGGCCCGGGCCTCGTCCCCCCTGACGGGCTTCCTGGGCGACGCGGGGGGCGCGGCATGAGCTTCCTGCCCGAGGCCCTGCGCCTGCACCGCGAACCCCTGGAGGAGCGGATGGCCGCCGCGACCGGCCACGACGCCCTGCGCGCCCTGGAACGGGAGCGCGTCGGCGAGGACGGTTTCCTGGCCCTGCTCTCCCCGGCCGCCGGCGCCCATCTGGAAACCATGGCCGGGCGCGCCCGGGACCTGACCCTGCGCCGCTTCGGCCGCACCCTCAGCCTCTTCACGCCCCTCTACGTCTCCAACCACTGCGCCAACCACTGCCGCTACTGCGGCTTCGCGGCCCCAAACTCCATCCCCCGCTCCCGACTGACCATGGACGAGGTGCGAGCCGAGGGCGAGGCCATCGCCGCAACGGGCCTGCGACAACTGCTGCTCCTGACGGGCGAGTCGCCCGCCAGGGCCGGGGTGGAATATCTGGAGGACTGCGTGCGCACCCTGCGCCCGCTGTTCCCGTCCATCGCCGTGGAGGTCTTCCCCATGGCCACGGACGACTACAGGCGCCTGGCCGCGGCGGGCGTGGACGGCCTGACCGTGTTCCAGGAGACCTACGACCCGGAGCTCTACGCCGAGCTGCACCCGGCCGGCCCAAAGCGCGACTACGCCTGGCGCCTGGACACGCCCATGCGCGGGGCCGAGGCGGGCATGCGCGTGGTCAACATCGGCGCCCTGCTGGGGCTGACCGGCTGGCGGCGGGAGATCTTCGTCACGGGCCTGCACTCGGCCTGGCTCATGAAGCGCTACCCCGGCGTCGACGTGGCCGTGTCCCTGCCGCGCATGAGGCCCCACGCCGGGGCGTTCCAGCCGGCCTGCCCCGTGTCCGACCGAGAACTGGTCCAGGCCATGACGGCCCTGCGCATCTTCCTGCCGCGCCTGTCCATCACCATCTCCACCCGCGAGACGCCGGCCTTCCGCGACAACATCCTGCCCCTGGGCGTGACGCGCATGTCGGCGGGCGTCAGCACGGCCGTGGGCGGGCACGCCAAGGCGGCGGAAACCGGCCAGTTCGAGATCTCGGACCCGCGCAGCGTGGCCGAGGTCTGCGCCATGCTGAAGGGCCGCGGCTACCAGCCCGTCTTCAAGGACTGGGAACCCCTGGAGGCCAGCGCGTGAACGCCTTCGAGCGCGGCCTGACCCTGTATCTGGACGAAGGGTTCATCGCCTTCCTGCGCACGGTCCGGGTCGGGGTCATCGGATCCGGAGGGCTGGGTTCCAACTGCGCCATGCATCTGGTCCGCTCCGGCTTCACCGACCTGGTCCTGGCCGACCCGGACACGGTGGAGGCGTCGAACCTCAACCGCCAGCACTTCACCCTGGCCCAGGTCGGGCGGCCCAAGGTCCTGGCCCTGCGCGACAACCTGCTGGCCGTGAACCCGGACGCGCGGATTAGGGCCCACGTCCGGGCCGTGGACGCGGGAAGCATGGGGGAGCTGTTCGGTTCCTGCCGGGCCGTGATCGAAGCCGTGGACGACGCCCGGACCAAGAAGCTCGTGATCGAGACGCTCCTGCCCACGGGACGGCTGGTGGTCGGCGCGTCGGGCCTGGGCGGGGCCGGCGTCTCGGAACGCATGCGCGTGTCGCGGCCGCTGCCGAACCTCGTTCTGGTCGGCGACCTGACCACGCCCTGCGACGCGGCCACCCCCCCCCTGTCCCCCGGCGTGGGTATGGCCGCGGCCATGCAGGCCGACGAGGTCCTGCACCATTTCCTGACCGTATATAAGGAGAAGAAACCATGAATGGACGTCTGCTCGTCACGAAACTCATCCGCCAGGGCGGCATCTACGGGCTGACTGCCGGGAAATTCTCCCTCGGGCGCAGCAACACGGACGTGGTCCGGGCCATGCTCGACGCGGGCGTGCGCATCATCCAGTACCGCGAGAAGACGAAAAAGATGGGCGCCAAATACGAGGAGTGTCTGGCCCTGCGCGCCATGACGCGCCAGGCCGACGCGGCCTTCATCGTCAACGACGACATCGACCTGGCCCTGCTGGTCGACGCCGACGGCGTGCACGTCGGCCAGGAGGACCTGCCCGTGGCGGCCGTGCGTTCCCTGGTTGGCGAAGGGCGCGCCATCGGCCTCTCGACCCACTCGCCGGAGCAGGCCCGGGCGGCCGTGGCCGCAGGCGCGGACTACATCGGCGTGGGGCCGATCTACGCCACGCAGACCAAGGACGACGTCTGCGCGCCCGTGGGCCTGTCCTACCTGGACTTCGTGGTCCGGGAAATCGACCTGCCCTTCGTGGCCATCGGCGGCATCAAGGAGGGCAACCTGGCCGAGGTGGCCGGTCGCGGGGCGCGCTGTCCGGCTCTGGTGACCGAAATCGTCGGGGCGCCGGACATTCGGACGAAGGTCGCCGCGTTGCACAGCATACTCGGCGCAACCCGGAAATAAGGCATCCCTGTCAGACCGCATTCCTCCTTGATCTGACATGCGTATTGGGCGTACCTGATTCCATCGTCTCACTTTCTCTTATCAATAATACGCATACGCGAGGAACACGCATGGATACCGCAGCCGTTTCCACACACCGCTGGCGTTTTTTCCGTCTGGGAGGTTTCGACCAGGTCCGCCTCGATTCCGCCGAGGATCTTCTCCATCTGAGCGAACTCGACCAGAAGCTCTGGGCGGCCCTGAGCTGCCCGGTCACGGGGCTGGAGTTCGACCGCCGCACCCTTGCCCTGCTCGACACCGACGGCGACGGCCGCGTGCGCGTCCCGGAGATCCTGGCCGCCGTGCGCTGGGTCTGCACCGTGCTGCGCGACCTCAAGCCCGTCATGGAAGGCCGGGAGGCCCTGCCCCTGGCGGCCATCAACGAGGTCGACCCCGAAGGGCGCCGCCTGCTGGCCGCCGCCAGGCAGATCCTCAACTTCCTGAACAAGCCGGGGGTGGAGGAGATTTCCGTCGAGGACGTGGCCGGCACCGAAACCCTGCTCCACGACTCGCCCTTCAACGGCGACGGCGTGATCACCCCGGCCTCGGCCCGCGACGAGGACACGCACGCGCTCATCGAGGAGATCATGTCCTGCGTCGGCAGCGTCCCGGACCGGGGCGGCGCGGACGGGATCGGGGCCGAGCAGATCGAGGCGTTCTTTCAGGCCGCGGCCCTGCATGCCGCCTGGTGGGAGGAAGGCCAGACCCCGCCGGTCATGCCCCTGCGCGACGGCACGACGGACGCGGCGGACTGCATGCGAACGCTGCGGACCAAGATCGACGACTATTTCACGCGCTGCGCCCTGGCGGCCTACGACCCCAAGGCCGGCGAGGCCCTGAGCCCGGCCCTGGCCACCTACGAAGGGCTGTCCCTGCGGGACCTGGCCGCCGACCCCGAACTCGAACGGCTGCCCCTGGCCCGCATCGAAGCCGGTCGGGCGCTGCCCCTGGGCAGCGGGGTCAACCCGGCCTGGGCTGCCGCCCTGACGACATTCCGGACCCGGGTCGTCGCGCCTCTTCTCGGGGAAGCCAACAGCCTTGATGCCGAAGGTTGGGAGCGCCTCAAGTCCCTCATGGCCCCCTACGAGGCGTGGCAGGCGGCCAAGGCCGGGATCGAGGTCGAGGCCCTGGGGCCCGACCGGGTCCGGGCGCTCCTGGCCGGCGACGCCCGGGACCGGCTGAGCAAGGTCCTGGAGGAGGACCTGAGCCTGGCCGAGCAGGTCGAGAGCTTCGAGGGCGTCATCCGGCTCGTGCACTGCACACGCGACCTCCTGGTCCTGCTGAACAACTTCGTGTCCTTCCGCGACTTCTACGTCCAGGACCGCAAGGCGGTCTTCCAGGCCGGCACCCTGTACCTGGACGGACGGGCCTGCGAGCTGTGCATCCGCGTCGCGTCCCCCGACGCCCACGCAACCCTGGCAGCCCTGAGCCAGACCTACCTGGCCTACTGCCGCTGCACCCGGCGGGGCAGCACGGAACAGATGTTCATCGCCGCGGCCTTCACGGGGGGTGATGCGGACAACCTCATGGTCGGCCGCAACGGCATCTTCTACGACCGCGACGGCCAGGATTGGGACGCGGCCATCGTCAAGATCGTCGAGCACCCCATCAGCGTGCGGCAGGCGTTCTGGCTGCCCTACAAGCGGATGGGACGGATGATCGGGGATCAGGTCGCCAAGTTCGCCGCGGCCAAGGACAGCGCGGTGAACGCGAACGCCGGCGCCAAGCTGGCGGATGTCGGCGCCAAACCCGACGCGGCGGTCAAGCCGCCCTTCGACGTGGGCAAGTTCGCCGGCATCTTCGCCGCCATCGGCCTGGCCCTGGGCGCCATCGGCACGGCCATCGCATCCGTCCTGGGCGGCTTCCTGTCCCTGGCCGTGTGGCAGATGCCGCTGGTGGTGGGCGGCGTGATGCTCATGATCTCGGGGCCGTCCATGCTCATCGCCTACCTGAAACTCAGGCAGCGCAACCTCGGCCCGATCCTCGACGCGTGCGGCTGGGCCGTGAACACCCGGGCCAGCATCAACATCCCCTTCGGCGCGACCTTGACCAAGGTCGCGGAACTGCCCAAGGGCGCCCAGCGCTCCCTACGCGACCCCTTTGCCGAGAAAAAGACCCCGTGGAAACGCTGGGCCGTCATCCTGGCCCTCTTCGTCGCCCTTGGCATGGCCTGGGACAAGGGGTACATCGGGCAACTGGCTGACGCGCTGAAGCCGCTTTTCGGCGGCAGGCAAACCAACGCCACGGAGCAGGTCGCTCCCGCGTCCAACGCCGCTGGACAGGCCCCGGCACCCAATGCCACGGCGGGTCCGGCCACACCTGCCCAACCATCAAAATGACCGGCGCCGGCCCCATGGCCGGCGCTCTTTACTGAGGATCGCCGATGTTCAAACTCGTCACGACGGCGGACGAACTCGTCAAGGTGGCCATGATCCGGGCCATCGTGTTCATGGAGGAGCAGGGGATTTCCTGCGCCGAGGAGATGGACGGGCACGACCACGCCGCCCTGCACGTCCTGGGCGTGATCGACGGGGAGCCTGTGGCCTGCGGCCGCATCCGCTTCCTGGCCGGCGAGGCCAAACTGCAGCGTCTGGCCGTGCGCCGGGCCTGGCGCGGCCGGGGCGTCGGCGGGAAGCTCCTGGCCTTCATGCTCGACCAGTGCCGGGAGCACGGTTTCCACCGCTTCGTCCTGAACGCCCAGACCAGGGCCCTCGGCTTCTACGCCCGGCACGGCTTCTGCGCCTGCGGGGAGGAATTCATGGAAGCCGGCATCCCCCACGTCCTGATGCGCTGCGTCGAAGAGCCCCCGCCCGAAGGAGCAGTCCCCCTCTGAGCCGCACCGGCGGCGCACGACTCCGGACGGCCCCGCCTCAGGTCTGGGGCCTCTCCCATCCGCCCTCCCAAGGACCTCGCTGCATGAAGCAACTCTCACCCCTGGCCCTGCAGGCCCTGGTCTTCGCCTTGGTCTCGGCCAGCTTCACCACCATCTATCTGGTCCAGCCCGTGCTGCCCGTGCTGCAGGCGGAGTTCGGCGTCTCCATCTCCCGGGCCGCCCAGACCGTGTCCATGGTCATCCTCGGGGTGGCCCTCTCGACCCTCGTCTTCGGGCGGCTGGCCGACATGTACCCGGTCAAGCCCTTCATCGCCGTCGGCGGGACCGTGGTTGCCGCGGCGGGAATGGCCTGCGCCCTGACCGGGAGCCTCGACGCCATCATCGCCCTGCGCCTGGTGCAGGGACTGGGCATCCCGGCCCTGACCACCTGCCTGGCGGCCTACCTGGCCCGCAACCTGCCCGTGGAGCGCCTGAACGTGGTCATGGGCTCCTACGTCTCGGCCACGGTCGTCGGCGGGCTGGGCGGGCGGCTGCTGGGCGGCTGGATCCACCCGCCCCTGCACTGGCGCTACGCCTTCGTCACGGCCTCGGTCCTGGTCCTGGTCACGGCCGCGGCCGCCGTTGTTCTCCTACCCGCCGAGGAGCGGCCGGCCGGAAAAACCGACACGGGTCCGGGCTACCTTGAACTCATGCGCCGTCCCGACCTGCTGCAAAACTTCGCCGTGGGCTTCGGCTCCCTCTTCGTCTTCGGCGCGACCTTCAACTATCTGCCCTTCTACCTGAGCGCCCCGCCCTTCTCGGCGGGCACCAACCGCATCACGCTCCTCTACCTGACCTACATCGTCGGTGTGATCATCGCCCCCCTCTCGGGCAGGTTCAGCAACCGCTTCGGCAACGGCCTGACCATGATCCTGGGCTCCCTGACCTTCGCCGCGGCGCTGCTCCTGAGCCACGTCCCGCACCTGGGCGTGGTCTGCCTGAGCCTGGGCCTGGCCTGCGCCGGGTTCTTTGCCATCCACGCCGCCGCCGTGGGCAGCATGAACCGCAGGCTCTCCTCCAGCCGGGGCAGGGCCAATTCGCTCTATATCCTGTGGTATTATCTGGGCGGGTCGGCGGGGATCACGGTCATGGGGTACGGCTTCAAGCACTTCGGCTGGACCGGGGTGACGGGGTCGGGGCTGGCCATGCTCGCGCTGCTTCTGGCCGCAGGCGTGCGCGAGCTGCGCGGCGGCCGGTGATCAGCTCAGGCTGACCGCGGAAAGGTATCTTCTGAACTTGAGGGCCTCTTCATGGCCCGGATTGATGTCAAGGCACGTCTCAAGCGTCCTGTCGGCGTCGCCGATGCGTCCGTCCTCAAAAAACGCCCGGGCCAGGTTGAAGTAGAGGTTCTCGTCCGTCGTGCACAGTTCGATGGCGCGGGCGTAGTATCTGCGCGCCTGTTCGAGCATCTTCTGCTTGCGCAGCTCGATGCCGAACTGGTTGAAGAGATGCTTGTGTTCGGGCGCCGCGAACCCGTCCAGGCCGATGAGCTCCTCGAAGAGCACCTTGGCCTTTTCGTGCTGGTCGTACTGCAGGTAGGTCAGGCCCAGGCCGAACATGGCCCGCACGTTCTTCTCGTCCAGGCCCAGGGCGTTGGTGTACTCCATGGCCGCCGAATACGGCTCGCCCTTGGCGCGGTGCCGGTCGCCCTTGGCCACGTGCTTGGCGATCCGCTTCATGACCGGCTTGACCTTCTTCAGGAACATGTCCACTTCCGGCTGATACTGCGTGATCAGCTCGGCCAGGGTGACCTCCACGGCCGGTCCCGAGGGGGCCCAGTTGGCGTTCAGGGACTGCACGGCCAAGAGGTCGTCATCGATCTGCTTGGCGTAGTAGTAGAGGGTGCTGTCCTCCCTCTTGGCCGTGGTGCCGGTGCCGATGGTGACCGAGGACCGTTTGGAGCAGACGCATTCCAGCCCCAGGTCCGTGGCCATGCAGTATTTGGACACTTCCGCGATGGAGCATCCGTCCTCAGAGATCATTCCCGAATCCATGTCGATTTTCGTCACGCTCAAAACCAGCGCACCATCTGCTCTAGGGGCCGGCGCTTCTTGCGCCTGGCGGGTTTGACCCGGTAGCCGAAGGCCAGCATGTATGCCACCCCGTATTCATCCAGATCCACGCCGAAATCCTCGGCCAGCACCTCGTCCACCTTGTCCTGAGCGTACCCTTCGATGGGGCAGGAGTCGATGCCGATGAGGGCCGCGGCGGTCATCATGTTGGCCTGGGCGATGTAGCACTGCTTGCAGGCCCAGTCGAACATGGCCCGATCGCTGTCCAGAAGGCGGAAGTCCGACTGCTGAAAGGTGGCGTAGTACTCCGTACGGGCCGTGATGCGTTCCTCGGGCAGTTCCTGGATGGTGCGCATGAACTCGGCGATGCCGACGCTGTCGAACTTGAGCAGCGGGGTCTTCATGGCCAGGCAGACCAGAAAATGGCTGGCCGTGGGAATCTGGGTCTTTCCGCCCCAGGTGTGGGGCAGGAGCTTGCGGCGGAAGTCCATGTCCTGGACCACCAGGAAGAGCCAGGGTTCGAAGCCGAAGGAACTCGGCGAGAGCCGCGCCGTCTCCAGGATGAAGAGAAAGTCCTCCTCGGAAATCTTGGCTTCGGGATCGAACTCCTTGCAGGCATGGCGGAACATGAAGGCATCGAGAATGATCTGCTTATCCATAAAGTAGTCTCCGGGGAAAGGGTCGTACGAAGGGCCGGGTCATGTCCGGCCATCTCTGCAGTACGCATGGTCGCCCATGAGTTCAAGGCCGGAGGGCCCCTCAAGTCTGAATGCCTTCTTCCCCGACGCCAACCAAGATAACAAAAAATACGAAATGAGCTGGTAAGTGTTATAAATTTAAATTTCGTACTACCGACGCCACGAAATCGGCCCCGCCTATATGTACGCAATATCTATATACAGATGGCCGATAGTATTCTGTTTTTCTCCTTATCCCCATTGACCTGCATCATTTCCCTATGCTATGGGAAAGAAAGGCCAAACTTCTACGCTACAGAACTGTTGCGGTTACGACTGTGCGCCTTCTCGGCGCCTGTCTTTTTATTCATACACTGATGGAGGTGTGTTATGAAGTTTGCGGTAGGTTTAGGCAAACCCGGGGCCGAGGAACGGCTGGAAAAAAGTGGGATCTCACGCCGAGATTTCATGAAGTTCTGTTCCACCATCGCCGCGGTCATGGGTATGGAGGCGTCATTTGCCAACAAAATCGCCCTGGCGATGACCTCTCCCAAGCGTCCTTCCGTGGTCTGGCTGCATAACGCAGAATGCACAGGCTGCTCCGAATCCATTCTGCGCGCGGTTCGTCCCTTTATCGACGACCTGATCCTGGACACAATCAGCCTTGACTACCACGAGACCATCATGGCCGCCGCTGGTCACAAGGCAGAAGAAGCCCTCCATCAGGCCATAAGTTCGCCCAACGGCTTCCTCTGCGTTGTCGAAGGCGGCATCCCGACCAAGGACAACGGCATCTACGGCAAGGTCGCCGGACGGACCATGCTGGAAATCTGCTCCGAAGTCGTGCCCAAAGCCATCGCGACCATCTCCTACGGCACCTGCGCCACCTACGGCGGCGTGCAGGCGGCCAAGCCCAACCCGACGGGCGCCCTGGGCGTCAACGACGCCCTGAAGCACCTGGGCGTCAACGCCGTGAACATCCCCGGCTGTCCGCCCAACCCCTACAATCTGGTCGGCACCATCGTTCACCTGCTGACCCACAACCTGGCCATCCCCGAGATGGACGACATCAACCGTCCAATCATGTTCTACGGCGAGACCGTGCACGAACAGTGCGAACGCCTGCCCCATTACGAGGCCGGCGAGTTCGCTCCCTCCTTTGATTCAGAAGAAGCCCGCAAGGGATGGTGCCTGGCGAAGCTCGGCTGCAAAGGCCCCACCACCTACAACAACTGCCCCAAGGTCCTGTTCAACCAGACGAACTGGCCGGTCAAGGCCGGACACCCGTGTATCGGTTGCAGTGAACCCGATTTCTGGGATTCTTCTTCGCCCTTCTACGAAGAAGCGTAATCGGCTGTTGCGTCAGGCACAAACATCACTGAATTCAGAGGAGAGAACATATGTCCGGTTGCAAACCCAACCAAGCTCCGGGTGTCGTCGCCACCCCAATGGATAAGAACTTCAAGGGGCCCATCATCGTTGACCCCGTGACCCGCATCGAAGGTCATCTCAAGATCGAAGTCGAAGTGGACAAGGGCAAGGTCACCAACGTCTGGTCGAGCTCGCAGCTGTTCCGCGGCCTGGAACTGATCCTCAAGGGCCGTGACCCGCGCGACGCCCAGCACTTCACCCAGCGCTCCTGCGGCGTGTGCACCTACACCCACGCCCTGGCCTCGACCCGCTGCGTGGACAACGCCGTCGGCGTGGACAAGAATCTGCCCGACAACGCGCGCCTCATCCGCAACCTCGTCCTGGCCGCGCAGTTCCTGCATGACCACATCGTACACTTCTATCACCTGCACGCCCTGGACTGGGTCGACGTGACCGCAGCCCTGACCGCGGACCCGAAGAAGGCCGCATCCATCGCCAACTCCATCTCCACCCGCCAGACCAAGGCCGAAGACCTCAAGGCCGTGCAGGACAAAGTAAAGAGCCTGGTTGACTCCGGCCAGCTCGGCATCTTCACCAACGCCTACTTCCTCGGCGGCCACGACGCCTACTACCTGCCGCCCGAAGTCAACCTCATCGCCACCGCGCACTACCTGGAAGCCCTGCACCTGCAGGTCAAGGCAGCCCGCGCCATGGCCGTGTTTGGCGCCAAGAACCCGCACACCCAGTTCACCGTGGTCGGCGGCGTGACCTGCTACGAGAGCCTGACCAACGAGCGCATGGCCGAGTTCGTGGGCCTGTTCCAGGAAACCAAGAAGTTCATCGACGAATGCTACATCCCGGACCTCCTGGCCGTGGCTTCCTACTACAAGGACTGGGCCGCCATCGGCGGAACCACCCACTTCATGAGCTTCGGCGAGTTCCCGGCCGTGGAAAACGACCTGAACAGCCGCTGGCTGCCCCCGGGCGTCATCCTCAACCGCAACATCGGCAAGGTCGACGCCTTCAACCCCAAACTGATCGAAGAGCACGTCCGCCACAGCTGGTATCAGGGCGACAAGGCCCACCACCCCTTCCAGGGCGTGACCGAGCCCAAGTACACCTCCTATGAGGACCGGGACCGCTACTCCTGGATGAAGGCCCCGCGCTACGACAAGCTGTCCGTGGAAACCGGCCCCCTGGCCACCGTCTTGGTCGCCTACGGCAAGGGCCACCCCGAAGTGAAGAAGACCGTGGACTACGTCCTCAACCATCTGGGCGTCGGCCCGGCGGCCCTCTTCTCCACCCTGGGCCGCACGGCAGCCCGCGGCATCGAGACCAAGGTCATCGCCGACAAGCTCATGGACTGGGTCAACGAGCTGGCCGAGAACGTGAAAAAGGGCGACACCAAGATCTACCAGGACTGGAAGATGCCCGACGAAGCCGAAGGCGTCGGATTCGTCAACGCCCCCCGCGGTGCCCTGAGCCACTGGATCAAGATCAAGGGCGGCAAGATCGAGAACTTCCAGCTGGTCGTCCCGTCCACCTGGAACCTCGGCCCGCGCTGCTCCGAGGGTAAACTCTCGGCCGTGGAAGAAGCCCTCATGGGCACCCCCATCGCCGACGCGGAACGCCCGGTGGAAATCCTCAGAACCGTGCACTCCTACGACCCCTGCATCGCCTGCGGCGTGCATGTCATCGACGCCAAGACCAACCAGGTCCGCAAGTTCAAGATCCTGTAATCATGTACACAAAGGGGGCCCCGCTTTCCGGGGCCCCTTTCTTTCCTTGAACCGGAACCCGTTTTTGCGTAGCACAAGCGGCGAAGCGGACATCGTCACCCATTTTCCAACACGGAACAGTTCATGGCAGACAAGCGCATTCTCGTTCTCGGCGTGGGCAACATCCTGTTCACCGACGAAGGCATCGGCGTGCGCTGCATCGAAAGGATGCAGCAGGACTTCACCTTTTCTGACAACGTCAGCCTCCTGGACGGCGGCACCCTGGGCACGAAGCTCATGGGATCCATCCTCGAATCGGATTACCTCATCGTCTGCGACGCGGTCCTGTGCGGCGACGCGCCCGGCTCCGTGTACCGTCTCATGGGCGAAGACCTGCGCAAGAGCCTCGCCTTCCGCGACTCCATGCACCAGACGGACCTGGTGGACACCCTGGGCATGTGCGAACTGGTCGGCAACCGGCCCGAGGCGATCGTCATCGGCATGGAGCCCTTCGACTACCACACCATGGCCCTGGAGCTCTCGGAAACCGCCGACCGCGCCATGCCCGTCATGATCGAGTCCGTGGTCAGGGAGATCCTCTCGGCCGGCGGAACCTGCACACCCAACTGAAGGAGGCAACCATGTGTCTGGCCATTCCCGCAAAAATTGAATCCATCGAGAACGGCGTTGCCCAGTGCCGCGTCGGCGAAGGCGAGACCTTCGTGACCGCCTCCCTCATGCTTCTGGACCAGGAAGCAACCTTGGGAGACTACGTCATCATCCACGCCGGCTTCGCCATCCGCAAGCTGGACCTCAAGGAAGCCCAGGAAACCCTGACCATCCTTCGCGACCTGGCCAACGCCTACGACGAAGTGCAACGCAAGTACGACACGGAGGTCGGCGGTGTCGAAGCCTGATGCCGACAAGGCCCTCGGCTGCCTGACGGGGCTGGCCGTGTGCGAGGCCCTGGCCGAACTTTCCGGAACGACCCCGCCCGTCACGGTGCCCCTGGAGAGCGGGCTGTGGGGTGACGGCACCTCCATGACCCTGGCCCTTGCCGAGAGCCTGGCCGAATGCGGCGGCGTGGACGAGCGCGACCAGATGGTCCGCCTGACCAGCTGGTTCCGCTACGGCTACCAGAGCTCCGGGGAGACCTGCGACCGCATCGACGATACCGTCAAGGCCGCCATCATGCGCTTCGAGCGCACCTGGAACCCCATCGACGAAGACCTGACCCAGGGCGATGCGTGCCTGGCCCGCGTCGCGCCGACGGCAATATTTTTCGCAGGTGCGACCGAAGCGGCCCTGGACGCCTGCGCACGCGCCACCCGCATCACCCATTCTGGCCGCCAGAGCGTGGACGCCTGCAGACTGTTGGCGGCCATGCTGGACGAAGCCCTGACGGGAGCGGACAAGCAGCGCGTCCTGCGCCCGCAGCCTCCCGCGGACCTCTGCCCCGAAGCAGCGAGCCTGTGCGGGACCGCTCCGGCCCCTGGCGAACACCCGGCCTGCCGGGCGCTGGCCGCGGCCGTGAACGCCTTTGCCGGAAGCGAATCCTTCGCTTACGGCTGCGCCCTGTGCCTGCCGCACGGACCGCGCGCCATGGCCGCCTATGGGCAGTTGGCCGGCGCCTGGTACGGGTTCGAGGCCATACCCGCGGCCTGGCGGCGGAGTCTGGCCCGCGTCGAACTGCTGCAGAAGGCGGCGGAGTCCTTGCAGAAAAGCTGAAGTCCGACAAAACTTGCCAAAAGCCCCCCCCGTCCGTAGCATGGGAACGCCTTTGCGGCGCTCCCATTTTTTTTGCGCCCAAGGCCCTGCGGATGTTGCCCCTTTGCCGAAAGAACACAGAACATAAGCGAGTTTGCAATATGAGCAGCCGAATATCCTTCGCCTTTTTCTTCGTCTTCCTCCTGCTGGCCGGTGCCCTGGGAGCCCTCTACTACGTCAAGGGCGAGTGGAACCCGCCGACCCTGTCCGTGACGCCCGACCAGTCCACGGCGGGCGCGTCGACCGTGTTTACCGTGACGGCTTCGGATGCCGACTCGGGCCTCAGGCTCCTGCACGTCACGGCCACGCAGAACGGCAACACCATCGACATCGTCAAGAAGGACCTCCCCGAGGGAACCCGCGACCTGACCGAGACCTTCTCCCTGCCAAAAAACGTGTCCAACGGCGCCGTTACCCTCGCCGTCACGGTCAAGGATAACTCCTGGCATCGTCTTGGCCACGGCAACAGGGCCGACTTCAAGCGCGACATGACCGTGGACTCCAAGCCTCCCGTCGTTTCCGTCCTCTCGGGGCAGCACAACGTGAACCAGGGCGGGACGGGCCTTCTGGTCTACAGCACCGACGAAGAACTGGGCAGAAGCGGCGTGCGCATGGGCGAGCACTTCTTCCCGGGCTTTCCCTTCCAACCGGGCAAGTACCTGTGCTTCTTCGCCATCCCCTACGACGCCGACGTCAAGACCCTGACCCCGGCCCTGGTGGCCAGCGACCTGGCCGGCAACGAGGTGTCCATCGGGTTCTTCTTCAACCCCAAGGCCAAGGCGTTCAAGCACGACAGCATCAACATCTCCGACAATTTCCTGCAGTCGAAGATGGGTCAGTTCACGCAGTATTTCCCTGACCAGACCCAGCCCATCGACATCTTCCTCAAGGTCAACAGCGAACTCAGGGCCAAGAATGTCGCCTACCTGCTGCAGCTCGGCAAGGACACGGTGCCCCAGAAGCTCTGGGACGGCCCCTTCGTCCGCCTGCCCAACAGCGCGCCCATGGCCGGGTTCGCCGACAACCGCACGTACATGCATGGCGGGCAGGCCGTGGACAACCAGACCCACCTCGGGGTGGACCTGGCATCCCTGGCCACCTCGCCCGTGCCCGCCGGCAACACCGGCCGCGTCGTCCTGGCCGAGTTCATGGGCATCTACGGCAACGTGGTCGTCCTGGACCACGGCTTCGGCATCCAGTCCCTGTACTCGCACCTGAGCGAGATTCACGTGCACAAGGGCGAAACCGTCCAGCGCGGCCAGATCATCGGCAAGACCGGCGCCACGGGCATGGCTGGAGGCGACCATCTGCACTTCGGCATGCTCGTCTCAGGCCTCGAGGTGCAGCCCATCGAATGGTGGGACCCGCACTGGATCAAGGACAACATCACCTCCAAGCTGCAGTGACCAAAGGCCCCTTCGGGGCCTTTTTTCGTGCCGTGCAACACGGGTGACAAGCCGGGCCGGGCTTTGCTAGAAGGCTGCATCGCCCCGGCCCCGGCCGCAACCCCAGCACGCCACGAGGATCCCATGTCCGAATTCGCCAACGTCACCGTGATCAGGAAGGCCAACGTCTACTTCGACGGCAAGGTCACCAGCCGCACCATCGTCTTTCCCGACGGGTCCAGAAAGACCCTCGGCGTCATGCTCCCCGGCGATTACGAATTCGGCACGGCCGACAGGGAGATCATGGAGATCCTTGCTGGAGAGCTGGATGTGCTGCTGCCCGGCGCCGACGCCTGGCAGGCCTTCGCCGCCGGCACGTCCTTCGAGGTGCCCGCCAACTCGAAGTTCTCCCTCAAGGTCCGGACCCTCACGGACTACTGCTGCTCCTTCGTCAAGTGACCCACGGGCCGGACATCCGGCCCGGACACCACGCCATGAAGATCACCGTCCTGGTGGACAACGCCACCCTCATCGACCGTTATTTCCGGGCCGAGCCCGGCCTCTGCCTGCTCATCGAGGACGAAGGCCTGAAGGTCCTCTTCGACTGCGGCTACTCCGGGCTCTTCCTGGACAACGCCCGCAAGATGAGGATCACGCTCTCGGACCTCGACGCCGTCGTCCTGTCCCACGGGCATCTGGACCACACCTGGGGCCTCGAAGCCCTGACCCGCCACCTGTGCGAGGAGCGCCTGGAAGGCCGCCCCTGCTCCCGCCCGACCCTGGTGGCTCACCCGGCGGCCTTCCGCAGCATCTGCGAAGGCGGCAACCCGGAACTCGGCCCGCTGCTGGAGCCGTGCAAGCTCTCCCGGCACTTCGCCCTGAAATTCTCCGCCGCGCCCCTGCCCATGGGCGAGCGTCTTCTCTTCCTCGGGGAAATCCCGCGCAGCCACGCCTTCGAGGTGTCCCCGGGCATCGGCACCAAGGAAGGGGACGACAGTCCCGACCTGCTCCCCGACGACTCGGCCCTGGTCTGGCGAGGGGACGACGGGCTGGTAGTCGTCACGGGCTGCTCCCATGCAGGCGTCTGCAACATCGTCGACCACGCCGTCGCCCTGACCGGCGAGACCCGCATCCAGGACGTCATCGGCGGCCTGCACCTCCTGTCCCCCTCGGCTAAACGCCTGCACGGGACCGTCGCGCATCTGCGCACCCTCGCCCCGCAACGCCTAAGCCCCTGCCACTGCACGGATCTGCACTCGAAGATCGCCCTGGCCGGAGCGGCACCCCTGCGCGAGGTCGGCGTGGGGCTCACGGTCAGTTACGCCTAGGCTGCCGGACAACGGTGCAAAAAAAGGGACGCTCCGTGAAGAAACGTCCCTGCGGTCGGCGAGGCGGTCCGGCCTAGGCCCATTCGTGCGCGAAGTATTCCGGCCCGGCGATCTTGTAGCCCTTGTCCGTGACGACCTTGGCGATGGCGGCCATGTCTTCGGCCAGGATGCGAAAGACGATCAGGCGCTTGCTGTCGCGGTAGAAGGTCGAGGTGGACAGGATGTTCACGCCCAGGTCGAAGAAGAGTCGGCTCAGGTCGGCCATGACGCCCTTGCGGTCCTCGACCTCGATGGCGATGCGGCTGCCGCCCAACTCCAGCCCCATCTCCTCGACCAGCACGGCCAGCATGGAGCTGCGGCTGATGTAGCCCTTGAGGCGGCTGTCACTATCGACGACGGCCAGCCCGGCCAGGTCCCGGTCGTGCATGATCTTGGCCGCCACCTCGATCTCCGTCTCCGGATGCACCGTGGGCATCTCCTTGCGCACCAGATCCTTCACCGTCAGCTTGGAAAAGAGGTAATTGAGCTCGTGCTTGCTGAAGGTGGTCGCACCCGACGGCAGGGCGGCCCGGATGTCCTCCTTGGCCACATAGCCCTTGAGCTTCCCGCCCTCGACGACGAGCAGAATCCAGAGTTTGTTCTCCTCCATCATCCGGTCCGCCTTGATGATCAAGGTGTCGGAGGTGATGGTGGGGACATGCTTCTGCATGGCAAGGCCTACATACATGGTTTTCTCCTTGAAAAATTGGGTGATTCCCTCACGCAAAGTGCAGTGACAGCCACGATCCTTTTTGCTATATCCTTGTTTCCATTGCCGGAAATAACCACCATGTGAAACAAGGCCCCGTTCGAAACATCATGAGACGTGCAGTTCTTCTTATTATCGGCCTGTGCTTCCTGACAAGCATAACCAGGCCCGCTTTTTCAGAAAAACCGCTGCGTCTTTTTTTTGAGAAGAACATCAGCGTCGAGGCCGAACCCGGACAGGAGCACACCGTCCGGCAGGGCGAATGGCTCTTCAAGATCCTGCAGGACAAGGGATACTCGGGCACGCAGATCCAGCAGCTCATGCCCGGCATACAGGCCCTGAACCCCAATATACCGAACTTGAACCGCCTCAAGCCCGGCCAGATCATCCGCCTTCCCGAGGGCGTCGCGGCCGCGCCGCCAGCCCCTGCCCGGCCGTCCCCGAACATTTCGCCCGACACCTACGAAAAGCGGGCCTACGTGGTCCAGGCCGGCGACACCCTGGTCGAAATCCTGCAGCACCAGGGCGTGCCTGCGAGCCTGATTTTCGGCAAGTACATGGACCTCTTCCTGGAACTCAACCCCTCGATCCCCGACACCAACACCCTGCGCGCCGGGCAGGAAATCATCCTGCCCGTGGTCAAGGGAGGCACTGCCCCGGCCACGGCTCCCGCCGAAACGACGCCCCCGCAGAAGCCCGCGCAGGTCGAGAAGGCGCCGGATCCAACCCCGGCACCCGCCAAGCCAGTGACCATCGTCGCCGTGCCGGTTTCGCCGGATACGAGAGTCGAGGCCGTAGCGAACCAGACGGGAACGTCCATGCAAGGGCTGTCCGGCGCACCGTCCCCCGCAGCGGCCGGGCCGGCCGTGTCGCAGGCGGGCCCCGCGCCGGAACCGGCCCCGTCTCCGCTCCCCGAATCCCGGCCGCAGGAGCCTGCGCAACCCGAAGTCGCCAACGCGGCGCCCTCCGCATCCAACGCGACCGGGCCTGCCGACACCCGCACGCCGCAGACGGGCCTTCCGTTCATCAAGACCGTCCTGAAGGAGATGCGCTTCACGTTCATGCCCGGCGACGAGAGCATGTTCCCCCTTCCCGGCTCGGGCTGGCTGCATGTCAAGCTCTTCGAGACGCCGCTGGTGGAGGCGCCCTGGGGGGACAAGATCCTTTTCTGCCCCGTGCCCAAAAGCGCCGACTGGATCGCCAACGCCAACAAGTTGGGCATGAAGGTCTGCACCGTCTCGCCCCGCTGGTCCCTGCAGGAGGTGCTGGAGAAGGTGGCCCAGGCATCCCCCCGCGCTTTCCGCCTGTGGTCCGCGGACCGCGACCTGGTCCTGACCAGGTCCGGAGTCGGGTTGACCCTGCAGTCCCCGCAGATGGCCATCGTGGACATGGGGGGCAGAAAGACCGTCAACATGGTCTGGGCCAGACAGACTCCGGGCGAATCGCCCTTGCCCCAGGGCCTGCACGAGGTCTTGGACGAGGCCCAGGTCAATGTCATCGAGTTGGACGCCTTCAACGAACTTTCCCGGCTGCCCGCCAGACCCCGGGATTCCATCTACGTGCCCGTGGCCACGCACATGGACCTCATCCGAGCCATCAACCCGGCCAATCCCGAGGCCTATTTCGGCCAGGGCCTGCCCGCCGACCTGAGCGCCCTCCTGCAACTGCTGCGCAGCAAGGACGATTTGCACCAGGGCATGGCGAGCGCCTCCTGGGCCAGCGGCCCGGGCACCCGCATCGGCATCCAGGTACCGGCCTGGAACGTATCCGGAGGAGCCTCCCGCATCATCCTGCTGGACAGGCGCTTCGCCGACCCGTATCTCGTTTCCGTCCTTTCCCGCGAGGGCTACACGTGCTTCGTCCTGCCGGACTGAACCCCAAGGATTGACCCATGCCTCACGACTTCCGTGTCTACGGCCATCTGGTCGGGCTCGACCACGACCGCATGCAGGCCTGCACCGCGCATCTGGCGACCTACGAATGCGAGGCCGCCGGCAACGTCCTCGACTTCCTGCACGAAGGCGGCTTCGTCGACGTGGACAGCGACCTCGAAGGCCTCCTGCCCCTGCTGGGCCCCGACGCCCGCGGCATTGTCGACATCATCAACCACCAGGACTGGGAGATGTTCCGCGTGACCATCGCCGGCGGAGCCATGACGCGGGCGCGCATCGCTCTGGACAACGCCCTGGACACGGCTTACGCATCGGAGCGCCGCTCGTAGCACACAAGGAGAAAACATGCACGAACTGTCCATCGCCGAGAGCCTCATCAAGATCATCCGCGAGGAAATGGCCAAGCACGGCCTGACGAAGCTCTTGAACGTCAAGATCGTCTACGGTCAGATCTCGGCCATCGTGCCCGAAGCCCTGGAGACAGCCTTCGAGGTCCTGACCGTGAACACCCCGTTCGAAGGCGCCAAGGTCGAGTGCGAGGTCAAGCCCATGACCGTCCGCTGCCGGCAGTGCGGCGAGGAGTTCAGCCCCTCCTACGAGGAGCGCCTGATCATGCCCTGCCCCAAGTGCGCGACGGAGTTCGGGCACGAGATCATCTCGGGGCGGGAACTGTACATCGAGAACATCGAAGCCGAATAACCTGGAGGATTGCATGAAAGTCGATGTGGTACGCAACATCCTGGAGGCCAACGACGCCGTTGCCGCCGACCTGAACGCCCGCTTCACGGCGCAGGGCATCCTGGCCCTCAACCTGATGAGCTCGCCGGGCTCGGGCAAGACCACCCTCCTGGAACGCACCCTGACGGATCTCAAGCACGAATTTTCCATGGCCGTCATCGAGGGCGACTGCCAGACCGAGAACGACGCCCGCCGCGTGGCCGCCACCGGCGCCCGCGCCGTGCAGATCAACACGGCCGGCGGCTGCCACCTCGACAGCGCCATGGTCCGCGACGCGGCCGATTCCTTGGGCCTGGACGGCATCGACATCCTCGTGGTCGAGAACGTCGGCAACCTGGTCTGCCCGGCCGAGTTCAGCGTCGGCGAAGACTACAAGGTCACAATCCTGAGCGTGACCGAGGGCGACGACAAGCCCGAGAAATACCCCTTCATCTTCGCCGAATCAAAGGTCATGATCCTGAACAAGGTCGACCTGCTGCCCTACGTCAACTTCAGCGTCGAACGCGCCAGCGCCTTCGCCCGCTCCGTGAACAAGGACATCGAGATCTTCACCCTCTCGGCCACCACCGGCCAGGGCATGGACGCCTGGTACGACTGGCTGCGCCGCGAGCGGGCCAAGAAGAAATAACAACCCTCCCGGACAGCGCGACGCCCGCCCTCGAAAACGAAGGCGGGCGTTTTTCGTCACGGCCTGGACACGGCCGAAGCATGGATTCCCGCCTGCGCGGGAATGACGCGGTTGCAGGCCGTCAATGCCGCACGTTGCCCAGCCAGGCCCAAGGCCACATCAATGCCGCGCCCGAACACAGGCAAAGGCATGGATTCCCGCCTGCGCGGGAATGACGCGGTTGCGGGCCGTCAATGCCGCACGTTGCCCGGCCAGGCCCAAAGCCACATCTATGCCGCGCCCGAACACAGGCAAAGGCATGGATTCCCGCCTGCGCGGGAATGACGCGGTTGCGGGCCGTCAATGCCGCACGTTGCCCGGCCAGGCCCAAAGCCACATCTATGCCGTGCCCGAACACAGGCAAAGGCATGGATTCCCGCCTGCGCGGGAATGACGCGGAGATGGCCAGTACGTGCGCAGCGATGTCCGACAGGCCGCCAAATCACATCAATTTCGACATACCTCATGTCATTCCCGCGCAGGCGGGAATCCATGACTTTCGCCTCCGAAGCCTCCCCGCACGACGGGTAAAGGCCCGCCATCCGCAAACGGACGACGGGCCTTTACCCTAAGAAGAACCCGCGCTTCGCAGGAACCAGTGCGGAAGAGAATCCTACGGTCTCCTAAGCCCCCTTCAGCACCCCGTCGACCATCTCCTGGGCCTCGGTCTTGATGCGCTCCAGGTGCTCGCGGCCCAGGAAGCTCTCGATGTAGATCTTGTACATGTCCTCGGTGCCCGAGGGCCGCGCCGCGAACCAGCCGTTTTCCGTCACGACCTTGAGGCCGCCGATGGCCGCGCCGTTGCCCGGGGCGTGGGTGATCCTGGCCAGGATGGGCTCGCCGGCAAGCTCGGCCGAAGTGACCCGGTCGGGCGTGAGCGACGAGAGAACCTTCTTCTGGGCCATGTTCGCCGGGGCCTGCAGGCGCTCGTAGATGGGGCTGCCGTGGCGGGACTCCAGCTCCCGGTAGAGGTCGCCGGGGTCCCTGCCCGTCACGGCCGTGATCTCGGCCGCCAGCAGGTTCAGCAGAAGCCCGTCCTTGTCCGTGGTCCACACGCCGCCGTCGCGGCGCAGGAAGGACGCGCCTGCGCTCTCCTCGCCGCCGAAGCAGCAGGTCCCGGCCAGGAGGTCGTCCACGAACCACTTGAAGCCCACGGGCACCTCCCGGACCGTGCGGCCATGGGAGGCCACGACGCGGTCGACCATGGAACTGGTGACCAGGGTCTTGCCCACCTGCGCCGCCGCGGGCCAGCCCGGCCGGTGCGTCAGCAGGTAGTCGATGGCCACGGACAGGTAGTGGTTGGGGTTCATGAGGCCGTGCCCTGCCGTGACGATGCCGTGACGGTCGGCGTCGGGGTCGTTGGCGAAGGCGATGGAGAAGGAGTCCTTCAGGGCGATGAGCTTGGCCATGGCCGCGGCCGAGGAGCAGTCCATGCGGATCTTGCCGTCCTTGTCCAGGCTCATGAACATGAAGGCCGGGTCCACGACGGTGCTGACCACGCGGATGTTCAGGCCGTAGCGTTCGGCGATGGGTTCCCAGTAGGCCTGCCCGGCCCCGCCCAGGGGGTCGACGCCGATGCTGATGCCCGAATTCCTGATGGCCTCCATGTCGATGGCGTTGGCCAGGTCCTCGACGTACGGGCCCATGAAATCGTGCTCCCGGCACAGCCCCTGCGCCAGGGCCTTCTTCAGCGGGACGCGGCGGACAACGGACGTGTCGGCCAGCAGCGCGTTGGCCCGCTTCTCGATCCAGCCCGTGACGTCGGTCCCGGCCGGGCCGCCGTGGGGCGGGTTGTACTTGATGCCGCCGTCCTCGGGCGGGTTGTGGGACGGCGTGATGACCAGCCCGTCGGCCAGGCCCGCGGTCCGGCCACGGTTGTAGGTCAGAATGGCGTGGGAGATGACGGGCGTGGGCGTGTAGCCCAGACCGCGCTGGAAGCGGCAGTCCACGCCGGCCGCGGCCAGGACCTCCAGGGCCGTGCGCTGGGCGGGCTCGGACAGGGCGTGGGAATCCATGCCCACGAAGAGCGGCCCGTCGATGCCCTGCATGGCGCGGTACTCGCACACGGCCTGGGTGATGGCCAGGATGTGCGCCTCGTTGAAGGACGCCTTGAAGGCGCAGCCGCGGTGGCCGGACGTGCCGAAGGCAACGGCCTGGTCGGGCGCGGACGGGTCCGGTTCGAGGGTATAGTAGTCGGACACGAGCCTGGGCACGTTGATGCGCAGGCTTTCCGGCACGGGCGTGCCGGCGAGGGGATGTGCTGCCATGGATGCTCCTTGTTGGTGGATCGGGATGCGCCGTCGGCCGTCCGCCATGGGCGGGGTCTGACGGGTCCCGAAGAAATTCGCTCAGGCCAGGGCCTGGGAGCGCTTGAGGGCCTCCCACATGAGCTTGTCGTTGGGGTCCTGCTCGTAGGCCTTCTTGAAGAACTGCTCGCCCGAGAGGCCGGCCTTCTCGAAGATGGTGCCGATGTTGTAGGCCACGTTCTTGCCCGAGTCGGGCAGGCCGGGGTCGACCTCCAGGGCCTTGCGGATCATGGCCAGGGCCTTGGGGATGTCCCGGCCCTCGTTGTAGGCCAGGGCCATGTTGTAGAGCAGGCCCGGGTTGTCGGGGATGACGGCCAGCACGCGCCGGTACTCGGCGATGGCCTCGCGCCATTTGCCCTGCTTGCGCAGCGAGATGCCCAGGATGTTGACCGTGGCGATGTCCGAAGCCGTCAGCTCGCCGCCGCGCAGGTCCAGGGCGCGCTTGGAGTAGCGGATGGCCATGTCCGGGTCGCGGTTGGCGCAGATGGTGGCGATGCGGCTCGACAGGTTGGAGAGCATGTCGGCGGCCTCCTTCTTGGCCAGCTTCATGACCTGTTCGAACATCTCCTCGGCCTGGGAATTGTTGCCCCGCGAAATCTCGAGTTCGCCGATGTTCAGGATGCGCTGCGTGTCGAGGGGGCTTATCTCGTTCAGGCGGCGCAGGTACTGCAGCTGCTTCTCCGGGTCCCCGGACTGCTCGTAGAGCATGGCCAGGCGCTTCAGGGGCGCCAGGTAGAGCTCGGAGCTCTTGGCCGCGAGCTGGTACATCTCCTCGGCCCGGGCCATCATGTCCATGCCGCGGTAGGCGTCGCCCTTGATCATGTAGGCCGCCGCGCTCTCGGGCTTCTGCTTGAGGATTTCCTCGGCCACGAGCATGGCCTCGCCCCAACTGCCCGCGTCCAGATAACGCTTGCCCTTGTCGATGAGCTTGCTCAGGCGGCCCTGCGGGGCGATGGTGAAGGCCAGCTTCTCGGCGAAGGAGGCCACAGAGATGGGCTTGGTGATGATGTTGTGGGCGCCCTGTTCGATGAGCAGGGCCGTGGTGTACTGGTCCACTTCCTTGGTCAGGACGATGATGCGCACGGCCGGGCAGAGGCGCTGGACGGTGTCCATGATCTGCGCCAGGGTCGATTCGGCGGAGTTGCGGTCCAGGCAGACGACGTATTTGGCCTGTATGTCCTGACGCAGGAGCGCGAAAAGGTCGTCGAGGCGGGTGTACTGGACGAAGCTGGTCCGGGGCAGGCCGAGGCTGCGGAAGAGCACGTTCTTGATCAGCTCCACGAACCCGGCGTCCTCGGTCAGGGACACGAACCTGCCGCCGGCCATGGCGTAGTCGAAGATGGCGTTTCCTATGGCATCCCGCGTATCCTTTTCCATGCGCACCGCCCCTGCATTGACCGCGTTTCAGAACCCGAACCAGAACAACACGGGGAAAATACACCATGCCGCACTGATGTTCAACGCGTTCCTGCCCCGCCGCCTGTGACGGTCGGCGCTGTCCCGCCCACTTTCCCCTTGATTTTGCCCCCCGCCTCGCCTAAGAAATTTCCTCCACAACGTGCCCCCATAGCTCAGGTGGATAGAGCACAGGATTCCTAATCCTGGTTTGCCCATGTTCGAGTCATGGTGGGGGCACCAGATTCAAAAAAGGTTCCGCGTAGTTACCAACTCGCCGGAACCTTTCTTTTTTCCCGCGCCACCCGGCCATCCCCCCTTGCAGAAACATACTCAGAAAAAAAGCTCAGCGACCCGGTTGCGCTTGTCTACACAAATGACTACACTTTTAACATGAAAATCGCGGGATTCGACTGGGACAGCGGCAACTGGCCGAAATGCGGCAAGCACGGCGTGTCACGCGAAGAAATCGAGCAGGTGCTGCTTGGCGAACCGGCCGTGATGCCCGACCCATGTCCCGAAGAACCTCGTATTCGGGCCATCGGCAAAACTCACGCCGGACGATATGTTTTCCTCGTATTCATGATGCGGGAAATCGACGGCTGGATTAAGCTGCGTCCGATCAGCGCCCGCTACATGCACAAGAAGGAGACCACACACTATGAAAGCCAAATCTAAGCAGATGCCTTCCCTGCGCAATGATGCGGAGGCCGAGGAGTTTGTCGAGCAGGCCGACCTGTCACAGTACGACCTTTCCGGCTTCAAGCCGATGCGTTTTGAAATTGAACCCAAGGACGCGGCGCTCAACATGCGCATCCCCGTGGGCCTGCTCGAGGCGGTCAAAGCCAAGGCCAAGGCCAAGGGGGTGCCCTATACCCGCTACGTGCGCATGCTGCTGGAAGCCGATGTCGCGAAACGACCCAATCCTTGATTCGCCTCGGGCATGAGGTTTCCGCCTAAACTTGACGGTTCTCTCCATCACTTTCTTTGCACACGGCCGCAATGCATCTCAGAAGGGCTCACCCCAAACGCCACCATGTCTGGCACAAACCTTACAAATCCGGACACATTCCGGTCGGTGCCTGGCCGGTTTTCTGAAATCTAAACGCTTCCTAATCCTGGTTTGCCCATGTTCGAGTCATGGTGGGGGCACCAGCCGACTTATTACTCCGACGAAGAAATAGTTAACGCCACTTACCCGCTAACGCTTGCTGGTCGGAGGGGCGGCGGCAAAATGTTAACAAATTAGGGCTCGGATTAATAACGGCTCCGGTTACTCGCGATAGTCACCGGAGCCGTTTTTCTTTTACGGTCAGCCCTGCCCCACCTTTTCCACAGCAAGCTCCTGTGCGTTCCTGATGGATCGAGCAATGCCAGCATAATAGTTTCTATTTTGGAAAATGACATATTGACAAGGATATGTCCAAAAATTAGACGTCATTCATATGCACGTCATTTCCATCAAATTATTGCGTGATTATTGGGAAAGGACACCAGAAAACGCCTATGCCCGAGATCCCCTGTCCGCCTGGCACAGGATCGCCAAAGGGCAGCGATGGAAAACCCCAATGGATGTCAAGGCCACCTTTGGAAACGCCAGCATCCGCCCAGGGGGGCGGGTCGTTTTCAACTGTGCAGGCAACAAGCTCAGAATCGTGACGTCCATCAATTATGCGGCAGGGGTCGTCTACGTTAAATTCGTAGGCAATCATCCGGAGTACGACGCCGTCGACGTCGATACCGTGGACAACTCAAGATAGGAGGCGGGGACCATGAAGCCTATCCGTGACCATGCGGACCACATGCAGGCGCTGGCTCGAATCGAAGAGCTCATTTCGGCCCCCGAAGGATCGCCCGAGGCTGACGAACTGGAAGTGCTGGCGATTTTGGTCGAAAAATACGAAGAGGAGCACTACCCTATTCCGGAAGCCCCGGTGTCGGAGGTGCTGAAGCTCTTCATGGAAGAGAACAACCTGACCCCCAAGGATATGGCCAAATATCTCGGGTCGGCGAGCGCCGTTTCAAAAATCCTGAACGGGTCCAAGGATCTGACCGTCAACCAAATCCGCATCTTGTCCAATGAACTGAAAATTCCCCTGACGGCGCTGGTCGGAGGGACGAGCGAAGAGTCATCCGTGAACTGGGAGGCCTTCCCCTTGGTTGAAATGGCGAGGAGAGGCTTGTTCGGGGAAAAATACCTTCGAGCCCCTTTCAAAACCCTGGCGGCCGAAGCGCGCGAACTGGTGACCGGACTCATCGGAGATGCGCGGCTGGACTTCGCTGCGGCCAGGTTGCGCCAGGGCCTCAGGCCGGGTCCGGCAAGCGACCCGTATGCCATCAAGGCCTGGCTCGTCGAAGTCGCCAAACGGGCGCAGGACAATCTTCCAGCGCAGCCATACAAGGGGCTGAGCCGATCCGACCTGTCCGACCTCGCGCATCTGTCAAAAAAGCGAAACGGGATACAGTTGGCCATCCGCCATCTCGCAGATCGCGGAATTCCCGTCGTCCACGTTGCCCATTACAAAAAATCGAAGATTGACGGCGGCGTGGTGGTTCTCGACGGGGGGCGCCCGGCCATCGGCCTGAGTTTGCGCTACGACCGGAAGGATTATTTCTGGTTCACCTTCCTGCACGAAGCCGCGCACATCGTATGCGGCCACGTGCAGGATTATTTGGCTGACGACCTTCTTGACCCCGACGATCTGGAAAAGGTCGAACGCGAAGCGAACGAATTGGTGGAAGCCGTGACGATCCCGGCCGAAACATTCCATTCGATTATCCCGGACCCGACAGCGGCAACCCTGGAGTCGGTCATCCGACTTGCCCAGGAGTGCGATGTCGACGTTTCCATCGTCGCGGGCCGCGTGCAATACAAGGCGAACGAATACAGAAAATTCTCAAGGCTCGTCGGCCGGGGACGCGTCCGAGCTTTTTTTGAAGCCGGGCAAAGCCCCGCAGATTGAGGCCAACAGGCGCTTTTGTACTTCCTGATCCCGGTTTGCCCGTATTCGAGTCATGGGACGGGCGCCAGCCGACTCAACGGCTCCGGATACTCGCGATAGTCACGGAGCCATTTTTCTTTTGCCGTCAGGCCTGCTCCGCCTATTCGCTCTCCCGAACCCAGGACGTTCATTCCATGAACAGGCTCTTGCCCTGAACGCAGCACATTCCAGACGCGATTCGCCTTCGCTCGATCTCCGGCAATGACCGGCCTGAAAAGAGCCGGGCAGGTCTCCATCCGCTTGGTGGCATGAAATACGTACCGAATTTTTTCATGTCATACAGTATCTCCCATTGATCATAGCGAAATGTACTGTTACGTATCCCTGTCCATCACTATGTTGATGTATGGAATTGCGCACTCACATTACCCTGACAATGAGAAACTACGCCATTTCCGCAACGATTCTTATCATGCCGGAATCCGCTTGGGCTGCGCCGGTCATGGACGTCAGGCCCTTGGTGAGCATTGTCTGGATGTTCACGGCTATTTGCATCGGTATCATCCTTATCAAAGCCGCACTGAATTCCAGATCTTTCAAGGGCTGGCTTGGCGAAAGCAAGGTCAGGCGCGCTGTCCGGGCTCAACTGGACGAAGAGCGATACCGACAACTCCACGACGTCACGCTCCCCACATCAGACGGCACGACGCAGATCGACCACATCATCGTTTCCATTTACGGCATCTTCGTCATCGAGACGAAGAACATGGGAGGTTGGATATTCGGCAACCCGAACCAGCCCAAATGGACGCAGACAATCGGCAGGAGCAAAAACTCGTTCCAGAATCCGCTCAGACAGAACTACAAGCATATCAAGGAACTCGACGCCCTCCTGCAGATCGGGGAGGACAAGCTCTTTTCCGTTGTGGTGTTCGCAGGAGACGCCGAATTCAAAACGGACATGCCCGATAACGTCATCCGCAGCGGCAGACTGGCTAGGTATGTCCGCACAAAGGACGCACCCCTTCTGACCGAAAGCGAAGTTCAGCGAATCCTGCTGAAGATAAACGGCGCCATGCTGGAACGATCCAGAACGACATCCAGGGAGCACATTCTCAACCTCAACAGGAAGTTCGGATCTAGCGTTGATGAGATATACAGCGAAAAGAAACGAAATCTGCTGATAACGAGCGTTGCAATTGGAATCATGGTTGTCGCTTTCGTCCAACACAAACTCAAATTCTCTACGCATCAACCCGATTTGACCGTAAAAATCACGACATCCAATGTGGCACGGCAGAATCCTATTGTTTTTCAACCCCACGATGCTCCGAAGCCCACGAAGACTCCCCGCTCTGATGAGTATGGAATACTGACGATTTCCGCCAAAAGCGATATGTACATTACACTTTACGACAAAGACAATGCGGGAGCTGTCCGCACCGAAATGAAAAATGGACAAATTAAGGACTTCGAGATCAGGAAAGGGTATTATACGGCGGAGATTCTGCGGGCCGGGAAGCGAGAGGTATCGACTGTGAGTTTTATCGGAACTACCGGAGTTTTAGAGTTCTGATTTTCGATCGAACTGATGCCAAAGCCCCCACAAGGCTTGCAATCAGAAGAAGCAGGGAATACCTAGCAACAAAATTTGCTACTTGTGGCCTTGAGAAAAGCCAAAGGAAGACTTGCCCCCCTTTCCTTTTGTGTCGGTGCTGATTGTGAGGTAACCATGCCAATCACGCCATCGTCCATCCTCCCCCGTCGCGCCGTCCCAGAGATCGCCACCGGCCCCGTCGTCGCTGTCGGCGTCGGCTCGGTCTCGGTGCACGTGCGACCTGACCTAACAGTGCGGGTCTCAACCTCAACCCCCTACGATGTCAGGCAAATGGTCAGGGTTGCGATACCTGGCGGCAATTTATCGGCGGTGCGGCGGGGAGTGCGTTCAGGATCAGGCATGTGGTTGTTTAGCGTTTACGCTCGAAGGTGATCGCCCAGTTGCCCGTGGCCAGCACGTCGAAAAAGATCTCGTCATCGGCCTTGAGTACAACAGTCCGCTCTCCGCGCTGAGCCCCGATGTTGTTGAGTACGAGGTCCTTTTGACCCTTCCTGGTGTGCATCCAGACGATGAAGTTCCCACGGCCTTTGTAGGTATATTCGAGTGTGTAGACGCCAGCCCTGTACCCGAACGGCTTCGTGTACTCGGAGTTCCGGCCAGAGTACGCCCCACGGCTTTGGCGCCATTCCACGCCGCTCATGTCGACGTTGTCTTCCGGGTCGCTCCTATACACAGGGGCGGTTGGCCGCTCCGGTACATGAGGAGCATAAGTCTCTGCTGAAGCCGCTGAGCTTTTTGCCGGTTGAGGCGGCGACGTACTGTTCATGTATTGACCGTTTGGGCCAAACATCTTGAAGCCGGCCTCGGCCGATGCGGACGCCAGGATCAGGGCGAGCGCAATGATGCGGATCATGGCCGCCCCCAGTCGTAAACGGAAATCACGTCCCCGCGTTTGTTCATCACAAAGATCTGCTCCTCGATGACGTAGCCCCCGAGGCTGTTTTTCGCGCGGTATTTGCACCGCACCGCAAACCCATCTCCGTTACCAATGACCTTACTCCACTCAATGGCCTCAAAGCTGTCTGGGTCTTTGAGGTTGCGATCCAGGTACTGCTCGACCTGGCGGACGGACCCGTCCCAGGCAGAGTTGTAGACAACCTCCTTCGGGGCAGACGAAGAGCTGGATACCGATGATGATTGAGATCTGGCTGGGGTGGTGTCTTTGCTCGGGCCGGACAAGATGGCCCAGCCAACAAGTAGGAAGACGATGGAGGTGATTGGCTTGGCGAGCATCCGCTCAACAACGGGCTTGAAAATTGGAGTCAATGCCTTGGACATGTCCACCACAAGCATGGCCACAGCTTTAACCTTTCTGTCGATCGCAGATCGTTTTGCCTGCGACTCGGCATCGGCTATGGCTTTGCAGTCCGGACACACGGCGTCATCGTCGCGGACGAGGTGTTGCCCGCATTTGGGGCATGGGATCATCGTCATAGATGCCTCCCTGTCAAAACGACTCGTGGGTACCGAAGATTTTGCCCAGGGGCGTGGTGTTGAGGGTCTCTCCTGTGGCGCCGGCGCGCAGACGCTCCATTACATACCCAGCCCAGACCTCTTGAGATCCGCGACCAGATGGCCTCTGATGGACCCTGATCAGGACTTCCTTGACCAAGTCGCAACCGAAGACGGTGATCTCCCCGGGCACATCGAAAACGACATGATATTGCGTTCGGCCCGGCTCGTCGGCCATCAACTGCAGGAGTGCGACCGCTTCGCTGATGGTATCGGGAAGGTCGCTCCGCGTGATGGTGCGGCTGGACTGGGATGCGAAAGCAGGTGAGCAGGTGAAATGAACCAGCAAGAGGAAGACTATCGCGACACAGGCTCTACTCACGTCATCCTCGTCAGTACTGAAGTTCCGGAAGGCGCTCAATCTCTGAGGGATCAAACGCTACCCGCAAAAGTTCTTTCAAACCGGCCACGGTGTCCACATAGACCAGCATGGTCACCGGAAAGTCAATTTTATCCAGGCCGGCAACATCTTTCCAGTCTGTCTCCGTGGCCTGCAGCAGCATTTTCTCGGATGTCCACCCCTGCTTGATTGAGCCGCTGGCCTGACCATAGCTGGCGACCCGCCGTTTGTTCTCCTCGTCCAAGATCAAGACGCTGACCCCGAAGCTCTCCAGGTCGGCATCCCCGATATTTTTGAGGTAACCGCTCAATCGCCCCCATCTTCCATGGTGGCAAATGATCTGCGATAAGGCATGAAGGAAAAATACCCTATTTTTTGCGCGGTTTGGGCTTGGGGAGGCTTGGGAGAAGGGATCGGTCCACGTGCTGCGGCATGAGCGCCCGCATGTCTTCCGTGGTCTGCGTTGCGGGGAAGCGTTCGAAGAGGAATTTCAGGTAGGCCTGGGGCTCGATCTCGTTGGCCTTGGCGGTTTCCACCAGGGAAAAGAGCATGGCGCTGGCGTCAGCGCCCTTGGGGGCGCCGGCAAAGAGCCAGTTTTTCCGACCCAGGGCCACGGGGCGGATGGCGTTCTCGGCCGCGTTGTTGTCGGGCGTGAGCAGGCCGCAGTCCACGTAGCGCACGACCCGGCGCCACTGGTTTCGGGCGTAGGTCATGGCCTGCCCGAGCAGGCTTTTGGGCGGGACGTGATCGATGCGCTCATCGAGGATGGTCCGTATCGCGTCGAGGATGGGTACAGCCAGTTCCCTGCGTTTGGCGACCTTTTCCTCCGGCTCCAGTTCTTTGATGTTGTGCTCGACCTTGTAGAGCAGGCCGATGAGATCCAGGATCTCCTTGGCCGTCCCGTGCATGATCTTTTTCGAGGTCGCCTTCTGGACGTCCATGAACTTACGACGGATGTGGGCCATGCAGCCGACATGGATGATGCCATCCGATTCACCGAGAGTCTGGTACCCGGAGTAGCCGTCGGTCTGGATGTAGCCCTTGTACTCGCCCAGATACTCTCTGGGGACGGAACCCGATCTGGACGGATCGTAACGATAGACCACGGTCGGCCGCTCGGGGTTGCCGCCACGGAAGAGCCACAGGTACGACGTCGAGGTATCGGATCGTCCAGGCTCCTTGAGGACTTGCAGGGTGGTTTCGTCCATGTTGATGACCGGGCCGGATCGGATCTCCGCCTGGAACAGTTCATGGAGCGGTTCCAGCGCCTTGGCCACGGCCATGGCCCATCCGGACATGGAATGGCGCGGAATGTCCACGCCCAGGCGGGCGAACTGCTTGGTCTGGCGGTAGAACGGCATGGCATCGACGAACTTTGCGGTGATGACCTGCGCCAGCAGGCTCGGCGTGGCGATGCCCTTGGGGATGATCTGCGGCGGCATGGGCGCAATGCGCACCACCGGCATGCCCTCCTCGCCGTCACAGGCCGGGCAGGCGTACTTGGGCCGGATATGGCGCTCGACCTGCATGATGGCCGGGACGTAGTCGAGCTTTTCGGAGACTTCTTCGCCGATGCGCTTCAGGCAGGTCCCGCAGGCGCAGACTTTCTGGTCCTCGGGCAAATCGTGAGTGATTTCGATGCGCGGCAGATTGTCCGGCAGGGGCTTACGTCCCCGCTTTGCTCTGGTGTGGGCCGGGACCTCGACGACGGGTACTTCTACCGGTTTCGCCTCTGCGATCCTGACGATGGGAAGCGGCAGAATGCCCTGGTAGAGGTCTTTGGATTTCTCGGACTTGGGAGCGTACAGGGCGGCCTGCAACAGGGCCACGCGGTCCTGGAGATGGTTAATCTGCTGGTAGCAGTCGCAGACCAGATGCTTGAGTTGCCCGACGTCGTCGGGAAGGTTTTCAATGTCTCCCATGCAAATGCATTTAGCAATAATGCATTGAAATAGCAAGGATTTTATTGCTAGAGAACCGATTTGTAGTATAGTCTTTGATGGGCTCCTTGCGGCGTCAGCGTGAGTCCATCAAGGAGCCAGCCGAGCTGCTGCGGGGTGACGTTCATGACCTCGGACACCCGCTCGGGCCAGCAGAAACGATGCTTCTCCAGGCGCTTGTACCAGAGACAGAATCCGTTGTGGTCCCAATACAGCACCTTGATGGCGTCGCGCCTGCGGTTGCAGAAGACGAAGAGGTGCCCGGAGAAAGGATCCAGATCAAGGATTCCCTGGACCATCATGCTCAGCCTGTCGATACCGGCCCGCATGTCCGTGGTGCCGGGAGCGAGATAGACCTTGGCCGCGGGCATCCTCAGCATCGGGGCTCCAGCACGGATAACAGCCGGGTCAGCGTGACCTCGTCGAAGTCGGCCGGGATATCGAGGGCGTAACGGGTGCCGACCATCAATCCGATGGACGGAGCCTTCGGTGCCAGGGTGAATGGGAGAGGGACGATTGCGGGCGGCAAGGCGGACACGTCCACTGATGCCGAGCGCGATTTACGCAGCCAGTACCGGAATGAGCTGAAATTCAGGCCGTGCGCCGTGCAATACGCGGCCTTGCTCATGCCGCTGTGCCGCCAATGCTCAACATGAGCGAGCCATCGGGCAGCGCGGTTCTGGCGGATGTGAGATTTCATAAGGACCTCCTTGGATTGAAGGTCCTTTATCTCATAGCTTGAAATTATTGGAAGATGGGCTTCGCTGAGCGCTTACTTTTTGAGCGCAAGGGTAAGCGCGGGCATTGGGTGAGGATACTCATCGCCTCCCGGCCTGATCCCCCTGAAGGCCTCGACAGCCTCAAGGTTGATATTTGCAGGCGCCTTCGCCCATCCGAATGATTTGCTGATTTCGTTGTGGACGTCGGTGTTCTCCGAGACAACATCAACCCCGACGACGGGCTTCGGCTCAGCCTCGATGCTTCGTTGGCCAATGAGAAATCCGATGGTTCCTGCTAGGGCTATCGCAAGGACCCATACGGCGCGCTCCAGTGAGGGCATGCTTGACCTCCTTTTTCCATGCGGCCGTAACATGCATTTTCCTGATGGTCAGCAACAAATATTGTCATACAGGCTCATTTAGGGCTGGGGCTCTTGCGCAATCTGGGGTCGCATCTTGAATCTTGAATTTTTCGGAAAAATCGACCGACAATAACGGACATATCGGTCTTTTCGGGAATCGACGGTTGATATTCTGCCATTACGAGCATGGCACAGAATGCGATTTCGACAGGACATGCTTCGTACGCCGGCATGGCCGCATAGGATTCCGGACTATGGGCCCGTTGATGCAACTTCCGCCAATGTGAAGCGGTGCCTGAGTTCCTCCATCTCCCGCTTTGTCACGCCGTGCCCGGCAAAATGCTCTCGCCAGCCTGCGGCCGCTTCCCGCATCTCTTCCCAGATTCTCGTCGCCTCGCTTTCGCTGAGCCCGAAGGGCCGGACGTCGCTCAGGATATTGGACCTCGTGGCCGCGCGGCCTTCCAGTCCGCAGTGCAGGGACAGGTCCCATTGCCTGAAGCGGATGATGGAGGGCACCAGGTCGTAGGCCGGGGTCATGGCGATGGCTTTGCGCGAGACGAAAAAGGCGTGGTTGCGCAGGTGGTCGTCCCGGTTCGAACACAGGGCGTTGAAAGCCATGCGGCGGAATATCTCACGCCCGCAGTCCGCGTCGCCGAGTCTGCGGGCCTGTTCGGCCAGGTTCTGATAGCTGCCCCCGTCGCCGTCTTCCTCGGCCCCCGTCACCGTGAAGCCCGAAATGACGTGCCGCGAACCGTCGCTTAGGCGGTCGAAACGCCCGACCAGCAGGACGAAATGCCCGTCCAGTTCCATCAGCCGTGTCGATGCGACCGTGATGCCGCAGCGTGCGGCCAGGGTCATGGTCGCGTGCTCGACTACGGGTTCGCGCCACGGGTCCCCGCGTTTGGAGAATTTGGCGATCCAGGACGTTCCGTCCACGGTGACCATGGCCTTGGGCCTGGCGCCGCCCAGGGACAGGCTGGAGGCGAGGGCCGCCAGGAACACGTCTTCAGGCATGCCGCTTCGCACGGCATCGAGCTCCTCGTCGTCCTCGACCTCATCGACGCGGGCGACGATGGCCGCCACCCGCCCCAGGTCTTCGGGCACCATGCAAAACGCATCGCCCGTGGCCCAGGGAGCCAGGGACGCCGGACCGTCCGGCGTGGGGCCGAAGGCCAGGGCGCCCATGCGCTGCGGGTGATGGGCCGCCGTCAGGACCTCGAATTCGCTCAGTGTTCCGGGGGCGCGGCCAGCCATGAGCCCCAGCACTTTACGGCCCCAGCGGTCCGGGGCGGCGTCGCGCAGGGCGCTGAAAAGGTTGCTTCCGGAAAACTCCATGTCGGCCAGGGGCAGCCGGGCCGGGTCGAGGGGAATGGCGTCCGGCCGCTGCAGATAGCGGCGGCCGTAGCGGAAGAAATACGCCCGGTCCTCATGCCGGAGCAGCCCCGCAGGAACGTAGTCCATGCCGGGCAGGCGGATGAAGACCACGGCCCGCTCAGAAGTCGAGATCATCGCTCATCTCCGTTGCGACGCGTCGCGGCAGCCTGCTCACGGCCATGGCCCTGCCTACGGGGTCGGATTCCAGGGACGCCATGCCGCCAAGCTGGTCATCGAGCTGCAGAACCCACAGGACATGGGCCAGCACCCCGAGGGACACCCCTGGGTGCCCGTTTTCCAGACGGCGGATGGTTTCGCGCGTGGTCATGGTGCGCGCGGCCAGATCCTGCATGCTTAAGGCCCGCAGCTTCCGGGCGGCGCGAATGTTGCGCCCCAGGCGCTCAAGATTGGCAGCGGGGTTGCCCGGCAGGTCGTGGGCAGACGTTTTTTTGGGTGACATGCATCATATATATGGCTTTATGCATATTTATGCAATATGAATCACTCATTTTATTGGCAGCGACTGAGCGCCCCCTTTCTTCCCGGGTACTCTCTTCGGTCGCCATTTATGGCGAAAAACATATAAATAACCGGCGGATATCGTCATTTTTCACGACATGAAAAAGCCGATGGAGGTCTGTTTTTAACGAACGATTTGTCAAACAGGTCGCGGTAGGGCCACTCCTTGATATCCGCCCCTATGGCCTGCACGTTCCGCATGGCCTGTATCCCCCGGCGACCGCCTCTTCCCTGGTCGCGAAGACGGCGACGCAATTCTTGCAATTGAAATTCCGGCATCCGGGCCGGTGAAAAACACCGCTCTTTGTGTTCCCATGATACGGCCCGCCGCCTGCGGCGACGAGGATCGGGCCGTTGTCCTTCGGGGCCGACGCCTGCCCCCCATGCCTCCACTCCCAGGGCGCGACGGGCTCCTTGTCGGACCATAGCCCAAGCCTGCCCGCTTTGGCCTGCGCCTCAAGCCCGGCCCACTGCGAACACATGGGGCCGTCGCAGTATTGGCGGTAGAGCCAGGCATAGCCGTCGCGAAGCTGCTCGGCATTCACGTCCGTCCCGGCCACGGAGATTCTGGCCACAGTGCGGCCGTACTTGTCCGTGTCCGTCGGATCGACATCAACGGTTTTCCCGAAGACGAGCTCGCCGAGATTGGACTTCGAAGCCTTGCCGTGGGGCTGGCCGCTCTCCGGCGCATCGATGCCGTAAAGCCGGATCTTGTACTGATCGCGCCCGTCGCGAAGAACCGTGATCGTGTCGCCGTCCGAAACCCCCACCACCTTCCCTTGCCAAGCCCAGGAAGTGGCGGCCATCAACACGAGCACCGCGCACACAAGGAACATTCTCATCACAAACCTCCGTTTTCCTCCGCTCATAACTCTCCCCCCATCCTGGGTCAGCAACAAATGTTGTCAGACAGACTACTCAACAAGGGCAGACCGCCATCATGCGTCATACATAGAATTCGTCATAAAACAGACACCCCGCATACGCTTTGGTGCGAATGCAGGGTATCTCAGGCAAAGGCAAGGCGGGTGGGTCCTCTTTTGACGAACCGTATCCATCCCGGCAGGCGTTCACCGTTTGCGCAGCCATCGCTTTCAACGAGGGGATGTGAATATCGATCCTCTTCCCGAGCGGAGCGCTCCCGCGTTACCCCCCGATTCGCCGTTGACGGTGCTGAAAAGCCGGTAGGCAAACCCGTGCGCTATGGTTTACAGCAATCATCGTGGCGCAACCTGATGCGGATTCGTGCATCAAAAACCATCACGGCAGCGGAGTTGCGGCCTGATTGTGACGAGCAAACCAGAACGGAACAAGGTGGGGCATGAAGCAGTATGATGTCATCGTTATTGGCGGCGGGCCGGCAGGCGGCGGGGTGGCCGGTCCCTTGGCGCGTGCGGGGAAGAAGGTCGCGATGATCGAGGCCGTTGCGTATGGCGGGGTGTGTCCGCTCAGCGGCTGCAATCCGAAGAAGGTCCTCATGAGCGGCGCCGAGACCATGCACATGGTCGCCGGCATGACCGGAAACGGAGTTTCGGGCGGCATCTCCATCGACTGGCCGCAGCTCATGCGTTTCAAACAATCCTTTGTGGACCCGGTCCCCGAAAGCGCGCGCAAGGCTTACGAAGGCATGGGCATCGAGACGTGGCTGGGCGCTGCGAAGTTCGTCGGCCCGCGTGCTGTGGAGGTCAACGGCGAGACGCTCACCGCGCCGCACGTCTGCGTCTGCGTGGGACAGGAATCGAGCCCGCTCCCGGTTCCCGGCGGCGAGGGTCTGCCCGTCAGTGACGATTTTCTGAACCTGAAGCAATTACCGCGCCGCATCGTCTTCATCGGCGGCGGGTTCATCGCCTTCGAATTCGCGCACATCGCCCGCATGGCCGGTGCCGAAGTGGTCCTCCTCAACCGCTCCGACCGCGTTCTGCGGCACTTCGACCCCGTATTGAGCCAGGCGCTGGTCGAGGCATCGAGAGCCGCCGGGATCGACATCAGGCTGGAAAGACCCGTCCAGGCCGTCGAGCGCGTGTCCGGCGTTTATCGCGTTCATTGCGGGGAGCACGGCTCCGACGTCGTCGAGGCCGACACGGTCTTCAACTGCACCGGCCGCAGAGCCGCCGTCTCGAGGCTTGATCTCGCCCAGGCCGGGGTTGAGCACGGTCCTGCGGGAATCGCGGTGAACAGCCGCATGCAGAGCGTGTCGAACCCGCATGTCTATGCCATCGGCGACGTCGCCGACCAGGGCCTGGCCCTGACGCCCGTGGCCACCATCCAGGGCCGGGTGGCCGCCGCGAACATCCTGCATCCCGATTCGGCCAAGGTCGACTACACGGGCATCCCCAGCGTCTGCTTCACTCTGCCGCCTCTGGCCAAGGTGGGGCTGCTGGAAGCCGAGGCCCGGGAGCGCGGTCTGGAATTCAAGGTCAAGGAGACCGATCTTGCGGACTCGTTTTCGTGGAAGCGGCTGGGTGAATCGGTCGGCAGGGCGCGGGTGCTCGTCGACGAACGAAACGACCGCGTTCTCGGCGCGCATATTCTCGGGCACAACGCCGAGGAGATGATAAACCTCTTCGCGCTGATCGTCCGTCAGGGAATCCCCGTCTCCAAGGTCAGGGATACCGTGTGGGCATACCCCACCTGCGGGTATGAACTGAAGTACATGGTGTGATGCCAGGGAGTTCCGAGGGATGTCGAGGGACAGAACTTGAATCTTGATTTTGGCCAATCGAGCATGCGCCACCTCCATCCCCGGCCGTTCACCGGCCGGCATGAACACGGCACAACAACAAACTTCTACCCTTACGGTGAACTTCATTTAATATACTGAATTATTATCATTAAGTAGCGTCTTATTCCTGCCAGCCCGACATCCCGCCGTCCGCCCTCTCAAATCAATCAAATTCATATCTCCAAATCGCCATTATTGACGAAAAAAAACAGATTAATCTTTTTTTTCGTCAAAAATTACGATAAAAACACACCCATCATGGAGGGCGCACACGATGAAGATCGACGGATTGTTTACGGACGAAGCCATTCTGGCGGAGTTGGGCGGGCGACTTGCGCAGCGTCGGCTGGAGCTTCAGCTTACGCAGGAAATGCTGGCGGAGCAGGCGGGCGTTTCGAAGCGGACGGTGGAACGCATCGAAGCGGGGGCCACGGCACAGGTGTCGACGCTGATCCGGGTTCTGCGTGTCTTGGAACTCCTGGACCGACTGGAAACGCTGGTTCCCGAGGCCGGCCCCCGGCCCATGGATCTGGTCAGACTCAAGGGCAAGGCGCGCAAAAGAGCCAGCGGCAAGCGCCAGGCCGCACATGCAGGGCCGTGGCAATGGGGTGACGAAACGTGAGCGCGACGGCGATGGTCAATCTTTGGGGGCGCACCATCGGCGCGGTGTCGCTCGAAGACGGGGCCGCGACCGCGACGTTCGAGTACGACAGGGCGTTCATCAGGAGCGGCATAGAAGTGGCCCCGCTGACGATGCCGCTGTCCGGCCGGCTCTACGCATTCCCGGCGTTGCGGCCGGAGACGTTTCATGGCCTGCCCGGGCTGCTGGCGGATTCACTGCCCGACCGGTTCGGCAATGCGTTGATCGATGCCTGGCTTGCCCGGTCCGGCCGTCTGCCGGAATCGTTCAACGCGGTGGAGCGCCTCTGCTATACGGGTTCGCGCGGCATGGGAGCCCTTGAATACGCACCGGCAATCCGGTCGGGCCTGTCCGGCGCATCCCGTGTCGAAGTCGGCAAGCTGGTGGAACTGGCTTCGGAGATTCTGACCCATCGCGACAACCTGCACGGATGGTTCGATGAGGACGGCAAGGAAGCTGCGCTCCGGGACATCCTGTGCGTCGGGACTTCCGCGGGCGGGGCGCGGGCCAAGGCGGTGCTCGCCTGGAACCCGCAAACGGGCGAGGTCCGTTCGGGCCAGGTCAAGGCGGGCAGCGGGTTTGAATACTGGCTGATGAAATTCGACGGGGTCAGCGGCAACAAGGACAAGGAACTGGAGGACCCGAAGGGGTACGGCGCCATCGAGTACGCCTATTACCTAATGGCCGTCGACGCGGGCATCACCATGAGTCCGAGCCGCCTGTTCGAGGAGAACGGACGCCGCCATTTCATGACGAAACGGTTCGACCGCCTGGATGGCGGTGGCAAGCTGCACATGCAGTCCCTGTGCGGCATGGCGCATTACGACTTCAACCAGGCTGGCGCATACGGCTACGAGCAGGCGCTGCAGGTCATCCGCCGACTGGGGTTGTCCATGGCGGCCATCGAGGAGCAGTTCCGGCGGATGGCGTTCAATATCGTCGCCCGCAACCAGGATGACCACGTCAAGAACATCGCCTTTCTGATGGACCGGTCGGGCGCATGGTCCCTCGCACCGGCCTTCGACATGACCTTCAGTTACCAACCGAGCGGAAAATGGACGTCGAGCCATCAAATGACCATGAACGGCAAACGGGACGACTTCACCCTGGACGACTTCAAGGCGTGCGCACAGAACGCTTCGATGAAGCGCGGACGCGCGGAAACGATCGTTGCCGAGGTGCAGGCCGTCGTTGCCCGCTGGCGGGATTACGCTGACGAGGCGCGGGTGAACCCGGCTCAGCGCGACAAGATCCAGGCCGCGCTGAGAGCGGAGGCCTTTCGATGAGACCCGCCGAACATGCGCCGTCAATCCCGCCAGGATTCAGGGCCGTACCTGTCAGTGACGGTTCCCCGCCCGCGCAGAGCGCTTCCGACAAGACCACCCCACTCCACCGGGGATGCGCGAACCGCCATCCCCGGCCGTCCCCCGGCCGGAATGAACGCGGCGTATGACACGCCTGCGCCGCTTCGCCCCAAGCATGCAGTCCGGCAACAACCCGTCATACATCAGGATTTGTTGACAGCGCGAAAAAATGGGCTGTAATGCCCTTCGTTGCAGATCATGTCCGTGCGGCCCCCACAGGCGTCCGGGTTTTTCCGGCCGCTGCCCCGGCGCATGTTCCCGCGTCCCGCACTGCACGAACCGGGAGGGTTCCATGAGTCCCGAATTGGCCAAGCCTTTCATCAACGCGACCAAGCACGTGCTCCTGAACACCGCGGCCCTCGAAGTCATGGCGGGCAAGCCCTACGTCAAGCAGAACAGATCGGCCTCGGGCAGCGTCTCCGCCCTCATCGGCATCACCGGCGACCGCCGGGGGACCTTCGCCATCTCCTTCGACCGCAATACCGCCGTACACATCGTCCGCCAGATGCTCGGCGACGCCATCGAGGACATCGTGCAGGACGTCCAGGACGCCATGGGCGAGATCACGAACATGATCTCCGGCCACGCCCGCCTGGGCCTCGTCGACATGGGCCTCAAGCTGCAGGGCTCCACCCCGTCCGTGGTCATGGGCGACAACCACACCATCGTCTACCGCGCCTCGTCCCGGGCCATCGCCATCCCCTTCTCCTGCCAGGCCGGCTCCTTCACCCTGGAGTTTTGCTTCGAGTAGGAACCGCCTTCCCCTGCCGCCGCCCTTTTCGGGTCGCCGAGCACGAATCGGATTTGACAAACGGTGCAGGCTGCGCGCCAGGCACGGGCCGCTACCAGTGTCTCCGCGGACCGTGGCCGTACCACCAGTGCGGACGGCTCCAGTATCCCCGGTGCCAGGCCCAGTGGTCGTCGTACCACATCCACGCTCCGCGCACCCAGACATACCCAGGACCGGGGGCGACGAAGACGGGCTCAGGAACCGGCGCCGGCGGGCGGGAGCGCGACGTGTCGGCCACCTCGGCCGAATCCGTCCGGTCCGGCGTGTTGATCATGAAATCGATGACCCGTTCGCTGACTCCCGAATTCTTGAGATCGATGATTTCGGCCGTGTCCAGGTGGTAGACCGTGCGCGAACTGCGGATCTGGCTGATGATCAGGTCGTCGCCCACTCCGGCGCGGGCGAGTTCCTTCACGTCCGACACCTCCAGCGGACTATCCTCGCGGACCCGCTCGTATGTGGCCGGAGCCTGGGCCTGCAGCCGCGCCTCCTGCTGCGCGTCCATGCCGTGGCCAATGAGGCCGCCGGCAATGGCGCCGATGGCCCCTCCCAGCAGCGCCCCCTGGCCGGAATGCGTGGCCAGGCTGCCGATGGCCGCCCCGGCGGCGGCACCGCCCAGGGCTCCGGAACCCGTGTAGTCGGGCCGGCCGCCAGGATACATGCACCCCGTCGCGAGGACGCAGACAAGACCGGCGGCCAGGATATTTCGTAACGCTTTCATGTGAACTCTCTCGATGTTGATTTTCTCCCGCGCGACGGCGTCGGGAGGCGCATGGGCGTGCAGCATAATTCATGCTGAAGCGACGGCCCTTAACGCAACTTTGCCCGGCGCGGGGCCCCCGCAGCCGGTTGCCGCGACAGGCCGCAACTCCATGCGGCGGGTTCCGCCGCGCCCGGACGCGATTGGTGCACCTGCGTGCACACGGGACTGCACGCGCGCCGTACGCTGCACAAGACGCGCGGCCCGGCCCATTGCGCGCGGCGATGCGTCCATCCCGTCCCGGACGCATCGCCGGAAAGACCAGGCATCCATGGCGACGGGGCTGGCCCTATGCCGAACGGGGCGCCGCGTCAAAGGCGAACCTACGGGGAGCCGCCTTGATCATTCCCGGCCCCGCTGATATTTTTCTTGATCCGGAAATAGCCCGTCTTTTCCGTCAAGGCCCCCAAAGGAAACTCCCCGATGACCTCGATGCCGTCCTTTCCGACCGTCTCCGCCGCCTGGGCGGCCTCCCCGTGGATCGCCCGCCTGGAGGACGCCCGGCCCTTCGCCACCGCGGCCGCCCCGTGGCTCGCGTTCATCGTGGCCGTGATCGCGGTTGCGGCGCTGCTGACCTCCCGCCGGAACCGGGAAAGACGCGCTGCCCGGCAAACCCGCAAACTCGCCGCAGCGCTCCTCGACCCCGCCACATACCGCCAGTTCCATGACGTCACCTTCCAGACCCGGGAAGGCGCCGTGCACATCGACCATGTGCTCGTCTCCCCTTTCGGCGTGTTCGTCATCCAGAGCATGGACGAGCGCGGCGAGATCGCCGGCAAGGCCTTCGACCCGGATTGGACCCGCACGTTCCGGGACGAAACCATCAAATTCCCCAACCCCCTGCGTCCCAACTTCAACCGCAAGCTGGCCCTGGGCAATCTGGCGGGGATCGGGGAGGACAAGCTGTTCTCCGTCATCGCCTTCACGGACGAGGCCAAATTCGCCCACCCCATGCCCGACAACGTGACGCGGGGCAAAGGGCTTGCGGACTACGTCGCGTCCAGGAACACGCCGATCCTCGCCGAGAGCGACATTGCGGCCGTCGCGGCCCGGATCGCGGGAACCGTGTTCAGCCGCCCCGCCGCACCAGGGCCGCAGGCGAAGCAGGCCGGACCCAAAGGACGGACGGGCCCGAGCCACCTGCGCTTCATGAACCTGCTGAAGTTCGCCGCCATGGCGTCGGTCCTGGCAGGCGGGGCCCACGTCCTGCACAACACGGCGCAATTCCCGGACATGCCCTTCAACCCCGTGACCTGGCTGACCGGCGAGGCTCCGTCCAAGGCCGAAGTCACGCGGAAGCAGACGATCCGCACCGATGCGGCGCCGCGGTCCGACGCCAACGGCATCCTCAGGATCACGGCCGCCAGGAACACGTCCCTGACCCTGGTCGACGAACAGGACGGAAAAACGGTGCTGAGCCTCGAACTCGGGCCAGGGGAGTCGCGGGAAGTCGAACTGAGGAAAGGCCACTACACGGCCCGCATTGTTCAGGACGGCGCTGTCCGGACGCGTCGGGTGAGCTTCATCGGCGCCAGGGGAGCCCTCGAACTCTAAGGGCCTGAAAAAGCGCGGCGTAGAACCGACCGGCCTCGGGCATCGCTTCGCCCGGCACGCCGCAGCGCTGAAAACGCCGACGCCCCGTTCCGTAAATCCGGGACGGGGCGTCTGGCTTTCCTAAGGCTCTTCCGGTTAGAACGTCCAAGCGGTTATTGGATGCCCACTGACGTCGTTGAACGTTGATCCGAGCGTATCACCACATGTGACCCGTCATCTCGAGCGTAGCGCGGCCTGGTCGGGCAACGCGCGAGATCCATCCTCGGCGTGCGCCGGAATACAACCGGAAAAGACCGTGAAAAACTGGATTGCCGCGTCGAAGACTCCTCGCAATGTTGCAAAATGTTTTGACACTGAGGGCGGGTCTATACATGACTGGCTTCCACATTGATCCATCCTGCTTGAATGCGTCCAGAGTTGACCTTTCGCGGCTCACACGCTCATGGACGCTCAACCCGGATGATCCCTCCTAAGGGCGGCAAAAGGTCAGCCCAGCAGGTATGTCAGCAATCCGAGTTCAACCGTTATGTCCATGTTCAGAACCACCATGTTCTCCGGCGCCGTCACGGCGCGCGAGGCGAAATAAAGGGCGCCCCGCACGCCGAGCCTGCCGATCCTGTCGATGACGCCCTGGACCTCGGGCGGCGCGACGGCGACGATGGCCAGGTCGATCCTGTCGGCATCGAGCTCCTGTTCGAGGGCGGCCATGTCGTGGACCGGGATGCCCTCGATGGACCCGCCGGTATGCGCCGGGTCCTGATCGAAGATCTGAACGACTTCGAGGTTGCGCTTCGTGAACGATTCCGAATGGATCAGCACGCTGCCGAATCCCCCCGCGCCGATCAGGACGACGTTGCGGCGGCGGTCCAGCCCGAGAACATGGGCGAGCTGGTCGCGGAGCTCGGACACATGGTAGCCCACCCCCCTGACCCCGAAGGTGCCGAACTCGGCGAGATCGCGGCGGACGAGGCTCTGGGTCACCCCTTCGATCTTCTCGAAATCCCTGGACGACATGATCCCGACACCCTTGGCCTGAAGATGGTCGAGGGTGCGCAGATATGTGGAAACGCGGCGGATGATCAGGTTCTTCCTGTCCACCCTGGGGCGCGGCTTGGAACGGGTCATGGGATACCTCGTACGTGAGTCTGAACGGGAAATGGCCGATCGCCGTGTAATCTTACAAACCGATAATTACATCCAACAGCTTAAACATACGGAATATTCTGAGACATTGCCATGAAAAATCGGCCAGCCACGAATGGAACTGAAGCCCTGCCGGCCATAGACATACGGGGAACAAACGAAAACCCGCCATCCCGCAGGAGTTTCCCATGACGAAGTCCGGCATCATCTTCCTGGCCCTGCTCCTCTCCTCCACGGCTTCGGCCGAAGGCATCCTGCAGGTCAAGGGTCATGCCTTCTCCAATGTCCACGCCTGGCAGAAGGGGACGGAGGTGCGCGTCAGCGGGAGAGTCAGCGGGGGCCCCGCCAGGACTCCGTTCCAGGCCGTCATCCACGTGCTGAACGATGAAGGCGGGACCCACAGGGTCACCGTGCGCATGAACAGCTTTACGGGCCAGGGCGAAACCTTCGAATGCGGGTTCAAATCCAAAAAGCGTTCGCGCTGGTGGCAGGTCAGCCAGATCGAGGTCGTGGGACCCGACCCCGATGAAATCCGCGCTCTCAAAGGGAAGGCAGAAGCCCCGCGTCGGACGCAGACGGCCGCGCCCCCCGGCGCGATGCCCGAAAGCGGCCCGCCGCAATGCTTCCCCCTGGAAGCGCCGAATGCGGGTCCCCTGCCCAAAGTCATTTTCTCCTCACGGCGGCCGGTCTGTGTCACCGTGCGGGCATTGCCCTCAGGCCGCCTCGTTCTCATGAGCAACATCGATCAGAACGTGCCCAAGGAAGCCCTGCTGCCCAAAGGTGAATACGCCGCAAAAATAGTGGGGCACGGATTCGTCGCCACCCGGAATTTCAGCGTCTCCGGCGACGGCGTCGAGATCGACCTGAACTAGGTCCGTCCCTGCGCTAACCGAACCGTCATCGCATCGGCCCCCGGGTGCGACGCACGGCCTTCGTCATTTCAAGGGCCAGCAGGGGAACGGCCCCGAGGGCGAAAAGCAGCATCCCGTCCGGCCAGGCGATGGGCACGGTCTTGAGGAAACTGCCCAGGACCGCGTTGTGCTGGCTCAGGACCTGCAGCGCCAGAGTGAGGCCCACCACCAGCAGGAGGCTCACATTGGCCCGCGAGGCCATGCCCCAGATGGACCTGGTTGCGCTGCGCGCGCCGAAGGAACGCAGCAGTTCCGCGAAGACCAGCACCGTGAAGGCCCAGGAGCGGGCCGTCTCGACGCCATCGGCCTTCAGGGCCAGGAGATAGGCCGCAAATGCCACCGAAGCCGTCAGGAACCCCGTCAGGAGCATGCCCCCGAAGAAGCCGCCGTCCGTGATGGACTCGCTGCGCGGACGCGGCCGGCGGGCCATGACCGCGGGGTCGATTGGGTCCGTGGCCAGGCACAGGGCGGGCAGGCCGTCGGTGACGAGGTTGATCCACAGCAGGTGGATGGGCAGCAGCGGCACGGGCAGGCCGATGACGATGCAGACCGCCATGAGCAGCAGTTCACCCGTGTTGCCGGCCAGGAGGTACTGCAGGGTCTTGCGGATGTTGTCGAAGATGCCCCTGCCCTCTTCCACGGCGGCCACGATGGTCGCGAAATTGTCGTCGGTGATGATCATGTCCGAGGCCTGCCGGGTGACCTCCGTCCCGCTGCGGCCCATGGCGATGCCGATGTCCGCGCCCTTGACGGCCGGGGCGTCGTTGACGCCGTCGCCGGTCATGGCCACCACGGCCCCGACCGAACGCCAGGCGCGGATGACGCGCAGCTTGTGCTCGGCCGTGACGCGGGCGAAGACGTCGATGCCGGCCACGCGGCGGGACAGTTCCCCGTCGCTCATGGCGTCAAGCTCCATACCCGACACCGCCTCCCCGGTGTCCGAGATGCCCAGGTCGCGGGCGATGGCCGCAGCCGTGTGCGGGTGGTCGCCGGTGATCATGACCACGCGGATGCCCGCCGAACGGCACGTGGCCACGGCGTCTCTGGCCTCCCGGCGCGGCGGGTCGTGCATGCCGGCGAAACCGATGAAGGTCAGGTTCTGCTCCAGGACGGACGGGTCGGGACACTGCGCACCGGGATCGGACGCGCCGGGTGCGGAAGGGGCGGAAGGTCCCGGAGCGACGCCCGAGTCGCCGCCCGCCCCTGCCGCGGGCAGGTCTTCCGCGGCCACGTCGCGCCAGGCCGAACCCAGGACGCGCAGGGCGCCGCGGGCCAAGCGGCCGTTGCGATCGAGGAGAACGCGCCGGTCTTCCGCAGTCAGCGGGCGCACGCCCCCAGGGGTGAGGATGTGTGCGCAGCGCGCGAGAAGCACATCGGGGGCGCCGTTGACGAAGGCCCGCATCGCGCCGTCCGGGAGTCGGCGGACGATGGTGCTGAGCTTGCGGTCGGAGTCGAAGGGGATTTCCAGCACGCGGGGCATGTCGGCCTCGACGCGTCCGGGGTCCGCTCCCGTCTTGGCGGCGGCAGCCAGCATGGCGCCCTCGGTGGGATCGCCCACGACGCGCCATGCTCCGTCCTCGCCGACCAGATGGGCATTGTTGCACCCCGCGAGCACCGAAGCCAGCGCCCCGAGGGCTTCCCGCCGGCGGGCATCGGGCTCCCGCCCGTCGATGCGGACCGCGCCCTCCGGGCTGTAGCCGTCTCCCGTGACTTCGAAATCCCACCCGCATACATGCAGGGCCCGCACGGTCATTTCGCCGGATGTCAGCGTCCCGGTCTTGTCCGTGCAGATGACCGTGGTCGCGCCCAGGGTCTCCACGGCGGGCAGGCTGCGCACCAGCGCCCTGCGACGGGCCATGCGCGTCACGCCCAGCGCCAGGGCGACCGTGACCACGGCCGGCAGCCCCTCGGGCACGGCCGCCACCGCCAGGCTCACGGCGCCCAGGAAAAGCTCCATGTGGGGGATGCCGCGCATGCGGCCCAGAACGAAAAGAACAGCGACAATGCCCAGCGTGGCCCAGATGAGGACGCGGCCGAAGGCGTCGAGCTTCCTCTGCAGGGGGGTGGACTCCTCCCCCGTCTCGATGAGGCCGGCGATGCGGCCCAGCTCCGTGTCCATGCCCGTGGCCGTGACCACGGCCCTGGCCGTGCCCGTGGCCACGCTCGTGCCCAGGAAGACCATGTTCGCCCGGTCCCCGAGGGGCGTGTCGCACGCGGCGCAGAATCCCGCCTCCTTTCTCACGGCCGCGGACTCGCCGGTCAGGGCCGACTCCACGCAGGACAGGGACGTTGCCGTCAGCAACCGGGCGTCGGCAGCCACCAGATCACCCGCTTCGAGCACGAGAACGTCGCCGGGCACGACATGCGCGGCCCCGACGGCAACCACGTGCCCGTCGCGCAGGACCTTGGCCTGAGGCGCGGCCAGCCGCCGCAGGGCAGCGATGGATTTGGCGGCGCTCAGTTCCTGCCAGAAGCCGATGACGGCGTTGAGCGCGACGATGGTCAGGATGGCCAGGGCGTCCACGGCCTCGCCCATGACCCCGGACACGGCGGCCGCGAACACGAGCACCCAGACGATGAGGCTTTTGAACTGCCCCAGCAGGAGCCGCACGGGGCTCGGGCCGGACGCCTGGACGATTTCGTTGGGCCCGTGCGCGCTCAGACGAGCGGACGCTTCCACTGCGGACAGCCCGTCGCTTCCTGCGCCAAGCAGCGCCAGAACTTCCGCGGCACCCAGGGTGTGCCAGAGCGTGCGTCGATCTTCAGGGGGAACCGTCATGAATCCATGCCTCGCCGGATCATCCGGGAAAGGGGGGAACACGGGACTTGATCCACCGAGATTTCACGGTAGCGCCGGATGGGTCGCAGCGCAATGCGGCGGAGCGGAAAGCGGGAGTCAGGCGCGGCGCGAATCTCCCGCGCCGTGGGAGGGGACATCGGAGAAGCCGGATAACCGGAGACTTTGGAACGGACTGACGGGAGGCAGGCAAAACCGTATCGCGGACTCACCCGAAGGGCTGAGACGCCGTATGTGGAGCTTCAAGGAGTCGAAGAACCGGGCCGCCCCGTCAAGCGGGAACCAATCCGTGCGGGTTTCCTTGAAAATCGGGAGAAAAGCGATCAGCAGGCCAGCCCGAGTCCCGAAGCCTCGGAAGGCATGACGAACATGGCGTCCTCGAAACACCTCTCGGCCAGACGCTGCAAACCGAGCGCCCTTTGCCTGCACACGGGCATGGCCTGCCTGTCGCCGCAGGCGACCAGGTCGCAGTATCCCTGCCTGATGCGCAACAGCTCGGCCACAAGGGTCCTCAGATACCATTCGTGCCGCGAGAGGATGACCGCGAGCGCCGTGCGCGAGTCGCGCCTGAAAATGCCGTCGACTTCGAGTTTGCGGAAGCCGTACAGATTGTTCAGGGCCTCCTGGAGCATGCGCACGGCCCTGTTCCGGCCATGCACCACGGCGCTGTCGAAAACCACGACGGACAGGGGCCACGGCATCGTGTCGGCGAACACGCCTTTCCAGTAATTGTGCAGATAGAATGAGCGCACCAGCCGGCGCAGGTCTGCGTACCCGCCCGTCACGTCACCGTCGACGGGCTGATCGGTCCCGGAAGGGCAAACGCCCAGGCCGTGATCGAGAACGATCCAGCCTGGCCAGTCGGGATTGGCTGCCCGGCTGATGCCCATGAAAGATCTCCCGCCGAGAGGGCTTTCGAGGTTGTCCATGCACGGCGGACCCGCCAGTTCGACGAAGTCGAAGGCTGCTTCGAATGACTCCCCTGCTGAACCTGCGGCACTGTTTCGCATGGACGCCTGCCTGTCTGGAAATGGTTGAGCCTGATGCCGGTGGCACGTGAATTGAGCATTTTGTGCCCAAGCCGGAAGAGGAGAACAATACGCAGGCCCCCTGAACCTGAAGCAAAATGACTGCAGCCGAATGCGTAAAAAATGTATTCGCCTTGTGCAGCGGATACGAAGGAGCACCCACTTTCCATGCACTTGATTTCGCATTGAAAACGCGGCGTATCGCTCATTGAGGAAAAAAAAATTCCGAAATGCCAAGGTCAGAAAAAAAAGTTCTTTTTTTCTCACAATAATTTAAATTTATGAACTAAAATTCATGATTGTAGGACACGGCCCACCAGGGCCAACCGAAATCCCTCCCGGCAGGGCTTCCACAGACCGAACTCGCTGAAGAAAAAAGGAACAGAGAGTTCCGCAATTATATCCCCTTTCACTCATTGAGATTAAAAACATTTTAATTTCAGCATATTGAATTATTGGCACACACGATGCTCTGGCATGTCGAACTTTCGAAGGGCAATCCCGCCTGTCGAAAAATTCCAGCAGACCGAAGAGGAATGACATGAGCGTGACCAAATACGCCGCTGAAGAACCTCCCGAAACCGGCCAGGAACTGGCCGAGCCTCCCTCTCTATCGACCCCGCATGCATTCCAGGGCCAGGAGCTCGCCTTCTGGGCCAGACACAGGAATTTTCTCGCCACCCATTTTCCCGGCGCCACGCAGAAGGACTGGGACAGCTGGCGGTGGCAGATCAAGAACCGCATCACCTCGCCGCAGCGCATGGCCGCCATCCTCGGCGTGCCCGCGCCGCTGGGCTTTGACCGCGCCGGGGCGTTTCCCGCGGCCGTGACGCCGTACTATCTGCTGACGGCCTCGCAGAGCCCGGCCCTGACGCGTTGCATCCTGCCCGACGCGCGGGAAAGGGACATCCGCCCCTTCGAGATGCCCGACCCCCTGGGCGAGGACGGACACAGCCCCGTGCCGGGCATCGTACACCGCTACCCGGACCGCGTCCTCTTTCTGGTCACGGAGTTCTGCTCGACCTACTGCCGCTACTGCACCCGCTCCCGCCTGGTGGGCAAAAGTGGGCACCGTTCGGACATGAGCTCCTGGCAGCGGGCGTTGGACTACATCCGCGCCCACCCCGAGGTCCGCGACGTGCTCCTCTCGGGCGGCGACCCCCTGACCCTGCCGGACATGAAGATCGAATGGCTCCTGTCCCAGCTGCGCCGCATCCCCCACGTTGAGATCGTGCGCATCGGCACCAAGGTCCCGGCCGTGCTGCCCCAGCGCATCACGCCCGCCCTGGTGCGCATGCTGCGCCGCTACCATCCGCTGCTGATGAGCCTGCACTTCGCGCACCCCGACGAGATCACCCCCGAAACCGCGGCGGCCTGCAACCGCCTGGCCGACGGCGGCATCCCCCTGGGCAGCCAGACCGTGCTCCTGGCCGGCGTGAACGACGACGTGGAGACCATGAAACGCCTGATGCACGGTCTCATCCGCAACCGCGTGCGGCCCTACTACCTCTACCAGTGCGACCCCATCCCGGGCTCGACCCACTTCCGCACGCCCGTCGAGAAAGGCCTGTCCATCATCCAGGGCCTGCGCGGGCACACCTCGGGCTACTGCATCCCGACCTACGTCATCGACGCCCCCGGCGGCGGCGGCAAGGTGCCGCTCCAGCCGCAGTACGCCTTTGACCGGGAAGGACGGGACGTCATGCTCCGCAACTACGAAGGCCGGGTTTTCCGGTATCCCGACACTGCGGGACGGGAGGGCTGATGCGCATCGGCATGACCTACGACCTCAAGGACGAATACCTGGCCGCGGGCTTCACGACCGACGAGGTGGCGGAGCTGGACAGCCCCGTCACCGTGGAGGCCATCGCCCGCGCCCTGGTTTCCCAGGGACACGCGGTGGAACGCATCGGCAGCATCGGCAGCCTGGTCCGGGCCCTGGCCGAAGGCCGCCGCTGGGACCTCGTCTTCAACATCGCCGAGGGCATGAACGGCTTGGGGCGCGAGGCCCAGGTCCCGGCCTTGCTGGACGCGTGGGGCATCCCCTACACCTTCTCGGGCCCCGAGCTCCTGGCCCTGACCCTGCACAAGGGCTGGACCAACGCCGTGGTCCACGCCCACGGCGTGCCCACGGCGGATTTCTGGATCGTGAACGATCCGGGGACGGTGGAGGAGATCGACCTGCCCTTCCCCCTCTTCGTCAAGCCCGTGGCCGAAGGGTCGAGCAAGGGCATCAGCGCCAGATCCCTGGTGCGCTCCCGCAAGGAGCTGCGCGAAATCTGCGCCCACGTGCTCACGACCTACCGCCAGCCCGCCCTGGTCGAAACCTATCTGCCGGGCCGGGAGTTCACGGTGGGCCTTCTGGGCAGCGGACGGGCCGCGCGGGTGCTGGGCGTCATGGAGGTCCTGTCCACCGAAGACGGCGACCGCAGCGCCTACACCTACGCCAACAAGCAGGAGTGGCGCGACCGCGTCCGCTACGACGTGGTCGGCGACGACAAGGCCCTGCAGGCCGCCGACGTGGCCCTGGCCGCCTGGCAGGCCCTGGGCTGCCTGGACGCGGGCCGGGTGGACGTGCGCCTGGACGCCCAGGGACGGGCGCGCTTCATCGAGGTCAATCCCCTGGCCGGCCTGAACCCCGAAAGCTCGGACCTGCCCATTCTCTGCCACAAGATCGGCCTGGAATACGACATGCTCATCGCCCAGATCGTCGAGTCGGCGGCCCAGCGGGCCAAATCCCGGGGCATGGGCGCCGCCGCATGACCATGCGTGTCGCGGTGATGCGAGAGGAGGTGGATGCCAACGCGTCCCCCGACGCGCTGGACACGGTGGAGATGGCGAGGGCGGTCGCGGAGAGCCTCGAACAGTGCGGCTGGGCGGCCCGCCAGGTGCTCCTCGGCCAGGATGTCCGGGCCTTCGAGGACGAACTCGCCGGGTTTGTCCCCCACGTGGCCTTCAATCTGGTGGAATCCTTCGCCGGCCAGGCCAGCCTGGCGGGTGTCGCTCCGGCCCTGTGCCGCAAGGCGGACATCCCCTGCACCGGGTCCGACGAAGGGGCCCTGGCCGCGGCCGCCGACAAGGCCCTGTCGCGGCGCATGATGGCGGCCGCAGGCATCCCCTCCCCCGCCGGGACGAGCCTGCAGGAGCTGCGCCGGGGCATTTTCCCCGGCCCGGGATGCTACATTGTCAAATCGCGCTTCGAGGACGCCTCTCTCGGGCTCGATGACGACTGCGTCGTCGAGGCCGCGGACGCCCCCTCCCTGCTTCGGGTCATGGAAACCCTGGCCCCGCGCATGGCCGGGGACTGCGTGGCCGAACGATACGTCAAGGGGCGGGAGTTCAACCTGGCCCTGCTGGCCGCACCAGACGGGACGCCGCGCCCCCTGCCCCTGGCCGAAATGCTGTTCGACCCGGCCATGAAGGGTCCGGCCATCCTCGGCTACGCCGCCAAATGGCACGGGGAGAGCGAGGCCTACGCCGCCTCGGTCCGCAGCTTCGATCTGGACGGCACAGGCGCCCCGACGGCGGAAATGATCCGTGCCGGACTCAGGTGCTGGGAAATCTTTGGACTGGCGGGATACGCCCGCGTGGACTTCCGCGTTTCGGAGCGCGGCGAGATCTTCGTCATCGACGTCAACCCCAACCCCTGCATCGCCCCGGACTCCGGATTCGTGGCCGCGGCACGCATGGCGGGGTTCACGCACGACGACCTCGTGCGCGCCATCGTCGAGGATGCCCTGCACCGGGCGCATGGAGGCAATCCCCATGTCTGAATGGCTGTTCCGCGACACGGTGATCCAGGCCGACAGGCGGTCCGTTCGCGACATCGTCAGGTCCACCGGCTTCTTCTCGGCCGAGGAGATCGAAGTGGCCGAGGAACTGGTCTGCGAGCACCTGCAGAAAGGCCCTGCCAGCGGCTATCTCTTCGTCTTCGCCCAGTCGCCCGAAGGACAGGTGACGGGCTACGCCTGCTACGGGCCCGTGCCCTGCACCGCTCGCTCCTTCGACCTCTACTGGATCGCGGTCCATGCAGACGGCAGAGGGCGGGGGCTCGGCAAGGCCCTGATGCACGAGGTCGAAAGGCGGCTGCACGCCTCGGGCGGCGGCAAGCTCATCGCCGAGACGTCGTCGCGTGATCAATACGCCCCGACCCAGGCGTTCTACCGTTCCTGCGGCTTCATCGAAGAGGCCCGCATCCGCGACTATTACGCCCCGGGCGAAGATATCCTTTATTTTACCAAGTCACTCGGATAGACACATGGGCGGGCGCGCAGAGCCCTCACCTCCCCGGCAATGTTCACCCGATCCGAGCGCCGCATGAAGAAGATACTCGTCCTCACCCTGTGCCTGCTGTCCCTCCTCGCCTGCGCCAAGCGGCCCGCACCGGCGCCGGTGACGACGGCCCCCGCCGTTCTGCCCCAATTTGCGCACCTGAACGACCTGTACGGGCAGTTCCAGGGGTTCCGGAACGACCGCCTCTACCTGCGCCACGGTTTCACCGCCAACTTCCCGCAGTCGGACTGGCTGCAGCGGGTCCGGGAACTGGACCAGGACCCGGAGCTGGCCGAAAGGGCCCGCCTCCTGGCGAGCCTGGCCATTGCCTCACGGATTCACGGGGACGACAGCCAGGTCACACGCAGCTTCGAGAAGCGTTTCACCGCATCCCTCTACACTCCGGGGCCGCCGCTGTCGGAGGAGGAAGGAGCACCGGACGCCATTGCCGACGCAGAATTAAGCGCCCAGCCGCCTCAAATGCCCGCGGCGCAGGCAGAGAACACGACGAAAGAACCTTCTCGCGCGGGCGACATTACGACATCTGAAGGGCCGGAACAGCCGCAGCAGGCCGAGTCCTCCACATCGGCCCAGGTGGTACCGGCTTCGCAACCGGCCGCAGCGCCAGCCCCTTCCGACCAAATCGGCGAGGGACAGACAGTCGAAATTCCGGCTCCCATCCATGCCCAGCCTCTGACCGCTCCGATAGAGTCTGCGAACGTTCTCGCGTCAGTCGAACCGACCACAATGGCCGAGACCGAGGGGCCGCAAACGTCCCCCGTTCCCGCGCCGACACGGCAACTTGCTGAAGAGCACACTCCCTCGCCATCGCCTGACGCCGGGAGCCGGACCTTACCCGCCACGTCGGAAGCAGTCGTATCTACGGGTGCTACTGATGCACAGGCGGCCGCACCAACGACCCCGGCCCCCATTCCAGAGCAAGCGGTTCAGCCTGCTACGAACCCGTCCGAGAATAATACGAAAATCACCGTCCTCTTCACCGGCGACACCCAGGGCGTTGTCTTCCCACAACCCGGCATCACGGGGCCCGTCGGAGGCATCGCACAGCGTCTGCCCGTCATCGAGCGGGTGCGCGCCGAAGCTGCGGCCCTGGTGCTTCTGGACGCCGGTGACGCCTTCGTCTCGGGGTTTCCTCGTGCCGAGCGCATCAACAAAACGCTGGTGCGGGCCATGAACCGCATGGGCTATGACGCCATGGGCCTGGGCCCCTATGATCTGGAGATGGGCGAAGTGCCTCTGCGGGAACTCGCCAGCATTGCATCCTTTCCCTTCGTCTGCTCAAATCTTGAATTCCAGAAAGACGCCCTGCCCTGGATCAGGCCATACGTCCTCATCAAGCGGGGGCAATACACAATCGCCGTCATCAGCCTCGTCGAAACGAACCCAGCCGTGAAGATCACCGGGGCGCACCTCATCGCTCCCGAGCTGGCCCTGAACAAACTCATGCCGCAGCTTGTGGCAAAAGCCGACGCCATCGTGCTTCTGACGCAGACGGGACGAGACGAAATCCTGCCGCTGCTCGGATCAGCCCCGGATGTAGGCGTGATTCTTGGGGACGCCAGATCGGCCTCCCAGGATACCCCAAGATACGTACCGGCCGTGGCCAAAGGCATGGGCATGGTACTCGTCGAGCTGAACAAATCAGACGGCATCTTCCAACCCGGCCGATCGGTCCCCCTGGTCGCAAGCGGCGCATCTGACCTTAACCTACTGAGAATGCTCGACGAAATTCAAAATTAAAAAAACGCTTGCCTTTTGGCCGAGCTTTGTGCAGTAACCGTCTTCGCGTTGTGGGGCTGTAGCTCAGCTGGGAGAGCGCTTGAATGGCATTCAAGAGGTCGTCAGTTCGATCCTGATCAGCTCCACCACTTATAAACGCTTCAAATGATTCTTGAATGCCGCTAGAAAGCCGTCCGAAAGGGCGGCTTTCTTGTTTACCCCCGCCAAACAAAAAAGTTGGCGCCCCCAGAAGGGGCCAGCCTGAGATCTATTCATTCCCCCTGAAGAAGCAAAAATGAACAGAACCTCTTGAAAATTTTCAAGGGGTTTTTTTTTGCCGCCCTACTTTCTGTTTTGGATCAGAAATTTCAGGAAACTGGATGGGGAGTGATGACCGATTTGACCCAAAGACGCTTGTGATTTGGACGGTGATGGTTCTCTGACGGATAATCAGTGTTTTTGGCCTGAAATTTTCGAAACTCCTGTCTGGATAAGTTGTTAAAAAAAAACGAAAAAGAAGAACAGGCCGCTTTCGCTCAATCGCCATTTATCAACGACCTGATAAGTCATCTGTACGCATAACAGTGCTACAGGGTTAAGATCTCTTCATAAAGTTCAGCGTACTTGCCAGCGACCACCTTATTCTCAAACTCCGTCACAACCTTGCTTCGCGCATTATCACTGAGTTTTTTATAATCAGGCGAATCCAAAACCCATTCAATCCCTTTCGCTAAACTTTTAGGATCAAATGGTGTTGCTTTGTAGCCGTCAAACTTATGAGTCACTATATCTTTCGGCCCAGTGGCATCAAAGCAGACCACTGGAGTGCCGCATGCCATAGACTCAGCCAATGTTTTTCCAAACGCTTCCATCAAACTTGGTGCCACAAATACATCAGCAGATGAGTATATCAACATCAAAGACACATTATCATACATAAAACCGAAGCTAGTATATTCAAAACCCAAACTTTGAACGACAGAGTTATCTACTCTTCCAAAAAAACAGAGGTAATATTGATTTTTATCAAGATACTTAAGCGCCTCAATATATTTACTGAACCCTTTGTAAAACGAATTCAAATCTGTTGCTCCTGCCAAGATCACTTTCTTATCTGTTTTAATCCCTAAGATACTTTTGGCTATTATTTTATCAATTGGATATAAAGCATTCGAGCTCACGTTATTGTGAATAGTTCTGATGTCGTAAGATTTAAAAAGATCACTTGCTTTCGCCTGTTCAGTCAACCAATTACTAATGCCAACTATTTTTATTGACTTAGGCAAGAATTTTTTCTTCCTCCACAGAATAAAGCGCGAAAGGTCTAAGCCTGATTCACTTCTTAGTTGCTTACAGTTCCCACAGCCTATCTTATAGTTTTCACAACCCATTGCGTAGTGACACCCGCCTGTCATCGGCCACATATCTCGCATAGTCCATACCATAGGCTTATTCACTTTTTTCAAATGCTGCATATCTATAAAACCAGCATTAATCCAATGAAGATGCACAATATCCGCCTCTTCATATTCTCTATTTTTGGTAAAATCATATCCAATTATACCACTGCTAAATATAAACTTTTCCCTTTTTGCATAAAAAGCGGCAAGCATGTGGTCAAAATGAGAACGAAAAAAATTAAAAGCTTTATCTTTTTTGCTTTTTGTTACAGAAACAACACCATTATCGCCCAAAGTTGTGCGGCTATTAGTAAGTATTTTTGACTCAATACCGATTTCTCGCAATCCACAATGCAACCAGTATGCACCTCTTGCAGCGCCGCCACTCAACTCTCCAGCAACAATATGCAACACCTTCATAAATTACCCATAATTGCATTCATCGTGTAACTACCTATTAAATATGCCATCGCCATCTACGCTAGAGAATCTTGCACATACTTATGTTGAAACTGTATTTCTATCTTCACAGCACCCTCCGTCGCATGCGTGTACATCTATAATACTCTCAGGAACCTGTTTTTTTTAATCGACTAAACCTTGCCACCTGACTTGAGACTGGTGTAGCTTGCCAAAATTATAACAAAAACTCTTTAATATTCACTTTTTTATATATTCTATGTTGGAAAATTCACTACTTGCCAATTGACGATATAATATTTCTATATCAAGTTTACCAAAATTTTACAAATATATTTATTCACAGATGAAAAAACTTCATTACAATTTTTTTGAAATGTAAAAAAAATTCTAATTACTGTTTTTCGCATAAAAAATAATGATAATATCAAATACGAGACTAGTCCTATAAATATTCCAGCAAAGAGATGCGCTAAATGTAAATCATTTTTCGTCATTATATTTCTTATAAAATAACAAACAAACAATGCTACAAAAATAGACAAAAATGTTGGCTTAAAAATGACAAAGACAAACTCCAAAAACGAACCACATAGCAACTTAAGAACGGTTTTAATAACAGGATAAATCCAAAAAAAACTTGCAATACAATAAGCTGCCGCGACTCCTTCTATGCCCCACGGCAAACCAACAACAAAAGATGCTGTCAGAAACGGCACTCCAATCAACCCGAGATTGCGTAATACGTCTGATCGCCCTATTGAATTCAAAACAGAACCGCTTGTGCTAACCATTGACTGAAAGAATCCAACAGGCGCTAACCAAGCAATTACATCCGCAGCAGGTAACCAGCGATCACCGAGAAAAACACTGACAAGCGGTTCACGTAGTGCCCAAATTAAGGCCATCAGCGGTGCAGTAATGAAGGCTATAGTTTCAAGTGTTTCCATATAATGTTTTTCAATTAATGAGCGACTGTTCTGTTTACGACTATAAGCAGGAAACATGGCGCGATTGATAACAAATGTAATATTCTGCACAGGAAAAAGCAAAATACGGTAGGCAACATTATAAAAACCCAAATCTACCACGCCTAAAAATTTTCCAATCAGCATTGAGTCTGAGTTTCGATGAAAATAGTTCACAAAATTAAACAAGAATATATTACAGCTGAATCCAAATATCTCTTTCAAAGCCATAAATTTAAATTTAAAAACTGGCCGCCAATCTGAGACAATCCACAGAAATATGGTACTTACAGATGCTGTCACGATACTTTGAACTACCAGCGCATATACTCCACCGCCTTGCCATGCTACAACTATTGCAAAAATTAGTCCACATAATCCAGAAGTCAGTTCAATTTTAGCAATATGTTTGAATAGTGAATCACGTTCAAGCAGTGATTGGTGGACCGTGCCAAGTGATGTGATTGTAAAAACAGGTGCTAAAACAAATAAAATATCAATCAAGCGTGGCTCTTTAAAAAAAATTGACACCAACGATGAAACCGCTATCAAAATTACTGTAGTTATAATACCGAGCAGCACGTTGAATAAGAAAACAGCATTTATCAAATCGAAACTTAAATCCTGCTTCTGTATAATGGCTGCTCCGGTACCCATATCTCGCATCAGTCCAGCAAATGCGGTAACAGTTGCCGCCAAGGCCATTAATCCAAAGTCTTCGGTCGGCAAGATCCGCGCCAAGGTGAATATACTCACAAGCTGCATCAACACCTTCCCAACCTGTGAAACCCCAACCCAAGTGACGCCATGCCGAGTCGTTATTTTATCTTCGGTCATAACCGAGACACTCGCTTTGCGATTCTTATGAGTTTATTGCAAACTCTTCTTGCGAATGTATGTACCTTATTCTCGACTAAAGCATAGGAAGCACAAGGGTAATATACTTTTTGTGTGCTAAAGCAAAGAACAGGCTTGCCGGCCATATTAGCAATTTCTACAGCTTGGCTGACTTCACTCTCGATAAAGAGTTCGGTTTCTTTAAGGTTAAGAAAAATCTCGGCTTTAAAAGATGCATGGCAACCCAATCTGCGCCTAGTTTTGGCATCTGGCAAATTTAACATATGTAGCTGCCCATATTCAAAGCCATGCTTTTTAAGCCACTGTTCAGTATCGAGGCGGTATTTCTCCAGCCTACTCGTAACAAGGTGTCCAACACGATAACTAGGAACAACCAATGGAGGAACATTGTGAATAAATTGAATATAGGCCGGTCCGTCGTCGTTCTCAGAATCGGTTGGGTCCAAACAGAGCACGCCGTCAATGTCAAGGCAACACTTTTCCAAAAACTGTCTATGCATCACATTCCACTCAAACAATCTTGGCAATTCCACAACTTCAAAAAAAATATCTGGTTTGTGAGTGGATTGTTTTGTCGAATATACAACGCAATAGGTGAGATCGTGCGGCCTTCCGAGTTCTGCAATCAGAGCCTGAACTCTCTCCAGCGAACCACCGGACCAGATACTATCATCAACAATTAAAACATGTTTGGCATCACTTGGTTTTAAAACTTCGGCGAACAGGCATTCACGGGTACGCCCGAATATTTTTAAAGGGCTATCTGACAGATAGCCTGCAAGATCGGTTAGTTTGAGATTACGAGAAAGCGCAATCATGTTCGCAGCCAGCATCCCGCTTCGAGGCACGCCAACAACCAAATCAATATCACAAGGTAATTTGTACAGGTTTTCGCGTATGGTATGCGATAAATCTGCGACAGACCGATAGTTCACGGCTTATATCCCCTCATGCCAAGATTTATCCAACCGTGATCGTATCCCCGCACCTCAGAACTGTTCAGTTCGTCAATATTAATCAGACCTGAGTCCGTGAGTAATGATCGCAAGTAGCGTGGCGAGAAAACAGCCATGTGCCAATTGGGATCATTTTTTCGACCAGTACCATCCCCATATGAAAATATACGACCATTTGCCCAGACGCATGGATCACGCCCTTCGTTAAACTTAAACCACCCATCGTTATCAATTTCATTTTTAATCCCAAGCTCTGCGTTGACAAATGTTTGCGCAATTAGAAGTCCATTCGGAATCCATATTTCAATAGATCCACCCGACTTTAAGATACGCACCCACTCCTTAATAACAGACGGCAATTGATACCATGGAATATGCTCGAGAACATGGCTAGCATAAATAAGATCGAACGTTCCAGATGCAAATGGCAACTTTTTTGAAGCATCGCCGATATAGTCAACGTCTCTCCCCCAGACAACATTGATTGTCTCAAATCCAGGAATACGCCTTGGCCCCGGACCAATTTCTAATCTTCTTTCATCTTTTCTTTTGTTCTTGAGCAGATTTAATGGTGTGCACACAAAGCGTGCATATGGATACATAGCGAACCACAAAGCACGTAACACATAACTGCAATAATCCTTAATCCTGTTAATAGAACTTGGACTAAATTTATTTTTCAGAAAAATGATAAATTTATTTTTTAAAGACATCTCAAATTTAACCCTTCAAAAAAAAGATGCTCAGTAATTGAGTCTCTAGAAACAGCGCGACAATAACCTTTTCGATAATTCGACGGGATTCCACGAATTCCACCAAGCCCGATTTGTAATCAGCCTACAGCAACAAGGAGCCCAGCACTATTAAAAATTGATTAACTACAACTACTTTTTTGAAAGAATTATCTTTCCATCCTCGAAAGCTACATCAAGTGGACTTTCACGTTTAATTTGATTGTTTGAGTACTTCTCGTTGTACTCGTCAACATAATACTTCTTAATGGTAATCGTTCCCTTGCCACTTAAGCATGGAGGCTCAACTTCTTTTAATGGCGAAGGCGACTTGCCTTCAATGATCTTGTACTCTTTGAGTTCTACTGGTCCGAACGCGTATGCTTCAAGTATGACATTCCTAAAACACTTAAATTCTTTTTTTGCTCTGGAAACATCGATCTCTTTTTTGTCAGACGAATTCTCCTGTGCAAATTTAAGCAATTTTATTCCAATCTCTTCAATTTTCTTTTTTTTGTCTTCTTTTTTTTGAGTGTCCTTAGCCATGTCAAACCTCCATCACTTCATGTTTGAATTTTTAGCTTCAATTACTACGCATTATCAAATATACATATTAACAGATGACATGGCAAGCAGGCTCTTGACCAGATTATCTTCATAATAAAATCATCGATTTGAAGATGATGAAAATTCTGGTTTTAAACTTCAATCATTCATGCCCTAGAACTAGGGTCTGAATACTTCGGCACCATCGTCCAGCCCCCTCCTTGGGACAAAACAGCCCCTTCCTGGGCCGATCCCCCCGTTTCCCATGATTGGGCAGTCCCAGGCTCCAAAATCTCAGGAGACTCGGAATGTACGATTTCCAGGGTCCTGGGATTTTTCCCTTGGACACCGTGACCCTTCCCCATGAGCCAGATTATCTCTCCGAAATCTCACCACTTTTTATCATTGGAGGACAACATGGACGAAGAATGGGTGCTGATCAGCAGCTACAGCAGAAATGAAGCAATTGCAGACGGCGTATTAATAGACATCACCGCCTTTGCTTCCCAAAGGGGCTTCCGCCTTCCTACGGCTGTTACTGCAACACTCCTAGGTAGATACCTTGAACCATCAGAAAAATTAAAAAATATGGGGCAATCCTTCGAGGGTCGTCTTCATGATCTTCTTTGGATGACATATCTTGCTGCTCAAAACAGCAAAGATTCTGACCGAGTATATTTCGAAGTTTTGTTTCTGAATGAATCAGGCGGATATGACAGACCAACAATCATTGCTCATGTTGGCCCAGGAGATGATCGAGAACCAGTAATGACGATTATGCTTCCAGAGGATGATTAAAATGACCAATCAAAATTTTGATAAGCTTTCTTGCTATGATGATTTGGTTGGTTGTCTGCGTTCTTTGGAAGATTTGTTTTTGTTGATGGGTTCTGTTGATGGAAGGGAGGAAAGGCTTGTCTATGCTTGTTCAGAGATAGGCATGGTTTTAACGGCGAGGTTCCGTGAACGGCTAGGGCTGATGGTTAGGTCTACCCCGCCGGAACAGACTACTTCTCCTGAAGAATAATCTGAGCCACGACAAGAATTGCCTGGGCCTGTTCTCTGGTCGCACCTGAAAGCAGGTCCTCCAATTCTTGAACGGCTTTTTCTTTCGTCAGGACAGAACTACCGAAATCAAAGATGCTGGATAGATCTTCATCCAAGGCGGCGGAAAGTTTTTCCACAGTAACCAAGGTCGGATTCCCCTTGCCTCGTTCGATCTCTCCCATATTCTGCAGGGATATCCCGGCAATTTCCGCCAGCTGCTCCTGGGTCAACTCCTTCGCGCGTCTGAGTCCTCGAATTCTTTTCCCAAATAATTCAAGAAGATTGACCATAAGACCATCCTTTTTGGATAGCTTATGCCCAGTAAAAATTTCTTTTAAGCAACCATGGTTTACTTTTTGCTCTAAAATAGCAGCTATAGTGCGTTTTTTGACGCATCCGCTTGGCCACAAAGGTTTCCTGTGAGCCAAAGGAAAAAAACGCATCATAAAAACAGATCAGCATAAAATCAATGGAACTTGCTGTATGTCACTGACAATCAATCATAATTTGATGGCGATCAACACAGCCAGGAATTTATCTACCCACTATGGGAGCCTCGGGGTTTCAACCCGAAGACTATCATCAGGGCTGCGAATCGGCACTGCTGCGGATGATGCCGCCGGATTAGCAGTTCGTGAAATTATGAGGGCAGATATTGCAAGCCTCGGCCAGGGAATTCGAAACGCCAACGACGCTATTTCGATGATCCAGGTGGCGGATGGAGCACTCCAGGTTATCGACGAAAAGCTGATCCGTATGAAGGAACTGGCTACCCAAGCCGCGACAGGAACCTATAACGCCGACCAGCGTGCAATCATCAACGATGAATTTCAGGCAATGAAGGCAGAAATTGAAAGAATTGCAGCGTCGACAGAATTTAATGGAATAAAATTACTTTCAATAAACGATAATACAAACCCACTAGTACAAAATCCGACTCTGGGGAGCTTATTTGTCAACGGTGTTGATCTCAACAGTAATTTACATTTTTGGGGAAAATTCAATGGAAATGCTGACGATTCAGGATCGAACGGCTTTCCAACAAATGTTGTAAACGCGACACTCACAACTGATAGATTTAATAATCCAGATAGCGCATATTTATTCAATGGAATTGACAGTGGAATTGAAGTAAATAACTTTAGCATGGATTATTCCGCAATAACAATTAGTGCATGGGTACAACAATTATCACAGGGGCATAATGATCAAATTGTAAATGGCCCATTCGGATTTCAACTCGAAGTTGGAGATGCTACTGGGCCTGGAGGATACCAGTCAATCATGTTTGATGCTTTTTCAAGTTTCCCACCTGACAGACTAGCTACGTCCAGCGACCTAGTCACATTCAATGAATGGCACCACATTGTTGGCACGAACAACGGAACGACATCAAGAATTTACTACGACGGAAATCTTGTTGCAGAAAGAGATGTATCTGGTACACTTAGCTTTTCATCAAGCAGGATGGATATAGGAACAGGAGGATTCTACGAATCTTTTTGGAATGGAAAAATTGATGACGTCAGAATATACGCAAGAGGGCTTAACGACGAAGAAATAAGAGCTTTATATACTGGAATAGGAGATTCACTATCTGCTAGCACAGAAATAAATATTCATTTTGGAAAATTAAACACAGAAAACGACTCATATCATATAAAAATATATGACGCGTCAACAATAGGAATGCAGATTAATGATGTTGAAATATCGACACAAGAATCAGCACAAAAATCACTGGATAAAATTACAGAAGCAATTATTTATAAGGACAAAATTCGAGCATCCCTTGGCGCTACCCAAAACCGCCTTGAGAACACCATCACCAACCTTGAGATTCAGGCAGAAAACCTTCAGGCCGCTGAATCCCGCATCTCTGACGCCGACATGGCTACGGAAATGACAGAGTTCGTGAAAAGCCAGATCCTGACACAATCGGCAACGGCTATGCTGGCTCAGGCCAACGCCCTGCCAGAAATGGCGCTTCAACTAATCCAGGGATAGACATAGACCGTATTACAAAGACAATCTGGCGAATATTCCAGATCAGACGCCCCATTGGGGGATTTTTTGAACCCTTCTTTAATCTGCACCTTCGAACAATTCTTCATTGTGGTAATTTTCAGTGACATCATAGCTGATTTATCCCCATAAGTGGTAAAACCAAAAGTCAAAACCTACGGTTTTGAGACATCCACACCTAAAAACAGCCCCTTCAATGGAAATAGCAAGACAATACCGTTGCGGTGCTAGCTGCCAGGACCAATCAGAATCCAACAAAGACCAAAAATCTCCCACGACCCCACCGGAATCGTAAAATTAGTCGAAATTTCAGCCAGTTTCACTAAACTGGCCATTTTGGTCTTATTTTTCCCGTCTCAAATTCACAGACACCCGTGAATTCCGGATCACCTTTTCTGAATCCACTCAAATTTCATCGATTTGATGCTTGCCAACTTGGCAAACCCCTATTTTCCTTGCTACTAGCAGGATATGGGCATGAACCAGAAAAATTCACAGACCAAAGAAAAAATTGATGCCGTTGAACGCATCAAACGTATCGTTATTAGGTGCTGGGAATACATGCACCGAAACACCATTTTTTGTTTACCAGTTGCCTGGAACATTAGTCATTTGATTTTACCCACAGGCCCGTTTCTAAACCATGCGTATTGGTAGAGCCAATGGTTGCTGATATTTCATGATCCATTGTATGAATCTAAAAAACCTGATTTTTGAACAAAACAGTACTATTTCAAGAGCATAATATGGTCACTCAAAACAAAGATACAGAATATGGATTGCCCTGGAAACCAAGAAATACATGGCTCATCCCTCCAGGGCTTGAGGAGACAATCAAAAGATTTGAAATTCAATGCATCAACAATATTAACAATGACAGTCGACCATTGCTTATACATGGGCCAACAGGAACAGGAAAAAGCATGTTTGTCGACTACTATGCATTTATATATACAAACATAAAAGGCAAAACTCCTAATATCGCATATATAAATTGTGCAGCATTACCCTCGGCACTAATTGATTCTCTTTTGTTTGGACACACTAAGGGTGCATTTACAGGAGCAGATAAAAATAAAATTGGATATTTTGAATCTGTAAAGGACGGAATAATCGTTTTAGAAGAAATGGGAGAAATGCCAAAACATCTGCAAGCAAAATTGTTGTTGGCAATAGAAAGCAGAATTTTCTCTAAACTAGGCTCAGTCACGCCAATAAAACTCGAGTGCCAAATACTCGCAACAACAAATGTACAAAAAACAAAATTTAGGGATGACTTATGGTACAGGTTTGACAGTGTTTCCATACCAGCAATTCATAAGCGAAGAATTGACATCCTTTACTATATGAAATTCTTTAATGAAAGAATTTTACATATTCTTAGTCCCAAAATGCTATTTAGCCTGTTGGCCTATAATTGGCCAGGTAATGTTCGGGAGATCGAAAAAGTATGTAGCGGACTGATTCAAAACGCATCATATATATTTAATGAAATACATAGTCTTAACACAAATTTTTTAACAGAAAATTTAAAAATCGATTGTTATGATCAACGTGTATTCTTTTCATTACAAAAAAATTTTACAGACTTAAATTTAAACAATATAGAAATATTTAAAGAAAAACTTGCCACTAGTGAAGTCGACATAGAAAATCTTGAAATGTGTTGGCTATCGAGTGGTCTTAGCTTGAATGATGACAAAGAAGGTTTTGGAAAGGATTTTGAATTTGAAGAGTTAATTACGAAATCATCGAAAACGTATGGAGAATATTTTTTAAGCTCAAAGATACTTGAAATTAATACTATCTATTCTGGTTTTTTGATTTTTTGCAAATTGTTCTTTCAAGATGTAGAGTCAAACTACGATATTTTTGACATGAAAGAACATACAAGCAAGGAAATAGAAAAGCGGAGAGGTCAGACTGGCATCCTTGAAATATTAAAAAGAAACGACATTCCTTTTAGCAAAGAAATTTCTAACGATTTAAAAAAGACACTTCTGTACATATATTCTTACAATAATGATTTTTACTTTCATTTTCACATATATGGATTATATTCATTCATATTGCTAACGGACAATGTCGACAAAGATGTCCCCGATAAAATTTTTGACTATGCGCTGAGCAATGGACACCCAAATAAGCATAATTATGACAATGAAACGAAAAAAGAATTGTTAAAAAACAAAAAAATGATTTTAGCACTCTACTCAAAATCATGTTTTGAATTTTATGAATCGGACATAGAACTCAGCTATACATGGACTGAGTGCCTTCGAATAGGTCTTTGCGAATCACTTAAATTTTTAACAAAAATAAAACATATCAATCTTACAGAGCAGTTTCAACTTAAAGACTTGCATGCGTCTAACAAAGACAACATTTTTCTGGATCATTTTTACGGAGTAGAAATCAACCATCTTGAAAGCCAAGAAATTCCTATAGACAAAATTTCCTTGGACGACCTCGAGGAGTTATACTTCGAGACAATCCTTCATCATTTGAGGAACGGAAAAGCAACGCAGGAAAAAGTTGGCAACATAGCTGGTCGAAAAAAAGGGTCAATCTCAAAAAACAAAACGTTTCGAAAAGTAGATGAAAAGTTTCGAAATTCAAACAAAAATCCATCGAAGAGAATGGTTCTCCTCAACCCTCAATCTTAAAAAACCTTTAATATCTGCATATTATAACCGCATCCTTTGTTGGCACGGTGGTTGCCTTTTTAGGGTTTATTAACGGCGCAAACATTTCCATCCCGGAAGACGCGCCACCCTATGGAGGTATTTATGGATTCTGAAATTTCCACCCCTACAGCCCTTCTGAACCCTTTTGCCCCGCCCCTCTCCATGCCTGGGTCTACTGGAGGCCCTGGCAACACTCCGTCATCAGAGTCACACGTTCATCCCGACTCACATCCTTCGTACACTGATCCTTTCAAAGAAGCATTGGAAAAGGAACTGCGCAACAACGACCGTGAAATTATTGAGGTGATGATTGGAGGGTCAGGCGGCATCGGCGGCATTCCTACTAGCGTCGACGAAGCACTGACCAAGGAAGTGACCCCTGTCAAGGCCATGCATCTTCTATATGAGTCTGTTTCCAAGATGAGCATGGATGAAAAGTACAATAAATTTGTCGATGTTCACAACAAGACGCAGTTCAATATCACTAAGGCTCAAAAATTTATCGCCACGGTCGGTTTGCAGCTTGGTATAATTGTAAATTTGATCAAAAAAGATGTGATTATGAACAACCTTAGCAAGAAGGCATGGCTGCAGTATCGTCGTGAAAAATTCGATAAACACATCCATCCAAATACGCTTGCTGTGTATACGAAAGTTGCTCAAATTAATAACGTAGCAGCATATCTTCATCTTGGAATTGACAGACTTGGAAAGCTCGCAGGTGTAATTGAAAAAAGGGGAATGATTCATGACGAAGACCCCATCAAGGATATAATTGACGCTATTGACAATCAAACCATGGCAACGGGAGTGGCTCATGACTTCACTGAAAAATGTGAAGCAGCGATCTTGCACTATAGAGTTAAAAAATCTGGACTTGACGAAATTACAATGAACGACATCTTGTCTGTACTGGCAGATGGCAGGTCAATTGACAAGAAGGATATCGACAAGATGATCGAGATGAAAAATAGCGGCGTAGATTATCGCCAGTATATCGACAAAGATAGTGAATACAACAATCCAATCACTATTGAAGCAAGCAGCGAGAGCAATAAACCAAAGATTCGGGACGTCAATGCAGAAATTACAAAGCTGAGTGAGACCGTATCTAAAGCTTTAACCATCCCCCCTTCCAAGATCAATCTTGACCTTGAAAAGCTTGATGCCCTTATCAATACGCTGGCCGCTTTGCGCCAGAACTTTACAGCATCTAAAGAAACACTGAAGCAGTAACATAGAATAGCCCTCCCGACAAATCGGGAGGGCTTCAGGATACTAAAATGAAAGTATATTTATCTTCGCCTTCAGAGAGGCTTATGCAGGAATTGATGTTAAGATGCGAAGGAATTCGGCTGAATATCCTTGTAAGCATGGCGATCTTGCCAAATAACTATGAAGCGTTTTTGAAGAATTTTGAATCAATCATCAGCACGATTATTCTCGACAATGGAGCGTTTTCAGCCTTGAATTCGAACATCGGAATGACGACAGGTCAACTTTTGCACAAATTCAAGAAGCACTGCGAGAAGCATAAAGATCGTTATCAAATTATCTTCAGCCCAGATTTTGAATTTGGTCCAGATGGATTCGAAAAGAATTACGAACACTTTCTCGATATGGAAGAACTGGGCATTGATGTGGCACCAGTGATTCATAACCTTAACAATGGTGAAATTGAAGCATACCTGTCACATAACCCTGAATACATTGCTATCGGGCAGTGTAAAGGCCGAACGAATCCGAGTAATTTGTTTCCTGCCGTATATTATCTTAACAATTATGGAGCGAAGGTACATCTGTTTGGCATCACGGAATTTGATTTGCTGGCCGGTTGTCCAGCCTTTTCATGCGATTCAAAGTCATGGCTTGATGATGCAACTACAGGGGTTGTGAGGTTTTGGAATCCTGAACGGCAGGGACAGAACAAGACCGACATCATCTACTTCCCGGACTACCTCGATCAAAAACGGAATGGGACGATCTCCCGCTATGACTACAAGTATCTGGATGTTTTTGAATCATTCACAAAGGCACGCCTGGACTTGACCATGGATGATTTCCTCGGACTGAAAGCCGGGCTCTCCCGCGAGCTGGCAAATGCCGTCTATTATAACGATTTGAGTCAGATTATAACCGACATCCACATTTCGGAAGGAATTGTCCTCTAAACATCCAGAGAAATTTCACAGACCTCTGGGAATTTTTTCTCACAAACGAACCGGGGGCCGAACACTGCCCCCCCCATTTATAGGCAGTCAAGCCAAGGATAATCATGGACACAAATAACAATCATATCCCTAATCAAATTATGCCGCCGGCACCCGGAACTTCTACGAAGTTGAACAGCAATGATGTCTGCACGATCATTCAGCAGATGAATTATTGCTATGATCAGAATAAAACTGTGTATTGCGAACTAGAAATTCAAAATAAGAAAAAGTGGAAGCCCATTGAATCATCAGACTTCATCGCGTTTGTACAAACATATTTTAAAACTGCATATTATAAAGTCTTGAAACAAAGTGATATTAAAAATCTTATTCCAATCCTTAATCTCCTCGCGCTAAACAATGGCAAACAGGTAGAGGTTTATAATAGGATTGGTCGACTTGGTGATGATATTTTCATTGAGACACAAAACACCAATGATGACATCATCAAAATTACACCGGAAGAATGGAGTATCACTCAGAATAGCCCTGTAATCTTCAAACGGTTTACCCACCAAACCAGCATCCCAACTCCGGTAACTGGTGGAAGTCTTGATGATCTGTTTTCAATCTTTTCTATAACTAATCCCGATGAGCAAATCCTGATCGGCACCTGGTTGGTATCAAGTCTGTTTACGAACATGCCCCGTCCCCACCTTTGGTTCGTAGGAGAAAAGGGATCGGGAAAAACTACCCTGGCGCTGAGCCTCAAAAAACTGATCGACCCTGTTTCCAGGGGCAACTTCATGTACCGGAATACAAGCGAGATGGCCCAGGTCATTGACCATCACGCCGTTCCTTTTTTTGATAACTTCACCAAGATTAACATCGAAATATCTGACCTGCTTTGTGCTGCATTCACTGGAACAGACTTTACGAAAAGAAAGCAGTACACCAATGACGATGACTTCACCTTTAGTATCAAAAAACCGATCATTCTTGCCTCAATTTCTTTAGGAAATCCGGCTTCAGATCTTCTTGATAGGTGTATTGTCATTGAAAAAAGCAAAAATGATAGAAAAACAATTCCTGAAGAAATGCTCATGAAGGCATTTGAGGAAAAAAAGCCGAGGATCATTGGCGGAATCCTTGATGCTGCCGTTGAAACATTGAGAACATATCGAGATATCGAAGTTTCTGACTACATTAGACTTGCAGACTTCCAGAGAATAGGCATTGCCGCCGCTCAAGCACTCGGATTCACCAGAGAACAATTCGAAACAGCTTTGACCAACAATTTAAGAACCAAGGGTATTTTGAAATTACAGAGTTTCCCTGTTGCTTCTCTTGTGATCAAATTCATGGAAAACAACGAGTTTTGGGAAGGAACTATGATTGATCTTCAAAACGAGCTTATGGATATAGCCGATGATCCTCATTTGGTGAATTCAAACCCTTCAATTTTGTCCAGAAATTTGAAGGATTGCAAAGATATTCTTGAACAAGCAAATCTTCAGGTTATGTCAGGATCGAACGGCAGCAACGGCAGGAAGTACTTCATTCGACGCATTACAACCAATGATTCAACAGACTACATCGACTACATTATTGAAGATTAATCGAAAGTACAAAATAAGGGGTCTTAATGGCCCCTTTTTCGTTGAGCATTTCATTTTTTCCTTCCCTTGGTCATTATTGGCTTCAGCCCCCCCCTCCCTTTTCAATGGTCAACGCAGGTGAAGCAGGCATCGAAGGTGAAAAACAAGCAATTTATTTATTATTTTTGAAAAAAATTAAAAAAATACATGAAAATTTAGCTGCTTTAGCTGCGTCACCTGCGAAGACTGAGAAAAGTTCAAATCAAGTTTTGATAACAATCATACTCTTTTGATTTTGAATAACTTTTGTGCCGTTCAAGTAACCGGAGCTTTTGGCGATAAAGGGGAAGGCGAATCGCGACAATACTGAACAAATCAATGATTGATTCAAAAATATCTATATTATTTTGACATTCATTTCTTGATCAAGAGAAGAGTTTTCATTCGTTTGATACAGATATTTCTTTCATATAATGAGAAGTTTTGGCGTTTTGTTTGATCAAAAGACCAGAAACATTATCTGAAAGACAATTTCAAACATCACAGACAGTATATTTGTCATGGGTGCCTTGCAGTTGATCCAGTCCAAGTGCCGCTGTTGTGCGGACCATTCGTATCTGAACGAATGGAAGTCAAAAAATACCAAGTTCTTTTTTGTGAAGAACAGCCAACCCGTTTTAGGAAACGATAACGGGGGAGGGGCTGAGACTGAGGAATTAGCCTACATCACGGTGGCGCATACATAAGACGAGACTCATGGCAAGTTGAAGTCGTTGAATCTATGATTCAACACAGGAAAAGGTTCAGACCAATCCCTTTTACGGATGTATGCAAGCGATTATATGCTGGATGATTCTGAATGGATTCGACAATGACCAAGGGAAGCCCATTTTTAATGGGTGGCTGAGTACTTGTAAGGAGTACACCGAAATAACAACCCTCGGAAAGATAAATGTAAGAAATTGACGATTAAGATGATGAAGAAGTATTTTCTATCAAATAATAAACACATCAAAATTTTGTAATTATAGATGCCCCTGAATTTGGGCTTAATCAAAATTCGACATATATTCAGTCTTTCTTTCGAACACATTGTTTTTGGGGTTGTTATTTCGGGATAGCCGGATGCGGGAAAACCGCACGTCCGGTTGTGATTCGGGGCTTGGCTGGTGACAGACCATTCTACCGATGGCCCATGGTTTCCAAAGGATCATTCTTGGAAATCATGGGCGGCTGTCATGTTAGAATTGAATAACGGCAGCTCTCTGAGTGATCAGGGAGCTTTTTTTGTGCCCAAAATTTACAGGAGCCTGTGAAAAGCTGGACGTCCATATTTCGATTCTGAGGGCCGCCGAAGTAAAATCTGAGGATTACACCTACCCACCGCCATAACAGCCCGTCTTGGGCCATTTCTGTGCGAATTCTCCCAAAAGCCTTCTTCAAGATTAGTGAAGTGTCTTCAAAGCTGTCACTTTTGAGGTCAAAATACAGATATTTATCCTTACTACACCAACATATAAGGAGAAATATCATGGGCGAATCCAAAGCTGAAGCAACGACCAAGAAAAAGAGGATTGAAAGCAAGTACAACGCAGCAAAGTTACGCGATGCAATTAAAGGCGGAAACAATGCTGTTCAAATCATGAAGATTCTGGACATCAAGCACAAGCAAACTTTGAAGCAGTACGTTTTGAAACTGATTAGTTCTGACAAGCAATTTTACGAAATTCCTGGTCTTTACATGAACAGTTCTTCTAAGGCGAAGGTTACAAAGTATGGAACAATCAAGCTGATTCTTAAGAATTACGATTTGGGTGATTTTGAATTCAAGGAAGACGATGAGTTCTCTGTATACTCTGAAGATAATCGAATCATCCTTGAAAAGCTCTAATGAAGCCTTCTTTAACATGCCATGGTAAAACATGGCATTTTTCTTTTCCTTTATTGAGCAAGTTGAAGTCATGTTATTTTCAACAAAACTATAAAGATATACAATTTTAAATGTAAGATTTTCCATAAAAACTTACATTCGATAAAATACAAGCTCAATCTTCAAGGATATTAAGCGGATAAGAAGTCCCAGGAATATTCTTGGTGATTGAGCTTTGTTTTGAATGTCAGATTTCGTTTGGTTTTCTTTAGAAAACAATAATTGGGAGATTAAACATGAAAGTTGAAGCCATAACAGAACCGAAAGACATAAAGCGTATCAAAAAAATGTTGCAAGACAATTCTCGTGATCGTTTGCTGTTCATTTTAGGCATCAACACCGGCCTACGTGCACAAGACATTCTCGCCTTAAAAATAGGCGACGTGCTTGAGTGCAAGGTTGGATCAAGAATTTCAATCAAGGAGAAAAAGACAGGAAAAGACAATGTCATAATCATCAACTCTGAAATTTTCAGCGCACTTGAGGATTACCTGAATGATATTCCGAAAACACCAGAACATTATTTGTTCAAGAGTCGAAAAGGAAAGAATGCTCCATTAACAACATATGCTGTGATGAACTACATCAAAGATTGGTGCAGAAAACTCAACATTAAAACACATGTTGGGGCGCATACATTAAGAAAGACCTTTTGCTATCAACAAAGGAAAATCCACGGAACAAGCTGGGAGGTGCTCGCAAAGAGACTCAACCATTCTTCTCCATCGATAACTCGACGTTATCTTGGGATAAAAGAAGAAGAAGTCGAAGAAATCCTGATGCATACGATTTGAAACTGGGGCTGAATAAGCCCCATTCTTTTTATAACTCATATTGATGGAGGAACTATGGGAGTTTACCAACGTGATGGTAGATGGCTCGTTTATTGGTTCGAAGAAGGGAGAAGGCGGGATAAATCTTTCGGAAGGGGAGAAGATGCGAAGCTGCAAGCTGAAAAGTTTGATCAAGCTGCACGTCAATGCACCGTTGAGGCGGGAATGGTTCTGGGCAACGCGATTGTTGCTCCAGAAACATCAGAACCGGAGGAGGAGATTGGAAAGACTGGTCCAACAGGAATTACGTTTGGGCGACTTTCCAGGATGCATCTGGATCATCTCCTGGCCTCTGGGAAAACCGAGAAGCACATCAAAAACGTTGCCGTCCTGCTGAAGAATTCATTCTTTGCCCTTCTGGGTAAGGATACACTTGTGAATGATATGACCTACATCGATCACATACTGCCATTCATCAAGCACTTTCAAGCAGATAGTCCCCAGACAGGCAAACCACGGTCAAAAGTAACCGTCAACAGATACTGCGATTACCTTGATGCGATTTTCAACTTCGGCTGCCAGAACGGTTTGATGAATTCTAACCCAATGAAAATGAGGAAAAGAATTCGCGAAAGACCACGGGAAGTTCAACTGACCGTGGATGACATGAAGCGGATCATGGCTTGCGCTGAACCACATGTACGGTGGGCGATGGAAGTCTGCTTTAACTTGGGAACACGACCTGGAACGTCTGAACTCCTGTCGTTGAAGTGGCACCAAGTAGATTTCGAAAGATCCACGGTGAAGATTTATGCTAGCAAAACTAACACCTATCGGATCGTTCCAGTCAAATCAATATTTCTCGAAAAGCTCAAAATGATGAAAGCTCATGCAGCTTCGGAATACATAATTGAATTTCGAGGAAAATCCGTAACAACTATCAGAAAGTCATTCAAGACAGCATGTGATCTTGCTGGAATTGATTACCCAATTCGCATGTACGATCTTCGTCATTTGTTCGCCACAACAATGCTAACAAATAATGCTGATTTAGCAGCAGTTTCAAAACTTATGGGCCATTCAACGGTGAAAATGACCGCTGACACCTATTATCATTACATGGAGGGAGAAAAAGAAAGAGCTATTAACTTGTTACCAGAAATCTCTTTGTGAAATCGTGTCAACAATTAAAAGGAGCTTCTTGATGAAGCTCCTAAGGAGGGATTGCTATGATCCCAAACGTTATTATTAAGTGCTGGATTTGTGGAAAAGAATTTGAAGTTGAAGCCAAACATTCTTGGAAAACTTTTTGTTTTGATTGCACTGTAATGTATTATCTTCCTGTAGCTCATTTGGTGACACCGACTGAGTTAAAAAAAGACTGGGAAAATAAGAAGCATATCTTATTTAATCACCCCAAAACAAAAATGATAACTTGCATTCATTCTGGAGAAGTATTTGAAGCTCCGATTGAGTCTCAGTATTTCATGACTCTTGAAGCAATTAAGAACGAGTTTTATCCTCGCCTGAATAAATATGGAAAAGAAAATTACGGATTAATCAAAGACAACTGGCGCAAAATTATTGAGCTTGAACCTGAAATCGAAGAAATTTTAACAATCAATCCGCATCTTGTGTTCATGATCTGCAAAGGCATCTACGAAGAAATGATTAAAAAAAATAGAAAATAATAAGTTTTAAAAAAGATTATAAAAAATGATCATAGGGGACGGCTATTTGGCCGTTCATCCAATCACATCATGATCTCGTTTGACCAGTTCAAGGCAAGAGAACTCGAAAAACGGTAGAGATCGTACAGAATTGCGACCTGGATTCCCAGGACCCTGTGAATCCGCCTCCCCCTTTTCCTAAAAATTCAGTTCCAGCCAGCCGTGGTTGCTGGTTAGCCTTAACGTATCTTGAAGGACGCTTGAGATACAATCAGGCGTCCATTTCGTACTTGCAAAAGGTGCGAGGTGTGGGCAATGTTCGATACGGAAAGAAATAATTCGGACTGTTAGGTAACAGACTGTTTGGATATTTGGACAAATTGGGATGCCCCGTCACGGACAGTTGAGCCTATGGAAAACAGCAACAAAAAATGAAACTAATAGCTCGCCAAAAAATTCGTTTTTATTACTATCTCAGCGGTATAGTTGCGATAATATTCATTGCAGCGTCAATGAGTGTGCCCTATTTTTTGAATTTGAAAAAAGAGTACCAGTCAAAGATTGAGCAACTTTCTCAAAGCATTATTTCAGAGAAAAAACGTCATTTGTACGATGTGGTAAACAGAACAATTTTAGAAATTGAATTTATAAAGACAGACACTTCTCGAGAATACAACGAGATTTGTGCCGCAGTTTCTAATTTCTTGTCTAGCTCACATGCGTGGAAGGGGCCGATCCTCGATGAGTCTCTGCTGAATGTTCAAAATGAGCGCATTCAGGATTCAACCAGGAAAGATATAAATAATATCATAAGTTTCATAGTTTACGATACGAAAAATTCACAAGTAGTTGGTTCTTCAGAGGATAATGCAGCTGAAATATTTGCAAGAACAGTATCTTCAAATGCAAATAACAGGGAACTTTATCCTGCTGTTGCAACAGTTGTTTCGAATGAAGGCTTTAGTATATATGTCTTTGTCTCTAGGGACACTTTTGAAACAAATGTAAAAAATCGTATCAAAGATCTTATTCGA